>NZ_JBIBFQ010000008.1:0-473376 GCF_042955955.1 Streptomyces sp. NPDC008317
GGAAGCGCCGGCGGTCTCACCATGATCGATCAGACTCCTTCACACGACAGAGCCCGCAAGAAACAGGCTCTGCCACAAAGTCTGACGCGCGACAATCACGTATCCGGAAGAAGGGGTAGTAGAGGCCGTGTGCCCGGATCGCCTCGCTCATGACACGACGATATGGGTTACCTGCAATTGGTGGATGGCTTCTTCTCCCGCTTGTGGCCCTCGTCCTCGGCTCGTGCCGCCACGTACTCGGTCCAGTCGCATCTGATGTAGGCGACCCAGCGGATCGCGGTGTGGCGTTGCATGCCGGTCAGGTCGGCGAGGAGGGGGCTGGGGAGATTGGTGGCGAGGGCAGAGTTGGGGGCCGCGCGGCACGAGATTCTGTGCCGGTTCAGCTTCTGTGTCATGGAGTGCGTCGAAATCGGCTTCCGCGGGACCAGACCCGCGAACAGCAGTGGTGGACCTGGAGTGGTCTGAGCGAACAGGGGTCGGGGGACGGACCATGGTTCGTCGGCCAGCTGCTGCAGCAGCCCGACCAGTCGTGGCGCCACCATCCGTACGCGCCCAGGACCTTTTTGCGGTTGCCCGCAAGTGCCGTCAGACCCTGAGCCTGATCACCGGCTTCGATCAGGCGCTCGGCCGCAGCGCGGGCTCGGGCGACCGTCTCGTCCGTTACGGCAGGGGACCAAGCGGGGACCACACGCGGTGCGCGGTAGTGAGCGATGGACGCATAACTAGGCGTAATGCGCGGGGGATTGGTCCCGAATGGCGGGGAAATTCCCTTGGCCTTCGCGACTGGGGGTCAGGGGGTCGCAGGTTCAAATCCTGTCGTCCCGACGGTGCACGAAGGGCCCGCTGGACTGGCATTTAGCCAGGCCAGCGGGCCCTTCGGCTTGTCGGCAGAGGTTTCCGTGTGATGAGGCGTTGGAGGCGGCGCTGGGTGGTCTGCGGGGAGCCGTGGACGGCGATCAACCGCAGGACGTGCAGGGGGACTCCGGTGTCCGCCGTCCAGGTCGGGCCGGTGTGTCTCAGGTCGTGTCGGTGCAGGTGTTCGTAGCCGAGGGTCTGGACGACGTCGTCCCGGTGGGTGGCGTCGCGCAGGACGGCGGTGGTGATCCGTCCCCCGTGGGGGCCGACGAAGACGCCGGCGTCGGAGTTGGTGGCAGGTTACCTCGGCCCCCGGTGACTGAAAATCTGTGATGGCCGGAGTAGACATTTGGTGGTGGCGTGGGTACGGTTTCTCTTGTACCCAGAGAGACAGAGGGCCCGGCAGAGACGAACTGCCGGGAGGCAGTACGCACATGACGCAGGTCGGTACGGTGGTGGAGTTCCAAAGCCAGGGATGTTGCCAGACGGGCGATGGGACTGACGACCGGACCGGGTGGCCCGCAGTGATCAGGGGCCGCCGTGAGAAGGACCGCAGCGGTAGTAGCGGTAAGTGCAGTGTGCGGTAACCAGCAGCGAAGTCAGTGAGCAGTACCTCGGTGAAGGCGTCGGCTGCGGGCGCGCGCACCGGGAGGTTCGGCAGTGGGGTTCCAAGCCAGAGAAGACGCAGGACGGGCGACGGGGCTGGCTGTCGAAGAGTGGTGCTGGTAGAGGCCATTAGCAGTACGAGAAGTGTGCAGTTCACGTTTGGCAAGCAGTTGATCCAGAGGGAAGAACGGAGGAGTTGAGCGCCATCGGGATCGCCCGGGCGGAGTGTTGAGTCCGGGTACCGCAGGACATCGATAGTGAGGTGGTCTCCGGTCAAGCAACCGCGATCCCCGCACCTGCCGCTCACCCTTTGGTGGCGGTGCGGACACAGTAGGCCGACGCAATAGCAGGTCGGCAGATGGTGTAGCAGTTCCTTCGGGGCCCCGGTGCCGGTATGGCACCGGGGCCCCTCCACGCGTTCCGCAGAGAGGTGCGATGACAGCAGGCGACACGAACGGGCGTCTCGATGACGACGACTACCCCGCGTACACCATGGGCCGGGCCGCCGAGCTACTCGGCACCACCCAGGGCTTCCTCCGCGCGATCGGCGAAGCCCGCCTGATCACTCCGCTGCGCTCCGCGGGCGGCCACCGGCGCTACTCCCGCTACCAACTGCGCATCGCGGCACGCGCCCGCGAGCTCGTCGACCAGGGCACCCCGGTGGAGGCGGCCTGCCGCATCGTGATCCTCGAAGACCAGCTCGAGGAAGCGCAGCGCATCAACGAACAACTACGCCGGTCCCAACCCGGCGACCGGGCCGACGTCTGACCGGTGTCCCTGACGCGAGGGAGCTTCTGCGGGTCGCGGAGGTGCTCCTCACATGTGTACATGATCGCCGAAGACGTTCAGCCGCCGGCTCCTGAGCGTGATCCCCGGCCTGGCGCCGACACGCCACCCGACGTCGTCCCGGACACCGCTGGTGCACCTTCCGCCGGCGGGCCCGGCCACCGGTCCTCTGCCGCGGATGGCGTGGTGGGCGTCGTGGTGGAGCGGGTGGTCGCCGGGCCGAAGCCGGGGACGCGTGGCTCGCTGCACGCGGGTGGTCGAATCCGATTTTGTGGTGTCCCGGCGATGGCCAATCCTTGGGCCTGCCAGGAGAGATGGTGATCGACCACGGGGGGCCCGCTGTGCTCGGGTGCTTGACCAAGCGTACGGAGAAAGATCGGCACTACTCACGAGAGCCGCAGGTCTTTTCCGGTACGGGTGTCCGGCTCAACGAGCCGTGTGTCGGGGCGGGCCGCGACCCTCGGATCGCGGAGGGGTCCGGACCGGGAAGACCGCCGTGTCCACGCTACGGAGCCACCGGACAGCGAGCCGACTGGGACGGGCCGGGAGTGGCCCGGCGTCAGTCGCAGGTGATGTTCTCCGCGTACAGACCCCTTGGGTTCTGCCCGATGTCGAAGTGGACCCTCTGGCCCTCGGTCAGCCCAGGAAGAGCGTCGTTGACGAGATTGGAGTAGTGCGCGAAGACGTCTTCACCGTCGCCCGACTGCTCGATGAATCCGTATCCTTTAGCTGAATTGAACCATTTCACAGTACCTGTGGCCATTCTGTAACTCCTGCTCGCTCGGCGTGCGGCAACAGATTCGCGAACTCCGCATCTTTGTGGAATTTTCTTGTCCGTGCACCGGTGAAAAGGAAGAACCAGTCGTCAATCACGCGGCTGGCGCGGCCCCACGGGCTGGTGGACGCGGGCATCTGCGGCGAGGCCGCCCGCAGCCCTCTTCCTCGGGCGTCGCCCGAGAGGCCCCTGGTATCTGCCCCGCCGACGGCTGGTGGGGCAGAGGGCTGAGCGTCCGCCCGCGACATGCGAGGGTCGGCGACCGCGGGCTGAGAGTCCGCCCGCGACATGCAAGGGTCGGCGACCGCTCGAATCGGAAGCCTGGCACGGCCGTTGGCCGGGTTGGCGCGGGCCGAGGAGTGACCTCCGCGCTTGGGACGAGGCGGAATCGGGCGCCTGCTGCTCGGAGCCAGGAGCCCGCCCGCCGGTGTGCCGCGAGTGCGGGTTCTCCCCGTGGGTCAGGCTGTCACGGGGATGCCGAGCAGTGACTGGGCTGTCCGGAGTGAACTGGAGGCGGTGGCGGGGACGTGGGGGGCGATGTTGCGGCAGGTGTAGCCGAGGCTGAGGAGGGCGCGGGTCATCTCGGCGGCGCTGAAGTCGCGGCGGTCCTGGCGGGTGATCACCTCTCCCACTTGCTTCACGGGGTAGTGGCGTCGGCCGATGATCACGTACTCGCCCGTGACGACCTCGGGTTTGATGCCCTTCATGGACGCTTGCACGCCGCTCTTGGTGAGGTCGAAGGGGAAGTGGGCGATGATGCAGCGCATGGGACCTCGCGGAGATGAGGGGGGATGGGGACAGGAGCCGGTTCGCCCTGGTGAGTGCGGTCCGGCGGCGTTCAGGCCGCCGGGCTGAGTGCGGTACGGCGGCCCTGGGTCTCCGTCGAGGCCGTGGTCGGACGGGCGGAGCGCCGGGCCGCGGCGGGGCGGCTGCGCCGGCCGCGCGCGGAGGCGGCGGACGTGCTGCGCCTGGTGCGGTCGGCGACTGGCTCGGTGATGGTGACGGGCACACCGGAAGGCGTGCGGGCTCCGGTGATGCGGTTCAACTCGGCTTCCCCGGACCGGATCTGGGTGGTCTGCGGGGTGATGCCTGCGGTGGTCATCAGACGGGTCATCTCGCGGCGCTGGTGAGGCAGGACCAGGGTGACGACGCGACCGGACTCACCGGCGCGGGCGGTGCGTCCACCGCGGTGCAGGTAGTCCTTGTGGTCGGCGGGCGGGTCGACGTTGACCACCAGGTCGAGGTCGTCGACATGGATGCCGCGGGCGGCCACGTTGGTGGCCACCAGCACCGTGACGTGCCCGGTCTTGAACTGCGCGAGGGTACGGGTGCGCTGCGGCTGCGACTTGCCGCCGTGCAGCGCCGCCGCCCGTACACCGCTCTTGAGCAGGTGCTCGGTGAGCTTGTCGACGGCGTGCTTGGTGTCGAGGAACATCAGCACCCGGCCGTCACGCGCGGCGATCTCGGTCGTCGTGGCGTGCTTGTCCGTGTTCTGCACGTGCAGAACGTGATGCTCCATGGTGGTGACCGCGCCGGCGGACGGGTCGACGGAGTGGACCACCGGGTCGTTGAGGTAGCGGCGCACCAGCAGGTCGATGTTGCGGTCCAGGGTGGCGGAGAACAGCATCCGCTGGCCGTCGGGGCGCACTTGGTCGAGCAGCGCGGTGACCTGCGGCATGAAGCCCATGTCGGCCATCTGGTCCGCTTCGTCCAGGACGGTGACGCCGACCTGGCCCAGTTGGCACGCGCCGCGGTCGATGAGGTCCTTGAGCCGTCCGGGCGTCGCCACGACGACTTCCGCTCCGCCGCGCAGCGCGCTGATCTGCCGGCCGATGGACATGCCGCCGACGACCGTGGTCATCCGCAGCCGCAGGGCGCGGGCGTACGGGGTGAGGGCGTCCGTGACCTGCTGGGCCAGTTCGCGGGTCGGAACCAGCACCAGGGCCAGCGGTTGCCGGGACTCGGCGCGCTGACCAGCGATACGGGCCAGCAGGGCCAGGCCGAAGGCGAGGGTCTTGCCGGAGCCGGTGCGCCCGCGGCCCAACACGTCACGTCCCGCGAGGGAGTTGGGCAGTGTCGCGGCCTGGATCGGGAAAGGCACGGCCATTCCCTGCGTGGCCAGCGACGTCAGCAGAGTGGCGGGCAGGTCGAGCTCGGCGAAGGTTTCCACCGGCGGCAGGGCCGGAGTGACGGAGACCGGCAGGGCGAACTCGCCCAGCGGGGCCGAGGGCCGCCGGCCGCCGTAGCCGCCGGAGCGGGAAGGGCCGCCGGAACGGCTCGGGGCCTGGCCGCCGCGGTATCCACCACGGCCGGAGCCGGAGCCGGAGCCGGAGCCGGAGCCGGAACCCGGGGAGCGGGTGCGGGAGTAGCGGTCGGTGGAGCGAACAGTGCGGTTCACGGAGAACCTTCCTCGATGCGGTGCGTCGAGGGATCCCCGGCGGCAGACGAGCCGCACAGGGAGCACAGGAACGAACCGATGAAAGTGAATGTACGAAGCGGGCCATCTGGAGCTCTCGACGAGCTGTCCGGTCGTTCCCGCGGGCACCAGCGGTACTCACACGTTGATGGCGGACCGAGGCTGGACTTCCGCGCTGCGGCAGAGGTGCTCCTCCGGGCGGCCGGGAAGGCGCGCGGGCTGCCATGGCGGCCGGGGGCGGGGGGAAAACCAAGTAGGCCGGGGCCCGCACCCCAAGGTGCGGGCCCCGGCCTACTGCTACGCGTGAGCGTCAGGCGGGAACGATGTTCTCGGCCTGCGGGCCCTTCTGGCCCTGCGTGACGTCGAACGAAACCTTCTGGCCCTCCTGCAGCTCGCGGAAGCCGGAAGCGGAGATGTTCGAGTAGTGGGCGAACACGTCAGCGCCGCCACCGTCCTGCTCGATGAAGCCGAAACCCTTTTCCGCGTTGAACCACTTCACGGTGCCAGTAGCCATGTCATATCTCCTTCGGGGCAGTGCCCGGAGCCCGCACTGTGCGGCCTCCGCGTCGCCGCGAGGTTGCCCCATCCGGAATGCACCGGAAATACAAAAGTGCTTCCACCGCTTACAGCAGTGAAGGCACTTGAAGTCTTTGGGAACCACAACTGCAACTGGGGAAACCATAGCATGCCGCCAGCGGTAATGCTGGATCTCCGATTACTGGCCGCTAAAGGCACGAAATGCTGCGGTCGGTCTGCTGGTATTTCTGTGCCGGCGGTGTCAGATATTCCACCTGGGCTTTGACAGGGTCGGCGGACAGGATGCCGGGGGAGGCGGTCACCGACCGGCCCCTCGCGCGCAGGCGGGCGACGCGTGCGGGGGCTGGCGAACTGCCCGGTCAGCGGCGGCCGGTGGCCAGGATGACGAGGAACTGGCCGCCGCCCGGCTCGATTTCGGCGGTCACCGGCAGCCCGGGAACCAGTCGGGAGAACCGGTCCACCAGCCAATCCGCGGCCTCCTGGGCGTCCCGCCGGGTCGGACAACGGCCCACCATCTCGCGGCCCCCCTTGCGCTCCAGTCTTCCGGCAACGGTAATCAGCGGCGCGGGTTCGACCACGTACAGGCGGTCCGGCCAAGCGATGACCACCTCGACCGCGCCCTTGCGGGTGTTGCAGCCGCGGTGCGCCAGTCGCTCGGCGACCTTGGCCTTCCGGTCGGCGGTCCGGCTGTCCACACTGGGCCCCCGCGGGTCGTTCACCGACATCTTGGGGTCGACCGGTTCGTCGCACACCCAGCACCGCCAGCCGTCGCGCTCGGCCACATCATCAAGGAGGCTCACCCGGGTAAGCTACCGCGCCCTGCCGGTACCCCGCGCACCTGGGCCGCGGCGGGCGAGGATCCAGCCGTCAGTCGGGCAAGGCGACTCTCCGTAGCCAGGAGACCGACGAAAACCCACCTGTAATCTCGCATCAGCCGCGATGTCAGGCTGCCAATAAACGACCGCGTTCATAGCCGGTCACACGGAGAATGTGAACGCAACAGGCATTGAGCCGTACGCGCGTATCGCTAGTGCATCCCGGTCGGTCTGGAATTCCCGGGCGCTGCCGGAGGCGTCATGACGGTCGGCGCGCACCCTCCGTTTCCTCCGCCTGCCATCCCTCCTCCACCACGTCCCCGAGCCGCCATCCCGAGACCGCCCCCGACCACCCGTCAGCCGGACCATCCGCAGGCCACACCCTGTCCCCCTGCTCCGCTGGGGGACAGGGCAGGTGCATCGCCTGACTCGCCGCAGGTTCGGGCGCTCGACCCATTACCACATCCGAGCCGGTACCACCTTGCGGCATCCGGGGCGTGGGATCTTCCGTTGCTGATCTTCCGGTCACGCTCGCTCTGCGCGACGAAGAGGCCATCCGTCGGGAACTGGAAGCTTTCCCAGCCGCCTTAAGTCCGCGAGTTCTGTGGCGGGGGCTGGATTCGTAGTCACCTGTTTGACCGGTCCGGCAGGCGTGGGCACGCGGGGAGCCGCCTACTGGGGATGGGTGCGTGGTGCCGGGCCCGCTTTACGAGTCGGCTTCCGGGACCCGCGGAGATCTGTTCGCACGAAGGGATGTTCCTGTGCCAAGTCAACTCACGCGTGGCAAGCGGCTTGCACTGTGCGCTGCCGTAGGAGCGGTTGTGGCGGCGGGGGGTGTGGCTGCTCTGGGCTACGGTACGGCCGCAGCGGTTCCGCAGGCAGCGGCGCGGCACACCGCATCGCTGAACCCCTGCACAGCCCAGGACCATCTGCTCACCATCGCCGTTACCACGGATGCCAAGAACGTCGCTGTCGGCGACCGCCTGTGGGACAGTCATGC
The DNA here is from genome assembly GCF_042955955.1 of Streptomyces sp. NPDC008317. Lineage (NCBI taxonomy): Bacteria > Bacillati > Actinomycetota > Actinomycetes > Kitasatosporales > Streptomycetaceae > Streptomyces > Streptomyces sp. NPDC008317. The sequence goes on from NZ_JBIBFQ010000008.1 coordinate 7,791, forward strand.
CCGCTTCGTCAGGAGCACTCATCAGTCCTTCCTGGTCGCCTACGGCCTCGCGAAGGGTCCGGAGCGGGCCGACCCGCTGGACCCGGCCTCGGCGCTGACGGGTCGGACGGTGTACGTCCTCAACGAGTGCTACCGGACCAGCGCCGACATCAGCAGGCACTGGAAGATCACCTCCACGCGGTGGCCCGAGTTCCAGGCTGTCCTCGACTGGATGCACACTCCGGGCACGCAGGTGGTGACCCTGCACGACGGGCAGGTCAGAAACTCCCTCTGGTAGCCCGCTGCCCGGCGCCAGTCGGGCGGGAACTCCCTCTGGTAGTCCGCGGCCCGGCGCCAGTCGGGCGGGCAGGGCTGGTCGGCGCGGTGCCTGACTCTAGCTGTCGGCAGTCGACGGCCGGTTCGTCCACGTCAGCGATGCTGGGGTCTTCGGGCGGCGCCCGCTCCGGCGTCTCGCGGCCTTCGGCCGTGGCGGCGCGCAGCCCTGGGGGCGGATTTCCTGAGGCTGCGGGAGAAGGGCCGGCCGCGCGGTGTGGGCGGAGCGGCCAGCGACTGCAGGCCGGTGAGGCGCAGCCGGGCCCCTGGGACTGTTATCTCCTGGGCGGCGAGGACGAGGGTCGGGCGGTCAAGATCCGGTTCCGACCAACCACCGGGACCGGCCGGGCTGGACCGAAGCGATACGCGCCTACTACTGGCTCGTGCCCTTCACCGATGACCCGGACCTAGCAGACCAGGCAGAGCGCTGCCGGACCGTCCTCACCGGTCTGGGGCTTCGACGCCATCGACCGCACCGGCTCTCGGCCGCATCGGACTGGCCCACGACGTCACCGAACGCCAACTCGCCCGTCTCGTTGACCTGGCCGGACACCACCTGCCGTCGGCGGCTACCGTGCACGCCATCCCCATGACAGGCTCCCGCGGCGCCGTCCGATACAGCCTCGCACCTTGGACCCCCGTCCGTCGGCTCCACTCCCACCTCGACACAGCGACTCGCGCCGCGGGGCTGTCCGGCCTACACCCCACCCCGACGCTGCGCCCCCACATCGGCATCGCCTACTCCAACCGAGTACAGCCCGCCGCTGCATGGAGTTCCACGCGGGCACGGCGGGCACGGACAGTGCCCACTACGTCCAGCCCCTTGGCGCTGGACCGAGTCTCGCGACCGCCCTGAACAACGCATTGCGTGCGGGGCGTTGGAACACGGCGGCGATGTTCGACTGTCAGATGCCGCCAGGTGAGGCAGACCGGAGAAGGGACGTCTTGTGAGGTGCGGGCCCAGGTTGCCAGGGAGCAAGCGGGGTCCACAGGCGGTGCGCGGTAGTGAGCGATGGAGGACTTCGCGATTTGGTGATCAAGGAGTCGCAGGTTCACATCCTGTCGTCCCGACGGTGCACGAAGGGCCCGCCGACCAGGTCAGCGCAACTTCACCCGGGACCAAGATCGTCTCAACCGGCGGTGAGCCCGCGCGGCCCGGGGCTGCCGGTGAACTACCAGCGCAATAAGGTGAGTTGAGCCTCCGGGCAGTACCCTGTGGTGCTTTGCGGCGACCACAGGGAGATCACGATGCACTACCGGAATCCCCGTTTCGAGCACTGGCCGGTCTACGAGGACATCACCGACACCTACTACCGGCACGGCCGCTTCTTCTACGGCGAGGACCGGGACGGCCACCTGCGGGTGGGGCGCGTCGTGGCCTTCTACCGGTACCTGCATCCCATCAACACCTCTGCCGTAGAGCCGGTCGTGCGCTTCGTCGGCACCGGCGGGGTGGAGGGCGAGCCCGAGTACGTCTCACTGGGTGAGGTGACCGAGCGCTGGTGGATCGGCCGGACCGCCGAGGACGTCGAACAGGCGTGGCGGGCGGCATCCACGACCGGGGAGTGGCCGCAGCCGCAGACCGGCGGGCCGGGACAGCACCCCGCGGCACCCTTCTACGTCGATCCGGCGCACTACCTGCTGTACTACGCGGCCCGTGACGACGACCGGTCCTACCTCGGCCGGGTCGTCGGGTGGGATCCGCCGCTGGATCCCAATGAGCTTCCCACGCCGATCGTGCGCCTCTACCAGCCGGACGGCAGCCTGGACGAGGAGGGCCAGTACGAGGGGCTGAACCTGCCGGTCGGCGGTTACGTCGCCGGGACGCTGGATGCAGCCCGGGACTACCTCGACAAGTAGCGCTAACGGGTGCCACATGCCCTGCCGCGCGAGGGGAGGCGCGGCGGGGCGCTGTCGAGCCGCTGTTCGCGGGAAATGCCTGGGCCCGCCGCCATTCGGTGGAGCGCGCCCAGTCGTCGCGATGCGGAATCTCCACGCCCACGGTCGAGTCCACGGCCGATCCGCGCGCACGGCGCGGGTGGCTCACTCGGCGCGTTGTCCGACCCGGAGGACGCTCAGATAGCGGCGTGCTGCTCGGTCGCCCATCCGCGTGCGGACGCGCTCGGCTACCGCGTCGAGCAGGGGCTCACGGATGTCGCGGTCGAGCCTCCGGTACAGCGACAACGAGCGGAGGTGATCGGCAAAGCCGTCTCCGTCGAACCATTGCACGGTCGGGTACCAGCGCACGATCGGGGGGCCGAACAGTCCTCCGGGATCGTCGACCAGGCCCCAGCCCTGGTCGGTGGCGCGCACCTCGTCCTCCAGGGGAGGACGACGCCAGTCGGGGTTCCCGGGGCAGAGCTGCTCGTGGAGATCGGCGGTCTCGGCGTAGAGCTCCTGCTCTCCCGGCCGGCGGACAACGACGTGGCCGAGCACCGCCATCCAGCCTCCGGGACGGAGCACGTCGTGCGCCCGTTGCCAGCCGATCGACGGGTCGACCCAGTGCCACGACGACGCGGCCACGAGAGCGTCGAAGCGTCGGCCGCGATCGTCCCACTCCTCGAACGTCGACGTCTCGACGTCGACGTTGCCGAAGGACGCGATCCGTTGGCGAGCGAGCGCGGCCATCTCCGCGCCCGGCTCGACGGCGGTCACTGAGCAGCCGAGTGCTGCCAGCGAGCGCGTCGCCTGACCGGTGCCGCAGCCCACTTCCAGCACCGACGACCTGTCGTCCGTGCCGGTGACGGCGACAAGGTCCGCGAACAGTTCGTCGGGGTAGCCCGGCCGGACCCGGTCGTAGAGCTCCGGCACGTCGTTGAACACCCGGCCGAGGTCGCGCGGATTCGGGCGCATCTCCGGAGTATCGGTCATGGGCGTACAAGCTATGAGGTTCGTCCACGGGGACGCCACTGGTTTAACGGCGGCTCCTCGACAGCAGCCGTGTCGGTCCTCTCTGTCTGCCCTGCGCGACGACCCCGCAGCGGGTCGCGGCGGTGGGGGACAGGTGGAAGGCCGGGGCGAGGTGCGGCGGGTCGGCGCCGACGGCCAGAGCTTCCCGGAGTGACGCGGCGCATCAAGGGTCAGGCGTGTCGTGCTTGTAGGCATTTGCGCATTTCGCGATGCTTGACGCGACATTGGTCGGCATCGTGTGGAGGCGTTTCATGGGTTCATCACGTGGTGTCAGCCGGCGTGCGCTGCTGGCGTCGGCCCCGGCGCTGGCGACGGGGGCGCTGCTCGCGCCCCGGGCCGCAGCCGCGCCCGCGCCGTTCCCGCAGCCGCCGGTCATCCGCTCCAAGGGCGGCGTCCTGTCGACCTCTCTGCGGGTCGCGTTCACCCGCGGCGTGCTGCCCGGCGTCGGCAACGTCAACCTCCGGCTCTACAACGGGCATGTGAACGGGCCGACACTTCGGCTGCGCCCGGGCGACGTGCTCGACCTGGAGCACGTCAACGACCTGCCGCCCAACCCCGACCAGACCTCCCACGCCGACCACAACGTCCCGCACAAGTTCAACTCGATCAATGTTCACACTCATGGCCTGCACGTCTCGCCGACGGGGAACGCGGACAACGTCTTCCGCGAGTTCACCCCCTACGACCCGCGCAACGGCCTGAACACGCGCAGCTACCGCAGCCGGATCGAGATTCCCGCGGACCACGAGGGCGGCACGTTCTGGTACCACCCCCACGTACACGGAGCAGCCGCCGTCCAGTTGTCCAGCGGGCTGATGGGCGCCCTGATCGTCGAGGGGGCCATCGACCAGGTCCCGCAGGTGGCCGCCGCGAGCGACCTGGTGATGTGCGTCGGCGAACTGAAGCTCGCCCGGGGCCAGGTACCCGACCTGCACGCCGAGGACGATCTCAGCTCGGTTCCCTCGACCTTCGTGGTGAACGGGAACTACCGGCCGCAGGTGCGACTGCGCGTGGGCGAGGTACAGCGCTGGCGCCTGGTCAACGCCTCCGCGTTCACCGTCCTGCCGATCGAGGTGGAGGGGCACACCCTGCACCAGATCGCCATGGACGGCATCGCCTTCACCCGGCCCGTGGAGCGCGAGCGCGTCACCCTGGCCATGGGCAACCGCGCGGACGTCATGATCCGCGCACAGCGCCCGGGCAACTACCGGATCATGGCCGGGGACACCCTGCTGGCCACCATGACCGTGCAGTCGGGACCCGGCGTACGGATGGACCTGCCCACCGAGCTGCCCGGCCCCGCGCCGTTCATCGACCCGGCCGAGGTGACCCGGCGCCGGGCCCTGACCTTCCACAGCGACATGGACGCCTTCCCCGGGCAGGCGTTCACCCACGCCTTCCGCATCACCGGTGACGGCGCGACCCCCGCCACCCGCGACGCGGCTGACCCGTCGGATCCGACCTACGGGCGATTCGACCCCTCCTACGTCAACCACACGCTGCGGCTCGGCGACACCGAGGAATGGACGCTCACCAACGACTCCGCCAGCCACGCCAATCACCCCTTCCACCTGCACACCAACCACTTCCTGGTCACCGCCGTCGACGGCCGCGCACTCGACACACCCGTCTGGCAGGACACCGTCGCCATCAACAAGTCCGGCTCGGTGACCCTCCGCGTCCGCTTCAAGGACTTTCCCGGGCGGGCCCTGGTGCACTGCCATCACCTCCAGCACGAAGACCGCGGCATGATGCAACTCATCGAATACGTCTCCTGACCAGGGCGGGGACCAAGTCTGTCGCTCGACGCCCGGCCGGCCCTCCTCGGTCGTCCCTGCCCCGGAGACCGACCGTCGAGCCGCTCTTCACCGCAGGCCAGCGGACCGAGGGCGATCCGGAGGCCCTGACCGTGCTGGACGCCGGCTACGCCGCCCGTCGGTGCCCGCCACCAGGTGGTCGGGGCAGCGGGCAGCGGCGAGGACCGCGTCGTGCTGCCGTCCAGGGAGCTGGGGCAGACCCCCGGGACGCGGGATCCTCCACGGGCGGGCGGTGCTCGCTCTTCCACTGTTCGTACGCCTGCCTGCCCGCGTCAGTCATCTGATGGGAGCCGCTACCGGGTTGGCGTCCGGTGATCTGGTTGTCGGCCTGGAGCCAGGGCCAGGGCGGCGGGGTGTCCGGTGACGGTGCCGTTGTCATGGGCGGCGACGACCGGCGGAGTCGCAGTGGTTGGTGGTGCACGGCGTCGGGCGCGTATGCGGGTGAGGGGGCGAGGGCGCGGCGGCGGGTACCGATTTAGTGACCAACTGCGCGCCCTGACCGAGGCGATGACCGGCGCTGAGGACGACGACACCGCAGCCGCCCTGACCGACCAGGCTGTCCAGGGCATCCTGTCGGCCCTGGCCGGGTGCCTCCAGGCAGCCCACCGGCAGGCGCTCGCCCCCCAGTGCCCGACCAGGATCCGCGACTGCCTGCCCGGCAGGCAGTCGACGGTTCGTCGGGCACCGGCTACAACCCCGACGTTGGCGGCGGCGTGAACTACGCCAACGCCAGCCCCGCAGGGAGATAATGCCGCCCGCCCGAACGTGCGCCTCCGGGGCCGGACCCCCGTGTCCGGCCCCGTGTTTCTGCCGGGCGGCGCCTTCCTCAACTGACGGCGTCAACCTCTGCCCGGCTATGCACCGACGTTGTGAGGACTTCCGGACCACGGCACATCAGCCCTATCCCGCAGACACCGCTTGGACCTTCCGCAGCCTCGACATCCCGCATGAAGGCAGCGTTCCCCTCTCCTTGCGCCGAGAGACCAACGGCGATCGCGGCGGCTCACGATGAGGGTGCGCCCGCCTGTTCAGGAGCGGGCCAGAAGTCGACGGTCCATTCCTCGGTGACGTCGGCGGGTGGACGGGTGGGCATGTCGCCGGTGTGGGACTTGCTGGGGTTTCCGCGTCGGTATGCCTTGATCTCGTACGGTCCGGTGGGTACCGGGATGCTGTCACCGGTGCTCCCTCCGAGGAGGTGCCTGACGGAGATGGTTCCGGTCGGGAATTGGACGGTGAAGGTGGGGGATTCGTCCCAGGTGCCTTCCGGCGGCTGTGGCGGAGAGTCCCAGTGGCGGAGCCGGACGAGGGGGTAGAAGTCGTTTCCGTCGGACATGAGGATGATGCCGTGGCGTCCGGCCTGGGCCCGGTCAGTCCCGTTCGCGGAGGGTGCGTCGCTGCCCGGTTGCGGGCACTCCGCGTCCGATACGACGACTGACCGGTACTGGACGAGAGGCCGTGTGTCGACGCTGGCTCGGGGTGTGTTCGTCATGAGTGGCGGTTGTCCTCGGCGGTGTTCCGGCGTATGCGCGGGCGGCCGGGCCGGCGCCGGGCCCCTGCGCCTTCGGTGTGGTCGTGGACGGTCAGCTCATCGAGGCCATTGCGTTCGAGCCGCCGTCCCCATGACGGTTGACGGCCCGTCAACGCGATGGCCAGAGGCATCGTATCCGCCGGGGGAGAAGAGGGGCTGGCCGTCGAGGGATCAGCGGCCGGTCCGAGGCCGTCCATCCACCGCCGCCGTAGACGGTTCGGGTCCCGATCGCGCCTGCGGTGTGGCCCTTGTTCGTGAGGTCGCCGACGCTGACGAGGGGGCGGTACGGCAGGGCGGGGTCGGGGACGGCCAGCAGATGCTTCGGGGTGACCCGGGGCACCGATCGTTCCGCAGCCCCTGCCCGGATAGACGTACACCTGATCGCTGGCTACCGCGAATAATGGGCGCTGGAACACGTTAGATCCGCCAGTATTCTTCACCCGGTCGTGCGCGGCCCGCCCGCGGCTGTCTCGGGCCCTGGCTGCGACGGGCGCCGCGCCGTGCTGGCCACGCAGCCACCACTCAGCACGCAGGGGTGGGCCGTCCGCCCACGGCCGACCTGCAGAACCGATCCGCTGGCCGGTGCGGCCGGGCGTCTGCGGCCTCGGCGCCGAGCGCCAGCAGGAACGGCAGATCCCGCCCCGCACTGACCGCCTTGCCAGTCGGCACCTTTCTGCTCCTTACGGATGCCCAGTGCGCCATGGCGGCGGCTTGACGAGATTCTCCCTAGTGAGATCGCACCTCTCACCGCCGAATACGTCCTGTCTCGCGCTGCCAGCCCAGCAGATTCATTCACGCCGCAGGCCGCGTAGGATGAGATAGGCCAGCGTTCCGGCGGCAGCGAGCGTAACGATTCCCATGCAGATGAATGCCGCTCCGCCTGCGCCCTTCTCGTTACTCCCCTGGATGATAAGAAATGCGGCGGCGATGAACGTGATGATGATGAAGATCACCATTCTCCGCGCCATATTCGGACCTGATTCACCCATTCCAAACCTCTCCTGTGCGGTGTATATCGAACGGTCTACCATGGATTAATCTGACGGCATCAGGTGAACCGAGTTCGAGTGTCGCGGTTAGCTCGCAGGGTGCAGTTACCGCCGACGAAACGATGGGGGGTTCTGGGCGGCGGCCCATCTGGTAGTTGTGGTCGTATCGTTCCCATTCCAGTTTCTGGTACCGACTTCAGGACGGGGGGCGGCCGCGTACGAGCACGGAGCACGCTAGTGTTCACGTTTCTTGGCAGAGGTCGCCGAAGACATTCCGATGACCACGACCATGACACCGAGCGTGCAAAGGAGCTGCTCCCAACGCGCCCAGGACGTCGTCCAAATGAGAATCATGGCCATGGTGATCACTAGCGCAAGCACAAACCAGATAGCGAATCCGACGACACGGTTCCTGCTGATCGGGACTCTCCTCTCGGTGCTGCTCGGTGCTGCTCGGTGCTGCTCGGTGCTGCTCGGTGCTTCCTGCCGACAGGAAGCACCGAGCAGGTGATGCCTTAGAAAGTGGGCAGGAACGGAGCGAGTAGGCCGCGGCGACGCCGGCCTCAAGGTAGCCCTCGGGATTGAGTCCGAGGGAAGCGGCTGTTCCTCCACTACAGCTCCTGTCCACGGGCCAGCAGTGACCGAACCGGCCAGGACGGTGGTGGGGTCGTGGTCGATGTAGGCGGTGCAGGCGTGGAGTTGACCTGTTCGATGACGGGCTGGCCGTTGCCGTTGGGGCGGCCGTTGTCCCGGTGGCGGTGGTGCGGTTGCCGCGTATGTCGTAGCCGTAGCTGTACGTGGTCCCACCCCCCCGAAGTCGCCACTGACGTCAGCCGGTTGCCCGGGTCGTATGCGTAGGTCGTCGTTTTCCCCGAGAGGTCGTCCTTAGACCACTGGAGCAGGTACTTGCTGGCGGGGGCGGTGTTGCCGTAGAGCGTGGACTGCGCGGCGCCGGTCGGCGAGGTCGTCTTCGTCAGCGACTCGCTGTTGTTGGCGATGAACTCGTTCGTCATGGACCGGACGTTGCTGCCCGCGTCGGTCGCCTTCAGCACGTGTGCTGTGTCGTCGGTGGTCAGGTCGTAGGTGGTGTGCGGGCTGGGGTGGATTTGGCCCAGGCGCGTACGGCGGTGGTGTCCGGTCCGTCGGAGCCGGGCGAAGGGGGGCGGCGACGCCGCCTCGTGCTCGGGGGGCGGGGCGTTTCGACTTCGGCGCCGTCGACCAGAATGGTTTGACCCGGTTGGTGGGCTTGGCGTCTCTCGTGATCGTCGGTGGTACGGGGGGCGGAAGGGGCGTCGCTTCGTGGGGGAGCGGAGCGGCGGCGCCTCGGGGGATCACCCGGCTGCCTCTCACCCGTATGGCTTAGAGTTCCGCGAGGATCGCTTGATCCCGTTGAGAGAGGATTCCCTGTGGCTGGCAAAGACATCGCTAAGCGCTTGATCGGTCTGCTGTCCGTCCGGGGTGAGGATCTGGCCGCCGAGTGGGCCGACAAGGTGACCGGTTCGCTCGGCGGACGAGTGAGCCGTTCCGAGGTCGAGCGGGAGCTCCGGGAGATCTACGCCGCGCTGCTGGCCGCGCTCGGCAGCGGGAGCGTGGACGGGCACGACGAGGCGTTCGGCGAGGTACGTGCGCTGCTGACCGAACTGTCGCGGAACCGGGCCATGCAGGGCTTCGCTCCCACCGAGACCGCCGTGAGCGTGTTCGCGCTCAGGGAGGTCCTGGCGCCGGCGCTGGAGGGCGAGGACAGCGACCCGCAGGCGTACCTGCAGTTCGCCGCGCTGCTGGACACGCTCGGGCTGTTCACCATCGAGGTCTACACCCGTACCCGCGAAGGGCTGATCGCGGCGCAGGCGGAGCAGTTGCTGGAGCTGTCCACCCCGGTCGTGAAGCTGTGGGACGGCGTGGTCGGCGTCCCCCTGGTCGGAACCCTGGACTCGGCGCGCACCATGGTGGTCATGGAGAAGATGCTCCAGGCACTGATCGACACCGGGTCGGAGCAGGCGATCATCGACATCACCGGTGTGCCCGCCGTGGACACCGAGGTCGCCCAGCATCTGCTGAAGACCGTCGTGGCGGCCCGGCTCATGGGCGCCGAGTGCACGATCTCCGGCATCCGCCCGCAGATCGCCCAGACCATCGTGGCGCTGGGCATCGACTTCGGTGACATCGTCACCAAGGCCACGCTGGCTGACGCCCTGCGGCACGCGCTGCGCCGTTCCGGAGTCACGGTCTCCCGTACGGCGCCGCAGGCCGGTGGCCGATGAGCGAGCAGGTACCCGTCCTGCGGATCGGGCAGGTACTTCTGGTCTCGATCCAGACCGACCTCGACGACCAGGCCGTGATGCGACTCCAGGACGACCTCGCCGCCGCGGTGGTGGACACCGGCGCGCACGGGGCGATCATCGACATCACCGCCGTGGAGATCGTCGACTCGTTCGTCGGCCGCATGCTGGCCACCATCGCCAACCTCGCCCGGCTGCTGGACGCCCAGACCGTCGTGGTGGGCATGCGCCCCGCCGTCGCGATCACCCTGGTCGAACTCGGCCTCTCGCTCGGCAACGTACGGACCGCGCTCACCTTGGACAAGGGCCTGCGCATGCTCGAACACGACCGCGTCGGGCACGGCTTCGAAAGCACCGTGCCGGACGCCGCGGCTGACGCATGAACGGCGCCTCCCGTACCCCGGAGGTACTGGAGATCACCGCCACCACCCAGGTCGTACAGGCCCGCCAGTTGGTGCGCGCGCTGGCACAGGAATGCCGGTTCTCCCTGGTGGAGCAGACCAAGCTGATCACCGCGGCCAGTGAACTGGCCCGCAACACCCTCATCCACGGCGGCGGGGGCACCATGACCGCACTGCTGGTGGAGCAGCACGGACGGCGCGGCGTGCGGCTCGTCTTCACCGACGACGGACCGGGCATCGCCGACATCGACCTGGCGATGACCGACGGCTGGACCTCGGACAGCGGAATGGGCCTGGGACTGCCCGGTTCCAAGCGGCTGGTCGACGACTTCGTACTGGAGACGACACCCGGCGAAGGCACCACCGTCACCATCACCAAGTGGGTCCGATGACGACCCCCGGTTCCCCCGGGCTGGCCGACTGCGAGGACGTGGCCTGGTTCCGCGACCGGCTCGACGCCGCCCGTGGCGCGGCGGCGGCGCTCGGCCGCCGGATCGGCCTGGGCGATCAGCGCACCGCCGAGTTGGTCCTGGCCGTCTCGGAACTGGCGGCCAACATCACCAAGCACGCCGTCGACGGCTCCCTGCTGCTGCGGGTGCTGCGCAGCCACGCCGAGTCCGCGGGGAACGTGGTGGCAGGTGTGGAGGTGATCGCTGTCGACAGCGGTCCCGGCATGGCCGACGTCTCCGCCGCCCTGCGGGACGGGATGTCGACCGCGGGCACGCTGGGCATCGGCCTGGGCGCCGTACAGCGTCTCGCCGACACCTTCGACATCCACTCCCAACCGGGCGTCGGCACTGTCCAGTTGGCCCGCTTCTGGCCGCGCTCCGCGGCGCCCGCCACGGCCGGGGAACCCGCCGTCGGAGGCATCACCCGCCCGATCAGCGGCGAACAGTCCTGCGGCGACGCGTGGGCCGCGCGTATGGACGCGCGGACAACGGCGCCGCGCGGCCAAGCGCCGACAGCCCCTGACCAGGCCGCCGGCGCACCGCCCAGTTGGTCGGACCTGACCAGCCCCCGTCCCACCGCGGTCAGCGCCGCGGACGCCGGCCTCCGGGCCGGTCCGTGGCCGAGTTCGGGCGGCCGTCCGGCGTCGGCACACCGAAGCGGCCGTCCGGCGTCGGCACACGGAGGCGGCCGTCCTGCGCCCCTGCACGGGGGCGGCCGTCCCGCGTCGGCACACGGGGGCGGACGTCCTGCGCCCGTGCGGGGCGCCGTGCCAGGGCCCGGCGAGGGCCTGCTCGTCATGTCCTGCGACGGACTGGGCCACGGCCCGCTGGCCGCACTGGCCGCACAGGCGGCCGTCCAGGCGTTCCGCACCGGATCCGGTCATACGCCCGAGCAGGTGATGGAAGAAGTGCACCGCGCGCTACGCGGCACCCGCGGCGCCGCCGTGGCCGTCGCCCGTCTCGAGCCCGACGGGCGGGTGCTGTTCTGCGGCGTCGGAAACATCACCGCGGTCCTGCTCACCCGGACCACCCGCACCACGTTGCTGTCCCACCCCGGCATCGTCGGCCACCAGACGCACCAACTGCGCACCCATGAATACCGGATGCCCGCACAGGGGGCGCTGGTGATGCACTCCGACGGGCTCAGCGAACGCTGGAAAGGCGCCGATCTGGCCGGGATGCTGCACCATCCGCCCGCGGTGATCGCCACGGGGCTGCTGCGCCTGGCCGCGACCCGCCGTGACGACGCCAGCGCAGTGATCGCCAAAGCGGCCCAGTGAGCCCGCCCGTGTCCGACCGCCTCAGCCCGACCCCGCTGCTGGTCACCCCCATCAGGACCGAGCGGGACGTGTTCGCGCTGCGCCGCCACGCCAAGACCATCACCGAGGCGGTCGGCCTGGACAGCCGCGACCAGGTACGTCTGGCCACCGCGGTGAGCGAACTGGGCCGGGACCTGCTCCGCCCCGCGGTGAGCGAACCGGGCCGGGACCTGCTCCGCCCGGCGCCGATGACCGCGGTCTTCAGCATGCGGCAGGAACCGCCCGTTCTCCTCACCGTGTTGCAGTGGGGCGACGACCGCGCCCCCAGCCGCGAGTCGCTGACGGCCGTCACCCGGCTGCTGCCCCAGACGCGTTACGAGACCGCCCCCGCCGCTCCCGCGCGGCCCCCGTCGGGCCCCGGCCGCGTCGAGATCGCCTGCCCGATCCCCGAACTCGCCGCCCGCGACCTGCGGATTGAGCAGGTCCGCTCGCTCCTCGCGTCCGCGAGCCCGGCCAGCGCGATCGACGACCTCCAGGCCCAGACCCGCGACCTGATCGCCTCACTCCAGGAAGCGCACGCCCAGCGCGACGAACTCGAACGGCTCAACGACGAACTGACCGAGACCAACGCCGGCGTCATGGCCATGTACGCGGAACTCTCCGTCGAGCACAAAGACGTCGTCGAGCGCTACAGCCAGGAACACGAGCTCGCCCTGGCTCTGCAGAGTACGTTCCTGCCCGCCACCCTCCCACAGGTCCCCGGCGCCGAACTCGCCGTGCGCTACCTGCCCTCCGCCACCACGGCCGAGATCGGCGGTGACTTCTACGAAGCCGTCGACACCTCCCGAGGGCTCCTCCTGGCAGTCGGTGACGTGGTCGGCCATTCCCTGCAAGCCGCCATGGTCATGGGCGAACTCCGCCACGCACTGCGCGCCTACGCCGCCCAGGACCACCCCCCGCACGTACTGCTGGAGCAGCTCGATCGGCTCCTGGGTCTTCATCGGCCCGGATGGACCGCCACCGTCTGCATCGCGCTGGTCGAGCCCGGCAACGCCTGCCTGCGTATCGCCAACGCGGGCCATCTCCCGCCGCTGCTCCTCCACCCCGACGGCACCTATCGCTACCTGACCGAACACGGCCCGCTGCTGGGCCTGGGCCTGCCCCATCCCCCCGCCACCGCGCACCCCGTCGAACCCGGCAGCCGACTCCTCATGATCACCGACGGGCTCATCGAGACCCGCGACAGCATCCTGGACAAACGCCTCGAACTCCTCGCCGCCACCGCCGCGGCCGGCCCCCAAGAACCCGACGCCCTGTGCTCGGAGCTCCTCGACACCTTCGGCGCCGAGCCCGACGACGACATCATCGTCTTCACCACCCGCCTCACCCCGCCCCCAGCGGAGGGGTGAGTGTCGCCGTCGGCCGTGGTCCTGCCCGGGGCCGGGCCGGGCCGTGCCGCCGGGTGAGACCCGCCGAACCTCCGGCGATCGACGGTGTCGACGGCCCCTGCCGCCGACTTCGGCGATGACGTGGGGGGGCCGTACAGGGTTGCCAGCACCCGGCATCGTGGTCCGTTGCTCCGTCCTGTCATCATGACCACGGCGCGGGAGCGGCGGCGTCGTGGTCCGCATGAGGGCATCCGCGCCATGTGCCTTCCACCGGTGCTGTGCCGCCTCGCTCCGATGTGCGCGAGCATGCCGGGCGCAAGAGCGCTCGCCTGAGACAGGAGCCGTAATGGCACTGAAGATACGCACACCGAAGACTGCCGCCGTGGCGCTCGCCGTCACCGTGGCCGCGGTCTCGTTGGGCACCGCCCTTCCCTCGGCCGCCGCCGGGTACACCGCGTCGGCGGGACCGTGGAGCGCGGCCGTCGCCCTGACCGGAGCGGACGGCCAGCAGTCTCTCATCGATGTCCAGGTGGCCGGTGACGGCGCCGCGTTCGCGCTGTGGCGGGACAAGGCCGCCGGGGCCACCGGTTGGGACTTCCGGACCGCCGTACGGCCTGCCGGAACCACGACATGGAGTGCGCCGCACACCCTGGCGACCGGGCGTGCCGAGAATTCCGCGGCCGTCCTTGCCGTGAGCGCCGACGGACGGGCCGTGGTGTCCTGGCTGGACGGCAGTGGCGCGGACGGTTCGCTGGTCGCCCTGGCCGCGGGCTGGAACCCGGCCACGGCGGCCTGGTCCGCCCCGGCCACCCTCGCCGCCTGGGACGGCCTGGACATGTCCACGCCCCGCCTGGCCGCGGCGGCCGACGGCACCTTCACCGCCGTATGGGACCAGGGCGACGGGTACCGTAACTACGATGTGAGAACCGCCGCCCTCGCCCCCGGCGACCAGGCGTGGTCCGCACCCCGGACGCTGGCTTCCACCACGACCGGATCCCTCTGGAGCATCGACCTCGCGGTGGCCCCCGGCGGCGCCGCCACCGCGGTCTGGGATGAACTCAACCGTTTCACCGGCGAGCACACGGTCTCCACCGCCACCCGCACCTCGGCCCGGTCCAGTTGGAGCGGTGCCTCCGTGCTGCCCGGCACCGACGCCACGTCAAGCGACGTACAGGTGGCGATGGACGCCAAGAACGCCTCCACCGTGCTGTGGCGCAACGGCGCCAACGACCTCAAATCCGCCACCCGCACCGCTCCTTCGGGTAGTTGGAGCGCAGCTCAGACCGCCGTTTCCGCCATCAACTACAGCGACGGAAGCGAACCGTTGGCCGCGCCCAACGGTGACGTCACCTACGTGTGGACGGGCTGGAGCCCCACCGCCGGTGTCCCCATTGTGCAGACCGTGACCCGTACCGCGAGCACCGGGACCTGGTCGGCGCCGAAGACGCTGTCCACCGGCTACGTGAACTGGCGGGTGGACGCCTCCATCGGCGCTGACGGAACCGTGCAGGTCGTGTGGCCGCAGGTGCCGAGCATCGACAACGGCAACGACCACTACCTCGAGTGGGCGGTGCGCGCCGACGGCACCTGGAGCCAGGCCACCGCTTTGAACAGCACACCTGTCGTCGACGTCCCCAACACCGACGCCCTCGCAGGCGAGGTGGCTGCCGGACCGGACGGCCGGGCCACGGTGCTGTGGCGCAAGGCCGAGTACGTCGGCAGCGGCGGCTACACCTCCCAGGTGTGGTCCGAGGCGCAGACCCTGTTGATGGTCAAGCCACAGATCACCACCAACGCCGCGGTGAGCGGAACGGCCCGAACCGGCTCCACCCTCACCTGCTCCGCCGCCTGGAACGGCACCAACGCCAAGGCCGCCTTGGCCTGGCTGCGCGACGGCGCGGTCATCTCCGGTGCCACCGCCAAGACCCGCGTCCTCACCTCTGCCGACTACGCCCACAAGGTGTCCTGCCGGGTCACGGTCAGCAACGGCGCGGGCTCCGTCGCTTCCACCTCGCCCGCGCGGAAGGTCGAGGTCGGCCCCGCGCTGAAGACCACCACCGCGCCGTCGATCTCCGGCTCCGTCAAGGTCGGTCACAAGCTGACGGCTGCCCGCGGCACCTGGTCGCCGTCCGCCACTTCCTACACGTACCAGTGGAAGCGCAACGGCAAGACCATCAAGGGTGCGACCAAGTCCGCCTACGCCCCGGTGAAGGCCGACCGCGGCCGGAAGATCACGGTCACGATCACGGCCCACCGCAACGGCTGGACCAACGGCGCGGCCACCACAAAGCCCGTCACCGTGCGCTGACCCGACGCGGGCCGGTACCACCGGCCCGCGTCCGCCGGTCCGGAGCCCGGTCGACTCAGAGGCGGTGGGCCAACCCCGAGTCGGCATGTTCAGGTGGGCGAACGCCGCGCGCGTCAGCGCCGGAGGCCGGGCGACGCCACGGCGGCGACCGGGGCCGAAGGGTCGGTCTCCGCGCCCGGTCGCCTGCCTCGCTGACCCGCGGGGACGGTGTTCCTTGAGGTGCACCGCCCGCTGACGGGATCGGCGGGGGCGGTTCAGCCGATGCCGAGGCGGCGCATTGTCAGGCAGGCCAGGGCCACGTCGCAGGCGGCGACGCCCTGGACGATGCCGAGGACCCGCTCGTCGGGGTGCGTGCGGCCGGGGAGGGAGCCGGCGGCGACGGCGGGGAGGGAGCCGGTGAGCCGGGCGTCAAGGGTCCGCGGGGGCAGGCCCGCCGCGAGCCAGGAGGCGATCGAGCCGATCTCCCGGGCGTAGCCGAGATCGTCGACGAAGAAGCGGTCGGCCGTCCCGGTCCCGTGCCCGGTGGCCTCCGGTGCGAGCACGGCTCCCGCGACGCCTCCGCACCCGGCTGCCTCGGCGGCATCGGGGGCGGGGGTCCGGGTGCCGTACGGCGTCGGCCCTGTCACGATCTCGGCCGCGATCTCCGCGCCGCCGCCGAGGCCGAGCAGCGTGACGCCGGGCCCGAAGTGCCGCGGGTGGACGACGGGTTGGCGGGCCGAGGTGAGGGCGACGACGATGTCCGAGCCCGGTGCGGCGGCGTCCAGGCCGTCGTACGGGGTGAGGGTGGCGCCCGGTGCGACGGGCTGCCGGGCGACGAAGTCGGCGGCGGAGCCGGCCGTGCGCGCCACCACCCGGATCTCCTCCAGCGCGAACGCCTCGGCGAACGCGGCCGGGACGAAGGCGGCGATCTGTCCGGCACCGACCAGCGTCAGCACCTTGCTGTCGGGCCGGGCCAGCAGCCGCGCCGCGACGGCGGCGGAGGCCGCCGTCCGCAGCCGGTGCAGCCAGGTCTCCTCGACGGCGACCAACGGGCGGCCGGACTCGGTCTCCAGCACCAGGCACCAACTGTTGCGCCCGGCGGTGTGGGTCGGGGTGACCCGTACCCCGGCGACCCCGTACCGGTCGAGCAGCGCGCCCTTGAGGCCGAAGCCCCGCGTGCCGCCGCTCACGCCGAGCCGGGTGATGGTGGGGGCGGACAGGGAGAGCCGGTCGGCGCCGAAGTCGGCGTAGGTGGCCTCGACCACCTCCAGCGCGTCGGCGACGGTGATCACCGACCGTACGTCGGCGTCACCGACCATGGGCAGGGTCGGCAGGCTCATACGGCGCCACCCGCCGGGGAGGCCGCGACGGAAGCCGGTACGCCGCGCGGCGGCACGTCGGTGGCCGGCGCGCCGGAGACGGGCGGCCCGACGATCGCGACGCACAGGCCGCCCCCGTCCGGTGCCTGGTGGACGGAGTTGGCGGAGATGAACATCCGCCCGGTGCCGAGCACCGCTCCCGCCACCCCGCTCATGATCGCCCGGACGTGCTTGTCCGGGTCCAACTGGCTGGTCAGCACGGTGGTCCGGGCGCCACGCAGAGTGCCGTCCCGCCGGTTGCCCGCCTTGATCAGCAGGGCCGCGACCTGTCCCGGCTCCCGTACCGTCCCGTCGGCGGTCAACTCCGCGCCCGCCGCGGCCAGGACGCGGCGGATGCCGGGCGCGTCCAGGACGTCGGCGAGCAGGCCGGAGACGATCCGGAGGTCGCCGCCCGCGCCGGGGCGGTTGCCGAACACCAGGACCTCGACACACGCGGCCTCCGAGCTGGAGAAGACCATGGTGCGGCGCGAGTGCAGGGTCAGGTCACGGCCGAAGGCGGCCGGGACGACGTCGGCCCGCTCCACCTCGCCGAGCGCGAGCGCCGCGCCGAGCGCGCCGACCGCCTTGGCCTCGGCGGAGGTGACCCGCATGGGCTCGTCGTGTGCGGTCAGCGGCGTCTTGACAACGGCCAGCGCGACGTCGGCGGGGTCGAGACCCGCGTCCGCGACGGCCTCCGCGACGGCCTGCTCGGCCAGCGCGACGTGTTCGGCCGAGCCGATCTCGGAACCGCGGATCCGGCGGCTGCGCCCTATGCCCACGCAGAGCGTGCCCGCTGCGCCGGGCGCCCCGCGAGGAGCCGGGGCCGCCTCCCCGCCGGTGGACTCCGCGTCGTCCGTCACGGCAACGGCCTCTGCGGCACCCGAGCCGTCCGAGCCGTCCGAGCCGTCCGAGCCGTCCGCGCCGTCCGCGTCGTCCAGCTCGACGACGAGATAGCCGAACGGCGTCATCGCCCCCTCGGAGCCCGTGGAGTGCAGGAACACCGAGCGTTCCAGCAGGTCCCCGCCGCCGTGCGCGAGCACGGCCTCCCGGGCCCGCCAGGACGCGAGTTCGCGTGAGAAGTCGTTGGTCTCGGCGCTGCCCTCGGTCTTCACCAGCAGAGCGAGCCGCCGTATCCGTGCCGGGTCGTGGGCGCTGAGCACAGCCACCAGCCCGTCGGTGTCACCGGGCCCCGCGGTGTCGAAGGAGTCGATCCTGACTGTCATGCTCGGGCGCCTTTCGGAAGGGGGGCGGCGACAGCCGGCCAGCGGTCGGCCCAGCCGTACGCGGCCTCGTAGTCGGATGCGAGGTCCAGCAGCGCCCGGTCCGCGCCGTACGGGCCGACGAGCTGGAAACCGATCGGCAGGCCGGCCGGGGACGGCGGTCCCGGCAGGCTGAGAGCGGGCACACCGGTGGCGTTGGCGATGCCGGTGAACACCCGCTGGTAGGGCGGGGCGAGCTGGTCGGCGGCCCAGGGCATCGCCCCGGCGACCGGGGTGAGCAGCAGGTCGGTGCCGGTGAAGAAGTCGGCGAGCTGCGCGAACAGGTCACGGAAGGCGTCGAGCGCGTCCACGTAGTCCGCGGCGCTCAACGAGCGGCCGTGCTCGACCATCGGCGGGTAGATGTCGCCGACCGCCGCGCGCCAGTCCGGGTGACGGCGCATCAGCCAGGCCAGACCGGTGGTGCCGATGGTCCGCCAGTGGGTGTCGAACCGGCCGAAGTCGAAGGGCACTTCGCCGGTCTCCACCCGGTGGCCGAGCGCGCTGAGCCGGTCGGCCGCGGCCGTCAGCGACGCGGTGATCTCCGGTTCGACCGGATAGTCGCCGAACCGCCCCACCATCCTGATCCGCAGCGACCGGCCGCCGAAGGCGGGGCCGTCCGGCACACCGAGCGAACGGCGGTCCCGCGCGTCGGGCCCGGCCACCGCCCCGAGCAGCGCGGTCAGGTCCGCCACCGTACGGGCGGCAGGTGCGATCACCTCCAGGTCGTGCAGCACGGTCGGCAGGCCGTCGAGCCGGGCGACCCGGCCCAGCGTCGGCTTGAGCGCGACCAGCCCGCAGTACCCGGCCGGCCAGCGGATCGAGCCGCCGCCGTCGGTGCCCAGCGCCACCGGCCCGACGCCCGCGGCCACCGCCGCCGCGCCGCCGCCGGTGGACGCGCCGGTGGTGAGCGCGGGATTCCACGGGTTGCGGGTGGTGCCGTGCAGCAGGGTGCTGACATTGCCGAGACCGAGGGTGAACTCCGAGACATTGCTCTTGCCAAGGATCACCCAGCCGCCGGCCCGCAGCCGTCCGACGCACAGTTCGTCGCGCTCCGGCGTGCGGTCGGCGTAGAGCCGGCTGCCCCAGCCGCAGGGCATCGCGGCCACCGGGATGTTGTCCTTGACCGTGAGCGGCACGCCGTCGTACGCGCTCAACGGGGTTCCCGCGCGCCACCGTTCACCGCTGGCGGCGGCGGACCGCCGGGCGGCGTCGAAGGCGCGGTGGGCGAAGACGTTCAGACGCCGGTCGACCTGCTCGGCGTGCTCGACCACCGCTTCCAGCACTTCGGCGGGCGTGGCCGAGCCTTCGGCGTAGGAGGCGGCGAGTTGCCGCGCCGAGCGGCGCCACAACGGCTCGGAGCCGGACTCCCCGGTCGACGGCCCGGCCTGCCCGGCCGTCACTTCTTGGGCTCCAGCGTCCAGTAGAGGGTGACGGGCTCCGGGGTGAAGGTCAGGCCGGACACCCCTGAGGCGCTGACCAGGGTGCGGCCGGTGACCACCAGCGGCAGGAACGCGGCGTCCTGCGCGGCGAGTTGCTGGATCTTCTCGTACGCCTGGTCACGCGCAGGGCTCGGCGCCGCCATGGCGAACTCGCCCTGGAGCCGGTCGATCTCCGGGATGCTGGTGCGGGAGAAGTTCACGACCCCGCCGGTCACGGTCCACAGCTTCACCGGGGTCTTGGCGTCCTCCACGTACGTCGACAGCGTGGTGAGCACCATGCCGTCGTCGGCGCTGCCGCCGGTCTTGGCGGTGGCGCGGCCGATGATCGAGGTGATCAGCGCGGCCGAGGTCTGCGGCTGCAGGGTGACGTCGACGCCGATCGGCTTGAGCGCGCTCTTGATGAGCTGGGCGGCGGTCGCGAAGTCGGTGTTCTCGCTGGGGTAGCGGAGCTTGGTGGAGACCGACGGGTTCCCGGCCTGCGCCATCAGGCTCTTGGCCTTCGCGGCGTCGCCGTAGTCCTTCCACGCGGCGCTGTAGCCGGGGGCGCCGGCGGAGACGTAGGAGTCGGCACGCTCGGCCTGGCCGTAGTAGACATTCTTCACCAGCGCGTCGTACGGGAGTGCCTCGGCGACGGCGCGCCGCACCAGCGGGTCCTTGAACGGGCCCGCGTCGGAGGCGAGTTGGAGGTAGAGGTAGCTGGAGGTGTTGGCGTGCTGGACGTTGAAGCCGGCCGACTTCAGCGAGGTCGCGTCCCGGGGGCTCAGGCCGTACTGGGCGATGTTGACGCTGCCGCCGCGCAACAGGCCCGCCACATTGCCGTCGTTGACGACGCGCAGTGTCACGGCGGAGAACTTCGGCGCGTTCAGGGCCGCGCCGGGCACCGCCGCGAGGTTCAGCGACTGGCCGGTCTGCCGGCTCTTGACGTAGTACGGGCCGCTGCCCGCCACGTGGCTCTTCAGCCACTCGGCGGCGATCGGGTCGGACGGGCCGGCGTTCTTGAGGGCGGCGGCGGAGTCGATGACGCCGTACCAACAGGTGCGCAGCGTGGCGATGTTGACCTCGCTGGCCTTGATCGGTTTGCCCGCGCTGTCCTGGTAGCGAATGGCGACGTGGGTGGCGTCGGGGGCGGTGATCTGCGCGGCGTCGAAGACACCGCTGTTGTTCAACTCGACGGCGCCGTTGAGCTTCAGCGCCCGCTGGAGCGACCAGACGGCGTCCTTGGCGGTGACCGGGTTGCCGCTGGGGTAGAACTTCAGGCCGTCGCGGAGAGTGAAGGTGACGGTGTCCCCGGCGATGGTCCAGGAGGAGGCGAGGGCGGGTGCGGCGGCGAGGCCGCTGGAGGCGGAGTGGCCGCCCTGAGCCGTGGTCTTGTAGCCCACCAGGTTCTGGTAGACGTTCATCGCCAGCTCTTTGTCCTGGTCGGTGTTGACGTTGCCCGGGTCCATGGTGGAAATGTCGCTCGGCCAGGCGGCGACCAGCGCCGCGGGCGGTTTGGCGGCGCTCTGTCCGGTGGTGCCTGCCGAGGACGAACAGGCCGTCAGGACGGCGGCGACCGCGACCGCGGCCGTACCGGCCAACAGCCGGGCGCGCTGCGGAGATCTACTGGTCATCTGAGTCTTGCCTCTCTCTTCGCGCGGCCGAGAGGTCGGCGCTGACCTGTCGGTGGGTGATGGGGCAGGCGGCGTCGTGCGTGCCGCCGAAGGACAGTTGCGGGGGCCTACCGGCCGTGCAGGACTCCTCCGCCAGCGGGCAGCGGGGGGCCAGCGCGCAGCCGGCGGACAGGTCGAAGGGGCCGGGGTTCTCGCCGCTGAGCCGGATGGCGCGGGTGTGGCCGCCGTACGCGGCGACCGGGGCGGCGTCCAGCAGCGCGCGGGTGTAGGGGTGAGCGGGACGGCGCAGCACCTCCTCGGTGGTGCCGGACTCCACGACCCGGCCCACGTACATCACCTGCACGCGGTGCGCGATCCGGCGTACGGCCTGGAGGTCGTGCGAGATCAGCAGGTAGGCGATGCCGGTCTCGCGCTGGAGGCGGGCCAGCAGGTCCAGCACGACGCCCCGGGTGGAGGCGTCGAGCGAGGCGGTGGGCTCGTCGAGGATGACGGCCCTGGGCTGGACGGCCAGCGCGCGGGCGATGCCGATCCGCTGCCGCTGACCGCCGGAGAGCGCGGCCGGTAGCCGGTCCAGGAGGTCCTCGGACAGCTCAACTGAGGCCAGCAGCTCACGGATTCGGGCCTCGCGCCGCGGCGCGGGCATCCGCAGGTGCAGCCGCAGCGGCTCGTCCAGGATCGAGCGGATCTTCTGCCGGGGGTCGAGGGAGGAGCGGGGGTCCTGGAAGACCATCTGCACGTCCCGGTACACCTCGCGCCGGTCGCGGAAGGACGACAGCGGGCGCCCGGCGACGGTCACCCGGCCCGCGGCCGGTTCGACCAACCGCAGGATCGACCGGGCCAGCGTGGACTTGCCCGAGCCGCTCTCCCCGACGACGGCCAGCGTCTCGCCCGGCCGCAGCACCAGGTCCACGCCGTCCACGGCGCGCAGGGTGTGCCGCAGGCCCCGGCTGCGGACGGTGAACTCCGTCCGGAGGCCGTCCACTTGGAGGACCGGTTCGGACCCGGCCGGGGCGGACGCGCCGACGGCGGCCGAGTCGGCGGCGGAGGCTTTGACTGAGGCGGTGGCTGAGGCGCTGGCGGTGTCATTGCCCGAGGCGCTGCCCGAGGCATGGGCGGCGGCATTGGCGGAGGCGGAAGAAGCGGGTACGGCGGACGAGGTCATGACGGCCTCCCGGAGTCGTCGTCAACGCGGTTGGCGGCCAGCAGGAGTTGGGAGTAGTCGGCCTGCGGAGCCCGGAAGAAGTCCTCGGCGGCGGCCTGTTCGATCACCGTGCCGCCCCGCATCACCACCACCCGGTCGCAGGTCTCGCCGACGACGCCCAGGTCGTGGGTGACCAGGCACACGGTGAGCCCGTCCTGCCGGGCCAGCTCCACGACAAGTTCCATCACATCGGCCTGGGTGGTGACGTCCAGCCCGGTGGTCGGCTCGTCCAGCAGCATCATCCGGGGGCGGCACAGCAGTGCCATCGCGATCATCGCCCGCTGCGCCATGCCGCCGGAGAACTGGTGCGGGTACTGCGCCATCCGCCGCACGGGATCGGGGATCCGGACGCGTGCCAGCGTCTCGGCCACCAGTGCGCGGCCCGCGCGTTTGCCGAGGCCGTGGTGGAGCCGGGCCACGTCGGTGAGCTGGCGGCCGACGGTGAGCACCGGGTTGAGCGAGGAGCGGGCGTCCTGGAAGACCATCGCGATCTGGCCGCCGCGCAGTTCGCGGTAACCGGCCTCGTCCAGGCCCAGCAGTTCCTTCCCGTCGAAGCGGATGGAGCCCTCGACGGCCAGCCGGGGCGGGCACAGTCCCATCACGGTGAGCGCGGTCAGCGACTTCCCGCTGCCGGTCTCGCCGACGATCGCGGTGATCTGCCCGCGCGGCAGCTCGAAGCTCACATCGCGCAGCACCTGGACGGCGCGCGCCCGGTCGCCGTGCCCGGAGCGGAAGGCGCCGGACAGGCCGGCCACGGTGAGCAGCGGGACGCCGGGGTCGGCGCCGGACGCGTTCCCGGCTCCGTCGGCCAGGGGCGCGGGCGGCTGTACGGCCGCGCCGGAGGTGGCGCTCATCGGTCGTCCTCCCGTTCCAGCAGGCCGTCGCCGAGCAGGTAGAAGGCGGCGGCGAGCAGCAGAATGCAGACGCCGGGGAACAGCGAGATCCAGTACGCGTCCGGGGAGTCCTTGCCGCCCGCGATCATCGAGCCCCACTCCGGGCTGCCGGGTTCGATCCCGACGCCGACGAAGCCGAGACTGGAGACCACGATCGCCACCCAGGCGGCGTTGACCGCCGCGTAGGACACCAGCGGGGTCAGGCCGTTGGGCACCAGGTGCCGGGCCAGGACACGCCGTCCGCTGTTGCCCGCCAGTACGGCGGCCTCGGCGAACTCCCACGACTTGCGGCCCTTGACCTCCGCGCGCAACAGCCGCAGATAGCCGGGCAGTCCGACGAAGGCGACCACGACGATCACATTGGCCAGGCCCGAGCCGAGCGTGGTGACCAGCAGCAACGCCAGCAGCAGCGCGGGGAAGGACTGGAGGATCTCGGTGACCCGCATGATCACCGCGTCCGCCCAGCCGCCCCAGTACCCGGCGACCGCGCCGAGCAGGCTGCCGATCACGAAGGCGATGGCGACCGCCACCAGGGTCAGCCACAGGTCGGTCCAGGTGGCGGCGAGCGTCTTGGAGAAGACATCGGAACCCGCCTGGTCGGTGCCGAACCAGTGCTTCCCGCCCGGGGACTGGTACGGCAGCCCCACGCCGGGCTGCTCGGGGTCGTACGGCGTCCAGATCCGGCCGACCGCGGCGGCCACCAGCAGCACGGCCATCAGGCCGAGGCCCAGGCGTACGGTCAGCGAGTCGGCGCCGCCGGCGCCGGGCAGCAGGCGGGTCAGCCGACGGCCGGACGGGCGCCGGTCCTGGACCGGGCCGCCGGGCCCCGCGGGCGGGCCCGCTGAGGGGGCGGCGGTCAGGTCGGCGGAGGGCACGGGGGCCGGGGCGGTCATGAGCGGATCCTCGGGTCGGCCAGCGAGTAGGCGAGATCGACCAGTGCGTACAGGGCGACGTATACGACGGCCGCGTAGAGCACGAAGCCCTGGAGCGCGGGGAAGTCGGACTGCTGGACGGCGGTCAGCGCGTACTGGCCGATGCCCGGCCAGCCGAAGACCCCCTCGACCAGCACCGCGCCGGTGAAGGCGAAGGCGACGCCGCCGGCGATCATGGTGATCACCGGGAGCAGCGCGTTGCGGAGCGCGTAGCTGCGGTAGATACGGGACCGGCTGAAACCGTAGGCGTGCGCGGTCCTGACGTACTCGCTGCGCAGCGCCTCGACCATGCCGGACCTGGCCACCCTGGTGATGGGGGCGAAGATGCCGCAGACCAGGACGACGCAGGGCAGCACCAGTTGGAGCAGGGCCTGCCGGACGGTGTCCCACTGCCCTGCCAGCAGCCCGTCGATGACGTAGCTGCCGGTGACGCCGGGCGGCGGCGCCAGGCCCGCGGGCAGTCGGCCGATGGGTCCCGGCAGGATGCCGAACCGGACGAAGAACAGCGACAACAGCACCAGGCCGAGCCAGAACTGCGGCATGGCGAGCGCCGCCACGGTGACCACCCGGATCGCGTGGTCGGCGGCCTTGCCCCGGCGGACCGCGCTGATCACGCCGAGCGCGGTGCCGAGCAGGACGCCGATGATCAGGGCGGGTACGGCCAACTCCAGCGTGGCGGGGAGCCTGCTGGTCAGGTCGGCGCTGACGGCGCGGCCGGTGCCGAAGGACGTACCGAGGTCGCCGTGCAGCAGATCGCGCAGGTAGATGAGGTACTGGCGAGGGATGCTGTGGTCCAGGCCGAGGGAGGACCGCACCTGGGCCCGGACCTCCTCGCTCGCCCCGGGCGGTACCAGCAGGCCCGTCGGGTCCGGCGCCACGACGCGGGCCACGACGAACGTGAAGGTGACCACGCCCCAGACGACCAGCACCGCGCCGCCCAGTTTGCGGGCGACCAGCAGCAGGGCGCCTCGTGGCAGCAGGCCACGGGACGGGGACCGGTTCGGCGGCCTGGCGGCGGCCGGAGGTACGGCCACCTCGATGTCGGAGACGGTCATCAACCCCCCTTCCCTTATTTCCGTGAGACGGAAACGAATATTCCGCACTGCGGATTCGACAGTATTGGAAGGCCCCGGTCCGGCTGTCAAGGGTTTCGTGCCCGATGACCTTGCGAATCGGCATTCCCGCTGCGCAGTCTGAGGAAGTGTCATTGACAGGGGGCCGGTGAGGCTCCGATACTCCAGTGGTGCGGAGCCGATATGTTGATTCCGTGTTACGGAATGACTCTCGCCGACACCTCAGCGGTAACGGCGGGGAAATCCAAGGGATCCAGCGGCGACCAGCGGGACGGACGCGACCTGCGCGACGATGCGATCCAGGCGATCTGCGGGATCAACGGGATCAACGGGATGGGGACACCTCATGAAGAAGACCGGCGCCCAGCGACCACGGTCTGACAAGTCCGGTGCGGAGACGGCGGGTTCGGACAAGCCGGGTCCGGAGCGGTCGGGCGCAGACAAGCCGATGCACGTGGTGGTGCGGGCCCTGTCGGTGCTCACCCACCTGTCCGCGTACCGCCAGGGCCTCACCCTCCAGCAGCTCCACCAGCAACTGGAGATCCCCGTCGGCAGCATGCACCGGGTGATGAGCACCCTGGAGCACACCGGCTTCGTCAGCCGGTCGCCCACCACCAAGCGGTACGTGCTCGGCCCCAACGCGCTCGAACTCGGCCATGTCGAGGACTACGAGCCGTTCGTGATCCAGCCGCCCTCGGCGCTGGTGGAGGCCGAACGGCGGTGCGGGGAGAGCGTGGTGCTCACCCAGTTGATCGACGGCCGGGTGGTCGCGGTGTCCATCGCGGGCACCAAGCGCCCGCTGCGGCTGTTCGTCAGGCTCGGCCAGGAGGTGCCGCTGCACGCCGCCGCCTCGGCCCGCGCGATCCTCGCCTACCAGGACCCGGCCTTCGTCGAGACGCTGCTGTCGTCCTACCCCCGCGCGTCCTTCACCTCCGGCACCGTCCGGGAGATCAACCGGCTCATCGACCACCTCGCCGTGGTCCGCCAGCGGGGCTTCGACGTGTGCGACAACGAACTCGACGAGGGCGTCTGGGCGGTCTCCGCGCCGGTCCGCAGCGGTCCGTCCGGACGGGTCAGCTCGGCAGTCACCGTCTGCGCGGCCTGGTCGCGGGTCGCCGATCCGGCCGACCGTGCGGTCAAGGCACGGATCGTGCTGGACGCGGCGCAGGCGTTGTCGCGCGAGCAGGGGTACGAGCGGCCCTTCGCGCCGGACCCGACCCAGGAGCAGCTCGTCGCACTGATGCAGGCCGACAGCACGTCGCCGGACGTCTTCGTCCCGCGGCCCTCCTTCGCGGGAGGGGACCGGCCATGACGGCGGAAGCGGGAGCCGGGGCGGGGGTCGGGGCGGTCTCCACGGCGCCGGTGGTCGCGGCGGCCGGGGAAGTCTCCACGGCGACGGCGGTCGCGGCGGCCGGAAAAGTCTCCATGGCGATGGCGGTCGCGGCGGCCGGGGCGGAGGCGGTCGCATCGCGCGGCGTGGCGGAAAGCCGGTCGCGGGTCGGCGCCCGGGTGCTTCCCGGTCTCG
Organism: Streptomyces sp. NPDC008317; assembly: GCF_042955955.1. NCBI lineage: Bacteria > Bacillati > Actinomycetota > Actinomycetes > Kitasatosporales > Streptomycetaceae > Streptomyces > Streptomyces sp. NPDC008317. The sequence continues at coordinate 34,700 of NZ_JBIBFQ010000008.1, forward strand.
ACCGGGCGCCGGGAGTGCTGGCGGACGAGCTGGCCGGGGATCTGGCCGCGGCCGGGTACGCCGCAGGTGACGCCGCCGCCGGTGACACTGTCGGCGACCGGGGGAGTGGCTCGGGCTGGCTGGACCGGCCCGCGCTGCTGCGCCGGCTCGCCGCCGCCCTGGCCGCCGAAGTCCCCGCCACCGCCGACCGGTTGGTGGCGGCGGGGCCCGGCGCCCAGGCTCTGGGCGCGGCAGTGTCGCTGGAGACGGGACTGCCGTTCGCGGCCCTCGTCGCGGGCGCCCCGCCGTTCGGCGTGATCCACCCGGGCGAGACGGTCGTCGTGATCGCCGTCGACGCCGCCTCGGCCGCCGGAGCGCTGCCGCTGCTGCGCGAGGCCGGGGCCCTGCCGCACAGCGCGGCCGTGGTGGTCGCGCCGTCCGGGGAACCGCCCGCCGGCCTCGGCCTCCACACCGCCCTCGTACGGCGGACGGCGACCGGTTACGCACCCGTCGGGCCTCTCGGCCCGCTCGAAGGGGTCACCCCCGCGGACCCCGCAGGCCCCGCAGCCCTCGCCGGACCCGCCGGACCCGCCGGCCCCGCACCGAAACCCACCGCCCGGCAGGAGAACCGTACGACCCGACAGGAGAGCGCCATGCCCACCAGCCCCCTTCCGCATCCCCCCGCCCCGCCGGCCCCGGCCGCCAAGTCCCCCGCGGAGCCCGCGGATTCGACGACGGGCGCCGGTGCCGCTCTGCTCGCCGACGACCCCGCCACCGTGGAACGGGCGGGCGCGGCGCTGGCCGAACTGGCCGCCCGCTACCGCCCCGAGGCCGTCGTGAGCTGGAACGCGACCGCCGACGTACTGCTCGCCCATGTGGTCGCCCACACCCTCGGGCTGCCGCGCCGGGTCGTGGTCGAGGACCTCGGACGGCTGATCGTGGAGGACGTGCTGCCCGGCGAACGCACGGTCGTGGTCGCCCGGGGCGGCGTCGACAGCGGCGGCCCCGGAGCCGAACTCGCGCCGCTGGTAAGGGCGGTGACCGGTCACGGCGGCCGGGTCGTCGCCGTCTGCTCGCTCGCCCCGCTCCTCGGGGCGGCCCCCGACGGCGTGGACGTGGTCAGCCCCGGGAACGGCGGAGCCGACCGTGACAACGGCCGCACCGGCCACGACAGGGACGAAGCGTGAGCACCGGGACGGCCCAGCCGGCGACCGCCGACCTGCTCGACGGGGTCGACCTCGGGCGGATCGACGCTCATCTGGCGGACTTCGCCGCGCTCACCGAACCGGGGCCCGGCTGCACGCGCCTGGCGTACAGCCCGCTGGAACGCCAGGCGCACGCGGTGTTCGCCGCCCACATGACGGCCCTCGGGCTGACGGTCACCACCGACCACGCGGGCAACACCGTGGCGGAACTGCCGCCCACCGGGCCGAACACGGGCTCCGGCGACGCACGCGCGCTGGGCACCGGCTCGCATCTGGACACCGTGCCGCAGGGCGGCGGCTTCGACGGCATCGTGGGCGTCGTCGCGGCCATGGAGGTCGCCGAGATCGTGGTCCGGCAGGAGGCCGCGCACCGTCGACCGTGGCGGTTCGTGGCGTTCGCGGCCGAGGAGGGCGCGCGGTTCGGGCAGGCGTGCAACGGCAGCCGGATGGCGGCCGGGCTGACCGGCGCGGCGGATCTCGCGGGGCTCACCGACCGCGACGGCGTGACGATGGCCGACGCGATGGCCGCCGTCGGGCTGCGGCCGGACCTGGTGGACGCGTCGCGCTGGCGGCCCGAGGAGTGGTTCGCCTTCGTCGAACTCCACATCGAGCAGGGCGAGGTGCTGCGGTCGCAGGGGGTCGACCTCGGCGTGGTCGACGTGATCTCCGGCAGCACCCGGCTGCGGGTGCGGGCCGAGGGCCGCGCCACCCACTCCGGCGGCACCCCCATGCACCTGCGGCGCGACGCCCTGGTGGCCGCCGCCGAGTGCGTGGTGCTGGGCGACCGGCTCGCCCGCGACCCCCGGCACCACGGCGTACGGGTCACCGTCGGCCGGCTCCGCGTCGAGCCCGGCTCGATCACCACGGTCCCGGGGTCGGTCGAGTTCTTCGTCGACGTACGCGACGTGGACTCCGTCCGCCAGCGCGACACCGCCCGTACCCTGGCCGCCGAGTTCGCCGCGCTGGCCCGAGACCACGGGGTCGCGCTCACCACGGAGGTCATCGCCGATACCTCACCGGTCATCCTGCCGGGCTGGGTCGCCGACCACATCCGCCATGCCTGCGCCTCCCTGGGCCTCCCGTACCGCGTCCTGCCCAGCGGCGCCAGCCACGACGCGCAGCAGATCGCCCATGTCATCCCGACCGGCCTGCTCTTCGTCCCCAGCGACGACGGACTCAGCCACGTCCCCGCCGAGTTCACCCCTACGTCCCAGATCGCCTCGGGCGTCCGTACCCTCCTCGCCGCCCTCCACCGGCTCGACGGCACCTCGTGAACACGACGCCGGGGCACGGGACATGGCGGGTGGAGCGGGTCGGCGTCGCCGGGCGGACGGGGGTCTTCGACCTCACTGTCGAGGACGGGGTGATCCGGTCCGTGGACGCGGTGGCCGGGGAGCCGACAGGCGGGACGGTGCTGCCCGGGCTGGTCGATCTGCACACGCATCTGCGGGAGCCGGGCGGAGAGGAGGCGGAGACGCTGGCGTCCGGGGCCGCCGCGGCGGCGGCCGGAGGGTTCACCGACGTCTTCGCGATGGCGAACACCTCACCGGTCACGGACACCGTCGCGCGAGTACGGGAGGTACGGCGGCGGGCCCGGGGGCTCGGCGTACGCGTCCACCCGGTGGCGGCGGCGACGGCCGGTCTGGCCGGAGAGGCGATCGTGGACGTGGCGGCGTTGGCGGCGGCCGGGGTGACGGTCTTCTCCGACGACGGCAAGTGCGTGAACGACGACAATCTGGTCCTGGAACTGCTGACGGCGATGGCCCGGTACGGCACCGCGTTCGCCCAGCACGCGCAGAGCGCCGCCATCGTCCGCGACGGAGTCGTCAACGCGCCGGTCGCCGCCGGTCTCGGCGTGCCCGGCTGGCCGGGCGCGGGGGAGGAGGCGGTGATCGGCCGGGACCTGGCGCTCGCCGCCGCCACCGGTGGACGGCTGCACATCTGTCATGTCTCCACGGCGGGTTCCGTCGCGCTGGTACGGGCCGCCAAACGCGAGGGCCTGTCCGTGACCGCCGAGGTGACGCCCCATCACCTGATGCTCACCGACACCCAAGCCGCCGAGCGGGGACCGGCGTTGAAGGTCAACCCGCCGCTGCGGTCGGCCACCGACGTGGCCGCGGTGCGCGCGGCGCTGCGCGACGGCACGATCGACGTCGTCGCCACCGACCACGCTCCGCACCCGGCTCGAACGAAGACCTGTTCCTGGCTGAGCGCCGCCTTCGGCCTGACCTCGTTGGAGACGGCGCTGCCGGTGGTGGCCGAGGTGTTCGCGGACCCGGCCACCGGGGCGGTGGACTGGACCGCGGTGGCGCGTGTGATGTCCACGGCCCCGGCCGCGATCGGCCGGATCGCCGACCTCGCAGGCCGCCCGGTCGCGGTCGGCGAACCGGCGACCTTCTGTGTCGTCCGGCCGCAGGCATGGCGGGCCGAGCCCGCCACCTGGCTGAGCCGGTCGGCCAACTCCCCTTTCCACGGCCGGGACTTCGCACACAAAGTCACCCTGACCGTCCTGGAAGGCCGCCCCACCCACGGCCGCCTCACCTCCGACCCCCCACGCCCATGAGCCCGCCGCGACGCAGCAGCCCGCTCGCGGAGCCTCCTTCGTCTCCGCGGTGAGCCGGATTTCGCCACTCCAGCGACATCAGCGCCTGGAGGACTCGGCCCACTGGCAGCGGCGTTGCCTCGCCGGGGACGGCGTTGTGCGGATGCCGTATTACGGTGCCCGTAGGTTCCACGAAGGGGCCCGTGTCGTGAGCGATCGCCGCGGTGAGACGTTCTTGCGGCGGGCGGATGGAAGCGACGTAGCCGGCGTAGCGGAGATGGGGAGCGGATGACTCTGAAGGCGGGCCAGCGGGTGGTGCTGGCAGCGGACACCAGACTGACCGATTCGGCGGAGGTGTCGGGGGTCGTGATCGGGTTCCTGTCTTTGGCCGCGGGCACAGGCGGGGCCGTCGAGCAGGTGGTCGCCCACCGGGACGAGAGCGACGAGGTGCGCGAGTACGAGCGGCTCAAGTCGCTGCTCGACGCCTTCGGAGGCGAGATGCCCACGGAGAGCAGGAGGCAGCTCGAAGAGAAGGTCGGCTCTCTGGAACCCGCGTGGACCGCCTTCCAGGAACAGCCGCCTCGCGTGAGCGTGCGGGTCCGCTTCGACAACGGGTTCATCCTCGACGGGGCCCACGAGACTCTCTTCGTCCCCGCCTGATGCGTCACCCGATCCGGGTCATGCGCAGACCGTGCACGGGCGGGACTCGGAGGGCGGGGTCCACGACCGGCTCTGGCGTTCTTCGCTGACGCGCGGTCGGACATCACCGTTCCCCGGCTGACGTACCGGCCGCCCCAGTGGCGCTGGCCGGTACGTCGGTTTTGAGGGGTCCCGGGGGAGCTCCCGCGCGAGGGGTCAGTCCCAGGCGTTCTGGTTGAGGAAACGGGCGACGCCGCGCCAGGAGTTGGGGCCCATCACGCCGTCGATCGGGCCGGTGTAGCCCCACTGCGCGGCGAGCCGCTGCCAGGCGGCGTACGTGTTGACGCCGGGCACGCCGTCGACGGGACCGGCGTAGCCGAAGTGCGCCTTCAGGTACCGCTGGAGGGCCGCGTAGGTGTTGACGCCGGGCACGCCGTCGACCGGACCGGTGTAACCCGAGGTGAGGGACAGCCACTTCTGCGCGCGGCTCCAGAACACCGGTCCCGGGATGCCGTCCTGCTCCGTCGTGGTCTTCGGCAGACCTCCGCCTCCGCCGCCCCCTCCTCCGCCCCCGCTGCCCGGAGCGACCAGATCGAACGCCGAGCCGCGAGCGAGATTGTGGTCCACGTTCCGGATGCCGCCGATGGAGCCCACGGAGGTGTACTGGTGGACCGCCCAGTCCGGGTACGCGCCGCCCAGCTCCGGTTCGCCTTGCCGCGTACCGTTGTTGGAGCCGTACGCGGCCACCCACAGCTTGGCCCCGGTGGCGATCGTCTGGCCCCAACTGCCGCCGCGCAGATTCGCGGCGCCGATGTAGAACCAGGGCACGCACGTACCGACCCTGGCCTGTACCTGCCGGAACCAGGCGGCGACCTGGCCGTCGTTCCACAACCCGGTGGAGTCGTCCAGCACTTCGTCGTCCAGGGCCAGTACGTCGCCCTGCCGGTAGTCGTGCAGGTGGTCGACGAAGTAGTTCGCCGCGTCCGTCGGCGCCTGGAAGTCGCCGGACAGCCAGTAGTGGCCGACCCGCAGTCCGGCCGCTCGCGCGCTGTCCACTTGGGCCGTGTAGTACGGGCTGACGTACGGTCCCTCGCTGAGCTGGCTGCCGCCGGTCTTGGCGATGGCGAACTGTTGGCCCTGGTTGCGGGCGAGCGCGAGGTCGATGCCGCCTTGGGTGGTCGCGACGTCGATTCCGTACGAATCGGCCGCGGCGGACGCGCTTCGTGCGCCCAGACCCAGACCTGCCGGGGCGAGCGTGCCTACGGCGAGGGCGCGTATCAGCGTTCTCCTGCGCATGTTTCCTCCGTGACGGTGGGGACGAGAGGGGCTGTCGAACCTTCGTTCCCTACCCACGGTTGGGTCCGCGCAGTTCCTCGCGCCTCTGCGAAGACGGGGCTCGGGCAGAGTTCTGGATTTCCGAACTAGCGCGGGAGCGGGGCGAGTTGGCGATTCCTACGGTCACGGTGGAGGGCGGGGGCGCGGGCGGAGCGGGCCGTGGAGCCCTCGGGTCCACGAAGGGCCGCAGGACGCGGTCGTAGTTCGCCAGCGCGGTCGGCGGGTCGTGCTGGGGGAGCAGGCGGACGCGGGGCGCCGGACGTTGTCCCCGTCGTCACTCACGAGGAGGCGTACGAGGCGGGCCTCGCGCTCATCCTCGGGCGCCTCGATCAACCGGCGGGCGACCCCTGTACGTTCGAGGGCCCTTTGCGGGGCTGGCTCCGGTCGCTTCCGCGGGCAGAACGGGCGTTGGCGGTCGCGGGGTATGACGCGACGATCCGGCGACGCGCCAACTGGGCTCTCCGGTCAGGGAGTTGGCCGAGACGTCACGGCGGCGACGGGCGATGCCGCCGCCGGGGCGGACACGTCGGCCGGTCGGCGCAGCCGCCACACCCTCGCCGGGGGCAGGTTGCCCCACACGGTCCGGCAGCCGGTGGCGTACTGGTCCTGGTATCCCGCCAGGACCTCTTCGACGGCGCGGTGGCGGCGGGCTTCGCGGCGGGTGGCGGTCAGGGCGCGGGCGTAGCGGGTGCCGCGGTAGGCGAAGTACGTGAGCGTGCCGCCGGGCCGGAGCAGTTCGATGTACCGGTCCATGATCGTCGTGACGTGCGCCGGGGTGAAGTTGGTGAACGGCAGCCCTGAGACGATCACGTCGTAGCGCCGGTCGGTGTCGAGCTGTTCGACGAAGGCGTGATGGACGCGAATCCGTTCGCTCCCGTCCGCCGGAAGCGGATGGGAGCTGACGAGGCGTCGCAGTTGGGAGGCGAAGCGGGAGTTGGCCTCGACGATGTCCAGGCTGCTGCCCGGGGAGAGGCGGGGGAGGAGCGTGCGGGTGACGGAGCCGGTGCCCGCGCCCGCCTCCAGGACGTTCAGGGGCCGCGCTCCGTATTCGCCCGCGGGATCAGTGAGCAGACGGGCCAGAGCCTTGCTGCTGGGAGCGATGGCGCCGGTGGTGCGCAGATCGCGGGCCGCTTCGAGCAGGAACATCCAGCTCTCCGCTTTGCGCTGCGCGGGGGCACGATGGTGTGAGGTGGTCCAGTCGTCCATGTCCGAGACGCTAGAGACGCCTTCAGCCGCGCATATCCTCCCTTGTGCGGCCGTCCTCCCCTACCAAAGGTGGAGGTCGGCGTAGCCGAACGTCGGACGACAGGCATCCGGGCGCGTGCCACGCTCTGCGGGTGAACGGGGAACAGGGGCAGGGATGGGCGGTCTACGGCCGCTACGGCTTGGTGGCGTTGCTGGCTCTGGCGGCTTTCCGGAACGAGGCGTTGAGCGCTGAAGGCCGGTACGCGCCTGCCGGCGGTGCGGCGGCCGTGGTGTGCGGGCTGGCGCTGCTGCGCCGGGCGCCCTGGTGGCTCGCCCCGGTGGTGACCACGGCGGCGGCGGGGGTGTGGGGATGGCCGCTGCTGCCGCTGCTCCTGCTCGCCCTGTTCGACCTCGCCGCGCACCGGCACGTCGTGGCGGCTGTGACCTGTTCGGCTGTGGCGCTCTCGGTGAGCGCCGTGCTCCACCCGGCGGTCTCCCTGTGGCGCCCGCAGCAGTACGGCTCCACGGTGCTGGCGGTGGTGGGAGGGCTGTGGATGGGCAGTCGGCGACGCCTGGTGAAGGCGCTGAACACACAGGTGGAGCATCTGCGGACCGAGCGGGAACTGCGCGAGCAGGCCGTACGCATGGCCGAGCGGTCCGCCATCGCCGCCGAGATGCACGACGTACTCGCCCACCAGCTCAGCCTGATCGCCCTGCACACCGGCGTGCTCGCTGCCAGGAAGGACGTCCTGCCCGCCGCACTCGTCCACCGCCTCACCCTGTTGCGCACCGCCTCCACCCATGCCCTGACCGACCTGCGTGACGTGCTGGGCGCCTTGCGCACCACCGACGTCCCCCACGGTGCCGAACGGCCGGCGCCGGTCCTGCGTGATGTCGAGGAGATGATCGGGCAGGCGCGGACGGCCGGGCAGCACATCGACACCGTCATCGAGGGCAGGCCGGAACAGGCCCCGTCGGCCCACAGGCTGGCGGTCTTCCGCCTGGTCCAGGAAGCCCTGACCAACGCCCGCAAACACGCTGCCGACGCCCCCGTCCGCGTCCGTATCGACTACGGGCCGCCCGCCACCGTCGTCGAGGTCACCAACACTCCCGGCGGGCGCGGCGAGGCGACGGCGCCCTCGGGGTTCGGCCTTGTCGGGCTGCGCGAGAGGGTCGAAGCACTCGGCGGACACCTGAATGCCGGGCCCGGCGGCAGCGGGTCCTGGCGGCTGGCCGCCCGGATACCGCACCGCGCCGCCGCGCCGAACGGTCCCCGCGCATGATCCGCGTCATGGTCGTCGACGACGACGCACTCGTCCGCCTCGGACTGACCGACCTCCTCGACGGCGACGAGGCCATCGAGGTCGTCGCCCAGGCCGCTGACGGGCTCCACGCCATCGAGCAGGCCACCGCCCACCGCATCGACATCGCCCTGGTCGACATCCGGATGCCCCGCATGGACGGCATCATCGCCACCAAGCGGTTGCGCGCCTTGCCCCACCCGCCCAAGGTCATCTCGCTGACCACCTTCGACCTCGACGAGTACGTCTACAACGCGCTGGCCGCGGGTGCCGACGGCTTCCTGCTCAAGGACACCGACCCCGCCGAGATCCTGCGCGCCGTCCACCTCGTCGCCGCTGGCTCCGCCTTGCTCCATCCCGCCGCCGCCCGCCGTCTCATCGACTGCTACCACCGCACCAACCGCCCTCGGGCCGCCCAGGCCCGGACGCGGATCGACCCTCTGACCCCGCGGGAGAAGGACGTGCTGGCCCTGCTCGCCGAGGGGGACACCAACGCCGACATCGCGAACGCGCTCGGCATGCGGGAGAGCACCGTCAAGTCCCACGTCAGCCGCATCCTGACCACCTTGCGCGTGACCAACCGGGTGCAGGCCGCACTCCTGGCCCGCGACGCCGGCCTCGCGCCGTGAGCCTCCCTCGGCCCTCGGCCGCGTGCCCGCGAGGGGAGTCCCGGAGGACGTCCGACCACCCGGATCGCCGCAATATCGCGCCATTCGGGCAAATCGGTGAGCATTTCGAGGCATTAAAGCTGGTGAAGGGGTAGCCGCACATCGAGCCCGGGGGGCCACCAGCACAAGAAGCGCGTAAGGAAGGAACCGCCATGGCGGTCAGCAATCTGAAGGACCGGAGCGTTCTGGCGATCGTGACGAACTACGGCGTCGAGCAGGACGAACTCGTCGTCCCCGTGGAACACCTGCGGGCGGCGGGCGCAAGAGTCGACGTGGCGGCCGTGTCCGACGAGCCGATCCGGACGCTCGTCGGCGACAAGGACCCCGGCAAAACCGTGCAGCCGACGCTGACCCTGGAAAAGGCGGACGTCACGGCGTACGACCTGCTGCTCGTACCCGGCGGCACGCTGAACGCCGACAGCCTCCGGCAGGACGAAACGGCCGTGCGGGCCGTACGGGCCTTCGCGTCGGCCAAGCGCCCCGTCGCGGCGATCTGCCACGGCCCGTGGCTCGCGGTCGAGGCCGATCTCGTCCGCGGAAAGACGCTCACCTCCTACGCGTCCCTGCGCACCGACATCCGCAACGCCGGCGGCGCGTGGGTGGACAAGCCCGTGGTGAGCGACACCGCCGACGGCTGGACGCTGATCACCTCACGCACGCCCGACGACTTGGACGACTTCCTCCGCGAGGTCGACGCAGCCCTCGTCCCGGCGCCCTGAGCCCGTCAAGCCCTGGGGCGACCCGCCCCCGCCGACCGCGCGGGGACCACTCACCAAGCCCGGCTCGTGCCTGACACGTGCCCGAGCCGAAATTCACGACCTTCTCGACCGACGAAAGCGAGACAGCCATGCCCACGCGCAAGCTTCCGAAGTACACCGTCCCCGGCCTGACCAACAAGCAGGGCGGCGAGCTCATCGGGATTCTCCAGATGCGGCTGCACGCCCTCAACGACCTCCATCTGACGCTGAAGCACGTGCACTGGAACGTCGTCGGGCCGCACTTCATCGCCGTCCACGAGATGCTCGACCCGCAGGTGGAGCAGGTCCGCGCGATGGCCGATGACGTCGCCGAGCGCATCGCCGCGCTCGGTGGTGTCGCCCTGGGCACCCCGGGCGCCCTGGTCAGTGAGCGGACCTGGAACGACTACAGCATCGGCCGCCAGGACGCCATCGCCCACCTCGGCGCCCTCAACCTGGTCTACAACGGTGTCGTCGAGGACGTCCGCAAGGCGATCGAGGTGGCCGGCGAGATCGACCCGGCCACCGAGGACCTGCTGATCGGACAGCTCCGCGACCTGGAGCAGTTCCAGTGGTTCGTCCGGGCGCACCTGGAGACCACCGGCGGCACCCTCGTCACCGACGGCGCCGCCACCGAGAAGGGCGCGGCCGGCAAGGCCAAGGGCTGACCGCTCGTCACCGCCGGACAGCCCCAGAGCAGGAGACAACCCTCATGACATCCACCCACTTCCTGGCAAGCTCCGGGGTTTCCGGCAGCCTGCTCATCCTCCTGGCCGCGATCGTGGTGGCCGCGGTCCTCCTGGGCGGCTTCTGGTACGGCAGCCGCCGTATGCGCTCCCACCGGACCGCCGCCCCGGCCGTACGTCCCGATCCCGCCGCGCCGAACGGGCAGCCGGATCCCGCCGCCTCGGCCGACGCCCAGCGCGGCCGGACGTGGCAGACCATCGATGACGACCCCGAGCAAGGCGCCCCTCACCGTCAGACGCGGTGACGGGCGGCCTTCCCGGCCCGTACCCGCGCCCGCCGTCGCGGACGTCGGGACGTAGAACGCCGAACCCCGCATCCGCCTCACGGCAGGTGCGGGGTTCGGCGTTGTCGGCGATGACGGCCGGGGGCTACGGGAGGGCGCGGGCGGCCGCGGCCAGACGCAACTCCTCGAGTACGGCGCTCTGGTGCTCGGCGCGCTCCAGCAAGGTGTCAAGGTGCTCGGGGTACAGCCGGGGCTCGGTCTCGGCCAGAGTGCGCAGGGTGCGCCAGCAGGCCGCCTTGCCCGCAACACCCAGGCACATGGATTCCAGCTCCAGCAGGTCGCTGAGCGGGGATCGCGTGAAGAGGTGTCCGTTGGGCTTGAGGCGGCCGACCTTCTCCGCCACCCATCCGATGGCGACCTTCGAGCGGTCGGGGGACACGTCCAGATCGGTCATGATCTGGATCAGCGAGTCACGGTCCTGTTCGATCTGGCGGGCCAGCTCCGCCAGTTCCGGGCCGCCGTCGCGGTCCTTCTGGGTCTGCGCCGCCCGGCGGAAGAGCTCCAGTCCGCCGGTCGCGCCGGACAGGTGGTCGTTGAGATAGATCGCCAGCAGACCGGCTCCGCCGGAGGCGGACGCGGCGGCGGTGGCGCCGCGCATCTCGTTGTCCACGGAGGCGCCCAGTTCGGTCCAGCTGTCCTCGAACTTGGTCAGCCCTTCGCGCTCCAGGGTGTCGGTGACATCCGCGAAGTCGACGCCGACCCGCGCCAGCGCCTCGAAGTGGGCGGTCGCCGCGGTGTACTCCTCGCCGGTCGGCGGGTGGGCCGGAAGGGCGCCGTGGTCGGCGAACGCTTCAAGGGTCGTGCCGGGCATGGTGTTGACGGTGCCCGCGATGACGAGTTCGCCGACGTACATCGTGTCGGGGTAGTCCGGGTTCTTGACCCCGGTGGACGCCCACAGGGGGCGCTGCGGGCGGGCTCCGGCGGCGGCGAGCGCCTGCCAGCGCGGCGCGGCGGTCATCTCCTCGTAGGCCCGGTACGCCAGCCGGGCGTTGGCGACGGCGGCGGCGCCCCTGAGGTCGCGCGCCTCGGGGGTGCCGAGCGCGTCGAGCCGGGCGTCCACCTCGGTGTCCACGCGCGAGACGAAGAACGAGGCGACCGAGTCGATGGCCGCCAGATCGAGACCCGCCTCACGGGCCTGTTCGAGGCCGCTCTGGTAGGCGTCCATCACCGCGCGGTAGCGGTCGAGGGAGAAGATCAGCGTGACGTTGACGCTGATGCCCCGGGCGACGGCGGCGGTGATCGCGGCGAGACCCTCGCGGGTGGCCGGGATCTTCACCAGGAGATTCGGCCGGTCCACGGCCTCCCACAGCTTGCGTGCCTGCTCGATCGTGGCGTCGGTGTCCCGCGCCAGCCGGGGGTCCACCTCGATCGAGACCCGCCCGTCGGTACCACCGGTGCGCTCGTGCACCGGGGCGAAGAGGTCGCAGCCGGTCCGGACGTCATCGGTGGTCAGGGCGAAGACGGCCTCGTCCACGCTCGCGCCCTCGGCGCCCAGGCGCCGCAGTTGCTCGCTGTAGCGGTCCCCCTTGGACAGCGCGGAGGCGAAGATCGTGGGGTTCGTCGTGACCCCCACCACGTGCCGGTCCGCGATCAGCCGCTTCAGCTCACCACCGGCGAGCAGTTCGCGGGACAGGTCGTCCAGCCAGACCGAGACTCCGGCCGCGGAGAGTTCGGCGAGCGGATCGGATGCGACGGGAACAGACATTGCGGGACCTCCATAGGGGCGCTGCGCCGAACGACGCGCGGTGTACGCGGTGCGCGTACCGGCCCGACGCCCGGGGACGCGGGGTTCGTACATGTACGAGGGGCAGGCAGAGCGCCGTGCGCCGGGCGTACGGAGCGCCCAGCGGATCAGCGCGTGCCGTGCCGGGGAACGGCCGGCTGGAGCCCGACGGATTCCTCGGCCTACGGCATGACTGGGCACCTCAGAAGAGACCGGCCCCCGTTATGCGGCTGCCCAGCCAGCGAATTCAAAACCTCGAACGCCGCCGGGTCCGCGCGCTGCCCGGTCGGAGCCCGTCCGGCGGTCGGCCGGGCCGGAACGCGGCGGGCGAGACCACCTGACCGGAGGTGTGACTACGGGGTGTGCGGCGGTCGCCCCGCGGGGTTGCGGAGCTGGTGGGTGTGTTCGGTGACGGTGTGGACGCGGTCGGCGAGGTCGGGGTGGCCCGCTTGGAGGTGGGCGTGAGTGGCGGTGAGCGGGGTGATGAGTGCGGCGGCGTCGTCGGCGGCCAGGGCGGTGTCGAGGTGGCCGAGGGCGGTGTCGGCGGCGGTCGGCAGGTCGGTGAGCTGTGTGATCTGGCCGGCGAGTCTGCGCAGGTCGGCGGCGTTGGTGCGGGCCCAGGCGTCGACGGTTCTGTCGGCGGCGCGGCGGTTGCGGGTGGCGTTGACCCTTTCCTCGCCGGTGGAGCCGGCCGGGCCGGGGCGCAGGCGCAGGTAGCGGCGCTCGGCGGCCTGGCGGCTGGAGACGCCGAGGGGCGCGGCGAGGTCGGCCCAGCTGGCACCGGCCGCCCGCGCGGTCTCGATCAGGCCGGTTTCCCAGCCGGCGAGTTGTTCGCGGATCTCGCGCAGGAGCAGGAGCGAGGCGAGTACGTGCCGGGGGTCGGCCGCAGCGGCCGACGGCTGGTCGGGTGCCGGGCCGCGGGCGTCGCGGACGGCCGCGTCGATGGTTTCCAGTGCCGCCGCGGCGGCGGGGAAGGTGGCCGCGGCGGGCGGTGGCGACGGTGTCGGGGCGGGCTGGTCGGCTGTCATGGCGCCTCCTCCGGGCTGTCACCCAGGGGTGTCACCCTCAGGGTGACATCAATGTTTGTCATCGGATGGATGACATGCTACAACAGAGGGCAGGTGAACGACACCGGCGCCAAGCGCCCGACTTCCTGGAGGTGTTCCGCGATGCTGATGCGTACCGACCCCTTCCGTGAACTGGACCGACTCACCGAGCAGCTCCTGCGCCCCGGCACCTGGTCGAGGCCCGCCGCGATGCCGATGGACGCCTACCGCGACGGCGAGCAGTACGTGGTGTCCTTCGACATCCCCGGGGTCTCGCCGGACGCGATCGACATCGACGTCGAGCGCAACATGCTGACGGTGAAGGCCGAGCGCAGGCCCGCCCCGCACGACGAGGGCGTGCAGATGGATCTGTCCGAGCGGCCGCTGGGGGTCTTCTCCCGCCAGATCGTGCTGGCCGACTCCCTGGACACCGAGCAGATCCAGGCCGACTACGAGGCCGGGGTGCTGACGCTGCGCATCCCGATCGCCGAGCGGGCCAAGCCCCGCAAGATCTCCGTCGGCGCGGGCGACAACCGCCGGCAGATCGTCGGCTGACCCCCGCCGCCCGCGGTACCGCGCGGCGAAGGACGCGAACCCGTCGGCACCCTCCTTCGCCGCCGACCGACATCTCCTCCACCCCACCCGGCGGCCGGCCCCGCTCACCGGGCCCGGCCGCCGCCCGAAACGGAAGGCCACCGCCGCAGCCATGCCCGCCCAGTCCGAACAGCGCCGGACCGCGTCGGCGCTCACCTACGACCAGATGCTGGAAACCGTCCGTTACGACGGCGCCTACCCCACCCGCGAACGCGCAGAGCAGGCCGTCCACGCCGTGCTCGCGGCCCTGGGAAGCCAGCTCGGCGACGACCCGCGCACGGCACTCGCCGCCCATCTGCCCCGTCAGGCCGCTGACATCCTCACCGCCCAGGCGCCCACCGCGCAGCCCCGCACCGGCTGGAGCTTCGTCCAGGACATCGCGGCCCGCACCGGCGTCACCCCCGCCGTCGCCCGCTGGGACACCGGCGCCGTCCTGAGCACCGTCGCCGCCCTCCTGCCCGGCGACCTGCTCACCCGCACCATCAACGAACTCCCCGCCGGCTACGCCCTGCTGTTCGGCCGCGCAGAACTCGCCCGAGCCGCCTGACCCCCCGTCGCGCCGTCCGGGCCGTGCCATTCGCAGAACAGGACGGTGGCGTCGTCCTCGAGGCGTCCGTGGTGGTACTCCATGACGGTGCGCATCAGGCGGCGCAGCGTCTCGTCGACGGGAAGGTTGTCCGCGTGGTGGCGGGTGATGAAGTCGGTGAAACGCTCCACACCGAATTCCCGGCCGTCGCTGTCGCGGGCCTCGGTGATGCCGTCGGTGAACAGCAGCAGCCGGTCTCCGGGCTCCAACTGCTCGGTGCGCTGCTCGACCGGCAGGTTGAATCCGCTGCCCATCGGCCCGGCCGGAGGGCAGTACAGGGTGCTGGACCATCGGCCCCCGCGGATCAGTACCGGCAGCAGGTGGCCCCGGTTGACCCAGCTGAACTTGCCGGTGTCCAGTTCCAGGTCCGCCAGGACGCCGGTGGCGTACCGGGTGTGTCCGAACTGCCCGACCAGCGTGTCTTCGATGGCTCTGCTGGCGTCGGGAATGGTGGCGCCGGCGCGGCGGTGGCTGCGGCAGGTGGACATCGCCAGAGCGGCGGTCAGTCCGGCGGAGGTGTCGTGCCCCATGGCGTCGAAGATCGCCAGGTGCAGGATGTCGTCCGCCAGCGCGTACTCGAAGGCGTCCCCGGCCACCTCGTAGGCCGGTTCCATGAAGGCGCTGACCGTGGCCCGCTGGTCGGAGAAGGTCCGTGGCGGCATCAGCGCCCATTGGAGTTCGGCGGGCACGCCCATCGGCCGGGTGCGGGTCAGCCGGGCGTGGGAGTCGCTGTTGGCCCGCTTGGAGACCAGCAGCAGTCCGGCCATCGACGCCAGCGCCAGCGCCACCTCACCGTCGGGCGTGCCCGTGTCGTCGGGGCCGGGCTCGACGTGCAGGACGCCCAGACGTTCCGTGCCGTCCCGCACCGGCATCCAGCACGCCCCGCCGGACGCCGGGGCGGTGACCTGTGTGATCTGGTAGGCGCGACCGGGCAAGGTGCCCTCGATCCGGTGCTCCTCGCCGCCCTCGCCGGCGTTCAGGCCGGTCCCGGTCACCTCGCGCAGTACCTCCTCCTGGAGATCCGCCACGAAGAGCCGGGCCCCGCCCGCGCCTGCCTGCTTGGCCGCGGTGTCCAGCAGACGCGGCAACCGCTCGAACGGCGCCGTATGGCTGGCCTCCAGCAACCCGGCCAGTGCGCGCGCCAGACCGTGCGCGGTCATGCCCACCGCTTCGGACCGGAACGCACCCTGCCGGCATCAGTCTCTTCCGCCATGACTCAATCCCCTCACAGCGCGGGACCACGAGGTCGCGCACATCGACCAGCACATGCCACCGGGGACCACAGGGCACACGCCCGAGGGAACGACACCAGCGCGACCACCCCACCCGGCCACTCCGCGGCGGCCGGGACGACGGTCCCCACAACCCTCCCACCCAGGCCCGTCCCCAACAAGCGGCTCTCGCCGGGAGCGGCGAGGACACGGCTCGGGCCTCCGCCGGGAGCACGCGGAATGCCGGGCCACGGCACGTCGGAGTCGTTCAGGCAGCGAGTCGTTCAGGTAGGGAGTCGCTGAGGTCGGGAGTCGTTCAGCCGGTGGCCCGGTCGCGGGGCTCGGAGGAACTCAGCTCCTCGTTGATGCGCTGGGCCTCCGCGAGCTGGTCCTCGAGGATGACGATGCGGCACGCTGCCTCGACGGGGGTGCCCTGGTCGACGAGCTCGCGGGCGCGCGCGGCGATGCGCAGTTGGTAGCGGGAGTAGCGGCGGTGTCCGCCCGCGGAACGCAGCGGGGTGATCAGGCGGGCTTCGCCGATCGCGCGGAGGAAGCCTTGGGTGGTACCGAGTATCTCGGCTGCTCGGCCCATGGTGTACGCGGGGTAGTCGTCGTCGTCGAGTCGGCCGAACGAGTCGTCTGCTGTCATCTCGCCTCTCTGTGGAACGCGCTTGAGGGGCCTTGGTGCCGAACGGCACCAAGGCCCCGAAGGAACTGCTACACCATCTACCGGCTTACGTACTGCGCCGGCTCTCTGTGTCCGCATCGCCACCGGGAGGGGTTTGGCGGCTGATGCGGGGATCGCGGTTGCTTGACCGGAGACCACCTCACTATCGATGTCCTGCGGTACCCGGGCCCGAAAATCCGCCCGGGCGATCCTGATGGCGCTCGGCTCCTCCGTTCTTCCCTCGGGATCAACTCTCTGAATCATCTCTTGGCACTGCGGTACTGCTCGTGGCGGCCCCTGATCACCTCGGGCCACCCGGTCCGGCGGTCAGTCCCATCGCCCGTCTGGCAACAACCCCGGCTCTGGAACTCCACCACCGCACCGTCCTGCGTCCTGCACTTCGCGTACTGCTGCCCGGCAGTTCGTGTCTGCCGGGCCTTGCTGATCTCGGCTACGAGAGAAACCATAACCACGTCACCGCCGAATGTCTACTCCGGCCGACATAGATTCTGCGTGTCCCGAGAGGGAGATAACCTCCGACGGCCACGCGGCACGCCTTATACCCGACCGCCCGCTCGTACGTCCGGTACTTCTGCGACAGCCACTCGTACGTGGGCGGAAAGTTGCCGTTTCGGGTGATACCGAACAGCATGATTACGCAGGAGACCGACCGCGTTCTCCGGAAAGGTCTGGTGCACCATGGGCCTTTACTTCGCGAACGAGATCGACGACCTCGTCGTGGACTCCCTGGCCGGTTTCGAACGGGCGCACGCCGACAGCGTCGCCTGGGACGAGGCGAACGGCTTCGTAC
This sequence comes from Streptomyces sp. NPDC008317, assembly GCF_042955955.1. Taxonomy (NCBI): domain Bacteria; kingdom Bacillati; phylum Actinomycetota; class Actinomycetes; order Kitasatosporales; family Streptomycetaceae; genus Streptomyces; species Streptomyces sp. NPDC008317. Next base: position 51,959 of record NZ_JBIBFQ010000008.1, read on the forward strand.
GGGCGCTGACCCCGTCGCCCACGCGGCGTGTGGGCCTGGTGTCCGGTGGCGGCTCGGGGCACGAGCCGCTGCACATCGGCTATGTGGGCGCGGGCATGCTGGACGCCGCCTGTCCCGGCCGCGTCTTCGCCTCGCCGCACAACCGCCAGATCTTCGCCGCCTCGCTCGCCGTGGCGCGGGAGAACGGTGTGCTGCACCTGGTGAAGAACTACACCGGCGACAAGATCAACTTCGGTATCGCCGCCGAACGGCTCGCTCGCGAGGGCGTCGACTGCGCGCGGGTCCTGATCGACGACGACGCCGCCTCGGACTCCGCGGAGGTCGTGAACGGCCGCCGGGGCACCGGCGCGACGGTGCTGGTCGAGAAGATCCTCGGCGCGGCGGCGGATACCGGGATGGGCCTGAAGAACCTGGCCGCCCTGGGCGTGGACGTGGTGGGCCGCTGCCGCAGCATGGCCGTGGCCTCCGCCGCCCACACCGCTCCCGCCACCGGCCTGCCCGCCTTCGACCTGCCGGCCGGCGGTCTCGAGTACGGCGTCGGCATCCATGGTGAACGGGCCCGTCGCACGCTGCGCGAACGCCCGTTGCGCGACCTGGCCGCGGACATGGTCGGCACGCTGGCCGACCCCCTGGGCCTGGTCTCCGGCACGTCGGTGATCGTGCTGGTCAACGGCCTCGGCGGCATCACCAGGATGGAGCTGTACGCCGTCCTGCACGAGGTCACCAAGGTGCTCGACGGGCGCGGCGCGGCCGTCGAGCGCACCCTGGTCGGCGACTTCGTCACGGCCCTGGACATGCGCGGCTTCTCGCTGACGTTGCTGGTGGCCGACGCGGACACCCTCGCCTACTACGACGCGCCCGCCCACACCCCCGCCTGGCCCGCGACCGCACCGGTCGTATAGGAACCCCGCGACTCACGAGTTCCCCGGAGGCAGTCATGGCCGCACCGTCCCGCACCGCGTTCACCGATGCCTGGATACGCCGGTTCGCCGCCTCCGCGGAGGCCACCGAGCCCGAACTGACCGCGCTGGACCAGCAGGTCGGCGACGGTGACTTCGGCGCGAACCTCGTCGCGGGCCTCCGGGCGACGCTGCGACGTCTCGACGACCCGATCGGCCCGGAGGCGTGGAAGGCCGCCTCGAACGGCGCACCGGAGCGGGTCAGGCCCCCCGAGGCGAGCTGCGCCGGCCCGCTGGACGCCGCCGCGGCCGCTTTCCTCGATGAGGTCGGCGGCACCAGCGGGCCCCTGTTCGGCCTGCTGTTCCATGAGATGGCGGCGGCGCTCGCGGTGAGTGAGGGGGGACCCGACGCCGGAGCGCTGGCCGCCGGAGTCGGCAACGGCCTCGCGGCCATTCAGCGGGTCGGAGAGGCGACCGTTGGCGACAAGACCCTGGTCGACGCGCTCGCCCCGGCCTCCGACGCGCTGACGGCGCAGCCGCCGGGGACCGACCCGGCCACCGCCGTGGCCCACGCGGCGCGGGCCGCGTGGGAAGGCGTCGGCAACACCGCCCGGCTGACGGCCAGGCGCGGCCGCGCGAGCTACCTCGGCGACCGGGCGGCCGGCGTGCCGGACCCGGGCGCGGTGGGGATCGCGCTGCTGTTCTCCTCCGCGAGCGGAACCGTCTCCCGGCTGGGCCCGCTGCTCGCGGCGGCGGGGGACGTACCGGAGGAACAGAGTGCCTGACCGGCCACGCGGCTGACGGACGACCGGCGGACCCGGCGGGTGACCCGCGGGCGGACGGGGCAGCGGGGGAGTGGGCCGGTCCGTCCGGAGGACACGGGGCGGGAGACCCGCCGGTCCGCGGCGGGTCGGATCAGACCGGCAGCCGCTGGGCCATCCGGCGCGTCGCCCACTCGAAGATGCCCGGCTCGTCGAGCGTCGCGACCCACAGGTCGACCCGCGCCGCGATGTCCTCGCCCGGCCAGGGGCCGACGCCGACGACGCGCAGGCCGCCGCGTACGGCCGCCTCCACCCCGCAGGCGGAGTCCTCGACCGCCAGTGTGTCGCCCGGCGCGGCGCCGCAGAGCCGGGCCGCGGTCAGGTAGACGTCCGGGTGGGGCTTGGGCCGGTTGTCCTCGTCGGCGACCACGATGTGGTCGAAGTGGTCCCGGAGCCCGGCGTGGTCGAGGCAGGTCTCCACGACGTCCAGGGGGCAGTTGCTGGCGACCGCGAGCGGGGCGAACTTGGCGGCCGTCTCCACCAGCTCCCGCGCGCCGCGCATGGTCTGCGGTTCGCGGGCCACCAGCGCGCGGAAGTGGTGCAGCAGGCCGGAGGTGAGCTGGACGCCGAGCTCGGGGCGGCCTGCTTCGTCGGCCATGAGCTGACCGCACTCGGTGAAGTGCAGGCCCTTCGCCCGTTCGGCGAAGCCCTCGGCGGGGGCGACCCCGACATCGTTCATGGCCAGTTCGCGGGCCTGCTGCCAATGGCGTTCGGTGTCCATGAGTGTGCCGTCGCAGTCGAAGACGATGGCCGCGGGTGTCCACGAAAGAATGGGATGAGAGTTCATCGGGGATTTCCTTTTCAGGAATGCCTGAATGTGCCGGCGATGCGACGTCGCATTCCTCGCGGCGGGGTCGGCATACCGGTGAAAGCAGACGGGCGCGGGCCCTCGGCGGACGCGGCCCCGTAAAAGGGCCGTCTGGGAGACCGCCAAGAACATATCGATCGTTACGTTATGGACGTCAACCCAACGTAGTCAAGTGAGTCCTCTGCGTAATCACCCGAGTCGCCGTATCCGAGTACGCCGAAAGCGGCGCGCTCGGCGCCGTTGTGGATGCGGAAGACGCAGGTCCGGTGGTGCGGGACGCACTCCACGCTGGCCCGCGGCGTGAACTCGGCGAACCGCGCCGCCACCAGACGGCCGCACGTCGGATGGAGTAGTACGCCGCCGCTGACCTCGGCGGCTGCCTGCCGCGCCGCCTCCAGGAGCACCATGCCGGGGACGTGGTCGGTCGGGTGGTCGAAGAAGAACGGGTGGCAGGGGTCGGCCGGGTCGATCTCGACCGCGCCGCCGCGGTGGGTGATCAGCACATCTCTGAGGTGGGCGACGGCCAGCGCGGCGGGCGCGGGGCGCCCGTCGGCCGTCGGCGGGGGCTGGCGCGCCGTGAGGCGTTCGGCGCGCAGCGCCGCGTATCCGTGAGCGCTCAGGAAACGGGCACCCCCGTTGGCCTGCGCGAACGCTCGGCCGTCGGCGAGGTAGGTGACGTCGAGCCGCAGGCCGGTGGTGACGCCGTCCGCCCCCTGGCGGCGACCGCCGACCGCGATCCGGCACGTCACCTCGGTGCAGCCGTGGCCCGCCCGCGGCGCGCGTCCGGGCCGCAGGTCGAACGACAGGTCGGTGATGAGCAGGTGGCTGGTGGGCGGGACCCCGTACCAGCGCAGGGGTATGTAGATGCCGAGTTGCCGCAGGGTCTCCACCAGGACCAGCGGGCTGTGCCGGTCGGTCCCGTCGAGGGGGAAGGTCGTATGCGATCGGGGCCAGGCGGCGGCGGCCTCGAACGCGTCGTCCGCCGTCGGCCGTACGTCGGTCAGGAGAACCTCGGCGACGGACGCGCGGTGCACTGTCTCGCGGGGGACCGTCCGGGACCAGGTCAGCGGACGGGCACGACCGCCGACCCCTGTCGGAGAATTCATACCATAAGGAGAACTCACGCCCTGGGGATTTGCACGCGCATTGCTTCGTGGATGTTACGCGGAGGTAGTAGATTGCCTGCTGTTGGTGACGGCGCGGCAGGCGGAGTGAACGTGCAGGAGCGGGCGGAGACGACACGGCGGTTTCTGCTGGAGGCCGCGGCGCGTCTGTTCGACGAACGTGGTTATGCGGGGACGAGTATCAGCGACATCAGCGCGCTGTCCGGCCGCACCAGCGGAGCGATCTACTTTCATTTCGCCAACAAGGAGAAACTCGCGCTGGCCGTCGTCGAGGCGCACTTCGCGACCTGGCCGGAACTGGTCGACCGCGCCCGGACGGCCGACGCGCCCGCGCTGGAGAAACTCGTCGCGCTCAGCTTCACCGTGGCGCGCGCCTTCCGCGACGATGTCGTCGTGCGCGCCGGGTCCCGGCTGTGGATGGAGCGCAAGGCGATCGACGCGAGGCTGCCGACCCCGTTCAGTCCCTGGATCGAGACGGTGACCGCGTTGCTGGAGGAGGCCGGCCGCCGTGGGGAACTGGCCGACGGTGTCGCCCCGGCGGTCGCGGCCCCCGGTGTCGTCTACGCCTTCTTCGGCCTCCACACCGTCTCCGACGCGCTGGACGGCCGCGACCAGATCGAGGAGCGGCTGCACGACCTGTGGGTGCTGCTGCTGAGGGCGCTCCAGCGGGTGCCGGAGGCGGCGGGGCTGCTGGGGCGAGTCAGGAACGGGAAGGCCGAGCCGGTGGGGGAGCGGGTCGCCTCGCCCGCGTAGCGGCGGTGGAGCCGGTGGAATCCGCTGAGCCGGGCCATGGTTCTCCGCACGGTCCCGCGTCACGCGGGGCCGGGTCCGCGCGTGCGGTGATGCGTACGTTGGCCACGGGCCGCCGCGCGGCGACGTCCCGACCGTGATCTGATGGAAAGGCGCTCTCGCCGCCGAGCGCGACCCGCGGGCGAAGAGGTCCGCCGACGGATCGGGCGTCTCGCCCCCCGATCACTTTCCAGCGCCTGAACGAGGCCGCTATGAACCAGCTCCACCACTTCCACATCGAACACGCCGGACACTCGATCAGCGTGGACGTCAGCGGCGGACACCACCGAGAGGTCGAACTCCTCGTCGACGGGCGGGAGGTGGGCCACCGCGAGGACCGGAACGCCGACCGGCTCACGCTCTCCGGGGAACTGCCGGAGGACCCGCCCCGGCCCTTCGCCGTCCGCGTGGAGGGGCGACCGCACCACCGATCCCAGCCTCCGACCTGCACGCTCGTGCTCGCCGGAGACGAATTCCCCGTCCCCGACCGGACCCCTGTGCGGCGTCCTGACCACCGCGTCCGCTGAGCAGGAGCAGGAGCAGGAGCAGGAGCAGGAGCAGGAGCAGGAGCAGGAGGGGGAGCAGGACCGGGGCCGGGGTCACGCGGGTCGTCCGGAAAGAACGGGCCCCTGCGGCAGCAGTTCGGCGGCCATGAAGGAGATCACGGAGGCGAGGACGATGACCGGCACGGAGCCGGAGTGGCCGAGCATGATCGCGACCAGTACGACGCTGCTGACCGGCAGCCGCAGCGCCGATGTGGCCGCCGCCGCCATCCCGGCCGCCATCGCGGGTACCAGGCCTAGCCCCGGCAGCGGGGCGAGCAGCGCGCCCGCGGCTCCGCCCAGGAAGAGGGCCGGGAAGACCGGGCCGCCGCGCAGGCTCCCCAGGCACAGGACGTAGGCGGCCCCCTTGAAGACGAGCACCGCCACCAGCGCCCCCACCGACCAGGCATGCGGGTCCTTGGCCAACTGCGACAGCGTCGCCTGGCCCGACAGCGCCGCCTCGGACGGCGAGCGGCCGGTGCTGACCGCGAAGAGCGCGACGCACCCGCCGGCCGCCAGCGCGCTGAGCGTCGTGTGCGGCAGCAGTCGGCCGGACACGAAGACCGCCACGTACCGTCCGCCCACCACGAGTACGTGGACGGCCGCTCCGATGACCAGCCCCATCAACAGCGACCAGACGACGTCGCCGGTGTCCAGCACGGGAGGGGCGGGCAGACCGACCGCCAGGCTCCCGGTCTTGAAGCCGGTCCACTGGCCGAACCCGCTGAAGATCACCGATCCGATGCCGCTGGCCAGCAGGGCCGGCAGCATCACGGCGAAGAGCTGCGGCCCGCCCACGCCCGCCACCTCCATCAGCAAGATGCCCGCCACCAGCGGGTTGCCGAAGATCGCGGAGATCGCCGCCGCGGAACCGGCGGCACCGAGCAGGGCGGTGCTCTGCGGTGAGGCCGGCGCGCGCGCCAGGTCACGGAAGACCAGGGCCAGCCCACCGCCCAGCGCGATCAGCGGCGCCTCGGGTCCCAGCACCGCGCCCAGCGGCAGGCTGAACAGCGCCGCGATGATCACACCGGGAATCGCTGCCCTCGTTGGCCCACCTGAGTGCAACCCGGCCGCCGGTACGTGTCCGCCGCGGCCGGGCAACCGGCCCGCCACCAGCGGGACGACCAGTCCCGCCAGCGCGAACGCCGGAAAGGGCCACCACCAGGGTGCGTGCGGCCACCCCAGATCCTTGGGCCAGTCCGTCCAGACCAACTGCTCCAACTCGTGCAGCGCCGCGAGGAACCAGAAGGCCAGCGCGGACACCGGAATGCCGATCAGGGCGCAGAAGAGCAGCGCTCGCCGGTAGGCGGGGTCGCGCAACATCGTCCGCAGCCGCTCGGCCTCGGGCGGCTGGGTTCCGGGGGAGGCCCCCGCGGTGGCGGCCTTCGACTCGGCGATAGGTCATCTCCATCGGTCGGCGCGCAGGCGGAACTGCACCCGGGGCAGCGCGAGACTACCCACCCCGACCCCGCCGCCCCCGGTGGCCCACGCCCCGTGACCTGGAATTCCCCTGGGTGGCGGTACGGACGGACCGCGCGGCGTCGTCATGGTGATGACGGGGGCGCCGGGGCCTTCGTCCGGTGCGCGTCACCGATGGTCTGCCACAGCCGCAGTGCGCGTTCGTGGTGGCGGTGTGCCAGGTCGTGGGCTCCGGCGGCGGCGTCCAGGTCGCCGAGCAGTTGCCAGCACGCGGCTTCGTCGTGGCGGTCGCCGTGTCGTTGGAAGATTCCGGCCGCGCGCTCCAGCGCCGGGCCTCCCCGGTCCCGGTCGTGCCGGCCGGCGTGCACGCGGCCGACTTCCAGCAGTGTGTACGCGGCGCACCGCTCGTCGGCCAGTTCCTCGAAGGCGGCCAGCGCCTGCCCCAGGCAGCGCAGCGCCTCGTCCGGATCGCCGCGCCGGTCGTGCAGCCGGCTGAACCGCCGCAGCACGACCGCCACCCGATGCCCGTCGTCGAGCGCCCTGGCCTGGCGCAACGCCTCGCCGAACCAGGACTCCGCCTCGTCGAGTTCGTCCTGCATGAGCCGCATCACGCCCATCGAACACGACAGTTGGGCTTCGAGGTGGCGGTCGCCCTCACCGACCGCGATGGACAGGGCCCGCTCGATACGGGCGGCGGCTTCGTCGTAACGGCCCTGCACCCGGCTGATCGTGCTCAGCATGGCCATCGCCAACGCCTGGCCGCGCTTGTCCTCGCCGTTCTGGCACAGGGCGGCGGAGGACTCCAGGGCGCGGGTCGCCTCGTCGAACTCGTCGCGGTAGATGTTCAGTTGGCCAAGGCCGCGCAGCAGCACCGACGCGCCGCGCGTATTGCCCGCGGCCTCGGCCGCTCCCAACGCGAGCAGGTGCCCGTGCTCCCAGTCCTGGTACAGGCACCGGTGGTCGTAGTAGGTCGCGGGACCTGCCGCCAACTCCCAGGCCAATTCGTCCAGTCCCCAGTCCACGGCCAGCCGGACCGCGCCGAGCAGGGTGTCGCGTTCGGCGTCGAACCAGGCGACCGGGTCGGCCATCAGCCGGTCCACGACCGCGTCTGGCAGCGAACGGCGCGGCGCGGAACCGGGTTCGGCGACCAGCAGCCCTGCGGGCAGCCGATCGGTGGCGCGCCCGGCCAGGTCGAGCCAGGTGGCCAGTACGCGGACCATCGCGTCCCGCCTGTCCGCCTCCGGCAGCTGTGCGGCGAGCTCCACGGCACAGGTCCTGATCAGGTCGTGCAGCCGGTAGCGCGGCTGGCCGATGGCGTCGGTGGCGGTGAGACGGACCAGGCTGGCGTCGACGAGGGTGTCCAGCACGTCGTCGGCGTCGCGGCGGTCCAGCAGCGGGCCGACCACCCAGCCGGGCAGGGTGGACGCGCCGAGCAGCCCCAGCAGGCTCAGCGCGCGTACCGCGTCGGGCGGGAGCAGCCGCACGCTCAGTTCGACGTTGGCTCGCACGCTGAGGTCCCCGATCCTCAGCTCGGCCAGTCGGCGGGACTCGTCCTCGATCCGTTCCCGCAGCACCCGCAGCGACCAGGCCGGGCGGCCGGTGAGCTTGGCGCCGGCGATCCGGATCGCCAGCGGCAGGTTGTCGCAGCAGGCGAGGATCGCGTCGGCCTCCGCCGGTTCCCGCTCGACCCGCCGCCGCCCGACGATGCCGGTGAACAACTCCCGCGCCTCCGCCAGCCTCAGCACGTCCAGGTCGATGTGCCGGGCGCCGGGAAGCTGCGTCAGCAGCATGCGACTGGTGATGAGCACCGCGCAGCCGTCGGAGCCCGGCAGCAGGGGCAGCACCTGACTGGCGTGACCGGCGTCGTCCAGTACCACCAGCATCCGGCGGTCCGCCAGTAACGACCGGTAGAGCGCGGCCCGTTCGGGCAGGCCGGTCGGGATCGCGCTGCCGCCGACCCCGAAGGCGCGCAGTGCCTCGGCCAGCATCAGCGCCGGGTCCCGTGGCGCGTCCGACGTTCCGGCGAGGTCGAGGTAGAGCTGGCCGTCGGGAAAGGAGGCGCTGGCCAGCCGCGCGGCGTGCGTCACCAGGGAGGATTTGCCGACACCGGGACCGCCCACGACGACGGCCACCGGGGCCCGGTCGGGCGCCGACACGTCCAACTGCCGTGCGACCTGCGCCAGCGCGTCGGCTCGGCCCACGAAGTCGTGCACGCCGAGGGGCAGTTGGCGTACCGGCAGCGCCATGGCCGGTTCGGCGGCGGCGCCGGGCCCGTCCGGTCCGGTGGTCGCGGGGCCGCTCGCCGGGGCCGGGGCCGGGGTGGGTGCCGCCAGGGACGGGTCGGCGGCCAGAATGCGCTGGTGCAGGGCTTGGAGCGGCGGGGTGGGATCGACGCCGAGTTCGTCCGCGAGCGTCCGGCGCAGCCGCTCGTACACCTGTAACGCCTCGCCCTGCCGCCTGCACCGGTACAGGGCGACCATCAAGTGCTCGGCGACCTGCTCGTCGAAGGGGAACTCCCCTAGCAGGGCGGTCAGTTCCTCGATGACCTCACGATGGCGCCCCAGGCCGACCTCGATGCTCAGGCAGAGCTTGTGCGTGGCCGCGCGCTTCTCGTTCAGCCGTGCCGCGTCCAGCTCCAGGACCCGGCTCGCCATGCCGACCAGGGCGTCACCGCGCCAGCAGGCCAGCGCGCGCCGCAGCGCGACGGCGGTCTCCAACGGTGAGGTGTGCCGCTCGGCGAGCTGCCGCTGGTGGTCGAATTCCAGCAGGTCCAACTGCTCCCGTTCCAGGTGGATCTGGTAGCCGCCGCGCCGGGTGCTGATCAGGGAACGCGACGCCCCGCACGCGGCGAGGTTGCGGCGCAGTCCGGACATGGCGTCCTGGACCTGGCGGACCGCGGTGGCGGGGACCTTCCCGTCCCACATCACGGCAACGAGCTGTTCCATGGTGACGAGGTTGTTCGCGCCGACCAGAAGCGCGGCAAGCATCTTCGCCTGCCGCGCTCCGTCGAGTCGGACTTCGCACCCCGCGACCTGGACGTGCAACGGCCCCAGCACGCCGAATCTCATGCCCCCGGCACTCCACGATCAGTGCCGGACCCCCGTCTGACCCGGCATCAGACCGATCTTAGCGCCGCCCCGTGGCCCGCAGGGGTGCAGGTTCAGCCATACGCCGCGAGGAAGCACGCGGACGTCAGAACGTCATAGTTCCTGTCATTGACGTCCTTTATCGTGGCGGCCAATGCGGGCACACAGGCGACAAAGGCGTTCTCCGCGTTGACGAAGGCGGCGACAGCGGTCGTGTTGCAGATGATGATCCGCGTCGTGGTGGCCGCGTAACCCCACTGCGTGAGCGTGCTGATGCAGGAGTTCGGGTTGGCGTCGGGCTTCACCTGCGCCGCGGGCGCGCCAGCAGGGGCCGTGGCGGCGGAGGCGGCAGGCGCCATCGCCAGACCACAGCCCGCGAGAGCGACCGCGGACAGCGCGGCGGCGGCGAGGCGGCGGCCGGAGAGCGGCTTTCTCATCTGTTACCCCGTTTCGTGGGAAAAGGTGCTGATGGTACGGACGGTGTCCGTCACCAGCCGGACGACGGCCTTGGACAGGGGACTTCCTTCGACGGCGGCTTCCGTCGACAGGCGGACTCAGGTGGCCACGTCGAAGACGAGCCACGCCTGGTATCCCGAGTCCTGGGACGTTCCATTGCACGGATAGCCGCGCAGGCCGTACTGGAGGGAGAGATCGGCGCACATGTTGGCGTGGTCTTCCTGGTACCGCCCGTTCTGGAGCACGACCTGGGTGATGCCGTGAGCCTGGCGGGTGACGAGCCGCCACTCCTGCCATCCCCCGGTGTAGCTGGTGTTGTAGCAGGGGAAACCGCGCAATCCGTATTCCTGGGAGTAGTCGAGGCAGTTGCCGCTGCCCACGTTCTCCAGGTTCGCCCAGCCGTTGGCGTTGATGACGACCTGCCACCGGTACGACGTGTCGTAGAGATCGCACGGAGCGTTGCGGACCCAGTCGACCGGATGCCCGTGATAGGTGGTCAACTCGCGGGAGTCCTGCATGCAGGTGTTGCCCGCGTCCGGAGACAACGATTCGAGCCGGTAGATGTGGCCGGTCTGCCACGACCAGGCGGGCGCGGCGTCGGCGGATCCCGTGGTGGCCATCGGGAAGCGCCGCTGGTGTCGCCGCGTGCGGCGCGCCGGACCCGGACCCGGCGCCGGACCCCTGCCCGGTGCCGGACCCCTGGCCGGTGCCGGACCCAGCCGCGGCCCCGGGCCTCAGGGTTCGACGAGGCCGGCCCGGATCGCGTACCGGGTGAGGTCGATCCGGTCGCGCATGCCGAGCTTCTGGAGGATGTTCGCCCGGTGCCGGTCGACGGTCTTCACGCTGATCACCAGCGTCTCGGCGATCTCCTTCGCCGAATTCCCCTCGGCGATCAGCTTGGTGACCTCCTCCTCCCGCGGCGTGAGGATGCTCTCCGGCAGCTTCTCGCCCTGCCTGGCCCGATGCAGGTAGTCCCGGATCAGCGCGGTGATCGCGCCGGGATAGAGGAACGGCTCGCCGCGCATCGCCGACCTGACCGCCTCCAGCAGGTCCCGGTCGGCGACCGACTTGAGCACGTATCCGGACGCGCCGGCCCGGAGCGCCTCGAAGAAGTACTGCTCGTTGTCGTGCATCGAGAGCATCAGGATGCGTACGCCGGGGGCTCGCCGGGAGATCTCACGGGCCGCCTGCAGGCCGGTCATCCGCGGCATCGCGATGTCCAGAATCGCCAGGTCGATCTCGGACCCGCGGATCATCTCCACCGCTTCCGCCCCGTCGGCGGCCTCGGCGACCACCGTCATGTCGGGCTCGGCGTCGAGAATCAGTCGCAGGCCCCGCCGGACCAGTGCGTGGTCGTCCGCCAGCATGATCCGGGTCTTGGTCGTGGACACGCTTACCCCCGATTCCTCTGCGCCGCCGACGGAATCGGGCCGTCGGCGGGAACGGTCAGCCGGACTTCGGTGCCGGTGCCGGGCACGGCGGTGATGGACAGCCGCGCGTCGATCAGCAGCGCCCGTTCCCGCATTCCCCGGATACCGGCGCCCTCCCGGCTCACCTCGCCGAGGCCGTCGTCGGCGACCCGCAGCACGACCGTGTCCGCCTCGGGCCGCAGCGACAGCTCGACCCGGCCGGCCCGGGCGTGCCGGGCCACGTTGGTCAGGCTCTCCTGGGCGATCCGGTAGATCACCAGTTCCTTCTCCGTGCTCAGCGCGGGCAGGTCCGGCTTCGCCCGCCGGACCACCGGCACCCCGCTGACCTGCGAGAACTCCGTCGCCAGCGCGTTCATCGCGCTGAGCAGCCCGAGATCCTCCAGCACGTCCGGGCGGAGCCTGCGGGCCACCCGTCCCACCTCGTCGAGGCTGGACCGCACCGTCTCCTGCACGGCGTGCAGGTCGTCGCGCAGGTCGTCCGGGGCCCGGTCCACGGCCCGCTTGAGGCCGAGCAGCACGACCGTGAGACTCTGCCCGATCTCGTCGTGCAGTTCCCGCGCGATCCGCTGCCGCTCCGCCTCCTGGGCGGCGAGCGCGTCCGCGCTGCTGGCGCTGCGTTCGGCCCCCAGCCGGTCCAGCATCGCGTTGAAGGTCGCGATCAGGTCCGCCAGGTCACCGTTGCCGGAGTCCGCCAGCCGGTCCCCGCCGCGCAGCAGGTCCACCCGGCGCATCAGCGCGGTCAGCGCTTCGAGCGGGGCCAGGCTGGCCCGCAACAGCAGGGCGTTCACCGTCAGGATGAGCGCCAGTCCGACGATCAGCACCGGGATCTCGGCCAGCCGTACCCGTGAGGAGACGGTGGCCGGTGAGAGCGCGAGCACGAGCGTACCGATCGTGAAGACCAGGCCGTTCAGCACGACCAGGCGGCGGAACAACGCCTGGGCAGGTGCCCTGCGGCCGGGCTCGTCCCGGCGCCCGTCCTTGCCTCGGCGGTCGGCCTCTTCTCGGCGTCCGTCCGTCCCTCGGCGGTCGGCTTCTTCTCGGTGCCCGGGCTCCTCTCGGCGGCCGGGCTCGGGGATGGCTGCCCGGTCAGCGGAATTGGTCACCGTGCCAGCCTCGCTCGGGAGCGGCCCGTTTGTCCATCGGGTCGCTCACCCATCCACAACCCCTTTCACCTGCATGTTCCGCGCGGGCAGAGATGGGTGTCGGACCCCATGGCCGGGCCGGCCGAATTCCCGAAACGTAGAGGGGGACCAGCCTCCCTTGCTCGAATGACCCGAAGGAGCCCTCAGTGGAGATCACCCGCACCAGTGTTTTCGGCGTCGGCGTCGTCAACCACTTCTCGACCCGTGAAGGGCAGCGCTTCGGCGTACTTGTGCATCAGTCCGGCCGCCGATCGCTGCTCTGTTACGGCGCGGGCGATCCGGACGTACCGGTCAACCAGATCGAACTGGACCTCGACGAGGCCGACCAGGTCGCCGAGGTGCTGCACAGCGTCTCGGTCGCCGACCGGCTGGCGAGCCTGGAACGCCGGCTCGCCGAGCTCCAGGGCGGGTTCGCGTGATCAGGACGTATCCGAAGGTTGGTCCAGGCCAGGGGAGTTGGTGGAATGCAGGCACAGCAGATCGCCGTGACCGTACCGACGGTGACCGTTCGGGACTCCGTGGCCCACGCGGTCCGGTTGATGGCGCTACGCCGGTTGCCCGGCATGATCGTGGTGGACGACCGGGGCCGACCGCGTACGGTGCTGCCGGGCACGCAGGTGCTGCGGATGGCGGTGCCCGACAGCTACCGGGCGGACCGGGCGTTGGCCCGGGCCATCGACGAGGCGCACGCGGATCACTACTGGGACGAACTCGGCGACCTGACCGTGGGCGACTGCCTGCACCAGGGGCTGGCCCGGGTGGTCACGGTCGGCCTGGACGGGACGCTGCTGGAAGTGGCCGCCCTGATGGCCGGGCAGCGCAGCCCGCTGGTGGCGGTGGTCGACCACGCCGGTGTGCTGGTCGGGGCGATCACGCTGGAGCGGGTGATCGCCGAATTCGCGGTGGCCCACCCGGACGTCTGATCACGCCCGGACGTCTGATGGGGCCGGGACGGCTGATCGCGCCCGGACGTCTGCTCCCGCCGGGACGGCTGAGTCCGGCTGGACGTCTCATGGCGCCGGGACGGCTGATCCCGTTGTGCGGCGGCGCGAGCCGGTCGGGGGGTGACCGGTGAGCGCCGTCGTCGCGCTGGCCATCTTCTCGGTGGCGTTCTTCTTCATCGCCACCGAGAAGGTCGACAAGGTCAAAGTCGTACTGGTCGCGGCCGCCGTGATGCTGGTGTTCGGCCTCGCGCCCGGAGCCGAGGTGTGGTTCTCCCAGCACGCCGGGGTCGACTGGGAGGTCATCCTCCTGCTGCTCGGGATGATGATCATCGTCGGGGTGCTGAAGCAGACCGGCCTCTTCGACTACCTCGCCATCTGGTCCGCGAAGCGGTCGGGCGGCCGGCCGTACCGGCTGATGGTCATGCTGATGCTGATCACCGCTGTCGCGTCGCCGTTCCTGGACAACGTCACCACGATCATGCTGGTCGCCCCGGTGACCGTGGTGGTCTGCAACCGGCTGCACATCCCCGCGCAGCCGTACCTGATCGCGGAGATCCTGGCCTCCAACATCGGCGGCGCCGCGACCCTGATCGGCGATCCGCCGAACATCATCATCGGCAGCCGCGCCGGGCTGACCTTCACGGACTTCCTGGTGCACATGGCGCCGATCGTCGTCGTGATCTTCGCGGTCTTCGTGCTCTTCACCCGGGTGCTGTTCCGCAAGTCGTTCCGGTACAACCCGGAGCACGTCAACGCTGTCCTGGCGTTGCAGGAGCGGCGGGCGATCACGGACGTACGGCTGCTGGTGCGCTGCCTGGCCGTACTCGCGCTGGTGGTGGTCGCCTTCTCGCTGCACTCCGTGCTGCACCTCGACCCTTCGGTGGTGGCGCTGGTCGGCGCCGGGCTGATGCTGCTGGTCTCCCGGATGGACGTCACCGAGGTGCTCAACGAGGTCGAGTGGCCCACCCTGGTCTTCTTCATGGGCCTGTTCGTGATGGTCGCCGGTCTGGGGCACACCGGGGTGATCAGCACGTTCGGCGATTGGGTGGTCGGCCAGGTGGACGGCAACTTCTTCGGCGCCGCGACCGCCCTGCTGTTCGGTTCGGCGATCCTGGGGGCCTTCTTCGACAACATCCCGTACGTCGCCTCCATGGCCCCGGTGGTCGAAGGGCTGGTGGCCGAGGCGCCCGACGAGCGCACCGGTCAGGCGATCTGGTGGGCCTTCGCCCTCGGCGCGGACTTCGGCGGCAACGGCACGGCGGTGGCGGCCAGCGCCAACGTGGTGGCGATCGGCATCGCCGCCCGCAGCGGCCACCGCATCTCGTTCTGGCAGTTCACCCGTTACGGCATCATCGTGACGACCATGAGCTGCGTGATCGCCTGGCTCTACATCTGGCTCCGCTACTTCCTCTGAGCGGGCCGAGGCTTCTCTGAGCGGGCCGAGGCTTCTCCGAGCAGGCCGCATTCCCTCCGAGCGAGCCCGCCGACCGGGCAGGACATCCCGTCCTGCCCGGTCGGCGCGCTGCCGCGCGGCCGACCGACCGCGGCCTCACCTCGCCCCGGCGTCTCGCGTCCCGGCGTCTCGCGCCCCGGTGTCCCCGGCAGCCCCTCCCGCCATCCTCCGACGCCCCTGACGCATCACTGAACTCACTTCTTTTCAGGCTGAGTTACGGAAATTTCTTTCACTTGCCCGGCTTATTGCGCGACTGTGTCGCCGAATCTACGATCGGTGGCGCGCGGAGACCCCGCCCCGTCCCACGGATGCTGCTTCCGGCTCGTTCCGCTCCCCCCGCCCACCGAAGGGACAACGACCTGTGAGAAAGCTCCGTCTGACCGCCGCCGCGTGTACCGCGGCCCTGGCCGCCCTGCTGGTACCGGGCGCCGCCACCGCGTCCGCGAGCACCACGGACTGGCCCAGCGGCTGCCAGTACTACACCGACTTCGACTTCATCTACGGCCAGCTCTCGATCTACAACAGCAAGGTCTGCAACGGCGTCAGCCAGCCCGCCTACGCCGTGATCGAGAAGGTCAGCAGTACGGGCACGATCACCGCGGTGGCGTACGGCGTCGGCATCGTCCGCTACACCTGCCAGGGCACCGCCGTGAACACCTTCCGCTTCGACGGTGACCTCAGCCACCAGGTGACCCTGACCCCCGGGGCGCTTCCCTGCGGCTGACCACCGCGCACCCGTCCGCCGCCTCCCCCTCCGGCCGACGGTGAAGACGGGTCCTGTCACGGCGGTGGCAGGACCCGTCCACCGGCGGGCGCCCGCGCGGAGCCGGTGATCCCACGG
This sequence comes from Streptomyces sp. NPDC008317, assembly GCF_042955955.1. Classification (NCBI taxonomy): domain Bacteria; kingdom Bacillati; phylum Actinomycetota; class Actinomycetes; order Kitasatosporales; family Streptomycetaceae; genus Streptomyces; species Streptomyces sp. NPDC008317. Next base: position 67,713 of record NZ_JBIBFQ010000008.1, read on the forward strand.
GCTCACAGGCCGTGGCAGACGTGCGGGGCCGCCGACGGCCTGCCATGATCCGCAGGAAGAGGCAGCGCGTCGCCGAATCCGCGTTGCCCGTCGCGGGGCGGGAGGCTCGAATGACACGCGGAGCGAGTGAAGGCGCCGTCGACGTGGTGGTCGTCGGCGCGGGTGTGGCGGGGCTGGCCTGCGCGCAGGACCTGGTGGCCGCGGGGCTGCGCGTGCGAGTGCTGGAAGCGTCGGACGCGGCGGGCGGCAGGATGCGTACCGACGTACGCGACGGGTTCCGCTTCGACCGCGGCTTCCAGGTGGTCAACACCTCCTACCCGCAGTTGCGCCGTCGCCTGCGGCTGAGCGAGCTGCGCCTGCGGCCGTTCACGCCCGGCCTTCTGGTGCACACCCCTCAGGGGAAGCTCCGCCTGGGCGACCCGACGCGTCACCCGCGGATGGCGGCCGACCTGCGGCCCGGGCGGTTGGCCACGCTGCGTGATCTCGCCGGACTCGCCATGATGAGCGGCCGCGACCTGCTGGCGCCGCCCCGCGTCCTCAAACGCCAGACGGACCGCACGACCCGCACCGCGCTCGCGCAGGCGGGCATCGGCGACGAACTGGTCGAAACCCTATTCCGCCCGTTCCTGTCGGGAGTCTTCCTGGAGGACGAGCTGGAGACCTCCAGCCGGTTCTTCCACCTGGTGTGGCGCTCCATGCTGCGCGGCACGCTGTGCCTGCCCGCTCGGGGAGTCGCCGCGGTGCCCGAGCTGATGGCGGCCACGCTGCCGGACGGCACCGTCGCCTTCGACGTCCCCGTGGAACGGCTCACCGACGACGGGGTGCTGACGGCCCGCGGTGACGAACTGGCCGCGCCCGCGGTGGTCGTCGCCGCCGGCCCGGCCGCCGCGGCCTCACTCGTACCCGGCCTGCGCGTACCGGCTACGCGATCGGTCACCACGTACTACCACGCGGCTCCTGAACGACCGCGGGCCGAACCGACGCTCATCGTGGACACCGCACGGCGCGTGCTCAACACCGTCGTGCTCAGCGAGGTCAGTCCCACCTACGCGCCGCCCGGCCGGGCCCTGGTCTCCACCTCCGTGCTCGGAGTCGACGAGACCGAGGGCGGCGAGGCGGAGGTGCGCCGGGTACTGGCCGAGCTCTACGAGACCGACACCACGACGTGGGAGCCGGTGGCCGCCTACCGCGTCGCCGAAGCGCTGCCCGCCATGCCGCCGCCGTGGCCGCTCAGCCGTACCACGCGGGTCTCGCCCGGCCGCTACGTCTGCGGCGATCACCGGGCCACCGGCTCGGTCCAGGGGGCGATGGCCTCCGGCGCCCGCGCGGCTCGCGAGCTGCTCGCCGATCGCTGAGGCCGTTCGATCTCTGAGGTCGTTCGGGAGTTGAAGCCGTCCGGGCGGGCGAGTCGGGGCCTGAGGTGTGGGCGCGGGGCGGGCGGGCACGCGACCGTCTGAGTACGCGTCACCGGCGAGCAGATGCCGCGACGGCATTCTCGTCACTCGGGGCGCGACGTTTCCGATGGAGGAGCCGCGACATGAGGGACAACATCTGGGGCTATCAGCACACCACCGGCCATACGGCGGGGACCGACCTGATCGGTTACCAGGTCGAGGCGACGGACGGTCACATCGGCAAGGTCGACAAGCACTCCGACGACTTCGACTCGGCGTATCTGGTCGTCGATACCGGCGTGTGGATCTTCGGCAAGCACGTACTGCTCCCCGCGGGCACCGTACGGTCGATCGACACGGCGGACCAGAAGATCTTCGTCGATCTCACGAAGGACCAGATCAAGAGCTCCCCGGAGTTCGTCGTGGACGAGCACACCGGTGATACCCACTACCGCGAGCTGGTGGCTCGGTACTACGAGAACCACTACAACATCTGACCCGCCGTCGGGGCGGCGGGGCCGGGCGGGGCGACCGCGGCCGTCCATCCCCGGTCGAGCAGGAGCATCGCCTCGTCGATCGCGGCGACGGGATCGGGACGGGAACCGGCGAAGGCGAGGGTTTCCAGGGTGAAGCGGGCGTAGGCGGCGCAGAGCAGGTCGTCGTGGGGGCGGCCGGTCTGCTCGGCGAGGGCGACGGCCAGGGCGTTCTCGTGGCGCAGGGTCATCGCGCGCGCGTACTCGCGCAGAGCCGGGGTCTGCCGGACGAGCTCCTGGAGGTCGGCGAAGCGCGGGTCACGCGTGTGGGGCGAGGTGGCGAAGCCCGTGAAGTGCGCGCGCAGGGCCTCGGGGATCGTCCGGTCCGCGGGGCGGTCGGTTACCGCGGCGACCAGGCGGGCCTCGTTCCCGGCGTCCTCGTCGAAGACCAGGGCCTCCTTGCCGCCGGGGAAGTAGTTGAACACCGTCGACACCGACACATCGGCGGACTCGGCGATCTCGCGGACGCTCACCTGGTCGTATCCGCGCTCCAGGAACAGCCGCAGCGCGGCGTCGGCGATCGCCTGCCGGGTGGCGGCCTTCTTGCGTTCGCGCCTTCCGGCGGGGGCGGCCCGGCCGATGGTGTCGTCCATGCGCCGACCGTACCCCGAAAGTTGCCATCGCACCATTATTAGAGTCGTTGTATGTTTGGAGGCGTTCGAATAATGTGACGGCGCCGGACATGCCTGCGGCATCGGGCCGCGGCCGTCCGGCGTCGGCGAGAGGAACCACCCATGAACCCCACGAACCCCGTAGCACCGGCCCAGGCCAGGATCAGCGTCATCGGCGCGGGACCCGGCGGCCTGACCTGCGCCCGCATCCTCCAGCGGCGCGGCCTCGCCGTCACCGTCTACGACCGCGAAGCCGGTCCCGACGTCCGCGACCAGGGCGGCTCCCTGGACCTGCACGCCGACAACGGCCAGATCGCCCTGCGCGAGGCCGGTCTGCTGGAGGAGTTCTTCGCGCTGTCCCGGCCCGAGGGCCAGGAGATGCGGCTGCTGGACCCGGACGGCACGATCACCGTCCGGCACGTCCCGGAAGCCGACGAGCTGTTCAAGCCGGAGATCGACCGCGGGGTGCTGCGTGACCTGCTCCTGCGGTCGGTCGAACCGGGAACGATCCGCTGGGGAAAGGGACTTGAGTCCGTCGGCGGTCCCGCCGAGGGACCGCGGCTGCTGCGCTTCACCGACGGCACCACCGTGGAGACCGACCTGGTCATCGGCGCCGACGGCGCCTCGTCACGCGTACGCCCGGCTGTCTCGCCCGCCGTCCCCGCGTACACGGGGGTGAGCTTCCTGGATGCCTGGTTCGACGACGTCGACAACAGCCACCCCGAGATCGCCGAACTGGTCGGCCAGGGCATGGCCCACGCGGGCGACGGCGAACGCGCGCTGGTGGCCCAGCGCAACGGCGGCGACCACATCCGCGTCTACATCGTCCAGCAGGTCCCGGCCGACTGGATCAGCCGCGCCGGCCTGGCCGCGGACGACACCGACGCCGTCCGCGCCCTGCTCCATGAGCGGTTCGCCCACTGGTCGGCGCCCATGCGCCGGCTCATCACCGACAACGACGGCCCCTACGTCCAGCGGCCGATCTTCGCCCTGCCGGTCCCGCACGCCTGGGAGCCGCACCCCACCGTGACACTCGTGGGCGACGCCGCCCACCTCATGCCCCCGCTGGGCGTCGGCGTCAACCTCGCCATGCTCGACGCCGGCGAACTCGCCGTCGCCCTGGCCACCGAGGCCACCGTCGCCGACGCCGTCCGCGCCTACGAGAGCACCATGCTCCCCCGCTCCACCGAGACCGCCGAACTCCTCGACGGCGCCGTCGCGGACCTCCTCACCCCCGACCTCCCCGACTTCGCCGACGCCCCCGCAAGGCCCTGATCCCGCAGGGACCTCTCTCGGCCCTGAGCCGCGAGGGCGGATTCCGTCATACGAGCCCCGGCGCTCCGTCGGCGGCGGGACGGAGCGCCGCGGGCCCCGGTCAGCAGGTCGTGAAGGCGACGCGGGCGTTGTTGTAGGAGCAGACGTCGAGAACGAGGCCGGGCACCCCCCTTGCGGGCCCGGCAGACCCGTACTTCACCGGATAAGGGAGCGCACCGTCAGCCCTTTGTGCAAACCGGACGCACCGTTACTCTCGGGCGCGGGAAGCGGGCGGGCGGCTGTGACGGCGGACACAGGAACTCGGCCGGTGCTGCGGAGAGTAATGAGTGTGACGCAAACAGAACCAGCGGAGCCGTTGCGTGGGCGGATCCGTGCCGGAGACCGTTCCGCGTTCGCCGAGCTGTACGAACAGAGCGCGCGGGCGGTCTACAACCATGCGCTGCGGCTGACCGGGAGTTGGCCGGAGGCCGAGGACGTGATGTCCGAGACCTTCCTGGCCGCCTGGCGCGGGCGGGAGACCGTGGAGCCGGAGGGCGGGTCCCTCACGCCATGGCTCCTGGGCATCGCCACGCACAAGGCGCACAACGCCAACCGCGGACGGTGGCGCAGGCTCGCCTTCCTCGCGCGCAGCCCGGAGCCCCGCGCTGTCGAGGACTTCGCGGAGGAGGCGATCGGCCGGATCGACGACGCGCGACAGCTGGCCGCCGTCCACGAGACGCTGCGCCGACTGCGCCGCCAGGACAGGGAGGTGATCGCCCTGTGCGTGGCGGCCGGGCTGGACTACCGGCAAGCCGCCGAGGCACTGGGCATCCCGGTCGGCACCGTGCGCTCGCGGCTCTCGCGCGCCCGCAAGCGACTGGCCGAGCTGAGCGCCGTACCGGCACGCGACACGGCGGGGGAACCGGACCGCGTTCCCGGAGAGAAAGACGGCGAGGCCGTGTTCGCGGCGCTCTTCTTGCAGGAGGAAACCCGATGAAGGCTGACAACGCGCCCGCCACCGTCCCGGCCGAGGCGGAAGAACTGCTGGCCGCCTCGGCCGCCTGGGACCACCTTTCGCCGAGCCGCCATCGGCACCTCAAGGACGTTCTGATGCGGCGGATCGACCAGGACCTCGCCCGCGGGACCCGTACGACGGCGACGACGACGCCGCCGATGGTGGCGACGGCGGCGGCCCCACAGCGCCGCCGCCGGCAACCGCGTCCGATGATGGTGCTTCCCGTGGCGGCCGCACTGACCGCTGTGCTCGTCGTCACCGCGTCCGGCGGCGGACACACCCCTGGGCACTTCCCCGCGGCCCCTCCGGCGCACTACAACAGCGCGTCCGCCACGCTCAGCCGCATCGCCGCCGTCGCCATGACGGGCAACGTGACGCCGGTGAAGGACGACCAGCTCGTGTATGTCGAGACGCTGACCCGGGGGAACAAGGGCGCGTTCGGCGGCCAGGTCCGGCTCGGCGCGCTGCACAAGCAGGAGTACTGGACCGTCCAGCGCCCCGGCCCCATGACGGAGGAGGGCTGGATCCGTGAATCGGGGAAGGACGCGGTGATGCCGGGGCTGGGGCCCATGGTGGCCACCTCGCCCGTGTACGCGGGACTTGACCACCCCACCTACAAGTGGCTGGCCACGCTGCCCACGGACCCCGAGGCGCTGCGCGCGCTGCTCTACGCCGAGACCGAGCCGTGGGGCACCTCCTCGCTGGACGAGACCGTCTTCTCGAACATCGGCGGGATGCTGAGCACGGCGATCATGCCCCCGGCCACCGCGTCCGCGCTGTACCAGGTCGTGGAGAAGATCCCCGGCGTCCGCGTGGTGCCCGACGCCGTCGACGCGGCGGGCCGGCACGGCTTCGGCATCACTCGCCACGACCCCGGAGCCGCCACCCGCGACACGTGGATCTTCGACAAGGCCACGCTCACGTATCTGGGCTCGCGGTCCTACATGATCGGTCACCAGGGCGACGGCACCGCCGTCGAGACGTTGTACGGCGTGAATGCCGTCATGCGGCGCGGCGTGGTCGACCGCCCTGGTGAGGTCCCCGCGAGCGTCGAGGGCTGACGACGGGCGGGCCGGCCGCCGTAGCCGGACGGTGGTCGGACGAGTCGCCGTACGAAGTGCCGGACGTATTGCCGGATGAGACCGGCACGACAGTGGAGAGCGCACCATGAAACGCAGAGTCCTCGGCGGTACGGGTATGTCGGTGAGCGAATTCGCCCTCGGGACGATGATGCTCGGCGCGATGGGCAACACCGACCACGGCGAGTCCGTGGCGATGATCCACACCGCGCTGGACGCAGGCATCAACTTCATCGACACCGCGGACGTCTATTCCGCGGGTGAGAGCGAGGAGATCGTCGGCAAGGCGCTGAAGGGGCGGCGCGACGAGGTCGTCCTCGCCACCAAATTCGGGCTGCCGATCGGATCGGACGACAACCGGCGGGGCGGATCGCGCAGGTGGATCACCCAGGCGGTGGAAGGGAGCCTGCGCCGTCTCGGCACCGACCGCATCGACCTCTACCAGATGCACCGCTGGGATCCGTTCACCGACCTCGACGAGACGCTTTCCGCGCTCTCGGACCTGATCCGGGCCGGGAAAGTACGGGCCATCGGCTCGTCGCTGTTCCACCCGGAGCAGACGGTCGAGGCGCAGTGGGCCGCCGAGCGCGGCCACCACCACCGCTTCCGGTCCGAGCAGCCGCCGTACAACGTCCTGCTGCGCGGCGTCGAGGCCACCACGCTGCCGACCGCCCAGCGATACGGCATGGGGGTCCTCACCTTCGGCCCGCTCGGATCCGGCTGGCTCTCCGGCCGCGCCGATCCCACCGCCGGTCACCGCAACGCGGGAGCCGCCACGCCCCTGTTCGACCAGGCGGAACCGGGGAACCGGGCCAAGGCGAAGGCCGTCGGAGAGCTCACCGAACTGGCCGCCGAAGCGGGGCTGAAACTCGCCCATCTGGCCACCGCGTTCGTGCTGACCCACCCGGCGGTCACCTCGGTCCTGCTCGGTCCGCGCACCCCCGCGCAGCTCACCGACCTGCTGGCCGGCGCCGACGTCGCACTCAGCGACGACGTACTGGACCGCATCGACGAGATCGTCCCGCCGGGGGTCAACCTCAACCAGAAGGACATCCTCTTCCTGCCCTCCACCCTCGGCGACAAGCACACCCGCCGACGCCCCCGCTGACGCCGCCCCAGGACGAGTTGCCCCCGACGACGGGCTCGGTCCCCGACAGGTGCGCGGGGACCAGCTTGGGGCTGTTTCCTCCAGGGATGACCGATGACCCCGGGGGCCCAGCGGCACACCGGGATGGGGTCCGTACGGGCAGTGACCTGTACGGGCCAAGACCTTTCGGAGGGGGCCGCACCGGCACCGGGCCTGACATCGTGACGACGCGTTCGAGCGATCCTCGGGGGTAGACGACTGTCGTCGTGGCGACGGCAGTTGGGGGCGCGGATGAGCAGCGAGTACCGCCAAGACGGGGATGTGGACTGGGACGGTGAACGCCGTTGGTACGACCGCCTGTGGGTGCGTGTCGGGACGGCAGTGGCCTTCCTCGCGGTGATGTACGCCGCGCTGTGGTTCTGGCTGGGCTTCAACTTCGGCGGTTTCGCGGGCGGCTTGGGCGCCGCCACGGCGGGCTTGTGGCGGCAACGGACCTTCCGGCGACACCTCGCCCAGGAGGCCGGAATCCGGCCCCGGCAGATCCCGGTGATCGCCCGCCGCCTGCGCAAGGGACACGTTCCCGCGGACCCGGCCGTACGGCACGCCATGACCGTCCTTCTGCGACGCCAACGCAAGGCAGCGCGCAGCGGCCTTCGGTGGCTGCCCTGGCTCGCCGGGTTCTATCTCGTCCTCGGCACCATCCTCCTGATCGTGGGTACCACCGGCTTCGGTGTCTTCTGCCTGACGATCGGCGTCCTCCTCGCCGCCGCCCGGGCCGCCCACAGCCGCACAACCAGACGCCTCGACCGAGCCGAAGCCCGACTCATCCCTCCGCCGCCCCCTCCCGCCACCATGGCTCGCGGCTGACGGTGACACTCTCCATCGCGCATAGTCGCCTTCAACGAGGTGCGTCGATCCGTCAGGGGTCGGGTGGGGAATTCTGGGATGCGGCCTCCGCTCGTCGGAGCTCTGGAGATGTGTCGGCGCCGCGTAATGCGGAGATTGGGAGGCGTTGTGCTCGAATTGCTAGATGTGGTCCTGGAAACAGTGTTTGCGGAAGAAGCTCCGGACGGCGTCGTGCCGGTTTTGGCTCAAGGTGAGAGTGATACGCCCATATTGCTCTCAAACGGTACCGGCTACGATTGTTGGCGTTGGGACCCTCGCACCGGTGAAATGCTCTGGAGGTTTGCGGGTGAGGATCTGATATCGACGGTTGCGGTGGCCACCCCGACGAATGGTGATGCCGTCGTCGCGGTGGCCACGGATATCGGGGTGGTGCGGGTTGATGCTGCAAGTGGCAGGCCCGTGCCCGTTGGTGCGATGGCTGAGTTTGATGACACCGCTTGGGACGTCACCAGTGGGCCGCTGCCCGGTGGGCGAGCGTTCATCGCTGTTGCCGCGCAGTGTGAGCCGTTCATCCACTATTGGGACGCGACTACCGGCGAAGCGTTGAGCCCTCAACTGACGGGGCCGGATTATCCGCTGAAGACCATCACGTCACTGTCGCTCAAGGACGGCACGGTCCTCATCGCAGCGGAGGACGAGGCTGGAGTTGTGTATCGGTGGGTCGCCTCGACCGGCGAGCCATTCGGATCACATATTCATGGCTTTGGCGAATACAACATGAGGATGACCGCGCTGACGCATCCCGACGGCCGGGCTGTCCTGGCGTCACTCGACATGAATGGAAACTTGTCTCGGTATAACGGGGTGACTGGTGAGCCGCTGGGTCCTGCTTTGTCGATGGGCCCGGACGTCGGTGCCATCGCCGCGGGCTGTTTGAATGAGTCCGCGCTTCTGTTCGTGTCTTCCGGTGCGGGCCCTGTGCACATTCTCGATGCCTTCACGGGTGAAGCCGCCTATGCACCGATCCCGGGTAACAACCCAGCGGTTCTCGAGTGTTCTGACGGCGCTATCCTGTTGGCTACGGTTCACGCATCCGACGACTATGCAACGGTGAGCCGATTGACTCACCCTTCCGGCTAGCTTGGCCACTGCGGGCGGGCCGCCGAAGTCGGCGGAACCGCCATGGGTCGGTGCTGGTCTTGGAGCCGCCCGGGAATGGATCTTCGCCCACCTGAGGCACCTGCGGTGAGCCGAGGAGGCTGCGCCGATCCGGTCGCGCGTCCGCTCGCCGGGCATCTTGCGGGTCCTCGTCCACGCCGCCGCCCGTGCGCTGTCGTCCGCTGGGCCCACGTGCGTCCCCAAGGTTCCACAGGCCGTCCAGTTCGCTTGCCTCCGGTGAGGCGCGTCCGGGCCGGCCTCTTCCTGTCTGCGGGGGCTTTCGGTTCGGAGGGGGTGGGTGCGGCGGGGTGGGATTGGATACGACCGGTGGTTCGTACCAGGGGGAGGGCGGGGGTCGGGGGGAATCGCGGGGGAGTTGGGGTCGACGGGGGCGGCGGCGCGGGCTGTGCGGGTGGGGCAGAGGGAAATTTGCTGGTCACCTCGGGATAATACCAGTGGTTTGCTTAGGTTATCGAGCTGTAATACCAGAGGGTTGACCACTGGTTGATACCAGATCTAGCTTGAGGCAACTCACCCCGCTACACATGGCTCAGAGGTGGACGAAACTCTCATGAACGTTACTTCTCATTCACACCGCCGACGCATGGCCGTTGCGGGGGTGGCTGTAGTTGGAGCCCTCATGCTGGCCTCGTGCTCGTCGGACACATCCGACGCGACCTCCGGCTCGACCGGCGGCTCCGGCGGCGGCAAGGCCAAGGACAAGCCGATCGTGGCGCTGCTGCTCCCGGAGAACGCGACCGCCCGGTACGAGGCGCGGGACAAGCCGACCTTCGAGAAGCAGCTCGCGGAGAGCTGCCCCAAGTGTCAGCTCCGCTACTACAACGCGGCCGGGGACGCGAGCAAGCAGCTCAGCCAGGCCGAGTCCGCGCTGACCGAAGGGGCCAGCGTCCTGGTGATCGACCCCGTCGACTCCAAGGCCGCCGGGGCCGTGGTCGCCAGCGCCCGCAGGCAGGGCGCGAAGGTCATGAGCTACGACCGCGTCATCTACAACGCGGCCGTGGACTACGGGGTGAAGTTCGACAACGTCCAGCAGGGCGCCGTCGGCATGCAGTCCCTGCTCGACAAGCTGAAGAAGGACGGCAAGACCTCCGGCAACGTCGTCATGATGAACGGCGACCCCGTCGACTCGGGCGCCAAGCCGGAGAAGGACGGCGCGCACAGCGTCATCGACAAGTCCGGCTTCACCGTCGCCGCCGAGTACGACACCAAGGGCTGGTCGGCGGCCAACGCGCAGAACCAGATGCAGCAGGCCATCACCAAGCTCGGCGCGTCCAAGATCGCCGGTGTCTACGCGGGCAACGACGGCATGGCCACCGGTGTCGTCGCCGCGCTGAAGAGCGCGGGCATCAAGCCGATGCCGCCGGTCACGGGCCTCGACACGCAGCTCGACGCCATCCAGAACATGGTCGCGGGCGACCTGTACGAGAGCACGTACCTGCCGGTCGAGACCGAGGCGCGGATCGGCGCCAAGGCCGCCGCCGCCCTCGCCACCGGGCAGAAGCCCTCCGGCGAACTGCTCAACGGCACCATCGACGACGGCGCGGGCAAGGTGCCCGCCTACCTGCTCGAATCCATCGCCGTGACGATGGAGAACATGAAGGAAATCCTGCTCGACAGCGGCTATCTGACCGTCGATCAGATCTGCACGGCCAACTACAAGAAGGCGTGCGTCGAGGCGGGACTCATCAAGTGACCTCCTTCTCCACCGGCGATGCCGCCCAGGTCGTCGCAGTCGACCTGGGCGGCACCACCGCCCGCGCGGCGCTCGTCGACCGCGGCGGAACCGTGACCGCCAGGCTCAAGGAGCCCGTCCGGCACGACGCGGCGCACGAGCAGGTCGCCGATCTCATGACGCGGATCGCGGCCGGTACGGACGCCGTCTCGGCGGTCGTCGGACTGCCGGGACGGGTGGACCACGTCGAGGGCCGTCTGCACGTGGCGCGCAATCTGCCGTCCACCGACCTCGGCCGCCTGTCGGCCGCGTACCTCTCCGAGGCCACCGGACTCGCCGTCGAGCTGGCCGGTGACGCCGAGTTGGCCGCGATCGGCGAGGCGTACTTCGGCGCCGGGTCCACCGCGGGGACGACGGCCTATCTGACCCTCTCGACGGGGATCGGCGCGGCGGTGGTGAGCGACGGCCGCGTGCTGTCCGGACGCGTGTCGGGGTTCCAGATCGGATTCCTGCACCTGCTCGGCGCCGGGCGCCCCATGATCGAGGACCTCGGCTCGGGACAGCGCGTACGCGAGGCCGGGCGTGAACTGGGCAGGGACGTCGACTACCGCGCCCTGACCGACCTCGCCTCAAGCGACGGCGCCCCCGGCGCCGACCCCGTACCGACCGCGCCCCACCCCCGCGCCCTGGCCGCCGCCGCCCTCACCGACATCGCCGACGCGGCGGCCGCCGCCGCGATCCTCCTGTGCCACGTCGTCTCACCCGACGTACTGGTCGTCGGCGGCGGCCTCGCCCGCGCGGCCGGCGCCCAGCTCCTCGACGAGCTCGACCGCCGCATCGGCGACACCGCGCGCTCGCACGTCTCCTGGGACGTCGACGTACGCGCCGCCGTGTGCGGCGACGACGCCGGTCTCGTCGGCGCCGGCGCGTGGCACCTCGCCCAACCGATCGCGGTCGCCACCGCGGCGGACCGACTCGGCATGAAAGGAGACCGCCGATGACAACGACCGTTGACAGGGCGGCCGACCGGGCGGGAGAACGCCCGCCGCCCGTGCTGGAACTCGAACACATCAGCAAGAGCTTCGGCGCCGTTCAGGCGCTCAGCGACGTCAGCATGACCGTCGCCGCGGGAGAGGTCGTCGCGCTCGTCGGCGACAACGGCGCGGGCAAGTCCACCCTGATCAAGACGATCGCCGGTACGCACCCCCGCGACGGCGGCACCATGGCGGTGAACGGCGAGCCGGTCTCCCCGCGCAAGCCCACGGACTCCACCCGCCTCGGCATCGCGACGGTGTACCAGGACCTCGCGCTGTGCGACAACCTCGACATCGTCGCCAACCTCTTCCTCGGCCGCGAGAAGCACCACGGCGGCTTCCTGAGCGCGCTCGACATGGAAGAGGTCGCCGTCGGGCTGCTCAAGCGGCTCTCGGTCAAGATCAAGGACCTGCGCGCGCCCGTCTCCTCGCTCTCCGGCGGGCAGCGCCAGTCGGTGGCCATCGCGCGGTCCCTGCTCGGCGACCCGCGGCTGGTCATCCTGGACGAGCCCACCGCGGCGCTCGGCGTCGAGCAGACCGCCGAAGTGCTCGAACTCATCGAGCGGCTGCGGAGCGAAGGGCACGCCGTCCTCATGGTGAGCCACAACCTGGCCGACGTCTTCGACGTGGCGGACCGCATCGTCTGCCTGCGGCTCGGGCGCAGCGTCACCGAGTTCCCCGTCGAGGGGACCACAGAAGAACAGGTCGTCGCCGCCATCACCGGCGTCGCCGACAGCAGTGCCCAAAAGCGCCGGACGCTGCGCCGCGACCGGGCTCAGGAAGGATGACCGTGACCACCAACACCGCAACCGCCCCCGCCGGGCAGAGCGTGCTGCCGCCAGGACCGCCGGCGCAGGAGAACTGGGTGCGCGAGCGCGTCCAGCGCCTGCGTACCGGCGACTTCGGGGCGCTGCCCGTCATCCTCGGCCTCGTCGTCATCTCGCTGGTCTTCCAGATCGCCAACCAGCGGTTCCTCTCGCCGCAGAACCTCTCCAACCTGAGCCTGCAGATCGCCTCGACCGGCGTCATCGCGCTCGGCATCGTGTTCGTCCTGATCATCGGCGAGATCGACCTGTCCGCCGGATCGGTGAGCGGGATCACTTCCGCCTCCATGGTGGTGCTGAGCATCAACCAGGGCTGGCCGCCGGTCCTCGCGATCGTCCTGGCCGTCGTGTTCGGCGCCGCGATCGGCCTGTTCCACGGCTTCATCTTCACCAAGCTCGGCGTTCCGTCGTTCGTGCTGACCCTGGGCGGCCTGCTCGCCTGGCAGGGCGGCCAACTCCTCGTCCTGGGCAACCAGGGCACGATCAACATCCCCTACGACGGCACCATCGCCTCGCTCGCCAACACCACGCTCCCCGCGTGGATCGGATACGTGATCGCCGCTGTCTACGCGGGCGCGGCCTTCGGCGGGACGGTCCTCACCGCCAGACGGCGACGCGAACGCGGCCTGACCGTACGGCCGCTCACCGGGGGCCTGGTGCGCGCCGGAGTGATCACGGTCCTGATCGTCGCGGCGACGACCGTCTTCGCGCGGTGGCATGGCATACCCCTGTCGCTGATCATCTTCGTCGGACTCGTGGTCCTGGTCGACCTGCTGCTGCGCGGCACGACCTTCGGCCGCAAGCTGTTCGCCGTCGGCGGCAACGCCGAGGCGGCCCGCCGGGCGGGCATCCAGGTCGGCACCGTCAAGGTCATCGCCTTCACGATCGCCTCGTCGCTCGCCGCCTTCGGCGGTGTGCTCGCGGCCTCACGCCTGTTCGCGGTCAACCAGGCCAGCGGCGGCAGCGACATCCTGCTCAACGCGATCGCCGCCGCGGTCATCGGCGGCACCAGCCTGTTCGGCGGACGCGGCACCGCGTACTCCGCGCTGCTCGGCATGCTCGTCATCGGAGCGGTGTCCAACGGCATGGATCTGCTGAACCAGACCTCCGCCGTCAAGTACGTGATCACCGGCGCCGTACTCGTGGCCGCCGTGGTGATCGATTCCCTGGCACGACGAGGAAGGGCGGCCAGCGGCCGATGAGTGTCAACGCGTTTCTGCGCCAGGGGTTCATCCCCTTCGACGAGGGCGTGCTGAGCCAGACCAGCCGGCTCACCGAGGTCGCACCGGTGCTGCGCGAGCGGGCGCTCGCCGCGGCGGGTGCGGTCGGCCGCCCCGACCAGGCCACGTTCATCGGCATCGGCGCGAGCCTCGCGGCGCTCGCCGCACCGGTCGCCCACCTGTCGGCGCGCGGCATCCCCAGCGTCCGGCTCAACGCGGCGCAGGCGGGGCCGTTCGACGAGACCACCACGCTCGTCGCGCTGTCCCAGTCGGGCCGCAGCCGCGAGACGGTCGACGTGATGCGCGCGGCCACCGGCCGCAAGCTCGCGGTCGTCAACGTCACCGACTCGCCGATGGCCGCCGCCGCCGACTCGGTGCTGACCCTCGGCGACCTGCCCGACAGCCTCGCCTCGACGATCGGGTTCACCGCCTCGGCGATGGCCGTCTCCATGCTCGCCGAGACCTGGACCGACGGCGAACCGTCGCCGACGTGGCTCAGCCTGGGGGAGCGGCTCGCCGGGTTCCTCGACGCGACCTCCGCGCAGGCCGAGGAGATCGCGGACCGGCTGTCGGCCGCGTCGATCATCGACCTGGTGGCGCCCGCGGACCAGTACGGGGTCGCCGAGAGCGGCGCGCTGCTGCTGCGCGAGGTGACGCGGGTCCCCGCGGCGTCGTTCGAGACGCGGCAGTACCTGCACGGGCTGATGGAGTCCACCCACCCCTCGACGCTGCACATCGTTCTCGACGGTCCCGACGACGGGCAGATCCTCCGCGCCCTCGGCTCGCTCGGCCGTCAGATCGTCGAACTGCGGACGGGCGCTCCCGTCGTCCACGGCGAGCGGACCCTGGTCGTGCCGGTCGAGGCGCACAACCCCCTGGAGATACCGGTGTTCGTGGCGGCGCTGCTGCAACAGGTGGCGCTGCGCTCGGCGCGGGCGCGGGGGATCGATCCGGACGAGTTCCTCTTCCTCGACACCGGAACCAAACTCGACGACGGCGAATAGCCCGGCCGGGCGGCCGTACGAGGGCCGTACGGCCGCCTTCGCACCGTGCGACACGGGCTGCTGATTACGTTCATTCCCACCAACTCCACGAGACACAATCGGGGTCATGTCTACTTCGCCAGCACTGCACCGCAAGGTGGCGCAGCACCTCAGGGAACGCATCGAATCGGGTGTGATCGAACCCGGTTCGAGACTGCCTTCCGAGCGGGTTCTCGCTGAGCAGTTCGACGTCAGCCGGGTCACCGTCCGTCAGGCACTGAAGGATCTGGAGGCGGCCGGCCTGGTCACCGTCGTCATGGGCGCCCGGTGGGTGCGCGGGCAGACGCCCGCCCCGGCCCCGGCCCGGCCCGCGGACCAGGACGAGGCGGAGTCGATCGAGGAGGGCGCCACCGGCCTGGTGAGCTTCTCCGACCTCGCGGAGGCGAACGGCCTGACCTCCAGCTCGAAAGTGCTGAAGTGCCTGACCCGCGCCAGCTCGCTCGACGAGGCGGACCTGCTGGGTGTCGCCCCTGGCGCACCCATCGTCGACCTGGTCCGGCTGCGGTATCTCGACGGCATCCCGACCCTGATCGACTTCTCGCTCATCCCTGAGCAGTTGGCGCCGGGCCTCGGCGACCACGATTTCACCACCGCTTCCCTGTACTCCACGCTCTCCGACGAGTACGGCCTGCACGCGGTCAGAGCCGACTGCGTCATCGAGGCGCGCGGGGCCACCGCCGACATCGCCGAGAACCTGGGCCTTGCTCCGGGCGACCCCGTCCTGGGGATCGTCCAGACCACGTTCGACGAGAACCGCCGGGTCGTGCAGTGGTGCCGCAGCGTCTACCGCGGTGACCGTTACCGCTTCCGCGCCGCCCTCCAGGGCCAGGCCGGCCGCGCGCACCGCCATCAATCCGCCGCAGAGCCGACCGGCCGCGGCCCAGCCCCCCATATAGCGAGGTTGTATCCATGAGAATTTCCGCACGCGGCGCCGTCGTCGCAGGCGCCTGGGTGAAGGGCGACGTCGAGGTCGACGGCGGACGGCTGGTACGCACCGGCCTGCCCTCGACCGGCACGGGGTACGTCCTGCCCGGCCTGGTCGACCTCCAGGTCAACGGTTACGGCGGGGTCGACTTCAACGCGGCCACGGCCGAGGAGTTCGAGCGGGCGCTCGCCGCCCTCACCCGCGACGGCGTCTTCCACGTACAGCCCACCGTCATCACCGACTCCGAGGAGAACGTGGTCCGGCAGCTCGGCGTGCTGGACAAGCTCCAGGCGTCCTCGCCTCCCGGCGCGAAGGTCGTCGGCGTCCACGCCGAGGGCCCGTTCCTGTCGCCGCACCACCGGGGCGTGCACCGGCCCGAGTACCTCCGCGACCCCGACATCGGCATCGTGCGACGCTTCCTCGACGCCGGGCCGCTGCGTACGATCACCGTCGCTCCCGAACTGCCGGGCGCGCCGGAGCTGATCGCCTGGGCCGCGGGCCACGGGGTCATCGTGCAGGCCGGGCACTCGGGCGCCGACGCGGCGACCGCGTACGCCGGTTTCGACGCGGGAGCCCGCGCGGTCACGCACCTGTTCAACGGGATGATCGCGTTCAGCCACCGCGCGCCCGGCATCGCGGGCGCCACGCTCAACCGGGAGGAGGTCGCCATCCAGCTCATCGCCGACGACATCCATCTGGCGCGGGAGACCTCGCTGTTCGCGCTCAAGGCCGCCGAGCACCGCATCATGCTCGTCACCGACGCCGCGTCGCCCGCGGGGGCCGGTGACGGTGTCTTCACCGTGGGCGGTTTCACCGTCGAGGTCACCGACGGTGTGCCGCGCCTGCCCGACGGCACCCTCGCCGGCAGTACGGTGACGCTGCTCCAGCAGGTACGCAAGCTGGTCGAGCACGACTGGCCGGTCGACCGGGCGGTGAACCTGGCCAGCCGAGCGCCCGCCCGCTTCTACGGGCTCACCGGCGCGGGGGAACTCACCCTCGGCGGCCCGGCCGACCTGATCGTCACCGACGAGGACGTCGCCGTCGAGCGCGTCCTGGTCGCAGGAGAGGAGTTCGCGGCGTGAACATCCTTCCTCGCGGCCTGATCGTCTCGCTCACCCCGTCGCCCCAGTCGCCCTGGCAGAACATCGACGACGTCGTCCGGCTCGCCGCCGCCGCGCAGGCCGGTGGCGCCGTCGCCGTGAAAATGGACGGCCCGGACGCCGTACGCGCGGTGAAGCGCGCGCTCCCCGGCTTCCCCGTGCTCGCCGTGAGCATCGACGGCTCGCACGGCGGGGTCGTCCGCATCACGCCGACGCTCGACCACGCCGCCGCCCTGGTGGACGCCGGGGCCGACGTCGTGGAACTGGAAGCGGACGCGGCGGCGCGCCGACACGACGGCCAGGACCTGGCCGAACTCGTCGCGTCCTTCGTCGCGCTGGGCAAGCCGGTCAAGGCGGGCGTGCCGGGGATCGACGACGCACGCACCGCCGTGGAGGCGGGCGCCGCGATCGTCAGTTCGTCCACGATGGGCTACCCCGCCAAGGCGAACTCCGGGCCCCTGCCCGACCTGGGACTTGTGGCCACCCTCGTCGCAGGCGCCGGGGTGCCGGTCGTCGCCGAGCGCGGCTACTCCACGCCGGACGACGTACGCGCGGCCCTGGCCGCGGGCGCGCACGCCGTCGTGGTCGGCTCGGCCATCGTCGACCCCGTCTGGCTGACCGCCCGCTTCGCGGGCGTGGCCTAGGGCCCGTCCGGCCCCAGGCTCCTCGCCTTCGCGGTCCTAACGCCCAAGCCGACCAGCCCCGTTGCCGCCGGGTGACGGCGTCTCCTGTCGAGGCGGGCGCGGCATCGCACGGCGGGTAGGGTGCTTCGGACCGAATCCGCGCGGGGCTGGCAGAATCGGGGTGTGAGCGCCGAGCGGAGGACGCGGGACCCTGGCGGGGCGGTTGTCGTGACGGGAAGCTCGGGCCGGGTCGGATCGGCCCTGGCCGCGGCCTTCGACGCGGCGGGCCGGGAGGTCCGCGGCGTGGACAGGGTGGCCGGCCGCTGGACGAGCGTCGTCACCGACCTGCGGGACCCGCGCGAGCGGCGGGCGGCGCTGCGGTCGGCCGACGTCCTGGTCCACGCCGCCGCGCTGCACGCCCCGCACGTCGGGCGCGTGGCCGATGAGGAGTTCCGTGCCGTGAACGTCGGCATGACCGCGGAACTCCTCGACGACGCCGCGCGCCTCGGTGTCCGACGCGTTCTCTACATCAGCAGTACCAGCGTCTACGGCCACGCCCTGGTGCCCGCCGACCGTGCCGTCTGGGTGGACGAGCACCTCACGCCGCTTCCCCGGGACATCTACGACGAGACCAAACTGGCCGCGGAACGGCTGGTCGCCGCCTCCGGCGTCTCCGCGGTCACGCTGCGCATCGCGCGGTGCTTTCCGGAGCCGCTGCCCGTACTCGCCCGCCATCTGCTCCACCGGGCGGTCGACGTCGCCGACGTCGCGGCGGCGGGGGTCCTGGCCGTGACGCGCCCTGAGGTGACCGGCACGTTCAACGTCTCCGGGCCGCACGTGTTCCAGCGTGAGGACTGCGTCGCTCTCCACCGCGACGCGGGCGCGGTCCTCGCCGGTCGGGCTCCTGACGTGGTCGAGGCGTTCCGCGACCAGGGGTGGCCGGTGCCGGATCGTCTGGACCGCGTGTACGACTCCACTGCGGCAACGAACGCCTTCGGCTACCGCCCTGTTCGCGGCGTCCGGGAACTCTTGCGGGACGCCCGCGCGGTCTGACGGCACGCTGTCCGATCGACGGCATGCGGATCGTGGCGGATGTGACGCGGGCCGAAGCGGACGCGACGACCTCGGCGCCGCTGACCCCTGATCGAGGTCCGGTCCCGCGGATGGCGGCTCCCGGGCGGGTTCGCGCATTACCCTGGCGGCTGTCCGACAGTGGGATTCGCAGACTTCACCTTATCGGGGGACCGCGTGGCAGTTCACCAACAGCCCACCGGGGCGACGGACTTGGACGAGCTGCGGCGGCGGGCCGTCGCGGCGCCACGGCGGGAGGAGGGGCTGGTCGTCTGCGAGAACCTGGTGCGGATCTACCAGACCGAGGGCGTCGAGGTGCAGGCGCTCCAGGGCCTCGATCTCGCCGTGGCCCAGGGCGAGATGATCGCGGTGGTCGGGGCGTCCGGCTCCGGGAAATCCACCCTGCTGGGCATACTCTCCGGCCAGGACGTGCCCACCGCGGGCGCCGCCACGGTCGCCGGACACGACCTGCTGACGATGAAGCGCCGCGAGCGGCTCACCTACCGGCGGGGCACCGTGGGCTTCGTCTGGCAGCAGACCTCGCGCAATCTGCTGCCCTACCTCTCGGCGGCCGAGAACGTGATGCTTCCGATGACGTACACCGGTATCAAACGCTCCCAACGCCGGGCGCGGGCCCAGGAATTGCTCGACCTGCTGTCCGTCGGACACTGCCGGGACCGTACGCCCGACACGCTCTCCGGCGGCGAGCAGCAGCGGGTCGCCGTCGCCGTGGCCAACGCCAACGAGCCGCAGGTGCTGTTCGCCGACGAACCCACCGGCGAACTCGACACCGCCACCAGCGACGAGGTGTTCGCGGCGCTGCGCCGGGCCAACGAGGACCTGGGCGTCACCGTGATCGTGGTGACCCACGACGCGCTGGTGTCCGAGCAGGTCCAGCGCACGGTGCGGATCCGCAACGGCCGCACCTCGACCGAGGTGCTGCGCCGGGTCACCACCGGCGAGGACGGCGTCGAGGTGCTCACCGCCGAGGAGTTCGCGGTACTGGACGCCAGCGGGCGGCTGCAACTGCCCGGCCAGTTCACCGAGCGCCTGCACATGCGCAAACGGGTGCGGCTGGCCCTGGAGACCGACCACATCGGCGTATGGCCGGACGAGGCCGCGCGGCGGGCGAAGTCCGCGGCGGAGAGCGCCGCGGGCGCAGGAGACACGGAGGGCGACACGGAGTCCACCGAGAGCGCCCCGTAAGCCCTGCGCTCGACGGCCGCACCCTGAGCCGCGGCCGTTCACGTGAGCCGCAGCACGGCCCCCAGCCGCCGCCGACGCGCGAGGACGGTCTCGGCCGCGGCGGCGACCAGGATCAGCGCGGTCACGGCGACGACGAGGGCGAGCGTCAGCGAGTAGTCGGTGCGCAGGACCGGTTGGGCCGGGCCGCCGGTGAACTGCCGCAGGTCCAACGCCGGTGCCATGAGCCGCGGTTCGAGCAGCCCGAGCAGCGTGCCGCCTACCGCGGAGGCGACCGCCAGCGGCAGCAGTTGCAGGAAGTGCAGCGCCCCGGCCTCCTTGCCGCCGAGCCCGAGCGTGCGCAGGAACGAGGCGGTGCGACCGCGCTCGTGCGCGGTGAGGGTCAGTTCCAGGGCGAGCGTGAGCAGGCCGGCCAGCGCGGCCAGGATCGACGTGACGGCGTAGGCCGTGTCGAGTCCCCGCGTCAGCCCGTCCGCGCGCAGGGCGCTCAGCGTTTCGGAGCGGACGCGGATCCGGGCCAGCGGCCCGAGCGTCTGGGCCGCCGCCGACCGCAGCGCGGCGGGCGTGGCGGGGGCGGTCCCGTCGGGAGCGCCGCCCTTGAGCAGCATGACGGTGCTCCCCGAGGACTGCTCGGGCATCAGGTGCTCGGCGCCCGCCGTGGTGATCAGCAGCGGCGTCCCGGCGGGAATCCGCGCCGTGACCGGCCCGAGGAGAGGGTCGTGCAGGTCCGCGCCGGTGAGGGTGCCGACCGGCGTGAGAACCAGGTCCACCGGGCGCCGCCCGAGGATCGAGACGCTGGAGGTGAAGCCACCGGTGCGCTCGCGCGCCCGCAGATCGGGCGAGAGGAAGGACGGCAGCGGGACGCGCGCGTCGATCCGGGTTCCCGCCGGGGTGGCCAGCCCGGACAGCAGGGCGGTGGCCAGCGGCGACTTCGGTGCGACGGCGGCCAGTTGCCGGGGGTCCACGGTGATCACGGCGACCTGCGTGATCAGCGCGCCGTCGACCTGTCCCACCAGGTCGAGGGTGTGCAGATGCTGGACGACGGTCCGTATGCCCTTGCCTGCGCCGGTCCCCGGCGCGGCGGTCCCGGTCGTGGCCCCGTTCGCGGTCCCGGCCACGATCGCGCTCGCGTCCGCGCCGGTGGTCCAGTCCGCGCCCGCGGCCAGGCCGTCGCCGATCGTGCGCTGTACGAGTCCGCCGAACACGGCCGTTCCCAAGGTCAGGACCAGGACGAACAGCGCCAGCCCGGTCGCCGGGGCGTCGTGGGCGGCCCGTGCCGCCCCGATGAAGCCCACCGCTCCCCGGGCGCGCCGGGTCCGCCGCAGCACCACGCGCAGCGCGAGCGGGGAGATCCGCAGCAGGAGCAGCACGACGGCCAGCGCCACCAGCACCGGCACCGCGCCCAGAATCCCGTCGGGCCCCTGCGAACGCAGCGCGACCACGCCCGCCGCCGTCGCGAGCAGCACCGTCAGCTCCAGGACCACGCGGCGGCCGGTGACAGCGCGGCGGCGCGAGCGCCGCGGTCGGCCGGGCCTGCGCGGCTCGCGGACCGCGAGCCACGTCATCAGCGGCACCGTCACCATCACGACCGCGGCGGCGAGCGCGGCGGGCACCGGCTGCGGCGATCCGGACGTGCCGCCGGGAGCCAGGGCCCGACCGGCCGCCCAGCCGAGCGCAGCGCCGATCAGCACCACCGGCCAGGCCACGGCGCAGCGCAGCAGCACCAGCCGCGCGGTGGACGCGCCCCGCGCGCGCTGCAACCGCAGGTGCGCCCGCCGTCGGCGCAGCAACAGCCGTACGGCGACGGCCACGGTCGCCAGCGCGACGGCGGCCAGCGCGTCGACGGCGTACATCGCCAGCGCCCTGGCCTGATGGTCCTGAGCGGTGAACTCGGCGAGCAGCGGCGTCAGGAAGTCGGTCACCAGCAGGGACCCGGTGGCCTGACCGCGTACGTGGCAGCTGATGTCGCCGGAGATCCAGTCGGTTCCCTGGCACAGGGCGGCACTCAGGTCCGCGCCGTAGTGGGACAGCGGCCCGGCCAGCGCGCGGGCCTGGTCGAGCGCCGCTCCCGACAGGTCGGCCCGCAACTGCCAGGTCACCCGGGGCCCGATGACCCCGGCCCCTGCGAGCAGGTCGGCGGCGTCGAGGCCGACGAGGCCGCTGACGGCGAGCACCGTGCCGGCGGAGCGCTCCGCCGGGTAGCGCGTCGGCTGGTCCAACGACGCCCGCCCGGCCCAGAAGCCGTCGGCCGCGGCCGTGGTGCGGTAGACCCCGCTGACCAGCAGGTCGACCTGGGGCGGCGCGTTCCCCACCGCGGGCGTCCTGGCGAATTCCAGCGTCAGCCGGCTCCCGGCCGTGACGCCCAGGGCCCGCGCCGTGGCCTGCGACAACCCGATCTGGGGCGCGGTGCCCAGCGGTGTGCGGTCGGCCGGGGCGCGGCCACTGACGTAGCGCAGATGGGCCCGCGCGGACGGCAGGTAGCTGAGCGCCAGCTTGGTAGCGGTGTTCGCGGGGCCGGGAGGCGGCGGTGCGACCAGGGACGCCGGGTTGTAGTCGTAACCGCCGCCGACGGAGGTCAGGCGGCGCGCGCCGGTGCCGCTGAGCTGCTCGGTGAAGGTGCTTCCCGCGCCCAGCAGGGTGGCCATGTCCACCGCGGGCGGGTCGGTGTCGAAGACCTCCGGAGTGGCGCTGACGCTGATCAGCGGCGCCTCGGCCTGCGCCGCCGCGACGCGCTGCCGCAGCGCCCGGTCCTCCTGGCGGCCCACGACGGCCGGGGCCCAGGCGCACAGCGCCGTCAACACGATCACCATGACCGTCAGGCAGACCAGCAACGGGAGGTCACCGCGGGTCTCCTGACGTATCAGGCGCAGTGTCACCGAGGCGCCCGTACCGCCCGGCCGCCTCACCGCCGTGTCCGCTCCCGCCGGTCCCGCCGATCCCGTCTCTGTCGTACCCGTTGGCCCAAGTCCCTTTCCGGTCATGCCCGTTCGTTCGGCTCGCGTCTCCGCCCCGTCCGTTTCCCCAAGTCCGTTGTCCCCCGCGCCCGTTCCCTCGGCTGGTTTCCGCCGCCCCGCGCGGTCGCGTCCGGCCCGGCTCATCGGTCCTCACCCGCTCGCAGCACGCGTACGAGGTCCACCCGGGCCAGCAGCCGGGCGAGCGCCAGCACGATCGCGCTGATGGCCACAGCGGTCGCCACCGCCGTCAGCGTCACGGTGCCCCACGGAGTGACGTTCGGCAGCGGGGGATACGGGGCGTGGCCGCTGTCGTCCACGGTGACCAGCGGCAGCACCGCCGAGGCCAGGGCCATGCCCATCAGCGCGCCCGGCACCACCGCGAACAGCGCCAGACTCAGCTGCTCGGCGCCCAAGAGCGCGTACAGGCCCGTGGGCCGGACGCCGATCGCCCGCAGCAGCGCGAATTCCTTGCGGCGCTGCCGGGTGGAGACCACCGCGTGCACGGTGAAGGCGATGACCGCGAAAGCGGGGGCCAGGTAGCGGACGAGTTCCAGCACCCGGCGCAGCCCGGCGCGGAACGGGTCGTCGCGCAGCGCCGCCGCGGTCCGTTCCGCTGTCGTGACCCGGCCCAGCGCGGGCCGCGCCTCGGCGGCCGCGGCCGTACGCGCGCTGTCGGTGCTGCTGATCCACCAGAACGCGGGATCCTCCTGGTCGACTCCGGCCACGGTCATCGCGGCGGCGAGCTGGCGCTGATCGGCGATCAGATGCCCCTGCCCGCGGCCCAGTCCCGGCAGCGAGTCGACCAGGCCCACGATCGTCGCGGTGATCCGGCCGCCGCCCAGATCCAGTGTGGTGGTGCTGCCCACGCTCAGGCGCGTGTCGCGCAGGGCGGCGGCGTCGGCGCGTACCGGGAGCGGCGCAGGACGGCCGGCCGGGCCCGCCACGAGGCGCACCTGGCTGCCGGGCCGGGTCTCGTAGTCGCTGTCGGCCAGGCCGCCGAAGGCGTCTCCGGTCGCGGTCGAGGCCCTGACGCCGGTGCTGACGGTGGTCCTGAGCACCTCGGAGCGGCCCGGGGTGATCGCGCACACCCCGGGAGTGCCCGGACTGTAGTCGCCCGCCGGTTTGCCTTCGCAGGCCCCGGCGGTGGCGTCGGAGGCGTGGGTCGTACCGTCGGCCCAGACCTGGCCGCCGGGAAGGCCGGTGACCCACGTGTCCGCGCTGTCCCGCGCGCCGACCCGGATCAGCTCCAGGTCGAGCCGCGCGGGCCGCGCGTTCGGCTGCGGCAGGACGTTCACGGCGGTCACCGTCAGCGGATACGCCCGCGGGTGGCCGTCGCTCAGCGCCACGTCGAGGGGGACCACGACGGTGTGCCGGGCGCCGTCGGCGGCGGGCAGGCGGGTCGCCAGCGTACTGACGAGGCCGGACGCGTCCTGCACGGTCAACTCCAGATTCGGCGCCGCGCGGCTGCCGTCGCTGCGCAGCCGCTCGTCCAGCAGCAGCGCGGTCGGACGGCCGGGGAGCGGCACCCCGAAGACGGCCGGTGACGGGGTGGGGGGAGCGGGCCCGCCGACCGTGCCGACCAGGCCCTCGGTGGCGTCGCCCGGCAGATTCACCGTCGACTGCGTCACCGGGGTCACGGCGGTCACCGCGGGCAGCGCGCGATAGGCGGCGCCCAGTACGGACGAGGGGTAGCCGCCGTCCGCCGACGGCTGGACGCGTACGTCCGCGCCGACGGTGAACGCGGCCTGCTCGGACGCCAGTCCGCCCAGACAGGCCAGCGCGGTGGTCGCGAAGGCGCTCACGGACACGGCCAGGCACATCAGGACGACCGGTCCCGCGTTGCGCGCGGCCCGGCGGCTCAACTGCCAGCCCGCCAGCGCGAGGGCCAGGCCCCGGCTGCGACGGCCGAACGCGTCCAGGAGCAGGGAGGTCAGCGGCAGCAGGCGCAGCAGCAGGAGGGCGGCGGCCCCGGCCACCAGGGCGGGCACCAGGACCAGCACCGGGTCCGCGCCCGCGCCGCCCGTGCCGACGCCGGCGATCAGCGAATGGTGCCGCCGCAGCTCCAGATAGCCCAGGGCCGCGACGGCCAGCAGCGCCAGGTCGGCGCCCAGCCGATGGGCGGCGGCGCGTACACCGCGGGCCGGCCGGGACCGCGTCGAGCGCAGGACGGGCAGCAGCACCGCCGCCGCGTGCACCAGCAGGGTCAGGCCCACCGCCGCCCACGCGGCGGTTCCCCGGCTGCCCGGGCGCAGCAGCCCGGCCAGAAACGGCGCGACGGCCGCGGCCGGAACGCCGGTGACCGCCCACTCGGCCGCCGCCGCGCGCAGCAGTCGCGGGGTGCCCGCGCCCCTGGCCTGCTGGAGTGCCAGTTCGTCGCGCCGGTGCTCGGTGAGCTGGCGGGCGGCCAGTACCAGGGTGGCCAGGGCGAGGACCGCCAGCAGCACGCTCGGCAGGTACAGCGAGGACCGGGCCGCCACCATCGGCACCGCCAGGCCGTCGATCGCGCCCGGCAGCCCCGAGGCCACCGTCAGGTCGTCCAGAGCGGGCTGCCGTCCGCCGAACACCGACACGCGGCTCGCGCTGCCGGAGAAGGCGCGCATCCGGTCGTGCAGTCCGGGGAGGCTGTCGGCGTCGATCCGGGCGAAGTCCGGCTGCATACTCCAGTGGGCCGTCAGATGGCTGTTCAGGACGACGCTCCCGTTGAGAGCCGACGCCGAGACCACGAGCAGGTCCTGGCTGGCGGTCTCGTCCGCCGTCACGTCGCCGGCCATCGCGGGCCAGAATCCGACGGGGCCGGTCGGCCGGAAGACGCCGGTGATCCGCAGCGTCATGGAGTGCCTGAAGCCGTCGCGCACCTGGAGGCGGGAACCGGCGGTGACTCCCAGCCGCCTGGCCAGCGCGTCCGGCAGCGCCGCGTCGACCGGGGCGGTGGACCCGGCGGCGATCCGTACGTCGGGCAGCGAGGTGAAGGCGTCCGCCGTCGCGTCCGCTGTGCCGACCGGCCACCGTCCGGCGACCAACTGCCCGAATCTGCCCGCGTCCTGGACGGCGACCGGGTGCAATCCGGTTCCCCCGGGGCCGCGCGGCGGGCCCGTGACCCCGTCGATCCCCGTCACCGAGACCGGTGAAGACCCCAGCAGCCCCACATAGGTGTGCTGCGGAACCCCGGCGAACGTCCGGTCGGCGGCGGCCCGTACATCCCGGTCGGCGACGGCCATGCCTCCGGCGCGGAAGGGCGCGTTGACGGTCACCTGCGCGTCGAGGTCGGCGGCCAACCGCCGTACGGCGCCCGCCTGTACCGAACTCCCGGCCAGCGCCGCCAGTGCGGCCAGCGCCGTCGCGCACAGCAGGACGGTCACGGCGACGGCGGCCAGCACCAGCCCGTGCTGCGTGGCCTGCCGTACCACCGTGGGGAGCCGCCGTCGGGCCGGTCCCGGGACTCCCGGGCGTCGTCGCGGCGACGACGTGAAGGCCGTGGCGACCACATGAACCCCCGCGTTATCGAACATGTGACGGTGACGGCGCGTCACAGTCCTACCAGGGCATCCCCCAACGGGGCAAGCAGAGGCCCGGCGCGGGCCTGTGGGGAGGCCCGGCGCGGGGCCTGCGGGGAGGCCGAATCCCGGCCCCGGCGGCGCGGGCGGGGCCGCGCGCGTACCCGATGGGCCGACCCCGCACCTGTCACGGGCGCGCACTCACTCGGGCGGCTCACCGCTGCCACCGGGGTGGCGCACAGGGCCGGGGCGCGGAGGGAGGCAGCCCCGGCTCCGGAGCCCACTGTCGCCCCGTCACCACCGCCGCCCCTGGCCCGAGTACCGGCGGATCCAGGTTTGTTGACCGTGGTGGCCCACAGCGAGAACCCTTCTGCCGCATTTCGGACCTGGCGC
This sequence comes from Streptomyces sp. NPDC008317, assembly GCF_042955955.1. Taxonomy (NCBI): domain Bacteria; kingdom Bacillati; phylum Actinomycetota; class Actinomycetes; order Kitasatosporales; family Streptomycetaceae; genus Streptomyces; species Streptomyces sp. NPDC008317. The sequence goes on from NZ_JBIBFQ010000008.1 coordinate 94,267, forward strand.
GTTGCAGGCCCCCTCGGCGCATGGTGCTTTATGCGTAGCTTAAGCCTCATATCGGACTTGCTCGGTGCCGTCGCCGTCACCGTACGGCGCGGTCATCGAGGTTCCGTTCAGGGCTGAGCCGTCCCCGCTCTGCGCCGTCCCGCCCCCAGCCGGGGGGCGGCGGCCCCGCCTGGAAACGGATGGTCCATGCAGTCTTCCCACCCGCCCCGCCGCACGGCGGCCCGCGCCGCCGAACGCTCACTCGCCACCGCCGGCCTGCTGGCCCTGGTGTCCTCCGTCGTCCTGACCGGTCTGACGCCCGGTGTCAGCTCCGCCTCCAGCCACCGCGAGGCGCCGCTGATCGCCGGGGACCCCAAGGCGGACAACACCGACGTCTACGCCTTCACCAGCCCGGACAACCCCGACACCGTGACACTGGTGGCGAACTGGATCCCGTTCGAGGAGCCCAACGGCGGCCCGAACTTCTACCCGTTCGCCAACGACGCCCACTACAACATCAAGATCGACGCGGACGGCGACGGCAAGGCCGACACCACGTACACCTGGTCCTTCACCGACCACTACCGGGACGAAGCCAACCAGTTCCTGTACAACACCGGGGTCGTGAAGTCGCTGGACGACACCACCTTGAACTTCCGTCAGACGTACACGCTGACGGTGACCGACGCGGAGGGCAACACCAAGACGCTCCTCAAGGACGCGCCCGCGGCCCCCTCCAACGTCGGCAAGGCGTCGATGCCGGACTACGCCTCACTGCGCAAGGAGGCCACCGTCGCCCTCCCCGACGGCGGCCAGACCTACGCCGGGCAGGCGTCCGACCCGTTCTTCCTCGACCTGCGGGTCTTCGACCTGCTGTACGGCGGCAACCTCAAGGAGACCGGCCACAACACGCTCGCCGGCTACAACGTCAACACCATCGCCCTCCAGGTGCCCAAGTCCGCGCTGGCACTGAAGGGGGACGCCACCCGCAACCCCGTCATCGGCGTCTGGTCCACCACCGACCGGCAGGGCGCGGCGGTCGCCGCGCCGTCCGGCAAGGGCGACGAGGGCATGGCGTCCCACGGCGCGGAGGGTGCCGGGGGCGCCGGGAGTGCCGGGGAAACCGCGGGCGCCGCGGACTCGCAGGACGAGGGCAAGGGCGGCCCGCCGATGCCCGACAAGGGCGGCGAGACGGGCTGGCACCAGGTCTCGCGCCTCGGCAACCCGCTGGTCAACGAGGTCGTCGTCCCGCTGAAGTACAAGGACGCCTTCAACACCCTCAACCCGGACCAGGACCACACCGTGCAGCCGGTCGTCGACAAGGTCCTGGACCCGATCGTGCCCAAGCTCATCCAGAGCATCTACGGCGTCCCGGCGCCCGCCACCCCGCGCAAGGACCTCGCCGAGATCTTCCTGTCCGGAATCTGCAAGGCGTGCGGACCGGTCCAGGCCGACCTCAACTCGCAGTTGCTCAACGCCGACGTGGACAAGGCGAAGTTCACACCGTCCGAGGAACTGCGGCTGAACATGGCCGTCGCGCCCTCCGCCAACCCCAACCGGCTCGGCGTCCTCGGCCAGGACCTGGCCGGCTTCCCCAACGGCCGGCGGCTCAACGACGACGTCGTCGACATCGAGCTCCAGGCGCTGGAAGGCGCGGCGGAGACCGGAAAGATCGTGCCCGCGCTGGCCGCGGGCGACGCCGTCGACACTCCCTACCGCCAGCCCGGTTCGACCTTCCCGTACGTGGCGCTCCCCAACACCGCCGCGGTCAACCAGGCCGACTCGCTGCACCCCGACGGCGGCGTGGGCGCCGGCTTCGGCGGCACCGCGTTCCACGGCGGCTTCCCCGCCGTTCCGGTGACGGCCCTGGGCGGCGGCGCCCTGCTGGCCACCGCCGGACTCCTGGCGCTGCGCCGCAGGCGCGCCGACCGGGTGTGACCGCCCCCGCCACTTCGGGCCGCCCGGCCTCCGCACCGGAGGCCGGGCGGCTGCGGCGCGCCCTCGGATTCCGCCCCGCCCGGCCCTGGCGCCTGATCACCGCGCTGGGCGTCCTCGCCGGTCTGGGCATGATGACGGCGGGCGGCTGCGCGCTGCTCACCGCCCGGCCGCCGAAGACCACGCAGGTCGACGTCGGCACGCTGCCGGTCCCCGCGACCGCGGGAGGCCACGCCGCCGCCGTCGCCCCCGCGGCGCCCGCCGCACGGCCGGTCCGGATCCGTATCCCCGGCATCGGCCTCGACCACCCCCTGATCGGCCTCCAGGTCCAGCAGGACGGCCACCTCGGCGTGCCCGAGGACCCCGGCCAGGTCGGCTGGTGGAGCGACGGCCCGCGCCCCGGCGACCCGGGCGCCGCCATCGTCGTCGGCCACGTCGACTCCCTCACCGGCCCGGCCGCCTTCTACGGACTGTCCACGCTGCGCCCCGGCGACCGGATCACCGTCGACCGCGCCGACCACAGCCACCTGGACTTCACCGTGCGGGCGCTGCGGCAGTACGAGAAGGACGCGTTCCCCGACGACCAGGTCTACGCGACCGCCGGTCCGCCCACGCTGCGGCTGATCACGTGCGGCGGCGCGTACGCGGGACCCGAGGGCGGCGGCTATCTCGACAACGTCGTCGTCTACGCCACGCCCGCCGACCCGAAGCCGCCGCGCCCGTCCCCCCACGCCACCCCCAAGACCCCCCAACGGAGCGGGAATTGACTACGTCCGTCCGCCGGAGCCCCCGGCGTCATCTGCTGTCCGCCGCCGTCACCACCGTCCTCGGCGTGGGCCTCTTCCTCGCCGGCGGCCTCGGCCTCGCCCCCTGGCCGGTGACGGGCGCCGACCGCGCCGCGGGTCCCACGGGCGAGGCCGGGGCCCCGGCGGCCGGCGCGGACCCGCTCGCCCAGGACATCGACGGCATCCAGGCCCACCTGCGGCAGAGCCCGCGCGACGCCGTCGCGCTCGGCACCCTCGGCCTCGACTACGTCCAGCAGGCCAAGAACACTGCCGACCCGACGTACTACCCCAAGGCGGAAGCCGTCCTGAAGCGCTCGCTGTCGGTGGACGCCACGGACAACTTCACCGCGATGGGCGGCATGGCCGCCCTGGAAGCCGGGCGGCACGATTTCCGCCAGGCGCTCACCTGGTCGCGCAAGGCGGTGGCCGTCAATCCGTACAACTCGTCCCTGTACGGCACCCTCGCCGACGCCCTCACCCAGCTCGGCCGTTACGACGAGGCCGCCGACGCCGTACAGCGCATGGTCGACCTCAGGCCCGGCGCGCCCTCGCTGGCGCGCGCGTCGTACGTCGCCGAACTGCGCGGCGACATCGACACGGCCAGAACCGACATGCGCCGCGCCCTCCAGGACTCCGCGGGCCCGGCCGACCAGGCGTTCGCCCACTACTACCTCGGCGAACTCGCCTTCAACAACGGCGATCCGGCCACCGAGCTGACCGAGGCCGCCGCCGGTCTGCGCGTCGCGCCGACGTACACCTCGCTGTTCCAGGCCAAGGCCAGGGCCGAGGCCGCGCTCGGCAGGACCGACGCCGCCCTCGCCGACCTCAACCGGGCCGTCCAGCGGGTCCCGCAGCCCGAGTACGTGCTCCAGTTCGGCGAGCTGTACCAGTCCCTCGGCCGCACCGCGCAGGCCGACGAGCAGTACCAGCTCTTCCGCGCCGAGCAGAAGCTCTTCGCCGCCAACGGCGTCGCCCTCGACTCCGACGCGGCCCTCTTCGAAGCCGACCACGGCGACGCCGCGCAGGCCCTCGCCATCGCCCGCCGGGGCATCGAGTCCCGCCCCTTCATGGACACCCACGACGCCCTGGCCTGGGCCCTGCACGCCAACGGCCGCGACCGCGAAGCCCTCGCCGAGAGCGACCTGGCCCTCGCCCAGGGCACCCGCAACGCCCTGTTCCGCTACCACCGCGGGATGATCGAACGGTCCCTCGGCGACACCGCGGCGGCCCGCACCGACCTCACGACAGCCCTGTCCGTCAACCCCCACTTCAGCCCCCTGGCCGCCCCCAAGGCCCGCGCGGCCCTGACCGCCCTGACCGGCCCGGCCCGGCGCACCTGACCGTCGCGGAGTCCCGGTCCTCGGCGGCTGGGCCGGGCACCGGGGCGTTCGCGCTTCTTGACGGGGGTTCGGGTGGCGTGCCACGGTGAGGATATTACTTAGGGATGTTAAGTGATTCCTCGAGGAGCCGTATGAAGCTGAGGTTGTCGCCCGAGGACGCGGCCTTCCGTGACGGGTTGCGGCGGTTCTTCACCACGCGGGTGCCGGGGCACATTCGGGAGACGGTGGCGGCGCGCGAGGAGTTGACCAAGGAGCAGATGGTCGAGTCGATGCGGACGCTCGACGCGGCCGGGATCGCGGTGCCCAACTGGCCGGTCGAGTGGGGCGGGAGGGACTGGACGCCGCTGCGACGGCACATCTGGCACGAGGAGATGCAGGCGGCCTGCGTTCCGCCGCCGGTCACCTTCAACGCCTCGATGGTCGGCCCGGTCATCGCCGCGTTCGGCTCGCGGGAGCTCAAGGAGCGCTTCCTGCCGCCCACCCGGAACGTCGACATCTGGTGGTCGCAGGGCTTCTCCGAGCCCGACGCCGGTTCCGACCTGGCCGCTCTGCGCACCTCGGCCGTACGCGACGGCGCGCACTATGTCGTCAACGGCCAGAAGACCTGGACCTCCTACGCCCAGTACGGCGACTGGATCTTCACGCTGGTGCGCACCGATCCGGACGCCCCGCGCAAGCAGGCCGGCATCTCCTTCCTCCTGATCGACATGGCCTCGCCGGGCGTCACCGTCCGGCCGATCCAGCTCATCGACGGCGGGAGCCTGGTCAACGAGGTCTTCTTCGAGGACGTGCGCGTCCCCGTCGACAACCTCGTCGGCCAGGAGAACCACGGGTGGGACTACGCCAAATTCCTCCTCGGCAACGAGCGGGTGGGGATCGCGGGCGTGGGCGGGACCAAGTGGCTGCTGGCGCAGGCCAAGACATGGGCCGGGGACCGGCTGCGCGAGGATCCGCTGCTCGCGGCGGACTTCGCGCGGCTGGAGAACGACCTGCTGGCGGTCGAACTGACCTCGATCCGGGTCGCCGCCGACTCGGCGGACGGCAAGGCGCAGCCCGCCTCGTCCGTCCTCAAGCTCGCCGGATCCGAACTCCAGCAGGCCGTCACCGAACTCGTCCTCGGCCTCGCGGGCGAGCAGGGGCTCTCCGGCGACCCGGCCGCGGGCGCGCCACCGTGGACCCGCCCGGCCGCCGCGGCCTATCTCCACCTGCGGGCCGCGAGCATCTACGGCGGCTCCAACGAGGTGCAACGACAGATCATCGCCGGCACGATCCTGGGGCTGTGAGACATGGACTTCGACCGCACCGACGAGCAGCGCGCCCTGCGGGACGCCGTACGCGGTCTGTTGGGCACGGCCTACGCCACGGTCCAGGGCCGCCGTGACGCCACGGCCGAGGAACCGGGATACGACGAGACCATGTGGTCCCGGCTGGCCGCGATGGGCGTCCTCGGACTGCCGTTCGCGGAAGAGGCCGGCGGCATGGGCGCGGGCCCGGTCGAAGTCGGCGTGGTGGCCGAGGAGATCGGGCGCGTACTGGCCCCCGAGCCCTTCGTCGAGGCCGTCGTCCTGTGCGGCGGCCTCCTCGCGCGGGCGGGCGGCGACGTGTCCGGCATCGCGGACGGCACCCTCCTTCCGGCGTACGTCGGCGGTCCCGGCGTCACGGCCCGGCGCCACGGCGAGCGCTGGGTGCTGGACGGCGGCGCCTCGCCCGTACTCAACGGAGCCCGTGCCGACCTGCTCGTGGTGGTCGCCGACGTCGGCGGAACACCGGCGCTCTTCACGACGGCCGGGGGCGAGCGGACCCCGTTCGGTACGTACGACGGGGGACGCGCCGCCCGGGTGACCTTCGGCGCGACCGCCGCCGAGCCGCTGGGCGATCCGGCCGCCGACGCGACCGGCGTGATCGCGTACGCCCGGGCCCGCGCGCAGGTGGCGTACGCCCACGAGGCGCTCGGCGCCATGGAGCGCGCGCTGGAGATCACCCGCGACTACCTGCGCGACCGCCGCCAGTTCGGGAAACCGCTGAGTGCCTTCCAGAACCTCACCTTCCGCGCCTCCGACATGTACGTCTCGCTCGAACTCGCGCGCAGCACGGTGCTGTGGGCGTCGATGGTGCTCGCGGAAAGCGACGAGAGGGAGCGGGAGGGCGGTCAGGCGGAGAGCGGCGCGGCCGAAGGCATCGAGGCGGCGTCGCGCGCCAAGCTCCGGGCCGCCGAGTCCGGGCGGCACATCGGCCAGGAGGCGATCCAGTTGCACGGCGGGATCGGCATGACGATGGAGTACCAGGTCGGGCACTACGCGATGCGGCTCACCGCCATCGAGCACCTGCTGGGCGACCGGCGCCACCACCTCTCCCGCCTGGCGGCGGCGGTCGGCGACCACCGGGCCGTGAACCCGCTGCAATAGCCGGCGCCCGGCCGCCGCAGGAGCTGAGGAACGAGCCGCCGCACGAGCTGACGGACGAGTCGGCGGACGAGTCGTCCGATGAGCCGGTGGATTCTGTCGACAATCCATTAACCATGCTAATTTATTGCGCAATCCGAAAGGGGCCCCCATGGCAGGGTCGGTCACCACACACGAAGCCCGGCTCACCCACGACGGCGCGGAACCCCTCACCGCCGGTTCGTTCGAGGTGGCCGAACGGGAACTGCCCCCGGCGGTCGACGGCGAGATCCTCGTCGAGGTCCGGTACGCCTCCCTCGATCCCTCGCAGCGGATCCGGCTCCGGTCGGAGGGCGCCGGTTTCGTCCCGCCCGCCGGAGTCGTCGGCACCGTCGTGGAGTCCCGGAGCGACGCGTTCGAGGTCGGGGACACGGTGACCGCGCCGGGCGCCTGGGCCACCGCGGTCCGCGTCCCGGCCGCGAGCGCCGAGCGGTACGACGCCCCGGAGGGTGTGGCCCTCCACCACGCGGTCGGTCTGCTCGGACTGACCGGTCTGACCGCCTACTTCGGGGTACGGCGGGTGCTCCGCCCGCGTCGCGGCGAGAAGATCGTCGTGACTGGCGCCTTCGGGGGAGTGGGCCAGGTCGCCGCGCAGCTCATCGCCGCGAGCGGCGCCGACGTCCTCGGCGTCGTGGGCGGCCCCGACAAGGCGCACGGCCTCAAGCGGCTCGGCATCACCGCCGTCGACCACCGGGCTCCGGACTGGACCGCCGAGGTCGACCGCTGGGCGCCCGAAGGGCTGCACGCGGTCTTCGACAACGTGTGGGGCGAGACGTCCGCGCGGCTGGTCGAGCGGCTGCGACCGCTCGGCCGCGTCGCCCTGTGCGGGCAGATGTCCGGCATCGGCGAGGCGGTGGTCCCGCCGCTGCCGCTGGACAACTGGTTCCGGCTGGTGACCCGTTCGCTGACCGTCCAGGGTTTCCGCGCGGCCGACTTCGCCGCGGAGAACGCCGACGCGCGCCGGGCGCTCGCGGACATGATCGCCTCGGGCGCCCTCGACCAGGAGATCCACCTGGCGCCCGGCCTGGCCGCCGCGGGCCCGGCCTTCGCCGACCTGCTCACCGGCCACGTCGTCGGCAAGCTCGTCGTAGCGGTGCGGGAGTGAGCGACGGTGCGGGAGTCAGTGACGGTGCGGGATCACGCGGCGGTGCGGGAGTCAGTGACGGTGCGGGATCAAGCAGCGGTGCGGGAACGAGCGGAGGTACGGGCATGAGCAGCGGTACGAGCGCGGGCGCGGACGCCCTGCGGGACGACGTACTCGCCCTGCTGGCCGGGGACGGCGACAGACTCGCGGACCCGTACCCCACCTGGAACCGGCTGCGCGAGGAGATCCCCGTCTGGAAGCAGGGCGACGTGGTGATCCTGAGCCGGCACGAGCACGTGCACCAACTGCTCGGGGACAACAACATCCTCTACAGCCGTCAGGGCACGAAGACCTCCGCGCGCTACGAGCGCGCCAAGCGGGAGTTCAGCCCGCACGGCAGCGCCGCCTTCGGCCGGGTCCTCGACCAGGAGTTCCACCAGTTGGTGCGGATGGACCCGCCGGACCACCCGCGGGTGCGGCGGGCGGTCCAGCCGCCGTTCTCGGCGCGCAATCTGGCCCGTGAGATGCAGGACAAGGTCAGCGAACGGGTCGACCGCAATCTGACCGCGCTGGCGGCGGGCGGCGGCGAGGCCGACTTCAAGAAGTTCGCGTACTCCCTTCCCCTCCAGGTGCTCGGCGACCTCCTGGGCATCCCGATCGACGACCTCGACATGGTCCACTCATGGGCCCAGAAGATCGCCGAGAACAAGTTCAACGCCGACTCCGAGAGGGCGGCGGTCGAGGCCGACGAGGCGTACCGGCACCTGATGACGTACATCGACGTGCTCGTGGCGCGCCAGCGCGCGAGCGGCTCCGAGACCGGCCTCGTGGCCGCCCTGCTGGAATCGGAGGACAGCGGCGTGGTCTCCCACGAGGAGGCGATGGCCATGATGGCGCTGATGATCTTCGCGGGGCACGAGACGACCAGCAATCTGCTGGCCATCGGGCTGCTCGAACTGCTGCGCCATCCGGACCAGTGGGACCTGCTCGTCGCGGAGCCCGAGCGGGTCCCGGCGGCGGTGGAGGAGCTGCTGCGCTTCGTCACGCCCGCGCACTTCCTGCCGTACGTCGCGAAGGAGGGGCGGGAGGTCGACGGCGTCGCGGTCGAGGCGGGCGACACCGTCATCGGCGTGCTCGCCGCGGCCAACCGGGACCCCGCGGTCTTCGCCCGGCCGGACGAGCTGGACGTCGCCCGCTCCGACAGCCGCGCGCACGTCTCGCTCGGCCTCGGGCCGCACTTCTGCCTGGGGGCCGGTCTGGCGCGGATGGAGGCGACGGCGCTGTTCGGCACGATCGCGCGCAGGTTCCCCGGCGCGCGGCCGGTCGAGGCCGACCTGCGCTGGGGCGGCCGTTCACTGCGTACGCCACTGGCCATGCCGGTCCGACTGCTGGGCTGATCGGATGCCGTGACGGCGGCCGATCCCGTGCCTTGACGGTGGCGGGCAGCACTCCTATCGTGTTATTTCACATTGCTAAATGAATGATCGGGAGGTTCCGGTGCGCTACCTCATCACGGGCGCGGGCAGTGGGATCGGACGTGCGGTGGCGACCCTGGCCGCGCGCGCGGCCGGGAGCGAAGGAGCCAGGCAGGCGCGGCTCGCGCTGCTCGACCGCGACGCCGGGGCCATCGAGGCGGTCGCCGCCGAACTCCGGGGGACCGGCGCCGTATGCGTGCCGCTGGCCGTCGACCTGAGCGACCCGGCGGCGGTCGGCAAGGCGGTGGAAGAGGCCGTCTCCGCCTTCGGCGGCCTCGACGCCCTCGTGAGCAACGCCGGGATCAGCTCGGCCGACCCGCTCGAAGACCTCAGCCTGGAGACCTTCCAGCGCACGTTCGACGTCAACACCCGCGCGACCTTCCTGCTGGCACGGGCGGCCTTTCCGGCGCTCCGCGCGTCGCGCGGTGCGATCGTCGCCACCGCGTCGATCTCCGCGACGCATCCGACACCGCCGCTCGGCATGTACAGCGCGAGCAAGGCGGCGCTGAAGATGATGGTCCAGCAGATGGCGGTGGAATGGGGCCGGTACGGAATCCGGGCCAACTGCGTCTCGCCCGGCCCGACGGACACCGGCCTGACCCGTAAATCGTTCGGCGACGCGGAGGACACGGCCGCGGCGGCGAACCGGCGCTACCGCGAAGCGGTCTCCCCCATGCGGAAGATCGCGCGCGCCGAGGACATCGCCGAGGCCGTGCTCTACCTCGCGGGTCCGCGCGCCGGGCATGTCACCGGCGTGGACCTGCCCGTCGACGGCGGCCTGTCGCTGACCGTCATGCCGCTCACGGGGGGCACACCCGGATACCGACTCGACGAGATCGCGCAGGAGGCGACGTCGTGATGACCGACACCACCGCTGGGACGCTGCCCGGATTCCTCTCCTCCGAGGTCGCGGCCGACCCCGACGCCTTCTACCGGCGGCTGCGGGCCGAGGCCCCCGTGCACTGGGACGACGGCTACCGCGGCTACCTGATCAGCAAGCACGCCGACGTCGGCGCCGCCTACCGCAACCCGCTGTTCTCCACCCAGAACTACGAGGTCAGCCTCCAGCCCGTCTTCGGCCGCTCGATGCTCCAGATGGACGGCGCCGAACACAGCCGCAAGAAGGCCCTGGTCACCCCGTACTTCCGCGGCAAGGGCCTGGAGAAGTGGGCGCCGGTCATCGCGCGCAATGTCGCGACGATCCTGGACCGCTCCGTCGCGTCGGCGTCCGCGCACCTCACCCGCGGCTTCCGGCCGGGCGACACCGTCGACCTGCTGGCCGACTTCGGCTACTACCTGCCGGTCTACGTGATCACCGACATGCTCGGCCTGCCGCACAGCGACTACGACCGGTTCTTCGACTGGTACAGCAGGCACGTGGCCTTCCTCGGCAACCTCGCCCGCGACCCGGAGATCGACGAACTCGGCCGCCGGGCCACCAAGGAACTCTGGGAGTACCTCGCCCCCGTGATCGAGGACCGCCGCTCGCACCTCGGCGACGACCTCATCTCCGGGCTGATCACCGCCGAGATCGACGGCGAGCGCCTGGACGACCTCGAAATCCTCACCCACGTCACGCAGTTGCTCAACGCCGGGTCCGAGACCACCGGCAAGGCGCTGGCCAGTATGTTCGCCTATCTGCTGCGCGAGCGGACGCTGTTCGAGGAGGTACGGGACGACCGCTCGCAGGTCGTCCCCGCGATCAGCGAGACCCTGCGGATCAGCCCGCCGTCCCAGATGAACGGCCGCAAGGTCACCCAGGACGTCGAGGTCAAGGGCACCCTGCTGCCCGCGGGCACCCTGGTGATGCTCCTCATGGCCTCGGCCAACCGCGACGAGGACCGGTTCTCCGACCCGGACACCTTCGACTTCCACCGGCCCGACCTCGACCACGCCAAGACGTTCACCGCGGCCGGTGACACCTTCGCCTTCGGCTCGGGGCGGCACTTCTGCCTCGGCGCGATGCTCGCCAAGTCCGAGCTGGAGATGGCCTCGAACGTCCTGCTCGACCGGTTCCCCGACATGCGCCTGGCCGACGGGTTCGAGCCCGCGTGGTCGGGCCTGAAGATGCGGTCGGTGGACAGGCTGACGGTGACCCTCTGAACGACCGGCCGCCGGGGCCGGGGGCGAGCGGGCGTGCCCTGTCGGCACTGCTGGTGTCCGCCGCCCTGGTCTCGGCGGCGGTCGTCACCCTCGGCGCCCCGCTCGTGCCGCGGGTCCAGCAGACCTTCGGCGTCGGCACCGAGGCGTCCCAGTGGTCGTACACGATCACCCTGCTCGTCGGCGCCACCTTGACCCCGCTGCTCGGCCGGCTCGCCGACGGACGGCGGCGAAGACCCGCGATGGTCGTGGTGTGCGCGCTGGTCACCCTCGGATGCGCGGTCTCCGCCGCCGGGACCCACTTCGGGGTCTTCCTGGCGGGACGCGCGCTCCAGGGCGTCGCGGTGGCGCTGGTGGCGATGACCATCGCGTGCGCCCGCGACCTGTACTCCGGTCCCGCGACGGCCCGCCTGGTCGCGCTGCTGTCGATCACCACGGCGCTCGGCGCCGGGGCGGCCTACCCGCTCACGACGTTCGTGGCCGACCACTTCGGCCTGCGGGCGGCGTACGGCGGCGCCACGGTGCTCGCGCTGCTCGTCACGCTCGCGGTGGCCGCCGGTCTGCCGCGAACGGTGCCGGTGGGCCGCGACGCGCCGCTGGACGTGCCGGGCGCGGTGGTCCTGATCGCCGCCACGGCGTGCGCGCTGCTGGCCGTCAGCCAGGGCAACTCCTGGGGCTGGTCGAGCGCCGGGGTGCTCGTCCTCGGCGCAGCGGCCCTCGGCCTGTCGCTGTGGTGGATCCGGCTCGAACTGCGCGCCCCCCACCCCTTGGTGCAACTGCGGCTCTTCGCCCGGCGCGACGTCCTCGCCGCGCACCTCACCGGCCTGCTGATGGGCGTGAGCCTGTACAACACGCCCGTCCTCATCACCCGCATCGGTCTCGCCTCCCGCGACACGCGGTACGGCGTGGGGCTCAGCCTCAGCGCGATCGGTGTGGTGATGGTCCCCATCGCGCTGTGCAACTACCTGAGCAGCCGCACCGCGACGGCGCTGGCGCGGGTCAGGGGCCGACGGGTCGCGCTGGCGTCGGGAGGCGTCGTGGGCGCGCTCGGGCCGCTGATGCTGATCGAGGTCGACGGACACCTGGCGCTGCTGGTGGCGGCGGTCGTCCTGACGTCCTGGGGAGCGGGGGCGACCTTCGGCACGCTGCCCGGCCTCATCGTCGACTCGGTCGAACCGGGCGAGACCGGCAGCGCCACCAGCGTCAACATCCTGCTGCGGGCGGTCGGCGGCGCGGTGGGCAGCGCGGTCACCGCGGCGCTGATCGGCGCGGCCCACGGACCGGCGGGGGAGGCGACGACGACCGGGCTGACCTGGGCCGCGCTCGCCTGCGCCGCCACCTGCGCGGCCTCGGTCGTGGTCAGCTGCTGTGTGCCGAGCCGCCGCGCGCGCCGGTCAGAGCCGCGGCCGGCCGCCGTCGAACCAGTCCCACTCCCACGGGCGGATTGACAGCATCGGCGTGCTCAGCAGGACGTGCTCCGCGTCGCCGGGCGCGCTGTCCCGCCCGATCCAGTCGGGCCGCGCGTCCTCGACGCGAGCGCTTGTCTCCAGGACGTCGCCGTCGAGGTACAGCACGCGCACCGTCAGACCGTCGTCGGCGCTCCCGGCCGGTGACCCGAACCCGCCCGCGCCCTCGGCGAACCGGTACGTCGCCGCGCCCGCGACACCGGGCACCGCGAGCACCTCCGGAATCAACTCCCGGTCCAGCGCGGCGAAACGGGCCGCGCCCGCGGGCTCGGCGGGAGCGGCCGTCCTGGACAGCGTGAGGTGGACGCCCCGGTGCGGGCGGTGCGGGAGCGCCGCCGCCGCGACGAGGACGCGCGGGGCCGCGTACTCCTTGACCGGGTGGAAGAAGCCGACCGGGCGTCGTTCGGTCCAGGGCAGTTCGGGGCGGCGGCCCCACCACAGGGCGCGCTGGTTGAGGTCGGTCCACTCCCGCAGCGCGGACTCCAGAGGGGCACGGAACCCGTAGGCGACGGCGTACTGGACGGGTGCGTAGGCGTCGTCGCCGACATGGCCGGCCGCCGCGCACCGCGGGGTGCGGACCCAGCGGTCCCCCCAGGCGACGCCGGGGAGCAGCGCGTTCTCCGGCAGGTGGTCGAGCTGGTGCCACGCGTTGTACTCGGCGTGCCGGGTGGCGTCGTTGAGGTGCGTGAAGGTGAGGAAGAGCCGGTCGGTGCTCATATCGGGCGGCTTTCGGCCCGCGGGTTCTCGGCAGGTGCCCGCGACCACTCGCGCAGGACCGCGTCGTTGTCGGCGCCGAGCCGGGGCGCGGGGGCGGGCGTGTCCTGCCCCCATCCGGCCGACCGCGTGACCGGACCCGGTACGGGGAACACGCCGACGCCCGGCTGATCCACCTGGTGGAACAGGCCGTTGGCGGTCACGAGCGGATCGCGGACGAATTCGCCGACGGTCCGGTAGTCGCCCCACAGGACGTGCCCGGCGTCGAGCGCGGCGACGGCCTCGGTGTGGGTGTGCGCGGAGAACCACGGCGCGAGGATCGCCGAGATCAGGTCCCGGTGCTCGTACCGCGCCGCCTCGTCGCCGAAGTCCACGCCGAGCGTGCGCTGAAGGCTGTCGAGGACGGTACGTGTGCCGGTCAGTCCGACGAGCTTGTCCCAGTGCCTGGCGGTCAGGGCGACGACCATCACCCGGCGGCCGTCGCCGGTCGCGAAGTCGCAACCGTAACTGCCGTAGAGGTAGTTGCCGTCGCGCAGCCGTCCCGCGCCGTTCACCACCGCGTCGGCGACGAAGCCGAGGTGGGCCATGGTCGCGGCGGCGACGTCGGCGAGGCTGACCTCGACGAGCCGGCCGCGGCCGGTGGCGGCGCGTTCGGTGTGCGCCGCCAGCAGGGCCAGCGCCACGTGCAGACCGGTGAGCAGGTCCCAGGCGGGCAGGACGTGGTTGACCGGGAGCGAGGAGTCCACGGGTCCGGTGAGCCAGGGCAGGCCCACCTCGGAGTTGATCGTGTAGTCGACCGCCGGACGTCCGTCGCCGCGCCCGCCGATGTGGGCGACGATGACATCGGGCCTGACGCGGCGCAGTTCCTGGTAGTCCAGCCACGACTGGCCGACCGCGTTGGTGACCAGCAGGCCGTGGCCGCCGCCCGGTGCGGCCAGCAGCTCGCGCACCACGTCGCGCCCGGACTCCGACCGCAGATCGACCTCGACCGAGCGCTTGCCCTTGTTGAGCCCTGCCCAGTACAGGCTGGTGCCGTCCGCGCCGCGCGGCAGCCGCCGGGTGTCCGTGGCCCCGCCGACGGGGTCCACCCGTACGACGTCCGCGCCGAGTTGGGCGAGCGTCATCGTCGCGGAGGGGCCCGCGACGTACGTCGACAGGTCGAGGACGTGGAGTCCGGTCAGCGGCCCGCTCATGCGAACGGGGAGACGTACGGGATGTTCTTGGCGGCGGCGGCCTCGGCGATCCAGCCGTCGATCTGCTCGGCCACCTCGTGCGAGACCAACTCGATCCACATGCCGGGGGATTCGGGGTTGTAGTGGAAGGTGGCGCGGCCGATGCCGCCGTCCTCGGCGACGCCGTTCAGCTCGCGCCGGTATCCCCTGGCCTCCAGCGCCGCCGCCGCGGCGCGCAGGTCGTCGGTGTAGTAGCCGAGGTGGTGGACCCTGCGCCCGCCCGTCACGTTGAGGTACGGCGCCGGGTCGATCTGCTCCAGCAGCTCGATGAAGTGCGGGCCCTGGAGCGAGTAGGTGAAGCGGACCTCGCGCCCGACGACGCCGTCGGGGCACTCCAGCGGAACGGTCGAGGTCAGCGGCGGTGCCCAGTCCAGACGCAAGGCGTCGCCCATGGCCGTCATCGCCTTGTCGAGGCTGTCCACGATCATGCCGGTGTGGTACAGCCGGAGCAGCGGCTCGGTGCTCATGAAGGGCCCCTCTCTGTGGTCGGGCGACGAACGTTACATCATGCTAAGTAAATCCGGCAGTGCCGACGCGGGCCGACGCGAGCCGACGCGGAAGGTTTCCGACGACCCCTTGACAGGGGTGATCCGCGACCTCAGTCTCATAGCAGTTAGCCATGTGAAAGATTCTGGTGCGGACCGTTCCTGGGCACAAGGGAGTGCGCAATGATCTCGCTGGTCGTGACCGGCCTCTCGCAGGCGGCGGTGCTGATTCCGCTGGTCCTGGCGGTGAGTCTGGTGTTCCGTGTGAGCGGCGTCGTCAACTTCGGCGCGGGGAACTTCTGCGTCTTCGCCGGTGCCGCGTGCGCCTCCTGGGGGGCCGGCAACAGCGGTCTCGGCGTCGTCCTGACGATCGTGGTCGGCGGTGTCCTGGGCGCCGCCTGCTACGCGATCGCGATCGTGCCCGCGCAGCGCAAGAAGGTGCCGGTGATCGGCCTGACCCTCGCCACCCTCGGCTTCGGACTCCTGCTCAACTTCCTGACCCGCACGTGGTTCGGCGGCGAGCCCTCGATCGTGCAGCCCTGGATCCACGGCTCGGTCTCGATCGGCAGTTACGAGACCTCCAAGCAACGGCTGCTGGTCATCGGCCTGTCGCTCCTCCTGCTGCTCGTGATGTGGTTCCTGTTCGACCGGACGCTCATCGGGCACCACCTGTCCGCCGTCTCCTTCGACCACGAACTGGCGCAGGTCTACGGCGTCCGCACGATGCGGTTCGAACTGCTCGCCTGGGTGGTCTCGGGCGCCTGCCTGGTCATCGGCGGCATCTTCCAGGCCTCGCTCGGCAGCGTCTCGGTCGACGTCGCGCCCACCCTCCTCGTCCTGAGCCTGGTCGGCGCCGTCATCGGCGGCCTCGGAAGTCTCTTCGGCGCGGTGGGCGGCGCCGTCGTGGCCGGCTTCGTGATGACCTTCACCGACCAGCACATCGCCGCCAGTTACCACCTGACCTCACTCTTCGTGATCCTGTCCCTGGTGCTGCTCGTGCGGCCGACAGGGCTGTTCACCTTCCGCGGAACGGCTGAGCGCGTATGAGCACCATCGGACTGGACAAGGCCGCACCGCGCGAGGTGAGCGGCGCCCCGAAGAGACCCGAAGGAATACGCAGGGCACTGACCTCGGTCTGGGCCAAACACGTCGCGGGCCCACTGGTCCTGGTGATCGTCGGACTCGTCGCCGGCGGCAACGACTACTACGTCCACCTGGCGTCCGCCGGAGTCATCGCGTACATCCTCACGACGGCCTTCAACATCGTCTACGGCTACGCGGGCATCTTCAATCTCTCGGTCGTCATCACCTACGGCGTCGGGGCCTTCACCAGCGTCTATCTCGAAGTCCGGTTCGGAATGCCGTTCTGGCCCGCGCTGCTGATCTCCGTCGCGGTCACCACCGTGCTCTCCGTTCTCGTGGCGGTACCCACCCGAGGGCTCAACGAGCTGTTCCTCGCCATCCAGACGCTCGCCTTCGCGCTCGCGCTCGCCGAAGTCATGGTGAACTGGCACCAGTTCAGCGGCGGCACGATCGGCATCTACTCGATTCCGCTGCCCACGTTCTTCGGCCACCAGCTCATCAGCGGCTATCTCTCGTACTACTGGCTCGCCGCGTTCTTCGCGTGGCTCACGTACGAACTCGTCCTGCGCATCCACCTGTCGGCGATGCGGCGCAAACTGACCGCGCTGCGCGAGGGGCCGCGCGTCCTCGCCTCGGTGGGGGTCTCGCCCGACTCCACGCGGCTGGTCGCCTTCGCGATCTCCGGCGGCCTCGCCGGACTCGCCGGGGTGCTCTTCGCCCACTTCCAGCTCGTGATCGACCTGGAGACCTTCAGCTTCACCCGCCTGGTGGCGCTGCTGCTCGCCGCGATCCTCGGCGGAAGCGGCTACTTCCTCGGCCCGGTGTTCGGCGTCGTCGCCATCCTGGTGATGGACGAGCTGTCGCTGGCCACCAGCCAGGCCCAGGACCTGGTCTACGGCGTGGGCATCCTGGTGCTCGTCGTGCTCACCCGCGGCGGCATCGCGGGCGGCCTGGACAACCTCGTGAAGTGGCTGCTCAGGCGCCGACGGCCGGACGAAGCGGCAGAACCCACCGGCGAGTTGGAGCCGCGGGAACCGGGCCTCGCCGTCGCCGAGACGGTGACCCAGGTGACCCACCGCCTCGCGGACTCGGTCAGGGCCGTGCACCGGGACGCACGGGTCGAGGTGCGCGGAGTGTCGGTCGCCTTCGGCGGCAACACCGCGGTCAACGATGTCTCGCTCTCCTTCGCGACCGGTGAGGTCATCGGACTCATCGGCCCCAACGGCGCGGGCAAGACCACGCTCCTGAACGCGATCACCGGGGACGTCCGGGCGACCGGCTCCGTGCGCCTCGGCGACGACGAGATCCTCGGCACGCCCGCGCAGAACCTCGTACGGGCGGGCATCGGCCGGACCTTCCAGAGCCCGAAGGTCATCCCCGAACTGACCCTGCTGGAGAACGTCATGCTCGCCGGGGACGGCATCGGCAGGGTCGGCTGGCTCCGCCAGTCGCTGCTGAGCCCGGCCGCCCGCAAGCAGGCGCTGGCCGGACGCGACCGGGCGATGACCCTGCTCACCGACCTCGCCCTCGCCGACCGCGCCAGGAGCCTGGCCGCGGACCAGCCGTACGGCGTGCTCCGCCTGGTCGAGATCGCCCGCAATCTGATGCTCGACCCGGCGTTCCTGCTGCTGGACGAACCCGGCGCGGGACTGACCGAGTTCGAACGCCAGGAGATCGCCGCGACCGTCCGCGCGCTCGGCGCCCGCGACCTCGGGGTGGTCCTGGTCGACCACAATCTTCCGCTGATCACCAGCGCCTGCGACCGCGTCTACGTCCTGGACCACGGCCAGGTCATCGCGGAGGGCCCGCCCGACGAGGTCTTCGCACAGCAAGAGGTCATCTCCGCCTACCTGGGGGTTCCCGGATGAGCACGCCGCTTCTCGACGTCACCGGCCTGACGGCCGGCTACGGCGACCACCAACCCGTACTCCACGACGTCTCCTTCACCCTCGCCGAGGGCGAACTGCTCGGCCTGGTCGGGATGAACGGCGCGGGCAAGACGACCCTGATGCGCGCCCTCAGCGGCGGCCTCAAGCCCAGGTCGGGGGAGGTCTCCTTCCAGGGCGAGCGGATGAACGGATTCTCGACGGCCGCCAGCGTCCGCAAGGGGATCGTGATCGTGCCGGAGGGGCACCGCGTCCTGCGCCCGCTCACGGTCGAGGAGAATCTGCAGATCTCCGCGATGCGGCTGAGCAGGCGCGCCGTGCGGCGCGCGATCGCCGAGAAGCAGGCCCTGGTCTACGAGTTGTTCCCGATCCTGGCGGAGCGCCGCACGCAGCTCGCGGGCCTGCTCTCCGGCGGGGAGCAGCAGATGCTCTCCCTGGCCCGCGCCGTCATCCAGCGGCCCAGACTGCTGCTCCTGGACGAGCCGTCGCTGGGGCTCGCCCCGGTCGTGATCGAGAAGATCTACGCGTCCCTGCGGGCCCTCCAGGCCGAGGGCATCTCGATGCTGGTCGTCGAGCAGAACAGCGACCGCCTGGCCAGGGCCAGCGAACGGCTGATCGTCCTGCGCGACGGCCGGATCGCCGCCACCGGCACGCCGTCCTCCCTCCAGGGGGCCGAGCTCAACGCCGCCTATTTCGGCTGAGCGGCCGGGTCGCCCAGGTGTCCGGCCGCAGGGCCATGGGCAATACTTTACTTAGCTAAATAAATCGCCCCACGTCCTTCGCCCACGTCCTTCGCGCGACGTCCCTCCGCCCGACCTTCCCCGCCCGAATCCCCGCCCGAATCCCACGGTCCGATCTCCATCGCCCGACTCCCGAGGAGTTACGCCCCATGCTCACCGTTGACTACGCGGCACGACGCTCGATCGTCGAGCCGGACAGGCTGCGCCGCTTCTTCGGCGCCCGCAGTATCGCGGTCGTGGGAGCATCGCCGAGCTCCAGTTGGGCGCGCAATCTCCTCAACGCCCTCGAACTCGGCGGCGGGGTGCGGGACGTGCGCTTCGTCCACCCCAAGTACGACGAGGTGTTCGGCAAACCGACCGTCCCGACGCTGCGGGACCTCGAAAAGCCCGTCGACATGGCCTATATCATGGTCGGCCCGAGCCGGGTCGACGCCATCCTCGAGGACGCCGCCGCGGCGGGTATCAAGAACGCGGTCATCCTCGCCTCCGGATACGGGGAGTCCGGAGCCGACGGACGCGACCGGCAGCGGCGGCTGGCGCAGAGCGCGGTCGATCTCGACCTGACGCTCATGGGCCCGAACACCATCGGGTTCATCAACGCGGTGGACGGGGTGGTGCCCTGGGCCGTTGCCACCGAGTCCGCACCCGTGGCCGGTCCGGTCGGCGCCGTCTTCGAGAGCGGTTCGATGGCGCGGGCGACGTATCAGTTCGCCCAGGCGCACGGCGTGGGCTCCACGCTGTGGGCGTCGGTGGGCAACTCGGCCGTACTGACCAGCCTGGACGTCCTCGACTACCTGATCGAGGACGAGAGCACCCGCGCCATCGCCCTGTTCCTGGAGACCGTGCGCGAGCCGGACCGGCTCTTCGAACTCGGCACGAAGGCGCTGCGGGCGGGCAAGCCGATCGTGGTCTACAAGGCCGGGCGGAGCGAGGAGGGCATGCGCTCCGCCATGGCGCACACCGGCGCCATGGCCACCGACGACGCCGTCGTGGACGCGGCGTTCCGGCAGGCGGGCATGGTCCGCGTCGAGAGCGTCGAGGAACTGGTCGCGACCGCCGGGGTGTTCGGCTACAGCCCGCGGCTCCCGGACGGCCGCCGCATGGGCGTCGTGACCTCGTCCGGCGGCGGCTGCAACATCATCGCCGACCTCGCCTCGGTCAACGGCCTGGCCCTGCCCGGCTGGCAGGAGGACACCGGCGCCAAACTGGCCGCGCACCTGCCGGAGTTCGCCTCGATCCTCAACCCCCTCGACACCACCGGCTTCGGCCACGCCCGCGCCAGACCCCGGCCGACGAAGGCCGAGGACGACCTCATGGAGATCGCGGTCGAGGACTCCGGGATCGACTTCATGTTCTCGATGATGACGCCACTGCCGGACGAGCGCCCCGAGGACCCGACGTTCATCGAGAGCCGGATGAAGATCATCGGCGAGATCGTGGCCGCCTCGCCCGTACCGGTCTTCCTCTCGTCCAACACCTGCCTGGACATCTCGCCGTACGCCCTGTCGCTGCTCTCCGAGAACAAGCTGTTCCTGCTGCCCGGCGTCGACCTCGCGATCACCTCCCTCGGGCATGTGGCCCGGTGGGTCGAGCAGCGCGACGCGCTTCGGGTGACGGCGAGCGGGACCGGGGAAGTGCCGCCCGCCGCGGTCGGCGACGGGCCGACGGCCGGCACTTGGGCGGAGGACGAGGGGCGGGCCCTGCTGGAGGCGGCCGGTGTGCCGATCGTCCCGGCCGTGCTCGTCCACTCCGCGGCCGAGGCGGCGGGCGCGGCGGCCAAGGCCGGCGGCCCGGTGGCGATGAAGATCTGCTCGCGGGCCGTCGCGCACAAGTCCGACGTCGGCGGAGTCGTCCTCGGCGTCGAGGGCGCCGGGGCCGCGGCGACGGCGTACGACTCGATCACGGCGACGGTGGCGCGGAACGTCCCCGGCGCCGACCTGCGCGGTGTGCTCGTCTCGCCGATGCGGGAGCCGGGACAGGAACTCCTCGTCGGCGTCACGGTCGACTCGACCTTCGGGCCGGTGCTCGCGGTGGGCCTCGGCGGCATCTGGGTGGAGGTCATGAAGGACACCAGCCTGCGAGTGCTGCCCGTCGACGCCCGCGAAGTGCGCCGGATGCTGGGGGAGTTGAAGGGCGCCGCCCTGCTGCGCGGCGCACGCGGCAGCACGGCCGCCGACCTCGACGCGCTGAGCGAGGCGATCGTGGCGATCAGCCGGGCAGCCCTGTCGGTCGGACCCAGCCTGGACACTTTGGAGGTCAACCCCCTGCGCGTCAACGGCAGTCGGGTCGAAGCGCTCGACGTACTCGTCACGGCCACGGTGGGGGAGGACGCATGACCGCGCCCGACATCGAGCGCGCGACCGCGCCTGTGGTCACCCCGGACACCGCGCCCCGGCCCGCGCCCGGCGCGCCCGAATTCCTCGCCGGAGCGCTCGACGGGATCAAGGTCCTCGACCTCACCCGCTTCCTCCAGGGCCCCTACGCGACCCGCATCCTCGCCGACCTCGGCGCGGAGGTCGTCAAGGTGGAACGGCCGGGCGGCGAGTGGGACCGGCGGCTGCGCCAGGCCCCGGACGGATACGCCGGGTTCTTCACCGGCCTCAACCGCGGCAAGAAGTCGATCGCCGTCGACATCACCACCCCCGAGGGCCGCGACATCGTCAAGGCCCTCGCCCGCGAGTGCGACGTCGTCGTGGAGAACTTCCGGCTCGGCGTCATGGAGAAGCTGGGCCTGGGCTACGACACCCTGCGCCAGGAGAATCCGGGCATCGTCTACGCCGCCGCCTCCGGCTACGGCCCGCTGGGCCCGCGCGCCAAGGAGCCGATGTTCGACATGGTCGCGCAGGCCGTCTCCGGCCTCTCGGACTTCGTCCGCACCCCGGACGGGGCGCCCCGGCTCGCCAGCCGCGGCATGGCTGACTCCGCCGGCGCCGTCTTCCTCGCGATGGGCATCCTGACCGCGCTCCTGGCCAAGGAGCGCACCGGGCGCGGCCAGCGCGTGGACGGCTCGCTCGTCGGCTCCTGCCTGGCCATGCACACCGCCGAGGTCACCATCGCGCTGCACGGCGACGAGGTGAAGCGCACCCAGGGCCGTGTGACGTCGACCTCGGGCGCGTTCCGCTGCGGGGACGACCGCTGGATCGTCATCGGCGCCACCGACCAGAAGGTGTGGCACGGGCTGACCGCGGCCCTTGGCCGGCCCGACCTGCGCGACGATCCGCGGTTCGAGAAGAGCAGGATCCGCGAGCGGCACCGCGACGTCCTGGAGCCGGTCCTGGAGGAGATCTTCCTGACCGCCGACCGGGACACCTGGGTCGAGCGGATGCGGGACAACGGCGTACCCGTGGCTCCCGTCAACACCTTCGTCGAGGCCGCCCGCGACCCCGACGTCCTCGCGAACGGCTTCGTCGTCGAGCAGCCGGACGCGACCTGGGGGACCGTCCGCACCGTGGGCAGCCCGTTCCTGCTCAGCGCCACCCCCGCGCGGGTCGGCGACTGGACACCGGAGTTGGGCGCCGACACCCGCGACGTACTCGCGCGCCTCGGCGTCCCGCAGGACCGTATCGACGCGCTCGTCGCGGACGGCGTGGTCGAGCAGGCGCGGCCCGCGCACGCACCGTCGGAATCACCCCGAGCAACGGAAGAGGTGGGCAAGGCGTGAAGTACGGAACCCCGGAGAGCATCGCCGCCGCGGCGCGACAGGTGCTGTACGAGGCCGACCCGGCGTCCGGCATCGCGTATCTGACGCTGAACCGGCCGGAGAAGCACAACGCCATGAGCGTGCCCATGCGCGACCGAATCATCGAGCTGATGGCGCTTGCCGGGGACGACCCGACGGTGCGGGTCATCGTGATCCGGGGCAACGGGAAGTCGTTCTGCAGCGGCAACGAGATCAACGAGCAGTGGGGCCAGAAGCGCCCGCACGAGCGCCGCCGCACCCTGACGGTCGGCTACCGGTACGGCGCGGACATGGCGTGGGGCCGACTGGGCTTCAGCCAGGCGATCTCCCGCTCGCCGAAGGTCACCGTCGCCCAACTGCACGGCTACTGCGCCGCGGCGGCCTACTTCATGATCGCGTGCAAGGCCGACGTGGTGACGGCCGCCGAGGACAGCAGGATCGGCGCGCTCGAAGCGCGCTTCCTGGGCCCGGCGGGCGCGGTCGCCAGCGTGCACATCAACCGCATCCTGGGCATGAAGGCCGCCCGCCGCACCGGCTTCACCGCGATGCCGATGAGCGGGGCCGAGGCGCACCACCTCGGCCTCGTCGACACCGTCACCCCGGCCGCCGAACTCGCCGCGGCCACACGGACGATCGCGGCCGACCTCGCTGCCCGGCCCCCCGGCCACCTGCTGTACCTGAAGTCGCGGCTGCGCGCCGCCGAGGGCGTGATGGACACCAGCGTCCCTTCGATCACCGGGCTGTTGGTCTCGCACTTCCTCCAATCGGGCCCGGACGAGATGGACTTCTGGAAGACCGCGAGGGACGTCGGCGTCGGCGGCGCGCTCGACGCCGACAAGAAACGCAAAGGCGCGGCCGACCCCCGCCTGGGGGTGAAGGGATGAGCGCCGTCGACCTCCGCGTGGCCGACGGCCGCGCGTACATCGAGGTGGAGAGCTTCGCCCCGCTGACGGCCCATGACCCCGCCTTCGCCGCCGAGTTGGCCGCGGCCGTCGTCGAGGCGTCGGACGACGACCACGTCAAGGCGATCGTGCTGCGCACCACGGGGCCCGACTTCGCGCCGGAGGCGGCCACCGGATTCCCGTCCGCGGCCGAGGCGCCGACCACCTGGCACCGCGCCTTCGCCGCGTCGACCGCGGTCTACCAGGCGACCTGCTTCGCGAAGAAGGTCGTGATCGCCGAGGTGCGCGGGGCGTGCCACGGGGCGGGCACCGCGCTCCTGCTCTGTACCGACCTGGCCGTCGCGAGTGAGGACGCCGTGTTCGGCTCGCCCTTCCTCGATGTGCCCGAGGCGAATTTCGTCCTGGCCGCGCTGACGGTCCGGCTCAACCGCGCCAAGTCGTGGCTGCTCAGGGGGACCGTCCACGACGCGGCCACCGCCGGGCGGATCGGGCTGGTCAACCGGGTCGTCCCGGACGGCCGGCTCCGCGCGGAGGTCGTGTCGATGACCGCCGCCGTCATCGGCATGCCGCTGGACGGCATGACGATGTCGAAGATGCTCCAGCAGGCCGTCTACGACGCGCACGGCGTGGGCCGGGAGTTCGATCTGGCCGACCACTACGCGATCCACCGCGCGGCGGTCGGGTCCGGTCTCACTGAGGAGAGCGCATGAGCGAGGGCCGGGTCGAACTGGGCAAGGACCACGAGAACCACATCGCGACCGTCACCGTACGGCGTCCCGCGACGGGCAACCTCATGACCCGCGCCATGGCCGAGCAGTTCGCGGCCCACCTCGCGGACGTCGACCGGGACGACGACGTGAAGGCCGTCCTGATCCGCGGCGAGGGCGACGACCTGTGCGCGGGCTGGGACCCGGCCGACGCCTGGGACCAGTACGTGCAGGCGCCCGGCGGATCGGTGCGCAAGCACCCGAGCCAGCGGGCGCGGCTGATCGCGCTGGACGAGGCGTGGTGGGGGAGTACGGGCCTGTACAGCCGACTGCTGCACTGCCGGAAGGTGACGGTCGTCGAGGCGCGTGGCCGCTGCTGGGACACCGGCCTCTACCTGGCGCTCTGCGCGGACCTGGTGGTCGCGGGCGAGGACGCGACCTTCGGTTCCCCCCGGTGGCACAACGTCGGGGTGGACGGCGACATGTCGCTGCTGTTCGCGACGGTCGGCCTCAAGCGGGCCAAGGAGTTGATGTACTGCAACGTGGCCTGGTCGGCGCGGACCGCGCTCGACTACGGTCTGGTCGACCGCGTCGCCGAGGACGCGCCACGGGGGGCGGCCGAACTCGCCGCCATGTGCGCGTCGATCATGCGGGACGGCATCGTCACCGAGAAGTACGCCGTCTTCGCCTCGCTGGAGAAGCTGGGCGTCGGGCTCTCGTTCGCCGCGACCACCGTCGTCGGCGCCTCGCTGAGCAACATCCACTTCCAGCCGGGCGAGTTCAACTTCCTGCGGGAGGTGCGTCGCGAGGGCGCCGAGGCGGCCCTGGCGCGCTCACGCGAGGAGGTCGAGATCCGCTGACCGCCGCCTACGGCCGGTGCCCGCCGGCCGCCGCGGGCCGGGGGACGTCAGGGGCGGCGCGGCAGCTCGGGGTCGCAGAGCCGCTCCAGGGCGGGCAGCGCGGTGAGCAGGCTCTCCAGCTCCGTGTCGTCCAGCCGTCCCAGGTGCTCCTCCAGCCAGACCTCGCGGCTCTTGAGCACCTGCTCCCGCTCGTCGGCGCCGCTGGGCGTCAGCTCGATCAGCGCCGCCCTGCGGTCGGCGGGGTCGGCGGTACGGGAGACGTAGCCGAGTTCGATGAGGCGGTTGAGCGACCTGGTCACCGACGGCGGGGAGACCCTTTCCGACGCCGCCAGCTCGCCCGCGGAGACGGGCTGGTTGCGGCCGATGTTGAAGAGCAGCGAAATGAGGGCATAGCTCAGACCGTCGTCATTCTGCTGCCGCAATACCCGTCCGAGGCGACCGAGCGTCATCCGCAGGCGCGTCAGATCCTCGCGCCGGATGGCGTGCTCGTGCTTGACGCGGTCGACAGAGCCGTTAGTGGTCGTGGTCATCCTTACCCCGAATCTGGGCGTTCGCCTCATCAACTTCGCGCTGCTAAGTATGCGCCCGGCGGGCTTCCCGACGCCACGTGCCCACGCCGTAGATCTGTCAGGGCCATGTCCAGAAACCCCGTTTCATCGGGGGTTTGCGTACATCTGCGCTGATTTGCCGAACACCCTTGCGGGTGTCGGATTCAGCCATTAGTTTACATGGTTAGATAAATTGTGGCGACCGTCACACGGAGATCCCGTATCCCTGAGGAGGGAAAATGAAGGACTTCAGGCCGGAGCTGACGTACACCAGCTTCGAGGCGCACATGCACAAGGCCAAAACACCTCTGCAGCTCAAGCATCTCGAGACGGTTGTCCACCACTCGAAGGGCGAGGTGCTGGCCGACCTCGACATGGTCCTGCCGACGCTCTCGGACGACCCGCAGTACCACGAGTACGGCGTCCTGGGGAACGTCAAGGGGGACACCGGCCCGAAGGGCATCGAGCAGGTTCGAGCCAACTACACCGAGATGGTGAACAACGGCTCGTACGTCATCGAGTCGAAGAAGACCCGTGTGGTGGTCGGCGACTACGACATCGTCACCGAGGGCACCTTCCGGCAGATCCTGACCGCCGCGGTCGCCCGCAAGATGGGCTTCGTGGACGACACCTCGCCCGCGAGCCCCTTCTACGTGCTGTCGGCCAGGACCGTCGTCTTCTGGGAGTTCGACGAGAACGACAAGGCCAAGGGCGAGGACCGCTACGTCCTGGACCACCACATCGTCCCGCTGGCCGAGGAGGACCTGCCGGACGACTACCCCGACAAGTTCCGCACCGCGCCGAAGGCCGAGGTCTGAGCACATGACGACACACACCGAGGGCCGGTCGCTGGAGCAGCGGATCGACGAGCTGGAGGGCCGGGCGGAGTTCGCCGACATCGTCGCGGGCTACTGCGAGGGCACCGACCGCCGCGACATCGACCGCTTCATGAGCATCTGGCACGACGACGCCGAGTACCTGATCCCCGGCGGGCGCGGCGACTTCCACGGCACGGACGAGATCCGCCGCTCGCAGGAGGTCATCGGGAAGGTGTGGAAGGAGACCTACCACTGGACCACCAACAACACGGCCCGCTTCGAGACCCCCGACCGCGCGACCGGCCGCAGCGACGCCATCGCCGTCTGCGTCCACCCGGACGGCAGGATCAGTTGGGTGAGCTGCACCTACCACGACGTCTACGAGCGCCGCGCGGGCGCCTGGAAGCTCGCCCGGCGCCTGGTCGAGCGCTACTTCGTGAGCGCGCCGCAGGACGTCGAACTGCTTCCGCCCTTCTGACCGCAGGACCGCCGACACGGGCCCCATCGTCAAGGGAGACGAGATGAGTGCTGGACGAGTGCTGGTGGCCGGGGCCAGCGGGCTCATAGGGGCCGCGGCGATCACCGCCTTCGCCGCCGAGGGGTGGGACGTGGTCGCCTTCTCACGACGCCCGCCCGAGGCGGACGGATCCGTACGGTACCGGCACGTGCCGGTGGACCTCACGGACGGGTCCGCGACCCGCGAGGCCGTCGCCGCGCTGGCACCCCGGCCGACCCACCTGGTCTACGCGGCGGCGTACGAAAAACCGGACCTGGTCGCCGGGTGGTCCGACCCGCGGCAGATGGCGACCAACGAGGCGATGCTCGGCAACGTCCTCGGGCCGCTGGCCGAGGGGGGCGCGCTGCGGCACGCCACCGTCATGCAGGGGACGAAGGCGTACGGCGCCCACCTGCACCCGATCCCGGTCCCGGCGCGGGAGCGGGCGCCGCGCGACGACCACGAGAACTTCTACTGGCGCCAGGAGGACCTGCTCAGGGAGCTGGCCGACCGCCACACGTTCGACTGGACCATTCTGCGGCCGGTCCAGGTCGTGGGACCGGCGTACGGCGTCTCCTACTGCACACCGCCGGTGATCGGCGCCTTCGCCGCGCTCAGCGCCGCGACGGGCATCCCGTTCGGCTTCCCCGGCGGCACGGTCCACCCGGTGCGCCAGGTGGTGGACGCGCGGCTGGTCGCGGGCGCCCTGGTGTGGGCGGCGACCTCGCCCGCGGCTCGGGGCGAGCACTTCAACCTGACGAACGGCGAGGTGTTCTCCTGGCAGGAGCTCTGGCCGTCCCTGGCCGACGCGATGGGCGTGCCGTGCGCGCCGCCCCGTCCGATGAGTCTGACCGAGGAGCTGCCCCGGCTGGCCGGGGTCTGGCAGGACATCGTGACCAAGCACCGGCTGCGCCCGCTCTCCCTGCTCGACGTCCTCGGCCGGTCGCATCAGTACGCCGACTACACCTTCGGTTACGGCCTGACGACGATGCCGCCGCCCGCGCTCGTCAGCACGGTCAAGGTGAAACAGGCCGGCTACACCCGGGTCCACGACACCGAGGCGACCTTCCGCGACGCGCTGCGGACGCTGGTCGAGCGCCGCGTGCTGCCCGACCTGACGGGAGCCGCCGGGTGAACGCGCCGCCCGCGGCGCGCGAGCTCCGGCTGGTCCTGGCCTGGGGCACCGTGCGCGACGCGTCGTTCCCCGACCGTGTCGCCGCGGCCCGCCGGGCCGGGTACGAGGGGATCGGGCTCGCGATCCCGTACTACCGGGACCTGCTCGCGCGGGGGTGGAAGGACCGCGACCTCGCCGCGGTGCTCGCCGAGTGGGACGTGCGGATCAACGAGGTCGAGGTGCTGTTCGGCTTCCACGGCGCGCCGGGCCGACCGGCGGGTGTCGCCGGCCGTCCTGGTCTGGTCTACGCCGACCCGGAGCTGGAGAGGACCGCCTTCCATCTGGCCGACACCTTCGGGGTGCCCTTCGCGCAGACCGTCGGCACCTTCGACGCCCGGCCGGTCGGACCTGAAGTGGTGGACGCCTTCGGGGAGTTGTGCGACCGGGCGGCGGCGCACGGGCTGAGGGTGGCGCTGGAATTCGTGCCCTACAGCAGCATCCCCGATCTGGCGTCCGGGCTGGCCGTCGTGGCCGGGGCGGACCGTGGCAACGGCGGTCTGTGCGTGGACAGTTGGCACTTCTTCCGCGGTGACCCGGACCTGGGGCTGCTGCGTACGGCGCCGCCGGAGCGCGTGTTCATGGTGCAGTTCAACGACGGCCCGGTGCCGCCGGTCGACCCCGACCGCATGGTGGACGCCGTCCACCACCGGGTCCTGCCCGGCGAGGGCGATTTCGACCTGCGCGCGTTCGTGGCGGCCCTCGACCGGCCGGGCGTCGAGGCGCCGTTCTCGGTCGAGGTCTACTGCGACGCGCTGCGGTCGCGGCCGACGTCCGAGATGGCGCGGCGGGCGGCGGACGCCACGCGCGCGGTCGTCGCGTCCGCGCCGCGAACCCTCTGAAACGACCCGTGGTGTGACCGTTGACACGTATTGCTTCGCCTGGTTAAGTATGCATGGCTAAGTAATGGTGGGGATGAGGAGCAGATGAACCCTTACCGTGTCGCCGTCGTCGGTTCGGGACCGGCGGGCGTCTACGCGACCGACGCTCTCGTGCGCGGCGCGCTCGATGTGTCGGTCGACGTCTACGACCGGCTGCCCACGCCGTACGGCCTGGTGCGGTACGGCGTCGCGCCCGACCACCCGAGGATCAAGTCGATCGTGGTCGCCCTGCGGAAGGTGCTCGAACGCGACGGGGTCCGCTTTCTCGGTGACGTCCACGTCGGCCGCGACGTGACGACGCGGGAACTCGCGGAGCTGTACGACGCGGTGGTGTTCGCGACCGGCGCCTCCGTCGGCCGCAGGCTCGCCGTACCGGGGGAGGAGCTGGCCGGGGTCTGCTCGGCCACCGACTTCGTCGCCTGGTACAGCGGCCATCCCGACCACGCCCGCGCGGGGGAGTCCTTCCCGCTGGAGGCGGAGTCGGTGGCCGTCGTCGGCGCGGGCAATGTGGCGCTCGACGTGGCGCGCCTGCTGGTGAAGTCGGCGGCGGACCTGGCGCGGACCGACATGCCGCCGCACGTCCTGGACCGGCTCGCGCACAGCCGTGTCTGCGACGTCCACCTCGTCTGCCGCCGCGGGCCGGAGCACGCGAAGTTCACCGCGAAAGAACTGCGTGAACTGCTCGAACTCCACGATGTCGCGACCGAGTTGGACGCCGGGCTGCTGCCCGCCGGGTCGCAGGACCCGCTGACCGCGGCCAACCTCAAGGTCTTCGCCGACCTCGCCTCCCGTGAGGTGCCCGCCGTCCGGCGCACCCTGCGCTTCCACTTCTGGTCCCGCCCCGTGGAGCTGTTGGGCGAGGGCGGCGCCGTCACCGCCGTGCGCCTGGAAAGGACGCGGGAGGCCGGCGGCGCGGTCGTGGCGACCGGCGAGGTCACCGATCTCACGGCCGGCATGGTCGTCCGGTCGGTCGGCTACCACAGCACACCGGTCGGCGCCCTGCCGTTCGACGAGGACCTGGGCCGCGTCCCGCACGACGCGGGCCGGGTGCTGGGCCCCGACGGCCGGGCGCTCGACGGTCACTACGTCGCCGGGTGGGCCAAACGCGGGCCGTCCGGGGTCGTCGGCACGAACCGGGCCTGCGCCGCCGACACGGTGGCCGGTGTCGTCGCGGACCTGGCGGCCCGGCCGCCCCGCGGCGCCGGGCCCGACGAGGTCGACCGGGTGCTCGCCGAGCGCGGCGTCAGGCCCGTCACGTACGACGGCTGGCTGTCGATCGACGCGGAGGAGGAGAGCCGCGGCCGGAACCTCGGCCGGGCGCGTACCAAGATCCCCGACTGGGAGACCCTGCGGCACGTCGCCGCCGCGGACGCCGACCGGCCGGACCGGGGCGCGGCCTGACGCGCGGGCGCCCACGACCGCCCGAACCCCGGGCGCACCGGGAGCCGTTCGCCACCGCCCGAACCCCGCCCCACCGGAGGTTCATCACCGCCTGAACCGGCGGGCGTCCAACACCGCCCCCACCGGGAGCCGTTCATCACCGCCCGAACCGGCGGGCGTTCACCACTGTCCCTCTCAACCAGGAAGTCGGCATTCCCATGGCCTACGTCATCCACGGCGCCTGCATCGACGTGCTCGACCGGAGCTGCGTCGAGGTCTGCCCGGTCGACTGCATCTACGAGGGCTCGCGCAAGGCGTACATCCACCCCGACGAGTGCGTGGACTGCGGTGCCTGCGAGCCGGTCTGTCCCGTCACGGCCATCAAGTACCGCGACGAAGTACCCGAGGGCCAGGCCGACTTCGTGGAGGACAACGCCCGCTTCTTCCTCGAACCCCTTCCGGGGCGCGACGAGCCGCTGGGCCACCCCGGCGGCTCGGCCGACCTCGGACCCACCGGTGTCGACACCGCTCTGGTGTCCCACCGCCCGGCGTCGTCGGGCGGCGCCTGACCCCATCCACCTCGGAGGCCCAACCCGCCATGGAGAGCCTGAAGGAAGCACGCGACCAAGACCCGTATCCCTTCTTCGCCGACCGACTCGCCCGCGGTCCCGTCCACTGGGACGAGGGCATGAACGCCTGGATCGTCGTCGGCTACGAGGAGTGCCGGTACATCCAGCTCAACGAGGATCTCTTCGCCCACCCGTACTTCGAACTCAAGGGCGCGGCGGACGTCTACGGGGGACCCAAGGGCGTGCTGCTCCTCCAGGGCGAGCAGCACCACCGCGTCCACAACTTCCTCCTCCAGCACTTCACGCCGACGACGGTCCGCAAGTACCGCACCGCCTTCATCGCGGAGCTGGTGAGCGCCCGGCTCGACGCGATCGAAGGGCGCACCCATGTCGACCTCGCCGCCGAGTTCGCCTCGGTGGTGCCCAGCGACGTCATCGCCGCGCTGCTCGGACTCGACTGGCGCGACGAGGAGTTGATGGCCAAGTGCCGTCGCTGGAACTCCACGATGTTCCGCTGGACCGAGACCTTCGGCGAGGACGAGGAGGCGTACGCGGAGGCGGCCGCCGCGGCCTCCGCCCTCAACGAGGTGCTGCTCCCGGTCATCAGGGCGCGCCGGGAGGAGCCGCGCGACGACCTGATCTCGGTGCTGTGGGAGCAGGGGCAGGGCGTGCTGGAGCAGTGGGGCGAGGAGGAAATCCTGGCGCAGGCGCGGGTGCTGTTCTTCGCCGGTACCGACACCACCGCGCACTTCCTGAAGAACGCCATCCACACGCTGCTGAACCACCCCGAGTTGCAGGACCGCATCCGCGGGGACGAGCGCCAGATCGTGGCCTTCGGCGAGGAGGTGCTGCGCTACCTGGCGCCCGTGCAGTTCCGGGTGCGCGTGGCGACCCGTGACGTGGAGGTGGCGGGACGGCTGATCGGCAAGGGCGACCGGGTGCACCCGGTCAACGGGGCCGCGAACCGGGACCCCCGGCAGTTCCACCACCCCGAGACCGTCGACCTGGACCGCGGCAATCTCAAGACGCACGTCGCGTTCAACGTCGGCCCGCGCTACTGCGTCGGCGCGGCGCTCTCGCGCGGCGAGGAGGTCGAGGTGATCTCGCAGTTGCTCGACCGCTACGGGACGCTGCGCTGGGACCGCGACGCGGAACCGGCGCGCTACCGCGGCTACATGCCGCGCTCGTTCAGCCCGCTCAACGCCGTGGTGGCCCCGGCCGAAGAGGCCGCCCCGGCCCCGGCTCCGGCCACCGCCACCGTCAGCGCGGACGCGGACGCCTGCGTGGGCGCGGGGAACTGCGTCCTGGTGGCGCCCTCGGTCTTCGGCCTGGACGACGACGGGGCCGTGGCCGTGCTGCGGGAGCGGATCGGCGCCGCCGACCGCGCCGCGGCGGACGCGGCGGCGGCCGGGTGTCCGGCCGCCGCGATCATCGTGGAGGACTGACGACGCGGACAGCGAAAAGGTGGCCGGGCCCCGAGGGCCCGGCCACCGTCGTACGCGGCTGACGTACGGTCAGATCGCGGCCACGCGGCCCGATCGCGCGGACGCCTCGGCGAAGTCCACGACGGTCGTGTCCCGGACCGAGCCGAGACGGTCCCGCCGGGCGATGATGTCGTCCAGCCGCAGCGCCGTGCTCCCGGTGATCTCGTCGGCGGGCGTCCACTCCCGCATGCGGGACACCGTCGGGCCGTGGACGACGAAGACCTGGCCGGTGATCCCCCGGGAGTGCGCGCAGCCGAGGAAGGCCGTGAGCGCGGCGACGCTCTCGGGGTCCCACTCGTCGGCCGCGCCCTCGGCGGGCGCCATGCCCTCGACGACGCCTTCGGTCATGCCGGTCCGGGCGCGCGGGCAGATGGAGTTGGCGCGTACGCCGTAGCGTGCCAGCTCGCGCGCCGCGACCTGGGTGAGGGCGACGATGCCCGCCTTGGCGGCCGAGTAGTTGACCTGCCCGAAATTGCCGTAGAGCCCGGCCTCCGAGGACGTGGTCACCACGGCGGCGTCGACCGGCTCGCCGGACGCCTGGTGCAGCGCCTTCCAGTGGGCGGCGGCGAAGTGCAGGGGACCGGCGTGGCCCTTGAGGTGGACGGCCATCACCGCGTCCCACTCGGCCTCGGAGATGTTGACGATGGTGCGGTCCCGGATGATGCCCGCGTTGCAGACGAGGAAGTCGAGCTTTCCCCGGACGCCGGCCGCCTGGGCGATCAGCCGCTCCGCGCCGTCCCAGGTGGAGATGTCGTCCCCGTTGGCCTCGGCGCTGCCCCCGGCCGCGCGGATCTCCTCGACGGCCTCGTCGGCGGCCGGCCGGCCCTCCGGCGTACGGCCCACGTCGTTGACCACCACATGCGCGCCCGCCCGTGCGAGCGCCCGCGCCTCGGCGCGCCCGATGCCCTGGCCGGCCCCCGTGACGACGGCGACCTTCCCCTTCAGCTCGTCCATTTCTCGCCCTTCTCCTCCGTGCTCGTGCGGCTCGGTCCGCGAGATGTGCCCCCGGGTGATCAGCGTGAACAGCGTGATCAGGAGGCACTGAAACACATTTGCTTAGCCAGGTAAAGAGATTGACGCGATCCATTGCGCTCGGTTTAAGACGATGTTACACATGGCTAACCACTTCCCGTGAACGGCCTCCGCTTCGCCGTCCGCACAGTTCGCGACGAGAGGAAAGAGCATGGCCGCTGCTCCCGCGCCGACGACGAGGACCGACCGCGAGGCGTACTACCGCGAGCACGGATACTGGACCTCCGAACGCCTCGGATGGTGGGTTTTCGACGTTGCCGAGCGCACCCCGGACCGCGAATTCCTGGTGATCGGCGACCTTCGGCTGACGTACGGCGAATTCACCGCGTGGGCCGATGTGCTCGCCGCGCACTTGGTCGAGGCGGGAGTCGTACGCGGTGACCGCGTCATGATCCAGCTGCCGAATCTGGCGGAGGCGCTGCTGGGCCAGGTCGCCGCCTTCCGGATCGGCGCGGTCAACGTCCCGGTCGTGCCGATCTACCGCGAGCACGAGATGGCGCACATCGTCAACGACTGCAAGCCGCGCGCGGTGATCTCGATCGCGGAGAACCGCGGCAGGCGCCCCGCCGAGGAGCTGGACGGCATCCTGGAGGGCGCCACCTGGGGGCCGGTCGCCCGCTTCTGCGTGGACCTGGAGGAGCCGCGGCCCGGCTGGCGCGCCTTCCCCGGCCGGGACGACCGGCGGCCCGCCGTCTCGCTCCCCGACCCGCTCGAACCCGACCGGTGCTGCCTGATGCTCTACACCTCGGGGACGACCTCCGCGCCCAAGGGCGTCGAGCTGACGGGCCAGGGATTCGTGTCCAACGCGCGCAGCATCCGGCACACCATGTCGCTGAGCGCCAAGGACGTCTTCTTCTGCGCCTCGCCCCTGTCCCACCTGGCCGGTTTCAACGCCGGGGTCGTCTGGCCCGCGTCCATGGGCGCCAAGATCGTCGTGATGCCGGTCTGGAACGGCGCGGAGGCGGCCCGGATCATCGAACGCGAACGGTGCACCTTCACCACCGCCGCCTCGGTGTTCCTCCACGACCTGGTCGCGGCCCACCGCGAGGGCATCGGCGCCGGCCACCCGATCTCGGTGTTCATGTCCGGCGGCGCGGCGACCGTACCCGACCTGATCCGGGAGGCGGGCGAGGTCGGGATCACCGCGCTGCGCGGCTACGGCATGACGGAGACCGGCGGGGGAGTCTCCTGGGTCGCCCCCACCGAACCGCTCGACATCAGGGCCGAGTACGACGGCGCCGTCGTCCCCGGCAGCGAGATCCAGGCCGTCGACGCCGAGCGCCGGCCGCTCCCGCCCGGCGCGGAGGGCGAACTGCGGATCAGGGGTCCGCAGGCCCTCATCGGCTACACCGACCCGGCCCTCACCCGCGAACAGCTCGACGAGGAGGGCTGGTTCTACACCGGCGACCTCGGCCGGGTCGACACGCGCGGTCTGGTCCGCATCACCGGCCGTACCAAGGACATCATCAACCGCGCGGGCGAGAAGTTCTCCGCCCGCGACATCGAGGAACTCATCCAGCGGCACCCGGCCGTCGACATGGCGGCCGTGGTCGGACTGCCCGACCCGCGGCTCGGCGAGGTCGTCGGCGCCTTCGTCACCCTCGCCGCGGGCCAGGAGTGGCCGGGCGACGCCGAGATGACGGCGTACCTGGACCGGGCCAAGCTCGCCAAGCAGAAGATCCCCACCTCGTGGCAGGTGCTCCCCGAGCTGCCCAGAACCGCCTCGGGCAAGATCCAGAAACACGAACTGCGCCACACGAACTCCACGACGAACAGGAGGAGTTGAGCCGTGACCCGCCTCGACCGCACCCCGGTCATCGCCGCCGTCGGACTGTCCGACGGGCCCAAGGCGCCCCATCTCGACGCGCTCGGCCACCAGGCCCAGGCGATGCAACGCGCGCTGGCCGACTCCGGCCTGCGCAAGGACGACATCGACGGCTTCGGCTGCGCCGAGGCGTGGATCCCCGGCGTCCCCGGCGTCGACCTCCCCGAGACCGCGGAGTACCTGGGCCTCGACCCGCGGTGGATCGAGGGCACGTACACCGGCGGATCGGCCTACGAGTTCCAGATCCAGCACGCCGAGGCCGCGATCCGGTCCGGCATGGCGGACACGATCCTCCTCACCTACGGCAGCGACCTGCTGACCCGGATGGGACGGAGCCTCGGCACGGCGTACGGCCGCAGGCCCGTCGGCGGCGCGGCGTACGAGGAGCCGTACGGCAAGACGACGGTCGCCGCGTACGCGATGGCCGCGCGGCGCCACATGCACGAGTACGGCACCACGCCGGAACAGCTCGCCAGCGTCGCCGTCGCGGTCCGCGAACACGCGGCCCACAATCCGCAGGCCATATACCGCAAGCCGCTGACCGTGGACGACGTCCTCGGCTCCCGGATGATCGCCGACCCGCTGCACCTGTTCGACTGCTGCGCGATCACCGACGGCGGCGGCGCCGTCATCGTCACCACCGAGGAGCGCGCCCGCGACCTCAGGCAGCCGTACGTCTCGATCCTGGGCACGGCCGCCCGCCAGAACCACTGGAACATCTCGCAGGCGCCGGACGTGACCACCACGGCGGGTGCCCGCTCCGGCCCCGACGCCTTCGCGCGCGCCGGACTGACCCCGGCCGACGTGGACATGGCCATGCTCTACGACAGCTTCACCATCACGGTCATCCTGCTGCTGGAGAGCCTGGGCTTCTGCGAGCCGGGCGAGGGCGGCCCCTTCGCCGAGGAGGGCAACCTCCGGCTCGGCGGGAAGCTGCCCGTCAACACCGACGGCGGCGGCCTGTCCGCCTGCCATCCGGGACTGCGCGGGATCTTCCTGCTGATCGAGGCGGTCAGACAACTGCGCGGCCAGGCCGGTGAGGTGCAGGTGCCGGACTGCGAGGTGGCGCTCGCGGCCGGCTCCGGCGGCTGGTTCTCCACGATCGGCGTCACCATCCTCGGGAAAGGCAGATGAGGCAGATGGCAACCGAGAACATCCGCGGCCCACAGGGGACCCTCGACGTCATCGACGTGGCCGACACCTGGGCGAAGCCGGTCCCCGAACTCGACCCGGTCAGCGCCACCTACTTCCGCGCCGCACAGGAAGGCACGCTGCTGATCCAGCGCTGCCCGTCCTGCCACGCCACGCAGCACTACCCGCGGCTGATCTGCCGCGTCTGTGCGGCGACGCCCGAGTGGGAGGCGGCGAGCGGGCGGGGCACCGTCTACACCTACACCGTCGTCCGGCAGGCGGGCATGCCCGGATTCGACGAGGACGCGCCGTACGTGATCGCGCTGGTCGACCTCGACGAGGGGCCGCGCATGATGGGGAACATCACCGACTGCCCCGTGGACGAGGTCCGCGTCGGACAGCGCGTCCAGGCGTATCAGTTGCGGATCGCCGACGGGATCGGCCTGCCCCAGTGGCGGCCCGAGGCCACCTCCGGCTGAGACCGCGCCACGCGACCGAGGCCGGGTCCGGCCGAGGCCGCCCCCGACCGAGAGCACCTCCGGCTGAGCCCGCTCGCGGCTGAGCCCGCCCACCCTCCCCGTGACGCGCGTACGCGCCGTCGCCGGCGATCCATCATTTCACTTCGTTAAGGAGCCTGTTGTGTACAGATCCCTCTTCGGCGTCGGCGTCCTGGCGCTCGCCGCCACGATGTCGCTCGCCGCCTGCGGCTCCAACGGCGGGGGCAGCACCTCCGGCGGTGGCGGCGGCAAGACCCTGGTCATCGGCTTCGCCGCCCCGCTCACCAGCGGCAACGCGGCAGTGGCCGAGCAGATGGTCAACACGGCCAAACTGGCCGTGAAGACGATCAACGCGGACGGCGGCGCGGGCGGCCGGAAGCTCTCCCTCAAGGTCTACGACGACAAGCTCACCGCCGACGAGTCGGCCAAGGTCGCCCAGCGGGCCATCACGGTCGACAAGGCCGGGGTCATGATGGGCGGCTACACCAGCATCGAGGGACTGGCGATCCGCAAGATCGTCGAGCCGCGCAAGATCGTCTTCATCAACTCCTCGACGATCTCACCCGCCCTGATGGACGGCGCGAAGTACACCTTCCGCACCACCGTCGACCAGAGCGACTACCCGGTCCAGATGATCGACCTGCTCAAGTCGCTCGGCTACAAGCACCCGGTGGTGACCGCGGACGACGGTCCGACCGGATCGACGCTGTGGAAGCCGATCGTCGACCAGGCGAAGCAGGCGGGCATGGACCCGGGCGACACCGTGCACTACACGCTGGGCGCGACCGACCTGACCTCGGCCGTGACCAAGCTGAAGGGCGAGCACCCGGACGCCGTCGTCCACATCGGCTCCGCCGCGGCCGACGCGGGACTCATGCTCAAGACGATGGCGGAGGCCGGGGTCAACGTGCCCGTCGTCGGCTTCGGCTCGCTCATCGCGCCGGACGCCCTGAAGATCGGCGGCGACGCGTACACCAAGCTCCCGGCGATCTACACGCTGGCCAACCAGCAGCCGTCCAAGCCGGAGTACCAGGACTTCGTCAAGGCGTACGCCACCGAGTACGGCGGCAGCGCGGACGCGCTCGCGCTGGGCCTGGCGGAGCAGGCGGGCGCCACCTGGGACGCCTTCACCGTCCTGAAGAAGGGGCTCGACGCCACCAACGGCGACACCGACGGGGACAAGCTCGCGAAGGCGATCGACGCGATCACGCCATTCGCGGGCGCCGCGGGCAAGGACGGCTCGCTGATCAACTTCGGTGACGGGCGCGACGGATTCAGCAAGTCGCTCGTGGCCTTCCAGTTCGTCGGCGGCAAGCCCAAGGAACTGGCGAAGCAGCCCTCGTGACCCGGCGCGACCCGGTCGACGCGCCGGGCCCCACACCCCGGGGCCCGGCGCTCGACGCCCAGGACGTCCGGCGGATCACCGCCCTGCTCACCGCGTACTGCGACAGCGTGGACACCGGTGACTTCGCGCGCTTCGCCCGCCTCTTCCGCGACGGCACCTGGCTGGGAATGCCCGGCGCCGACGTCGAGGACTGGATGCGGGAGAACGTCCTCACCTACGACGGCGCCACGCACACCCGGCACCGCGTGCACGACATCAGCCTGGCACCCGGCCGTTCGCGGGACGAGGCGTACGGGACCTGCGGCATCGAGGTCACCCAGCGGTTCCCCGGTGAGCGGGCCCTGCTCGTCACCCGCAACACCTACGCCGACCGGTTCCGCCGCGTGGACGGCCGGTGGCGGTTCGACTCCCGGACGATCACGCGGCGGCAGCCCGGCGACGACTCCCGGCACCGGCGCCGGGGGAGCGGCCGGGACGACAACCAGAAGGGACGAGGCACGTGCGGATCTTCGACGGCCTGACGGATCTGGCCGACTCCGAAGGCGAGGATCTGGGGGCCGGCGACTGGATCGCGGTCGACCAGAAGCGCATCGACGCCTTCGCCGACGTGACCGGGGACCACCAGTGGATCCACGTCGACCCGGACCGCGCGGCCTCCGGCCCCTTCGGGCGGACGGTCGCCCACGGCTACCTGACCCTGTCGCTGCTCGCCGAACTCACCACCCGGCTCTACCGCGTCGACAACGTGTCCTTCGCGGTCAACTACGGCCTGGACCGCGTCCGGTTCGTCACGCCCGTGCTCGAAGGCTCCCGCATCCGCGCCACGGCGCGGCTCGCGGAGGCCGCACGCCTGGACACGGCCGTCCAGGTGAGGCTGGAGAGCACCATCGAGATCGAAGGGTCACGGCGCCCGGCCGCGGTCGTCACCTCACTCGCCCGCTACATCGCCTGAGCCGGGCAGCGTGCGAGGCGCGGCGGACCGGGACAGGACATCGCGATGGACCTGCGCGCCGCGCCGCACCGGCTGTGCCCCTTCTGCGACCGGCGGCGGGAACTGCCGGGCGGCCGGTGATCCGGGGGCGCTCTCTGCGGAGCGCCCCCGGATCACCGCGGCTGTACGGCTGTACGGCTGTACGGCTCTACGGCTCTACGGCTCTACGGCTTCGGCTACGGCCTACGGCTCGACCGTCTCGATCGCCTGCGCCGGGCAGCCCACTTCGGCCTCGCGGACGTCGTCCCACGTCGCCTCGGGCGGCTCGTCGGCCAGCAGCCGCACGATGCCGTCCTCGTCGCGCTGGTCGAAGACGCCGGGCGCGGTCAGGACGCACATGCCGGAGCCGCAGCACTTGTCGGTGTCGACGTGGACACGCATGAGGCGTTCCTTTCGTTGCGGAGCGGCGGGGTTCACCAGGCGAGCGGGAGCGCGTGCAGCCCGTAGACGGCCATCTCGTGGCGGAAGCGCAGCTCTTCGAAGGGGACGGCCAGGCGCAGGCCGGGGAACCTCTGGAGTACGGCGGGCAGCGCGACGCGCAGTTCGAGGCGGGCGAGCGGCTGGCCGAGGCACTGGTGGACGCCGAAGCCGAACGCAAGGTGGCGGCGGGCGCCGGGGCGGCCGAGGTCGAGCAGGCCGCCCTCGGGGAAGGCGTCCTCGTCCCGGTTGGCGGCGCCGATCATGCACAGGACGCCCTCGCCCGCCCGTATCCGCGTGCCGCTGACCTCCACGTCCTCGACGGCGACCCGGCCGATCCCGTTGTGGACCACCGTCATGTAGCGCAGCAGCTCCTCGACGGCGGTGTCGAGGGCGGAGCCGTCGCCGTCCTCGTCGAGCCGGGCCGCCTCGTGCAGCCGCGCGGCCTGGGCGGGCTCGCGCAGCAGGGCGAGGACCGACAGGGAGGTCATGTTGGCGGTGGTCTCGTGCCCGGCCACCAGCAGCAGCCGGCCCATCGACGCGATCTCGTCGTCGTCCAGGACGTCCTGCTCGGCGAGGCGGCTGATGATGCTGTCGTCCGGCGCGGCCCGCTTGGCGCGCGCCAACCCGGCGAGATAGGCGCCCAGTTCGTCCTGCGCCGCGGCGACCTCCCGCGGCGGCGCGTCGGTGCGCAGCATCGTGCTGCTGCACTGCTGGAAGAAGGCGTGGTCGGCGTAGGGGACGCCCAGCAGCAGGCAGATGACCATGGAGGGCAGCGGCAGCGCGAAGTCGGCGACCAGGTCCGCGGTGCGGTCGGCGCGGGCGGCCATCCGGTCCAGCAGGTCGTCGGTGACCTGGCGTACGGCCGGTCGCATCTCGGCGACCTTGCGGATCATGAAGTCGGCGGTGAGCATGCGGCGCAGCCGGGCGTGGTCCGGGTCGTCCATCCGGATGAAGGTCGGCCGGTCGCTGGCGAGCGTCCGCAGGCCGGCCGAGAGGAACGGGAAGCCGGGCCGCCTCGCGTCCGAGCTGAAGCTCCGGTCCCGCAGCACGGAGCGGATGTCCGCGTGCCGGGTCACCATCCAGCACGACGTGCCGTCCCACAGCCGGACGCGGCTCAACCCCTCCTCGCCTCGGGCCTGTTCGTAGGCGGGCGGTGGGGCGAAGGGGCACGTCCCTCGGGCGGCGGGGGCGGTGACGGCAACGGGCGGGTGCGCGGCGGTGGCCATGACGGACACTCCTGTCTTGCCGGTGCGGAAGGTGCCAGAGCGGTGCCAGGGGCAGCAGAGGTCAGTGCCTGTAGCACTAAGTGCCGTAGGCAACTAACTTGGTGTCGAGGCTAGTTCGCTCTCCGCACTCGCCGGTAGGGCGGATTCGGGCCGTTTCACGCCGATGCGACCCGGTGGTCACGCCTTCGGTGACGGGACGTCACGCCCCGAACGAGGCGTCCGTTTGAGGTCGGCGCGGCGGCCCCGACCGGCGACGCCGCGCCGTGCCGTCGCGCACCCGCACCCGCGCGCGTCGCGCCGACCGCCGCCCGGCGCCGTCCGAAACGCATCGGTACGGGGTCGGGTGCGGCCATTCGGTGTGGCTGCCGTCCGTGGCTGCCGTCCGTGGGCGCCGTGCGTAGGCGCCGTGCGTGGCCGCCGTCACTCCGGGAGCGTGCGCCGCCGGACGTGGGTCACCGGAACCGTCGTGGCCAGGGCCGCGCGATGGGCGGGCGGGGCCGCGAGGGGGGTGAGGTGGAGCGGGGCGCGGGGCCAGTCCCGCACGGTCGGCGCCGTGGCCAGCGCAGTGCTGACGTCGATCGCCGCGGGAGGAGCCGACAGGCCGTGGCCGGTCAGCTTCATCGCCGCCTCCTTGCGCACCCAGGCGTCGAGGAACGCCTCCGGGCGCGCGCCGGGCGGGAGTCGGTCGTACGCGGCGCGCTCGGCGGGGGTCAGGGTGAGCGCCGCGAGGCCGTCCGCGTCACGGTCCGCGTCGAGTTGGTCGAGATCCGCGCCGATCAGGCCGCTGCCGACGACCGCGATCAGCAGCCACTCGCGGGTGTGCGAGACGGAGAAGTCGAAGGCGGCGTCCGCCACTCGGGGGCGGCCGTGCCGGGGCGCGCCGCACAGTGCGCAACCCCGCTCGACGGCCACCTCGGCCGGTGGCACGCCCAAGTAGCGTCCTACGACGAGCCGTTGGGCCGCCCGCGAGGTCAGCAACGTATCGGCCGCCGCGCCCCCACCGAGCACCTGCCACCGCTCCCGCTCCTCGGCGCCGAGCAGACCGGCCCACGCCGCGCGCCGCCGCACCGGCACCAGCCACACCTCGCAGGTCCCGGCGACGGGCGGGGCGAGGGCCCCTCCGGCCGCGACCGGCCCGGTCTCCAAGGGGCTCGCCGCCAGAGGCGTGGGGACGAGCGGTCCGGCCGCGGCCCGCCTCGCCGCCTCCGGCCCGCTCATCCGCCGCTCCGTCCCGTCGCGGCGCCGACGGCCCCGGCGTCGACCGCTCCGGCGTCGGCCGGTGCGAGGTCCATGCCGGACCCGTCCGTCGACGCCGGTGCCGGCAGCACCGTCAGCAGATGCGTCACCGCCGTCGCCAACTGCGCGTCCAGGCCGGGCTGCGGCCCCGCCGGGACCACGGCGACCGTGATGTCCGGCTCGACCCCGCGGTTCTCCAGCCCCGCCCCCACCCCGCGGAAGTAGTAGCAGAACTCGGGCTGGGTGGTCACCGTGCCGTCGACCAGCCCGTGCCGCGGCCAGGTGGCGATCGTGCCGCCCCACGTCCGTGTGCCCACCAGCGTGCCCAGGCCGCGCTCGCGGAACATATGGCCGAAGATCTCGCCGTCGGAGCCGGTCTGTTCGTTGATCAGCGCCGCCATCGGACCGCGCGGCGACTCCAGCGGATACGGCACCGCGCCGCTCCACCGGCCGTGCTCGGTGCCCGTGCGGCTGCGCGCGAGCCGGTCGAGGAGCAGCGGAGAGACATGGCCGCCGCCGTTGAACCGCACGTCGACCACCAGCCCCTCCCGGTCCAGACCGCCGAGGAACTGCCGTACGAAGTCCGCGTATCCGGTCCTGAACATGTCCGGCACGTGCAGATACGCGAGCCTGCCGTCGGAGACGGTGTCCACGTACGCGCTGTTGCGGGCCACCCAGTCCAGGTAGCGGGCGCGCGCCTCGCTGCGGGCCGCGCGGACCACCACCCGGCGCGGGACGGCGCCGCCGCGCAGCACGGTCAGTTCGACCTCACGGCCCGCGAGACCGGTGAGCAGTTCCGCCGGGCCGCCGGGCCCCACGAGGTGCCCGTCGACCGCGGCGATCTCGTCGCCCGGCCGGATGTCGACGCCCGGCCGGTCGCAGGGCGAGGTGGCGTCGGGGTTCCACGGGTCGCCGCGCAGCACGTGCGCGATCCGCCACCGGCCCTCGGCCTGCGGCGCGGGCTCCCAGTCCACACCGAGGAAACCCTGCGCCTCACCGCTCGGCGCGCCGTAGTCGCCGCCGCGCTCGTACGCGTGCGAGGTCGCCAGCTCGCCGTGCAACTCCCAGACCAGGTCCGAGAGTTCGGCGCGGGTCGCGACCCGGTCGAGCAGCGGCAGATAGCACTGGTGCACCGCGTCCCAGTCGATCCCCGACATGTCGGCGTTCCAGAAGCTCTCGCGCTGGAGCCGCCACGCCTCCCGGAACATCTGCCGCCACTCCGCGGCAGGGACGAACGGGATCTTGACCCGGTCCAGGTCGACCCAGCCGGTGGGCCGCCCCGGCGGGGCGATGGGCGAGTCGAAGTCCTCCACCGCCTCCTTGGGCGCGCCCGCGGGCACCACGCGCAGCCGGTGGTTGTGCCGGTAGAGCAGCGCCGTGCCGGTGCGGTCGGTGCTGATCTCGTCGACCGGCCCGAGATAGTCCTCGGTCACGTCGCCGGTCGCCAGGTCCACCAGGGTGACGCTGCCCTCCTGTTGCTGCTGCGGGTCGTCCGGCTCGGGCGCGCTGAGCGGTACCGACAGCAGCAGCACGCAGTCGGGCAGACCCAGCACCGCCGCGTACCGGCCCTCGGGGACCGGCAGCGGGACCAGGCGCCGTTCGATACCGGTGAAGTCGATGGCGACCGGCCCTTCCGGATCGCCCTCGTCGTACCCGTCGGGGGAGTACGCGCCGCCCGCCGACTGCTGCGGCGGAGCGAACGGCGGCTGCCGGTCGGCGGTCAGCGGCACCGCGTACGGCCGGGCGCCGAAGGGGAAGCCGATCTCGAACTGGACCTGGTCGTGCTCGGGCGTCAGGTCGCGCTGTCCGACGAAGTACAGATAGCGGCCCGCCGGGTCGAAGGACGGCAGCGCGTCCCGCAGCACCGGTCGGGTGATCCGCGAGGTGCGTCCGGTGTCCACCTCGGCGACCTTGATGGCCGTGCTCCTGGGCGTGTCCGGATAGGTGTAGGCGAGCCAGCGGCCGTCGGGCGACCAGGCCAGATCCTCGATCCGCTCATGGGCACTGGTGTCGAGCAGCCGCGGCTCCAGCTTCGGCCGGTCGGTGTCGACGCTCCACAGCTCCTGCCGGTTGGTGGCGAAGGCGACCTGCCCGGTGGCGGGCGAGGCGGCCAGCGCGGTGACATAGCCCAGGTCGGCCAGCGGCACGCCGAGCAGCTCCGCGCCGCCCTCCGCGGGCAGCAGCACCAGCCGCTCACCGGGCCCCGAGTCGCCCGCGACCGCGACCAGCCGCTCGCCGTCGGCGAGCCAGTTCAGCAGCCGGTAGCGGACACCGTCCGGGCGCCCGTGCCGCCGTACCGGACCCGACCAGGGCGCGAGCGTGAACGCCTTGCCGCGGGCGGTGACCGCGAGGGTCTGCCCGTCGGGGCCGATCCGCGCGCCGTCCAGGAAACCGGTGGCCGACACGATACGGCGCTGGTGCTGGACGCCCGAGGGGCCCAGCTCCACCCGCAGCCGCCGCGTGCCGCCGCGCGCCGGGTCCAGCACGTGCAGGACCGCGCCGCTGTGGTAGACCAGCCGGCGGCCGTCGCTGGACAGACCGCGCGCGTAGTACTCGTCGTGGTCGGTGTGCCGGGTCAGACCCGTGCCGTCGGAGTGGCAGGAGTAGACGTTGCCGGTGCCCTCGTGGTCGCTGATGAAGTAGATCCGGTTGCCGACCCAGCAGGGGTCCGCCGGATTGCCCGCGGGCAGCGCGAGCCGCCGG
Source organism: Streptomyces sp. NPDC008317 (assembly GCF_042955955.1). Classification (NCBI taxonomy): domain Bacteria; kingdom Bacillati; phylum Actinomycetota; class Actinomycetes; order Kitasatosporales; family Streptomycetaceae; genus Streptomyces; species Streptomyces sp. NPDC008317. The sequence continues at coordinate 138,913 of NZ_JBIBFQ010000008.1, forward strand.
TACGCGCCGGATCCGTCGTCGTCCACCCAGAGTTCACCGGCCGCGCCGCCGCGGTAGCGCTTGCGGCGCGCCGGGTCGGCGATGCTCCGGCCGATCACCGAACCGCCGCCGGGCCCGTACGACACGGACGCGGCGGGGCCCGCCTCGACCAGCCGCGGCGGGCCGCCGTCGGGGTGCACGGCGAACAGCCGGAAGCCGAAGCCCTCGGGCTGGCCCGCGGTGCTCGCGTACAGGATCTCGCCGGTCAGCGGGTGCCAGCCGGTGACCGTGCACCGGCCCGCCTGGTGGGTCAGCCGGCGGACGGGACCGCCGGAGACCGAGGTCAGGCAGACCTCGGTGAGGCCGTCGGGGGAGCCGGTGAAGGCGACCTGGCGGCCGTCGGGCGAGAGCCGGGGGCCCGCGCACGCGGTCGTGCCCGCGGTGAGCCGCCGCGCGGTGCCGCCCTCGGCGGACACCGTCCACAGGTCGTCCTCGCACACGAAGACCACGGTGTCGCCCACGATCGTCGCGTGGTGCAGATAGCCGCCTTCCGCGGCGCGGGCGCTCATGACGGCTGGGACGACGTGGAGCGGATACGGGCGGCGATCGCACGGCGCCGGTCGGCGACCTGCTCGCGCCGGCGGTGCACGTCCTGCTCGCTCTCGGTCCAGTAGCAGGCGGTGCGCCACTCGCCGACGGTGTAGGAGTCGTACGCGCAGCGCACCCGGCGCTGCTCGGTGAGTTCACCGGACGACACCAGCATCGTGTTGTGCTCCAGGACCTGGTTGACGACCACCCGCATGTTCAACTCTGCGCGGATGTACGCGTGCGCGGCGGTCACGGCGGTCGCGCCGTACGGGCCCCGGCACTCCGGCAGCACGCCGAAGGACAGCTCACAGGTCTGGCCGGGCCAGTCGATCGAGGTGATCCAGGCGAAGCCGACGGTCGCGCCGCGGGAGTCGCACATGGTGAACATCCGCTTGACGTCGTGCTCACGCGTGAGGGTGCGGCGCTGGTTGGCGGTGAGCGCGTCGTCGTCGCTGACGACCGCGAAGTCGGTGAGATTCGCCTGGAAGCGCGACTCGCGCAACAGGGCGGTACGCGTGGGGATGTCGTCCTCGGTGAAATGCCGGACGGTCACGAACGGCATGGGTCAGCCCTCCTCGGTGGCGCAGTAGACCAGCACGTCGTGGTAGCCGCCGGTGTGGAAGACATGGCCGGGCAGCCGGCCGGCGCCGGTGAAGCCGCAGGCTTCGAGCGCGGGCACGGCCGGTGAGCCGTCGGGGACCTCGGCGACATACGACGTGCACCGGCGGTAGGTGCGCAGGAAGGCGAGCAGGGCGGCCAGCGGCTCCGGGTCGGCGGACGTGGTCGCGACCCAACCCTGGCGCGGCTGCGCGGGGTTGGGCACGTATCCCAGCAGCGCGTCCCCGGCCTGGAGCACCTGCGCTCCGGTACGGGCCAGCTCGCGGGCGAGCAGCGGGCCGTTCTGGGTGACCGGGTCGAGGCCGAGGAAGCCGCGCGCGGCCTGCGGCGCGGCGCTCAGCCGCGCGGCGGCCTCGGCGGTGCCGAGCAGGGTCAGGTCAGCCATGGCGGGTCGCTCCCCAGATCTGTCGGGCCACCGGGCGGCCGTCCAGCCACAGCGCCCGCGGGATGTCGGCCTCCGGGCTCAGCCCCGCGTCACGCAGCAGGGCGTCGCGCGGGAGCCCGTCGGGCAGCGGCACGGCCGGGGTGACCCAGCCGAAGACCCGGCTCAGGCCGAGCACCCGGAAAGCGTGGTCGAGGGCGGCCTTCAGCAGCGGCTCCGCGCTGGTCTCCGCGCCGGAGCGCAGACCGATCTCCAGCCGCGCCCTGCGGTGCACCCAGTCCAGGGCGGCGAGCCGGACGAAGCCGGTGCCGGGCACGACGCACAACTCGTCGTCCTGGCCCGGCGCTCCGTCCTCGCCGGGACCTTCCGGCGCCGGCACCCGGGCCGGTTCCGCCAGGACGGGCCTGCCGGGCACGGACAGGCCGAGCAGCTCGCCCGGCAGCCAGTGGCCGGTGAGCAGGGGCAGGTCGGCGCCCCGGTATCCGCGCAGCATCATGACGTGGGCTCCCAGATCCGGGAGAGGAAGACGGAACCGCGGCGGTGTCCGTCGTGGACGACGTGTCCGGTCAGGACGCCTTCCTCGGTGAAGCCCGCCAGGCGGGCGGCGGTCAGGCCCCGGTCGTCGAACTCGTGGACGACGACGGCCAGTCGGACCACCTCGCGCTGCCAGCGCAGCGCCCGGACCAGCTCGCGGTACGCCGACGCCCAGGCGTCCGTGCGCAGCCGTGAGGTCAGCCGCAGGTGCAGCACGTAGTGGCAGGCGTGCTCGGCGCCCATCGCCTCCAGGGCGTACAGGCCCACGGGCCGTCCGTCGGCGCTCAGCAGCCGGGTGTCCTCGTCCAGCAGCGCGAGGATCTCCCACTGCGGGCGGGTGGCGGGGCGGGCGGTGCGGAAGTAGAAGTCGGACTCGGTGAAGAGGTCGAGTACGGCGTCGTGGTCGGCCTCCGTGACCGGCCGGGCGGACCACGCGAAGGACGCGGGCGCGGGAGCTGTCGCGGGGGCGGGGACGGACGCCGTGGCCGGTCGCGCCGTCAGGTCCGTGGCGGTCATGTCCGTCCCTTCCGCGCAGCCAGGTCGTGGGTGATGTGCAGCCGCTGGATGTTGCTGGTGCCCTCCATGAACTCGAAGGCGAGCACGTCCCGGCTCCACTTCTCCAGCAGCGGGTGCTCGATCAGCGCGCCGGGGCCGAGCGCCCGGGCCGCCCAGTGCGTGGTGCGCACCGCCAGATCGGTGGTGTGCAGCTTCGCCATGGACGGCGGCCGTACGACGTCGGGCTGGAGGTCGACGGCCGCGGCGGACTCGTACAGCAGCGCCGTGGCCGCGTCGAGCCGGGCGGAGACCACCTCGTGCCCCGACCAGCCGGGACGCTGCTCGGTCACGTAGTCGCGGGTGCCGAGAGCGGTGCCCAGGGCCAGCGCGGCGATCTGGAGCCGCATCGCGTTGAAGGTCCTGCTGATCCCCCACAGACCGCGCCGGGAGGCGGGCAGGTGGGCGCCGAGCAGCATCTCGCGCGGCACGGGCACCTCGTCGAGGTCCAGCCGGCAGATCCGCGCGCCGCGCAGACCGATCATGTCCAGCGGTTCGCCGTGGAAGCCGGGCGCGGGCTGCCGGATCAGCGCGCCGCGAATGGAGAGCGGGCTGCGGCCGGTCCTGGCGAAGACCACGCCGATCGCGCCCCGGGAGGCGTTGCCGACGTAGCGCTTGGAGCCGGAGAGCAGGTAACCGTCGGCGGGGTCGCCCGCCGCGTCGAACCTGCTCTCCATCGCCGTGGCGTCGGTGCCGTGCTCCGGTTCCGTCATGCCGAAGAAGGTCCAGGCGCGACCGTCGGCGATGGTGTCGTAGAACAGTTCGCGCTGTGCCTCGTTGCCCAGGGTGTCGACAGCGACGCCGGCCAGGGAGGGACCGGTGTTGGCGCTGAGCACCCCCGCGTCGCCGCGCGCCAGTTCGACGCTGGCGACCACGCGGGACAGGCAGGTGTCGGAGTAGCCGCCGTCGTCCACGGCGGAGCCGGTGCGGTAGTCCTTGGGGGTGGAGGCGGACCTGACCAGCGCCATGACGGGCAGGTCGAGGTGGGCCGTGCCGGCCGGGTCGGCGTCGACGGCCAGGGCGTGGGCGCGCAGTTCCCGGCCCGCTTCCCGGCACTGTTCGCGCAGCTCCCGCAGCGGGGTGTCGAGGGGGATCATGGCTGTACGTCCTCCCGGTCGGTCCAGCAGTCCGCCGCGAGCCGGCCGACGTACGCGGCGCGCACCGGTCCGTCGGCGAGGTAACCGGAGGCCCCGAAGAGCTTGGCGGTGTCCCAGTCGAGCGCGGTGATCCGGTCGTGCGCGTCGGCCACGGCCGCGGGGACGCGGTGGGCGACGAGCAGGAGTTGGCGTACGGCGTCGAGTGCGGTCATGACGTCGGCGACGGTGCCGAGCACGAGTTGTTTGCGGATCAGGGGCTCGCCGCCGCCCACCCGTCCGGACAGGTGGGCGACCGCGTCGTCGAGGAGCCTGCGGGACACGCCCACCCGTACCGCGCCGAGCAGCGCGGCGAATACGGTGCGGCGGTCGTCGGGCCCGTCGTACGAGGCCGGTGCGGCGGATTCTGCGGGCCGGTGGGGCCACGCCACGAAGGCGACGCCCTCCATTTCCGCGAGGCGGTGCGGCACGACCTCGGCGCCCGTGGGCACCCGGCCCGCCGGGAAAGCGGCGACGCGTCCCGCGGGAGCGCCGACCTCCACCGTGCGCAGCGCCAGCTCCAGGCCGGGCGTGAACCCGCCGTCATGGGCCGCCGCTTCACACGCCACGAGCGTGTCCCTCATCGAATCCTCCGTTGGGCCGTGCCGTGTTCGGCTAACCGGCGACCCGCGTGAGGTCCAGCCGGATTTTGATGTAGTCGGCAAAGGAGCCTGCGGACTGGAATACCTCGGGTTCGAGAGTGTCGGGGTCGACTTCGAGGCCGATGGTGTCCTCAAGGCTCATGAGGAGTTCGACAAAACGCATGGAGTCGATCTCCAGGTCTTCGAGAATCCTGGTATCCGCGCTGAATTCGGGGAGCGGCCGGTCCAGGATCACGGAGAGGGAATGCTGAAGGTGCTCGATAATCTCGGCGTGTTCCACCGGACTTTCCCCTTCCCTGGGAGAAGTGGGCCCGAGCGGTCGGCCGTCCGGCCCTGGGGGAGGGCTGCCCGCCGGCAGGGCGCCGGCCGCCTGATGGCGGACGCGGCGCCTTGCCGGCGACGGACGTCACACGGCCGTGAGCTCAGACATGTTGCAGGTCCGAGATCAGGCGGCCTTGGACGCGGCCTTCACCGCGGCCTTGACGGCCGCCTTCGACGCGGCCTTGCTCGCGGCCTTGCTGGCCGCCTTGGACGCGGCCTTGGTCGCCGACTTGTCAGCGGCCTTGACGGCAGCCTTGCTGGCGGCCTTGGACGCGGCCTTGACGGCGGCCTTCACGGCGGTCTTGGACAAAGGAACCACACCTTCCATGTAAGGAAATTCGGGACCCGAGTGGGCCCCGGATGCCGGATCTGGTTTCTCCGACACCATGAGATTCCCGGACGGCGCAACTCCCGTCAACCCTTGCCGGGTTGCACCGGGTCGAATCCCGATGGCAGCTTTTTGCCGTCAACAAGCGGCCACCGTGAAACGCTGCCGTTATTCCCGTTCGGGCCTGATGCTGGGAGGTGATTCACGGGCCCGCGCGAATGCGGCCGGGCCGGTCCCACTCACGGTTTGGAAGGAGGGCGGGATGCCCGAGGTGAGAAGCGCGGACCTCTGCTGGGGGCAGCGGTACCACTGGCTGAGGTACCAGCAGGTGCCCGCGGGCGCTCGTCACGACGCGCACATCGTCACCAACTACCCGCTGCCGCAGGGACTCTCCCTGACGGGCCTGCGGTCCGCGCTGGCCTATCTGGTGCGCAGGCACGAGGGGCTGCGCACGGTCTTCGACGCACACGCCAGGCCGGGCCCGAGACAGCGGGTCGAGCCGCCGGGGCCGATGCCGCTGCTGGTGGCCGCCACCGAGCAGGACGGTACGCCGGGACCCGCGGCGGTCATCGCCGAGATGTCCACCACCGAGTTCGACCCGGAACGCGAGTGGCCGATCAGGGCCTGCGCGGTCACCACGGGCGGCGTGCCGCGCACGCTGGCGCTCGTCCTCAACCACACGGCCTTCGACGACTGGAGCATGCAGCTCTTCCAGCGCGACTTCGAGGCACTGCTCGGCACGCTCGCCACCGGCCGCCGGGCGCAGTTGGGGCCGGTCGCGTACCAGCCCGCCGACCTCGCCGCCATCGAGGCGCGGCCGTCGCCGGAGCGGGCGCAGATGCTGCGCTATTGGCAGCGGGCGGTGCCCGAGCTGCCCGCCGACATGTTCGTACGGCGCCGTGAGCCGGCCGTGCCCGACGGCGTCGCCGCCTTCGGGGCGACGCTCACCTCGCCCGCGCTGCTCCCCGCCGTCCGCGAGATCGCCGCCCGGCTGCGGGTGTGGCCCTCCGCGGTGCACCTGGCGGCGTACGCGGTGGCCATGGCCACGTACACCGGCGAGCGGACGGTCACCCACCGCTGGCTGACCAGCCACCGCCAGGACGGACCCCGGATGTCCGTGCTGACGTGCATGTTCTCGCCGGCGCTCGTCTCGGTCGACCTCGGCGGCGACCCCGGATTCGCCGAGGTGGTCGCGCGGGTCGCCGCCGCGCTGGAGACGGCGCAGGAGCACGCGTACGCGCCGTACGACGAGATCGTGGAGCTGGTCGCCCAGGACGCCTTCCGGCGCGGCGCGCCGATCAGGACCTCCTCCGAGGTCAACTTCCTCAACCACGGGACCAAGAGCTGCGGCACCCGAAAGGAACGCCTCCTGCGGACACCGGAGCCGACCGCGTGGGCGCTGTCCGAGACCGACACCTATCTGCGGGTCGGGGAGTGGGACGACGGGGTCACCGTCGGCCTCAACGCGCGGGCCGACGTGATGGACGCGGCGGCCGTCGAGCACTTCCTGCGCGGGTACGGGCGGCTGCTGGAGGCGCACCGCGACGCGGCCGTCGACCTGCGGCTCGACGAGGCCGCCGCGCTCTTCGACTTCGCCGCCCCCGCCCCGCGCCGCCTGGCCCGGCTCGGACCCGACGCGGTGGACCTGGACGCGACCGAGCGCGTGCTGCTGGCGCATCCGGCGGTACGGTCCGCGCGGGTGTCCGTGGAAGACGGCCGGCTGCTCGCCGAGGTCACCACGGAACGGCCGCTGGACGAGCGGGAGTTGCGGCTGCACTGCCTGGACACCGGCTCCGCGCTGCCCGGTGCGCGCCGCCCCGACCTCTTCCGGGTGACGGCCGGGGAGGGCGCCCGCGCGGCGCGTACGGAAGCGGTGGCCGCGGACGCGCTGGCCGCCGTCGTCGCCGAGGTCAACGGACTGGCCGCCGTGGACCTCGACGCCTCCTACACGGTGGCGGGCGGCCGGATGCTGCGCGCGCCGCGGGTCCTGACCGAGCTGCGCGCCCGCGGCTGGCAGGGCGCCGATCTGAACCAACTCGGCGGCACCCGGCCGCTGTCGGGCCTGGCCCACGGACTGACCCCGGTCCAGGAGCCGACCCCGGAGTTGACCCCGGCCTGACACCCTTCCGCCCGGCCGCTGTCGACCGCGCCGCCCTCGCCACGGACCACCCGCGGCGAGGGCGGCGCGGCCATGCCGGGACCGTACCGCCGTACCGCCGTACCGCTCGCGGCCATGCCGGGACCGTACCGCCGTACCGCGCCCGTCACATCCGGGACCGGCCCGCGCACGCCGCCCCCGCAACCCACGGCGGCGGCCGACCCGGGTGGGGGTCGGCCGCCGCCGTGCGGGTCGGGGACGGGTGTGCGGGGGGCGGGTTCAGGCGGCCTCCTCCAGGGACAGGCGCTGGGCGATCTGGACGCCGGCCTGGAAGCGGCTGACCGAGCCCAGGCTGCGCAGCAGGGCCGCGATGTGGCGGCGGCAGGTGCGGACCGACATGTCCAGGCGGCGGGCCACGACTTCGTCGGTGAGGCCCTGGGCCATCAGTCGGGCGATGGAGCGCTGGAGGTCGTCGTTGATGTCCTCCGCGTAGCCCGCCTCCTCCATCGCGAAGGGCGCGGCGCCGTCCCACAGCAGGTCGAACATGTCGACCATGCACCGGATCATCGTCTCGTCGCGGACCTGCCGCGCGGTGGGCGGTCCGCCCGCCTCGCCCGCGGTGACCACCACGGCCAGCGCGCGGTCGAAGACCACCGCCGTCTGCGGCACGGAGCGGATGGTGCGGATCGACGCGCCGCGTTCCGTCAGCTTTTTGGCGCGGGCGCGGGAGGCGAAGTCGGCGCGGTCGCGGTGCGGCGAGAGCACCCGTACGTCGATCTCCGTGCCGAGCGTGTCGTAGCAGGCGTCGAAGAGGTCGTCGGGCGCGATCCGCGCGTCGTGACCGGGGCGCAGGACGATCGCCTCCGTGGCGCAGTCACCGGCCGCCAGCCGCAGCAGACCGCGGATCTCGGCCTCGCCCTCGACGGTGTCGATGACGCCGAGCGGCCCTTCCGCGCCGCCCGGACCGCCCGCGATGGAGTCGATCCTGGCGCGCAACCGGTCGGCCAGCTCGCGCTGTTGGAGGATGGCCCGCTCGATCGGCGAGGTGAGCTGGGTCGCCGCGGAGTGCGGGTCCACCGGTACGAGACCGGTGCCGGTCGTCTCGTCGGTGCGCAGCAGCCGCAGTTCCACCAGCCGTGCGGCGGCGGCGAACACCTCCCCCGCGGACAGGCCGAGTTCGAGCGCCACCAGGTCGATCGAGCCGGGGGTGACGGCGCCGCTGCGGGTCGCGTACTGGTAGACCGCGACGAGATCGCCGCTGTCGTGGCCGCCGGCCGGGTGCCGGTCGTATCCCGCGGGACGCGGGTGTTCCGGCGGGCGGTCCGGTGTCGGCGCGAGGTCGGATATCCCCGTGAGCATGGAGGGTGCCTCCCCTTCGTGGATCAATGCGGTGCCGCGGCGGGTCAGGTTCCGTTCGTGCTCCGCCCATGGTGCGTCGGGCCGCCATCACGCCGCCCTCGTTCCGCTCACCGCCCCCGGATACCGGCTCCCGGCGCGCTATCGATCCGCTATCGGCCCACTGTCCGGGGACCGCCGCCGGGGGCCGCGCCATCGCCCCGGGAACCCGCGTCACCTCGTCCGAGGGGCCGGGCGAGAGCGCTGCGATGGCGGTTCGAGAGCGGCCGGCGGTCAAGTGACATCTGTGCGCGGGTGGGTCCCGCGCCCCGGACGAAGACGAAGACCGGACGAAGACAAGGGGACCGATCACCATGGCCGAGACGACGCGGGAGATACCGCGCACCTTTCAGGACGTCCTGCTGCCCCGCCTGCCGTACGCGGAGGGCGACGAGCTGACGGCGGACGCCGATCTGGCCGCGCTGGGGCTGGACTCGATGGGCGTCGTGCAGCTTCTCGCGGACCTGGAGGACCACTTCGGGGTGGAGCTGGACGACGAGCTGCTGACGGAGGAGACCTTCGCCACGGTCGGCTCGCTGTGGGCGACCGTCGCCGACTTCGTCACGCCGGAACTCGCGGCCGGCCATGAGTGAGCCGACGGTGAGCGCGTCGGCGGTGAGCGAACCGACGACGGGCCGGACGACAGCACACGCCACGGCGGCGAACGGCACGGCGGCGAACGGCACGGCGACAAGTGCGCCGTCCACGAACGGCACGGCGCCCCACGGGGCGGCGGTGGCCGCCCGCCGGGTCGCCGCGCCGCTGACCCGCCTGGACCGGCTGATCGCGCGCGGCGCGACCCACCGACCGGCGCTGACCTTCAAGGACCGCACCGTCAGCTACGGCGAACTCGCCGAGCAGGTCGCCGAAGTCGCCTACGGCCTGCACCGGTTGGGCGTGCGGCGCGGCGACCGCGTCGCGGTCTACGCGGAAAAGCGCGTCGAGACCGTCGTGTCGATGCTCGCGGTCTCCGCGGCCGGGGCCGTCTTCGTCCCGGTCAACCCGCTCTTCAAGGGCCGCCACCTGGCCGGTATCACCACCGACTGCGCGGTCACCGCGCTGGTCACCACCGCCGAGCGGCTGGAGACCGTACGCGCGGCGCTGCCGCCGGACACCACCGTCCGCCACCTGGTGCTGATCGGCGACACCGGCACCGTACTCCCGGCCGACGACCGCTGGACCGCGGTGCCGTGGGAGCGGCTGCGCGAGCACGGGCCGCTGCCGGTGCCCGGCGCCGACGCCGTCGTGGACGGCGACGTCGCGGCCGTCTTCTACACCTCGGGCAGCACCGGCGGCCCCAAGGGCGTGGTGCTCTCGCACCGCAATCTGCTCGCCGGGGCCGAGAGCGTCGCCTCCTACCTCGGGCACACCGAGGACGACGTGGTGCTGGCCGCGCTGCCGTTCAGCTTCGACGCCGGTTTCAGCCAGCTCACCACCACCCTGATCGCCGGGGCCCACCTGGTGCTCACCAACTACCTGCTGCCGCGCGAGGTGGTACGGCTCTGCGCCCGCCACGGCGTCACCGCGCTCACCTGCGTACCGCCGCTGTGGCTGCAACTGGCCGCCCAGCAGTGGCCGCGGGAGGCGACCGCGCGGCTGCGGTACTTCGCCAACACCGGCGGCCGGATGCCCCGCGCCACCCTGGGCCGGCTCCGCGAGATCTTCCCGCAGGCCCGGCCGTATCTGATGTACGGGCTCACGGAGGCGTTCCGCTCCACCTACCTCGACCCGGACGAGACCGACCGCCGTCCCGACTCGATCGGCAAGGCCATCCCCAACGCCGAGATCCTGGTGCTCCGCCCCGACGGCACCCCGTGCGTGCCCGGCGAGCACGGCGAACTGGTGCACCGCGGCGCGCTGGTGGCCCTCGGCTACTGGAACGACCCCGAGCGCACCGCCGAACGCTTCCGCCCGGTGCCGGGCGCCGTCCCGTACGGCGGCACCGAGTTGGCGGTCTGGTCGGGCGACACCGTCTACAGCGACGAGGCCGGTTACCTGTACTTCGTCGGCCGCACCGACGACATGATCAAGTCGTCGGGCTACCGGATCAGCCCCACCGAGATCGAGGAGGCCGTGTACGCCAGCGGCCTGGTCACCGAGGCGGTCGCGCTCGGCGTCGGCGACGAACGGCTCGGCCAGCACGTGGTCCTGGTCGTCGCGGGCGCCTGCGACACCGCCCGGCTGCACCAGGCGCTCGCCCGCGAGCTGCCGCCGTACATGCTGCCGCGCCGCACGGTCGTCCTGGACGAACTGCCGCGTTCGGTGAACGGGAAATTCGACCGGGTCGAGCTGCGCAGGACCGTGGAGGGCAACCGATGAGCGGCGCGGCACCGGGTCAGGGCGCGGAGGGCGCCGACGCTTTCGGCGGCTTCGGCCGGCACGGCCGGTTCACCGTCGTGGACGGCGAGTTGGCCGTCGGCGGGGTGCCCGCGGGGCGGCTGGCCGAACGCGTCGGCTCCACCCCCTTCTTCGCCTACGACCGTTCCCTGCTCAGCCGCCGCGTCGCGGAACTGCGGGCGGCGCTGCCCGACGGCGTGGAGCTGAACTACGCCGTCAAGGCCAATCCGATGCCCGCGCTGCTGCACCACATGAGCACGCTGGTCGACGGCCTCGACGTGGCGTCGGCCGGTGAGATGCTCACCGCGCTCGACACCACCGTCCCGGCCGAGCGAATCGGCTTCGCCGGACCCGGCAAGACCTCGATCGAGATCCGGCAGGCCGTCGCCGCGGGCGTCATCGTGGAACTGGAGTCGGCCACGGAACTGGCCCGGGTCCGGCTCGCGGGCGAACAGCTCGGCATCACCGCCCGCGTCGCCCTGCGCGTCAACCCGCCCTTCGCGGTGCGCGGTTCGGGCATGCGGCTGGGCGGCGGACCGCAGCAGTTCGGGGTGGACGCCGAACAGGCACCGGAACTGCTCGCCGGGATCGGCGCGGCCGGGCTGGACTTCCAGGGCTTCCACGTCTTCGCCGGATCGCAGAACCTCGACGCCGAGAGCATCTGCGCCGCCCAGCGCGGCACCGTGGAACTGGTCACGGAACTGGCCGAGCACGCGCCGGGTCCGGTGCGCTACCTCAACCTCGGCGGCGGCTTCGGCATCCCCTACGCCGCCCGCGACCGCGCCCTGGACCTGGGGCCGATCGGCGAGAACCTCGCCAAGCTCCTCGACACCGTCATCCGCCCCGCGCTCCCGCAGGCGCGCACCGTCATCGAACTCGGCCGCTATCTGGTCGGCGAGGCCGGTGTCTATCTGACCAGGGTCGTGGACCGCAAGATCTCCCGCGGCACCACCTTCCTCGTGGTGGACGGCGGTCTGCACCACCAGCTCGCGGCCACCGGCAACCTGGGCCGCGCGATCCGGCGCAACTACCCCATCGCGGTGGTGGGTTCCGCCGTCGCCCCGGCCACCGAGACGGTCGACGTGGTCGGCTGCCTCTGCACCCCGCTCGACCTGCTCGGCAAGGACGTGTCACTGCCCCACGCGGAGATCGGCGACCTCATCGCGGTGTTCCAGGCGGGCGCCTACGGCCTGACGGCCAGTCCGGTCGGCTTCCTCGGCCATCCGGCACCGCACGAAGTCCTGATCTGAACCCACCCGCCGCGGCGGCACCGGGCCCCGCGAGCCTCACGTTGCAAGGAAGGCTGACGGACATGGCGATCGCATCACCCCTCCCCGCCAGAGCCACGGCGGACCCCACGCCGGACCCGGCTGCGAACCCGCCCGCGGACTCGACATCGGACTCGACAACGGACCTGACGGGTGAGCCCACCGTGGACGGGCAGGCGCCCGCCGCCCCGGTGGGCACCGCGGTCCGGTTCCGGGTACTCGGCTCCCTCGAGGTGCGCGGCTCGCAGCAGGTGGCGGTCACGGCGCGGCGGCAGCAGATCGTGCTGGCGCTGCTGCTGCTGGAGACCGGCCGCGGTGTGGGACTCGAAACGATGGTGAACGCGGTCTGGGGCGGCGCCCCGCCCGCGACCGCCCGCTCCCAGGTGCAGACCGCCGTGTCGGCGCTGCGCCAGCGGATGGAGCGCGCCGGGCTCGGCAAGCGCATCCGCATGCACGGCCTCGGCTACACCCTCGACCTCGCCCCCGGCGAGCTGGACCTGCACGTCTTCGACGAGCTGGCGGCCCGCGGCCGGGCCGCCGCGGCCGACGGGCGGCCCGCAGCCGCCCGCGCCGCCTTCCGCGAGGCGCTCGACCTGTGGAACGGCGACCCGCTGCCCGAGGTCGACAGCCCCGTGGTGCAGACGAAGCTGGTACGGATCTCCGAGCGCCGCTTCGAGGTGCTGGAGGAGTGCCTGGACGCCGAGCTGCGTCTGGGCCTGCACCACGAGGTGCTGGGCGAGATCAGCGCGCTGGCCGCCGAATTCCCGCTGCGCGAGCGCCCCGCCGTGCAGCTCATGACCGCGCTGTACCGCTGCGGGCGGCAGGCCGAGGCGCTGGCCGCGTACCACCAGGTGCGGCGCACCTTCATCGAGGAGCTGGGCATCGAGCCGGGGCCGGTGCTGCTCAAGCTGGAGCTGGCCATCCTCAACGGCTCCGGCGACCTGGACCTCCCGCAGACCGCCGCCCCCGCCACCGTCAACGCGACCGCGCCGCTGCCGCTGCCGCGGATGCTCCCGGCCCGGATCACCGACTTCACCGGCCACGCCGACGTCCTGGCGGAACTGACCGACCGGCTGTCCGCGCCCTCGGCGCCGATGGCCGTGATCACCGGCTGCGCGGGCGTCGGCAAGTCCGCGCTCGCCGTCGAGGCCGCGCACGCCCTCGCCCCGGCCTTCGCCGACGGCCAGTTGTACGCGAGGCTGCCGGTCGGCGCCGGTCCCCGCGAGGTCTCCGACGTCCTGGAACGCTTCCTGCGGGCGCTCGGCTTCACCGCCGCCGCCGTACCCGAGTCCCTGGACGGCCGCTCCGCGCTCTACCGCAGCGCGCTGGCCGAGCGCCGGATGCTGGTGGTCGTCGAGGACGCCGCCGACGTCACGCTGCTGCGCCCCCTGGTGCCCGGCACCCCCACCTGCGGTCTGCTCGTCACCAGCCGGGCCCGGCTGTCCGCGCCCGCCGACACGTACACCGTCGAGCTGGAAGTGCCGCAGATCCCCGAGGCCGTGGAACTGCTCGCGGCGATGACCGGCCGCGAGCGGGTGGCGGCCGAGCCCAGCGAGGCGATCGAACTGGCCGAGCTGTGCGACGGGCTGCCGCTGGCGCTGCGCGCCGCCGCCGCCCGGCTGTCCGCCCGCCCGCACTGGAGCCTGGCCCAGCTCACCGCGCGGCTGCGCGACGAACGCCGCCGGCTGGACGAGCTGTTCCACCAGGGCCTGGACGTACGGGCCGCGCTGCGCGGCACCTACGAGCAACTGGCCGCGCCCGCACGGCAGCTCTTCGCCCGGCTCGGCGGACTTCCCACGGCGGAGTTCCCCGCGTGGGCCGCGGCCCCGCTGCTCGACGTGGCGACCGCGTCGGCCGTGGACGTGCTGGAGACGCTGGTCGACGCCCGGCTGGTCGACCCGGTCGGCGGCAGCGGCGTCACCGCCCGCTACCGGCTGCGCGGCCTGACCCGGCTGCACGCCGCCGAGTGCCTGGCGGAACTGGCCGCGGACCAGGACGAGTCGGCCCCACGGCGGCGGCTGCTCGGCGCGTGGCTGACGCTGGCCGACGAGGCGCTGCTGCGCCAGGGCGGCACCCCGGCCGCCGAACTCCACCACCCCACCCGCTGGCCGATGGAACTGCCCATGCTCCGGGCCGTGTTGAGCGACCCCGGCGAGTGGTACGGCACCGAGCGCGAGTCGCTGCTGGCCGCCGTACGGCAGGCGGCCGACGTCCACGAGACCGAGGCGTGCTGGCACCTGGCGGTCGCGGTCGGAGCGCTGGCCGCGGTCCAGCGGGCCCACGACGACTGGCGGGCCGCGGGCACCGACGCGCTGCGCGCCACGCAGCGCGCCGGGGACTCCCTCGGCGAGGCCGCCATCTTGTTCTCGCTCGGCACGCTCGACCTGCGCGAGCGCCGGTACGAGCAGGCCACCGCCCGGCTGCGGGGCGCGCTCGGCGCCTTCGAACGGCTCGGCGCCGACTCCTGGCGCGAGGCGGCGGGCAAGGCGCTGGAGCGGCTGGCCCGCGAGACCGGGGCAGCGGCCGACGGCAGGACCCCGCGTCCCGGCCGCGGCGGCGCGGGCTCGACGCCCGCGACGCCGGTCGAGACCTCCGCCTGGGGCGTCCCGGCCACCCAGCGCCGCTACGGCCTGGCCGCCAGCACCGGCGGCTCCGGCACCCCCGCGGCCCGTACCACCCTGGCCCCCCGCTCCACGGCCCCCCGCCACCGCCCGGCGGCCTCCTTCCCCACCCGTCGGCGTACCGAATCGGTGGAGGAGCAGTGACGCGGGCGCCCCACCCCGTGCGGTACGGGTGCCCCGCCCCGGCGCCCACCGGTCCTGACCACCGCGTTCTGCGCTGGCAGCACACCGATTCCCAGGAGGAGCAATGAGCTTGAGGACCCCCTCGCCGCCGGCGGGAGTGCGGGACGAACCGTCGCGGAAGCCGGACCGGCAGGCCGCCAGGAGCGGTGAGGACAGCGACCGGGCCATGCTCGAAGTGACCGGACTCAGCAAGCGCTACGGCGAGGTCCAGGCGCTCGACGGCTTCGAACTGACCGCCCACCGCGGCGAGATCGTCGGACTGGTCGGCCACAACGGCGCGGGCAAGTCGACCTTCGTCGAGATCGTCTCCGGGCTCATCAGGGCCGACTCCGGCGGCGTCCGCATCGGCGGCGAGGAGCCCACCAAGGCGCGCGGGCGGATCGGGGTCTCCCCGCAGAACATCGCCCTCTACCCGCCGCTGTCCGTCCGCGAGCACATGAAGTTCTTCGGCGGCCTGTCCGGGCTGCGCCGCCGCGCCCTCACGTCCGCCATCGACGAACTGTCCGCCGCGCTGCGGCTGACCGAATTCCTCGACCGCCCGGCCGGTGTGCTCTCCGGCGGCCAGCAGCGCCGTACGCAGGCGGCCGTCGCCATGATCCACCGCCCCGACCTGCTGCTGCTCGACGAGCCCACCGCGGGCGCCGACCCGGAGACCCGGCAGGCGCTGCTCGACACCGTCAAGCTCCGCGCCGCCGACGGCGCCGCCGTCGTCTACACCACCCACTACCTGACCGAACTCACCGAACTGGCCGCGACCATCGCCGTCGCCAAGCGCGGCCGGGTGGTCGCCCGCGGCACCAGCGCGCAGCTCCTGGAGGGCCTGCCCGGCGAGGTCCGCGTGGTCCTGGCCGACGGCAGCGAACTCCACGAGTCCACCACCGACCCGACCGCCGCCCTGGTGCGGCTGCTCCACGAGGCGCGGCAGCCGGTCACCTCCGTCGACGTCCGCAAGCCCGACCTCGACGACCTCTACCGATCCCTGGCGGTGCTCGATGTCGACTGAATCCCTCTACCGGTCCGGCCTGATGGCCAAGTACAACGCCCTGCTGCGGCTGCGCGACCCCGGACAGCTCATCAGCTACATCGCGATGCCGATGCTGCTGATGCTGGTCTTCAAACCGCTGTACGTGACCGCGCTCAAGACCGGCACGCTCCAGGCGGTCACCGGGCCGCTGGTGATGTTCTCGGTCTTCGCGCTCTCCATCGTGGGCAACTCGATCATGGTCGAGCGCGAGTGGCGCACCTGGGACCGGCTGCGCGTCACCCGCGCCTCACGGGCCCAGCTCCTGCTGGGCAAGGCCGTACCGGCCTTCGTGATCCTGCTGCTCCAGCAGAGCGTGCTGCTGATCTTCGGCTGCCTGGTGATCGGGCTGCCGGTCCCGCCGACCCTGGGCTGGATCATGCTGGCCGTCGCGGTGTGGGGCTTCACCCTGCTCGCCCTCGGCACGGCGCTCGCCACGGTCGTCCGCAGCCGCGGCGACCTCGGCATGGTCTCCGACCTGGGCGCGATGCTGGTCAGCGCGCTCGGCGGCGCCCTGGTGCCGGTCAGCCTGATGCCCGCCTGGGCCCAGCACATCGCCCCGGCCTCGCCCGGCTACTGGGCGATGTCCCTGCTGCACGCCGCCATCGACGGCGACGCCTCGCGGATGCTGCGCCCGGCGCTGGTCTGCCTGGCGATCGGCGTGGCCTGCGGCGCCTTCGCCACCTACCGGCTCTCTCGCGGCTGGGGCCGCAGCCACCTGCTGTGAGGAGACATCGTGTCTGACATACCCGACGAGACGGACGAGACCGACGAGGCGTACGACGCCTACGATTCCGCGGTGGCCCTGGTCGGCATGGCCGGCCGCTTCCCCGGCGCCCCGGACGTGGCCACGCTGTGGCGCAACGCGCTGGCCGGTGTCAGCGGCCTGCGCGAGATCACCGACGAGGAACTGGCCGCGGCGGGCGTCTCCGCGCGGACCGCCGCCAACCCCCACTACGT
Source organism: Streptomyces sp. NPDC008317 (assembly GCF_042955955.1). Taxonomy (NCBI): domain Bacteria; kingdom Bacillati; phylum Actinomycetota; class Actinomycetes; order Kitasatosporales; family Streptomycetaceae; genus Streptomyces; species Streptomyces sp. NPDC008317. The sequence continues at coordinate 155,833 of NZ_JBIBFQ010000008.1, forward strand.
ACGGGTGGGCGGGCCGGTCGACGGCATCGCCGACTTCGACGCCGCCGCGTTCGGCTTCTCGCCGCGCGAGGCGGAGACGATGGGCCCGCAGCACCGGCTCTTCCTGGAGTGCTCCTGGGAAGCGCTGGAGAACGCCGGTTACCCGCCGGTGGCCCCGCCGGGACAGGTCGGCGTCTTCGGCGGTTCCGCCTTCCCCGACTACCTGCTCGACAACGTCGCGCACGTCATGGACGAGCCCGGCGGCGGCCAGTTGGTCGCGGTCGGCAACGAACGGGACTCGCTCACCAGCCTGGTGGCGTACAAGCTCGGCCTGCGCGGTCCGAGCCTGAGCGTGCAGACCTTCTGCTCGACGTCGCTGGTCGCGGTGCACCTGGCCTGCCAGAGCCTGCTGACCTTCGAGAGCGATCTGGCCCTGGCCGGCGGCGCCTTCCTGCCGCTGCCGCAGCCGACCGGGTACATGTACCACCCGGGCGGCATCACCTCGCCGCAGGGCACGGTCCGCAGCTTCGACGCGGCGGCCGACGGAACGGTGATGGGCGCGGCCGTCGGCGTGGTCGCGCTGCGCAGGATGACCGACGCGCTCGCCGACGGCGACGTGATCCACGCGGTCATCCTGGGCTCCGCGGTCAACAACGACGGTCAGGAGCGCGTCGGTTACTCCGCACCGGGCGTCGAGGGACAGGCTGCGGTGATCCGTACCGCGCTGAACGTCGCCGACGTCAAGCCCGAGTCCGTCGGCTACGTGGAGTGCCACGCCACCGGCACCGCGCTCGGCGACGGCATCGAACTGACCGCGCTGTCACGGGTGTTCCAGACGACACCGCAGACACCGACCGTGCTGGGCTCGGCCAAACCGGCCGTCGGCCACCTGGACCGGGCCTCCGGCGTCACCGGCCTGATCCGGGCCGCGCTCGGCGTCCGCGACGGTGTACGGCTGGCCATCCCCGGCTTCGAGAAGCCCAACCCCGCGCTGGCCGCCGCTTCCGACCGCTTCACCGTACTGCCGCACAATCAGCCGTGGCCGGCCGGTCCCGAGCCGCGCCGGGCCGGAGTCAGCTCCTTCGGCATGGGCGGCACCAACGCGCACGTCGTCATCGAGCAGGCCCCGCCGCGTACCGCCCGCGCCGCCGTGCCCGGACCGCACCTGCTGGCCTTCTCCGCGGGCGACCAGGACGCGCTCGACGAGGTCACCGAGCGGCTGCGCGGCCACCTGGCCGCGCACCCCGAACTGGACCCGGCCGACGTCGCCTACACCCTCCAGGTCTCGCGCGGGCACTTCGCACTGCGCCGCTTCGTGGTCTGCGACGACCTCCAGGACGCGGTCGCCGCGCTCGGCGACCCCGGCCGCTGGGTGGACGGCGAGACCACCCGGCACGACCCGGCCGTGGTGCTGGCCGAGGAGGAGCGGGCACCGGCCGACTGGCGGTCCCAACTGGCCGCCGCGGCGGCCGCGTTGCTGCCGGGAACCCCCGAGGGCGGCGCTTCCCCTGCCGTCTCCGCCGTCCTGGAACAGGGGCTGCGGGCGATCGGCGTGCGGATCAGGGCCGCCGGTGACACCGGGACCGGGCACGTCGAGACCGTCACCGTCGCCCCCGAGGCCGACGCTCCCTCCGGGTCGGCGGCGCGCTGGCTCGTGACCACCGTCGGCCGACTGTGGCTGGCGGGCGCCGCGATCGACTGGGCCGCGCTGCACAAGGGCGAGGGACGGCGGGCCGAACTGCCCACCTACCCCTTCCGCCGCACCCGCCACTGGGTGGAGGCGCGGCCGGGAGCCCGCGGTGAGAAGCCGCCGGCCGAGGGCCGTGTCGACGACCTCGCGCAGTGGTCGTATCTGCCCGCGTGGCGGCAACGCCCGCTGCCCACCCGCGATCTGGACGAGCGGCTGCGCGCGGCCGGGCCGTGGCTGGTGCTGTCCGCCGAGGAGCGCGCCGAGGCGCTGGTACGCCGACTGGCGGTGGCCGGCGCCGAGGTCGTCACGGCGAGGCCCGGCGGGGAGTTCGGGCAGGACGCGGCGGGGGACTTCACCGTACGCGTCGAACACCCGGAGGATCTGGGGGAGTTGCTGGCCCTGCAATTCGTCGCGCCCCGCACGCTCGTGCACGGCTTCTCGCTCGCCTCACCCGAGGGCGACGGCGCCGGGCACTTCACCGCGGAGCAGGAGCGGGGAACGCACTCCGCGCTCGGCCTGGTCGGCGTGCTGGCCGCCGAATCCGAGCCTGCGCAGGCCGAGTTGACCCTGCTGACCGCCGGGGCCGTCTCCGTGACCGGCACCGATCTGCGGCATCCGGAGCACGCGGCGCTCGCCGCGCTGGCCCCCACCATCGGCCAGGAGAACGCGCATCTGTCGTGCCGTCACCTCGACCTGGACCCGGCGGAGGGCGCCGGCACACCGTCGGCGGTCGACCAGACGCTGGCCGCGATCGTCCACCCGCACCAAGGGCCTTCGGCCGTCCGGGCCGGCGACCTGTGGGCGCGGACCTATCAGCCGCACCCGCTGGAGGAGACCGACCCCGCGCGTCCGGTGTTCGGCGACGGCGAGACGGTGCTGATCACCGGCGGTCTCGGCGACGTCGGCCTGGCCCTGGCCCGGCACCTCGCGGAGAGCCACGGCTGCCGTCTGGTGCTGACCTCGCGCGGCGGACTCCCGCCGCGTGAGCGCTGGCCGGAGCTGTCGGCCGGTGACGACCGGGTCGCCCGGCACATCAGGAACGTGCTGGATCTGGAAGCGCGCGGCGCCGAGGTGATCGCCATGGGCGCGGACGTCGGCGACCAGGAGGCGATGCGGGCCGTCGTCCGGGCGGCCGACGAGCGGTTCGGCGGCATCGACGCGGTGGTGCACGCGGCCGGTACGCGGGACCCGAGCCGGTTCGAGATCGCCCACCTGTCCGACCGGGAGAACCGCGCCGCGCACCTGCACCCCAAGGTGGCCGGCTTCCACACCCTCCAGGCGGTCCTCGGGGACCGCGCCAAGGACCGCAGGATCACCGTGTCCTCGCTGTCCGCGGTGCTCGGCGGCGTCACGTTCGGTCCGCACGCCGCGGCCAACGCGGCGCTGGACGCGTACGCCCGCAGGGCCCGGCTGCGCGGCGAGGGCCGCTGGATCACCGTCGACTGGGACACCTGGGCGACCGACGCGGAGCGCCGTGAGGCGCACGGCGATCCGGCCGCCGGGGCCTACGAGATGGCGGTGCCGGAGGGCCTGACCCTGCTGGAGCGCGCGCTGGCGGCGGCCGACCGGCTCGCCCACGTGGTGATCTCCTCCGGGCCGCTCGCCCCGCGGCTCGCCCAGTGGGTCACCGGCGACGGCACGTCGGCGGAGCAGCGGGCCGCCGACGACGGGCAGCGCCACGCGCGGCCGAAGCTGCGCACCCCGTACGCCGAGCCCGCCGAGGGCACGGAGGCGGCGCTGGCGGAGATCTGGGGCCAGGTCCTGGCGGTGGAGGGAATCGGCGCGGATGACGGCTTCTTCGAACTGGGCGGTCACTCGCTCGTCGCCGTCGAGCTCTCGGCGCGCATCCGCGCGGCCCTCTCGTGCGACCTCGCCCCGACCGACCTGCTGGAGCACTTCACCGTCCGCCGTCTGGCGTCCTTCGTGGAGGGCTGACACCGGCAGGTACCGGCACCCGTACCGCCAGGTGCGGCCGTCGCGGACCTTCCGCGTCGGCCGCCCCGCGCGTGCTGTCCGCGCGGTGGTCCCGTGCGGCACGCCCGGCTCCGCCACCCGGTGGCGGGGCGCCGTCACCGGTCGGCCGCCGCGGCGCGCGCCGTGAGGGCCTTGCGGTCGATCTTGCGGTTGGCGTTGAGCGGGAACTCCTCGACCTGGACGAAGCGGCGGGGGACCAGGGCGCGCGGCAGGAAGGCCGCCAGCTCCTCGGCCAGGGCCGCCTGAGGCCGCCGCTCACCGAGCAGGAAGGCCGTCAACTCGCCGTCCACGGCGACCGCGACGGCCTCCTTCACACCCTCGACGCGGCGCAACGCCCACTCCACCTCGGCCAGTTCGACGCGCACCCCGTGGATCTTCACCTGGTGGTCGCGCCGGCCCAGATACGCGAAGGCGTCGCCGGGCAGCCGTCGTACCAAGTCGCCCGTGCGGTACCAGCGTTCGCCGCCGTGCTCCAGGAACCGGCCCTCGTCGTCGGCCGGGTCGAGATAGCCGGGGAACATCTGGTCGCCGGTGACGCACAGTTCACCGTCGCCGTCCTCGGTGGGCTCGTGCAGCAGCGCCCGCATACCGGGGTGCAGACGGCCGATCGACACCACGTCGTTGACGCACGACGACGGTGAGGTGACCGGGTCCCAGCGGTGCACACTGCACGAGATGGTCAGCTCGGTCGGGCCGTAGAGATTCTCGACCACCGAGCCGGGCGCCGCAGCGCCCCACTCCCGCGCGTCGTGGGCCAGCAGCGGCTCCCCGCAGAACAGGCTCCAGCGCAGGCTCGGCATGCTGCCCGCGGGCAGCCCCCGGGGCCGCCGCCGCAGCAGCGACACCAGGCTCGGCGCGGAGAACCACACCGTGATGCCCTGCTCGGCGACGAACCGCTCGAGCGAGGCGTACGCGGTCGGCGGCACGCTCACCACGGTGCCGCCGCTGCCCCAGCCGGTGAACAGGTCGAACATCGCCAGGTCGAAGGTGAGATCGAAGGTCTGCGAGAACACGTCCCCGCTGTGGAAGCCGTACCGGCCGTGCACGAAGCGCAGATAGGCGTCGACATTGCGGTGCAGCACGGGCACCCCCTTGGGCGTGCCCGTGGAGCCCGAGGTGAACAGGATGTACGCGATGTCGTCGGGCGTCGTCGGCAGCGGCTGCTCCAACGGCTCCCCGACCGGCTCCCCGACGACGGGGACGCCGTCGAGGACCCCGGCCAGCTCCGGCAGCACGGCGGCGCCGCGCTCGTCCACGATCAGCGCGTCCAGACCGGCCGCGGTGATCATCCGGGCGGTGCGGTCGGCGGGGAAGCCGGGGTGCAGCGGCACGACGGCCGCGCCCGCGAACTGCGCGGCCAGCAGACCGGCGTAGGCGGTCACGGTACGGGAGGCCAGCAGGCCGACCCGCCGGGGCCGCCCGCCGGGGACCGCCGCGACGACGGTCCCGGCGAGCGCCCGCGCGGCGGCGTCCAGCCGCGTGTAGTCGACGGCGGTGGAGCCGACGCGCAGCGCCTCGGCCCCGCCGTCGAGCGCCAGGCCGTGCCGGAACCAGTCGGTGAGGGTCCGGCCCGCCGGGACCGCGGCGCCCGCGGTCCCCGGCGGCCGGTCCCCGGCCTCCCGTCGCGGCCCGCCCGGCCGCGACGGCAGGCGCGCGGGTTCAGTGGTGAACAACGGATGCCTCCTGCGGGTGGATGGGCGCGAGGCCCGGAAGCTGCGGGCCCCAGGTGCCGCGCAGCGCCCGGTCGATGTACCGGTGGGTGACCGCGGCCTGCTCCAGCACCGCGAAGTGCCCGCCGGTCAGGGTGTGCGAGGTGAAGCGCCCGGTGGTCTGGTCGCGCCACCCCGCCACGTCGGCGATGCCCGCGCGCGGGTCGTCGGTGGCCGCGAGCGCCGTGATCGGCACGCTCAGCGGAGCCTGCGGCCGGTACTCGTAGGAGTCCCTGACCCCGAAGTCCGCGCGGAACGGCGGCAGGATCATCCGCAGCACCGTCGGGTCGGTCAGCATCCACTCCGGGGTGCCGCCGATCCGCCGCAGCAGCGCCACGACCTCGTCCTGCGTCATCCCCGCCACCGGCGGGTCGCCGTCGTCGGGCGAGCCGGGCGCCGCGCACCCGGAGACGAACAGGTGCACCGGCATCGGCCCGCCGCGGCGCCGGATCTCCCGCACCAGCTCGAAGCCGACCAGCGCCCCGAGGCTGTGCCCGTACACCGCGTACGGCCGCGTCTCCCCCTCCGGGGAGGTGTCGGCCAGCACGGCGTCCGCGAGGTCCGGCACCAGCCGGTCCATCCGGTCGTACGGGGTGTCGCGCAGCCGGGTCTCCCGGCCGGGCGGCTGGACCGGGCGCACCGACACCGGGCCCAGCCTGCCGAACCAGGAACGGTACGCCGAGGCCGAACCCCCGGCGTGCGGCAGGCAGTACAGCCGCACGCCGGCGCAGCCGGGCTGCTCCGCGAAGGGCAGCCACGAGGCGGCGGGCGCCGCCTCCAGCACGGTCGTCATCGCGTCACCTCGACCTCGACATAGCCGGGCAGCGGCTGGATCTGGTCCAGGTCGGCCCCCAGCACCAGCCGGTCGCCCTCCCTGGCCACCTCGCGGAAGCCGCTGAAGGCGTAGGTGATCTGCATCATCCGGTTGCGGCCGGTCTCCACGAAGTCCGCGCGCAGGCCCGCACCGGCCTCCCGCGCCCGCTCCATGATGTGGCTGAGCAGCACCGAGCCGACCCCGCGGGACATCACCCGGCACGACATCAGCATCATGTGGAGCTGCCAGTTCGGGTCGCCGGTCTCCACCAGCGCCAGGCCGATCTTGCCGTACGAGCCGAACCTGTCGGTGAGGGTGGCCACCAGCAGCAGGTGGTCGGGCGACTCGCGCAGCGCGTCCAGCTCGTCGTACGAGTACGTGCGGCCCGTCGAGTTGAGCTGGTTGGTGCGGATGGTCAGTTCCTCCGCGCGCTGGAGGTCCTCGCGGGCCGCCGGGGCGATGGTGAACGTCATGCCCAGGCTGGCCAGGAACTCCTCGTTGGTGCCGACGAAATCGCTCTCGATCTCGTCCCGCGCGAGCTGGCTGTGGTACATCGCCCGGCGCTGCGCCGACTCGTCGGAGACGAACCGCGGCCGGAACTCGATCCGGTTCAGCTCGGTGTCGATGTCGAGCGCGTTGACCCGGGTGACCTCGGGGACGGAGAACTCCATCTCGGCCAGCTCGAAGTCCTGGTCGTCGACGAAGGCGAACGCGTCGAGCCCCAGATTGAGCTTGGCGGAGATCTGCCGGACCGACTCCGACTTGGCGTTCCAGCCGATCCGCGGGTACAGGAACAGGTCCTCAAGGCCCAGTTCGCGCAGCTTCGCCATCGCCGTGTCGTGGTCGTTCTTGCTCGCCACGGAGTGCAGGACGCCCAGCGCGTCCAGCCGGCGGATGTGCTCCACCACACCGGGGCGCAGGGTGACCTCGCCGTCCTCCAGCAGCACCCCGTCCCACAGCGTGTTGTCCAGGTCCCACACCACGCACTTGATCTTGCCCTGCGCGGGCTTGCGGTACGGACCGTCCGGCGGCGACGCCGGGCCGGTGGCCGGCGCGGTGGCCGGCGGTTGCGTCAGCGTGCTCACAGTGCCCACTCCCGGTATGCCTCGTCAGCGATCGTGATCCGCTGGATCTCGTTGCTGCCCTCGATGATTTCCATGACCTTCGCGTCCCGGTACAGCCGTGCGACCGGGAAGTCGGCGCTCATTCCATTGGCGCCGTGGATCTGTACGGCCTCCGTGGAGTGCCGGGCCGCCGCGGTGGACGCGAAGTACTTCGCCACCCAGGTGGCCATGATGGTCGCCGGGTCCCCGGCGTCCTTGAGCACACCGGCCTGGTGGCACAGCAGCCTGGCCGCCCGCACATCGGTGACCATGTCCGACAACTTCGCCCGGATGAGCTGGAGTTCACGGAGCTTGCTGCCACCGACCGTGCGCTGCGCGGTGTAGTACGCCGACGCCTCCAGGCACGCCTGGACGATCCCGACGGAACCGGAGGCGACCGAGAACCGGCCCAGGTCGAGGGTTCCGCTGAGCACCATGCCGGAGGCGAACGAACTGGGCCCCAGCAGCGCGTCGGAGTCGAGCCGCACATCGTCGAACTCCAGCTCGGCGATGAGCGAGGCCCGGGTGCCGAGCACGTCCTCCACCGGTATCACCCGCACGCCGGGTGACCGGCGCGGTACGAGCAGGGCGATCACGCTGGACTCGGTGCGGGCGAACACCAGGAACAGGTCCGCCCGTTGGCCACCGGTGATCCACTTCTTGCGGCCGTTGAGCCGCCACCCGCCGTTCTCCTGGACGGCGGTGGTACGGATGCCCGCGGTGTCGCTGCCGCCACCTGCGGGCTCCGACAGGCAGAAGGCGCCGCGCACCGCGCCGGTGGCCAGCGACGGCGCCCACTGCTCGATCTGGGCGGGGCTGCCCCAGCGGAGCAGCGCCCACGACAGCATGGTGTGCACGGTGAGCAGGGACCTGACCGAGGAACATCCCCGGCCCACCTCCTCGTGCACCTGACCGAGCGTCACCAGGTCAAGGTCCTGGCCGCCCAGCGCGGCCGGGTAGAAGGGGGCCCACAGGCCCGCCTCGCCGATCCGCTCCTGCAACTCCTCGGGGACCGCGCCCCGCCGGTCGTACACGTCGGCCACCGGCATGATGTGGGTGTCGACGAACGCGCGTGCCGAGTCCCGGGTGATCCGGGCCCCCGCCGGCGCCGCCGCGAGGGGCGGCGCCGTGGTCAAGCTCGTCATGGTCTGGCTCCTCAGTCGACGGAGACGGGGACGCTCCGGCGGGCGACGAGGTCCGCCATGGCCTCGACGGTGCGGAAGTTGTCGATGCGCAGTTCGTCGTTGGGGATGGTGAGGCCGAAGGTCTTCTCGATGAACATCACCAGCTCCATCGCGAAGAGCGAGTTGATGTAGCCGAGCGAGAAGATGTCCTGGTCGGTGGCGATGCTGGCCTGCGGGAAGCGGGCCTCGATGAAGGAGAGGATGCTGGTCTGGGCGGTGGTGTTCTCGGACATGGTCGTCATCCCTTGTTGTCGTAGGTGTAGAAGCCACGGCCGGTCTTCCGGCCGTGCAGTCCGGCGTCGGTCATCTGCTTGAGCAGCGGGCAGGGCCGGTACTTGCTGTCGGCGTAGTGCTCGTAGAGCACCTCGACGCTGTAGAGGATCGTGTCGACGCCGATCAGGTCGGCGGTCTCCAGCGGACCCATCGGGTGCCCGAAGCACCCGCGGAACACCTCGTCCACCGACTCCGCGGTGGCGACGCCCTCGTGGACGAGGAAGGCGGCCTCGTTGACGGTCAGCATGAGCACCCGGTTGGAGACGAAGCCGGAGGCGTCCTTGACGTCCACCGCCTTCTTGCCCATGCCGCTGAGGAGCTGGCGGGTGACCTCGACGGTCTCCTGCGCGGTGTGGAAGCCGGGGATCAGCTCCACGACCGGCTTGGCCGGCACCGGGTTCATGAAGTGCACCCCGACGACCCGCTCCGGGTGCGTGCCGACCGCGGCGACGCGGGTGATCGGGATCGCGGAGGTGTTGACGATCACGACCGCCTCGGGGGAGAGCACGCGGTCCAGCTCGGCGTGCACCTCGCGCTTGATCTCCCAGTTCTCGGTGACGTTCTCGATCACGAAGTCGGCCTTGGCGAGCGCCTCGACGCCGACAGCGGTGGTGATCCGGCCCAGGATCTCGTCGGGGTCAAGGGCCGGTCCGCCCATCAGGCGGCTGAGCCGGCAGTTGCGGCTGATGGCCGCCTTGGCGTCGGTGAGAATCCGCTCGTCGATGTCGACGAGGACGGTCTCGTAACCGGACTGGGCCAGATTGTGCGCGACTCCGATGCCCATGACCCCGGCACCGACAACTCCTACGACGGTCATGATCTCTCCGATTCCTTGGTGGGTGGTGCTGGCTGTTGTGGGTGTGCTGAACCACGCCTGGGGCGTGGGGTGTCGCGTGGTGCGGAGTGCCGCTGACGCGGGATCAGCTCCTGCGCCGCCGGGCGGCGGTCTTCAGGCCGGACCTGCGCAGTCGCGCCTGCTCCTGGCCGTCGGGCTCCGGGACGGGCGCCGCGTCCGCGGCGGGTCCGTCCACGACCTTGGCGAGGGCCTCGACGGTCGGGGCCTCGTAGAGGATGTGCGGGGGGAGCTCGGCGTCCTGGAAGGCCCGGCGCAGGGCCGCGAGCAGGGCGATGCCGAGCAGTGAGTTGCCGCCGAGTTCGAAGAAGTTGTCACGGGCGCCGACCCGTTCGAGCTTGAGCATGTCGCCCCAGACCTCCGCCAGCCGCTCCTCGACGGGGCCCGAGGGCTCCCGGTAGGGGGTGAGGAGTTCGGGCCGCGGGTGCCGGTCGGCGGAGCCGGAGCCGCCGCCCGCCGGGGCCATGACGGCCTCGACGGTGAAGCCGGTGCTGTAGCTCACCATCGTCGGCAGGTCCTGCGTGGAGACCACGACCCGCGACTCACCGGAGGCCAGGGCCCGCAGCAGCGAGCGCCAGCCCTCCGCGAAGGTGATGCCGAAGGCTTCCCGGTGCGAGCGGAAGAAGGCCTGCAAGCCCTCGTCGTAGCCCGACAGACCGGAGTCCCAGGCGTTCCAGGTCCACTCGCCCCAGTCGACCGACAGGACCCGGCGGCCGGTGGCCGCCTGCCGTGCCGCGTAGCCGTCGAGGTAGGCGTTGCCCGCGCAGTAGTCGACCTGGCCCGGGCCGCCGCCGGTGGCCGCGGTGATCGAGGAGAACAGCACCAGGAAGTCCAGCGCGGTCTCATCAGCGTGGCCGATTCGCAGTGCTTTGTCCAGGGCCTGTACGCCGGCAACTTTGGGCGCGAGAACGAGCTCGGAGTCGTCGGACTGCTTGAACTGGATCAGACCCGTTCCGGGCACGCCGGCGGTGTGCAGGATGCCGTGCAGGGCGCCGAAACGCTCCTGCGCCAGGTCGATGGCGCGCCGGACGTCGGGCGCGCTCGCCACGTCACCCGTGACGATCTCGACCTCCGCGCCCAGCTCCACGATGCCCAGGACACGGCTCACCCTGGCCCGCAGCGCCTCGTCGGCCGCCTCGGTGCCCGCGGCGATGCCCTCCCACCGCTCACGCGGCGGCAGCCCGCGGCGGCCGAAGAGCACCAGCCGGGCGCCGACCTGCCGTGCGAGGTGTTCCGCCATGCCCAGACCGATGCCGCCCAGACCGCCGGTGATCAGATAGACCCCGCGCTCGCGCAGCACCGCCGCGGCGCTCTCGTCGTCCGCCGCCGGGAGCATGTCGTAACCGCACACCCAGCGCCTGCTGCCGCGCAGGGCGACGGCCGCGTCGGTCCGCGGTCGGCGCAGTTCGGCGGCGACGGCGGCGGCCGGGGTGTCCGGCTCGACGTCGAGCAGCCGGGTGGTGACGTTGGGGTACTCCAGCGGCACCACGAGCGTCGGGCCGATGAGCGTGGCGGCGTCGGGCCGTACCTCCGAACCGTCGAGCACCTGGTGGGCGCCCGCGGTGACCATGTCCAACTGCCAGTCGCCCGAGCCCAGTTCACCGGCCGCACGGGCCAGTGCCACCAGGGTGTGCAGACCGAACGCGATCGACTCGTCGTCGGGCCGCTCCGCGAGCGTCCACAGATGGACCACCCGTTCCAGCGCGAGCCCGCGCTTGCGCAGATCGCGCAGGACCGCCTGGGCGTCGCCCGAGTGGCCCGGCCGTACGGTGTAGCCGGTCGCCGGGTCGGCGCTCCAGCCGCCGCCGGGACGGACCGCGGTCACGGTCGCGCCGTCGGCCGCCGCCGCGCGCACCAACTCGTCGAGCACACCGTCGGCTTCCGACCCGTCGGCGTAGACCAGCCAGCTCGCGGGCTGCGCGCCCGCCGTCGCCGGGGACGCGGTCTGCCGCCACACCGGCTGCCAGACCCACTGCTCCTCCGGCAGCTTCGGGACCCGGTCGATGTCCTCGAAGCTGGCGGGCACACCCGGTGTGCCCGGCGCCGTCGCAGCCGCGGGCGCGGCCGGCTTGGCGCCGATCAGCGGGGTCTGCTCGATCCAGTAGCGCTGCCGCTGGAAGGGGTACGTGGGCAGCGGCACCCTGCCGGGCGCGAAGCCCCGGTGCAGCTCGGCGGTCCGCTCGGCGCGGCCGTGGTAGGCCGCCCAGTCCAGGTCGACACCGGTCAGCCACAGCCGCGACAGGGCCTCGGTCAGGACTCGGTCGGCCGGACGCGGGTCGCTCTGCGCGGGCAGCGTCGCGGTGATCGTCGCCCAGCGCTGCGGAGCGCAGCCCGCGCCGCGCACCATCGTGCCCAGCGACTGTCCGGGACCGATCTCCACCATCGCCAGCTCGGGGTCGGCCAGCAGCGTCTCGACGGCCGCCGCGAACTGCACGGGACGGCACATGTGCTCCGCCCAGTAGGCGGGGTCCCGCACCAGCCGGGCGTCTGCGGTACCGCCGGTGACGTTCGACAGGTACGGCAGCCGCGGCGGGTTGAGCCGGATGTTCTCCGCGACCCACGAGGTCAGCTCGTCCGCGAGCGGGGCGAGCATCCGGGAGTGGAAGGCGTGCGTGGTGCGCAGCCCCCGGCTGGGGACGCCGTCGCGCTCCAGGTCGGCGGCGAGGCCGGCCAGCGCGTCGGCGGGACCGGCGACCACCACGGTCTGCGGGCCGTTGACCGCGGCGATGTCCAGGCCGCGCGCCTGAAGTCCGTAGCGGTCGCGCAGGTCGTCGGGCCCGAGCGGCACCGCGGCCATGGAACCCGTCTCGACCCCGGAGATCAGCCGGGCCCGGTGCACCACCAGCGCCAGCGCGTCCTCCAGCGACAGCACCCCGGCCAGGCAGGCCGCGACGTACTCGCCGAGGCTGTAGCCGAGCATCAGCGACGGCTGCACGCCCCACACCATCAGCGTCGAGGCCAGCGCGTAGTCCACCGCGAACAGCAGCGGCTGGACGATCTCGGTGCGCTCCAGCTCCGCCTCCCGGTCGTCGGCCGCGCCGGTCGCCCGGCCCAGCAGCGCCGCCAGGTCCATGCCGCCGCCGGGACGGTCCCCGGTCAGCAGCCCCATCAGGTCGGTGTCCGGCAGGTGCGCGGCCAACAGGCCCAGGCAGTGGTCGAGTTCGGCGCGGAAGACCGGCTCGTGCCGGTAGAGGTCGCCGACCAGACCCGGATACTGCTCGCCGACCCCGGCGAAGAGGAAGGCGACGGGACGGCCGTGCGCGGTCTCCACCCGCGCCGACAGCGGCGCGTCCTCGTCCGTACCGGCCAGCGAGGCCACGGCCTGCTCACCGCTGGAGACCACGGTGGCGCGGCGGTGCTCGAAGGTCTTGCGGCCGACCTGGAGGGTGTAGGCGACATCGGCGACGCTCGCCCCCGAGGTCGCGGCCAGGTGCTCGGCGAGGTTGCTGACGGCCTGGTCGGCGGCGTCGGAGGTTCGGGCCGAGACCGGCAGGAAGTGGTGCCGCCTGCCGCCCTGCGGGGTGTCGGGGCCGGCCCTGCGGGCCGGCGGCTCTTCGACGACGACGTGCACGTTGGTGCCTCCCATGCCCAGCGAGTTGAGTCCGGCGATCCGCGGCCTGCCGTCCTCGGCCGGCCACTCGGTCAGCCGGGTGTTGACGTAGAAGGGGCTGTCGGCGAAGTCGATCTGCGGGTTGGGGGCGGTGAAGTGCAAGGTCGCGGGGACCATCCGCTCGCGGACGGTGAGGACCGTCTTGATCAGGCCCGCGGTGCCCGAAGCGTGGTTGAGGTGACCGATGTTGGTCTTCACCGCGCCGATCGGGATGCTGCCGGGACCGCCCGCCGTGCCGAACGCCCGGCTCAGCGCGGTGACTTCGATCGGGTCGCCGATCGGGGTGGCCGTGCCGTGCGCCTCGATGTAGCCGAAGTCCTCCGGCCTCACCCGTGCGTCGGCCATCGCGTCCTGCACCACACGGGCCTGCCCGGCGACGCTGGGCGCGGTGTAACCGACCTTCAGGGCACCGTCGTTGTTGATCGCCGAGCCGCGGATGACCGCGTGCACGGTGTCGCCGTCGCGCAGCGCGTCCGAGAGCCGCTTGAGGACCACGACGGTCGCGCCGTCGCCGAACATCGAACCGCTGGCCTGCGCGTCGAAGGTCCGCACATGGCCGTCGTGCGACTCCATGCCGCCCTGCTGGCGGCGGTGGCCGACCCGGTCCGGCACGCTGATGGACACACCGCCCGCCAGCGCCATCTCGCACTCGCCGCCGCGCAGGCTCTGCACCGCCAGGTGCACACCGACCAGCGACGTCGAGCAGAAGGTCTGCACCGCGACGCTCGGTCCGCGCAGGTCGAACAGGTAGGAGACGGATGTGGTCAGCGCGTCCTTGTCGTTGCTCATGATGATCTCGTACGGGCTGATGTCGCCCGCGGCGAGCTGCGAGGTCATCCCGAACAGATACGTGGAGAGGTTGGAGCCGCCGAAGACGCCGATCCGGTCGCGGTACGCCTCGTTGGCGTACCCCGCGTGCTCCAGACCCTCCCAGCAGACCTCAAGGAAGAGCCGCTGCTGCGGGTCGGTGAGCGCCGCCATCCGCGGGCTCATCCCGAAGAATCCGGCGTCGAAGCCGCTGATGTCGTCCAGCACGGCGCGCGCGGGCACGTACTCCGGGTCCTGGACCATGTCCGGGTCGACGCCCGCCTCGATCAGCTCCTCAGGGGTGAAGAAGCGGATCGACTCCACGCCCTCGCACAGATTCCGCCAGAAGCCGGCCACGTCGCCCGCGCCGGGGAAGCGGCCCGCCATGCCGACGATGGCGATCCGCCGGTCGAGTTCGGTGCTCTCCGGTTCGGTGTTCTCGGGGCGCTCGGTGTGCTGGGTGACCGCGCTGACGGCCGGGGTCGCGGCCACGGCCGGACGCGGCGCCGGAGCGGCGACGGGTACGGGCGCGGGGGCGGGCCGGGGCGCGGGGACGACGGTCGCCGCAGGGGTACGGGGCGCCGCCGGGGCGCGGACCGGTGCCGGGCTCGGCCCCCCGGCGGCCTTGGGCTTCTGCTCGTCCAGGACGGCCGCCAGCCGGTGCACGGTCGGCGCCTCGAAGAGCGTGACCGTCGGCACCGTCACACCGAAGCGCGACTTCACGGTGGCCAGCATCTGGAGGGCGAAGAGCGAACTGCCGCCCAGGTCGAAGAAGTTGTCACGGGTGCCGACCGGGTCGACACCGAGGGTGTCGGTCCACAGCGCGCACAGCTCGCGCTCCGTGGCGGTCAGCGGCGCCGTGTACGGCTGCGGCAGGTCGGGCCGCGGGAAGGACGCCACAGGGGACGTGCTCCCGGCGCCCGCCGTGACCGCCTGCGGACGGCTCGGGAGCCGGCCCGCCAGACCGCCGGCCACCACGACCACCGCGGGCAGCGGCTGCGTCACCGCGCGGTCGAGTGCGGTCAGCGACTGCTCGGCGGTCATCG
Organism: Streptomyces sp. NPDC008317; assembly: GCF_042955955.1. Taxonomy (NCBI): domain Bacteria; kingdom Bacillati; phylum Actinomycetota; class Actinomycetes; order Kitasatosporales; family Streptomycetaceae; genus Streptomyces; species Streptomyces sp. NPDC008317. The sequence goes on from NZ_JBIBFQ010000008.1 coordinate 170,875, forward strand.
CGTGCGCGGCCATCGAGGCGCCGGTCCTGGCGTCGACCTTGGCCAGCGTCGGCGCCCAGGTGTCCCAGGCGGCCGAGGTCCAGCGGGTCTGCGCGGTGCCGTCGTCCGGGCCCGCCCCGGCGAGCGCGGCCAGCGCGGCGTTGGCCGCCGCGTAGCTGCCGAAGGCCAGTCCGCCCAGGTGCGCGGAGGTCGAGGAGAACAGCAGGCCCCAACGCGGCGCGCGGTCCCCGGCGAGCCCGCCGACGGCGTCGCGCAGCACGCGAGCGCCCTCGTACTTGGCGGCGAAGTGCCGTGCGACGGTGCTCTCCTGGAGCGCGCCCAGCGGCAGGAAGGTGTCCTCCGAGGTGTCGGCCGCCGCGTGCACCAGGCCGTCGAAGCGCTCCGCGCCGAACAGGGCGCGTACGGCGTCGGCGTCGGTGACGTCCAGCGCGGGCGCCTCGACGTCCGCGCCGAGCGCGCGCAGCCGGACGACCGCCTGGCGGCGCGGGTCCGCCGGGTCGGCGGGCAGTCCGGTACGGCTGGCGAGCACGACGCGCCCGGCGCCGCCGCGGATCAGGTGCTCCGCGACCATCAGGCCCACGTCGCCCAGGCCGCCGGTGACGAGGTAGCTCTCGCCGGGCAGGACCACGGGCAGTTCGTCGGTGTGCGCCTTGGGCGCGTCGATCGGGCGGTACCGCGGGGTGAGGCGGCTGCCCGCGCGGAAGGCGGTGAGCACCGGCCCCTCGGCGGCGGCCAGTTCGGCGGCGAGCAGGGCGGCGGAGGCCGCCGTGTCGGCCGCGGGGTCCAGGTCGACGCCGCGGGCGTCGAGGCCCGGGTACTCCTGGCCCGCGACGACCGGCAGGACGGCGACCGCGGCCTGCGCCGGGAGGCTCCGCTCGGCGGCCGTGACGCTCTGGCCGCCGCGGGTGACCACGACGACACCGCCGGTCCCGGCCCGGTCGCCCCACGCCGACACGGCGCGGGAGACGTCGAGGACGGCCCGGGCCGGGTCCGCGTCGGGCCCATCCGCGTCCAGCGCGGACAGCACGACCACGGTCAGCGGCCCGTCGCCGGGCACCTCGGCGGTGTCGGGCGCGTCCGTCGGCCGTACGGTGACGGCCTCGGCGCCCGCGCCGCGCAGCCGCTCGGCCAGCGCGTCGCCGACCCCGGAGGCGTCGGCGTACAGCAGGAACCGGCCGGTGGCCGTACCCGTGCCGCCGTTCGCGTCCGGGCTCCACACCCGGCTCATGACCTGTACGTGCTCCTCGGCGCCGGAGTCGGCGGACTCCGTTGCCGCGGAGGGGAGTTCGGGCTTGGCGGCGGCGGGCGCGTCGATCCAGTAGCGGGAGCGCTGGAAGGGGTATCCGGGCAGCTTCGTGCGCAGGACGTCACGGCCGTGCTGGTAGCCGGACCAGTCGATGTCGACGCCGGTCAGCCACAGGCGGCCCACGGCCTCGGTGAGGACCGTGCCCGCCTCGCGCGGGTCGTCGTCGCCGGACAGCGCGGGGATCAGCAGGTCCGCGTGCCCTTCGGTGAGGGCGCGGTGGGCGCCGAGGGCGCCGTCGCCGATCTCCAGCAGGGCGTGGTTCCCGGACTCCAGCAGCGCGCCGAGCGCGGTGCCGGGGTCGGCGGGCGGGCCCGTGAGGGCCGCGGTCCAGTGCGCGGGGTCGGTGGCCTCGGCCGCCGTCAGCCGGCCGCCGGTCGCGGCGGAGTACAGGACGGTTCCGGGCTCGCCGAAGGTGATGTGGCCCGCCGCCCAGTCGGTCAGCGGCTGTCCCTCGGTCTCCGTGCGGCGGTGCAGCAGCGCGAAGGCGTCCTTGAGGGAGAAGACCCCGGCCAGGCACCCGGCGACGTACTCGCCGACACCGTGCCCGAGGAGGGCGTCCGGCTGGATGCCCCAGGAGCGCAGGAGCGTGCCGAGCGCGTATCCGAAGGCGAAGGCGCGGTGCCCGTGCTGGTCGTGGCCGCTGGTGCGGTCGGGGGAGAGCAGTCCGGCCAGCGGGGCGCCGCCGACGGCCTGGGCGGCGGCGCGGCACTCGTCGAGCGCGGTACGGAACGCCGGTTCCGCGTCGTAGAGTTCGGCCGCCGCGGCGGGGTACGGCTCCGCGGCGCCGGTCAGCAGGAGGGCGACCGGCCGGGAGGCGGTGCCGTCGGCGCGGCCGAGGGCGGACCCGGCGCGCAGCTCGCGCGCCGCGCCGCTCAGCGAGTCCGCGACCAGGGCGCGCCGGTGGCTGAAGAGCCGGCGGCCGCTCTGGAGGGTGTAGGCGACGTCGGAGATGCCCGCGCCGACCGTGGTGTCCGCGTCGTCCATGGTGTCCAGGTGCGCGGCGAGATTGGCGGTGGCCTCGTCGGCGGCGGCCTCGGTGCGGGCGGACCACACCAGCAGTTCGCTGCGGCGGCCCGAGCCGGTGCTGCGGGCGGCGACCGGCGGGGCCTCCTCCAGGATCACGTGGGCGTTGGTGCCGCCGATGCCGAAGGCGCTGACCCCGGCGCGGCGCGGACGGTCGCCGCGCGGCCACGGGTGCCGCTCGGTGAGGACCGTCAACCGCGCGTCGCCGGACTCCAGTTGGGGATTGGGCGCGGTGTAGTTGCGGGTCGCGGGGATCTCGCCGTGGTGCAGCGACAGGGCGGTCTTGATCAGACCGGTCACACCGGCCGCGCGGTCCAGGTGGCCGAGGTTGGTCTTGACCGAACCGATCATGACCTCCTTGCCGTCGAACACCTGCTGGAGCGCGGCGAGTTCGGCGGCGTCGCCGAGCGCGGTGCCGGTGCCGTGCGCCTCGATGTAGTCGATGTCCTCGGGCTCGAGACCGGTCGCGGCGAGCGCCTCGGCGATCACCTCGGCCTGGCCGCTGACACCCGGCGCGGTGAAGCCGACCTTGCGGCCCGCGTCGTTGTTGACGGCCCAGCCGCGGATCACCGCGTACACCTGGTCGCCGTCGGCGAGCGCGTCGACCAGGCGGCGCAGCGCGACCACGCCGACGCCGTTGCCGACCAGGCTGCCCCGGCCGGAGGCGTCGAAGGCGCGGCACTCGCCGTCGGGCGAGCTGATGCCGCCCGGCTGGTAGAGGTAGCCGGTGTCGTCCGGGACCGCGATGGCGGCGCCGCCCGCGAGGGCCAGGTCGCACTCGAAACCGGCCAGGCTGGTGGCCGCGGCGCAGACCGCGACCAGGGACGTCGAGCAGTAGCTCTGGATGCCGTACGCGGGCCCTGACAGGCCCAGCGTGTGGGCGACGCGCAGGGTCAGCGAGTCCTTGTCGTTGGCCAGGCCCACGGTCAGCTCGCCGACGCTGCGGCCGATCCCGGACGGGGCGACGTTACGGGTCAGATAGGTGCTGATCGCGCAGCCCGCGAAGACACCGATCGAGCCGTCGAAGCTCGCCGGGTCGCAGCCCGCGTCCTCCAGCGCGTGCCAACTGTGCTCCAGGAAGAGCCGGTGCTGCGGGTCGAGGATCTGCGCCTCCTTCGGGTTGATCCCGAAGAAGTCGGCGTCGAAGCGGTCGATCCCGTCGATCACCGCGCCCGCCTTCACATACGCGGGGTCGTCGATCAGCTCGTCGGGCACGCCCGCGGCGCGCAGTTGGTCGTCGGTGAAGCGGGTGATGCCCGAGCGGCCGTCGCGGAGCGCCGACCACAGCTCCGTGGCATCGGTGGCGCCGGGGAAGCGCCCGGCGAGGCCGACGATGGCGATGTCCATCGGTGACACCTCGGTGGGTATGCGCGGCATGAATCCGTCCTCCTAGTTCCGGGTGATGGAAGGCTGGGCACCGCGGGCGCGGCGCCGTCTCTCGCCCCGGGCGAGGCCGGAGTCGCGTGCTGTGGTGGTGGCGGTCCCGGCGGGACCGCCGTCGAGCGCCGCCGCGAAGGCGGCGACGGTCGGGTGCTCGAACAGGACGGCCGGGGCGATCCTGCGGTCGAGCCGCTTCTCGATGTCGGCGACCATGGACATCCCGACCAGGGAGTTGCCGCCCAGGTCGAAGAACGGGTCGTGGACGCCGATGCCGTCGATGCCGAGGTGCCGGCCCCAGCTGTCGGCGATGACCGTCTCCAACTCGGTGCGCGGGGCCGCGTATTCGGTACGCAGCAACGGCCGGGGGAAGCGCGGCCGTTCGCTGTCGGCGGGGGCGCCGGCCGCGACGAGCGCGGCCAGGTCGGTCAGCGCCGCCCACTCGCGCAGCCCCTCGGCCATCGGCATCCGCACCGCCAGCAGGCTGCCGCGGGCGGCGCCCGCCAGCCTGCCCAGCAGCGCGTTGCCGCCGGACTCGGAGAAGCCGTAGCGGGCGCGGTGCTCGCGGACCCGGTCGGCCAGCGCGCCGCCGGACGCCTCGGCCTGCCAGTCGTCGTGCTGCCACGGGCCCCAGGCCACGCTCAGCACCTTGGTGGTGGCCGCGGCGGCGTCGGCCAGCGCCGCGCCGTACGCGTCCAGGACGGTGTTGGCGGCGCTGTAGTCGCCCTCGCCCAGGCCGCCGAAGACGCTGACCGCCGAGGAGTACAGGACCAGCAGCTCCGGCCGGTCGGCCTCCGGGGTGCCGGGGCCGACGAGTTCGGCGAGCGGGCCCATGGCGAGCACCTTCGGCGCGAGCACCGTACGGGCCGTGCCGGGCGTCAGGCGGACGGCCATGCCGCCCGCGGGGACGCCCGCCGCGTGCAGGACGCCGGTCAGCGTTCCGAACCGCTCCCGGCAGTCGCGCAGCGCGCGCCGCAGGTCCTCCGGTACGCCGACGTCGGCGGTGAGCAGCAGCACCTCGGCGCCTGACGCCTCCAACGCGGCGATGTCGCGCAGGCTTTGGGCGGCCCGCCCCTCGGGGTCGGCGGCAGCCGCGGCGTTCAGATCGGTCCTGCCGACCAGGGCCAGCCGCCGGGCCCCGGAGCGTACGAGTTCCCGTGCGAGCCCGAGGCCGAGACCGCGGGTGCCGCCGGTGACCAGATACGCGCCGTCGGGGCGTACGGGGAAGCCGGTCGCGCCGTCGGCCGCGGGGAGCGGCACCAGCCGCCAGTCCTTGAGCAGGCGGCGTCCCGCGCGCCAGGCGATCAGCGCGGGGGTGGCGGCCGGGTCGTCGTGCTGCCAGGCGCGGTGGCCGATCTCCTCCGCGAGGTGGGCGGCGCAGGTATCAGCGGGCGCCGACGGGTCCAGGTCGACGCCGCGCCAGGCCGTACCCGGCTGCTCGGCGTGGGCGATCCGCGCGAAGCCGTGGGCCAGCGCCCGGTCGGGGGCCGTGCAGTCGCCGCCGTGCACCTGGGCGGCGCCCGCGGTCACGGTCAGCAGCTTCACGCCGCGTTCGGCCGCCGCCGAGGCGAGCGACTGGACGGTGAGCAGCAGGCTGTCGAAGCCCAGCCGGACCGCCCTGACCAGCTCGGCGTCCTCGGCGAACAGCGGGGTGCGGGCCGGGTCGCGCAGGCTCCACAGGTGGGCGACGCGCAGCGGTCCCGCGGTCCCGGCCAGCGCTTCCGCGACGACCCTGCGGTAGTGCTCGGGGTCGGCGGGGTCGATGACGACCCGCCGTCCGTCGCGCCGCCAGGCGCCGCCGGGCATGACCTCGGTGACGGGTGCGCCGCAGGCCGCGGCCAGCTCGGCCAGCCGGGTCCCGACACCGTCGCCGTCGGCGAACACCACCAGGGGCGCGGCCGGTTCCACGGCGGTCGGCGCGGGCAGGGTGACGTCCTGCTGCCACGCGGGGGCGTAGCAGAAGTCGTCGGGCTGCACGGCGCCGCCCGTGGAGCCGGCGCCGGTCGCGGCGGCCGTCCCCGTGCCCGTGCGCGGCCAGTAGCGGGTCCGCTGGAAGGGGTAGGCGGGCAGTTCCGTGAGCGTGCCGGGGCGTGCGCCGCGCAGCGACGTCCAGTCGAGGTCGGCGCCCAGCTCCCAGAGCCGGCCGAAGGTCTCCAGCAGCCGGGAGCGGCCGTCGGTGGGGCCGCCCGCCGCCCACTGCGCGGGGACGGTGCCGAGCACGGTGGGGTTGGCGCCGCTGCGGTCGTTCTGCCGGAGCAGGCCGCCCAGGGTCTGGCCGGGGCCCAGCTCCACATAGCCGTCCACGCCCAGATCCGCGCAGGCCGCCAGACCGTCGGCGAACCGCACCGGGCTGGTCAGGTGGTCGGCCCAGTAGCCGGGGTCGGTGGCCTGCTCGGCGGTCAGCGGCGCGCCGGTGACGTTGGAGACGACCGGGATGCGCGGCTCGTGCCGGGGCACCGCGGCCACGGCCTTGGCCAGCTCCGCGCGGGCCGGGGCGAGCAGCGCCGAGTGGAAGGGGTGCGCGGAGCGCAACTGCCGTGCCGCCAGGCCCTGTTCGGCGAGGTGGGCGGCGGCGGTCGCCACGGCGTCCGGCGCTCCGCTGACCACGGTCATGGCCGGGCCGTTGACAGCGGCGATGTCCACCGCCGCGCCGCACGCGGCCAGTTCGGCGCGCACCCGGTCGGCGTCGGCGGCGACCGCCAGCATCCGGCCCTCGGGCGCCGCCTCGATCAGCCGGGCGCGCCGCGCCACCAGCCACAGGGCGTCGGGCAGTTCGAAGACACCGGCCAGGGTCGCGGCCACGTACTCGCCGAGGCTGTAGCCGATCAGCAGGTCGGGCGTGACGCCGTGCGTGGCCAGCAGCCTGGCCAGCGCGTACTCGACGGTGAACAGCGACAGGTGCGCGATCTCCGCGTGGCTGTCCGGGTCGTCCGCCAGGTCAGCCCCGCTGCCGGGCCTGGCCAGAAAGCCCGCCCCCGCGTCGGCCGGCGCCTGCGCGGGCTCACCGAGCAGCGTGTCCCGCAGGTCGATGCCGCAGCGCTCCTCGGCGACGGCCAGGCACGTCTCGACGGCCTCGGCGAACGCCGGTTCCGTACGGTGCAGATCGCGCGCCATGCCCCGGTAGTGGTCGCCCGTGCCCGGCAGCAGATACGCCAGCTTGGGGCGGCCCTTGACCGTACGGACCCCGGTGGCCCGCGCCGCGGTCGCCAGCGCGGCGGCAGCGTCCTCGGGGTCGGCGGCCACCACCGCGCGCCTGAACTCCAGCGCCGCGCGGCCGCTTTGCAGCGTGTACGCCAGGTCGTCGAGGCCGGTGCGTCCGGCGACCGAGGCCAGCGCGTCCAGCCGCGCCGTCAGCGCGCCGTCGTCGGCGGCGGAGACGGGCAGCAGTTCGGCCCTGCCGGGTGCCGGGGCGGCTTCGACGGAACCTTCGGCGGTGCCGTCGGCCGAGGTGCCTCCCGTGGTGGCGAGACCGGCGCGGACCGGGCCGCCGACGCCCGCCGCCGTGCCCGTCCCGGCCGCCGCGGGCGACGGCGCCGCCAGGACGACATGGGCGTTGGTGCCGCACCAGCCGAAGGAGCTGACGCCCACGAGCTGCGGCGACGCCTCGTCGGTCGGGAGGGGGCGGGACTCGGAGGCCGGGCGGACGGCGCCCGCGGCGAGGGCGGTCTCCGAGGGCTCGGTCATGTTCAGATTCGGCGGCACCGTGCGGTGCTTGACGGCCAGGACGGCCTTGATGAGACCGGCCATCCCGGCCGCGGCCTGGGTGTGGCCGATGTTGGTCTTCACCGCGCCCACGTGCAGCGGCCGTTCCTCGCTGCGGCGCCCGAACACATCGGTGAGCGCGCCCAGTTCGATGGCGTCGCCGAGCTTGGTGCCGGAGCCGTGCGCCTCGACGTACGCGATGTCGTCGGGGGTCGCCCCGGCAGCGGACACCGCGCGGCGGATGACGTCGGCCTGGGCGCTGCGGCTGGGCGCGGTCAGGCCGTTGCTGCGGCCGTCCTGGTTGACGGCCGTGCCGCGGATGACCGCGTGCACCCGGTGGCCGCGCCGTACCGCGTCGGAGAGCCGCTCCAGGACGACCACCCCGGCGCCCTCGCCCAGCACATAGCCGTCGGCGCGGGCGTCGAAGGTCTTGCACAGGCCGTCGGGGGACAGCATCGAGGTGGAGCAGGCGTTGACGTACATGTCGGTGTGCATCAGCAGGAAGGCGCCGCCCGCCACCGCGAGGTCGCACTCGCCGCGGCGCAGCGCCGTACCGGCGAGGTGGACGGCCACCAGCGAGGACGAGCAGGCGGTGTCCAGGGTCAGCGCGGGGCCGCGCAGGTCGTAGTGGTACGCGAGCCGGCCCGCGACGACGCTGGCGGAACCGCCCTGGCCGCCGTACGGGTCGTGCAGCACGCCCAGACCTTCCTCGGCCTGCTCCAGGCGCAGGTACTGGAGGACGTCGGAGAAGCCGATCATCACTCCGGTACGGCTGCCCGCCAGGCTCGGCGGCGGCGTACCGGAGTCCTCCAGCGCCTCCCAGGTCAGCTCCATGAGCAGCCGCTGCTGCGGGTCCATCCGCAGCGCCTCCTGCGGGGAGCTGCCGAAGAACCGGGCGTCCCAGCCCGCCACGTCGTCGAGGAAGGCGCCGCGGGTGGTGTAGACCCCGTCGTTCTCGACGTGCGGGGCGAGGTCGAACCGGCCGCCCGGCACCTCGTCGAGGACCGCGGACCTGCCCTGGTCGAGCAGGTCCCAGTAGGCGTCGACGGAACCGGCGCCGGGGAAGCGGCACGACATGCCGACGACTGCGATCGGCTCGTGCGTCTGTGCCTGGGCCTCGGCCAGCTTGCGCCTGGCGTCACCCAGGTCGACCGTGGCCTTCTTCAGGTATTCGCGGAGTCTGTCCTCGCCTGCCATCTTCCTGCCCTCTGCCGATTCGTGGTGTGGTGACGGACTGCCCGGTGCCGGGAGCCGGTGGTGCCGGTGATGTGCGCCGGCGATGTGCCGGGGGAGTGCCGGTGGGAGTGCCGGGGAGTCGCTGTACCTCGGTGGCCGGGCCGTGCGCCCGGCGCGGGATTACGCCTGGGCGTCGATGAAGGCGAAGATCTCCTCGTCGGAGGCCTCGTCGAGCACCGCGGTGGGGGAGTCCATCGGGACTCCGAGTCGGTTGAGGGCGTCCTGCAGGGCCACGACCATGCGGTCCCGCAGCGCGGGTGCGGACGAGCTGAGTTCGCCGGTGATCCGGGCGAGGGCTTCTTCCATGGTGGTCACGTCATCCTTCGGGGCCGGGACCAGCGCGATGGCCAGGTGCTCCGCCAGGGCGCCGATGGTCGGGTGATCGAAGACGAGCGTCGGGGCCAGGTCGAGACCGGAGTCCGTCTGGAGCCGATTGCGCAGTTCGACCGCCGTCAGCGAGTCGAATCCGAGGTCGATGAAGGGCAGGTCGGGGTCGAGCGCTTCGGGCGCTCCATGGGCCAGTACCGCGGCCACGTGGTGGCGTACGGCGGTGTCGACCGCGGACTTCGCGGCGTCACCGGTGAGTCCTTCGAGCTTCTTGGCCAGGCCGCCCGCGGCGTTGGCGCCGGACTGCCGGGCGCCGCCGCCTTCCGCGGTCCGCCGCCCCGCGCGGACCAGGCCGCGCAGGATCTGCGGAATCCGCTCGCCGCTGTCCTGCGCGCCGCGCAGGCCGCTCAGGCTCCAGCGGGAGGCCACGACCGCGGCCTCGACGTCGGGGTCGGTCAGCACCGTGTCCAGCAGCCCGAGGCCCTGCCGCTCGTCGAGCGGCGCGACCCCGATCCTGGCCAGCCGCGCCTCGTCGGCCGCGGTCAGCGTCGAGCCCATGCCCGCCGTCGACCACAGTCCCCAGGCCACCGAGACCGCGGGCAGACCCGCCGCCCGGCGGTGGACGGCCAGCGCGTCCAGGAAGGTGTTGGCGGCTCCGTACGTGGTCTGCCCGGCGTTGCCGAGCACGCCCGCGACGGAGGAGAACAGGACGAAGGCGGCCAGCGGCAGGTCCGCGGTCAGCTCGTGCAGCAGCCAGGCCGCGTCCGCCTTCGGCCGCAGCACGTCCGCCAGGCGCTGCGGCGACTGGCCCGCGAGCAGGCCGTCGTCCAGGACACCGGCCGCGTGCAGCACACCGGTCAGCGGGTGCTCCGGCGGCACCGAGGCCAGCAGCGCCGACAGCTCGCCGCGGTCGGCGGCGTCGCACGCCTCGATCCGTACGGTGGCGCCGGGTCCGGCGGCCTCGGTCAGCTCGTCGGCCAGCTCCCGCGCCCCGGGGGCCGCGAGACCGCGCCGCGAGGTCAGCAGCAGGTGCCGTACGCCGAAGCGTTCGACCAGCCGCCGGGCGACCAGCGCGCCGAGCGCCCCGGTGCCGCCGGTGACCAGGACCGTGCCGTCGCCGAAGGCCGGCTCGACGGCGGGTGCGGGCACCCGGCGGGCGACCCGCGGCAGCAGCGTACGGCCGTCCTCCAGCAGCACCTGCGGCTCGTCGGCCTCGGCCGCGGCGGCGAGCAGCGCCACCGCCCTGCCGGGACCCGCGAGGGCCGCGCTGATGCCGCCGCGGGCGCCCACCAGCAGGAACCGGCCGGGGTGTTCGGCCTGCGCCGCCCGCACCAGGCCCCAAACCCCCGCCGTGCGGAGCGAGTCGGGGTCGGTGGCGATCACCAGCCGGGAGGCGGCGAAGGCCGCGTCGTCGGCCCACCGCTGGAGCAGGCCGAGCACCTGCCCGGTCAACTCGCTGACGCTCTGCGGGAGTTCGGCGCCCTCGGCGGTGTCCAGTGCCTCGGTGTCGAGCAGGACGTAGTCGGGCCGGACGCCGGACGCGGCGAGCGCGTCGGGGCCGGTGTGGAAGGGGAGCGCGGCGACCGGGGTGCCCAGCGCGGCCCAACTGCCGGGGCTCACCGCGGGAAGCGTCGTCTCGGTCCACTCCAGGCCGTAGTAGCCCTCGGGCGAGGCCGCGCTTCCGGCGAGCGCCCGCATGGCCGCGGCCGGCACCGCCCTGACCCGCATGTCGCGGGCGTCCAGGACCAGTCCGCCGTTCTCGTCCGCCGCGGTCAGCGACAACTGGTCGGCGCCCTCGGTCACGATCCTGACCCGCAGGGCGGACGCGCCGACCGCGGTCAGCCGCACCCCGCGGAAGACGAACGGCAGCCGCAGCTCGTCCCCTTCGCCCTCGGCGGCGTACGGGTGGAAGGCCGAGTCGAGCAGCACCGGGTGGAGCCCGAAGCCGTCGTTCTCCGCGCCCTCGGGCACCTCGACCTCGGCGAACAGCTCACCGTCGGTGCGCCAGGCGCCGCGCAGCCCGCGGAAGGCCGGGCCGTAGCCGTAGCCGCGCTCCGTCAGCCGCTCGTAGACCGCGTCCAGGTCGACCGGTGCGGCCCCCTGCGGCGGCCACGTGGCGGCCCACGCGCAGCCGTCGGGCTCCGCGGGTCCCGCGGCCAGGCTGCCCGACGCGTGCCGGGTCCAGCTCTCCTCGCCGCCGCGCCGGGCGTGCACCCCGACGGAGCCGTCGCCGCCGATGGCGACCTGGAGGTCGAGCGACCCGGTCACCGGCAGCGGCATCGGCGCCTCGAACGTCAGCTCCTCGACCCGGTCGTAACCGGCCTGCGCCGCCGCCTCGACGACCATGTCGAGCAGGGCGGTGCCGGGCACGATCGCCGCGCCGCCCACGGAGTGGTCGGCCAGCCAGGGAAGGTCGTCCGCGGTCAGCCTGCCGGTGGCGACCAGTCCGCCGTCGGCGACGGCGACCGCCGCGCCCAGCAGCGGGTGCCGCAGCTCGGTCAGGCCGAGCGCGTCGGCGTCGCCGCGCGGCGGGGTCCGCAGCAGCCAGTAGCGCGTGTGGTCGAAGGCGTACGTGGGCAGTTCGACGGGCTGTCCGCCGGGCGCCGCGGCGCTCCAGTCGGCGGACGCGCCGGCCGCGTACGCCTCGGCGAGCGCGGTCAGCAGCCCCTCGGGCTCGGCCAGCGTGCGCCGGGACACGGCGGTCACCACGGCCTTGGCGTCCGGCAGGCAGGCGCGGACCATTCCGGAGAGCACCGGGCGCGGCCCGATCTCCAGATAGACGTCCGTGCCCGCCGTGTCCAGCCGCGCGGTCATGTCGGCGAAGCCCACGGCCTGGCGGACCTGGTCGGTCCAGTAGCCGGGGTCGGTCCAGCTCCGGTCGGCGCCGAGGTTGACGGCGGTGTCCAGCGTCGGCTGACGGAAGGTCAGCGCGGCCAGTTCGGCGCCGAAGGCGTCGAGCATCGGCTCCATCAGCGGCGAGTGGAAGGCGTGGCTGACGGTGAGGCGCTTGGTGCGGCGGCCCTGCTCCGCCCAGTGGGCGGCGACGGCGGCGCAGGTCTCCTCGTCACCGGAGACCACCACGTCCGCGGGGCTGTTGACGGCGGCGACCTGCGCCAGGCTCTCCTTGCCCGCCAGCGTGACGGCGACTTCCCGCGCCGTGGCGGAGATCGCGAACATCGCGCCGCCGGAGGGGAGTTGCTGCATCAGCCGGGCGCGGGCGGTGATCATCCGGGCCGCGTCGGCCAGGTCCCAGACACCGGCCACATGGGCGGCGGCGATCTCGCCGACGCTGTGCCCGGCGACCTTGTCGGGGACCAGACCGAGCGAGCCGAGCAGCCGGAAGGCGGCGACCTGGTAGGCGAAGAGCGCGGGCTGCGTGTAGTAGGTGCGGTCCAGCTCCGCGGCCTCGGGCGTGCCGGGCTCCGCCCACATCACCTCGCGCAGCGGCCGGTCGAGATACGGGTCGAGCGCGTCGCACACCTCGTCCAGGGCGGCGGCGAAGACGGGGAAGGCGGCGTGCAGTTGACGCCCCATGCCGGGCTGCTGACCGCCCTGTCCGGTGAACAGGAAGACGGTCCTGGCCGTACCGGACGCCACGCCGGTGGTCACCGGGGAGCCGTCCCTGCCCTGCGCGAAACCGTCGAGCCGGTCGAGGAGTTCGGCGCGGTCGCGGCCGACGACGACCGCGCGGTGGTCGAAGCGGGCGCGGGTGGCGGCCAGCGACCAGGCGATGTCCACCGGGCGCAGCGCCGGTTGAGCGGCGACGCGGCGGCCGAGCCGGTCGGCCTGGCCGCGCAGGGCGTCGGCGCTGCGGGCGCTGAGCACCCAGGCGAGCGGGGCCTTGCCGGTGTCGGACGCGATGCCGGACCCGGTGTCGGACGCGGCGCCGGTCCCGGTGTCGGAGCCGGTGTCGGACCCGGTCTCGGAACCCTTCCCGGTCTCCAACTCCGTTGCGGCGGAGGCCGGTCGCGGCTCCTCCAGGATCACGTGCGCGTTGGTGCCGCTGATCCCGAAGGACGAGACGGCGGCCCGGCGCGGCGCGTCCTCGCGCGACTCCCAGGGCTCCTCTTCGGTCAACAGCCTTACGGTGCCCGCCGACCAGTCGACCCGCGAGGTCGGGGTGCCGATGTGCAGGGTGCGCGGCAGCTTGCCGTGCCGCATCGCCTGCATCATCTTGATCATTCCGGCGATGCCCGCGGCGGCCTGCGTGTGCCCGATGTTGGACTTGATCGTGCCGAGCAGCAACGGCCGCTCCGGCGTGTGGTCCTTGCCGTAGGCGGACAGGATCGCGTTGGCCTCGATCGGGTCGCCGAGCGGCGTGGCCGTGCCGTGCGCCTCGACCGCGTCGATGTCACGGGGCGTCAGGCGGGCGTCGGCCAGCGCCTGGGCGATCACCCGCTCCTGCGCCTTGCCGTTGGGCGCGGTCTGCCCGTTGCTCGCGCCGTCCTGGTTGACGGCCGTGCCGCGGATCACGCCGTAGATCGGGCGGCCGTTGCGCTGAGCGTCCGAGAGGCGCTCCAGCAGCAGGACACCGCAGCCCTCGCCCCACACCGTGCCGTCGGCGTCGGCGGAGAACGGCTTGCAGCGCCCGTCGGGGGCCAGGCCGCGCTGCCGCGAGAACTCCGCGAACATGTCGGGCTCCGCCATGACGGTCACCCCGCCCGCCACCGCGAGCGTGCACTCGCCGCTGCGCAGGGAGCGTACGGCCTGGTGGACCGCGACCAGCGAGGACGAGCAGGCGGTGTCGAGGGTCACCGAGGGACCTTCGAGACCGAAGCTGTAGGAGACCCGGCCCGACAGCATGCTCGGGGTGCTGGCGACCAGGAGGGTGCCGTCGACGTCCTCGGGAACGGCGCCGAGGAAACGCGCCGAGTAGAACTCGTACATCATCCCGGCCCACACGCCCGTGCTGCTGCCGCGCAGCGTCGCCGGGTCGATGCCGGCCCGCTCGAAGGACTCCCAGGCCGCTTCGAGGAAGAGCCGGTGGTGCGGGTCGGTGCTCACCGCGTGACGGGGGCTGATCCGGAAGAAGGGGGCGTCGAAGTCGCCCGCGTCGTGCACGAAGGCGCCGCGCCGGGTGTAGCTGGTGCCGGGGGTGTCGGGGTCCGGGTCGTACAGCTTCTCCAGGTCCCAGCCGCGGTCGGTCGGGAACGGGCTGGTCGCGTCGGTGCCGGAGTCCACCAGCTCCCACAGGTCGTCAGGTGCCTCGACCCCGCCGGGGTAGCGGCAGCCGATGCCGACCACGGCCACCGCCTCGTGCTCGCGGTCATCGGCCTCGCTCAGCTTGCGCCGGGCGTCGGTCAGGTCGCCGACCACCTTCTTCAGATATTCGCGAAGCCGCTCTTCGCTCGTCATAGCCGTGTCCTCCAGTACGAAGTCGGGTTGTCGCGAATGTCAGAGTTGGTTGTCGATGAAGTCGAAGAGGTCCTCGTCCGAGACGGTTTCGAGGCCGCCGCCGGGCAGTGCCGGGCTCAGGAGCCGCCCCGGTCCCTCGCCGCCGTCGCGCAGCCGGCTCAGCGCCGCCTGGAGCAGCGCCTCGGTGCGGTCGCGCTCGTCGGGGTCGGCCGGGCCCTCGGCCGCGGCGCTGCCGTCGAGCAGCGCGGACAGCGCGTCGCCGAGGGTGCCCCACAGCCGGTCGCCCGCCGGTACGGGCTCGGCCGGTGCGAAGTCCGCGGCGAGCCGGGCCGCCACGTCCGCGACGGTCGGGTGGTCGAAGGTCAGCGTCGCCGGGAGCGGCACGCCGGTCATCCGGCCCAGGCCCTCCTGGAGTTCCACCGCGGCCAGCGAGTCGAAGCCCAGCTCCGTGAAGGGCCGGTCGACCTCGATCCGGTCGGCCCTGTCGTGCCCGAGGACGAGCGCGGCGCGCTCCCTGACCAGGTCGAGCAGCACCGCGTGCGCCGCCTCCCGGTCGAGCCCCGCCAGCTTCCCGGCGAGTCCGCCCTGACCCGCGGCGGGCGCGGGCGCCGTCGCACCGGACGCGGCGGGCCGGACGGAGGCCGTTCCGCGGGCCGGGCGCGGCGCCGGCACCAGGCCGCGCAGCAGCGGCGGTACGGGTGACCCGCTGGAGGCCGCGCGGGCCCGCAGCCCGGTCAGGTCCCAACGGGCCGCCACCGTACGGCCGCCCGTCAGGTCGGCGGCCAGCGCCGCGTCGAAGAGCGCCAGACCCTCCTCCTGGCCGAGCGGCAGCGTGCCGATCCGTGCCAGCCGCGCCTGGTCCACCGCGCTCAGCGCCGTGGCCATCCCGGCCTCCGCGGACCACAGGCCCCACGCGACCGAGGTCGCGGGCAGCCCCGCCGCCCTGCGGTGGACGGCCAGCGCGTCCAGGAAGCCGTTGGCGGCGGCGTAACCCGCCTGGCCCGCCGTCCCGAGCACGCCCGCCACGGACGAGTACAGGACGAACGCCGCCAGCGGCAGGTCCGCCGTCGCCTCGTGCAACAGCCACGCCGCGTCCGCCTTGGGCCGCAGCACATTCCCCAGCCGCTCACCGTCGAGCCGCGCGACCACGCCGTCGTCGAGCACGCCCGCGGTGTGCACCACCGCGGTCAGCGGCTTGTCGTCCGCGATCGAGTCCAGCACCGCGGTCAGCGCCGCCCGGTCCGCGACGTCGCAGGCCGCGACCCGTACGGCCGCGCCGCGCGCTTCGAGCGCGGCGACCAGCTCGTCGGCCCCTTCGGCCGCCGGGCCGCGCCGCGAGACCAGGAGCAGGTCCCGCACGCCGTGCCGTGCCACGAGGTGCGCGGCGAGGCGCGCGCCGAGTCCGCCGGTACCGCCGGTGATCAGGACCGTGCCGGTGCCGAGGGCGCTTCCGGTGTCCGGGGTGTCCACGGTCCGCGCGCCGTCGACCGGCTCGGTGCCGGTGCCGGTGCCGGTGCCGGTGTGGGTGTGGGTCTCGGTCTCGGTCTCGGTCTCGGTCTCGCGGAGGGTGAGCCGGGGGACCAGCAGGGCGCCGTCGCGGACGGCCGTCTGGGGCTCCGCCTGGTGCAACGCGGCTGCCAGCAGCGGCCATTCGTCCGGTGCCGTACCGCTCGCGTCCGCCAGGGCGAAGGCGTCGGGGTGTTCGGTCTGGGCCGACCTGATCAGGCCCCAGAGCGGGCCGCCGGTCAGCGAGTCGGGGTCGGCGAGGAAGAGCAGCCGGGTGCCGGCCAGCTCGGGGTCGGCGACGCGTCGCCGTACGAGGTCGAGGGTGTCCGCGAGGACGCGGCGCACGGTCGAGGGGAGGCCACCGGACGCTGCCGGTTCCTCGGACGTCGGGCCGTCGGATGTCGGGCCCTCGGGCGTCGGGTCCTCGTGTGCCGGGTCCTCGGGTGCCGGGATGACCAGGACGGCCGGGGCCGCGCCCGTACGGGGGGTGTCGAGGTCGGCGAGTACCGAGGCGGGGCGGCCGGAGGAGCGCAGGGCCGCGGCCACGGGTTCGGCGGCGGCGGAGCCGAGCACCGCCCAGGGCGCTGAGTCCTCGGAGGACGGGGCCGGGGACGCGGCGGTCGGGACCCAGGCGATGTCGTACAGGCCGATGTCCTTGGGCGCCGAGGTCGCCCTGAGGCCGAAGCCTTCGGGGGCGTTGCGCATGCTCACCGTCACCTCGCCCACCGGGCGTCCCGCCGTGTCGCACAGGGACATCCGGGTGCCGTCGCCGGAGGCGTCGCTCGCGGTGAGCCGTACGCGCAGGGCGTCGGTTCCGGGCGCGGGGACGGTGACGGACGTGAAGGAGAAGGGGACAGGGCGGCCCGCCGACGAGGCGTTCCTGGCCTCCAGGACGAGGATGTGCAGGGCGGCGTCGAGCAGGGCCGGGTGCACGGCGAAGTCGGACGCGGCGGACCGTACGTCCTCGGGCAGCCGGACCTCCGCGTAGAGGTCGTCGCCCGCACGCCAGGCGCCGGTGAGGCCCTGGAAGGCGGGGCCGTAGCCGTAACCCGCGGCGGCGAGCCGCCCGTACACGTCGGTGAGGTCGACCGTCTCGGCTCCGGCCGGCGGCCAGACCGCGGCCCAGCCGTCGTCGGGGGCGGCGTCCGCCGAGGCCGTCAGGTGGCCGGTGGCGTGCGCCGTCCACGGCGCGTCGGTGTCGTCGGCGGGCCTGGCGTGGACGGTCAGCGCGCGCCGCCCGTCCGCGTCCTCGCCGCCCACGGCGACCTGGACCTCGACCGCGCCCAGTGGCGGCAGGACCAGCGGGGTGAGCAGGGTGAGTCCGCCGACCGCCTCCGCCCCGGCCAACTCCGCCGCCTGGAGGGCGCATTCGACCAGCGCCGTACCGGGGACGACGGCGGTGCCGCCGATGGCGTGGTCGGCCAGCCACGGCGTGGAGCGCAGCGAGAGCCGTCCGCCGAGCAGGTGGCCGCCGTCGGCCGCGACGGTGGTCGCGCGGCGCAGCAGCGAGGTGCGGGCGGTCGAGCCCGCGTCGGGCCCCGCGTCGGTGAGCCAGAACCGGCGCCGGTCGAAGGCGTAGGTGGGCAGCTCGGTACGGGCGCCGTCCGCCGCGGTGGCGGCCCAGTCGACGGTGGCTCCGGCGGCGAACGCCTCGGCCAGGCCCCGCAGGAGCGCGTCCTGTTCGTCCCGGCCGCGCCGGACCAGCGGTACGACGCTGCCGGGCCGCCCGGCCAGGCTCTCGCGGGCCATCGGGGTGAGCACCGCCTGCGGTCCGACCTCGAACAGCACGCCGGTACCGGCGGCGGCCAGCCGGTCCACGACCGGCGCGAAGAGCACCGTGTCCCGGATCTGGTCCACCCAGTAGGCGGGGTCGGTCCAGGAGCGGTCGGCGCCCAGGGCGGCCTCGTAAGGGAGTTGGGGTTCGGCGAGGGTGGTCGCGGCGATCTCCCGCCGGAAGGCGTCGAGCATCGGGTCCATCAGCGGCGAGTGGAAGGCGTGGCTGACGGTGAGCCGCTTGGTGCGGCGGCCCGCGTCGGCCCACTGCCGCGCGATGGCCTCGCAGGTCTGCTCCTCGCCGGAGATCACGCAGCTCAGCGGGCCGTTGACGGCGGCCAGGCCCACGGCCCGCGCCGCGTACCGCGGCTCCGCCAGCGTGCCGCGGATCTCCTCCTCGCTCGCGGCGACGGCGAACATCGCTCCGCCGCGCGGGAGTTCCTGCATCAGCCGGCCGCGCGCGGCCACCAGCCGTACGGCGTCGGCCGGTTGCCACACCCCGGCCGCGCAGGCCGCCGCGTACTCGCCGACCGAGTGCCCCGCCACGACGTCGGCCTCGACGCCGAGGGAGCGCAGCAGCCGCCACGCGGCCGTCTCGAAGGCGAAGAGCGCGGGCTGGGTGTAGCGGGTCTCGTCCAGCAGGACCGCGTCGGGTCCGTCGGGCTCGGCCCACAGCACCTCGCGCAGCGGGCGGTCGAGGTAGGGGTCGAAGGCCGCGCAGATCTCGTCGTACGCCGCCGCGAACACCGGGAAGGCGGCGTGCAGTTCGCGTCCCATGCCGAGCCGCTGACCGCCCTGCCCGGTGAAGAGCAGCGCCGTCCGGGCGCGGCCCCTGGCCGTACCGGAGACGGTGCCGGGCCCGGCCGGGTCGCCGTCGGCGAGGGCGCGCAGCCCCGCGATCAGCTCGTCGGTTCCGGCGCCGAGGACGACGGCGCGCTGCTCGAAGACGGTACGGGCGGCCAGCGTGCGGGCGACGTCCTCGGGCCGCCTGTCGGCGACGGCGCCGGTCAGCCGCTGGGCCTGGTGCCGCAGCGCCTCGGGGGTGCGGGCGGTGACCGGCCAGGCCAACAGGCTCTGTGCAGAGGTTTCCTGACGGTCCGTCCGTTCGACGGGAAGGTCGGCCGCGGTCGGTTCCTCCACGACCACGTGGGCGTTGGTGCCGCTGATGCCGAAGGAGGAGACGGCGGCCCTGCGGACCCGCTCCCCGCGCGGCCAGGCCCGCTGCTCGGTGAGCAGCCTGATCCGTCCGGCGTCCCAGTCGGCGCGCGGCGTCGGCTCGTCGGCGTGCAGCGTGCGCGGCAGCGTCTCGTGGCGCAGCGCCTGCACCATCTTGATGACGCCCGCCACACCCGCGGCGGCCTGCGTGTGACCGATGTTGGCCTTCACCGAGCCGAGCCAGACCGGTCGCGCGGCGGCGGGGTCGCCGCCGCCCGGGGCGCTGCCGTAGGTGTCGATCAGCGCGTTGGCCTCGACGGGGTCGCCGAGGGAGGTGCCGGTGCCGTGTGCCTCGATGGCGTCGACGTCGTCGGCCGTGAGCCGCGCGTCGGCCAACGCCTGGCGCACGAGGGCGCGTTGGGCCTGTCCGTCGGGCGCGGTGAGGCCGTTGCTCGCACCGTCCTGGTTGACGGCGGTGCCGCGGATGACGGCGAGCACCGGGTGGCCGTTGCGGCGGGCGTCGGAGAGCTTCTCCAGCAGCAGCACCCCCGCGCCCTCGGAGAAGGACGTGCCGTCCGCGTCGGCCGAGAACGCCTTGGCCCGGCCGTCCGCGGCGAGTCCGTGCTGCCTGCTGAACTCCACCAGATTGCCGGGCGTCGACATCACCGTCACGCCGCCCGCCAGCGCCATCGGGCACTCGCCGCCGCGCAGGGCGCGGACCGCCAGGTGCAGGGCGACCAGGGAGGACGAGCAGGCCGTGTCGACGGTCAGCGCGGGGCCGCGCAGGCCGAGGGTGTACGCGACCCGGCCGGAGATGACGCTGAGCGCCGTACCGGTGAGCAGGTGGCCGTCACCGCCGCCGTTCGGCCGGTGCAGCGGGGGGCCGTAGTCGGAGGCCATCGAGCCGAAGAAGACGCCGACCGGCTGCCCGGCCAGCGTGGCCGGGTCGATGCCCGCCCGCTCGACGGCCTCCCACGACGTCTCCAGCAGCAGCCGCT
Organism: Streptomyces sp. NPDC008317; assembly: GCF_042955955.1. Classification (NCBI taxonomy): domain Bacteria; kingdom Bacillati; phylum Actinomycetota; class Actinomycetes; order Kitasatosporales; family Streptomycetaceae; genus Streptomyces; species Streptomyces sp. NPDC008317. Next base: position 190,633 of record NZ_JBIBFQ010000008.1, read on the forward strand.
GCTGCGGGTCCATGGCGAGCGCCTCGCGGGGGCTGATGCCGAAGAAGGCGGCGTCGAACTCCGGTGCCTCGTGCAGGAATCCGCCGCCGACGGTGGTCAGGGCGCCGGGCCGGTCGGGGCCCGCGCCGAGCAGTGCGTCCAGGTCCCAGCCGCGGTCGGCGGGCAGCCCGGTGACCGCGTCGGTGCCGTCCGCGACGAGCTGCCACAGCTCCTCCGGGGTACTGACCCCGCCGGGGTAGCGGCAGCTCATGGCGACGACGGCGATCGGCTCGGGCGCGTCGGGGTCGACGCTGGAACCGGCGGACGTACCGGTGTCGGCAGCGGTGTCGGCGGAAGTGCCGTCGCTGGTCACGCTGTTGGGGGCGGGCCGCACGCCCGCGCCGTCCGCCTCGGGCGTCTGCGGCGTCAACCGCGCTGTCAGCTCGGCCAGTCGCTCGGCCAGCCGCTTCGGCGTCGGGAACTCGAAGAGCAGCGTCGTCGGCAGCTTCAGACCGGTGGCGTCCTTGAGCCGGTTGCGCAGCTCGACGGTGCCCTGCGAGTCCAGGCCGAGGTCCTTGAAGCTGCGGCGCGGGTCGATCGCGCTGCCGTCCGCGTGCCCGAGGACCGCGGCGGTGCTCGCGGTGACCAGATCGCGTACGGCCTCGGGAGTGCGGACCGCCACGGGCGCCGGGGCCGCGTCCGAGGGGCCCGCGGTGCCGGCGGCACCGGGACCGGCTGCCGCGCCGAGGATCGGCGCCCCGCCCAGCCAGTGCCGCTCGCGCTGGAAGGCGTACGTGGGCAGGTCCGTCGTACGGGCTCCCGGTACGGCCGCGACGGGCGCCCAGTCGACGTCGGCGCCGTGTACGTAGGCACCGGCGAGGGCGCGCAGCACCTGCGCGGGGCCGCCCTCCTCGCGGCGCAGGGTGGGCACGGAGGCGGCCTCGTGGCCCGCCTCCTCCGCGGTCTCCTCGATCGCGTGCCGCAGCACCGGGTGCGGGCTGCACTCGACGAACAGGCCGTTGCCGTCGGCGAGCGCGGAGCGGGTGGCGTCGGTGAAGCGGACGGCGTGGCGCAGATTGCGGTACCAGAAGTCGCCGTCGAGCTCCGAGGTGTCCTCGACCCGGCCGCCGGTCAGCGAGGAGTAGAACGGGGTGTCGACGGCGACCGGCCGGACCGGTGCGAGCACGTCGAGCACCTGCTCGCGGATGACTTCCACGGCGGGGGAGTGCGAGGCGTAGTCGATCTTGAGGACCTTGGTGCGGAAGCCGTCGGCGTCGAAGCTCGCGGCCAGCTCGGTGAGCGTGTCCAGCGGTCCGGAGACGACCGCGGAGGTGGGGCTGTTGAGCACGCTGAGGGTCGCCGCCCCGTAGGCCGCCAGCCGTTCCTCGACCATGGCGAGCGGCGCGGACACCGACAGCATCCGGCCGCCGGTGACCTGGAGCAGCACCTGGCTGCGCAGGGCCACCACGCGGGCCCCGTCGTCCAGGGAGAGCGCGCCGATGACGGTCGCGGCGGCGATCTCGCCCTGGGAGTGGCCGATGACGAAGTCCGGTTCGACCCCGGCCGCGCGCCACACCTCGGCGAGCGAGACCATCACGGCCCACAGCGCGGGCTGCACCACGTCGAGCCGCTCGAAGCCGGGCGCGCCGGGCGCACCGCGCACCACGTCCAGCAAGTCGTAGTCGGTGTACGGGGCCAGCGCGCGGGCGCACTCGGCGATCCGGTCGGCGAACGGGCCGTCGATCGCCAGCAGTTCGCGCGCCATGCCCCACCACTGGGAGCCCTGGCCCGGGAAGACGAATCCCACGCCGCCGGTCGCGGTGTGCCCGGTGATGACCTCGCTGTGGGGTCGGCCCGCCGCCAACTCGGCGAGCAGTGTGTCCAGTTCGGGGCGGCCCGCGCCGAGGACGACGGCGCGGTGGTCGAAGGCCGAGCGGGTGCGCAGCAGGGACAGCGCGACGTCCCGCGCCGGTACGTCGGGGTGCGTGGCGAGGTGGACGGCGAGCCGGTCCGCCTGGGCGGTCAGGGCGCGCGGGGAGCGGGCCGACAGGAGCCAGGGGGTGGTCGGGGCCGCGTCGGCGTCGCAGTCGCGGCGGACCTCGGGGCTGTCGTCCGCGACGGTCTCGTTCGGCGTGGTCTCGTTCGGCACGGTCTGGGGCGCCACGGTCTCGTTCGGCACGGTCTGGGGCGCCGCAGTCCCGTTCGGCGCGGTCTCGGGCGCCGCCGCCAGGATCAGGTGGCAGTTGGTACCGCCCATACCGAAGGCGCTGACGCCCGCGGTCGGGCGGCTGTCGGGGGAGCCGGGCCACGGACGGGCGGCGGTGACCACCTCGATGCCCTGCTGCTCGGCCGCGATGGCCGGGTGGAGCGAGGTGAAGTTCAGGCTGGGCGGGAGCGTGCGGTGGCCGATGCTGAGCGCCACCTTCAGCAGACCGACGATGCCGGCCGCGCCCTCCAGGTGGCCGACGTTGGTCTTGGCCGAGCCGACCAGCAGCGGCGGGGCGCCGTGCGCCACCCGCGACTCGGTCTCCAGCGAGGCCCCGAGACCGGCCGCCTCGATCGGGTCGCCGACCGCCGTACCGGTGCCGTGCAGCTCCACGTAGGCGATCTCGGCGGGCGCGACTCCCGCGTCGCGGCAGGCCAGCCGGACGACCTCGCGCTGCGCCTCGGGGTCGGGAACGGTCAGGTGCTCTCCTGTGCCGCTGTTGACGGCGCCGCCGAGGATGACGCAGTGCACGGTGTCGCCGTCGGCGAGCGCGGCCGACAGCGGCTTGAGGAGGACCACACCGCCGCCCTCGCCGCGTACGTAACCGTTGGCCCGGCCGTCGAAGGTGTGGCAGCGGCCGTCGGGGGACAGGGCGCCGAAGCGCTCCAGGGCCCGGTCGCTCTCGCCGAGCAGATTCAGGTTCACACCGCCCGCCAGCGCCGTCCGGGCGGTGCCGCGACGCAGCTCCTCGCAGGCCAGCCGCACGGCGACCAGGGCGGAGGACTGGCCGGAGTCGACGGTGAGGCTGGGGCCGCGCAGGCCGAGCAGGTGCGAGACCCGGTTGGCGATGATGCTGCGGTGGGTGCCGGTGACGCTGTGCCTGCTGATCCCCTGGCCGCCGAGCCGGTCGTGGACCAGCGCGTAGTCGCCGGTGATGGCGCCGATGAAGACTCCGGCCGCCGTGCCGTGCAGGGTCGAGGGGACGATCCGGGCGTGCTCGATCGCCTCCCACGCCAGCTCCAGGACGAGCCGCTGCTGCGGGTCCATCGCCGCGGCCTCGGCCGGGGAGAGGCCGAAGAAGGCGGCGTCGAAACGGTCCACGTCGGCGATGTATCCGCCGCGCCCGGCCCGGCCCGTGCCGTCCGCGGCACCGGCCGCCGTCGATCCCGCCGTACCGTCCGTCTGGCGCCGGTCCGCCGGGGCCTCGCCGACCGCTTCGCGGCCTTCGCTCAGCAGCCGCCAGAACTCCTCGGGGCTCTTCGCGCCGGGCAGCCGGCAGGACATGCCGATGACGGCGACCGGCTCCGCGGCCGTGGACCGTTCAGTCAGAGCGGACATGACCCACCTTTCGAGGATTGGCTGTTCCAGAACGCATCGCCCGGCATCGCACGCACTGCGGCGCATTGCCGTGAATTTCTTCTTCGTGTTTCTCTTCGCGGGTCCTGACGGTTCGGTAAACGCATTCCGCTGCTCAGGACCGGGAAATACGACCGGGGCGGCCGGCGTGGTCTTCACCGGTGGCCCCGGCTGTTCCGGGCATGGCAGAAGCGTGGACTCCACGGCCCTGGCGGGTCAAGGAAGTTCGCTCCGAACGCGGTGGCAGGGAATACCGCGAACTTGATGCCAACGCGCGCGTATGGACAAGGAGAAGCGACCCATGAATAAGTGTGTGATGCGGCGAAAGGGCCGCCGGAAAACCGTCAGGAGCGATGTGCGGGAGGAGGTGAAGCAAATGCGCAAGGTGGTCTGTACGCGGGTGGTCTGCACCCGGGTCGTCTGCACGGCCGTGAGCCACGCGCGCGGCACCGTCTGTCGCTGAGCCGTCGCGTTCCACGCGCCGCGCAGCTCGTCACCTTCCTCCCCGCGCCGACGGGCGCGGGGGGAGGGGCCGTACGGCCGTACGCGAACCCGTAGCGCGGCCCGGAGCCCGCAGACCGCAGCCCGCCGACTACCGATCACCGACCGCTTTCCGGCGCACGACCGGCGCACGACCGCCGCACGACCGCCGCCCCGAAACCCCGTCGGCGCCTCACCTCGCGCCGCGCCACCTCCTCACGCCACGCCGGACCACCGCCTCACGCCATGCCTCGTGCTCCACCTCATGCCACGGAGGGACCATGCCCGTCGACGCCCCGCTCACCTTCGGCCAGTTGTCGACCTGGCGATCGATAGAAACCTTCGCCACCGACCGGCTGATGGAGGTGAACGTCCCCGCCCTGTGGGACGTCGAGGGACTTCAGGCGCCCGCGATCGACCGCGCCCTGCGCGTCCTGACATACCGTCACGAAAGCCTGCGGACGACGTTCCACACCGATGCCGACGGCCGGCCCTTCCAGCGCGTCCACCCCGAAGTCCCGCTCCGGCTGGACCGGTTGGACCTGCCGTTGGTGACCCCGCAGGACGGCGCGCGGGTGCTGCGTGAGCTGTACGCGCGGCCCTTCCCCGTCGTCGGCGACCCCGGCTGGCACGGCACGCTGATATGCGCCGCGGGCCGCCCCCGCTATCTGGCCGTGTCGATGTCGCACATGGTGGTGGACGTCTGGGCGATCCGCGAACTGGAACGGCAGCTCAAGGAGTTGGCGGCCAGGGGCGGTGGGGACCCGGCGGCCGACGGCCGGCCGGGGCCCGCGCCGCGCGAGCTGGCCGTCCTCCAGCACGGCGACGCCTGGGCGGGCCACCGCCGCGGCGCCGAGAAGTACTGGAAGAAGATCCTGGCGGGCGGCCCGCTGAGCAATCTGCCCGCCCGGACGCCCGGTTCCGACGAGCGCCGCATCCAGGCGACGTTGCGCTCCCCGCGGCTCGCCGCGCTGGTCGCGGACGCCGCCTCCGCACACCGGGTGTCGCCGCAGAGCGTTCTGACCGCGCTGACCGGCGCGGCCCTTTCCGGAGTGCTGTCCCGGAACCGGATCATGCTGAGCCTGATGTGCGCCAACCGCTTCGACCCGCTGTGGCAGCCCGTCGTCAGCACCATGAACCAACTGGTGCCGCTGCTCTGCGCGGTGGACCCGGACGCGCCGCTGTCCGGCTTCCTCAAGCGCGCGCATCTCAGCTCGCTGCTGGCCTACCGCCACGGCAGTTACGACGTCGACGCGGCGGCGCGGCTGGCCGCCGAGGCACCGGGGCCGGACGGCTCGCTCTTCGTCCACGACTGCTGGTTCAACTACGTGGCGGAAGCGGAGCCGTCCGCCGACGTACCGCCGCCCGTACCGGCGCGGGACCGGGCCGATGTCCCGTCCGGCGCGTCCCTGACCTGGACGCCCCCGGCCCGCGAGGCGGGTCACCCGTTCTATCTCCGGGTCAACGCCGAAGGGGCTCACCAGGTGGAGCTGACGCTGCGGTCCGACCCCGACGTGCTCGGCGAGGAGGATGTCACCGCCGTCCTGCGGACCATCGCGCTCGGGGCGCTGCGCGCGGCCACCGAGCCGGAGGCCACGGTCGGCGCCCTGCTGGACGACGGACGGGCGAGGGGGGAGCTGGGAGCCGATCTGTTCCCGCGTCAACCGGCCCTCGCCAAGGGGTAGTCGCGGTGCCTCAGGCGCCGCGGTAGCTCAGGAAGGAGTGCGTGGAGACCACGATCGGCAGGTGGATGTCCGCGTCGGACTCGGTCACCCGGAACTCGACGATGGCCCGGGGGTGCAGGGGCAGCGAGCCGAGGACGGCGTAGTACGCGTCCAGGTCGCAGACCACCTGGTAGATGCCCGGCTGGATGTTCCGGTCACCGAGCATCGCCAGCCGGCCGTCCTGACCGGTGCGCCCGCGCACCAGCTCACGCCAGTCGTCTCCGGCGGGCTGGCGCAGCAGGACGTCGACGTCCGCTGCCGGTACGCCGAACGCACTGTCCACGATGTGCACGCAAAGACTCACGGGGTCCCGCCTCCGGGTTCGGGCGCGCCTTTTGCGGTGTCGCGCCTGGGTGGCCACGACGTTGGGGGATGCCCCTATCGTTCCGCCATCGCTCCGGCGGCCCGGGACGATAGGACCGGCGGCCCCCGACGATAGCGAAACGAGGGCGGGGCGAGAGCCGGACCGCCGCGCCGAGCCCCGCGCCGACCTGCGGCGGTCGGGTGAGAGCGCCGTGATAGCGACCGTGATAGCCGGGCGAGGACGGACCGAAAGCGGTCCACCGAACCATGAAGTCATCGAGCCACCGGGACACCTGAACCGGCGGCCCCACAGACTTGGAGATGGCATCATGACGGTTCGCGCCTTCCGCCGCAGCATCACCGCCGCCGCCCTGCTCGTCACCCTCACGGGCGGCGTCGCCGTCGCGGTCACCTCGACGCACTCGTCCACGAACGGCCACACCTCGGTCGTACGTGTCGACGGCGGAACGCCGAAGCCGACCCCCACCCCCACCGCCTCCACGGACAACACCATCTGGGACTGACCTCCGCCGCGGCCCTCGCGGCCCGGCACCCCGTACCACCGCACCGCGCACCACCGCTTCCCCAGTTCCACCCCACGACGACCGCCGCTCGGTCGGCCGGATGAGCCCTTTCTCACGGCGCCCTGGTTCGATCCGGCGAATCGTCTCCCCACGAAGCCCGTGCCGACACGGGCATCCCGCACCGTCGGAGATCCGGCACCCCCACCCGCCCGCGCTCTCGGGTACCTCCGCACCATGACGCCCGTGACCCCGGGCCGCCCACACGGCTGGGCGCCTTCCACCCCGTGACACCCGGTGCTACCGGCTGCCCGGATTCTCCCTGCCCGCACCGGCGGGCGCCCCCGCTCCACGACGCCCGGTCGGCCGCACCTTCACGCCGACCGGAAACACCGCCGACCCGGCAGGCCCCCTGCCGGGAGCTGGCGTTCCCCCAACTCCCCGGCGACTCCTAAGCCGTTCAGCTGTGCAGCTCGGCCTCCGCCGGAAGCTGCGCCGCGGTGACACCCGCGTCGGCGCCCCCGTCGGCCAGCGTACGCAGCAGCCGCCGCACCTCCTCGACCAGCGCGACACCGCCCTTGTCCGTCCGCAGCCCGGTCAGCATGCCCGCCGCCGCCTGCCAGTCGGCACGCGCGCCCTGCGGACGGCCGGATGCCGCGTGCACCCGGCCGCGCAGCACCATCGCGCGCGCCTTGTCCAACGTCGCGCCGATCGCCTCGAAGCCGGTCAGCGCGCGCTCGACGTACTCCGGCGCCGCCTCGACGTCCGAGGTGAGCAGCGCCTCGGCGAGCGCCAGCGCGATCCGGCTCTCCACCATGCGGGCGCCGGCCTGTACCGCCAGTTCGAGCGCCTCGGTCAGCATCGCCCGCGCGGAACCCGGCTCGCCGCGGCGCAGGTCGACCGTCGCCAGACCCAGCAGCGCGTAGCACTCGCCGACCTTGTCGCCGGTCACCCGCACACTGTCCAGCACACGGGTGTAGGCGACATGCGCGTCGTCCAGCCGCCCGACCCGCAGGTGCAGCGCGCCCAGCCGGTTCTGTACCTGAGCGGTGACCCGGCGGTTGCCGACCTCGTGGCAGATCGCCTCGGCGCGCTCCAACAGCCGCAGCGCCGTAGCCGTTTCACCGCAGTCCACGTGCACCTGGGCCATGTTGTGCAGGACGTGCGCCTCGGCGATCCGGTCGCCGGTGACCTGGAAGACGCCCAGCGCCTCCTCCCACCGCTCCTGCGCCGACGCGATGTCACCGGTCAGCCGGTCCAGATAGGCCATGTTGCGCAGTACGAGCGCCGCGCCGTGCTCGTCGCCGAGTTCGTGGTAGAGCGTGTGCGCCCGCTCGAACTGCCGCATCGCCGGGTCCGTGCTCTGCTCGAACATGTGCAGTGAGCCCAGCGAGTAGCGCATCGCCGCCTCGCCGTGCTGATCGCCCGCCCGGCAGGCCGCCTTGAGCGCGATCTCGTGCGTCTCGCGCCAGTTGCCGAAGTACGAGTACGCCTCGAAGAGCGTCACCGAGCTGAGCGCCAGGTCCCAGCAGTGCTCGACCAGTCCGGCCGCCGACGCCTGCCGCACGGCCGCCACGATCGACGTACGCTCCTGCTCGTACCAGGCCAGCGGGTCGGACAGCAGCCGCTCCACCAGCCGGTCGGGCAGCCGCCAGCGCTCCGCCGAACTGCGCCGTTCCAGATAGCCGCCCGCGTACTCGCGGCGGTGCGCCTCACCGGTCAGCGACAGCAGCGCGCCGAGCCAGCGCTCCAGCGCGCCCAGCCGCTCCTCGGAACTCTCCTCCGCCAGCCGCTCCTGCGCGAAGGGCCGCATGATGTCGTGGAAGCTGTAGCGGACATGGCCGCCGGGACCTGGCGTGGCGTCGATCAGATACGCCTCCGCCAGGACTTCGAGCGCCTCCTGCGCGCGCAGCACGTCGACCTGGAGCAGCGGGGAGCCCACCCAGGCCGCGAAGTTGGGCACGTCGAGCAGGGCGAGACGGCGGAAGAGCAGCCGGGCGTCGTCCGGCAGGCTGTCGTACGTCAGCGAGATGCTGGCCCTGACCTGCATCTCACCGTGGTTCAACTCGTCCAGCCTGCGGGACTCGTCGAGCAGCCGGTCGACGAGGTCGGCGACGCTCCAGTGCGGACGGGCCGCCAGCCGCGCCGCCGAGATCCGTAACGCCAGCGGCAACCGGCCGCAGAGCTGGGAGAGTTCGGTGACGCTCTCCGCCTCCGCGACCACCCGCGCCTCACCGATGTAGCGGGCGAGCAACGCGGCGGCCCCGCTCTCGCTGAGCGCGCCGATCTCCACCCGGCCCGCGGTGGGCAGTCCGGTGAGCCGCTGACGGCTCGTCACGATCACCGAGCAGTCGGCGCTTCCGGGCAGCAGCCAGGTGACCTGACGCTCCGTCATGGCGTCGTCCAGCACGACCAGTACGTGCCGCCCGCTGACCAGGTCGCGGAAGAGCTCGGCGCGTTCCTCAAGGGACTTGGGCAGGCTGGGGCCGACGACACCGAGCGCCCGCAGGAAGCGCTCCAGGATGTCGGACGGGTTCGCCGGACGGTCGCCGACCCGCAGGTGCGCGAAGAGCTGGCCGTCGGGGAAGTCCTGGGTGAGCAGGTGCGCGACATGCACGGCCAGCGTCGTCTTGCCCGCGCCGCCCTGTCCGACGATCACGCAGACGGGCACCGCCTGGTCGCTGCGGTGGCGCTGGTCGCCGCCGATCTGCCGCACGATGTCGTTCACGGTCTCGCTGCGGCTGGTGAAGTCCGGGATGTCGGCGGGCAGCAGGCTCGGCGCGCGCCGCTTGGGCTCCTCGGCCGGCGGCTGGTGCGGCGACTGCCCTTCGGCCTGGCCGCGCGCCTGGTCCGAGGCACCCTCCGGGTCGGCGCGGGCGCCGGGCATGGGGGCGCCCGTCGAGGTGGGCGGCCGGGCCGACTCCGCGGGCGCGCTGCCCGTCGGATCGTCCCGGTCTCCGTACCGGTCGTCGCGGTCCCGCTCCATGCGGTCCCACTGATCGCGGCGGGGTTCGTCGCGCCGGTGTTCGTCCGCGCGGTAGTCGTCACGGCGCGGGTCGTCCCGCCCGTGTTCGTCCCGCCCGTGTTCGTCGCGGCGCTGCTCGTCGCGTCGGCGTTCGTCCCGGCGGTAGTCGTCCCGGCGGGGGTCGTCGCGCCTTTGATCGTCGCGCCGCTGGTCGGCCCGGCGCTGTTCGTCGCGCCGCTGGTCCTCCCGCCGCTGGTCGTCCCGGTGTTGGTCGTCGCGCCGCTGGTCTTCGCGGTGCTGCGGCTGACGCCCCTGACCGTCGTGGTCCCGGCTGTCCCGGCTCGTCGAACGCCCCGACGTCGTCTCGTCCGGCTCCGCGCCCGGCAGCGAGAACGTACCGGCGAGCATCGCCCGGTGCAGGCCGCGCAGTTCACTGCCCGGGTCGATGCCCAGTTCGCTCTGCAATTCCTCACGCACCTTGCGGTACGCGTCCAGCGCCTCCGCCTGCCGCCCCGCCGCGTAGAGCGCGATCATCAGGAGCGCCCTGAAGTGCTCGTGCAGCGGATACTCGGCCGCGAGGGACGTCAACTCGCCGATCAGCCGGTGCTGTTCACCCGCGATCAGCCCGGACTTCAGGCTCTCGCCGAGCACGGCGAGCCGTCGCTCGTTGAGCCGCCCCACTCCCTGCTGCACCAGCGTGCTGTCCACGTCGGCGAGCGCGGGACCGCGCCACAGTTGCAGCGCGTCCCGCAGGATGCGGGCCGACCCGGCCGGGTCCCCGGCCGCCAACGCCGCCTGCCCTTCGTGGACTTCGGCCTCGAACCGGTGCAGGTCGAGCGTGCCCGCGGGGACCCGCAGCAGATAGCCGGGCCGTCGGGTCTCGATCAGGTCCTCGCCGCCGCCCGCGAGGATGCGCCGCCGCAGGTTGGAGATGCAGATCTGGATCTGCCCACGCGAGGTCGCCGGCGGGTCGTCGCCCCACACGGCGTCGATGAGCCGTTCCACCGGGATCACATGACCGGCCTCGATGAGCAGCATCGCCAGTACCGTCCGCTCGCGGGCACCGCCGAGTTGCACCGGGCGCCCGTTCGCCGAGACTTCGAGGTGCCCGAGTATGCAGAACTCCAACGATTTACCCCCGGCTACTGTCGGTAACGGAGCGGGTGAGTGCGCTGTCCCGCCGCGCGAGGCCCCGGTGTGCGCGGCGGGCCTCTATTGCGTGTACTCCGTGCCGCTCAATTGGACGAATTCTCATTCATGACGCAGCACAAATCAAGATGTCCATAGCAGCATGGTTGATTTCGAAGAGAGCCACTGGGGTGAGTGGGGCGCGTGTGACATGAGTGCGTCATCGACTTCCTGCCGGGGCCGCGCTTGGGCGCCGATCCCCGCCGCGCGCCGACCCGCCGCCTTGTGTCGCGACACTCCGCGTAAGTAGCGTCCTGTCCGTCTTTCCCCGTCACATACGGCGACGTTCCGGCTGCGAATCCGGTATGTCCGCCCGTGGGGTATCGGTCATGCGCTGTCCCCCCTGCCCGCCCGGCCCGCGGCCCTCGGCCGGACCCGCCGGAGACCCTATTGGCCGCCTCCGGATCAATGTTCAGAACACCCGGATGGTGTGAGAATGAATGAATTCACGCCGTCATTCCCTTGAATCCTGTACGAGTTTCCCGAATGGGTCCTTTACTGGCTCTTCGCAACCGTGTACTGCCACTTCGGGAATCCGCGGCCATTGGGCATATGCGCCGGTCCTGTTCCCCGGCCCCGCTCCTCGGGCCGCTCACAGCCCCCGCGACGGCGGTCGGGGACCCCGCCGGGAGGCGGGCGGTCCGCTTTTCGCGATCATCATAAACGCCCCCGCCCGCGTCGGCCGACGTCCCCCGGTCGGACCGTTGTCGCGGGCCGCGCGGACGGGGGCGTGTTTCGATGACGAGAGCGGCGGGCGCACGGATCGGGCAGCCGACGGGCGCGGGCCGGACGGCGGACGGGCATGCGGGTCGAGCGGAGCCGGGAGGTGGGACATGGCGGTCGAGGCGGCGGTGGAGCGGACGGGCCCCGGCGGCGGACGGCCCCCGGTGATCCGTACGGTCGGGCTCACCAAGCGGTATCCCAAAGCGCCCGTCATGGCGGTCGACGGCCTCGACCTCGAGGTCTACGCCGGGGAGTTCTTCGGACTCCTCGGACCCAACGGCGCGGGGAAGACCACCACCATCGGCATGCTCGCCACGCGCGTGGTCCCCACCGGCGGGAAAGCGTACGTCGGGGACATCGACGTCGTCGCGCAGCCCGCGCTGGCCAAGCAGGTCATCGCGGTCGTGACGCAGCAGAACACCCTGGACCGCTCGCTGACGGTGTGGGAGAACCTCTACTACCACGGGCTGCTGTTCGGGATCTCCGCCGGACGGTCGCGCGAACTGGCCGACGAGTCGTTGGAACGCTTCAGTCTGTCGCGCTGGGCCGCCTCTCCTGTGGGCAACCTGTCGGGCGGCATGGCGCAGCGGCTGCTGGTGGCGCGCGCGATCATGCACCGCCCGGCCGTCCTCTTCCTGGACGAACCGACGGCCGGTCTCGATCCGCAGAGCAGGCTCGCGCTGTGGGAGATCCTGGCCGGGCTCATCGCCGACGGCCAGACCATCGTGCTCACCACGCACAACATGGAAGAGGCCGACCAGCTCTGCGACCGGGTGGCGATCATCGACCACGGGAAGATCCTCGCCCTCGACACACCGGAAGCCCTCAAGCAGGGAGTCGGCGCCGACACCATCGTCACCGTGCTGGCCAGTGGCGACCACGAAGCCCTCGCCGCCCGCCTCACCCGGGACATCGAGGGCGCCGTCCGCACCCGGCTGGTCGACGGCGGCGTCGAACTCCAGGTCCAGGGCGACGAGCGCCTGCTGCCGCGCGTGGTCGCCAGCACCGAGCGGGGCGGCTTCGAACTGGTCGACCTCTCGATCGTGCGCAGCTCCCTGGAGACCGTGTTCATCAGCCTCACCGGCAAGGAGCTGAGGGAATGACCGCACCACCGGCCGGACCCTCGCAGCCGCTGTCCCCGACGCACCGCCCGGTCACCGTACGGCCGAGCCGTTCCGTGGCCGCCGCCAGCCGTACCGCCCTCGGCGCGCTCGTCCGGCGGGACCTGCGGGTGCTGTGGAAGAGCTTCGGGCAGTTCGTCGCCCGGACACTCGTCCAGCCGTTCCTGCTGGTCTTCGTCTTCCTCTACGTCTTCCCCACCATCGGGCAGGGCATCGGCGGCGCCGGGGGCTCGACGGGCGAGTCGGACTTCGCCACCGTCCTCGTGCCCGGTGTCGTCGCCATCAGCATCATGTTCCAGGGCATCCAGTCCGTCGCGATCCAGATGTCACAGGAGTTCGGCTACACCCGCGAGATCGAGGACCGGGTGCAGGCGCCCTGCCCGATCTGGCTGGTCGCCGTCGCCCGCGTGCTGTCCGGCGCCGTCCAGGCCCTGATCTCGGCGGTCATCGTCTTCCCGATCGCCGCGGTCGTCCACGCGCCCGGCGTCCACGCCCATCTCACCGTCCACTGGTGGATCGTGGTCACCCTGATCCCGCTCGCCTGCGTCGCCATGACCTCGCTCGGCCTGATGCTCGGCACCACCTTCCAGCCGCAGAACATCGGCGTCATGTTCGGCTTCGTCGTCCTGCCCCTGGTCTTCCTCGGCGGCACCTACTACCAGTGGACGAAGCTCTCCCTCGTCCACCTCGGCGGCTTCCACTGGCTCCAGATCCTGGTCCTGGTCAACCCGCTCATCTACATCACCGAGGGCATGCGCGCCGCCTTCACCGAGTCCACCCACATGTCGCTCTTCGCCGTCTACCCGGTCCTGATCGCCGCCTGCGCCGTCTTCCTCACCCTGGGCCTGCGCAACTTCCGGCACCGCGTGCTGTCCTGACCCACGGACGGACGGGTTTACGGACCTACTGGTGGACGGGTTTACGGGCCCACGGGCGGACGGGTTTACGGACCCGCGAGCCGCGGCCGGTGCGGCCCGCGCGGCCGGTAAATCAGTCGGCACGTTCGGGGCACGTGGCTATGCTGACGATCGACAACAGCACCTCCCGGTGCGCAGGTCACGGTTACTTCTTTGTGGTAGAACCACTTCGGTGGGCGGGGTTCGAACCCCGCAGAACCGCGGCCGTCCTGATCTCGGGGGGCGCAGCATCGGCGGTGTCCGGTGCGCGGACAACGGGTACTTCCACTGTTCATGGTGAGACGTGGGTTCGAATCCCACCGGGCGTGAAACCCCGTAGCTCAGCGGCCCAGAGCGCATTGTTCCCGTCGTCGACCCCTGATCTCGGACACCGCCCCGCTGGGCTTCCCCTCCGACGCGGGGGGACTCTTCCATGTCTCGTTTCAATCAGCGCGGCGTCAAGCCGCGGGTCACGTCGCCCGTGACCACGTCCGGCGCGCGGACCGTGACGGCGGAGGGCGGCTCCGGCCACCTGCGCGACCCGCGGTCCGAGCTCTTCCTGCTCGCGATATCCAACGTCGTGGGCACCGACACCTTCTACGAGAAGGGCGGCGACCGCGACGACCGATACCAGCGGCTGGTCCGCCGACTGGCGATCGAGGACCCGCGGTGGACGGCCGCGCTCCTGGCCTGGCTGCGCGGCGACGGCAACATGCGCACGGCGGCGCTGGTCGGCGCCGCGGAGTTCACCGCCGAGCGGCTGCGCAACGACGCGCCCGGCTACTCCCGGCAGGTCGTCGACTCGGTGCTCCAACGGCCCGACGAGCCCGGCGAGTTCCTCGCCTACTGGACCTCGACGTTCGGCCGCCGGCTTCCCAAGCCCGTCAAGCGCGGTGTCGCCGACGCCGTACAACGCCTGTACAGCGAGCGGTCGTTGCTGAAGTACGACACTGAGTCCAAGGGCTACCGCTTCGGTGACGTCCTCGAACTCGTCCACCCCTCGCCTGCCGCCGACAAGCCCTGGCAGGGCGACCTGTTCAAGCACGCCATCGACCGGCGACACGGCCGCGGCGACGACATCCCGGCCGCGCTGCGGATTGTCCGCGGCCGGGCCGAGCTGATGGCCGTGCCGGTCGGGAACCGCCGCGGCCTCCTCGGGAGCGGTGGCGGTGACCGGACCGACGGCACCGACGGCAGCAGCCGTATCGCCGCAGCGGGCATGACGTGGGAAGCGCTGGCGGGCTGGCTCCAGGGCCCGATGGACAAGGCCGCGTGGGAGACCGTCATCCCGTCGATGGGTGTCTTCGCGCTGGTCCGCAACCTGCGGAATTTCGACCGCGCCGGGGTGTCCGACGAGGCCGCGGCGCAGGTCGCGGCCACGATCTGCGACCCGGAGCGGGTGGCGCGCTCGCGCATGCTCCCGTTCCGGTTCTGGGCGGCCCACAAGCACGTCGAATCGCTGCGCTGGGGCCACGCGCTGGACAAGGCGCTGAACCTCTCGCTCGCCAACGTGCCCGCGCTGCCCGGCCGCACGCTGATCCTGGTCGACCGCTCGCCGTCGATGTTCCCCGGCTTCGGCTTCTCCACGCCGAACAGCTCGGACATCACCCTGGCCGAGCAGGCCGCGGTCTTCGGCGCCGCACTGGCGGTACGCGCCGCCGACCCGACCCTGGTCGAGTTCGGCATGCGCAGCAGGCCGGTCGCCGTGCCGAAGGGCGGCAGTGTCCTGCGCCTGATCGAGAAGTTCGGCCGGATCGACGGCACCGACATCCCGTCGGCGGTCAAGGCCCACTTCCGCGGCCACGACCGGATCGTCGTGGTCACCGACGAGCAGACCAGGCCCGGCTGGTTCCCGTCCAACGCCAGTGGCCACGGCGGCATGCGCGAAACGGAGATCGACGCCCTCGTCCCGAAGAACGTGCCGGTCTACATGTGGAACATGGCCGGCTACAAGGCGGGCGCCTTGCCCTCGGGCACCGGCAACCGCCACACCTTCGGCGGCCTCACCGACCACGCCTTCGGCATGATCCCCCTCCTGGAGTCCGGCCGCTCCGCGTCCTGGCCCTGGGAGCGCTGACCCCGCCCCACCGCACCCCGACCGAGCGGGCGAAGCCCGAGCCCGGCAGCGCACCGACTCGATCGTGAACGAACACAGCCGAAGGCGCGCCAAAGGCGGGCCCGCCCGGCGGTTTCGACGGCCACCCGAGCCGAAGAAGGCCGCCGGGCGGCCCTCCCCTCGGCGTCGACGGCCATTCGACCCCCACTGAATCGATTCCCCGCACCCCGAGCTCCCGCCCGCGAGCACGCGGTGCCCCGCCTCCTTGACCGGCGTATACGCCCACCGGCCCCCGGCGTCAGGAGTCTTGACACACCCGTTCACGCGTCCGTAACGTCACTAGCAGATGAAATGAAACGATTCAATCCCCTTCCGTGGACGGACTGTGACGATGCGTCGAAGACTGGTGTCCCTCTTGGCCACGGCCTCGGCCCTCGCGGCCCTGGTCCTGGTCCAGCCGCTGGCCGGGCCCGCGAGCGCCGCGCCGCCGGGCGCGCCGGGCCCGGGGCAGCGGGCAGGCGTGGGAAACAGCGGCGCGCCCTCCCACCTGACGGTCGGATCGCTGTCCGCTCCCGTGGACGTCGATCCCGCCGGTACCGTCGGCTTCGGCTGGCAGTCCGGGGTCGGCCGCCAGACCGGCTACGAACTCCGCGTCACCGAGGGCGAGTCGGGCCGCGGCCGGGTCGTGTGGGACAGCGCGAAGGTCGCCTCGGCCGCCGCGACCGCGATCCCGTACGGCGGCGCCGCCCTGCGCGCCGCCGAGCGCTACTCCTGGTCGGTGCGGGTCTGGGACGAGCGCGCCAGGGCCACCGCGTGGTCGGCCCCCGCGACCTTCGGCACCGGACCCGGCGCCACCTGGGGCACGAGCGCGCCGATCTGGTCCGCGCCGCCCGCCGTCGACACCTGGACCGACTACCGCCTCGACGTGAAGCTGACCGTGACCAAGGTCGCGCTCGGGGTGAGGTTCCGCTCGCCCGACGTCCGCAACGGCTACATGTGGCAGTTCAGGGCGTCGGACACCAGCAACCCCAATACCCTTGTCCCGCACGTCGAGACCAACGGCACCTTCCGCGCGGGCACGCCCGTACCGCTGAACACCACGCTCGCCGTCGGCACCACGCACGACGTCCGCATCGAGGCGGTCGGCTCGACGCTCACCACCTTCCTCGACGGCAAGGTGGTCGACACCAGGACCGACACCGCCTTCGCCGAGGGCGGCATCGGATTCCGTACCGGCGGCACCGAGACGGGCACCGCGGACGACGTCACCGTCACCAGCCTGGCGGCGGCCGACAGCGGAAAGACCCTCTACGCCAACGACTTCGGCGCGACCGGCGCGCCCTTCCCGTGCGGCACCGTGCAGAACGGCGCGCTCGCCGTGGGCACCAGCACGGACTGCCTCAGCTCCCACGCCACCAACGACTGGGCGCTGCTGCGCCACGACTTCACGCTCGACAAGAGCGGGAAGCGGACCAAGCAGGTCGCCTGGGCCACCGTCTTCGCGACCGGCTCCTCCTTCGACGCGGCCAAGCAGTACGTCTACAAGCTGTATCTCGACGGCCGGTTCGTGGGTCTCGGCCCCACCGAGGCGCTGGACAAGGAGACCCGCTACGACGGCTTCGACGTGACGGCCGCGCTGCGGTCCGGCGGCGAGCACGCGCTGTCGGCGGTCGCGTACACCACCAAGGACCAGCGTTTCCAGGCGTATTTGGTGATCCGCTACACCGACGGCAGCACGAGCACGGTCGGCACAGGACCCGGCTGGAGGAGCATGTCAGGGGCGGACATCTGGCCGTCCGCGAAGTCCACCGGGACCAGTTACTGGAACATGCCGCAGGAGGACATCACGATGAGCCGCTACCCGGACGGCTTCGGCCGCTTCGGGTACGACGACTCCGCGTGGCCCGCCGCCACCGCGAAGACCGCGTTCGCCGACCTGCGGCCGACCCCGTTCGGCAAGGTCCGGGAACAGCTCAGGCGGCCCGTGAAGATCACCGACAAGGGCAGCGGGAACTACCTCGTCGACTTCGGCCAGACCTGGCAGGGCGGCGTCCACCTCACCCTGCCCGGCACGGCGGGACGCAAGGTCACCCTCCGCTACGGCGAGGAACTGTCCGACCCGACGACCGTGCGCTACAAGCTGCGCGCGGGCAACGAGTACCAGGACGTCGTCACCCTGCGCGGCGGCACCCAGAGCGTCGACACCTGGGGCATGCGCGTCTTCCGCTACCTCGACGTCCTCAACTCGCCCGTCCCCGTCACGGCCGACAATCTCCAGGCCCTCGCCATGGTCTACCCGTTCGACGAGAGCGGCGCCCAGCTCACCTCGTCCGACCCCGACCTCGTCTCGGTCTGGCAGCTCGCCAAGAACACCGTGGAGACCACCAACCAGAACTTCTACGTCGACTCCTGGACCCGCGAGCGCGGACCCTACGAATCCGACAACTACATCCACCAGTTGGCGAGCCTCTACCTCAGCGACGACCCGACACTCGGCGTCTACTCGATGGACTACTTCGCCAACCACCGCACCTGGCCGCAGGAATGGCCGCTCTACGTGATCACGTCCGTCTACGACAACTGGCGGCAGACCGGCTCCACCGACCAGGTCAAGCGGATGTACGACGCGCTCGTGCCCAAGCTGCTCAGCAAGGACTACAACGCGGCGCTCGGCACCATCGACCAGTCGGACGCCATCGTGGACTGGCCGGAGGGCAGCCGTGACGGCTATGTCTTCGCCGCGAAGAACACCATCCTGGGCGCCCTGTCGTACAGCAACTTCTCGCAGATGGCGGTCCTGGCCGCCTCCCTCGGCAAGAGCGCCGACGCGGCGAACTTCACCGTGATCGCCGACCGGCTGCGCACCACCCTCAACTCGGCGTTCTACAACGCGGGCAAGGGCGCGTACGACGACGGGCTCAGCGCCGACATGAAGCCGACCGGGCACTTCGCGGTCCAGGCGACCGCGTTCCCCGCCGCCTTCGGCGTCCCCGTGAGCCGGAAGCAGTACGACGCGGTCGCGTCGTACCTCACCTCGCGCGGCATGGCGTGCAGCGTCTACTGCTCGGGCTTCCTGCTCCAGGGGCTGTACAACGCGGGCCACGCGCAGGAAGCGCTCGACCTGCTCACCTCGCACGGCACCAACAGTTGGCTGCACATGATCGACCTGGGCGCGGGCGCCACCGGCGAGGCGTGGGACCCGGCCGAGAAGAGCAACATGACGTGGTCGCACCCGTGGGCCACCGCCCCCTCGTACGTCATCCCGCGCGACATGTACGGCATCGCGCCGTCCACGCCGGGCTACGACACCTTCACCGTGCGTCCGCAGCCGGGCGACCAGACGTACGGCTCGGTGACGACACCGACCGTCAAGGGCACGGTCGGCGCGTCCTTCCACCGCGTCGGCGACCGTACCGACCTCGGCGTGTCGGTGCCGGGCAACTCCGTCGCCACGGTGAGCGTGCCGGTCACCGACGGATACCGGGGTACGACGGTGTACGTGGACGGCCGTGCGCGGACCGCGACCCGGCAGGACGACGGCGGGCTCGCGGTGCGCGTCAGCGTCGGCTGCCATGTGCTCAGCACCTCGGGCAGCCGGGCCGTGACCGCTGACCCGCTGCTGACGGGCGTGTGCGGCGGCGCGTACCGGGTCGGCGACACGCCCACCGGCTCGCTGGCCACCACGGCGGTGAGCGCGACACGCGGGAAGCCCATCCCGGTGACGCTCACCCTCGACCAGCAGGTCACCGGCCTGACCGCCGCCGACCTGCGGGTGTCCAACGGCACCGTCACCGGCCTCACCGCCAACGGCGTCGGCGCGGCGGGCACGACCTGGACGTTCACCGTCACCCCGCGCGGCAACGGCGAGGTGACGGTCCGGGTCCCGGCAGGCGCGGTGCACGGCACCAGCGGGCGGCCGAGCCTGGCGATCGGACCGCTGACCGTGGGCTCCGCCGGGCACGGACCCCGGGGCTGAACGCCTCTCGCCGCAGACCCTGAACCCCGCTGAATCCCCCTGAACCAAGGCCGGGTGCCACGATCAACCCGTGGCACCCGGCCTTGTCCCTGTCCTCCGCTTCCCCTCGGCCGCGCGAGCCCCCGCCCGCCCCCCGGCTACCGTTCCCCGTATGCGCATCGTCTCCCTGCTCCCCGCCGCGACCGACATCGTCGTCGAACTCGGCCTCGGCGACGCCCTCGTGGGCCGTACCCATGAGTGCGACTGGCCGCCGGAGGTGGTCGCCGACGTACCGGTGGTGACCGGCGCGGAATTCGACCCGGACGCGCTCAGCAGCCGGGAGATCTCGCGGGCCGTCGGCGGCGCCGCGCACCGGGGCTCGTCCCTCTACACCCTGGACGCCGCGCTGCTCGCCGAGTTGGCGCCCGACGTGGTCCTCACACAGGACCTCTGCCAGGTCTGCGCCGTCTCCTACGGCGCGGTCACCGACTCCGTACGCGTGCTGGACGGCGAAGGACCGCGCGTGATCAGCCTGGAGCCGAAGACCCTGCCCGACGTACTCGCCTGCGTGCGCCAGGTCGGTGACGTGCTGGGCGTTCCCGAGGCCGCGGCCCGCAGGACGGCGGAGCTGGAGGAGCGGCTGGCGGCGGTACGGGAGCGGGTGGCGGGCCGCCCCCGGCCGCGGGTGGCCGCCATCGAATGGCTGGACCCGCTGTGGCCCGCGGGGCACTGGGTCCCGGAACAGATCCGCTGCGCGGGCGGCGAACCCCTGCTCGCGCGACCGGGCGAGCACACCGCGCCCATGGAGTGGACCGCGCTGCGGGAAGCCGCGCCGGAAGCGGTCGTGCTGCTGCCGTGCGGCTTCCCGCCCGAGCGCACCCTGAAGGAGGCCGGCCTGCTGACCGGCCACCCCTCATGGGCCGACCTGCCCGCCGTGCGCGACGGGCGCGTGTGGGTCCTGGACGGACCCGCCTACTTCAACCGGCCGGGACCCCGCGTCGTGCGCGGCGCCGAAGTCCTGGCCCACGCGCTCCACGGCGTCGAACCGGCGGAACCGGTCACCGCCGCGGAAGCGCGCCCGCTGGCGGGAGCCGGTCAGCTCCCGTACCGCAGGTAGACCGTGTCACCGAGGTGGACGGTCGTGCCGCGCGAGGCGGCGATCGGCGCCGAGCCGTCCAGGCTCGACTTCCACGTCGCCGTACCGGAGTTGACGGTGCCGTTGAGCGCCGTGACCGTGCCCGTGCCGGTGGCGGGCGTGACGGCGGTGACGCAGCCGCCGGGCGTCGCGGACGACGCCGCCGCGTCCAGGACCGTACCGAGCGTCGTGGACGTACCGGTCGCCGCGACCGGCACCGAGCACACCTTCAGCGAACCGCCGCCGTTGTCCACGACGAGCGCGAGCTTGCTGGTGGAGCCGCTGGTGAAGTCGGTGGTGGCGGCCCAGGTGGGCGCGCCGGGAGTGACCGGGGCCGGGGGAGTGGCGGTGAAGCCGCCGCCCGCGACCGCGCGGACCGCGTCGATCGAGGCGTACGCCGACGGGCTCGTGTCGGTGGGCAGGTAGCGGAAGCCGCCGCCCGGACTGAACTGCTGGGCGAGCAGGAAGTCGACCGGCGTCTTGCGCGCCGCGGTGGTGAAGTCCGTGCCCTGCGCGTTGAATCCGCAGGCGTTCAGGCCGGAGACGGCCCAGCCGTTGGAGTCGGTGTTCGCGCCGAACATCGAGGTGAAGGCGCCGGTGGCGTTGACGAGTTTGCCCTTGAGGAAGTTCTTGCCCGCGACGACGGCCGTGTCGGTGTTGGGCACCCCGGCCGAGCACAGCGACGCCAGGGTCGCGCCGGTCATGTCGATGTCGCTCGCGGCGCCGAGCTGTGTCGGATCGCCCGCTGCCTTCGAGAAGTTCCAGCCGCCGTCGGTGTGCTCGTTGGCGCGCACGACCGCCACCGACGCGTCGAGCAGGGCCTGCGGCACGCGCTGCCCGCCCGATTGCGTCTTCGCCCCGGCCAGCGCCAGCAGCCCGAAGACGGTGCCGTTGAAGTTGGCGGGCGGCCCGAAGTAGCCGGGCGAGGCGGGCTGCCAGTACGAGGCGATGTCCGCGATCAGATTGCGGCCGGTGCCGACGCGGGCCGGATCGATGCCCGCCGCGTACGCGTTGAGCGCGCCGCGCTCGTAGTCCGTCACCACCGGCGACGCGGACGGCCACGCGGCGGTGGCCAGCAGATTCCGGTAGACGGTCCTGGCGTTCTTCGTGGTGTCGCCGCCGGGAGAGACGTCGGCCGCCGCGGTGCCCGCGGCGGCGAAGGCGCTGAACGCCCACTCGTTGGACAGACCGCCGCCCGCGTACGAGCCGTCGGCGGCCTGAAGCGACTTCAGATAGGCGACGCCGTTCGCCTTGGACGTGGCGATCTGCGCCGGGGTCGAGGTCGCCCGCGCGGGCGCGGTCGCGGAGAACAGCAGGGCTCCGGCCGCCAGCGGTACGGCGACGGCGAGTGCCCGGCGCCGGGCGGTGCGGGAGGGCACGGTCACAGGAACGGTCATGGGTGGAGGACTCTCCTTGGAAGGGGGCGCCTCGCGCCCCGGCACACGGCTGTCCTCACGACCGGCCCGCGCCGAGGCGGTCGCCGCCCGAACGCGTGGTCAGGCTTCCGCACGTGCTGCGTCTCCGAGCGGGTGATCGGGCTCGGACCACCGCGAAAGGCGGCCCCTACCGTTGCGCGTCAGCTCCGGACTCTCACCGGATTCCCCCAGTCGGCGACCAGCCGAGGCTAGCGCAGCACGCGCGTGACGTAAGGGTCGCGGGGGAGTGGTGAAGGCAACTGCCCGCCACGTTGACGGGGCACACGCCGACGTGGTGCTATGAAACGTATTTCCGATTCAGCAGCCAGGGGAAGCCGGTCCAAGTCCGGCGCTGACCCGCAACCGTAGGCCCTCCGAGAGGCGGGCGAGCCGGATCACCTGCGCTGAGCAGCAAGTCACGATCGCCGTCGAGGACTACGGCACGGACGACAGGACGGCCGCGTCAACCGCCAGGCCGCCTCGCCTCCGCGGCCCGCCCTCCCCGTCGGCCGACCCGGGGGGCCACCCGTGCTTCGTCTTGTCCCGCGCCGCCGTCACAGACGGCCGCGCATCGTCGTCCTGCTCACCGCGGCGGCGCTGACCTTCGGCAGCCTCACGGCCGGACTGGTCTCGGTGGCGACCCCGGCGGGCGCGGACCCGATCGGCGACTGCACACCCACCTCGGGGGCGATCGTCGCGGTGGACTACGGGCACTGGAACGGCCCGGTGCTGCGCGGCTGCGACGCGCACCCCACCACGGGCATGAATCTGCTGCACAACGCCGGATTCACCACCACCGGCACCGTGCACGACGGCCCCGGCTTCATCTGCCGGATCGGCAACGACGGCTTCGACAGCGGCACGCAGTACCCGACGACCGCCGACGAGGCGTGCGTCCTGACCCCGCCCGCGAACGCGTACTGGTCGTTCTGGATCGCGCCCGCGGGACAGGACACCTGGACGTACAGCCCGCTCGGCGCGCTCGGCGACCACCCGCAGGACGGCGAGGTCGAGGCGTGGGTGTTCGGCCCCACCGACATCGGCGGCAGCACCGGCGGTCCCTCGTTCACACCGGACTCCGTCCGCGCCCACGACACCACCACGCCGCCGACCACCCCGCCGACCACGCCCCCGACCGGTCCCGGCGGACAGGCCGACACGGCGGCCGCGGCCACCTGGCTGACGAGGCAACTCACCGACGGCGACCACGTCTTCGACGGCTGGGGCACCGACTTCGGCGCCACCGCGAACACCGCCATCGCACTCGCGGCGGCCGGCGGCCCCGACGCCACGATCCGCGCGATCGACGCCTTTCTGACGGCGCACGCCGACGACTACCTGCTCCCGGACTCCACGGTCACCGTGCCGAGCCCGGCCGCGGCGGCCAACCTGGCGCTGCTCACCGAGATCCTGGGCGGTGACCCCACCTCCTTCGGCGGCCACGACCTGCTCAAGGACCTGACGGACAACGTCTGCGCGGCGGCCGGAAGCCTCGGCAACTGCACCGCGGCCGGTGACTTCCACGGCGCTTTCTCGCCCGGCACCCAGGCCCGCGCCCTGCTCGCGCTGGCCCGCGGCGGCGCCACCGTGCCGCGGCCCGCCGTCGACCGGCTCACCGGGATGCAGTGCGCCGACGGCGGATTCTCCGGCTCGATGCTCTCGCCCGGCGAGCGCTGCACGTCCGATCCCGGTTCGACCGCCGACGCCGTCGTCGCCCTCAAGCACCTGCCCGGTACCGGCGACGTGCTGGACAAGGCGCGGGCGTACCTCACCAAGACGCAGTCCGCCGACGGCGGTTACCTCGCGTACGAGGGGGCGTCCTCCGGCGACACCGGTACGACCTCCTCCGCGGCCCAGGCGCTGACCGTACTGGCGCAGACCGACCGCGCCGCCGCCGCCCGCTCCTGGCTCGCCGCCCGGCAGACCGACGGCGGCGGTTTCGCCTCCGACGGCTCCGGCGGCACCGACCCGGACCTGTACGCCTCGACCGCCGCCGTCCTCGCCGTGACCTCCAGCGACCTCGGCAGCCTCACCTACGGCGACACCCCGACGAGCCCGCCGACGACGCCCCCCACCACCGCGCCGACGACCCCGCCCACGACCGCGCCGACCACCCCGCCCACGACCGGACCGACCACCCCGGCCGCGGCAACCCCCGACCTGGCCAAGGGCGTCGCGTACCTCATCAACCGCGGCAATCTCGTGGACGGCCACTACTACGAGTCCGGCGCGGGCCAGAACACCGGCTTCGCCGACTTCGGCCTGACCGTCGACGGCGTGCTCGCGCTGGCCGCGACCGGCGGCGCCGACGACACCCTCGCAGGGATCACCGACTTCCTCCAGCACGGCAAGGACGGCTCCGGCCGCGGCATCGACGACTGGACGCTGATCGGTACCTCCTACGCGCAGGGCGGCTCGCTCGCCAAGGAGGCCGTCGCGGCCGAGGTCACCGGCAACGACCCGCGCGCCTTCGGCGGCCACGACCTGATCGCCGCGCTCGACGCCACCGTCTGCGCCGCGGCCGACACCTCGGGCGGCTGCGCCGCCAGGAACAACTACGCCTACGCCACCTCGGTGTTCTCCCAGTCCCTCGGCGTCATCGCCCAACTGCGCGCGGGTGACACCGCCAAGGCGGCCGGGCCGGTCGCGTACCTGGAGAGCCTCCAGGACTCCAGCGGCGCCTGGCCGAGCCTGATCCCGGCCGCCGGCGACCAGGACGTGGACAGCACGGCGATGGCGATCATGGCCCTCGACCTGGTGCCCGGCGACGCCGCGGCCAAGGCGGTCGCCAAGGGCGCGGCCTGGATCGCGAGCAAGCAGCTCGGCGACGGCGGCTTCCGGGGCGCGGCCGGTGACTCCGTCAACTCCGCCGCCCTCGCCGTCCAGGGCCTCACCCTGGGCGGCACGGGGTACCGCGCGCAGATCGCCAAGGCGCGCGCGTTCCTGGCCGCGCAGCAGAACGCGGACGGCGGCTTCCGGGTCGCCTCCGACACCGACCAGAAGCAGTCCGACGTACGCGCCTCCACGCAGGCCGTCGGCGGCGCGGTCGGCACGTCCTTCGGCACCCTGCTGCGCGACCTCGCGGACCAGAAGGCGGCGGCCGAAGGGGCCGCGTACCTGGTCAAGCAGCTCGACGGCAGCGACCACCTGGCCAGCACCTACGGCCCCGACTACGGTCTGACCGCCGACCTCGCCCTCGCGCTCGCCTCCACCGGCGGCCAGGACCCGACGCTGACCAAGGTCACCGGCTACCTCGCGGGACACGTCGCGGACTACGCCGACCCGGCGGGCACCTCCGCCTACCCCGGCCCGTACAGCGGCGCCACCGCCAAACTCGCGGTGCTCGCCCAGGTCATGGGCCAGGACCCGCGGCACTTCGGCGGCTTCGACCTGATCGGCACGCTCAGCGGCCACGTCTGCACGGCCGCCGCCGAGGACGGTTCCTGCACCGCCCCCGGCGACTTCGACCAGGCGTACTCGACGGTCTCCCAGTCCCTCGGCGTCCTCGCCCTGGCCCGCGCGGGCCAGACCCCGCCCGCCGCCGCCGTGAACCGGCTGCTCCAACTCCAGTGCGCGGACGGCGGTTTCTCCTCCACGCTGGACGCGCCGGGCGCCGACTGCGCCTCCGACGTGGACACCACCGGCTACGCGCTCCAGGCGCTCGTCCTGGTGCCGGGACACGCGGACGCGGTCACCAAGGCGCGTACGTATCTCGTCAAGGCCCAGCAGTCCAGCGGCGGTTACCAGGGCGCGGCGGGCGTCAGCAGCAACTCCACCGCGCTCGCCGTCCAGGCGCTGCTCGCCACCGACAAGATCCGGCCCCAACAGGCCCGCGACGGGCAGAAGTTCCTGCGCACCACCCAGAACAAGGACGGCGGCTTCCGGATCACCGCCGCGGCGGGCGACTCCGACCTACGGTCCAGCACCCAGGCCGTCCCGGCACTCGCGGGCACCCCGCTGACCACGCTCACCCACGCGCTCGCGCCCATCGCGCCCTCGGGCGGCGGCTCCACCGGCGGATCGTCCGGCTCTTCCGGCTCCGGCGGCTCGTCCGGCTCCGCGGGCGGCACGGACTCCGGCGGCAGCGGCGGCTCGCTGGCCGCCACCGGCACCGGCGTGCTCGCGGCGGCCGGTCTCGCCGCGCTGCTGCTGGCCCTCGGCAGCGCGCTGACCGTACGGCGGCGGCGCACCGCACAACAGGGCGGGAGGCACCAGTGATCCACGGCATTCGGCCGGCCCATGGCATGCGGTCAACGGCCCGGCGGGCGGCGCCTGTCGCAGGCGCGTCCGGCCACCCACGGCGGCCCGGCGCACGATCGGTCCTCGCCCGTACGGTCACCGCGCTCGCGCTGACGCTCGCCGCCGTGTGCGGCGGGCTCACCGTGGGCGCGGCGCCCGCGATGGCGACCGCGCAGCCGATGAGCGCGTGCACGACCACCAAGGGCGTCGTGCTCGCGGTGGACTTCAGCCACTGGGGCGGCCCGCTGCTGCGCTCCTGCGGCACCACGCCCACCACCGGCTACACCCTGCTGAACCAGGGCGGCTGGGCCACCACCGGCACCCAGCACGACGGCCCGGCCTTCATCTGCCGGATCGGCTACGCCGGTTACCAGGGCGGCAAGCAGTATCCGACGTCCAAGGACGCCCCCTGTGTGCTGACACCTCCCGCGACCGCCTACTGGTCGTACTGGCACGCCGACGCGGGGCAGAACACCTGGTCCTACAGCCAGTTGGGCGCGATGAGCTACCACCCCAAGCCCGGCAGTGTGGACCTGTGGATCTTCGG
Source organism: Streptomyces sp. NPDC008317 (assembly GCF_042955955.1). Taxonomy (NCBI): domain Bacteria; kingdom Bacillati; phylum Actinomycetota; class Actinomycetes; order Kitasatosporales; family Streptomycetaceae; genus Streptomyces; species Streptomyces sp. NPDC008317. The sequence continues at coordinate 217,442 of NZ_JBIBFQ010000008.1, forward strand.
CGCCACCAACGTCGCGGGCACGCAGGGCCGTCCGACGTTCTCACCCGACAGCGTCCGGGCGCACAACACCACGTCCGGCGGCGCCACTTCAGCCCCGCCCAGGCCGACCAAGCCCGCCGGTACGCACACCACCGCGGGCTCGGTGCCCGGGAAGACCTCACGACCGGCCGCCACCACGCCGTCCGCGACCCGTACGACACCGGCCACCACCTCGGCCCGGCCCACCGCGACCCCCACCGGCACCGCGTCCGCGAGCACCGCGCCGGGCACGGGCACGGCCACGGGCGGAACGCCGTCGCCAGGGCAGCCCCGCACGCAGGACGCGGAGCCGACCGCCGCCGCGAGCCATTCGTCCGGCTCGGTCCTGCCCTTCGCCCTGACCGCGGCCGTCGTGGCCGTGATCGCCGGATTCATCGTCGTCAGGACCCGGCGGCGGCGGAACGCGGAGTAGCGCGTTGTCCACCGCCCCGCCTCCGTCCCCGACCGGCGGTCCCGCGCACGCCGCCGCGGTACCGCCGCGCGCCGCCGCCTCCCCGCACACCGGGCGGCGGCTGCCGCGCACCCTGCACCCGGTCGCCTGGTGGATCTGGGGCATCGCCCTGGCCACCGCGGTCAGCCGCACCACCAACCCGCTGCTGCTCGGCCTGGTCCTGGTCGTCCTCGGCTACGTCGTCACCGAGCGCCGCACCGACGCCCCCTGGGCGAAGGGCTTCAAGTACTACCTGTACCTCGCGCTGACGGTCGTCGCGATCCGCGTCGTCTTCCGCTGCGTCTTCGCCAGCGGCATCACACCCGCCGACCACATCATGTTCTCGCTGCCGCACATCCCGACTCCCCACTGGTACGCGGGAATTCAGCTCGGCGGCCCGGTGTCGCTCGAGGCCACCCTGTCCGCCGCGACCGACGGACTGCGGCTGGCCTGCCTGCTGTGCTGCATCGGCGCCGCGAACACCCTCGCCAACCCCAAGCGGGCCCTGCGCGTCCTGCCCGGCGCGCTGTACGAACTCGGCGTCGCCGTCACGGTGTCGCTGAGCGTCGCCCCCCAACTCGTCGAAAGCGTCCAGCGGGTGGCGCGCGCCCGACGGCTGCGGGCCGACCGGGCCAAGGGGCTGCGGGCGCTGCGCGGCATCCTCATCCCCGTACTGGAGGACGCGCTGGAACGCTCCCTGCACCTGGCCGCCGCCATGGACTCGCGCGGCTACGGCCGGGCCGGCACCGCGACCCGCGCCTCACGCCGTACCACCGCCGTCCTGATGCTCGGCGGCATGCTCGGCCTGTGCACCGGCATCTACGGCCTGCTGGACGGCACCACACCGCGCGCGCTCGGACTGCCCGCCATGCTCGGCGGGTCGCTGCTGTGCTGCGCCGGACTCGCGCTCGGCGGGCGGCGGATACGGCGCACCAGCTACCGACCCGACCCCTGGCGGTCCGCGGAGTGGGTGGTCGCGATGTGCGGCGTCGCCACCGCCACCGTGCTGTTCCTGACCGTCGGCTACAACGCCGCCGACCTCAACCCCAGCCTGTATCCGCTGCGTTGGCCGTCACTGCCGTGGCTGCCCGCCGCCGCGATCCTGCTCGCGGGCACCGCCGCCTTCGCCGCGCCGCCCCCGCCGCGCGGGTCCGCCGCGAAGAGAGCGAAGAGCGCGAAGAGCGCGAGAAACGCCACGGCCGGGCGCTCCGCCGTGCCGCCCGGCGGAGCCGCCGCGACCGCCACCACAGCCGAAACCGCCGAAACCGCCGACAAGCCCAGCGAGGCCCTGCTGTGATCCGATTCGACCAGGTCAGCGTCGTGTACGCGGGCTCCGAGCAGCCCGTGCTGCGGGACGTGGACCTGACCTTGGAGGAAGGCGAACTGTGCCTGGTCGTCGGCAGGACCGGCGCGGGCAAGTCCACGCTGCTCGGCACGGTCAACGGCCTGGTGCCGCACTTCACCGGCGGCACACTCGCGGGCCGTGTCACCGTCGACGGCCGCGACACCGCGTCGTACCCGCCGCGTGAACTCGCCGACGTGGTGGGCGTCGTGGGCCAGGACCCGCTCGCCGGATTCGTCACCGACACCGTCGAGGAGGAACTGGCCTATGTCATGGAGCAGTTGGCAGTCCCCGCCGACGTCATGCGCAAGCGCGTCGAGGAGACCCTCGATCTGATGGGCCTGGCCGACCTGCGGCACCGCGCGCTGAGCGAGCTGTCCGGCGGCCAGCAACAGCGCGTCGCCATCGGGTCCGTCCTCACCGCCCACCCCAAGGTCCTGGTGCTGGACGAGCCCACCTCCGCGCTCGACCCGACCGCCGCCGAGGAGGTCCTCGCCGCCGTGACCCGGCTCGTGCACGACCTCGGGGTGACCGTCGTGCTCGCGGAACACCGCCTGGAGCGCGTCGTGCAGTACGCCGACCGCGTCCTGCACCTGACCGGCGACGGCACCGTCACCTCCGCGCCGCCGTCCGTCGCCTTCCGTACCGCCTCGGTCGCGCCCCCCGTGGTCGACCTCGGCCGCCTGGCCCGCTGGGAACCGCTGCCGCTGTCCGTGCGCGACGCCCGCCGCGCCGCCGTCCCCTTGCGCGAACGGCTCGCCGGACGCCCGGTGCCGCCGGTCCGCGTCTCGCACGGCACGGGCACACCGCTGCTGACCGCCAGCGGGATCGTCGTGCGCTACGGAGACGTGGTCGCGGTCCGCGAGGTGGACCTGGAGCTGCGGGCCGGTGAGGTCACCGCGCTGATGGGCCGCAACGGCTCGGGCAAGTCGTCCCTGCTGTGGGCGATCCACGGCGCCGGGCCGCGACAGGGCGGAACCGTACGGTTCGCTCAGGGCGCGGACCCGGCCGCACCCGAGCCGGGGGCCTCTGCGCGGCGGTTCGGCGGACGGCGTACGACGTCGGGACCTGAGCGCCGCCGCGTCGGCCTGGTCCCGCAGACCCCCACCGATTTGCTCTACCTGGAGACGGTCGGCGCCGAACTGGCCCAGGCCGACCGGGAGTCGGCCGGGGCGGCCCCGAGCGCCGCGCGGGCGATCCTCGACCGGCTCGCGCCCGGCATCCCCGACGACACCCACCCCCGCGACCTGTCGGAAGGCCAGAAGCTCTCGCTCGTGCTGGCCATCCAGCTCACCACAGCCCCCGACGTCGTCCTGCTGGACGAGCCGACCCGCGGCCTCGACTACCAGGCCAAGCAGGCCCTCATCCGGATCGTGGACGCGCTCGCCGCCGAGGGCCGCAGCGTCGTGATCTCCACGCACGACGTGGAGTTCGTCGCCGCGAGCGCCGACCGCGTGATCGTCATGGCTGAGGGCGAGACGGTCGCCGACGGCCCCACCGCCGATGTCATCGTCGCCTCACCGGCCTTCGCACCGCAGGCCGCCAAGATCCTCGCCCCGCTGCCCTACCTGACGGTCGGTCAGGTCGCGGACGCGCTCGCGGAAGCCGAGGCGAAGTGATGGCCACGGCCAGGACGGGCGCCACGGACACGAGCGGGGGCGCGGGCAACGGCAAGGGCGCGGCCGGGCGTTGGACGGGCCGTACCACCGCCGTCCGGATGCACGCGACGGCCGTCGTCACCATCGTCCTGGCCGCCTTCATCGGCCTGGTCGCCTTCTTCTGGCCCTTCGTCGTCGCCCCCGGCCGCTTCGGCACCTCCTACGCGCCGCCGCTGATCTTCGGCGTCCTGCTGATCCTCGTCCTGGCCGTGGTCTTCGCCCAGATCGCCGACGGCGGCATCGACGCCAAGGCCCTGGCCATGCTCGGCGTGCTGTCCGCCGTCAACGCCGCCCTGCGCCCGCTCGGCGCGGGCACCGCGGGCATCGAGACCGTCTTCTTCGTCCTCGTGCTCGCGGGCCGCGTCTTCGGCCCCGGCTTCGGCTTCACCCTCGGCTGCACCTCCCTCTTCGCGTCCGCGCTGCTCACCGGCGGTGTCGGACCCTGGATGCCGTACCAGATGTTCGGCTGTGCCTTCGTCGGGATGCTCGCCGGGCTCCTCCCGCGCGCCCGCGGCAAGGCCGAGATCCTGATGCTCGCGGCCTACGGCTCGGCGTCCGGCTACCTCTTCGGCTTCCTGCTCAACCTCTCCTTCTGGCCCTTCTCGCTCGACCCCGGCAGCTCCATCGCCTACCTGCCGGGCCTGCCCTTCACCGAGCAGTGGCACCGCTACCTGGCCTTCGACGTGGCGACCTCCCTCGGCTGGGACACCGGCCGCGCGGTCACCAACTTCGTCGCCATCCTGCTGGCCGGCCCCGCCGCCCTCATCACCTTCCGCCGCGCCGCCCGCCGCGCCAACTTCACCGCCCCCATCCACTTCGCCCCGCCCGCCCCGCCCTCTCCGCCCGCTGGGTCCGCTCCGGGCGCGGGCGCGGACGAGACGTAACCCGTACTGGTCTAGCCTGGCTGTCCCCGACGGACGCGCGGGACGCGGGACGTAGGACGTGGGAGAAGGGGCTGGGGGCGTGGAGCTGGTGTTCGCGGGGCGGGTCGTGGAGTGGCGCGGACCGGCGCCGTACTACTTCGTGCCCGTGCCGGAGGAGGAGTCCGCGGACATCCGCGAGGTGGCGACGACGGCCTCGTACGGGTGGGGGGTGATCCCGGTGCTGGCCCGGATCGGCGGCACCGATTTCGCGACCTCGCTCTTTCCCAAGGACGGCGGCTATCTGCTGCCGCTCAAGAACGCCGTGCGCAAACCGGAGGGGCTTTCCGAGGGGGACGACGTGACGGTGGAGATGACCGTCCGCCTCGACACGTAGGGAAGGCGATCCCGTGCCGAATCCCGCCGAATCCCCGGACCGATTCCCCGGACCGAATCCCCGGGCCGATTCCCCGGCGCCGATCCGGTACGGCACTTTTGCGCGGCCATTGCCGTGCCGACAGCGGTGAACCACTAGCGTTACGGCCTGTGAGTACGAGTATCCGGTTTTCGCCGTCCGCGGCTCCGCGCCTTGCCGGTTCGGTCGCCTTCGGGGCGGTGGTCGGGGCGTGCGTGGGGTCGTCGACCGACACGCCGCTGGGAATTCTCTCGGCCATCGCGGCCACCGAGTCGTTCTTCGTCGTGGTCGGCTGGTGCGTGCTGTGGCCGATGGACGCCGCCGCGACCCGCCACAATTCGCGGCGCGAGGACCTGCGACCGCTCGCGGAGGAGATCGTGGTCGTCGCGGTCGCGCTCTGCGGCCTCATCGGCATCGTCGTGTTCCTGCTCGGCAACTCCGACACCGCCCATGCCGCGACCGCGCTCATCGGCGTCTTCATGGCCTGGGCCGCACTGCATCTGATGTACGCGGCACGGTACGCGTATCTGTATTACGAGGAGTCCGAGGGCGGGATCGATTTCAACTCCGAGGACGAGGCCCCGGCCTACCGCGATTTCTTCTACTTCAGCTACAACCTCGGCATGACCTACCAGGTCTCCGACACCGACGTCTCCAGTTCGACGATCCGCGCGGTCGTCCTGCGGCACACACTGCTGTCGTATCTGTTCGGTACGAGCATTCTCGCGACCGCCATCAACCTCGTCGCCGGAATCTTCACGCGGTGAGCGCACGGCACTTGCCCTGGCGCCTGTCCTGATACCTGCCTGACGCCTGCAATGTCCTGACCCTGCACTGTCCTGACACCTGCGGTGCCCTGACGCCCGCACTGACACGTGCCCGGCACCGCGCGACGCCTTCCGCGCGGTGCCGGACACGTGCCGGAGGGTCAGCGGCAGCCCACTCCGTAGGTGCCATTGCCGGAGTCGGCGGCCGGGTCGCTGGAGACGGACAGCCCGACGTACGGGTGATCGCGGTCCGGGGTGAACGTGTACCGGTCCGTGAAGGTGTAGCTCTGCGCGCCCTTGGGGAACTGGGCAGTCTGCCGGGCCAGCGTGACGGCGCCCTGCGGCTTGCCCGTGGCGCTGTGCCACCACGTCAGGTGCAAGGCGCCCGCCTCGGTGCCGTCGTAGGTGACGTACACCGTGGCGGTCGCCGTGCGGCGCTTGCCGGTCGGGCAGTCGAAACCGGTGACGGCGATGGACGCCACGTGCGGCCCGGCAGCGGGCTTCCCGGTCGTCGTCGGGTCGGCCGAAGGGGTGGTCGGCGCGGTGGTGGGCGGCGTGCTCGGCGTGCCGGTGGGCGTGCTCGACACGGTCCTGCTGGGCGTGACCGCCGTCGTCGGTGTGCCGGTCGGCGAGACGTTGACCGTGGGCGACGCCGACAGGCTGACGGTGGGGGACGGGGTGGCGGGCGCGGTGGTCGGCGTCGTGGCGGTCAGCGACGTGACGGCGGTCGGCGTCGGGCCCGCCACGGGGGTGTCGTCGCTCTTGTTGCCGGTCGCCACCGCCGTGACGGTCACCGCGCCCGCGATGATCACGGCCGCCGCGACGACGGCGAGGACCTTCGCGCGTCGGCTGAAGCGGGGTGCGGGAGCCTCGGGGCCGCCCGCGGGGGCGTGGTGGGGCGCGTGCTTGGGCGGTACGGGCGGCGCGCCAGCCCCGGACGCGGCGGACGCGGCCACGGCGACCGGTACGGCGGCGGCCTGCGGCTGCTGGGCCGCTTCCGCCGCCGCATCGCCGGACGGCGCCGCCAACAGGACGACCAGCGCGGCGAGTTCACCGCGCCCGCGCTCCTCCCAGTCCTCGCCGTAGGCGGCGACGGCGACCGCCTCGGCCTCGGCGGCGAACTCGGCCGCGCTCTGCGGCCGTTCCGCCGGGTCCTTCGCCAACCCGCGTGCGAGCAGCGGCCGTACGGGCTCCGGAGCCTGCTCGGCCGGGACCGGCGCCTCGGCGTGCTGGGCCGCCGGTTCCGCAGCCGTGGCACCCGCGTACGGCGGCGCGCCGGTGAGGCTCTGGTGGAAGACGGCCGTCGCCGCGTAGACGTCGGAGGCCGCGGACGCCGGGGCGCCCGCCCACCGCTCGGGCGCGCTGTAGGGGGTGCCGGAGGGTACGGCGTCCGGCTCGGCGTTCGCCTCCGGCTGATCCGGGGCGGGAGCCGCCGGTTCGGCGTCGGTGAGCTGGACCGCGCCTTCGGGGGTGAGCAGGACGTTCTCGGGCGTGTCCGGCTCGGCGTTCGCCTCCGGCTGATCCGGGGCGGGAGCCGCCGGTTCGGCGTCGACGAGCTGGACCGTGCCTTCGGGAGTGAGCAGGACGTTCTCGGGCGCGATGTCGCCGTGGGCTCCACCGGCCTCGTGGGCTGCGGCGAGCGCGACCAGCGAGCCCTTGAGGACGACGAGCGCCGCCTCGGGCGCGAGCGCGCCCTTCTCCTGGAGGAGGGCGACAAGTCCGGTGCTGCTGACCGGAGTCGGCGTCCCGGCCGCGGGCTCCTGGGGCTCCGGGGCCTCGGCCGGGGCCTGGGACGGCACCGCCTTCGAAGCGGCCGGTGCCGTCTTCCGCCCCTTCGCCGGGGGCCTGGTCCCCGTCGCCTTCTTCGCCGCGCCCGCGGGCGGGGCCGCCGCCGCGGTCTTCCGTGTCTGCGCCGTCTTGGCCGCGGTTCTCGCGGGTGTCTTCGCGGGCGCCTTCGCCGGAGTCCCGGCCGGTGCCTTGGCCGCCGTCTTCGCGGTCTTGGCGGCCTTCACGGCGGGCTCCTCCGCCGCCTGCTTCTGTGCCGCCTTCGCCGCCGCGGCTGCCATGGGAGCGGCCTCGGGCTGCTTCTGAGGCTCCGTCACCTCGCTTGCGGTGGCGGGTACTTCGGCCGCCGCGGTCTTCTCGGCGGGCTTTGCGGCAGCGCGCTTCGGCGCGGCCTTCGTGGGCTTCGCGGGCTTTGGCGCCGCCTCGGACGGGGCGGCTTCCTGAGCGCCGCCCTCGGGCTGCGCGTCCGCCACCGCCTCCGTGCCCCCTGCCGTGTCCGCTGGCGTCTCCGCTGCCGGCTCCGCTTCCGCCCGGGCGGGAGCCTGGGCGCGCTTACGGGGCTGCGCCGCAGCCTTCCGCGCCCGGGCCATGGGCCTCGGGCCCGGCTGCCGCTGTCCGGCCGGCTTGCCGTCCCCGGCCGTCGCGCCGTCCTCGCCGGGTATGCCCGTGCCGTTGTCGTCGTCCACCTGATTCCGCCCCTCGCGCTGCCCCTTGAGGAGGAGCCGCTGTGCGCGGCACCTCGACGCCCTGTTCCGTACTCGGATTTCCCACCGCCAGCCGGGCCGATCTGCCGGGGGTCACGGCTGTCCGCCCGAACTGCCCCTTCCACGGGAGGGCCGAGCGCCGAAGACGCCGACAGGGGACCGGGGTTCGCCCGGGAACCGTGGAGGAGGTGCCGTGAGGATCAAGAGGGTACTGGTGGCCGGGCACCAAGGGGAGATCGGGGCGGCCCTCATCCCGCCCCCGCACCCCCCTTTGCCGGACAGCCAGGGGCATATGCCTCGCCGATCCCCCGCCTACGCGTGTCCCCCGATGCGGACGGTACGCACGGGGCGGCGGCGACGACGGCGCGGGCGCGGAACAGACGCTCGGCGCGGCCGGGTTGGGCCTTGCCGCCGTATCGGCACCGGCACCGGCACCGTGTTACTCGGTCCTTCAGACGACTGGCCGGATGGCGTGAGCCAGGGGGCGGGCCGTCACGCGCGTGGCACCGTCGCCGTCCGGTTCGACCGCCCGGAGGGGGCAGCCTGTGCCGACGCGGTCGGTGAGTTCGGCGCGGAGGGTGGCGAGTTCGGCCATGCGGGCGTCGAGGAGGCGGATCTTCTCCTCGAACAGCGCGGAGAGCGCTACGGCGGGGTCCGGTGCCGCGCGCAACTCCTCGCCGGTCCGGGCGATTTCGGCCAGGGAGAATCCGAGCGTCTGCGCGGTGCGGACGTAGTGCAGCCAGGCCACCGACTCGGGCGGGAAGTCGCGGTAGCCGTTGGTGAGCCGTCGGCCCGTGACGAGGCCGACCTTCTCGTAGAACCGGATAGCGTCCCTGGTCATCCCGGTCTGAGCGGCCAGCTCTCCGATACGCATGCCGCGCCTCCCCCCTCGGCCGATGAGCTTGACCTTGGACCGTACTCCACTGTTTAGCGTGAGGCCGTCGCTGAGCCCCCCAACCGGCCGGAGCCTTCCCATGATTCGTTTCCACGCCCCCGCACGCCCCGCCTATCTCCGCGTCGTACGCGCGAGTGCCTGGTACGACCTCGCGGTCACCGTGGGGTTCGTCACACCGTGGACCTACGCGCGGGTGCACGACGCGCTGTCCTCGGCGGGCGACGCGCTCGGCTGGGGCGGCCTGCCCGAACTCGACGTGTGGCAGACCCTGTTCGCGAATCTGATGGGCTCTGTGGTGGTCGTCTGGGCTGCCCTCCGCATCGTACGGACCCTGCCCGAACACGGCCTGCTCGACGGCATCGCGCGCACCCTGTTCTCCGCGTGGATGGCGTACGCGCTGGCCCAAGGCGCCTCGCGGATCCTGTGGCTGTTCCTCGCCGCCGAGGCCACCTGGGGAATCGTCCAACTCACGCCCTGGCTGCGCCCCGCCGTCGACCACCGGACCGCCCGACCGGAACGCTCAGGGCTGGGTTGATCGCCAGCCGCCAGCCGCCAGCCGCCAGCCGCCAGCCGCCAGCCGCCAGCCGCCGGCCACGGCGGCCCTTCGGGGCGCGGACGGCCTACGGCCTACGGCTACGGCTGCGGCTTCGCGGTGGCGATGCGGTCGAGCCAGTCGCGCAGGAGGGCTTGTTCGGTGGCGGTGAGGGCGGAGGTCCTGGGGAGGACGGCGCGCAGGGCCACGGCGGCGGTGACGGGACCGGAGGCGGGGTCGGTGGCGGCCGGGGCGTCGGTGGTGATCGCGGCGATGACCGCTTCGCGGGCCAGGGCGGCCAGTTCCGGGTCGCGGCGGTCGGGCGGCAGGGAGATCAGCGTGTTGGTGATGCCCTGGCCCGCGGCCTGGACGAGCAGCGAGGCGCGTTCCTCGCTCACGCGCAGTCGGCCCGCCTCGGCGATCCGGCGGATGTGCCCGGCCAGCACCGCCACGCCCGCGACCTCGGCGGGCGTCGGCGGCACCGAGCCCCTGGTCCGCTCGTACATGACCTGGTAGAGCGCCGGGTTGGCGAGGCCGAAGCCGACGTGCAGGTCCCAGCCGGTCCGCAGGTCCGCCACCGGGTCCGCGCCCGGCTCCAGGTCCGTCTTGCCGGCCAGGTAGGCCGTGAAGCCGTCGGCCGCGACCGCGTCGAGCAGGCCCTGCTTGTCGCCGAAGAGCCGGTAGATCGTCGGTGCCTGCACTCCGGCCGCCGCGCCGACCGCCCGGGTCGACACGGCCTCCCGGCCGCCCTCGGCGAGCAGCTTGGCGGTGGCGGCGAGGATGCGCTCGCGCGGACCGTCCTCAGGGGCGATGTCTCCGACGCTCATGGTGTCGACGGTAACAGGAATCGCGTTAGCGGTGATTTATTATCGGTGCTAGCGTGTGAGTTGTTAGCGGTGATTCAGTGCTGCTCGTCCCGCCACCGGTACGGCGACACCTATCGGCATGTCGATCTGTCGACCGCGCGTCGCCCGTGCGCCGAGGCCGCGCAAACCCTCACCCACCTGGAGACACCTCATGATCATCGTCACCGGAGCCACCGGAAAACTCGGCCGGGCCGTCGTCGACCGGCTGCTCACCCGCGTCGCCGCCGAGGAGATCGGCGTCAGCGTCCGCGACCCCGACAAGGCGCGGGACCTGGCGGAGAAGGGCGTCCGCGTACGGCGGGGCGACTTCACGGACCCGGCGAGCCTCGCGCACGCCTTCGAGGGCGCTGCGCAGGTGGTGATCGTCTCGGCCGACGTTACCGGAGAGCCCGCCCTCGCCATGCACCACGCCGCGATCGACGGAGCCAAGGCCGCCGGGGCCGGCCGCATCCTCTACACCAGCCACATGGGCGCGAGCCCGACCTCCCTCTTCGCGCCCATGCCCGACCACGCCGCCACCGAGGCGGCGCTGCGCGACTCGGGCGTGCCGTGGACCTCCCTGCGCAACGGCTACTACGCCAGCTCGGCGATCATGCTGCTCGGCGCCGCCGTGCGCACGGGCGAGCTGGCCGCGCCGGAGGACGGCCCCATCTCCTGGACGGCCCACGCCGACCTCGCCGAGGCCACCGCGCGCGTGCTGACCGCCGACGACCGGTCCGTACGCCCGTCGGGTCCGACCGCGCCGCTCACCGGCTCCGAAGCGCTCGATCTCGCCGACGTCGCGGAGACCGCCGCCGAACTGTCCGGGCGCCCGGTCAAGCGCGTCGTCATCGGCGACGACGAGTACCGGGACCTCCTCGTCGGGCACGGCGCCTCACCCGCGCAGGCGGAACTGCTCCTCGGGATGTTCGCGGCCGGCAGGCAGGGCGAGTTCACCGCGGTCGACCCGGCGCTCGCCACCTTGATCGGCCGCCCGCCGACGCCGTTCAGGGACGTACTCGACGAGGCGATCACGTCCGCTGCCTGACGGCCGACCTCTCGGCCGCGTGCTCGTCAGCGCAGGAAGGCCGCCACGGTCGACACGAAACGCGCCGGGTCGTCGAGCCAGGGGAAGTGACCGGCGCCGGGCTGGACGGCCGACTCGGCGCGCGGGAACAGACCGGCGACCTCGGCCGCGGCGGAGGGCGGGGTGTTGAGGTCGACCTCCCCGGCCAGTACGAGGACGGGGGAAGTGAAACGCGCCAGGGCCGCGCGGGTGGCGGCCGGGTCGAAGGCGCCCTCGGAACCGAAGACCTCCCCGGCTTCCGCGTTCTTGTGCGCCTCGCCCGCGTCCCGGTGCGCGCGGGCCGCGTCGTCCCAACGCCCGTAGAAGAAGGGGTCGACGGCCCGGAACGTCCCGGCGTCGCCCTTGCCCGCGACGACCGCCTCCAGCGCGGCGAAAGCGGCCGGGAACCACGGCTCGCCCTCGCGCAGCAGCGCCGTCCCGCGCCGCGTGTCCCCGGTGACCGGGACATCGACCGCCTGGACGCTCGGCGTGATCAGCGCGAGCCGCCCGACGCGTTCGGGATGGCGGGCGACGTACAGCACGGCCAGATTCGTACCGGCGGAGTGCCCGAGCAGATCCGCCCGGTCAAGGCCCAGATGGACGCGGAGGGCTTCCACGTCGTCCACGAGCCGGTCGCAGCGGTAGGAGCCGGTGTCCTGGGGGACCGCCGAGCCGCCGGTGCCCCGCGGGTCCAGCAGGATCAACCGCCGGTGCGCGGTGAGACCGCCGAGGTCCCCGAGATACGCGCTGTCCTGCATCGGGCCTCCGGGCAGGCAGATCAGCGGCGGCCCCTCGCCGAGAGCGTGGTACGCGAGCCGGGTCCCGTCGGGCGCGGTGAAAGAACTCGTGGCGGTCGTGGCGGTCGTGGCGGTCGCGGTGGAGTCGGCGGTCATGGCGACGACTGTGGCAGCGGCCTCGGGACGGGGGCAACCGGGTTCCGGCGGCGGCCGTCCGCCGGGGAGCGGGATGGCCGTACCTCGCGAGCTGCGTCGGTCGGCGTGGATCTCGACGCCGTACGCACCTTCGTCGCCGTCGCCGACGCGGCACGGTTCCAGCAGGCACGCGACGGACCCGCACTCGCTGGTCTGGCGCGCCGACAACCCGCATCCGGCGCTGACCGTCCTGCGCCGCCACCTGCGCGGCACCGCGCCGGACGGCCGGGCGTCCGACACCTGGACCCCGAAATGGACGCATCCGCCGGTGGCGCGGGCGCGGTCCGCGGGTCCCGGACAGGGGCCGCGCCGTGCCGGACCGGCCGGGGTCGCCGTACGTCCAGGGGCCGGATGAGCCGTGCGGGCCGCACCGGGCGAGGAGCGTGCGAGGGCGGCCACCGGATCGGCGACATACCGGCGAGGGACGGGCCACGTACAGGCGAGAGGCGGCCACCGGACCGGCGGGAGGCGGCCACCGGACCGGCGACGGTCGGGCGCCCGGCGTATTCTGCGTCGTATGTCCTGGACCAGCCTCTTGAGGGTGCGCCGCGCGGAGGGGGAGACCTTCCTGCTGCGCCGCAAGCGGGTCCCCGGCATCGACCTGTCCTACGGTGACGCGCGGCTCGCCGAGATCCGGGCGGCGGCGCGCGAGGGCGTCGAGCAGTGGCCGCTGATCCGCGCGCGACTGGCCGCCGCGACGGACGGCGAGGACCTGACCTTCCTGCTGGAGGGCGTGCAGAGCGTCGCCGGGGTGGAGCGGTGGATCGGCGACGTGATCGCCGCCGAGCCGGACGACGCGCTGCCGCTGCTGGTCTCCGGCGCCCGGCATGTCGCCTGGGCCTGGCACGCCCGTACGGGTTTCGCGGCGCGATACGTGTCGGACGAGCAGTGGGAGCTTTTCCGGGCCCGGCTGACCGTCGCCGAGGACCACCTGCTGGAGGCGGCCGAGCGCGAGCCGACCTGGGCGGCGCCCTGGTACTTCCTCCAGATCACCGGGCGCGGTCTCGGCGTCGGATCCGATGTCGCGGAGCGCCGCTTCGCGGCGACCTGCCGCCGCTCGCCCGGCCATGTCGCCGCCCACCGGCAGCACGTGCAGCAGCTCTGCCCGAAGTGGGGCGGCTCGTGGGCCCGGACGCACGCCTTCGCCCGCGAGTCGATGCTGGCGGCCCCCGCCGGGAGCCCGATGGGCCACCTCGTCGCCCAGGCCCACCTGGAGGAGTGGCTGGCACTCGGCGGCGACGCGGAGTCGCCGTATCTGGCCGATGCCGACGTGGTCCGCGCCGTCAACGAGGCCGCCGCGCGCTCGGTCTACCACCCGGACTTCGTACGCCGCCGGGACTGGCCGCTGGCCTTCAACACCTTCGCGATGACCTTCGCGCTCGCCGGGGACCTCCGCCTCGCGCGTCCGCTGTTCCAGGTCCTCGGGGACCGGGCCACCGAGATGCCCTGGATCTACCTGGACGGCCAGTCGCCCCTGGTCCCGTTCCTCGCCTGGCGCGCCCGCGCCGACCGCTGACGCCGTACGTCCGAAGGGGTACGGACCCGCGCCGGGCGGTACGGACCCGCGCCGGGCGAAAACCGCTGGTCGCGGCGGCTCCCTTTGCGGTAGGTCTGCGGGGGCGCGTGCCGTGGAGCGGCGCCGCTGTGCGATGCCGACGTGGAGGACGAGATGTTCGCGATTTCCCTGGGAGACGACGCCGAGCTGCGCCCGCTGGAGCCGTGGCGGGCCGAGGAGTTCCTGGCCCACATGGACCGCGGGCGCGAGTACATCGGACAGCACATCGGCCTGGCCGACGCCACCGCCGACCTGGACTCGGCGCGGAACTGGCTCCAGTCGTACGCCGACAAGACGGCGGCCGACGCGGGCCGCCTCTACGGCATCTGGCTCGACGGACTGCTCGTCGGCGGTGTCCTGTTCAAGGTCTTCGACGCGGCGGCTGGCAACTGCGAGGTGGGCTGCTGGCTCGAACCGGCCGCCGCCGGACAGGGGTTGGTCACCCGGGCGGCCCGCGTCATCATCGACTGGGCGGTGTACGAACGCGGTATCCACCGTGTGGAGTGGATGGTGTCGCCCAAGAACACGCCGAGCGTCAACGTCGCCAAGCGGCTCGGCATGACCCGCGAAGGGCTGCTGCGCGCCACCTACCTTTACCGGGGCGTACGGCAGGACGCCGAGGTCTGGTCGATCCTCGCACCGGAGTGGCGTGCCGCCGGGCGGGACGCCCGCTGACCGACCGACCGACCGCTGATTGACCGCCCGCCCGCCGTCCTCGTACCGGACGCCGGGCCGACGGCGCACCGCGGCCCCGGGGCGCCCGTGGCAGACTCCCCGAATGCTCCATCCCGACGCCGCCCGCCTCACCCGCCGCTATCTGTCCGCCGCCGACCGGCTGCTGCCGGGCCGGATCACCCACTTCTACGTGGTCGGTTCGGCCGCGCTCGGGGCGTGGCGCGCGGGCGGCAGCGACATCGACGTCGTCGCGGCGGTGGACGGCGGCTTCACGGCGGGGGACCTCCGGCGGCTGCGGGCGCTGCACCCGGTCGGCAACGCCACCCCCGTCGTACGGGCGCTGCTGCGGGCGCGGGTGACGGTCCCCGGCACGGTGAACGCGGTCTACGTGTCGGCCGCCGACCTCCGCCGACCGGTGACGGCCATCCGCCCGCTGGCCTCGCACACCGGGAACTCCTTCGCACGCGGCCGTGCCTTCGACGTCAACCCTGTGGTGTGGAAGGTGCTGCGCGAACGCGGCATCCCGCTGCGCGGCCCGGCCCCCGGCGCCCTCGGGCTCGACCCGGAACCGGAACGCCTGCGCGCGTGGAATCTGGAAAATCTGCACGGCTACTGGCACCCCTGGGCCGAGAAGGCGCTGGCCGGGAAGACGCCCGGCAAGCCGCTGGTCGCGGCGCGCTCGGCGGGACGTTCGCTCACCACCTGGGGCGCGCTCGGGGTGTCCCGGCTGCACCGCACGGTCGCCACCGGGGACATCGTCTCCAAGGAGGGCGCGGGGGAGTACGCCCTGGACACCTTCACGCCGTGCTGGCACCCGCTGATCCGCACGGCCCTCGCCCATCGCCGCGCTGTGCCGCTTCCGGCCGGGCTCGCCCGCGACCCGGACCTCGCCGACCGGGCGCGGCGGCTCCGGCTGACCGGCGCGTTCGTCATGGAAGTGATCGCGGACGCCGACCGGCTCTGAGGACCGCCGCCGCCCCAGCAGCCGTTCAGCGGTCGCCCCCCAGCCCGCTCCGGGGGGCCGTCACGACCCGGAATCCCGGCACGACCGGCCGTTGGCCCGTGCCGCGCCCTGCCGCCGCACGGGCGACCCCTGTCACCTGTCAGGAGCGGCAGGCGCGGGCCCGCTCCTACCTCGGCGCCGTGGCCCCCAGGCGCTGGCGCAAGCACAGGGCCAAGCGGCGGCCAGCGGCCGGTCGCACCCGTACACCGACACCTACGCGACGGGCACAGCCGCCGATACGACGTCCCGTACGGCCTCCGGTGCGATGTCCGGCACGGTCTCCGGTGCGCGGACTGCGTACACCGACCTCGACCGGCTGGTGCGGACTTTGAACGTGCCCGGCGGCCCGGTCAGCAGACTGACGGGCCGTCAGGGGCGGTCCAAGGTGATGGAGTTGACCGGGCCGAGGTCGTAGTGCCAGGCGCCGCCCGCCACCAGGTCGTCGACGACCTGGCCGGTGCCGTTGTAGCCCGTCCACAGCCTCGCCCGGGCGCCCCCGGACTGGTTGTTGAGCACGTCGTGCCACCCGTACTGATTGCTCAGGTTGTGGGCGCCGTAGCTCCAGTACACGAAGCTGGGGTGGTCGTTGCCCCAGTCCGTGTCGTTCGGGTAGACGCAGACGGCGCCGTACGGGCAGCCGTGGACCGTGCCGCCCGCCGCGTCGGCCCGCACCGCGCCGACCGTGCCGACGGCCGCCACCGAAAGTGCCAGCGCCGCCACGCCCCGCATGACCTTGCCCATGTCGCTCTCCCTCTCCTCGCGGAACCGGCCCTTCGAGGCCGCCACCAGCACCGTAGGAAAGGGGAACGGCCCGCCGCTCCTGACAGATGACAGGGCGGCGGGCCGGGACCGGACCGTCAGGACAGGCAGCCGACGCTCGCCAGGGCCTGCCGGAGCAGGACACCGCGACCGCCCGGCATCTCCTGCTGGAGCTGCGGCGAGGACGCCTCCTGCGGGGTGAACCACACCAGGTCGAGCGCGTCCTGGCGCGGGCGGCAGTCGCCCGCGACCGGTACGACGTAGGCGAGGGACACCGCGTGCTGCCGGGGGTCGTGGTACGCGGTGACCCCCTCGGTCGGGAAGTACTCGGCGACGGTGAACGGCTGCGGGGAGGCCGGGATCCGGGGCAGCGCCACCGGGCCGAGGTCCTTCTCCAGATGCCGCAGCAGCGCGTCGCGGACCCGCTCGTGGTGCAGCACCCGGCCCGACACCAGCGTGCGGCTGATCGTCCCGTCGGGCCCGATGCGCAGCAGCAGCCCGATGTGGGTGACTTCCCCGCTGTCGTCCACCCGCACCGGCACGGCGTCGACATACAGGATCGGCATACGTGCGCGCGTCAGCTCCAGTTCGTCGGGAGCCAGCCAGCCGGGCGTGGTTTCGGTCATGTCAGCCATCCGCTGATCGTACGTCGCCACCCGCCCGCGCACAGGCCCGGGAGCCGAACCGGACCCGTGCGGTCCGCTGTCCGGACCTGCGCGGTTGCCGGGCCCGCCGCGATCCGCCGCCCTAGCCGCTCTTGCGGCCCACGCCCGCGTAGACCCAGAACTCCGAGGGATTGTCCGGGATTTCGTCGGCCGGATCGGGGCGCCACAGCGGGACGTAGACCAGTCCCGGCGGGACCAGGTCGAAGCCGGTGAAGAGCGCGGCGATCTGGTCGTGGGAGCGGGCGGTGACCGGAGAGGTGGCCTTCGACCGGTAGAGCTGGCCGACGGCGGCGGCGGTGCCGGGGCGGTCCTGGTCGGTCGCGTGGCTCAGCGCGAGCCAGCTCCCCTCGGGCAGCCCGTCACGGTAGGCGGCGACCAGCCCCTCGGGGTCCTCCGCGTGCGTGATGAAGTGCAGGATCGTGATCATCAGGACGGCGACCGGCTGGTTGAAGTCGATCAGCTTCCGTAGCTGCGGCGAGTTCAGTACGTCGTCGGGCCGCCGGATGTCCGCGCTCACGATGTCGGCGTCCGGATTGTCCGCGAGCAGCGACGCGCTGTGCGCGACGGCCACCGGATCGTTGTCCACGTAGATCACCCGCGTGCCCGGCGCGATCGACTGCGCGACCTCGTGGACGTTGCCCTGCGTGGGGATGCCGGAGCCCAGATCGACGAACTGCCGGACGCCCGCGTCGACCAGATAGCGCACCGCCCGGCCCAGGAAGGCCCGGTTCGCCCGCGCCAGCGCCCGCACCTGCGGGTCGATGGCGGTGAAAGCGGCCAACGCCTCCCGGTCTATGGCGAAATTGTGCTCCCCGCCGAGCATCGCGTCGTAGATCCGCGCCACGCTCGCCTTGGCCGGATCCACGCCCTCCGGGACATCTTTGCGTCCGCTCACCACAAGTCCCTTTCGACGGCCGCGTCTTGAACGGTCATCATAGAATCCTGGTGACGGGGCGCTGCGGGGTGCGTACGTCTCCACCGGGTGGTTTCGGCCGCCCGCCGCAACGGCTCGGCGGAAGGCACGACCCTGCGACACGAAGCGCACGAACAGCCCGAGGACAGCGCCCTCGAGGACGCGCCGGGGGCCGCTTCCGCGTTCCGCGAGAAGCCGCCGCCCCCGCGCCGCGGGCGGCTGGCGGTCGGTCCAGCGGCCGATGTCATCGGTTCCGCGCTCGATCTGCATATGACCGGAAACCATGTCGTCCACGCGATGGCGCCCGGATTCTGCGACGCCGCCTCCGTCTATCTGCTGGAGCGCTGGCTCGTCGACGAGAGCGCGGGGACGTCCGCCGATCCGCCGCAGATCGAGGCCAGGCGGCTGGCGCTGCGGATGGGCGCGGCGGCGGCCGAGAGCACCGAAGGCGTCCTGCCGATCGACGAGGTGCTGGTCTTCCCGCGCCAGACCCCGTACGCCCGCGCGCTCGCCACCGGCCACGCCCAACTGCTCGACGCGGTCGACACCCACACCTTCGACCGGCTCGCCGCCTCCGGACGCGGCGACGCCCGCATCCACGACCTGTTACGCACCGCGTCCTTCCTCGTGGTCCCCATACGCCTCCAGAGCGCCGTGATCGGCTTCATCGCCTGCACCCGCGGCCCGCACCTGCCGCCGTTCGGACTGGAGGACATGGCGGGCGTCGAGTCGCTGGCCGCGCGGGCCGGGGTCGCCCTGGACAACGCCCGCCGATACGAGCACGAGCGCCGTACCGCGCTGGCCATCCGCAGGAGCATGCTGCCCGACACCGACCGGACCTTCGAGGGCTGCCGCGTCGCCCACGACTACCGGCCCGCGGGCCCGCACGACATCATCGGCGGCGACTGGTTCGACGTCCTGCCCAGGCCCGGCGGCCGGGTCGGCCTGATCGTCGGCGACGCCATGGGACACGGCCCGGAAGCCGCCGTCGCGATGATCCAACTGCGCACCGCCGCAAGGACGTTGGCCGCGCTGGACACCGATCCGCGTGAACTGCTGCACCGGCTCGACGCCCTCGCCGCCGACACCCCCGACGCCTCCTTCGCCACCTGTGTGTACGCCGAGTGGGACGCGGAACAGCACACCTGCACCGTCGTCGGCGCGGGCCACCCGCCGCCGCTGATCCGCGCACCGGGCGAGGCCGCCCGCCCCGTCCCGCTCGGCGCAGGACTGCCGCTGGGGCTCAGCGCCTGGAGCGCCGAACCCTCGGTGCTGGAGATCCACCAGCCCACGCTCCTGCTGCTCTACAGCGACGGCCTGATCGAGAGCCGCCGCTCCGACATCGACGCCGGTATCGCCCGGCTCGCCCGCTCCCTCGACCACGGCATAGGCGAACGGGCGCCGGGCGGCCCGGTCATCGGTGCCGACGGTGCGGACCGCGCCCCAACCGGCCCCGGTACGGGTCCCGTTGGCGGCGCCACCGCCCGCGCCGCCGCCGAGGCCGCCGCACTGGCCGAAGTCGACGTCGGCCAGGAGCAGTTGCAGTCCCTCTGCGACACCCTCCTCCGCGACCCGCCCGCCGACGCCACCACGGACGACCGCACGGTCCTGCTGGCAGCGCTGACACCGGGATAGGCCGCGGGCGCGCTTGCCGTGAAGGGGCGCCCGGCGCGCCGTCGCGCACCGGCAGGTGGCTCCACAGCGCCGCTCGGCCGGATCGCCACGGGACCGACGGCCGGCGCGACCCACGTCCGCTGCGCCGACTTCGACGGCGACGGGAAGACCGACTCCATCCTGATCGGCGCGGGCGGCGAGATCTCGGCGTGGCTGAACCGCGGCGGCGACGGCCGCGTCGCCTCGGGCCCGGTCATCGGCTGACCGCGCGCCCGAGGCCGTACGGCCGTGTGTGTGTACGCGCGGCCGTCCGCGACGGGCCTGGTCGCCGGGGCCCGAGGCCGTACGGCCGCGCGCGACGCCCGCTCGAAGGGGCCGGTCAGACGATGCCGCCGTTGGCGCGGACGACCTGGCCGTTGACCCAGTGACCGGCCGGGGAGGCGAGGAAGGCGACGACCTCGGCGATGTCGGCGGGGGTGCCGAGCCGCTCCAGCGGGGGCTGGGCGGCCAGGCGGGCGACGGTCTCCTCGTCCTTGCCGTCGAGGAACAGGTCGGTCGCGGTGGGGCCTGGCGCCACCGCGTTGACGGTGACGTCCCGGCCGCGCAACTCGCGGGCGAGGATCAGCGTCACCGCCTCGACCGCGCCCTTGCTGGCGGCGTAACCGGCGTAGCCGGGGAAGGACAGGCCCAGCACGGACGTGGAGAAGGTGACCACGGCGCCGCCGGGGCGCACCCTGCGGGCCGCCTGCTGGGCGACGACGAAGGTGCCGCGGATGTTCGTGCGGTGCATCGCGTCCAGCTCGGCCAGGTCCAGCTCGGCCACGGTCGACAGCGCCATGCGCCCGGCGGCGTGCACGACGACGTCGACACCGCCGTACGCGGACTCGGCGGCGTCGAAGAGCGCCGCGGCGGCCGTCTCGTCGGCGATGTCGGCCTGGACGGCGAGCGCCTGGCCGCCGGCCGCGGTCACCTCCTCGACGGCGGCCTCGGCCAGGCCGCGGTTGCCCGCGTAGCCGATCACCACGGCGTGGCCGTCGGCGGCCAGCCGGGTCACCACCTGGCGGCCGATGCCGCGTGAGCCGCCGGTGACGACGGCGACGCGCGGCCGGGAGGGGGTTTCGGGGGTGGTCGTCATGGGGGGCTCCTGTACGGAAACGGGGGCGGTCGGGCGGCCGGACCGCCCCGGCGTTCGTACGTCCTGCCGGGGGCCGGTCCGCTTCCCACTGTCGGTCGCTTCCACGCGGTCAGCCAGGGCTGAGCCCACCCAGGGGTTGCCGTCCCCTGGCTGCGGCCTGGCCCCGCCGGGCGCGGCGAGTGACGATGGAGGGGTGAATCTTCCCGAGCTGGCGGCGTTCCTGAAGACCCGGCGCGACCGGATACGGCCGGACGCCGTGGGGCTGCCCGCCGGGCCGCGGCGGCGGGTGCCGGGGCTGCGCCGCGAGGAGGTCGCCCAGCTCGCCGGGCTCTCCGCGGACTACTACACCGAGCTGGAGCGGGGCCGCGGCGCCCAGCCCTCGGCCCAGACGCTGGCCGCGCTGGCCAGGGCGCTGCGGCTGACCACGGACGAGCGCGACCACCTGTTCCACCTCGCCGAGCGGCCCGTGCCCCCTTCCGCGCACGGCTCGGCCGCCCCCGTACAGCCCGCGCTGCTGGGCCTGCTCGACCGGCTGACCACCACCCCCGCCCAGGTCATCTCAGACCTGCACGAGACGCTGGCGCAGAACGAGCCGGCCGCCGCGCTCCTCGGCCGTCCACCCGCCGTACGCGGCCCCGCCCGCAGCTTCGTCTTCCGCTGGTTCACCGATCCGCGGGCGCGCGGCATCTACCCGCCCGAGGACCACCCGCACCACTCGCGGGTTTTCGTCTCCGACCTCCAGGCGGTCGCGGGCCAGCGCGGCCGGGACACCGAGGTCGCGCGGATGGTCGCCCATCTGCGGCGCGAGAGCGCCGAATTCGCCGCTCTGTGGGACGCCCACGACGTGGCCTTCCGCCGCACCGACCACAAGCGGATCGTCCATCCGTCGCTGGGCGTCATCGAGTTGGACTGCCACTGCCTGTTCAGTGAGGACGGCCGGCAGCGGCTGCTCTGGTTCAGCGCCGCCCCCGGCACCGAGGGCGCGGAGCAACTGGAGCTGCTCTCGGTCATCGGCACGCAGGACATGACGGCGCGGTAGGGCGGGGCGCGGCAGAGCGCGGCAGGGCGTGGTAGAGCGCGGGGCGCGGCAGGGCGCGCGGACGCCCTCGGCGCGGCGGCGTCCCCTTCGCACGGACCGCACCGGTCTCGGCTGCCCGCGAACTCCTCCCAGCTCAGAGGGCGTTCGGCGGGCCGCTAGCGCCGGGGCAGCTGATTCGCATGGGAGTCATGTGGTTGTTGCGCGGTGTTCATCGGGGGTTCTCGGACGGTGACGACCGGCCGCCTACTGTGATCGGGAGAGCTGGCAGGCAGAAAGGGAACTGTGGTGAAACCGACACAGGATCTTCCTGACGCACTGTCAGGCGGTGAGGTCTCCGGCGAGGCGGGCGGCTTAACCGGCCCTTCCGTCGCGGGCGGTGAACTGGCCGCCGCCCGGCTGCGCGGCGAACGCGAGGCGCTGCTGCGGTACGTGGCGAAGCTGCTCGCCCCCGACCTGCGGCACGCCGAGGACGTCGTGCAGGAGACCCTGCTGCGGGCGTGGCTGAGGGCCGATCAACTGGACTGGCAGGAAAGGCCGATCAGGCCCTGGCTGTTCAGGATCGCGCACAATCTGGCCGTCGACACCTGGCGCAAGGACCGCGCGATACCCGTCGGCAGCGCGGCCGACGTCCGCCCCGACACCGCCGACTGGGACGACCTCGCCGACCGCGTGGTGGACCGGCGGTGGCTGCAACAGGCCATGCGGCGACTGCCCTACGCGCACCACGAGGTACTGGTGCACGTGCATATCTACGGACGCGGCAGCGAAGAGGTCGCCGACGTCCTCGGGATACCCCGCGGGACCGTCAAGTCCCGTACCCACCACGCGCTCCGCTCGCTGCGCCGCGAGCTGGGTGTGCTGGAGAACGAGGAGACGGCCGCATGACCCGTCCGCAACCGGCCGTCGTCGAGCTGGCGGGCGGGCCCCTCCAGGTGTTCACCGACCACCGGGGCGCCATCTGCACGGTGCTGGGCGTCCTCGGCCTGGTCATCGCCGTGCTGGTCCTCACCAACCGGTCGGTCCGCCGGATCGGCGGATGGCGCGTGGTGCGCCGCTGGGCGCGCCGCGAGAGCCGCCTCACCGCGAACGCCTTCACCGCGCCGCTGCGCGGGTGGGTCCGCTACCGGCGACAACTCCGGCTGCTGGGACGCCTGTTGGACGACCCCGCCGTCTGGCGGACCGGGGAGCGCGCGCTGCGCGCCGCCCACGCCGCCGCCCCCGACCGCTGCCGCCCGTACGGCGTGCTGGTCGGCGACGGGGCCGACGACGGTCTCGTCGGGGTCCTCGTCGCGGGCCGGGACGTCCCCCAACCGCCGCCGCCGTGGGTCGCCGACGACCGCGACCCGCGCGTGTGGTGGAGCGCGTACGAGGAGTGGCACGACCTCCAACCCGCCGGACTCGCGGACCGGTTGGCCATCGGGGAAGGCGCCGGCTGGGAGCAGGAGCCGGTCGCACCGCCCGTACTGATCGCGGCCGTCGGCGTCGAGGGGGACCGCGCGGTCTTCCTCGACCTCGCCTCGGGCGCGCCGGTCACCTCGCTGGACGGTGACGAACGCGTCGCCCGCCCGCTCGTCCACGCGCTCGCCGCCCAGCTCGACCGGCGGCTGCCGCCCGGCGCCGTCACCGTCGCCGACGGCGTGCACCCCCGGCACGCGGGGCCGCCCGTCGCCCAGGCGCTGCGCGACGCCGCCCGGTGGAGCGACACCCACGAAGGCCCCGCCTTCGTGGTCTGCCAGGGCCCGCTCCCCGACGCCGCCGACCTCGCGGGCGCCGCGGGGCCTCGCGTGCTGGCGTACGGCAGGACGCACGGCCGCGCCCGGCTGCTGGACGTGGACCGCGACGGACTGCTCACCGTGCACGGCACACCGCTGCGGGTCCGGGCGACCTCCGTGCCGCGCGCGGTGGCCGCCGCGATCGGGTCGCTGCCGCCGTACGAACCGCCGCCGCTGGCCGCGCCCGTCCGCGCCCCGGCACCGCACGCGCACGTCGAACGGGCCGAGGAGCCGGGCACGGTGGGCGTCTCCGCGGTGTCCGCCGCGAGCGCGCCGTCCACAGAATTCGCGCGGGGCGTCGGCCACGCCCAGGTGACGCCCCGTCAACGCAGCGGTGGCGAAGCCGAGTCGGGCCCGGTCGGCGTCTCGGCGTCGGCCGCCGCCGGGCCCGGCGCGACCCCGCCAGGGGGACGCGCCCGCACCGGACCCGCCGCCGGTGAATCCGCGGGCGGAGCCGGGACACCCGACGCCGAGTCCGTGGGCTCGGGAGCCGTGACCACCGCGCCCGCCCCGCGCGGCGACTGACCGCCGACCGACCGTTGACCGCCGCCCCCGGCCGCCCCCACCACCCCGGTTGGACATCGTGAAGCTGACTCTCACCACCGTCGACGCCGGCGGCACCACCGCGGGCGCCGTGCACCGCGACCACCTGCTGGAACTCCCCGACGGCTGCACCGTGGGCGACCTGGCCGAGGCGCTGGGCGTCCGGGCCGACGGCACACCCGCCACCGCGGGCCGCCCCGGCGCGCCCGTGGCGGACCCGGCACGCCCCGACGGCCCGGCGGACCCCGACGCGGGCCCCGCCCTCCACCTCGGCGCCGCACCGCTCGCCCCCGAGGCCCCGATCCGCGACAGCGGCATCCGCGAGGGCAGCGTCCTCGGCGTCGGCGGCGCCCCGCCCGACCCCGACCCGCTCGCGGGCCGCGTCCAGCCCGCGCCCGGCGAACCCGTGCTCGCCGAGGTGCACAGCGTCTCGGGCCCCGGCGCGGGCCGCAGTTGGCAGCTCGCGCAGGGCAGTTACGAGATCGGCACGGACGCCCGCTGCGCGATCCGGGTCCGCGGCGCCGACGCGCCCGAGTACGGACTGTGGGTGACGATCGCCGCGGACGGCAGCGCGTACTGGCACCGCGAGCGCGCCGAGGACCGGATCGACGGCGGCTCCGTACGGCTCTGCGTCCCCGTCCCGCCCTCCGACGTCGACCCGCTGACCGGCACCGCGCCCGACCGGACCACACCCGAGGAGCGGATGGACGCGGCGCGCGCCGTGGACGAGGCGGAGAAGGCGGCGCGGGCCGCGCGGAAGGCGGCCAGGAAGGCGGCGCGCGGACCGGCCGCCGACCCCCGTACCGTCGCGGCCCGTACGCCCGCGCCGGCCGACGCCACCGCCCGCCGTGAGGCCGACCACCGCACCGCGTGGCCGGTGGACGTCGACCTGGCCGTCGGCACGACGCTGCTGCGCATGGTCGCCCCCGTGGAGGCGGACGCCGCGGTCGCCGACTCCGCCGACGGCATCGGCGTCGACTTCAACCGGCCGCCGCGCATCGCGCCGCACCTGGACGCCGAGTCGCTGCGCCTGCCGTCCCCGCCGGGACAGCGCGTCCGCGTGCCGTTCCCGCTGCTGATGATGTTCGCGCCGGTCGTGCTCGGCCTGGTCATGGTCGGCATCTTCCACTCGTACTTCTACCTGGTGTTCATCCTCTTCACGCCGCTGATGGCGATCTCCAACTGGGTGATGGGCCGCCGCAACAACCACAAGACGCACGTGGAGTCGCGCCGCCGCTACCGGGCCCGCCGCCGCGTGGTGGAGCGGGAGATCCGCGCGGCCGTCGTACGCGAGCGCTGGGTGCGCTGCGACACCGGACCCGACCCGGCGGCCCTCGGCCTGATCGCCACCGGACCCGGCAGCCGGCTGTGGGAACGCCGCCGCCGCGACCCCGACCACCTCGTGCTGCGGGTCGGCACCGTCGACATGCCGTCGGTGAAGGCGATCGAGGACCCGGCGCAGGACGAGAACCACCGCACCGTGCGCTGGAATCTGCCCGACATCCCGATCGGCGTGGAGATCACCGAACTCGGCGTCGTCGGCGTCGCGGGCACCGCCGCGCCCGTCCAGGCGCTGGCCCGCTGGTGCGTGGCCCAGTCCGCGGTCCTGCACAGTCCGCGCGACCTGCGGATCGTCGTGCTCACCGAGCCGTCCCGTGCGCAGGAGTGGGGCTGGGTGCGATGGCTGCCGCACCTGCGGCCGTACTCGCCCAACGGACCGGTCGTGGCCATCGGCAACGACCCGGAGAGCGTCGCCAACCGCGTCTCGGAACTGGTCTCGCAGATCCAGGCACGGCAGCGGGCGCTCGGCTCGTCCATCGGACGCGCGATGTTCACCGCGCCCGACATCCTCGTGATCGCCGACAGCGCACGGCAGTTGCGCGACGTGCCGGGCATGGTGCAGATCCTCACCGAGGGTCCGCCGGTCCGTGTCTTCAGCCTCTGCCTCGACGAGCAGGAACGGCTGCTGCCCGAGGAGTGCGGCGCGGTCGTCACCGTCTCCGGCACCGGTCTGACGGTCCGCAGGACCGGACTGCCCGAAGTCACCGGCGTACGGCCCGACCTGGTCGCCTCCGCCTGGTGCGAGCGGGTGGCCAGGGCGCTCGCGCCGCTGCGCGACGTCAGCCCGGACAACGACAGCGGACTGCCCGACGAGGTACGGCTGCTGGACCTGCTCGGCCAGGAACCCCCGGACGCCCGGGCGCTGGTGGACCGCTGGACCAGGCGCCCGGCGACCACCACCTTCGTACTGGGCACCGGATACGACGGGCCGATGTCGCTGGACCTGGTACGCGACGGGCCGCACGGTCTGGTCGCCGGGACCACCGGATCCGGCAAGTCCGAACTCCTCCAGTCCTTCGTCGCCTCCCTCGCCGCGGGCAACCGCCCCGACGAACTCACCTTCGTACTGGTCGACTACAAGGGCGGCAGCGCCTTCCGCGAGTGCGCCAACCTGCCGCACACCCTCGGCATGGTCACCGACCTCGACGCGCACCTCGTCCAGCGCGCCCTGGACTCGCTCGCCGCCGAACTGCGGCGCAGGGAACGGATCCTGGCCGAGCACGACGCCAAGGACCACCCCGAGTACCGGGCCAAGCGCGCCGCCGCCGCTGCCTCCGCCACCGGCCCGCAACTCCCGCCGCTGCCGAGGCTGCTGCTGGTCATCGACGAATTCGCCACGCTGGTGCGCGAGGTGCCGGACTTCGTCACCGGGCTGATCAGCATCGCCCAGCGCGGCCGGTCGCTCGGCATCCACCTCATCCTCGCCACGCAGCGCCCGGCGGGCGCGGTCACCGCGGACATCAAGGCCAACACCAACCTGCGGATCGCGCTGCGCGTCACCGACATGGTCGAGAGCCAGGACATCATCGACACCGGCGACGCCGTGCACATCTCGCCGAGCACCCCGGGACGCGCGCTGGTCCGCTACGGACACCGCTCGGCCGTCCCGTTCCAGTCCGCGTGGGTCGGCGCGGAACGCCCCGCCGAGGAGAGCGAGGACCCGGACGGCCGGCCGCGCCCCGCGCTCGCCCGGCCCAAGGTCCACGCCGCGGAACTGTCCTGGACCCGGCTCGGCCGCCCCGCCGCCCCGCCCGCGGGCGACGACGACACCCCGCAGGAGCAGGGGCCCCTCGCGCCCACCGACCTCCAGGTCCTGGTGGCGGCGCTGCGCGAGGCCGCCGACCTGCTCGACGACTACGAGCCGCAGCCCAGCCCGTGGCTGCCCGCACTGGAGCCGAAGGTGCTGCTGGAGGAGCTGCCCGCGGTCGAACGCCCCGGCGCCACCGGCCTGAAGACGCTCCCGCCGCCGTTCCCGTACGCCCTGGAGGACATCCCGCAGCTCCAGGAACGCCGGGTCGCCACCGTGGACCTGGCCACCTTCGGGCACCTCTACGTGATCGGCGCCCCGCGCTCGGGCCGCACCCAGGCGCTGCGCACCATCGCGGGTTCCGCCGCGCGCACCGCCCGCCTCAGCGACCTGCACATCTACGGGATCGACGCGGCGGGCGGCGGACTGGCCGCCGTGGCCGCGCTGCCGCACTGCGGAGCCGTGGTGTCCCGGCACGACTTCGAGCACCTGGAGCGCCTCCTCGGCCGCCTGGTACGGGAGTTGACCGAACGTCAGGAGGCGTGCTCGGCGCGGAGCTGTTCCGGGCTCAACGAACTGCGCGACCTGCTGCCGGAGGCGGAACGGCCCGCGCACATCCTGCTGCTCGTGGACGGCTGGGACGCGCTGTCCCCGCTGATCGACGACTACGACAACGGGCGGCTGCTCGGCGACATCACCCGCCTGCTGCGCGAGGGCGCGGCCGCGGGCATCCACGTCGTCGCCACCTCGGAACGCTCCCTGATCGCGGGCCGGATCGCCGCCCACAACGACCACAAGCTGCTGCTGCGGCAGGCCGACCGCAGCGACTACAACCTCATCGGCATGCTGCCCAGCCAGGTCCCCGCGTCCGTCCCCGACGGCCGTGGCTGGCACATCGTCAGCCGCACCGAGACGCAGATCGCGCTCCTCGACGCCGACGACAGCGGCCAGGGCCAGGTCGAGGCGCTGCGCGGGATCGGCGCCGCGGCCACCCGGCGCGCGGTGAACGTCCCCGCCGACCGGCGCCCGTTCCCGGTCGCCCCGCTGCCCGCGGTGGCCGACTTCTCCGAGGTCTACGAGAAGGTGCCCGCCAATCTGCGCCGCCCGATGTGGGGCCTGCTGGGCGTCGGCGGCGACGGCGCGGGCGCGGTCGGCGTGGACTTCGCGCAGGGCGCGCCGTCCTTCCTCGTCGCCGGGCCGCCCGGCTCCGGACGCAGCAACACCCTTGCCTGCCTGGCCGTTTCGCTGCTCGCGGGCGGCACCTCGCTGGTGGTGCTGACCCCGCGCGAGTCGCCGCTGCGGGCGCTCGCCCGGCACCCGCAGGTCCGGCTGCTGACCGAGCCCGACCCGTCCGCCGACGCCGTGCGCGAGGCGCTGGACGCGATGGCGGGACCGCGCGTGGTCATCGTGGACGACGCCGACCTGGTCGCGATGGGCGGCGCGGAGAAGATCCTCAAGGACATCGTGGTCTCCGGAAGGGAACGCGGCATCGGCCTGCTCGCCGCCGGTCCCGCCGACTCCCTCTCGCTGGGCCTGGGCAGTTGGCTCACCGCGGCCAAGCGGTCCCGGCGCGGCCTGGTCCTCGCCCCGCGCAACATGTCCGACGGCGACCTGATCGGCGCCCGGCTGTCCATCAGCGCCGTACGGTCGCACGCCCGCGCGGGCCGCGCCTGGACCTCGGGCCCCGGCGGCACGGCGCTCACCGTGCAGGTCCCGGTCACCACGCTCAAGACGTCCTGAACGCACAAGCGCCGGGCTCCCGTACCAACGGAAAGCCCGGCGCGGGTGCGTGACGGACCGTCAGCCGTTGGCGGCGTCGCGGATCTTCTTCGCCAGGTCGGCGTCGTTGTCCGCCATCGACTGCTTGATGCCGCGGAACTGCTCCGCGAAGTCCTTGATGCCCTTCACCGCGAGCAGCAGGCTGGAGTTGAACTTCTCGTACGACTCCTTCAGCGCCGCGCTGGACTGCTCGAAGACCATGCCGTCGTCCAGCAAATTGTTCACGTCGGTGCGGAGCTGGTTGAGCATCGGGACGATGTTCTCGTTGGCGGTGTCCAGCTTGGACGAAGTGGTCTCGATCTTCTCGTAGTCGAGGGAGATGTTGGGCATCGCGGGTGTGCTCCTCGCGGGTTGACGGGCCGGGCTGACGGGCAGGTTGACGGCGCTAGTAGCCGATGTAGTCGTAACTGGGGTCGGGTTCTTCCTCGCTGTCCACCACGCCGTCGCCGTCCTCGTCGCCGACGAGCTTCCACTCCGCGCCCGCCCCGGTGCGCGTGTAGTCGCTCTCCTTGCCGTCACCGTCGGTGACGGCCATGGTGCCGCTGCCGTCCTCGTTGATGTGGACGTCGGAGTGCGCCTTGCTGCCGTCGGCGTAGACGGTGTCCGTGATGTACGACCGGTGGTCGTCCTGGTACGTGGTGGTCGAGGTGTACGTCTGACCCGCACCGGTGGTGACGGTGGTCTTCTCCGTGACGACGTTGTAGTCGTCGTCCAGGGTCAGTTGGGTGTGTACGGTGCCGCCGTCCGCGGTGGTCAGCGTCTTGTCGGTGGGCGGCGCGCCGGGGTCGGTGGGCTCGGGCCCCGGGTCGGACGCCGAGCAGTACGCCGGGGCGGTCTCGCCCGGCGCGACCTCGCAGGAGTCCGGATTCGCCTGGTACTGCTCCCACAGGTCGTGGTCCTTGACCCACTGGTCGTGGCCCAGCCACGCCTTGTGCTTGGCGACCCAGTCGCTCAGGCCCATGTCGGCGCTCATGATGCCCGCGCCCTCGGCGATCTGCGCGTCCATGTTGAAGAAGCCGTCGGCCACCGCGCCGAAGGTGTCCCCGAGTTGCCGCAGGTCGTCCTCGGCCTTCTCCATCGGGTGCTTGGAGCGGTAGTACAGCGTGCTGAAGGCGGCGGTGAGCTGGGCGTCGCCGAACACGTCCTGCGCGTCGCCCGAGTCGTCGTTGCCGAGCGTGGCGTAGTCGCTGTTCTTGAGCGTCGGCCCGATCTTGTCGGCCAGCTCGTGCAGGTCGTTGCGGGCGGTGTGCAGAACGGTGTAGTCGAGCGCGAAGTCGACCAATGCCATCTCCTCCTTACGGGCGCCGGGCGCCGGGCGCCGGGGGCCGCCGGGGTCACCGGAACCAGCCGGTCCGACATGTTCACGTACCAGCGGTCCCCGCGGTTCACCCAGGTCCGGGACGTGGGTCCGGGACTTCCCGCAGTGAACCGCCGGGGCTCCTCGTACGTGAGACATGCGGCAGAACTTCGCGGCACACGGCGGTACGGCAGGAGAGGACCCGGAATGCCACGCCCCACGGACTGGGACGCGCTCGGTGTGAGCGGCGACCCCACGCCCGGCGACCCGGTGCGGATCCACACCGTGGCGACCTCGATCGGCGACCTGGGCAGGACCGCCCGGGAGATCGACACCGCGATGGAGACGGTCCTCAACAAGACCGGGCCTGAGGCGTTCTCGGGCGAGACCGCCGAGGCGCTGCGGGACCAGATCAGCGGGCGGCTGCGCGGCTTCGTACAGAGCATCGCCGAGGCGTTCGAGTGGTCGAGCACCGCCCTGACCACGTACGCGGACGCCATGTCGACCGCGCAGAGCAAGGCGGACGCGGCGCTCGACCAGGGGCGCGGGCTGGCCAAGGACGACCCGAATCTGGAGACGCTGGCGAGCACCGCGCGCGACGCGGGTCAGACGCAGAAGGACGCGGCGAGCGCCGCCACCACCACGCTGCGCAAGGCGTCGGGCAACATCAAGTCGCCGGTGTCCGGCTGCGCGGAGTTCTGGGAGATCTTCCAGTGGATCGCCATCGCGCTGATCCTGCCCGCGCTGATCTTCGGCGGTCCGATCGCGCTGGTCGCGATGGCGGTCAACCTCACCATCTTCATCAAGACCGCGGTGGACTTCGCGCAGGGCAAGGTCGGCGCGCTCGACCTGTTCCTGTCCGCGCTCGGCATGATCGCGCCCACCACCCGCGCCGTGCCGATCTTCTCGCTGATCGCGAAGGGCTTCAAACTCGGCTGGCAGGCCATCAAGGCGGGCGGCATCGCTACCCTGACCTTCCTCAAGGACATGATGACCGGCATCGCCAAGCCGTTCGTCGCGCTGCCCTCGTTCAGTGAACTCGCCCACCTGACCGGGAGCTGGACCAAGGCGGGCGGGCTGTGGCTGTCGGGCGTCGGCAAGGGCCTCGGCCAACTCGGCGCCAACGCCTTCAAGGTCGGCTCGCTCACCGTCCTCACCGGCATCAAGGGAATTCCCGCCTTCTTCAAGGGAGTTCCGGAATTCGTCACCAACTTCGGCAAGGGCAGTGCGACGTTCTTCAAGAACGAGTTCGGCGGCGCGAAGTGGCTGCGGGTGTTCCTGCCCGCCGAGGGCGACGAGATCGGGAAGTTCGGCGTCTTCGGCGCCATGAAGATCGCGCTCGTCGACCGCGGTGTGTTCGGCAAGTTCAAGTACGGCGCGGCGGACATCGTACGGCCCGGCGTGCAGGCCGTCGGCAGCGGCGTCAGCCACCTGCCGACGCCGGAGTTCGGCGGCGCGGGCCACTCGGCGCCCGGCCTGTTCATCCCCGACCCGCCCAAGCTCAGCCTCGACCTCGGGCCCAAATTCAGCGACTCGATCACCTTCAGCTTCCAGGCGATCATGGGCAAGGACGCGCTGCTTGACACCCCGATCACCGAACTGTCCTCGATGCACCTGGGCGAGTGGGCGAACGTCACGCACACCCCGACCGGGATCACCTTCGACGTCGGCGCAGGGGTGCACGCGCTGCCGCCGCCCGCCGCCGCGATCCTGGCTCCGCCGCCGCCGATCCACATCTCCACCACCGGCATCAACACCGCGGGCATCGGCGCGACCGGCGTGCACGCCCAGGTCGGCGCGCCCTCCTTCCACGTGCCGGGCATCGGCGCCAACGCCGTCCCCAGCCACATCGTCACGCAGGCCACCGACCTGGTCGTGCCGCCGCAGACCGTGGTCTCCTCGATCGGGGTCCCGCACATCACCCCGGCGGCCGTCGTGACCACCCCGCCCGCCGGGACCGTGCACGCCTTCACCCCGACCACCCCGGTGACCAGTGCCCATCTGACGAACCCGGCCGCGGCGATCGCCACCCCGCCGCCCGCCTCGGCCGTCAACGTCAATGTGAGCGTGGCGGGCGCGGTCTCGATGCCGCCGCCCGCCGCCACCGCCGGTTTCGCCCCCACGGTGCCCGCGCCCGCCCTGCCGCACCTGGCCACCAACGGCGCGGTGAACTTCCACGCGGCGACCGTGCCGGTCACCGGGCACGTCCCCGCGACCTTCACCGGCGGCGTCACCCACGTGGTCACCGACATCCACACCGGCGGCTCCTTCAACGCGCTCGACCTGCTGCACACCCCGAACCCGGTCGCCGTGCACGCCTTGGCGCCGACCCCCAACGCGCTCATCACCGGCACCGCCGCGAACATCGCCAACAGCCACACGATGGCGACGCTCGCCCAGCACATCTCGGTGGACCTCGGCCCGGTCCACACCGTCGGGCACAGCGCGAGCGACCTCACCCCGCCGCCGACCACCGCGCTGACCGCGACCCCGCCGCCCGCGTCGGTCGTCTCCGCCCCGCCGCCCGCGAGCGTCACCCACATGCCGCCGCCCGCCGCCGTCGCCGCGGTCCCGCCGTCCGCCGCGGTCACGCACATGCCGCCGCCCGTGGCCGTCACCCACATGCCCGGTACGCCCGCGGTGACCACCTTCGACCTCGGCGGTACGGGCGCGGGGGCGGGCAAGGGCAAGGGGCCCGAAGTCCTCACGGCCAACGGCAGCGGAAGCGGCGCGGCGGGCGTGGACCTCCCGCCCGCGCACCGCTTCGACGCCGCGATGGACCTGCTCGACAACGGCTCACTCGGCCGCCCCTCGCCGCTGCCGCACCCCGCGTCCGGCCACGGCACAGCTGGCCACGGCGCTTCGGGCCACGGGGTTTCGGGCCACGGCGCGGACGGCCCGGCCTTCGCCGGCACCGCCGTGCCGGGACTCGGCGACAAGGCGTTCGCGGGCGCCCCTGCGCGTTTCCCAGAACCGGCACACGTCCCAGAACCGGCCCACGTCCCCGAACCGGCCCCCGCTCCCGAACCGGCGCCCGTGCCCGCCGCGCCCCCGCACACGACCGGTGACGTACGGCTCGGCGGACCGCCGCCGCGGCTGACCGCCAAGGAACTGGACCGGGCGTGGTCGGCCGACAGCGAGCGGATCGGCGCGCTGTTCGGCCCGGCGACCGACCCGTCACGGCCGCTGCGCTTCGACGCCTGGGGCGACTTCGTCCTGGCACGCCACGACCTCGGCCGCCTCGAACAGCACCTGGACGACCTGCGCGCGATGCCCGGCGGGCCCTCCAGCGGCGAGTCCCGCGCGGTCACCGAGATCAGGACCCAACTGGCCGCCGCCCAGCAGCAGTTCAACAACGCGGTACGCGGCCTGCGCGAGCACGGCATCAACCCGGCCGCGATGGACCAGCACATCACCGACCTCAACCTCCAGTCGCTGCGCGAGCGGCCCCGGCTCCTCGGCGGCGCGGTGCCGCCGCCCGTCATCCGGGTCGAGGGCGCCGAAGGCGGGCGTCTCATCGAGGAGTCGGTGCCGCTGAGCGGCCCGACCGGCCTGCCGCACGGCCTCAGCGTCAGCATCGGCTACCACGTCAACGGCGTGGACATCAGGCTCCTCGACGGCGCGGGCAACGACCTGACCGCCACCACCCACCAGGTCGTCCAGGTCAACGGCGGCGGACTGTCCGTCCACGACGTGAACACCGGCATCCGGCAGACCTTCGACTCGCACGGATCGCTGCGCGCCGAGACCGTCCCGCTGCGCGGCCCGCAGGCGCCGCTCGGCACCGGCATCTCCGTCACCTTCGACCCGACGGGCGCGGCCACCCACCACCTGGTCACCGGCGGCGCCGTGGACGCGGGCGCCACCGTCACCCGGCTGCCCGTACCCGGCGACGGCTTCCGCGTCGACCGCGCCGCGACACCCGGCACGTCCGCCACGTACCAGCTCTTCGACTCCGGCGGCCTGCACCTCGCCGACGGCCACGGGCTCCACACCGCCATCGGAGCCCCGCACTTCGTGGAATTCCCCGCGCCCGGCCGGGGCGGCGGCGCACAGCTCCTCGACGCCAACGGCGCGCCCGTGCACGGCTTCACGCCGGTCCGCGAGACCGACGCGACCGGCGCCACCGTCGCCGTGCGGATCGACCGCAACGGCGCGGACGGCGCCTTCGTCCGCCACGACATCACCGGCGGGCAGGCCGTGGAGACCGGTACGCCGCTGCGGCTGCCCGGCGGCGCGGCGGACGGGCGGCTCGTGGTGCGCCCGGTGGGCGGCGGCGCCCCGCACATCGAACTGCCCGGCGGCGTCAGGCCCGGCGGCGTCCAGGTCTTCGACCACGCGGGAGGCGGCCTGCGCGTCGAACGGCCCGGCGGCGCGGGACAGGCCATGACGTACCAGCGCTTCGGCCCCGACCACGTGCTGGCCGGGGACGGCCGCCAACTCCTGGGCGCGGACGGCCGACCGAGCGGCGCCGTGGACTTCCCCGTCGGCGGCGGCGCGGCCGGGCACCTGGACGGCGCGTGGCAGCCGGTGCCGCACCACGCGGTACGCGTCGACCTCGACCCGGCCACCGGCAACCCCGCCACGATCCGCGTCACCGACACCGGCCGCGGCGACTACTGGACGCACGACCACGCGGGCGGCCACCTCGGCGACCACGCCGTGATGCTGCACGGCCCCGGCGGCGCGCCCCTGCACGAATTCGGCGTCACCCGCCATCCGGCGCCCGGCACCATGGGCGCCGCCCAGCGGCTCGCGATCGACGCCAACGGCGTACCGCTGCCGCACTTCGCGCCGCACGGCGACGGCTGGCGCGTCACGGACCGCACGGCGGGCGTACGCGGCGGCGAGTACCGGCAGTTCGGCGCGGACGGCGGCATCCACCAGCAGGCGATCAACGTCACGCGCGACGGCGTCCGCGTGCCGGGACAGCGGTTCGTCCTCACCTTCACGCCGAACGCGAAGACCTGGCAGCTCATGGACACCGTCGCGGGCGCCCCCTTCGCGGGCGCCGGGCGCGGCCTGCTGCACTCCGGGACGGTCGACGTGGCCACCGACGCGGGCCACGTCAAGCTGGTCGCCAAGCCCGGCAAGAGCGCCGTGGAGGTCTTCGAACGCCGACCGCTGGCGACCGGCGGCTTCCTCGACTCCCTCCGCCGTACCGACGCGAGCGGCTTCGGCAGGCTCTCCGGCCAGAACACCCGCTGGACGCACACCGATAACGCGGGCAACGTCACCAACTGGGGCCTGCGCAACGTCGGGACGCTGGACGGCAAGGCGTGGCGGGGCATCGACCACCACGGCACCCTGGTCCACGAGTTCCGCACCGGCATCGACGGCGGCGGCGTCCTCGGCGTCCGCGACGGCGCGGGCGACTGGTCGTGGGTGCGCTACGACGCCCACCACCGGCCGGTGCTCGGCGGCAGGCGCACGATGGACGCCGACGGCGGCTGGACCGACCATCTGCGGCTCGGCGGCGACGACATCGTCGTGCAGCGCCAGTGGGGCCCCGCGCACCTGCCGCAGTCCCACGCCAACCACTACCGCGAGGCCGTGCTCGACCCGGCCAACGGGCACCTGCCCAAGACGGTCACCATCGACCCCAACGGGGCGAATTCCACCAGGCAGTTGTGGAAGGAGCAGTCGGAGCACGGCAAGCCGGCCGGAGCCCTGGAGAAGCTGCCGGACAACCAACTCCTGGAAGTCCGGCGCTGGTCCGAGCAGCGCCCGCCGCAGTGGGTCCGCAAGCATCTCATCGGCATCGGCGACGCCGTGTGGGACACGCACGGCTTCCTCAAGGGCGACACCCGCTTCCAGATGTCGAAGTGGACCAGGACGGATCTGGCGACCGGCGCCGAGACCCACGGCTTCCGCTTCACCGCCATGAACGACAACGTGCTGGACATCGCGGCGGACGGCACCTTGACGCGCGGCACGTTCAAGCTGGACCACGGCAACACCCTCACCGTCGGCGACTCCGTCACGCTGCCCGCGGGTGTCGCCCCCGTCGCCCACCGGATGCCGTGGACCGAGGGGGCGGGGAAGCTCTCCGGCTACCGGATCGAGACGCCCGGCGCGCCCGGCGGCCGGATCTGGGAGGACCACTTCAAGGTCGACCACAACGGGGCCTTCACCGGCGGCGACTGGTACGGCGCGGACGCCGCCCCGACCCGGGTGGCGCGCGCGGGCTACGCGGACGGCACCGTCGTGGAGTTCCAGCCGGTCCCGGCCGCCGGGACCGTCCTGGACGGCGGCCCGGGCGTGCGGGCGGGCGCCTTCGAGGGCAACGGCGGCCCGGCCCTGACCAAGAACGTGCACGGCGCGCCCATCGGCGACGTACGGACCTGGCCCGGCGCCGATCTGCGGCCCGGCCACGGACACGGCCCGACGACCGTCACCACCACCGCGCCGCGCTCCCGGCACTGGGACTGGTCGGGCTACAACGGCCGGACCGACACCCGCCATTGGGCCTGGGACGGACTCGACGGCGCGGGCAACCGCACCACCGGATTCACCGAGTTCGGCCGCGGCTTCAACGGCGCCACACCGTTCGGCGACTCCTTCCGCGCGTATCTCCGCACCGACAACGGCCCGGTGGCGATCCGCGGCCGGGACATGCTCGGCGGCGGCGAGCACGTGGACTCCTGGCGCGTCACCAACCCCGACGGCAGCCACCAGTGGCGCTGGGCGAAGTACGACGCGTTCGGCAACGCCGTGGACTTCCACGGCGCCGGCACCCGCCAGTGGTGGAATCCGCGGGCGGGCGGCGGGGCCGGCGCGTACGTGGACGACTGGTTCACCGGCGCCCGGTCCTTCCGCGACCGGGTCGACCTCGGCGGCGGCGCCGCGCCGATCACCGTCCGCGAGGTGCCCACCACCAGCACCACGGGACGCGTGCGCGAGTACCTGCCCGACGGCGCCCGCCTCGGCCCCGGCGCCCCCAACCCCGTGAACCTGAACGTGTGGAAGGAGTTCGACCACAACGCGGCCGTCGTGGAGAGCAAGGTCGTCGGAACCAACCAGATCCTGACCACCGACGCCTGGCGCGGCCAGTGGGTACGGCACGACGGCAACGGCGTCATCCACGCCCAGGGCTCCGACAGCGGCTACATCTTCGAGGCGGACGCCTTCGGACGCCTCCAACTCACCGGACGGGGCGTCGACTTCCGCGGCCCGGCGGCCGAACTGCGCGGCTGGGGACGACGGCTGCGCGAGCCCAACCGCATGCAGTGGAAGACCGACCTCAGCGGCCTGGACATCTCCCGGATCGGCGACGGCCTCTACCAGCCGCAGTGGAAGCTGGTCATGGAGAAGGCCGCCATCGAACTCTTCCAGGAATTCGTCCTGGAGTTCACCGCGAATCTCGCCGTCAACGCGATCGTCGCGGACATCCAGAACAGGCCGTTCTCCGGGAAGGACGCGCTCAAGGCGTTCGCGAACGCGAGCGTCAGCGCGGGCATCAAGACCGCCGTCGGCAGCCTCGTCCACGACAACAAGATCAGCGGGTTGCAGCGCACCGGCGACTGGCGCAACGGCCTGGCCAACACCGACAGCGGAAAGCCCTGGTACCGCAAGCCGATGAACCACGACAAGCACTGGTCCAACGAGTGGGCGGGCAACGAAGCGCCCACCCGCTGGCGCGGCGGCATGTACGACTTCGGCTACAACGCGGGCACCTCCACGCTCGCCGCGTGGGTCAACGGCAGCATGAACGCCTCGGTGTTCGGCATCACCGACGCCAATGGCGACACCGTCTACCTCAGCGGCGGAGCCGCGGCCCTGGACGGTCTGATCAACGCCGTCTCCGGCATGACCGGCGCGGTCAGCGTCGGCGCCATGAAGAACCTGTTCATCATGGGCGGCGGCAGCCGGCTCTTCCACCGGCAGGGCTTCGCCGAGTTCTTCCTCCAGTTCGGCTGGAAGCTCCCCGAGAAGGTCTTCACCTCCCAGCTCACCAACTGGTACCGCGCCGGCATCAACCCCTGGTGGTACCAGGGCGGTTACGGCGACACCGCCACCGCCGAGACCGGCACCGGCACCTCCGACACCAGCGGGGAGCCGCAGCCGTGACCACCGAGCGTACGACCGCCCACACCGTCCACGTCGCCGCCAAGGGACGCGGCGCCCACCGTACGATCGCCGCCGCCGTACGCGCCGCCCGGCCCGGCGCGACCGTCCTGGTGGAGCCCGGCGAGTACCGGGAGTCGCTGACCGTGGACCGGCCGGTGGTGCTGCGCGCCGAACACGGCGCGGGCAGCGTCACGCTGTACCCGGCGGCCGAGGGAACGCCCGCGCTGACCGTGGCCGACGCGCACTGCGCGGTCCACGGATTCACCCTGCGCGGCGTCGGCCCCGGAGAGGCGGCGGTCCGGGTGACCGACGGTTCGACGCTGGCGCTGCACGACTGCGTGGTCCTCGGCGGCCGGGTCGAGGTGACGGGCACGGACGCCGACGACGGCTCCCAAGGGATGCACGGAACAAGGGAGTTGGCTGTCCCCGACCCCGACGGCCTGGACTTCGACGCCGACCCCGACCCCGATCTGGCCCCGACCCGCGACCCGGGACCCGCGCTGCTCCTGCTGCGCTGCCGGATCGCGGGCGCGGGCGGCGCGGGCCTGCACCTGTCGGGCACCGCCCGCGCCCGCGCCGACGACCTGCGGGTCGAGGCCGTCGACGGCACCGCGGTCGTCCTGTCCGGCACCGCCCGGCTCTCCGCCGAGCGGCTGCGCGTACGCGACTGCACCGGCACGGGCCTGCGGATCCGCGGCCGGGCGGCCGCCGCACTGGTGGACTGCGCGCTGGAAGGGACCGGCGGCAGCGGACTGCTCGTCGAGGACGAGGCGGCGCTCGTCGCGGGCGACACCCGCGTCACCGGCGCGGGCGCGGTCGGCATCCGCCTCACCGGCTCCGCCACCGCCGAGATCGCCGACTGCCGGATCACCGGCTCCGTCACCAGCGGTCTCGTCGCCCAGGACGCCGCGCGGCTGGCCGCCACCGGCTGCGCGGTCACCGACTCCCGCGCCAACGGCCTGCTGGTCCTCGGCGCAGCCACGGCCCGCCTCGCCGACTGCGCGATCTCCGGCACCGGCTACAGCGCCGTCCACCTCGCCGACGCCGCCCAAGCCGCCCTGCTCGACTGCCGGATACGCGACAGCGCCGAGCACGGTCTGCACGCCGTCGGCACCGCGCACGCCGACCTCACCGAATGCGGCCTGTCCCGTATCGCCATGACCGGCCTGCACACCGCGCAGACCGCGACCCTCACCGCCCGCGGCTGCCGCCTCACCGACACCGCGACCGGAGTGCACGCTGTCTCCGCCGCGGGCACCGAGTTGGAGCACTGCACAGTGCTGCGCGCCGCGAAGACCGGTGTCGAGGTCGGCGCGGGCGGCGGCGTACGGCTCTCCCACGTGCGGGTCGTCGCCGCGGGAGCGGCCGGGATCGTGGTCGACTCCGGCGGCACCGCGCGGGTCGACGGCGGCTCCGTCGAAGGCAGCGCCGGCTCCGCGATCGTCGTGTGGACCGGCGCGTTCCCCGAGGTCAGCGGGGTCTTCATCGACGCGCCCGCGAAGAACGGCATCTACCTCGCCGAGGACGCGGGCGGCACCTTCACCTCCTGCGAGGTCGCGGGCGCGGGCTTCCCCGCCCTCCACGTGGCACGCGGCGCCGCCCCGGTCTTCCGCCGCTGCCGGGTCCGCGACTGCGCCGAGGATCTGGGCCAGGACGAGGGAGCGCGGCCCGCCTTCGAGGACTGCGTCTCCTACGACGTACGGCGGCCGACGATTCCGCAGCTTGGCGGGGGAGCGGCGGGCCGGGCCGGGGGCCTGCCCGCGTCGCCGTCCGGGACGGCGACGCCCGGCGCACCCGGTGACGACGGACCGGACCCGGACGCGCCGGAGGAGGATCTGGACGACCTGCTCGCCGAACTCCACTCGCTGGTCGGCCTCGACGGCGTCAAGGGCGATGTCGGCTCGCTGGTCAAGCTGATGCGGACGGTACGGCGACGGCAGGAGGCCGGGCTGCCCGCGCCGCCGCTCAGCCGCCACCTGGTCTTCGCGGGCAACCCCGGCACCGGCAAGACCACCGTCGCCCGGCTCTACGGCCGTCTGCTCAAGGCGCTCGGCCTGCTGCGCCGCGGCCACCTGATCGAGGTCGACCGCAGCGCGCTGGTCGGCGAGTACGTCGGCCACACCGGGCCGCGTACCACCGCCGCCTTCCAACAGGCCCTGGGCGGCGTGCTGTTCATCGACGAGGCGTACGCGCTGTCGCCGCTGCACAGCGGCAACGACTTCGGCACCGAGGCCGTCTCGACGCTCGTCAAGCTCATGGAGGACCACCGCGACGACATCGTGGTGATCGCCGCGGGCTACCCCACCGAGATGGACCGCTTCGTCTCCTCCAACCCCGGCCTGTCCTCCCGCTTCAGCCGCACCCTGCACTTCGTGGACTACGACGCGGCGGAACTCGTCTCGATCGTGGAGCACCAGGCGGCCGAGCACCGCTACGAACTCACCGAGAAGGCCCGCGCGGAACTGAGCGGCTTCTTCGACCGGATGCCGCGCGGCGAGGGCTTCGGCAACGGCCGCTCCGCGCGCCAGGTGTTCCAGGAGATGACGGAACGTCAGGCGCAACGCGTCGCGGAACTGGCCGATCCGCGCGCCGAGGACCTGGTCGCCCTCGAAGCCGACGACTTGCCGCCGCAATCCGTGGCCCTGCCCGCGGCACCCGCCGTCGCCCGCCCCGTCCTCAGACTCTGAGGAGACGCGCCGAGGCCCCGGCCCCGAGCGAACACCCCGCCCCCGCGCCCGACATCCCCCCGGAGACCCCTCGTGCCGACGCCCGACCTCCCGCCGCCCGCCCTGGACAAGCCCGCGTCCGCGCCGCCGCCCGCCGCCTCGGACTTCTCCGCCACCTTCGCCGAGCACGCCTCCGTGCCCCGCCGCGGCCTGGTGCCCGGCGTGCGCGTGTGGGGCACGATCGGCGGCGCCGCGGCGGTGACGGCCGTCTGCGTGCTCGTCGTCCCGCTGCTCGGCGCTCTCGGCGGCGACAAGGGCGGGGACGGCGGCCGTACGTCGGACACGGTGGTCGCCGCCGCGCGGACCCAGTCGCCGAGCGCGACGCCGTCGAGCACCGCCACCACCCCCGAGGCGGCGGTGACCACGACGAGCCCGCCGCCGACGACCAAGGCGCCCGCGGCCAAGCACGCCGCCGCCCCGCCCGCCGGGAACTCCAGCGGTTCCGGCGGCTCGGGGGGCTCGGCCGGATCAGGGGGCGGCGCACCGCGCACCCGGGCCACGAAGAAGGCCACGAGCCCGGCGACCAGGCAGACCGCCAAGCCGCCGGCGAAGGCGACCAAGGCCGCCGCGCCGCCCGCTCCGGCCAGGGTCGGCGACTTCCTGGTCAGCGCCGGGTCGGGCAAGTGCCTGAACGCCTCGGCCGGTTCGGACGGCACCCACCTGCAACTGTGGACCTGCAACGGCAATGTCAACGAGCAGTGGACCTTCGCCTCCGACGGCACGATCCGCAGCAAGGGCCTGTGCATGGACGCCGCTTGGGGCAGCACGGACGACGGGACGATCGTCCAGATCGCCTATTGCAGCGGCAATCCGGCGCAGCAGTTCACGCTGAGCGGCGGCGTGATCCGCGGCGACCAGTCGGGCCTGTGCGTCGACGTATGGATGGCCGCGACCTCCGACGGCACTCCGATCAAGCTCCACCCGTGCAACGGGGGCAGCAACCAGGCGTGGAAACGCAAGAGTTGACGGTCGACGGCCCCGAACTCCGGGCCCGTGCGGGCGTGCGGTGTCGGCGCGGCGGCAGCGGGGGCCGCGGCGCGACAGGGTGATACACCGTCAGATCACCCTGCCGTGCCGGAGCTCCCGCTGCCGCCGGTGCCGGAGGGCGTCCAGCGGTTCCGGCGCCTGCGACGACGGATGGTGGGCCTCCTTGACCAGGAAGTGCGGGCGCCGCTTGGTCTCGTAGGAGATCCGGCCGATGTACTCGCCGATCAGGCCGGGCATCACCATCTGGACGCCGCCCAGGCCCGCGATGATGGCGACCAGGGTGACACAACCGGGCGCGTCGACCCCGGTGACCGGCGCGTCCACCGTGACCCCGGCCGCGGAGAGCCTCCCGAGCACGGCACGGGTCCGCGCGTCGAAGCGGTCGATGACCGCCTCCTCGTCGTCACAGGGCACGACGACCGAGAGCTTCGTCATGCGCGCCTCCCGGGGCGACGGAGACCGAGGGCGGTTCCGCGGAGCGCGGACCCGGCCAAGAGCCCGTCCGGCGTGGGGCGTTGGGGGAAGAGCCGCCGTGCGAGGGTGCGTCCGGCGGTACCCGAGGAGCCGTCGCGCCCCGAGCGGTCGCGGAACCGGCCGCCGACGCCGACCGCGAGCAGCACGGCCAGGGCGAGGCCGGAGGCCGGGAGCCCGGCGTTCAGACCGGGTGTGCGGAACGAGCAGGAGACCCGCGAACCGCCGCCCAGATCCACGGCGATGAGGCCGCCGAGGGTGCGGGGGGCCGTCGACGCGCCGCCGTCGACCGAACAGCGCCAGCCGGTCACGGCGGGCACGGCGAGGACCGCGGTGCCGTGGCCGCCCCGGCGGAAGGCGGCCGTGATCGTGTGGCCGCCCGCCGTGACCTCGGCCGGGCCGGTGGCCCGCAGCTTCGCGACGGCGCTCCGCAGCGCGCCCTGGTCGAGGCAGCCGACCGGGAACCGGGGGATGTCCTGCGCGGTGGTGGTGCCCAGTGCCAGCCGGATCCGGCCGCTCGCGGGCACGGCGCCGAGCGGCATGATCCCGTTGGCGGCCAGGTCGTGGACGCCGACCGCCCGGTACTCGGCGCCGTTCGCACGGACCGGGCCGGAGAACCAGGGCGTGTACAGATACGCGAGGGTGCCCGGCGCGCAGGTCGCGGTGAACGACGTCCAGGCCGCGCCCTTGGCGTTGCCCGGCAGCCGCCAGGTGCCGTTCGGCTCGGGGACGGGCCGGGGCCCGGAGGCGGGGGAGAGCAGCGGCACGCGGTAGACCCGGGCGCCGAGCACGCGCTGCTGCCGGGCGAAGACCGAGGTGTCGCGGACGGCGCCGTCGAAGGCGGCGCCGGGCCTGAGGGTGACGATCGGGGGAGCGGGCGCGGTGTGCTGGGCGACGGCGCTCGGCGCGCCGGGCACATTGCCGAGGGAACTGCTCACTCCCATGATCGCCCGGCCCACCGGGTCGTCGAGGCCGTAGATGTGACGGCCCCTCATGGTCCAGGCGGAGCCGAGGGCCTGGAGGGTGGCCGCGGTCCGCGCGGGCAGGTAGCTGCTGTAGTACGAGCCGCCCTCGCCGCCGAGCAGCAGCGGGTCGTTGGCGGTGTACTGGTGCGGACCGGGGTCGGTGCGGGTCGCGGGCCAGTCGTCCCGCGCGCCGACCGCCGCGTGCGCGGTGAGCGACGCGGCGCTGATCGTCTCCCTCGGCGTCCACTGGGGGTTGTCGTCCCTGATCACGCTGACGGAGAAGACGCTGTAGGCGGTGGCGAGGAAGACCGAGCAGGTCAGCGCGGCGAACACGCCGATACGTACCCGGCGGTCGGTCCGGTGGCGGGCGAGCAGCAGCAGAAGGCCGAGGACGAGGGCGCTGTCGGCGAGGATCAGGATCCACTCGCCGCGCGTGAAGTAGTGACCGCCGCTCACCGCGGCGAGCAGGACCGCCAACGCGGCCGCGCCCGCGAGCAGTTCACGTGGGCGTGGCCTGCGGGAGAGCGCCAGCCAGGCGACCGCCACCAGCATGGACGTCAGTGCGATGGCGGCGCGGTAGGGGCTGCCGTTGGGCATGGCCAGGCCGTGCCACAGCAGGACCGTCGGCTTCCAGACGTACGACAGGGCCACCAGGACCAGCAGCCCGGTCCAGACCGCGCGTTCCCTGCCCGGCACCCGCCGCATGAAGGGGAAGGCGAGCACGAGCAGCAGCGGCAGCAGTCCGACGGAGATCCGCGGGGCGGACGGGTAGAGGCCGCCGGGCAGCAGGTGCGCGAGGTAGTCGAGGGCGGCGGGCGGCGTGTAGTCCTGGGGCTCGGCGGGCTGGGACGCCTTGCTGGCGGTGTAACTCACCGTCAGCACGGGCGCGGCCAGCAGCAGGCCGGTCGCGGTCGCCGCCGCGGCGCGCAGCAGTGCGCGCCAACGGTCCCGTACCGGACGGGAGTCGAGCAGCAGGCGGGCGCCGAGGACCAGACCCATGCCGAGGGTCGCCATGGCCGCGGTGTAGAAGTTCGCCGCCCAGCACAGG
Organism: Streptomyces sp. NPDC008317; assembly: GCF_042955955.1. NCBI lineage: Bacteria > Bacillati > Actinomycetota > Actinomycetes > Kitasatosporales > Streptomycetaceae > Streptomyces > Streptomyces sp. NPDC008317. Next base: position 261,816 of record NZ_JBIBFQ010000008.1, read on the forward strand.
GTGATCACCAGCGTCGCGGGCACCCAACGGCGGCCGTGCAGACACCAGTCGTAGGCGATGCCGAGCAGCGGGAAGGACGACAGGCCCCACATCCACATGGGGTCGCCGAAGCCGTCCGAGATCGTCCAGGTGCTCACCGCGTAGCCGACCGCGAGCAGCGCGCGCAGCCACGGCGAGCCCGGCCGCAGCCTGCCGAGGTAGACCGTCATCAGGGCCGCGCCGAGTCCGATGCTCAGCACCGTGGCCGTGAAGACGGCCGCGTTGACGGCGTCGCGCGGGAAGAGCCCGACCAGCCAGGAGAACGGGTTCATCAGATACGTGAAGAAGTCGGCGAGGAAGGGGACGCCGTATCCGCTGCCCCAGTTGACGATCAGGTCGCCGGTGGCGCGGCCGTGCATCAGGTCCCACAAGTGGGCGTGGTACGGCACGAATTGGTTGCCGAGGTCGTTGACGGCCCGCGATCTCGGTCCGAACGGATACGTCCCGTGCACGGCCAGCGCCAGGCAGTAGGCGCCCATGGAGACGGCCGCCGCGAGCAGCGCCGCCAGCGGTGTCGCGGCGGCCCGGAGCGCCGGGCGGCGCGGCGGACCGGCGGGCGGCGCCGCTGAGGGTGTGTCGATGGCCGCGGAGGAGGAGGTCAGCACCGTGTCCCGCTTGCTCGTATGCCTCGGATCGTCTCCCGGCGCATCCTACTACGTTCTTTGTAGTAGTTTTTGGCATCTCGTCGCTTCGTCGTCCTCCGGCGCCGACCGCCGGGGTTCATACCGCGGACGCCGTCGTACGCGACCGGCTCCGCAGCCGTCTCAGGGCCACATCGAAGGCCCCGCGCGCGCCGGGTGCCAGGCGCAGCGCCAGCGAACCGCCCGCCGTCCGGTACGCCTGGATCAGCGCGACGCCGTACCGCCCGCAGGGGGTGACCGTGCGCCGCAGCCCCGAGTCCTGGGCGCGCGGCGCGAGCGGGGCCGTCACCGTGCCGTCGGCGTACCGCAGCCGCACCCGTACGTCCCAGGTCTGGGTGCCGCGACAGCCCGCGGCGGCGAGCCGGCCCACGTCGAGCGGGACGCTGGCGCGCCAGCGACCGCACTCGTCGTACGCCGTGGCCGTGGTGGTGACGGCGGGTTCCGCGCCGTCCCGCGCGATGACGTCGACCTCCACGGCGACCGGGCCGCCGACCGCGGCGAGGCGGCCGTACAGATCGCGGATTCGCAGCCGCAGTCGCCCGTGACGGCCGGTGAACAGCGTGCCGTCCACTGTCAACGGCAGTGCTTGGAGCGGAAGTTGGCCGAGCCCGTCGAGCCTGACGTCGCGCAGGCCGTCCGACCAGACGGGACCGGCCGACGTCCGCGCGTACGGCGGGGCCAGTCTGGCCGGGTCCGCCGCGAGCTGCGCGAGCCGGGCCAGGTCGCGCGGGGCGTCACCGGCCAGCACCACCGCGGCGATCCAGCGGGCGGGGGCCGCCGCCGCGGCCCGCTCGGCGTCGGTGAAGGAGGCCAGGTAGGCGCGGGCCAGTCTCCACCACGCGCGCTGGTACGCGGGGTCGCGGCCGGGCAGTTCGCGGACGTACAGGCACAGGTCGTCATCGAGGAATTTGGTGCGGCAGGCGGCGGCGAGCAGGGGGCGGCGGGCGGCGGTGAAGACGTCGACGGCCTGGCGGTGGGCGGCGACGCGGGCGGCCCAGTCGCCGATGTCCCGGCGGGCGGGCGCGACCGGCTCCCCGGCCTCGCGGCGCGCCCGCCGGACGCAGACGGTGTCGGGCACGACGGCGATCGGCGGTCCCGCGGCCAGGACGCGGGCGGTGAAGACGAAGTCCTCGTAGGCGAAGGTGCCTTCGGGGCAGCGGAGCCGGTGCCGGTCGAGGAAGGCGCGCCGGTAGAGCTTGTTGACGCACAGGGTGTCGCGCAGGAGCTCCGGATGGTCCTCGGGGGACGCGAGGACGGCGGCCTCGCGGTAGAGCGCGGGCTGCCAGCGCACCTCACGGCCGCCGGGCAGTTCGCGGCGGACGGCGACGCCGACGGTGACCGGCGTGCCGTGGGTCTCCGCGGCGGTGAGCAGCGCGCGTACGGCGCCGTCCGGCAGCACGCCGTCGCTGTCGAGGAACATCACGTACTCGGCGGTGGCGACCGCGACGCCGTCGTTGCGGGGCGTGCCGCGACCGCCGCTGTTCTCGGCGCGGCGCACGACGCGCAGCCGGGGCTCGCGGGCGGCCAGCGCGTCCAGGACGTCGGGCGTCCGGTCGCGGGAGGCGTCGTCCACCGCGACGACCTCGGTGACGGCCAGGCCCTGCGCGAGCGCGGACCGTACGGCGGCGCCGACGGACTCCGCGTCGTCGCGGGCGGTGACGACGACGCACACGCCCGGCCCTGTCATCCGCATGGCGAACGGTCCATGGCGGCCACTCCCTGTCGGCCCTCTCCCGGTCGGCGGCCCGGTGCTCCGGGACGCCGTGATGCCGGTGGTTACTACACTCCTTGTAGTAACCACCCGGAACCGGAAGCTACTACAGACCTTGTAGTAGCGTAATAAGGGGAGACGAGATCACCGATGGCCCCTCAGCGCCGGAGCCGCGGCAGTCTGGCACGCGACATCCAGGCCGTACTCGCCGCGGGCGCAGGACCGATGACCCCGGCGCAGGTCCGCGACGCGCTCGGCGGGGAGCTGGCCTACACGACGGTGATGACGGTGCTCACCCGGCTGCACGCCAAGGGCGAGGTCACCCGGCGGCAGGAGGGCCGCGGCTACGCGTACACCGCGCCCGCGCACCCGGCCGAGGTCACCGCGCAGCGCATGCAGCGACTGCTCGACGCCGACGACGACCGCGCCGGTGTGCTGGTCCGCTTCGTCGGCACGCTCAAGGCCGCCGACGAACACCTCCTGCGCAGCCTCCTCGACCCTCCGGGCCCCGAAAGTCGCCGGGACGGCGAGGCAACCGACGGCGCGGCCGATCCGTCTGACGGACCGGAGCCGGACGGAAAGCGGTGAAGGTGCTGACAGCGGTGGACGCGACGAACGGGCGGCACGCGACGGGCGCGACCGCCGTGCGCGGCCCGACGCCCCAGGCCCCGTCCGACGCGACCGCATCGTGCGGATCGACGCCTCAGGCTCCGACCGACTCGACCGCGTCGCGCGGATCGGCGCCTCAGGACCCGACCTGCTCGACCGCGTCACGCCGTCCGGCACCCCCGGACCGGCGGCGGGCGGCCGACACCGGGGAGGCGGCGTGACCGGAGCCGTCTGTGCGACCACCCTCGTCTGCCTGCTGTTCGCGCTCACCGCGCCCCGGCTCGGGAAGCTGCTGCCGCCCGCCACGGCCACCCGGCTGCTCGTGCCCGCCGCGCTCGCGGTGGCTGCCTCGACCCTGTTCGTCCTCGGTGAGCTGGGCTTCACCTGGCTCGGACAGGTGCCCGCGATCGCCGCGCTCGGACCGTGGTCGCCCAAGCGCCTCGACGCCCTCGACCCCGTGCCCGACCCGCTGGCGGCGGCCAGCCTCGTCCTGCTGGCCGCGGCCGTCGCGCACGCCTCGCTCACCGTCGTCCGCCGACTGCGCGCGCTGGCCGCCGTCTACCGGATCGCCCGCGGCCCCCGCACCGCCGACCCCGTGCTCGTCGTCGACAACGCGTGGCCTGACGCCTTCACCACCCCCGCCCCCGCCGCGCGCATCGTCATCACCACCGGCCTGCTCAGGGCGCTCACCCCGCAGGAGCGGCAGGTCGTCCTCGCCCACGAGCACTCCCACCTCAACCACCGGCACGTCTGGTGGATCCTCGCCGCCGAACTGGCCGCGGGCGTCAACCCGTTGCTGCGCCGTACCGCCAAGGCGGCCGGTCAGGCCGTCGAGCGCTGGGCGGACGAGGACGCCGCCCGCAGCGTCGGCGACCGGCAGCTCGTCGCCAGGACCATCGCCCGCGCGGCGCTGCTCCAGCACGACGCGCCGCACCCGGCCGCCGGAGCCGCGCCCGTCGCGGCGGCCACCGGCAGCGACGTCCCCGCGCGGGTGCACGCCCTGCTCGGCCGCCCGCCGCGCCGCCGCCCGCTGGCCCTCACGACACTGGCCGCGCTGCTGGTCGCCAGCACGGTCGCCACCGCCGCCGTCGAACGCACCGGCGAGCACCTCTTCGACCGCGCGGCCCAGCCGCCGCCCGCCACCGTGCGCGACCACGTCCACGCGGTCGCGCGCGTCCCCGCGCCCGACCGCGCGCGCACCCCCGCACCGGGCCGGGTCACGCGCCACCTCCACTCGTCGCTGGTGCCCGCCCTCGCACGGGACCGGGCCGACCGCGACACGGGCGGCGACCGCCTCCGGGGGTGAGCGCGGCTCGCACCGCCCTTGGCGCGCCCTGTTCCGCGCCGGTACGGACCGGCGTAGGTTCTGGGGCGGAGACCGCGGCCGCAACGGCCGCCGGGGGAGGGCTGCATGACCGTGCTCAAGGGCAAGACCGCTGTGGTCACCGGCGGTTCGCGGGGCATCGGCCGGGCGATCGTGGAACGGCTCGCACGCGACGGCGCGGACGTGGTGTTCGGCTACGCGCGCGACGCCGAGGCCGCGGCCGATGTCGTACGCACCGTCGAAGAGGCGGGCGGGACCGCGCGGGCGCTCCGGGCCGACCTCGTGGAACCCGGCGCCGCCGAGCGGCTGATGGCCACCGCCGACCGTCACCTCGGCGGCCTGGACATCCTGGTCAACAACGCCGCGCTGAGCATCACCCCCACGCCCCTGGCCGACACCGACGAGGAGATGTACGACCGCGTGATGGCGGGCAACGCCAAGTCCACCTTCCTGACCATGCGTTACGCGGCCAGGCACCTGCGCGACGACGGCCGTGTCATCAACATCTCCACCCTCAACACGCTCCGCCCGGCGCCCGGGAACGCGCCCTACGCGGCCAGCAAGGGCGCGATCGAGCAACTGACCCGCGTGGCCTCCCGCGAACTCGGCGCGCGCGGCATCACCGTCAACACGGTCTCGCCCGGCGCCACCGACACCGACCTCCTACGCGAGGCCAACCCGGGTGCGGACTTCCAGCCGCTCATCGACCTCACCCCGCTCGGCCGCCTGGGCCGCCCCGCCGACATCGCGGACGTCGTCGCCTTCCTTGCCGGCCCCGCCGCCCGCTGGCTCACCGGCCAGAATCTCCGCGCGGACGGCGGCCTCAGCTAGTGGGGACCTGCGGTCTCCCCGCCGTGTCCCCACGGTGGCCCCGCGCCAGACCATCGGATTCCGGCTCCGAACGAGACCGCCGGACGACTCGCCAGACGAACACGGAGAAGACGTCATGACAGCATCCATCCTGGTCACCGGCGGTACGGGCACCCTCGGGCGGCACGTGATCCCGCTCCTGCCGGAGGCGGGCACCAAACCCCGGGTGCTGAGCCGTACGGCCCACGCGTCCGGCGACGGCGTCGAGTACGTCACCGGCGACCTGCTCACGGGCGAGGGAATCGACGCGGCGGTGGACGGCATCGAGACCGTCCTGCACCTCGCGGGCGACGCGAAGAGCGACGACAAGTCCACCCGCGCCCTGCTGACCGCCGCGTCGGCCGCGGGCGTACGGCACTTCGTCTACATCTCGGTCGTCGCGGCGGACAAGGTCCCGCTCGGCTACTTCAAGGTGAAACTGGCCGCCGAGCGGATGGTGGCCGAGTCCGGGCTGCCGTGGACGACGCTGCGCGCCGCGCAGTTCCACGAGTTCGCCTTCACCGTCATCGGGAAGATGGCCAAGCTGCCGGTGCTGCCGATCCCCGGCGTGATGCGGCTCCAGCCGGTCGACTCACGCGAAGTCGCCGCCCGCATGGTGGAGTTGGCCCTCGCCGAGCCCGCGGGGCGGGTCCCCGACATGGTGGGACCCACCGTCTACACGCTGGCCGAGGCGGCCCGCGGCTACCTCCAGGCGGTCGGCAAGCGCCGCCCGATCATGCCGGTCCCGATGCCGGGCAAGGCCGGGCGCGTGTACCGGGACGGGGAGAATCTGACGACTGAGGGCGCCACCGTCGGCGAGCGCACCTGGGAGGCGTTCCTGGCCGAACGGGCGGTCTGACCAGGGTACGTGGGCACACCGCGGGCCGCCGTCCGCTCCGCGTACGAGGGGGCGGCCCTCACGTACGCGGAGGTTCGCCCCTGCCCCGGACCGGATGCTCCGGCTGCCCGGACGCGTCCCCCGGCGGGCGCGGCTCGGGTACGGGGGCGGGGGCCGCGCCGCCCGCGACCCGTGTGCTCGACCGGCGGGTACCGGTTGTCGCGTAGGCCGAATAGCGCGGCACCCAGCGCAGCAGCGCGCCCGCCGCCGCGAGGCCGACCGCGCCCATGAGGGCGATCCCGGCCGCGAGGCTGCCGAGGGCGGCGGCGGCCGAGACGACCAGCGGACCGCCCGCCGCGCCGGAGTCCGCGCACAGCCGCCACACACCGAGGAACTGCGAGCGGGCGCGCGGCGGCGCGACATCGGCGCCGAGGGTCATGAGGATGCCGCTGCCGATCCCGTTGCCGAAGCCCATCAGCATGGCGACGACGGTCAGCGACGCCAGGCTGTGGGTCAGCGGCAGCGCGGCCTGCGCGCAGCCCAGCACCACCATGGACGGCACGGCGATCCACAGGCGGCCCGCCCGGTCCATCACCTGCCCCGACGGGTAGAAGGTCAGGGTGTCGACCAGCCCCGCGATCCCGAAGACCACACTGGTGGACGAAGGGCTCAGACCCAGATGGTCGGCCCACAGCGGCAGCACCGTCTGCCGGGTCGCGCGGACCGAGGCCACCAGCAGGACGGCCAGGCCCAGCGTCAGGAAGACCCGGCGGTGGCCGCGCAGCACCGACCGTACCGAGGCGGTCTCCCGCACGGCCCCCGCCGCCGGGTCCGCGACGTCGCGCACGGTCAGCAGCACCACGACCGTCACCGCCGTGCACAGCAGCGCCAGCCAGTAGATGTCGTGCACCGGGAACCTGGTGAGCACGGCCGCGCCGAGGAACGGCCCGACGAAGGCGCCGACGCGCGACATGCCGCCGAGTGTGGACATCGCCCGCGCGCGCAGCCCGGTGGGCACGACCTCGGTGAGATACGACTGTCTGGCCAGGATGAAGACGGCGTTGGAGGCGCCGGTGACGGTCACCGCCACCGCGAGCTGCCACACGCTGCGGGCCAGCGCGCAGCCGGACAGCGTCACCGCCGTGACCCCGGAGGCGACCAGCATCGCCTTGCGGTCGCCGAGCCGCGCCGCCAGCGCACCGGCCGGCACGTCGCCGAGGATCTGCCCGACGCCGAGCAGCGCCAGCACCAGCCCGGCGCTGCCGACGCTCGCGCCCAGCGCTCTGCCGCTGAGCGCGAGCACCGGAGCGAGGGCGCCCATGCCCGTCTCGAAGATCAGGACCGGCAGGAAGACCGCCGGTATCAGACTCCTCAGGGACACGGGACGCGCACTCACCTGTTGATTGCCTCACCTCGGGCCGGACCTCACCGGGCACGCCCTCGGTCGGCGGCGGGCCGTCCACCATTCAACAACAGCCGAGATGTCGATCCGGGCCCGACCCGTTCGTATGGACAGTGAGAGCCGGTCGGCGGACCGGCCGCACGAGCCGGGCAGGAGCCCGGTACGGACCCGGGAGGCACCCCATGCCGCAGTATCTGCTCAGCGTCTACCAGCCCGACACCGACGAGCCGCCGTCCGCCGAATTCCTCGCCCCGATCCGGCGCGACCTCGACACGCTCAACGCCGAGATGAAGGCCGCCGGGGCCTGGGTCTTCGCCGCGGGCCTGTTCCCCGCGGGCACGGCCACCGTGCTGCGGCACAAGGGCGACGACATCCTGACCACGGACGGCCCGTACGTCGAGGGCAAGGAGCACCTCGGCGGCTTCACGATCGTCGAGGCGCCCGACCTGGACGCCGCCCTCGCGTGGGGCCGCGCGCTCGCCCGCGCGACGACCCTCCCGATCGAGGTCAGGCCCCTCCGGTACGGGCCGTCCGAGTGACGTCGGCATGACGCGCGAGCCGGAGCGACGGCCGCCGTACGAGGGGCCGGAGCCGGGGCCACGGGCGGCGTACGGGCCGGGAAAGGGGGCGGCGCCCGAGCCGGAGGTCGCCCGCGTCTTCCGCGAGCAGTACGGCCGCGCCGTCGCCGTCCTCGTCCGCTCCTTCGGCGACATCGACATCGCCGAGGAGGCGGTCCAGGACGCGTTCACCACGGCGGTACGGCGCTGGCCGGCCGACGGGGTGCCGCCGAGCCCGGCGGGCTGGATCATCACCACGGCGCGCAACCGCGCGATCGACCGGCTGCGCCGCGAGTCCTCCCGCGCGGACCACCACGACCAGGCCGCGCTGCTGCGGGCCGACCGGGAACCGCCGCGAGAGGAGGGCCCCGTGCACGACGACCGGCTGCGGCTGATCTTCACCTGCTGCCACCCGGCCCTCTCCCCGGCGGCCAGGACCGCCCTGACGCTGCGGCTGCTCGGCGGGCTGACCACGGCCGAGATCGCGCGGGCCTTCCTGGTGCCCGAGCCGACCATGGCGCAGCGGCTGGTGCGGGCCAAGGGCAAGATACGCGACGCGCGCATCCCGTACCGCGTCCCGTCCGACGCCGACCTGCCCGACCGGCTCCGCGCGGTGCTCGCGGTCGTCTATCTGATCTTCAACGAGGGCCACACAGCCGGTTCGGGCGACCGACTGGTCCGCGCCGACCTGTGCGCCGAGGCGGTACGGCTCGGCCGCCTGCTGCACGCGCTGATGCCCGACGAGCCCGAAGTGCCCGGCCTGCTGGCGCTGATGCTGCTCACCCGGTCGCGGGAGGCGGCGCGCACCGCCGGGGACGGCGGCCTCGTCCTCCTCGCCGACCAGGACCGGAGCCGGTGGGACCGCGCCCTGATCGCGGAGGGCCAGGATCTCGTACGGCAGTGCCTGCGGCGGGGGCAGCCGGGTCCGTACCAGATCCAGGCGGCGATCAACGCCGTGCACAGCGACGCGCCGACGGCGGCGGCCACGGACTGGCCGCAGATCGTGACGCTGTACGACCAGTTGCTCGCCGTCGCCCCCGGCCCGGTCGTCGCCCTCAACCGCGCGGTCGCGGTGGCCGAGGTCGAGGGACCGGCGGCGGCGCTCGCCCTCGTCGACCGCCTCGACCTGGACGGCTACCACGTCCTGCACGCCGTCCGCGCCGACCTGTTGCGCCGCCTGGGCCGTACGCGGGAGGCCGCGGCGGCCTACGACGCGGCGCTTGAGCGGACCGACAACGCGGCCGAGCGGGCCTTTCTGCGCGGCAGGCGGCGGTCGCTCGACGGGCCGACGCCGTAGGGCCGGTGGGGGCGGCCCCGTATGCCCCTCGTCAACCGGCGCGCAGCGCGGCCAGGCGGTCGAGGAAGACGCGCTGCCCCTCCACGATCTTCTCGTGGGCCTGCGGCAGACCGAGCCAGGCCACCCGGTCGATCTCCGGGAACTCCTGGAGGCGGCCCGACCCCTTCGGCCACTCCATCGTGAAGGTGCCGGGCACGGCGAGGGCCGGGTCGAAGTCGGCGTGCAGCGCCCAGGCCGTGACGACCTTGCCGCCGGACTGCTCGGTCTCGCCGAGCGGGAGGAGTTCGCCGTCGGGCAGCGGCAGGCCGACCTCCTCCCGGAACTCGCGCCGGGCGGCGTCCACCGCGGCTTCGTCCGGCCCGTACTCGCCCTTGACGATCGACCAGGCGCCCGCGTCGCGCCGGGCCCAGAAGGGCCCGCCCATGTGCCCGAGAAGGACCTCGATCCCGCCGTCCCGGTCCGCGCCGCCGACCTCGCGGAAGAGCAGGACCCCGGCGCTGCGCTTGTTCACCACACCGCCAAGTCTGGCCTCCCGGCCGAGGTTTACGGGAGAGGCGCACCAGACAGACGCCTGCCGGACCGGGCCCGCGCAAGGCCGCGTCCCCCCGCGCCCCGGTCGGCACCCTCGCACGGCGCCGCTTTGGCCGCAGCCGTCGCCGTCCGCGCGGCGGGGGGATCTCCGTGGCGACGTCGACCGGGTGCCACCAGGCGTCCTGGGCGGCGCGGGGCGCCGATCGGGCGCGTGGCACGATGATCGGACCGCGAACCCCCGAAACCCCCGAAACCCCCGAACCCCCGAAACCCCCGAACCCCCGAACCCCCGGAGCAGCGCGTGCGCCACCTCGACTATGACGACATCCGGCAGGCGGCCGACCGCATCGACGGCCACATCAGGCCGGTGGCCGTCACCAGAGCCGACCCCGGCCTCGTCGGCGGCGGCCGGGACGGCGAGCCCTACGAGCTCTGGTTCGCCCTGGAATACCTCCAGTTCACGGGCTCCTTCAAAGCGCGCGGCGCGCGGAATTTCCTGCTCGCGCACAGCGCCGCCGGCACCCTCCCGGCCGCGGGCGTCACCATCGCGTCCGGCGGCAACGCCGGGCTCGCCTGCGCGTGGGCGGCCAAGGCGCTCGGCGTCCCCGCCACCGTCTTCGTGCCCGAGACGGCCCCCGCGGTGAAGGTCGCGCGCCTGCGGGCGTACGGCGCGGACGTACGCCTGGTGGGCAAGGAGTACGCCGAAGCGCTCGCCGCCTGCGAGGAGTTCACCGCCACCGCGGGCGCGCTGGGCAGCCACGCCTACGACCACCCGTACATCGCCGCAGGGGCGGGCACCGTACTGGACGAGATCCGTACCGCGATTCCCGGCCTGGACACCGTCCTTGTGGCGGTCGGCGGCGGCGGACTGTTCGCCGGGGTCGCCACCGCCGCGCGCGAGCACGGCATCCGCGCCGTCGCCGTGGAGCCGGAGAACGCCCGTACGCTGCACGCGGCCGTCGAGGCCGGCCACCCGGTCGACGTGACCGTGGACTCCGTCGCGGGCGACTCGCTCGGCGCGCGCCGCGCCACCGAGATGGCGGTCCACGCGGGCCGTCAGGACAACGCGCGGTCCGTCCTGGTGCCCGACCGGGCCATCATCGCCGCCCGCCAGACGCTCTGGGACGAGCTGAGGATCGTCACCGAGGTGGGCGGGGCCACCGCCTTCGCGCCGCTGCTGCCGACCGGGGGAGAGGACGGCGGCGGGCGGCCGTACGAGCCGCGCCCCGGCGAGAAGGTGGCGGTCCTGCTGTGCGGGGCCAACACCGACCCCGGCGATCTGGTGGCCCGCGCGGAAGGCTGAGCCGCGGCCGTTCGAGGGCGTCCCGCTGCGGCGGGGCGTTCCGAGCGGCGGGGCGTTCCGAGCGGCGCCGCTCAGCGCAGGACGGCCGCAAGCGCCGAGCGGCGCCGCTCAGCGCAGGACGGCCGCCAGCAGATCGGAGCCGAGCGACGTCAGATCGGGTGCGTTGAGGGTGTACCGGACGTAACGGCCGTGGCGTTGGCTCGTGAGCAGGCCCGCGCGGCGCAGGACCGCGAGGTGGCGGGAGACCTCGGGGGGCGACAGCTCCCAGGCGTGGGCCAGTTCGACGGTGGTGTGCGGGCCGCGCGCGAGGGTGCGCAGCAGCCGCAGCCGTACCGGATGCGCGAGCGCTTCCAGCCGGAGGGTGACCGTCTCCATCGGCACCTGCTCGGACGGGCCCGGCTCGGCCACCGGGTACTGCACCACCGGCCGCCACCCGGGCGCGTGCACCGCCACCAGGTGCGGGCGGCCGAAGACGCTCGGGATGAAGGTGACCCCGTCGTCGCGGGCGGCGGTCGCGCTGTCCTGGAGCTTGTCCACGACGATCCGGTCACCGCCCGGCGCCAGGGCGACCGCGCCGGAGACCGAGGCGAGCGCCGCACCGAGACCCTGCCGCTTGAGCAGGTCGTGCTTCAGGCGCAGGTCGGAGGCGATGCGTACGGCGGCCCCCGACCAGGCGGCGTCGAAGAACGCCCCGGCGCACTGTTCGAGGGTGTCGCGCACCCGCGCCCGCACGGCGGCCGGGTCCGCGAGCAGCCGTTCCGCGAACGCCTCCTGCAACGCGCCGCGCGCCTGGGCGAGGTCCAGGGCCCGTTCGCGCGCGGTCGCGTCGGTGAGCGGCGACGGGGAGCCGAAGTGGATCCGGTTGCTGCCGCAGGTGGTGACCAGCGCGGCGGTCACGTACCGGGCGTCGTCGAGCCGGTCCACATCGTCCAGTTCCTCGGCGAGGGTCGGCCGGGGCCGGGCGGGCACCAGGAAGTCGGCGCGCGAGGACCGCCACAAGAACTCCGCCTCCCGCAGCCGCTCGGCCAGCTCGGGCCGCAGCGCGGCCCACACGTCCGCGGCCCACCCGGCGAGCTGCGGATGGTGTCCGGGTTCCGCCAGGACGTGCAGCATCGCCGTCAGCTCCGCCAGCGGGGAGGCGGCGAACCGCAGCCGCTCGGGCGGCAGGCCGCCGATGTCGATCCGCAAGGTCACCCACCCATTATGAGCAGCGCAAAAGCCCCTGGCCGCGTCGGTTGACGGTCTGCGTCAACCGACGCGGCGGGCGCGGCGGCCGAACGCACCGTTGTCGCCATGGCAACCACCACCCAGATCCGGCCCCGCGCCCTCGTCCGCGCCTTCGGAGGCCCCCGCTACGCCGTCGCCATGACCGTGGACGCGCTCGGCACCGGCCTGCTCCGGCCGTTCCTGCTGCTCTACGGGGTGACGGTGCTGAGCCTGTCCGCGCCCGCCACCGGCATCGCCATGACGGCCGGTGTCGTCGTGGGGCTGGTGTGTGTGCCCGCCGTGGGGCTGTGGCTGGACCGGGGCGCGCGCAGTACGGCCGTGGCGGCGTCGATGCTGGTGCGCGTGCTGGGCGTGGCGCTGCTGCTGGCCACTCCGGCGGGCAACGGCTGGATGTTCGCGGCGGCGGCGCTCTTCCTCGGCATCGGCAACCAGGCGTGGCCCGCCGCCCACGCCGCCGTGGTGGCCACCGTCGCCCACGGCAGGGACCGCGACACCGCGCTCGCGGCGGGCCGCGCCCTGCGCAACGCCGGTATGGGCGCGGGCGCGCTGCTCGCCACCGCGTGCCTGGCGGGCGGCGCCGCCGCGTTGCAGGTCCTGGCGGGCGTCACCGGGCTCGCGTATCTCACCGCCGCGGCCCTGGCGTGGTCGGTCCGGCTGCGCGCGGACCCGGCCGCCGCCCTCGCCGAGGGCGGCGACAGCGGTCCCGCGCCCCGGATGCGCGCGCTGCTGGCCGCCAACGTGGTCTACGTCTTCTGCCTCAACGTCCCCGAGATCGCGCTCCCGTTGGTCCTGGTGACCCAACTGCACGCGTCCCCGGTGTGGTCGGCGGCCGTCTTCGTGGCCAACACCGTGCTGGTGGTCACCCTCCAGGTCCCGGTCACCGTCCTGATGTCCCGCTTCTCCCGGCGGTCCGTGCTCGCCCTCGCTGGTGTCGTCCTCACCGCGTCCTACCTCGGCTTCCTCGCGGCCACCGAACTGCGGCACGGCTGGGGCGCCCCGGCCGTGGCCACCGTGTCCGTGGTCTGCACGCTCGGCGAGATCATCTACGCCGGAAGCGCCACCGCGCTGGTCACCGCCCTCGCGCCGGCCCACGTCCTGGGGCGCACCCTCGCCCGCTTCCAACTCTCCACCGGCTTCGGCCTCGCCGTCTCTCCCGCGGCCATCACCGCCCTCGCCCCGTACGGCTCGACCGCTCTGTGGGGCAGCCTCGCCGCCGCGACGCTCCTGTCCTCCGCCGCGGTCGCCACGGAGAGGGACCAGGGGGCACGGCTCAGCGGTTGACGCGGACGGAACGCCTCCTGCCGGACGGCCCTCCTGCCGGACGGCCCTCCTCAAAGCCGGTCTTCGCTGCTACGGTGAGAGTTCGGAAGGTTAACAAACTCAGACGGCCGGACCGGCGCTGTCGTGCTGCCCGGGCGCGCGCGGACCGCGAGGACACCGGCGCGCGGGCCGCCGTACCGCCGCGCGCCCGTACCCGACGCGCGGCGCCACCGGGACCCGCACCGCAACACCCGTACTTCGACCAGTGCTTCGACACGGAGGCCCGTTATGCCGACCCCATCCACGCCGCGCGCCCGGGACGGCGCTCTCTTCGTCGGCGGGGCCTTCGTCCCGGCCGAGAACGGGCGTACGTCGACGGTCCTCGACAAGGCGCGCCAGGAACCGCTCGGCCGGGCGGGCTGGGCCTCGCCCGCCGACCTGGACCGCGCCGCGCGGGAGGCCGCCGTCGCCGGACGGGCCTGGGCCGCCGCGGACTTCGGCGCCCGCGCCGACGTGCTGCGCGAGGCCGCCGCCCGACTGCGCGCCCGCGCGGGGGAGTTCGCCGACCTCCTCGTCCGCGAGACCGGCTCGATCCGCGGCAAGGCCGAGTACGAGATCGCCGGAGCGGTCGAAGAACTCCACCTGGCCGCCGCGCTCGCCGGTCACATACGGGCCGAGACGCTGCCCACGCGCGCGCCCGGCCGGGAAAGCGTCGCGCAGCGCGTCCCGTTGGGCGTCGTCGGTGTGATCACCCCGTGGAACTTCCCGCTGGTGCTGGCCATGCGCGTCCTCGCGCCCGCCCTCGCCGTCGGCAACGCCGTCGTCCTCAAGCCCTCACCGCACACCCCGCTCAGCGGCGGACTGCTGATCGCCGATGTCTTCGCCGAGGCCGGACTGCCCGCAGGCGTACTCCAGGTCGTGCCCGGCGGGCAGGACACCGGCGAGGCGCTGACCGCGCACCCCGACATCGCCATGGTCCACTTCACCGGATCCAGCGCCGTCGGCCGCACCATCGCGCGGGAGGCGGGCGAGCGCCTGAAGAAGGTCTCCCTCGAACTCGGCGGCAACAACGCCCTGATCGTCCTGGACGACGCCGACCTCGACCAGGCCGGACAGATCGGCGCCTGGTCCGCCTTCCACTACCAGGGCCAGACCTGCATCACCGCGGGCCGGCACATCGTCCAGCGGCCCGTCTTCGGCGCCTACGTCGCCGATCTCGCCGCGCGTGCCGCCCGGATCACCGTCGGCGACCCGACCAGGGACGGCGTCGGCCTCGGCCCGATGATCAGCGCGGAACAGCGCGAACGGGCCCGCGAACTCCTCACCGAGGCCGTCGCCGCGGGTGCCACCGTCGTCGAGGGCGGCGACGGCGACGGCCTCTTCCACCGGCCCACCGTCGTCACCGATGTCACCCGCGACATGGCCCTGTGGACCGAGGAGATCTTCGCCCCCATCGCCCCCGTGCTGGCCGTCGACACCGACGCCGAGGCTCTCGCCGTCGCCAACGACACCCCGTACGGCCTGGTCGACGCCGTCCTCACCTCCGACCTCGCGCGCGGTCGCCGCCTCGCCGCGGGGCTCGGCTCCGCCATGGTCCACGTCAACGACTCGACCTGCCTCGACGAGCCCCAGGCGCCCTTCGGCGGACTCGCCGCGTCCGGCCTCGGCGGCCGTTCCGGCGGTGAGTCCAACCTCCACGAATTCACCCAACTGCGGTGGCTCACCGTGCAGTCCACGCCGGTCCACTACCCGTACTGACCGGGTCGGGTGGGGCCGTTGAGGGGGAGGGGGCCGGTGGGGGATGATCGGGGGCATGAGGGTACTGGTGATCGGAGCTTCCGGAACCGTCGGGAGCGCGGTGGCCGCCGCGCTGACAGCGGCACGGCACGAGGTGGTAGCGGCCTCGCGCCGGGGTCCGCTGAAGGTGGACCTCGAAGTCCCGTCCACGATGGACACGCTCTTCGGTGAGGTCGACGGTCTGGACGCGGTCGTGTGCTGCGCCGCCAACGGCCCGCTGCTGGAGCTGGCGTCGGCCACGGACGAGGACTTCGCGACCGGGGTGCGGGCCAAACTCTGGGGCCAGGTCGCCCTGGTCCAGCGCGCGGCCCGCCATGTGCGCGACGGCGGCTCCATCACCCTGACCGGCGGCACCTTCGCCGCGCCCATGGCGGGCGGCTCGCTGGGCGCGCTCATCAACAGCGGCCTCGAGGGCTTCGTCCGCAACGCCGCGAGCGAACTCCCGCGCGGGCTGCGCCTCAACCTCGTCAGCCCCGGCTGGATCAGTGAGACCCTCCGGGCCATGTCCGCCGATCCCGCCGCGGGCACCCCCGTCCGCGAGGTCGCGGAGGTCTACGTCGGGATCGCGGAGGGGACGGTGCGGGGCCGCACCTTCCGCCCGTGAGCCGCGGGCGGGCTTTCTCTGCCTGAGCCGCGGGTCGCTGCGTCCCGTCCCTGGCGTTCCCGGCGGTCGTCGCGTTCCCCGCGTTCCTCACGCCTGACGTGAGGGGCGGGCGGCCTCCCAGGCCGCCTCGATCATCGCGAAGACCTCGTCCACCGCGGCCTGCGGATCGGCCGACTCGCGGGCCAGCGAGAAGGCGTCGATCACGAACCGCGCGAGCGTCCGGCAGGCCGTCGCGCTCTGCGGCATTCCGGGATCGGCGACGAGGGCCGCGGCCACCGACTCCGCGTGCCGCAGCCGCATCGACTCCTCGTACTTCCGCAGCGCGGGCGACCCGTCGATCATCCGCCAGACCGGCGCGGCGCCGTCCGCCGTGCAGTGCCGTACCAGGGCGTGTATCTCGCGGCGCAGCGCGGGCACGACCGGCTCGTCCGGCGCCCGGTCGGTGACCGCCCGCGTGAGGCGTTCCTCGAAGTCCTCGTCCTGCTCGAACACCAGCGCCTCTTTGGCGGCGAAGTGTGAGAAGAGCGTGGTGACGGCCACGTCGGCCTCGGCGGCCACGTCACGGATTCCCACCGCGTCGTAGCCGCGCTCCAGGAAGAGCCGCAGGGCGGTGTCGGCGATCTTCCGGCGGGTCGCGGCCTTCTTGCGCTCACGGCGTCCGGTCGGCACGGTCATGACCGCACACTATCAGCTACGAAAAAGGAACGGTTTCAAAACGCTAACCGTTAGTGTTACGGTCCGTCGCATGAAGAAAGTGAGCTTCGCCGAGTTCGGCGGCCCCGATGTCCTGCGCCTCATCGACGCCGAGGAGCCCCACGCGGGCCCCGGCCTGATACGCGTCGCCGTACGGGCGGCCGGTGTGAACCCCGCCGACTGGCGGGTCCGCGAGGGCCAGATCCTCAAGGCCCATCCGGTCCAACTGCCCGCGGGCGTCGGGCTGGACGCCGCCGGGGTGGTGGACGAGATCGGCGAGGGCGTCGACGGTGTCGAGATCGGCGACCACGTATTCGGCGAAGGGACCAGCACCTACGCCGAGTTCGCGGTCCTCTCGGCTTGGGCCCGGATGCCCGAAGGGCTGACCTTCGAAGAGGCGGCCGGATACCCCTCCGTGGTCGAGACCGCGCTGCGGATCCTCCGCGAGGTCGGCGTCGAGCCGGGACAGACCCTGCTGGTCAGCGGCGCCTCCGGGGGCGTCGGATCAGCCGTCCTCCAGATCGCCCGCGACCGCGGCGTCACCGTCATCGGCACCGCGGGGCCCGCCAACCAGGACTACCTCCGCGAACTCGGCGCCCTCGCCACGACCTACGGCGACGGCTGGACCGACCGGGTCCGCGCCCTCGGCCCCGTCCACGCCGCGCTCGACCTCGCGGGCTCCGGCGTCGTCCCCGAACTCGTCGCCCTCACCGGCGACCCCCGCAAGGTCGTCTCCATCGCCGACCTCACCGCCCCCGACCACGGCGTCCGCTTCTCCGGCACCGCCGGCAGCGTCCCCGCCGCCCTCGCCGAGGCCGCCGCTCTCATCACCCGCCGCGCGCTCCACATCCCCGTCGACACCTCCTACCCCCTCGCCGAGGCCGCCGCGGCCCACGCCGACAGCCAAGCCGGCCACACCCGCGGCCGCAGAGTCCTGATCGTCTGACCCACCAGCCGGACGAGACCTTGCGGAGGCCCTAGGCCATCGAGTCCAGGGCGCGGGTCAGGGCGACGTGGACGGCGCCGAGGAGGGTGGCGCGGTCGGCGAGGCCGCCGATGGTGATGTCGGTGGGCCAGGTCAGTTCGTGGACGGTGCGGCGGACTTCCAGGAGGACCAGCTGGTTCTGGCCCACGCCGCCGCCGAGGACGACGAGGCCGGGGTCGAGCAGGGCGACGACGGCGGCGACGAGGCGGCCGATGGCGGCGGCGTGTTCGTCGACCACGCGGCGGGCGGCGGCGTGGCCGGAGGCGGCGGACGCGAAGAGGGCCTTGGCGTCCAGTGGCACGGGTCCGCCGCCGGAGGCGGGCCAGGCGGCGCGGCAGCGTTCCATCAGGGCGTCGGAACCGAGGAACTGCTCGAGCCCGGCGCGCCGGGGCTGTTGGGACTCCGACCAGGGGAAGGGCAGCATGGCGGCCTCACCGGCGGCGCCGTTCGCACCCTGCATCAGGCGTCCGTCGAGCACGATGCCGACGCCGATCTTCACGCCGACCTGGATGTAGGCGAACATCTGCTGGTGGCGGGCGACACCGAAGCGGTGCTCGGCGACGGCGGCGCAGTTGACGTTGTTCTCGACGGTGACCGGCACGCCGTCGGGCACGGCGAGCGCGTCGGTGATCCGTACCGTGCCGTCCGGCTGAAGGCCCCCGCCTCCGCGTCCCGCACCGGAAGCCCCCACATTCGGCAGCGTCGGCGCCGCGACCACCACCTCGCGCAGCGGCCCGTACCGCGCCCCGACCTCCTCGCGCACCGTACGCACCACCCCCGCCGCCGCGTCCGCCGCCTCCGGTGTGACCGTCGGCTGGTCGGAGGGCAGCCGCACCTCGGCGGTGCAGATCTCCTGCCCGTCGAGGGTGTACGCCGCCGCCCGGACCACGGTGGCGCCGATCTCGACGCCGAGGACGTGCCCGGCGGTCGGCGCGAGCGAGTAGAGGACGGCGCTGCGCCCGGTGGCGCCGCGTGAACTGCCCTGCCCCTCGACCAGCCCGAGCCGTGACAACTCCGCCATGGCCACCGACATGGTGGGCCGGGACAGCGCGAGCGCGGTGCTGAGCTGCGGCCGGGTCGCCGGGCCGTCGGCGGCCAGCGCGCGCAGCACGGCGCGGGCGCTGGCGGGCAGTTCGAAGCGGTCGACGGCGGCGGTGGTGTCCATCAAGTCCCTTCTCGGACGGCGTCGGACGCTGTCGGTCAGTGCCCGGTCAGTGCCGGACCGTGCCGGTCAGTGCCGACCAGGCCCCGGCGAAGGTCGCCCGGCCTCCGGGGGCGGCTCACGATCCCGCCCCGCGGCCCACGCGGCAGGCGCGCAGGGCAAAGTTACCCGATCGACGTCACGGCCCCCCGCTGTGTTCACCCGCTTGCCCGAACACCGCCGCCCCCGCGCCCGCCGCGACCCGTACGTGACACCGCGACTCCGCCTCCCGCCGAGCCGGCACTCCACCCCCCGCCGAGCCGCCACCCCACCCCGCCCGCGGGTACCTGACAACTCTTGACACCCTCCAACCCCGGGAGGAACATCTACAGTTGATCGTTTGACAACGTTGTCGTAAGCGATACACACGAAGGGCGGGAACCGTGTCGGACAGATCAGTGCGACCCGTGGACAGCAGGCGGTGGAAGGGTCGCGGCGTGCGCGCCGTGGCCGCGGTGGCGACGGCGGTCCTCGGCATCGGCCTGGGCCTCGGCGCCGGGCCCGCCACCGCGAGTCCGGGCGCCTCCGGGGGGCATGACGCCGACCCGGCCTCGTACGTCAACCCCCTGATCGGCTCCTCGAACGCCGGCAACACCTACCCCGGCGCCGTGCTGCCGTTCGGCATGCTGGCGTGGAGCCCGCAGAATTCGACGGGCAACCAGTTCTCGACACCCGCCCCCGGCGGATACCGGTACGACGCGACGAAGATCCGCGGCTTCAGCCTGACCCACCTCAACGGCGTGGGCTGTTCCGGCGCCAACGGCGACATACCGATCATGCCGTACGTGGGCGACGTCGACTCCTCGCCGAGCGCCGACACCAAGGACGCGAAGTACGCCTCGACCTTCTCGCACGCCAACGAGACGGCGCAGGCGGGCTATTACCAGGTCGGCCTGGACAGCGGGGCCAGCGCGCGGCTGACCACCACCGAGCGCACCGGCACCGGCCAGTTCGGCTTCCCGGCCGACAAGCCCGCCAGCGTGCTGTTCCGTACGTCCAACTCCGAGAGCGGCAGCGCCGCGGCGGACGTCACCGTGAACGCGGCGGCCCGTACCGTGACCGGCTCGGTCAGCGCGGGCAACTTCTGCGGACCGCAGAGCGCGAACAACCGGCACGACGTCTACACCCTCTACTTCACGGCCCACTTCGACCAGCCATTCGCCAAGGTCGGCACCTGGACCGACGGCACCCTGACGCCCGGCTCCACATCGGCCAGCGGCGGCACCGGCTACAACTCCAGCGGCAACGCGACCGCGGGCAAGGGCTCGGGCGCGTATGTGACCTTCGCGTCCGGCACCAAGCAGGTGCAGGCCAAGGTCGCGATCTCGTACGTGAGCGCGCGCAACGCCGAGGCCAACCTGACGGCGGAGAACCCGCAGCGCGCCGGCTTCGACTCGATCAGGTCGAAGGCCGCCGCCGCGTGGAACACCGCGCTGCGCAAGATCCAGGTGTCCGGCGGCTCCGCCGACCAGAACACCACCTTCTACACCGCGCTCTACCACTCGATGCTGGAGCCGACCCTCACCAGCGACGTCAACGGCCAGTATCTGGGCGGCGACCGCAAGACCCACTCGCTGGCCAGGGGACAGCACGAGCAGTACGGCACCTTCTCCGGCTGGGACCAGTACCGGGCGCAGGTGCAGTTGCTGACGCTGCTTCAGCCGAGAGTCGGCAGTGACTACGCGCAGTCGCTGTTCAACTATGCCCAGCAGCGCGACGGCGAATGGGACCGCTGGCTGCTGGAGAACGGCAAGACCAGCATCATGTCCGGCGACCCGTCCGACGCGGCGCTCGCGGGCATCTACGCCTTCGGCGGCCGGGACTTCGACGTCAGGGGCGCCCTCGCCTCGCTGGTGAAGGCGGCCACCGTGCCGACCGCCAACGACTCCGACAGCTCCGGCTGCAACGTCGAATGCGTCGGCCAGCGACCGGCGTTGGACAAGTACCTGACGCTCGGTTACGTGCCGTCCGACAACTGCCACTGCTGGGGCGGCGCCGCCGAGACCCTGGAGGACGCCGCCGCGGACTTCGGTCTCGCGGAGCTGGCGGGACAGGTCGGGGACCGAAAGAACCAGCGGAAGTTCCTCGACCGCAGCGGCAACTGGACCAACGTCTTCGATCCGAACGCGACCGCGCAGGGCGGCTACATGCGCGACCGCAAGTCCGACGGGTCGTGGGTGGGAGCCACCTTCAACCCCGCCACCGGCAGCGGCTTCGTCGAGGGCAGCAGCGCCCGCTACACGTGGATGGTCTACTCCGACATCGCCGGACTGGCCAAGGCCATGGGCGGCAACGCCACCGCGATCTCCCGCCTCGACGCCTTCTTCCGCAACCCGGACGGCACCTTCGACTTCTCCGCGAAGGACGACACGCGCTACGACGCCACCAACGAGCCCGACATCAACGCGCCGTACGTGTACGACTACCTGGGCGCCCCGTACAAGACCCAGGAGACCGTGCGCGCCGAGACCGACGGCCTGTGGACCAACGCGCCCGGCGGCATCCCCGGCAACGACGACGCGGGCACGATGTCGTCCTGGTACGTCTTCTCCGCGCTCGGCATGTACCCGCAGGTGCCCAGCCGCGCCGACCTGGTGCTCTCCAGCCCGGTCTTCCCGCGTGCGGTGATCCACACCGGGCTCGGGAAGACGATCACGGTCAACGCCCCGCGGGCGTCGGCCGAGAACATCTACATCCAGGGCCTGCGCGTCAACGGCAAGAAGTCCGACCAGCCGTGGGTCCCCGCCTCGTTCGTCACCCGCGGCGGCACCCTGGACTACACGCTGGGCGGCACCGCGAACACCACGTGGGGGAGCGCGGCCAAGAACGCGCCGCCGTCCTTCCGCGACGGTGAGGCCCCGTTCTTCGCCTCGACCGACCCCGGCCAGGTGAAGATCGAGCCCGGCGGCTCCGCGGACGCCGCCGTCAAGCTGTCCACGATCCAGGACAAGAAGGTCGACGTCCGCTGGACCGCGAAGCCGCCCGCGGGTATCACGCTGAAGCCCGCGTCCGGCACGGTGACCGTCCCGAAGGGCGGCGCCACCAGCGCGAAGTTCTCCGTGTCGGTGGCCGCCGACACCAAGGCCGGGGTCTACACGGTCCCGATCACGCTCGGCTCCGCGCACGGCGGCACCGCCCCGGCGGCCTCGCTGTCGGTGACGGTCGGCGTACGCGGCACCCTCACCTGGTACGTCAACAACAACGGCATCTCCGCCGACGACACGAATCCGTCCGCCAACTTCGACGGCGAGGGCTGGAGTTACTCGGCGGCGGCGCTCGCCGCGGCCGGTGCCGCGCCCGGCGGCACGGTGTCCTCCGGGGGCTTCGACTTCACCTGGCCCCAGGTGGCGCCCGGCGCGCCCGACAACATCGTGGTGGGCGGCGGCGACCAGGTGCTCGACGTCTCCAAGTCCGCTGCCGGTGCTACCAAGTTGAGCCTGCTCGGCAGCGCCAGCGAGGGCCAGACCACCGGCACGGTGACGCTGACGTACACCGACGGCACGACTCAGAAGGCCGACATCGGCTTCAGCGACTGGACGCTCGGCGGCGGCTCCCAGCAGCCCTCGTACGGCAACGTCGTGGCGGTGCACACCGCGTACCGCGACGTCCAGGGCGGCGGAAAGGACCCGGTGGGCACCGAGATCTTCTCCACCGCGCCGATCGCGCTCCAGGCGGGCAAGCAACTGGCCAGTGTGACGCTGCCGTCCAGCACGAACGGCGGTGACATGCACATCTTCTCCGTGGCGACCGCCTGACCCCGGCAGCCCACCGCGGAGAGCGCGGGGCGGGCGAGGACCGGCACGACCGGCCCCGCCCGCCCCGCACCCATGTCCGGCGCGAACGAACCGATCGCCGCCCGTTCAGGCCGAGTTGGCCCACGCGCTGTGGTGGCGTCGGCCCGTCAGGCCCTAGGGTCACTGCTGTCACAGGGCTGCCCCGTGCCGCGGGCGGCCCCCCACCGTCCACACCGGGGGTTCCGTTGACCGCACGCGCACTCCGTAGCCGCGCCGCCGCCCTGCTGCTCGCCACCGCGGCCCTGGCCGCCGTGGGCACCTCCACCGCGCACGCCGACTCGCCCGGCGGGTGGGTGGCCGCAGGCAACACGGTGTACAGCACGCTCACCGCGGGCGAGGGCATCGCCACCCGCGCCGACGGCTCGGTCCTCACCCGCGGCCTCGGCTCGATCCCGCTGCGGCTGCGCATCGCGGGCTGGAACCACGTCGGAGACCCGGACATCGTCAACGGCTACGTCTTCGACGCCTACCAGGGCGGCGACAGCGCCACCTCGAAGATGTTCGAGGTCACCACGCCCGACGGGCACAGCTACGACTACGTGCACCCGCTGGACCAGGGCGAGTTGCTCAACAACTCCTTCGCGACCGTCTCGCCGGACGCGCGGTGGCTGGTCGAGGGGGAGTGGGGCACGGTCAACCGGCTCCAGGTCTTCCCCGCCCCGCTGACCAACCCGGCCACCCCGGCCACCGGCGGCACCCTCGCGCAGGCCGGACAGATCAGCCTCGACAAGGCCGTCACGGACGTCCAGGGCTGCGACTTCGTCTCCGCGACCCGGCTGGTCTGCGTCTCCGACAACGACGCCAAGGACGTCTTCCAGGTCGACCTGCCGCACGCGCTCGACGGCACGCCCGTCACCGGCCGGGTCGCTACCCTCTTCCAGGTGCCGCGCGTCAGCGTCTGCTCGGGCGGCTTCGAGACCGAGGGCGTCGACTACGACGCGAACGCGAAGGTGCTGCGGGTCGAGATCATCTCGCCGAGCGTGTGCGCGGTCTCCACCACCGCCTACGCCTACCGTCCGACCACCGGCTGACCCTTCCGTATCCCCCGTCACTGTCGTCGCCGCACCACGGGCTTGGTCCAGACCTATTGACGAGTGGTTCAGACCACTTTACGATCCGGTCCACTACGGCCTGTGAGTGCGCGACGACACCACGAGGAGTACGACATGATCGGTCGGAGGGTGCGTCTGCTGGGAGTCGGCCTCGCCATGGCCTTCCTGGCGCAGATTCCGGTCGCCGCGGCGACCCACGCGGCACAACCGGCGTCGGCCGCGGCCGACACTTGCGCGACCAAGGCACGGCCCTCGGGCAAGGTGCTCCAGGGGTACTGGGAGAACTGGGACGGCGCCGCCAACGGCGTGCACCCCGGCCTCGGTTGGATCCCCATCACCGACAGCCGGATCGCCGCCCACGGCTACAACGTGATCAACGCGGCCTTCCCCGTCATCCAGTCCGACGGCACCGTGCTGTGGCAGGACGGCATGGACACCGGCGTCAAGGTCGCCACCCCGGCCGAGATGTGCCAGGCCAAGGCGGCGGGCGCCACGATCCTGATGTCCATCGGCGGTGCCGCGGCCGGCATCGACCTCAGCTCGAGCGCGGTCGCCGACCGCTTCGTCGCCACCGTCGTGCCGATCCTCCAGAAGTACAACTTCGACGGCATCGACATCGACATCGAGACCGGCCTGGTCGGCAGCGGCAACATCAACACCCTCTCCGCCTCGCAGGCCAACCTGGAGCGGATCATCGACGGCGTCCTGTCCCGGATGCCCGCGGGCTTCGGCCTGACGATGGCCCCCGAGACGGCGTACGTCACCGGCGGCAGCATCACCTACGGCTCGATCTGGGGCGCCTACCTGCCGATCGTGAAGAAGTACGCCGACAACGGCAAGCTCTGGTGGCTCAACATGCAGTACTACAACGGCAGCATGTACGGCTGCTCCGGCGACTCCTACCAGGCCGGTACGGTGGCCGGCTTCACCGCGCAGACCACCTGCCTCAACAAGGGGCTCGTCGTCCAGGGCGCCACCATCCGCGTCCCGTACGACAAGCAGGTCCCCGGCCTTCCCGCCCAACCCGGCGCGGGCGGCGGTTACATGACGACCGGTCTGGTCTCCCAGGCGTGGAACAGCTACAGCGGCGCACTCAAGGGCCTGATGACCTGGTCGCTCAACTGGGACGGCTCGAAGAACTGGACCTTCGGCAACAACGTCAAGGCGCTGCAAGGCCGTTGATCCCGCGGGAATCCGGGGCGCCCGTCCGCGGCGGGCGGGCGTCCCGGTCAACTCCGCGCGAAGAAGCGGAGACTCAGCCCTCGATCAGCACCGGAGCGAGCCTGCGCCACTCCGCCAGCGGCAACGGCCGCGCCGGATCGCCGGTGACCACCTGGACCGCGAGGTGGTCGGCGCCCGCGGCGAGGAATTCCGCCGCCCGCGCCGCGATGACGCTCTCGTCGCCCACGGCGAAGACCGCGTCCACGAGCCGGTCGCTGCCACCGCCCGCCAGGTCCTCCTCGGTGAAGCCCGAACGCAGCAGATTGCTCGTGTAGTTGGGCAGCGCCAGGTACAGCTTCAGATGGTCCCTGGCCTTGGCACGCCCCGACTCCAGATCCGTGTCCAGCACGACCTTGACCTCGGGCGCGAGCAGCGGCTCCGCACCGAGGACCGCGCGCGCCTTCGCGGTGTGCTCGGGGGTGACCAGATACGGGTGCGCGCCGCCCGCACGGTCACGGGACAGCTCCAGCATCTTCGGGCCGAGCGCCGCCAGCACCCGCCGCCCGGCGGGCACCGGCTCCGGCGCCGCGTCCAGCGCCGCCAGGTAGTCGACCATGGCGGAGTACGGCCGCGCGTAGCGCTTGACCAGCGGGCCGTGGCTGACGCCGAGCCCGAGCAGGAACCGGCCCGGATGCGTACGCTCCACGGCCGCCCACTGCGAGGCGACGTCCGCGGCCTCGTCGTTCCAGATGTTGAGGATGCCGGTCGCCACGGTCAGCCGGGTGGTGGCCTTCAGCAGCGGTTCCGCGACGGCGACGCCGGGACTCCCGCCGAGCCAGACGGCGCCGTACCCCAGCGCCTCGACCTCGGCGGCGGCCTCGTCGTACGCGCCGGTGTACGTCACTCCGGCGCCGTTCACCGCCGCTGTCCAGGCGCCGCTCCAGATCCCGATCCTGCCCAGCCGGTCGTGCTGTCCCATGTGAGCCCTTCCTCGATGCGCGCCGCGCGCCCGCCCGGTCGGCCGGGCGCGGTCCGTCACCCATGCAAGCGGAACGGGC
The DNA here is from genome assembly GCF_042955955.1 of Streptomyces sp. NPDC008317. Classification (NCBI taxonomy): domain Bacteria; kingdom Bacillati; phylum Actinomycetota; class Actinomycetes; order Kitasatosporales; family Streptomycetaceae; genus Streptomyces; species Streptomyces sp. NPDC008317. Next base: position 287,749 of record NZ_JBIBFQ010000008.1, read on the forward strand.
GGCCCGTCTGTTCCGCACCCGGTGAGCCGAACGGGTACGAACAGCCGGGCCGCCCGTGTGAGGCGCCCTGGGACGGCGGCCCTAGGGGGTCAGCTCCACGATCCGGGTGAAGCTGTTCTGCGCCGCTGTCACCACGACGCGGACCCGCGTGGTGGTGACGGAGCCCGCGAAGGGGATCCAGCGGTACTGGTCGGTGTTGCCGGTGATGTCGGCCTGTGTCACCCACGCCGCGCCGTCCCAGGTCTGGACGGTGAAGGCGGTCGGGACGCCGTCGCTGTGCGAGGCGAAGCCCACGCCGTTCAGCGTGGTCGGGGCGGGCGCGGTGACGGTCAGGGTGTCGGGGTACCGGGAGTCGGTGTCGTCGTTCCAGAAGGTGCTCAGATCACCGTCGACGGCATTGCCCGCGGTGTACGTACGGGTCGCGCCGTCCACGACGTTCGGCGCGTGTTCGCTGGAGGCGGCGGCCGTGGTGCCCTGCGGCCAACTGCCGAGGACCAGCACCTCGAGGGCGGCCTTGGCCGTCGTACCGTCGGACGACCGTACGGTCACGGTGACCGGATACGTACCGCTCCTCGTCCCGCTCGGCGGTGTGACCTCGACGTTCGCCAAGGTCGCGGTGGACGCCGGGGTCAGCGGGACGCGGGCGGGCGTGGACGTCACGGTCCAGCCCGCGGGGACGTCGGCGCCGACCGTGGCCGCGGCGCCGGGCGCGGTCGAGTGGCCCTCGACCACCGCGCCGATCGTCGTACCGCCGTTCCCCTTGACCAGTGCGGGCGCGGGCGCGCCCGCGGAGACCGACACCTGGGTGTACGGGGTCCGCGGCGGGCGGACGGTGAAGGTGTAGTCACCGGACCCGGCGGTCACGGTGAGCGTCGTGCCGTCCGCCGTGCCCACGCTCAGGCCGGGGTCGCTCCGGCCGCGGCGGCCGTCCGCGAAGATCGTCCGGCCGCTCTCGGTCACCGTCGACCGGGCGCCGCCGAGCAGCGGCACCTTGATGGTCGCGGTCGAGCCGACCGGCACCACCGCGTGGTAGGTCAGCGTGGACCCGTCGCGCTGCCAGGCGCTGACGACCGTGCCGCGCGCGGTCCGCTGCCGCGCGGAGACCCGGGTGAGGTCGCCGACCACGCTGGGCGCGAGGGTGAAGGCGCGGTACGCGGCGCCCGCCGGTCCCGTGTCCGGCTGGATGCCGCCGAGCTGCTGGTAGTACCACTGGCCGATCGAACCGGCGAGACCGATGTGGTCCTTGGACGAGGTGCCGTCCGCCGCCGAGGAGTTCGGCCACTTCTCCCAGATCGTGCCGGGGCCGTTGGTCACCATGTAGCCGAAGCTCGGGAAGTCGGTGCGCTCCGCGACGGCCAGCGCCACGTCGTTGCGGCCGGACATGCCGAGCGCCTGGTAGACGAAGGACGTGCCGACGAAGCCGGTCGTCACGTGATTGCCGTGCTTGGCGATGTCCTGGACGAGCCGGTCGACGGTCGCCTTCTGCTGAGCGGCCGGGACCAGACCGAGCACCAGGGGCATGGCGTAGGCCAGTTGGGTGCCGGTGCTCCACACACCGGTGTCGGCGTCGAGGAACCGCTTGGTGAAGCCCGCCCCGATCTGCCGCGCCAGGTCGGTGTAGCGCCTGGCGTCCGCGGTGTCGCCGACGACCGCGGCCATCTTCGCCAGCAGTGTGGCGTCCAGGTAGTAGTAGCCGGTCTGGAAGAAGACGTGCGGGGTGCTGACCGTCGCCACCCAGTCGTCGCCCCAGGAGCCGGGCGCGGCGGTGACGACGTGGTCGCTGTCGCTGATCGTGCCGAGGTAGTCGACCCAGCTCTTGACCTGCGCGTAATTGGCGCGCACCAGGCCCGCGTCGCCGTACTGCGTGTAGGAGTCCCAGATGATCTGCGGGTAGGCCGAGCCCCACGCGGGGTCGGTGAACCAGTCGGTGGCGCCCTGGGTGGGCGCGACCGAGGGCAGGCTGCCGTCGGGGTGGGCGCTGGTGACGACGGTCTGCGCCCACTGGTCGTAGAACGCCCGCATGTCGAAGTTGCTCATCGCCTCGACGTCGGTGTCGCCCGCGTCGCCGAGCCAGCCGTGCTTCTCACGCGTCGGGCAGTCCAGCGGAATCGACTGGAGGTTGTTCAACTGGGTCTGCACGAGGGCGGTCTGAATGCTGTTCAGCACCTTGTTCGACGTGTCGAACTGTCCGGTCGTGGCGACGTCGGAGTGCACTTCTTGCGCGGTGACGGTGACGGCGGTGCCCGCGGGCACACCGGTGAGCTGGGCGTACCGGAAGCCGGAGTAGTTGAAGTGCGGGGCGTAGGTCTCGGCGCCCTTGCCCGCGAAGGTGTAATGCTCGGTCTGCCGGACCGGATCGCCGTCGCCGAAGCTGATGTTGGACGTGGTGACCTGGCCGTCCGAGGCGAGGATCTCGCCCTTCTTGATGTCAACGGTGGTGCCGGACGGGGCGCTTGCCCTGATCGTCACCCAGCCGACGATGTTCTGCCCGAAGTCGTACACCTGCGACCCGGCCACCGGGTGCGTGACGGCCACCGGCTTGAGGGTTTTGACGATACGTGTCGGAGGCGTCGTGTCGGCCTGGAGCCGGGTCAGCGCGCTGAAGACGGTGGTCGGGTGGGCGCCGTACACGCCGAGTTCGGCGAGCCGGAGATTGCACCCGGAGCCGTTGCAGTACAGCTTGGTGGCCGTGACGCGCACATAACGGGCCGTCACCTCGGCCGGTATCGAAACCGACGCCGTACCGGGGTTGGGCTGGTCGGCGCCGGTACGGTCCACGAGGGTCGTCGCGGTGGCGAAGGTCGGATCGTCACCGGCCTCGACGCGGTAGCGGACCGGGAATCCGGCGCCGGGCAGGTCGCCCGCCGGGTCGTTGGTCGGCCGGGCGGGGAAGAGTCTGACGCCCGAGAGCGGCTGCGCGGAACCGAGGTCGACCTGCACCCACTTGGCGTCGTCCGCGGTCGTCGCCACGGCCGAGTGGTAGCCCTGGGAGGCGTCCGTCGAGCCGTCGACGCCGTCGGTGAGGGCGGCGGGCGACCAGCCGCAGCAGGAGGTCGTGTCCCGCGAGGTCACCGGCCTGCCCTGCGCGAGGCTCTGCGGGTGCGTCGCGGCGGCGACCGCCACGACGGGCTTCCACGCGCTGTCGTCGAAGCCCGCGGTGTCCCAGCCGGTCACGGCCCGACGGGCGTCGTACGTCTCGCCGAGGTAGAAGTCGTCGCCGGTCACCGGCCCCGCGGTGGTGCGCCAGGCCGGTCCGGTGCCGAATGTTGCGGAGGTGCCGTCGGTGTAGGTGACGTTGAGCTGCGCGACGAAGGTCGGCTGCCCGGAGAACTGTCCCTTGCCCGCCATGAAGGCCAACGCGTTGTGTCCGCGCACCAGTTGCCGGGTGACGTCGAAGTCGCGGTAGAGCACGCGCTTGGTGTAGTCGGTCACCGTCGAGTTGAGCACCTGGCCGGGTTCGGCCACGGCGCCGTTGACGTGCGGTTCCACGATGCCCTGTGCGCCGAAGTACAGCCGGGCGCGGGCGACGGACTTGGGGAGGTCGACGCCGCCGCGCACCAGCGCGCCGTCGGCGACCCGCAGCCAGGACGCGGACCAGTCGGACGCGGAGAACAGCGCGGTGTCGAAGTGCGCGGGGGCCGACCAGGGGGAGCGGTCGCCCGCCCGGTCCCAGGTGCGCACCGACCAGGTGTAGGTGGTGTTGCTCGCCAGCGCGGGACCACCATAAGAACGATTCACCGAGTCGGCCGAACGAACGCGGCCCGAATCCCACACCTGATGCGCGTGGCCTCCCTTCCCGACGGCCGCCGCCTCGACCACGACCTGATACGCCGTCTGCGCCTCGGCCCGCCGCGAGTCGTTCACCACCCACGACAACGTGGGGCGCTGACCGCCGACGACCGCGTCCGAGGACTCCCCGTCCACCTGCAAGGACGTCGGCGCGAGTGCGCCGAGGTGCCCGGACGACGCCTGGGCGGGCGTCACCGAGCCGACGGCGGGAAGCAGGGCCGCGACGGCCGCGGTCACCGCGAGGAGCGCCGAGCGGCGCCGGGGGGCGACGCGAGCGGCGGTCGTCCGGACCGGCCGCTTCACGGTGTTCTCCTGGCATGCGATCGAAACGTTTCAAGATGCATGGATAGATTCATACGGCGTGTGGCGGTGCCACGACAAGGTGTGCGACAGCGATTTCTGTGCCGGCCGAACCGGCGGTGACGCGACCCTTGACCCCCGGCGGTGCGGCCCTGCAAGAATCCGTGTGCGATTGGTTGATTCTGTTCAATGCCGGTTGTTCGCCCGTGAGTTGCCGACGCTCGGTCGAGGGCGCCGGAATGCGCGTACCTCAATGAGGAGGGATCCACCATGCCGGTCGATCGCAGGTCGTTCCTGATCGCGGGGGTGGCGGGGGCCGTCGCCGTACCCTCGCTCCCCGGTCTCACCGCAGTCGCGAGCGCCCGTTCCGGATCAACAGGAACCACCATTCCGCGGACGGTCGACCTCGCCGACGGGTGGCGTTTCGCCCTCGTCAACCCGGGCGGCATCACCGACCCGACCGGCGCCTACGCCGACGCCGCACAGCCCGGCTACGACGACTACCGCTGGCGCACCGTCCGCGTCCCGCACGACTGGAGCATCGAGCAGACCCCGACCACCGCCAACGGCACCTCGGGCGGCACCGGCTATCTGCCCGGCGGACTCGGCTGGTACCGCAAGGCGTTCACCCTGCCGCCCTCGGTCGCGGGACGCCGTGTCTCCGTCGAGTTCGACGGCGTCTACATGGACAGCAACGTCTACTGCAACGGCACACTCGTCGGCAACCACCCCTACGGCTACACGGGGTTCGCCCTCGACCTCACCGACCTGCTGCACACCGACGGCCGCACCCCCAACGTCATCGCCGTCGAGGTCCGCAACCAACTCCCCAGCAGCCGCTGGTACTCCGGCAGCGGCATCTACCGCAACGCCCGCCTGGTCGTCACCGACCCCGTGCATGTCGCGCGCTGGGGCACCCATGTGACGACGCCGGGACTCGCCGACACCCTCGCCGCCTCGCACGGCAAGGGCTACGCCACCGTCCGCGCGCAGGTCTCGGTCGTCAACGAGTCGGGCGCGGCGGCCTCCGCCACCGTCGTCAACACCGTCCTCGACCGGCGTGGCCGCCAGGTGGCGAAGGCCAGTTCACCGCTGACGCTGCCCGGCGCGGGCGGAGCGCCGGACGTCACCGCCGAACTGCGCGTGGACCGCCCCGACCTCTGGTCGTTCGACACCCCGGAACACCGGTACTCCCTGCTGACCGAAGTCCGCGTCAACGGACGGACGGTGGACACGTACACCACCGGCTTCGGCATCCGCCACGTCACGATCGACCCCGACCGCGGGCTGTTCGTCAACGGGCGGTACGCCAAGCTCAAGGGCGTCGACCTGCACCACGACCAGGGCGCGCTCGGCGCCGCCGTCCACATCGACGCGGTGCGCCGCCAGATGGCGATCATGCGGTCGATGGGCGTCAACGCCTTCAGGACCTCGCACAATCCGCCGTCGCCGGAGATCGTCCAGGTCTGCGAGGAACTGGGCATCGTCATGATGGTCGAGGCGTTCGACTGCTGGCGCAGCGGCAAGAACACCTACGACTACGGGCGGTTCTTCGACGCCCACAGCGCCGCCGACATCACCGAGATGGTCGACGCGGCCCGCAACTCGCCCGCCGTCATCCTGTGGTCGATCGGCAACGAGATCCCCGACTCCACCAGCACCGCGGGCCTCGGCATGGCCGACGGGCTGATCACCGCGGTCCGCGCGCGCGACACCAGCCGTCCGGTCGTCATCGGCTCCGACAAATACCGCGGCCTGCCCGCGGTCGGCTCCGCCGCCGACCTCATGCTCGCCAAACTCGACGGCCTCGGCCTCAACTACAACACCGCGGCCTCCGTGGACGCCCTGCACGCCCGCTACCCGCACCTGTTCCTCTTCGAGTCCGAGTCGTCGTCCGAGACCTCGACCCGCGGCGCCTACCAGGAGCCGGAACACCTCAACACCGGCGAGAACCACACCCCGGGCAAGCGCGCCACCTCCAGTTACGACAACAACCTCGCGTCCTGGACGATGAGCGGCGAGTACGGCCTGAAGAAGGACCGCGACCGCGCCTTCTTCGCCGGCGAATTCCTCTGGTCGGGCACCGACTACATCGGCGAACCCACGCCCTACGGCGTCTTCCCGGTGAAGGCGTCCTTCTTCGGCGCCGTCGACACCGCGGGCTTCCCCAAGGACATGTACCACCTCTTCCGCAGCCAGTGGACGAGCGAGCCGATGGTCCACCTGGTGCCCATGGACTGGACCGACCACACGCCGGGCGAGACCGTCGAGGTCTGGGCGTACGCCAACGTGGACACCGTCGAGCTGTATCTCAACGGCCGCTCGCTCGGGGTGCGGCGCTTCGACACCAAGAAGACCGTCGACGGGCGGACGTATCTGGAGACCACCGAGGCGACCGGCGACGACAAGACGGTCACCGGCGGCCCGTACCCCGGCAGCTACACCAGCCCCAACGGCAGCGCGGGCAAACTCCACCTCACCTGGAAAGTCCCCTTCGCGCCCGGTGAGTTGAAGGCCGTCGCCCGGAAGAACGGCAGGACGGTCGCGACCGACGTACTGCGCACCGCGGGCGAGCCGCGCGGCCTGCGCCTGACGCCGGACCGCGACTCCCTGACCGCCGACGGCGACCGCCTGGCCTTCGTCACCGCCGAGGTGATCGACGCGCACGGCACCGTCGTCCCCGGCGCCGGCCACCTGATCACCTTCAAGGCCACCGGGGGCTCCCTGGCCGGAGTCGACAACGGACAGCAGGAGAGCGCCGAGCGCTACCAGGCCACCACCAGAACCGCCTTCCACGGCAAGGCACTCGCCATCGTCCGCTCGGGCACCGAGGCGGGCCGCCTCACCCTGACCGCGAGCGCGCCGGGGCTGCACCCCGCGACCACCTCGATACGGACCGGCCGCGCGTCGGGACCCGTCGCCACCACACCCCCGGTCCGCTTCTCACCCGACCCGGGCCCAGGGCCCGTCAGCTACCCGCTGGCGGACGCCAGTTACTCCGGCGCGGGCAACGCGCTGCCCGCGGCGATGCTCGACGGCAACCCCGCGACCGGCTGGTCCAACGCCTTCAACAAGAGCGCCACCGCCCTGCTGCCCGCCTTCCGCGGCGCCCGCCCCGCCGACTGGGTCTCGGTCGCCTGGGCCGCGCCGCAGCGGATCGACACCCTCTCGGTCACCTTCACCGTCGACGCCACCCACTCGCTGCCCGGCGCCGTCACGCTCTCCTACTGGGACGGCGACCGCTACGTGCCCGTCACGAACCCGGCGATCACCTGGGCGACGGCGAGCGGCGCGCCGACCGTCATCACCTTCCCCGCCGTCCGCACCCCGCGGCTGCGCCTCGACCTGACCAGCGCCGCCCCCGGCACACCCGACGGCGCCCAGCGCATCACCGACTTCACCGTCAGCGGGAGCTGACCGCGCCGCCGTCACCGTTCGGTCGTGGTCCGTACCCAGGCGCCCCCGCCTCCGGGCGCGGTCGGGGCGCCGGGCCCGGCGCAGACCGGGAACAACGGGCAGACCGGGAAGGCCGATCCCGCCGCGGTCGCCCGGATTCTGGCCGCCCAGCCGGGCACCCGCTCCTACCTCGGCACCGGGTCGGGCGAGGCGGTCGTCGCCGACCGGTTCCTGAAGGCGGCCGGGGTCCGGGTCGGCGACACCGTCACCCTGGAGCACGACGGCCGCGGCACGCCGGTCCGCATCGTCGGCGAAGCGCTGTCCACGGGCGACTCGGGCATGCGGCGGGTCCTGATGGACGAACGGACGCTCACCCGCGTCGGACTGGCCTTCCGGCCGGACACGTTCTCCGTGCGCCTGACGGCGGGCACCGACCGCGACCGCTACCTCGCGGCCCTCGACACCGCGCTCGGCCCGCTCGGCCTCGCCGTGTTCGAAGCGCTCGGCATGGCGCCGCGGCAGACCGTCGCCATGGTGCTCACCTCGGCGGGCTCGGTCGGCGCGGTCGCGGGACTCGCGGGTGTGCCGCTCGGTATCGCCCTGCACGGCCATGTGCCGCCGATCATGGGCGAAGCGGCCGGTACGGGTATCCCGCACGCCGACCTCGCGGTCTACCACGCCCCGCAGATCGCCCTGCTCGCGGTGGCGGCCCTGGCCATCGCCGCGGGCGGGGTGCTGCTCCCGGCGAGCTGGGCGGCCAGGACGCGGACGGCGGTGGCGCTGCGGACCGAATGACGGGGTGACCGAACGACGTGGTGACCGGGTGACCCGGTGACGGGGTGACCGGGTGACGGGTCGGGACGGGGGTGCCGGTCGTTACGAGGCGTCCTCGTCCTCTTCCTCGTGCGGGGCCTCCGGCGGCGCGAGGAACGGGTCGTTGACCGGCGCCGGGTTGGGCACGGTGGCCGGGCGCGGGGCGGTCTGCTCCGGATTGGAGAAGAGCGAAGGCGAAGAGTCCATGAAGATCCCCCAGTGAGTGGTGATGACGGCGGTCGCCGCTGCCTCGGTCCGCCCGCGGCGGTCGTCGCCGTCATTGGTGACGGCTCCGCCCTGGTGCGTGGGAAAACGGCAGGTCGTCCTGGGACGACGGTACGCGCCGCCTATGACGGTACGCCCTGCGGGCCGCAGGACCGAACGTGGCGTTGGCCCTGGCGGGTCGGCGGGGTCCGGAGCGGGCCCGGCGCCGGCCCCGGTGCGGCCCGGCTCGGGCCTGTCGCGGCGCTGCGGCGGTCCCGTCGCGGCCCGGTCCCGGTCCCGCGCGGTCAGTCGTGCGGGCGTCCGGGGGAGGGCGGGCCGGGGGCGGCGGCTTCGGGCGCGCCGCGCACCAGGGCGCGGCTCGTGGCCACCGCGAGGTCCGCGGTGCCGTCGACTCCCTCCCGCGGGCTCACGCGGCTGAAGAGGCCGCCGGGGTGCAGTGTCGCGTAGCCGTGGGCGGCCGTCACGTGCTGCTCCAGGAGCGTCAGCGCGGCGGCGGGACCCTGACCGAGGGCGTCCTGGGCCAGTTCGAAGAGCAGGTCCACCAGTAGGCGGCCGGCGTCGGCGAGGTCGCGGTCCTGGAGCGCCACCAGGGGCCTGGCGAAGATCACGTCGAAACCGGCGCCGCGCGCGCCGACGTAGCGGACGTACGCCCCCGCGGTCGCCGCGAAGCGCTCGGCCGGGTCCTGGCCCGCGCCGTCGGCCGCCTGCCGGAACCGCTCGGCCAGTTCCTCGGCGGCGCGGGTCGCGACCGCGGCCAAGAGGTGGTCGCGGTCGGCGAAGTGCCGGTAGGGCGCTGCCGTGCTCACCCCGAGCCTGCGGGCGACCCGCGCGACCGAGAAGGCCGCGGGCCCCGCCTCCGCCAGCAGATCGAAGCTCGCCTCGATCAGCGCGGGGCGCAGCTCGCCGTGGTGGTAGCGGCCCCGCTGGGGGCCGCCCTGCGCGTTCCCCGACACGGGCCGCCTCCTCGCGCGCTGGACGTGATAGCCCTCTTACCGTACCGTAGTGATAGCCCTCTTACATTCCTCGTGCGCGGAACTCCCCCCGCACACTCGAACCCTCAATCCCGCAGGGACGGAAAAGTCATGACCGAAATCAAGGACAAGGTCGTCGCGATCACAGGAGCCAGCAGCGGAATCGGCGAGGCGACCGCGCTGCTGCTCGCCGAACGCGGCGCGAGAGTGGTGCTCGGCGCCCGTGGGACGGACCGGCTCGCCGCGGTCGCCGCACGGATCGGGAAAGCGGGCGGCGAGGTCGCCCACCTGCGCACCGACGTGCGCAGCCGCGCCGACGTGGCCGGGCTCGTGGGCCTGGCGACCGAGCGCTACGGGCGGCTCGACGTGCTGGTCAGCAACGCGGGGGCGATGCCGATCTCCCCGCTCGACGATCTGCGCGTCGAGGACTGGGAGGAGATGGTCGACGTCAATCTCAAAGGCGTGCTGTACGGCATCGCCGCCGCGCTTCCGGTATTCCGCGCGCAGGGCTTCGGCCATTTCGTGAACACCGCGTCCACGGCGGCCCACCGAATTGTGCCCAGTCAGTCGGTCTATTCCGGTACGAAAATGGCCGTGCGCGCCGTCTCCGAGGGCCTGCGGCAGGAAGCGGGGGGCAAACTGCGGGTGACGATCGTCTCGCCCGGCATGACGAGGACTGAATTCGCGGGCGGCATGCGGCGCCCCGAAGCGCGCGCCAAGCTGACCGAGATGGTGGAAGGGATCGCGATGCCGCCGGACGCCGTCGCCCGCGCCATCGCCTTCGCGATCGAGCAGCCCGCCGACATCGACGTCGGCGAGATCGTCGTCCGCCCGACCGCGCAGAGCTGACGGCGCGGGACCGGGTCGGCCGGTCCCGCGCCGCCGGTACGCCAACGCCGCACCTCGGACGGTCAGCGGTCAGGGGTCCGGGGTCAGCGGTCAGGAGGCAGCAGGCAGGAGGCGGCGGGTCTCAGGCGGTCGTGGTCGTCATCTGGCCGGTGCCGCTGTCCTGGAGCCACTGCGACCAGGACAGGTTGAAGTCGGCGTAGCCGTTGTTACCCGGGGCCTTGCCGCGCGGGGAGCCGGTGATGGTGACCGGGTCGCCCTGCTTGACGTAGTTGTAGAACCACTTGGCGTCGGTGAGCGACAGGTGGACGCAGCCGTGCGAACCGAAGCTGTGCCCCGGCTGCGGGTCCCCGGTCGAGTAGTGGATGTACGTGCCCGAATTCGTCAGGTGCACGTCCCACGGCAGGGTCAGGTCGTAGTAGTCCGGATTGCTCTTGTCGCAGGTTATGTGGACGCTACAGGACGTCATGTGGACCTTCTCCGCCTTGTCGATGACGGCCATCGTCCCGTCCCAGGACGGCCACGTGGGGCTGCCCGCGTCGATCGGCAGGGTCTTCACGACCTGTCCGTTGTGCGTGACCTTCATCGTGTGACCCGGCACCGACACGGTCGCCTCGTTGTCGTCGCCGACGGTGAACGCGTGGTGGTAGCCGTGCACCCCGTACCGCCCGTTGCCGTTGGGCACATCGGTCAGATTCGCGTCGACCGTGACCTTCGTGCCCGGCTTCCAGTACGACTGGGGCCGGAAGTCGACCCGGGTGGTGCTGAACCAGTGCCAGGCGCCGGTGGTCGGCACGGACGTGGTGATCTTGAGGTGCTTCTCTATGTTCGCGCGGGCCGAGGCCGCCACCGGGTTGGTGAAGAGCACCGAGACCGGCATCGCGACGCCGACCGTGGTCCCGGTCTGCGGGGTGATCGTGTCGAGCAGCATCGGCGGCCCCTTCGGGGTCGGCTTCGTCGGCGAGGGCGTGGCGCTCGGCTTCGCCGACGCCGACGCCTTCCCGTCGGCAGCGGACGAGGCGGCGTCGTGCCCGCTCCCGCCGCACGCGCTCGTGCCCGCGAGCACCGCTCCGGCCACCAGCGCGATACCCAAGCTGCCCCTGAACCGACTCATGCCCGTGCTCCACTCGTATCACTGCGTCACTTACGTCCGGTACGTACGGTCGTGTCCCGGCGCGTCCGCTACGCCTGATCACCACGGTACGTCTACTACAGACCCCTACCCGATCACGGCGGTTGCAGGGCTCACGTAAAGCGACGGCCAAGCCTGCCGGATCGCCGCGTGGCGTGTGTCACACAGGGTGATGCGGTGTCACCGGGCGTGTGCCCGGCGCCCGGACGCGCGGAATCGCCGCCCGGACACGCGGAATCCGCGCGGAGACGCGGAATCAGCGGCCGGACACGCGGAATCCGTACTCGGACCCGCGGACGCGGTGTCCGATCAGCCGGGACTCAGTGCTTGATCAGGCAGAAGGGGTGCCCCGCGGGGTCCGCGTAGACGCGCCAGCTCCGGGTCCCGGCGCCGTCGTCGAGCAGGATCGCACCCCTGGCCAGCACCTTCTCCTCGGCCTCGGCCAGATCGGGCACGCCGAAGTCGAGATGGAACTGCTGCGGGGAGGCGGGCTCCGGCCAGCGCGGCCTGCGGTATTCGGTGACCCGCTGGAAGGCCAGCACCAGCCCGGCCGCGGTGTGCAGTGTCGCCCAGCCGTCGCTCAACGACCAGCGCGGATCGGGCCGGTCGACCGTACCGCCGAGCAACGACTTGTAGAACCTGGCGAGTTCCGCCGGATCGGAACAGTCGAGCACCACGCACTGCAATTCGGCAATCATGAACAGAGCGTAGGGGGCACGGCGGCTCCGGCGCGCGACGGCGGGGCCGAAACCGGCGGTACGGCCCCCGCACGACGGAATCTTGCGAACGGAACCTGTCTCACGCCGTCACACCTGGCGATAATGCGGGGCATGGGGTCAGTGATCACCGTGGTGTCGGTCGCGCTGGTGGTCGCGGGCGCCGCGGCGGCCCTGTTCTGGCTGGTTCGCGGGCGCAGGGGATTCGGTACGCCCGCCGACCGGGCCGCCTTCGCCACCCTGCACTCGGCGTCACTGGCCGCGCCCCCGCTGCGCAACGGCCTCGACCCCGAGTCGGCCCGCAGCGCCGCCCGCCATCTGCGAGCACTGCTCGGCACACCCGCGCTGGCCGTCATCGGCGACGGCGAACTGCTGGCCTGGGAAGGTCCGGGCCGCAGACACGCGGCGCAGGCCGTGGAACACGCGCGGGAGGCGATGGACGCCGGGCGGCCGTGGGTGGTCCCGGCCGAGGAGATCCACTGCGGCGACGACCGGTGCCCGATCCGCAGCGCCGTCGTCGTACCGCTGGTGGTGGACGGCCTGGTCGTCGGCGCCCTGTCGGTGTACGCGCGCCAGGTGTCGGCGGGCCTGGTCAGAGCCGCGGGCGAGGTCGCGCACTGGGTCATCTCGCAGTTGGAACTCGCCGAGCTGGACCGCTCGCGCACCCGGATGATCGAAGCCGAACTGCGCGCGCTGCGGGCGCAGATCTCCCCGCACTTCGTCTACAACTCGCTGACCGCCATAGCCTCCTTCGTCCGCACCGACCCCGACCAGGCCCGTGAACTGCTCCTCGAATTCGCCGAGCTGACGCGCTACAGCCTGCGCAGGCACGGCCAGTTCTCCACCCTCGCCGAGGAGTTGCGGTCCGTCGACCGCTATCTGCGCCTGGAACGCGCCCGGTTCGGCTCCCGGCTCCGCGTCGATCTGCTCATCGCGCCCGAAGTGCTGCCGGTGGCCGTACCGTTCCTCTGCCTCCAGCCGATCGTTGAGAACGCCGTACGCCACGGACTCGGACCCAAGTCGACGCCGGGGCGCATCACCATCAGGGCCGAGGACGCGGGCGCGGAGTGCCGCATCAGTGTGGAGGACGACGGCGTGGGCATGGACCCCGAGGAGGTCAGGATGCGGCTCGCCGGGGAGGACGACGGCGACTCGCTCGGCCTGGGCAATGTCGACGAGCGGCTGCGTACGGTCTTCGGCGACGAGTACGGCCTGGTGGTGGAGACCGCCCCCGGCGCCGGGACGAAGGTCAACGTCCGGGTGCCCAAGTACCGGAACGGAGTACGCGCATCGTGAAACCGTTGCAGGTCCTGGCCGTCGACGACGAACCGCCCGCCCTGGAGGACCTGACGTATCTGCTGCGCGGCGACCGGCGGGTCGGCCGGGTGCTCAGCGCGGGCAGCAGCGACGAGGCCCTGCGGCTGCTGGAGGACGAGTCGGTCGAGGCCGTCTTCCTCGACATCCGGATGCCGGGCCTCGACGGCCTCGACCTGGTCCGCGTCCTCGGCCGCTTCGCCCGGCCGCCCGCGGTCGTCTTCGTCACCGCCTACGAGGACTTCGCCGTCGACGCCTTCGCCCTCAAGGCCTGCGACTACCTGCTCAAACCGGTCGGCAGGGAACGGCTGGCCGAGGCGGTCCGCCGCGTCGCCGCCGTCATCGAGGGCAACGCACCGGGAGCCGCCCCGGCGGGCCGTTCCGACGAGCGCATCCCGGTCGACCTCGGCGGAGTCACCCGCTTCATCCGCCGCGAGGACGTCGCGTACGTCGAGGCGCAGGGGGACTACGTACGCCTGCACGCGGGCGGCCACGCGCCACTGGTCCGGATAGCGCTCGCCGTCCTGGAGGAGCGCTGGGCGCAGCACGGCTTCGTCCGCATCCACCGCGGGTACCTGGTCTCGCTCCGCCACGTGGAGGAGCTGCGCTCGGACGCCGGGCACTGGACGGTACGCGTGGCGGGCGGTGAACTCCCGGTCAGCCGACGCCACTCCAGGGAACTGCGGGACCTGCTGATGCAGTGGTCGCCCGCGCCCGGCGAGGGGCCGTCATGAGCGGTACGCAACCGCCACCGCCGCGCCGGGTCGCGGTGACCGCGCCGCGCCGCGACCGTACCGGCGGCTGGTCCGCGCGAGCCGTCGCCGAGGACCTGCACGCGCAGCCGCGCCTCGGCCAGGTCTATGTCCGCTCCCTGGTCAGGGACCAACTGCGGCTCTCGCTCGGCGTGCTGGCCGTCCTCGCGGTCGTCATCGGCGGTCTGCCCGCCGCCTTCGCGCTCGCGCCGGGGCTGCGCACGGTGGCCGTCCTCGGGGTCCGGCTCGCCTGGCTGCTGCTCGGCGTCGTCGCCTACCCGCTGCTGGTGGGCGCGGCCTGGTTCCACGTACGGCACGCGGAGCGCGTCGAGCGGGACTTCACGGATCTGCTCAACGCCCCGGACGCGCCGCCGGGTTCGGCCCCGGCACCCGCGTCCCCGGCGCCCGGCGCCCCTGACTCGGCGGCGCAGGCCGCGCTCACCGCCCCTGACCCGGCACCCGCGGCCCCGACGCCCACCGCCCCTGACCCGGCGACGGGCCCCGCGCCCAGCGCCCCCGGCCCGGAGGCCGGATGAATCCGGCGCTCGGCTTCACCGCCCTCGTCGTCGTCCTCGTGGCGACCGTCGTGGTCGGCTTCTACGGCCTGCGGCTGTCCCGCGCCACCTCGGACTTCTACGTCGCCTCCCGCGAGATCTCACCGCTGTGGAACGCCTCGGCGATCGGCGGCGAGTATCTGTCGGCCGCCTCCTTCCTGGGCGTCGCGGGCCTGTTGATGGCCTACGGCGTCGACATGCTGGCCTACCCGGTGGGTTACACGGCCGGATATCTGGTGCTGTTGCTGCTGGTCGCGGCGCCCCTGCGCCGCTCGGGCGCGTACACGCTGCCGGATTTCGCCGAGGAACGCCTCGGGTCCACCGCCGTGCGCCGGGTGGCGAGCGTCTTCGTCGCCGTCATCGCCTGGCTCTACCTCGTACCGCAGTTGCAGGGCGCGGGCCTGACCCTCCAGACGGTGACGGGCGCGCCGCGCTGGGTCGGCGCGGTGGTCGTGGCGGTGGCCGTCGTCGGCGTCTCGGCGGCGGGCGGCATGCGCAGCGTCACCCTCGTGCAGGGCTTCCACTTCTGGCTGAAGCTCACCGCCATCGCGGTGCCCGCCGTCTTCCTCGTCCTGGCCTGGCGGTCGGCGGGCACCCCCTCGCTGACCGCGCCCGACGTGCCGCGCTTCCCGCACACCACGGTCGTACGGCTCGACAGCCAGGTCCGCTTCGACGTGGCGACACCCGTGACGGTGACGGTCAGCGGCACCCTCGACGGCACGGCCTACGGCGCCAAGGGGGCCTCGCGCGCGGAGCGACACGGCGTGCCCGTACGGCTGGTGCGCGGCGAGCACACGGCGGAAGGCGGCACCGGCCTGACCTTCCCCGAAGGCGTCCCCGTACCGCACAAGGTCGGCCTCGCACCGGCGACCGGCGCCAGGTGGGCGAGCCCGCTGTCCGGCGCGGGCGGCAGATCGCACCCGCTGTACGCCGTCTACTCGATCCTGCTGGCCACCTTCCTCGGCACGATGGGCCTGCCGCACGTCCTCGTCCGCTTCTACACCAACCCCGACGGGCGGGCCGCCCGCCGGACGACGCTGCTCGTCCTGATCCTGCTGAGCGGCTTCTACCTGCTGCCGCCGGTCTACGGGGCGCTCGGCCGGATCTTCGCGCCGCAACTGCTGCTCACCGGGCAGACCGACACCGCGGTACTGGTGCTGCCGCAGATCACACAGGCCGGTGAGGCGGGGCGGCTGCTGGCGGCGCTGGCGACCGCGGGAGCCTTCGCCGCCTTCGTGTCGACCGCGTCGGGCCTCACGGTGTCGGTGGCGGGCGTGGTCTCGCAGGACCTGCTGCGCGGCTCGACCCACGGCTTCCGCTGGGCCTCGCTCGCGGCGGCCGTACCGCCGTTGGCGATGACGGTCGCGACCCCCGGCCTGCCGGTGGCCGACGCGATCGGCCTGGCCTTCGCCGTCGCCGCCTCGTCCTTCTGCCCGTTGCTGGTGCTGGGCATCTGGTGGCGCGGACTGACCGACCTGGGCGCGCTGTTCGGCCTGGTGGCCGGGGGCGGACTCGCCGCCGTCGCGGTCGTGCTGACCAGCGTGCGCGGACCCGGCGGCGGCTGGAGCGCCGCGCTGCTCGAAGAACCCGCGGCCTGGACCGTCCCCGTGGCCTTCGCCGTCATGGTCGTCGGGTCGCTGCTGACCCGCGGCCGGATCTCGCGCGCGGACGTCGACCGGGTGATGCTGCGCATGCACCTGCCGGAGGAGGTCGGCGCGCAGCCGGAACCCGGTCAGCCCGGTCGACTCGGCGTCCCCGCGCCGCGGGAGACGCCCGGCGCGCCGGGACCCGGCGGTGAGCGGTCACCGACCGTTCGCCGTATCTGACCGACCGCTCACCGTATCTGACGGACCGTCCGTCGCCCGGACCCGACCGCTGGGCGA
This sequence comes from Streptomyces sp. NPDC008317, assembly GCF_042955955.1. Lineage (NCBI taxonomy): Bacteria > Bacillati > Actinomycetota > Actinomycetes > Kitasatosporales > Streptomycetaceae > Streptomyces > Streptomyces sp. NPDC008317. The sequence continues at coordinate 304,440 of NZ_JBIBFQ010000008.1, forward strand.
CGCCCGCTGTGGGGCTGTGGCCCCCCGACGTCGGCGTTCCTAGCGTGGGAGCGGGCCCAGCACGGCCCGCGGCGGCGTACGTACCGCGCTTCGCGCCGCCATTCCTCACCGAGGAGGGAACCGCAGATGAGCACCCCCGTCACGACCGAACGGCCGCCCGTGGACGGCATCGCCGACCCCGGACCGCTCGGCCTCGCCGCGTTCGCCGCCACCACCTTCGTCCTGAGTTCCTTCAACGCCCACCTCATCGACCAGAATCTGCTCACGGTGGTCCTGCCGCTCGCGCTGTTCTACGGCGGACTCATGCAACTGCTCGCCGGAATGTGGGAGTTCAAGAAGGGCAACACCTTCGGCGCCACCGCCTTCGGATCCTACGGCGCCTTCTGGCTCTCCTACGCGGCCTATGTGAAGTTCGTCGTCGGCGATCTGCCCCCGGAGACGGCCAACCAGGCCACCGGCCTCTATCTGCTGATCTGGGCGATCTTCACCGTCTACATGACGGTCGCGGCCCTGCGGACCAACGCCGCGCTGTTCGCGGTCTTCGTGGCCCTGTCGGCGACCTTCATCGTGCTGACCGTCGCGGAATTCGACAAGTCCGTCACCATCACCAAGGTCGGCGGCTGGATCGGGCTGGTCACCGCCGTGTTCGCCTGGTACGCCTCCTTCGCCGTCGTCACCAACAGCACCTGGAAGCGCGCCGTCGTCCCCGTGCTCCCGCTGTCAGGACTCCCCGTCGGCCGCCGTGGCGGACCGGTGGAGGAGCCCCACTCATGACCGAGGAGACCCTCTCCAACCTGCTCAGAGAAGACCGGCGCTTCCCCCCGCCGCCCGAACTGGCCGCGCGGGCCAATGTCACCGCGGCCGCGTACGAGGAAGCCGCGGCCGACGTCGAGGCGTTCTGGGCCGCCGCCGCGGCCCGGCTGGACTGGGCCGAGCCCTGGACCCGGGTACGCGACTGGAGCCGGGCGCCCTTCGCCCGCTGGTTCGTCGGCGGAAAGCTCAACGTCGTCGACAACTGCGTCGACCGGCACGTGCGCGCCGGGCTCGGCGACCGGGTCGCCTTCCACTGGGAGGGCGAGCCCGGCGACACCCGCACGCTCACCTACGCCGGCCTCCACGAACAGGTCTGCCGCGCCGCCAACGCCCTGCTCTCGCTGGGCGTGCGGGCCGGCGACCGGGTCGCGCTCTACATGCCGATGATCCCCGAGACGGTCGTGGCGATGCTGGCCTGCGCCCGTATCGGCGCACCGCACACCGTCGTCTTCGGCGGCTTCTCCGCCGACGCGCTGCGCGGCCGGATCCTCGACTGCGACGCGCGGGTGGTGATCACCGCGGACGGCGGCTACCGCAAGGGCGCCGCCTCGGCCCTGAAGCCCGCCGTGGACGAGGCCGTGGAAGGCTGCCCCGACGTCCGCAGCGTCCTGGTCGTGCGCCGTACGGGCCAGGACGTGGCGTGGACCTCGGGCCGGGACGTGTGGTGGCACGACCTGGTGGACGCGCAGTCGGCCGAGCACGAGGCCGAGGCGTTCGACAGCGAGCACCCGCTCTACATCATGTACACCTCGGGCACGACGGCCCGCCCCAAGGGCATCCTGCACACCACCGGCGGCTACCTCACCCAGGCCGCCTGGACGCACTGGGCGGTCTTCGACGTCAAGCCGGAGCAGGACGTGTACTGGACGGCCGCCGACATCGGCTGGGTCACCGGCCACTCCTACATCGTCTACGGCCCCCTCGCCAACGGCGTGACCTCGGTCCTCTACGAGGGCACGCCCGACTCCCCGCACCAGGGCCGGTGGTGGGAGATCGTCGAGAAGTACAAGGTGACGATCCTGTACTGCGCGCCCACCGCGATCCGCACCTTCATGAAGTGGGGCGACACGATCCCGGGCCAGTACGACCTGACGTCGCTGCGGCTGCTCGGCTCGGTCGGCGAACCGATCAACCCCGAGGCGTGGATGTGGTACCGGCGCGCCATCGGCGGCGACCGCTGCCCGGTGGTCGACACCTGGTGGCAGACCGAGACCGGCGCGCAGATGATCAGCCCGCTGCCGGGCGTCAGCGTCTGCAAACCCGGCTCGGCGCTGCGGCCGCTGCCCGGCATCTCGGCGGAGGTCGTGGACGACACGGGCCGTCCGGTGCCGAACGGCTTCGGCGGCTACCTCGTGCTGACCGAGCCGTGGCCCGGCATGCTGCGCACCATCTGGGGCGACGAGCAGCGGTACATCGACACGTACTGGTCGCGCTTCCCCGGCTGGTACTTCGCGGGCGACGGCGCGAAGAAGGACGAGGACGGCGACATCTGGCTGCTCGGCCGGGTCGACGACGTGATGAACGTGTCGGGGCACCGGATCTCCACCACCGAGGTGGAGTCCGCGCTGGTGTCCCATCCGCTGGTCGCCGAGGCGGCCGTCGTCGGCGCCACCGACGCCACGACCGGGCAGGGCATCGTCGCCTTCGTGATCCTGCGCGCCGACGGCGAGAAGGCCGCGCGGGAGGCGGGCGGCGACGACGTGGCCAGGCGATTGCGGGCGCACGTCAGCAAGGAGATCGGGCCGATCGCCCGGCCCCGGCAGATCCTCGTCGTCGCCGAACTGCCCAAGACCCGCTCGGGCAAGATCATGCGCCGACTGCTGCGCGACATCGCCGAACACCGCGACCTCGGCGACGTGACGACGCTGACCGACTCCACGGTGATGGACACCATCCGTGAACGGCTGCCCGGCGGCTCGTCCTCCGGCGCCCCGGCGGACGAGGAGTAGCGGGGAGCGGCGTACCGCCCCGGATCCGGTCCCGGCCGGTACGCGCCGACGGCCCGCGAGGCGGTCTCCCCACCGCCCGCGGGCCGTCGTCACTCAACTCCTGTGCCGCTAGAGCGCCTTGTGCGAGACCAGCGTGTGGTGCCCGGCGCCGACCGCGTCCACGTACACGTTCACCCCGTCACCGCTCACGCGCGCGCCGCCGACCGCCCGCGTGCCGTCCCAGACGGTCCGCCCGTCCAGGGTGACCCGCACCCTCGCGCCGCCGGTCGGCACCGCGAGCCTGCCGGTGGTGCCGCGCGGCGCGTCGGTGGCCAGCGTGAAGCCGCCGCCGTTCGCGCGCCAGGACGCGCTGATCGCGCCGTGCGGGGTGGGCACCTTGCCCTGCGCCCACGTGAGGTCGCCGGGCGTGGGCACGATCGCGTACGAGGCGAAGCCCGCGCCGGTCGGCCGGATGCCCAGCACCTGGTTGGTGAGGCTGACCGTCGGCCCCGAAGCCCAGCCGTGCGCGAGGCTGGTGAACTGCGAAAGGGCGGGCTGTCCCGCCAGGTCGGCCTTCTCCCAGAAGGTGCCGCCCGGGTCCTGCGAGAGCTGGTAGCCCCAGAAGGTACGGATCAGATCCAGGCCGCCGGTCTGCTGCACGCCGCTCGCGTCGGCCAGACCCAGCCGCGCGCTCGCCTCGAAACCGCTGGGCAGCGGCTCGTAGATCGGCCCGATCGACGCGTTGGGCGTGCTCGGCGCCATCGTCAGCGCGCCGTAGGGACCCCAACTCGTCCGCCGCAGATAGTCCATCGCGCTGCTCGCCTGCCGCTGGTCGGCGACCCCGGTGAGCGCCGCCGCCGCGTTGGCGTCCTGCGGATAGGCGCCGGGGATCTCCCGCGAGAGCCGGTACGCACCGACGGCCGCGTCCCAGAGCTGGTCGTTGACCGCCTTCTTCACCACGGTCGCGCGGTCCGCGTACACCCCGGACGCGGCCTTGTCGTGCCGGGCGGTGGCCAGCTCCGCCATCTCCTGGAGATTGCGCACATACAGCGCGTTCACATACGTCTCGTGCCCGCAGTCGCTGTAGCCGTAGTGGCCGCAGGAGTTGACCGCGCCGAAGGCGATCAGCCCCTGCGGGTCCTGGGCGCGCACCGACTCCAGCCACGCGGTGGCCTTCGTCAGCGCGGGCCACCACCTGTCGAGATAGCCGCGGTCACCGGTGTAGAGCCAGTGCTGGTACTGGTTGTAGACGAACCACGTCACGTACTCGCCGTACGTGCGGATCTCGTCCTGATTGTGCGGCCCCACCAGGCTCTCGCCGGGCATGTACCCGTCCGGCAACTGCTGCGCGGCCAGCGAGGACAGCGAATTGTCCACCGCGTCCGTGTCGTTGGTGCTCAGATACGTGACCGGGACCTGCACCGCCAGGTCGCCCTGCCACACGATGCGGTCCCGCTTGGCGCCGTCGAAGATGACCTCCTTGGCGGGATCGGCGTTCGGCACCTGGCTGTCCGCGTGATCGCCCTCATCCGTCGCGTACGGCCAGCTCTTGGCCGTGTCCGACATCCAGGTGTCGAGCTGCACGGTGTACGCGCCCGCGTACCAGATCTTGTTCAACTCGTCGTCGCTGGACAGGAACCAGCCCTGGTACGCGGCGGGCGACTTCTGCCGCGGCGCCGCGTCGAACTTCACGGACACCGCGCCGAGGTCCACCCAGCCGGGCCCGTCGAGGAACAGCGTCGCGTAGCGGAAACCGCCGCGCAGCTGAGTGTCCGTCAAGGTCGCGGGCAGCTTCGCCGTGTCCAGGGTGATGGTGTGGCTGTCGGCGTCGTAGGTGTACGGCTGGCCGGGATAGCCGTTCCAGATGTTCGCGGTGTCGCAGCCCGGCGCCTGAGCCGCCTCGCCGTTGTTGTCGCCCGGAGCGGTGGCCGCGTACTGCACCGACTCGCTGAAGCACACGTGCAGTCGAGGCGGTGTCTTGGACGCGCCCGCCACCTTGACGCTGATCCGGCCACCGACATCCTTGCCGAAGTCCAGTGCCAGCAGCGGGGATTGGGTCCGGTCCCCGGTGCTGACCAGCCGAACGGCCCTGCGGCCGTCGCCCAGCACCGCCTTCGGGTCGCCCTGGATCGCGCCGCCTCTCGCGGTCGCCGACAGCACGCGGACCGGGGTGACCGTGTGGCCGGCCGGCGCCAGGACGTACGGGCGCCAGTCGCCGGGGCGCGGGGTGTAGCCGTCCTGCGTCCAGGGGTCGTGCGCCTTCGCCGCCGCGGTCGTCGTCGGCGCGTCGGCGCCGAAGGCCGAGCCGGGCAGCAGGCCCAGCATGACGGTCCCGGCCGCGACGGCAGCGGCAGCCGCGCGGCTCCTGCGGACATGAATGGGCATACGTCGTTCCCTCTCTGTGTCCCTCTACGGAAGCGGGTGCGTTCCCGCGCGCGATCCCTGTGGGGCGCGGGCGGGCGGCCGGTCAGCGGCGGCGCACGGTCACCTTGCGGGTGCCCGCCGCCACGCCCGCGATCCGCACATAGCCGCCGGAGAGGGTCACCCCGGTGCGCCGCGCCGACCCCTGCCAGACCGTGCGGCCGTCGAGGCGTACGACGCAGGTGCGCGCGTCGGTCACCGGGACCGCGATCTCGTCCACGGCGCCGCCCGGCGCGTTCACCGTCAGGTCGAACTCACCGCCGCCGCGCTGCTGCCACGACGCGCCGATCACCCCCTTCGCGGTGGTCAACTGACCCTGTGCGAAACGCTGTTGGCCGGGGTGCGGCTCCACGCGGTGCCCCGCGCCCGCGTCGCCGGTGGGGGAGATGCCCAGGAAGCGGTAGGTCAGCGCCGAGGTCGGGCCCGTCGACCAGCCGTGCGCGGCGCTCATGTACGAACCGGAGTAGTCCGACGTGCCGTCGGTGCGGTAGCCCTCCCAGAACGTACTGGCCGTCCCCGTGGGGCTGTCGAGCATGAAGCCCCACTCGCGGCGGATCAGGTCGAGCGCGGTCGCGTCCTGCCCCGCGGCGAAGTGCGCGTGCACCTCCATGCCGCCGGGGAACGGGTGCACGGAGGAACCGCTCTTCTCCGGCGACAGCGCGCCGACCGCCGTCCAACGCCACGCCAGCGAGGCGCTGATGGTCCGCGCGCGGTCCGCGGAGTCCACCAGGCCGAACCACACGGCCAGCGCGTTGCCGTCCTGCGGATACAGCGAGGCGCCGCCGCCGGTCGGCTTGTCGCGGTACAGGCCCACGGCCTCGTCCCAGTAACCGCCGCTCTCCACCGCCGACTTGAGCGCGGCGGCCTTCGCCTTCCACGCGCCCGCCGAGGCCGGGTCGCCGAGCGTCGTGGCGAGCGCGCTCGCGGTCACCAGCGCCCGGTACATGATGGCGTTGGCTTCGAGGTTCTTGCCGTCGGCGTCCGAACGCGCCCAGTCCGCCGCGCTGGTGACGTTCAGCAGCCCGTCACCGTCGATCTTCGCGACGATGTACGTCACGGCCTTCTTGTACGCGTCGTACGCCGTACGCGCCCACGCGGTGTCGCCGCTGAGCTGGACGTAACTCGCCGTGCCGATGAGCGTCCACAGGTGGTAGGCGTCGGAGTTGCCGATGAAGTTCACGGCCGGCCCCGCGTACGGGAGCGCGCCGCCGGCGTCCTGGTGGTTGTAGAGCGTCTGGAGCGAGTCGCGCACGGTCACCAGGTCGCCCAGCGACACATAGTCGGTCAGGACGGAGATGCCGAGGTCGCCCGGCCACGCCGTGCGGTCGCGCTTGGCGCCGTCGACCAGCACCGTGCCGCCCGCCTCGCCGACCTTCGCGCTGTTGTCCCAGCCGAGGTCCGGCGGGCCCCAGACCCGGCCCTGGTCGGCGGCGATGATGTTGGTCTGCACGGTGTAGGCGCCCGCGTACCAGACCCGGTTGAGCATGTCGTCGTCGCAGTAGAAGTAGTTGGGGTACGCCGACAGGTCGGCGGCGTTCGGCGCGAAGGTGATCCGTACCGAGACATCGGTCAGGTCCACGGAGCCCGAGGTCTCGTTGACCACCGTCAAGTAGCGGAAACCGCCGCGCAGTTGGGACGCCGGGTGCGCGGTCGCGGCGGGACCCGCGCCCGCGACCGGGGTGTCCTTGTCGGTGCTGATCCGCCCGCCGGGCGTCACCGCGTAGCGCACGGCGGGCTCGTTGTTGCTGCCGCCGTTGGACCCGTCGCTGGACGACGTGCTGACGAAGTCGGACAGCTCGGAGTACGTCAGCCCGACCGTCTGATTCGTTTCACCGCCCGGCCCGAAGCTGAGAGTGACGAATCCGCCGACCTCCTTGCCGAAGTCGAAGGTCACGGAGGAGCCCTTGCCGGTGATCCGGGTGACGGCCTTGGCGCCGCGCCCCTCGGTCACCAGCGCCTCGGGCCGCCGCACGACACCGGTGAGCGTGTAGACGGCGACCGGGCGCACCGTACGGCCGGCGGGGGAGAGGTTGAAGGCGTCCCACTTGCCCGAGGGCGCCTTGCCGCCGGGCCGCGAGGCGGGGGCCGAGGCGCCCGCGGGCACCGCCGACGCGCCCTGCGGCGCGGCTCCCGCGGCCGGTTCCGCGGCGACGGCCCGGCCCCCGCCCGCCTCCGTCGCCGCGACGAACGCGGCGGCCAGCCCCGTCGTGACGAGTACGCGCCGTGTCGGTCCCTGCACTTCGCTGTGCGGCATGTCTCTCCCGGATGAATCGTTTCAAGATCGCGGACGCGGAAACCCTCACTGATCTTCCTGGGCCGCCGAGCACACTACGTCGGTGTTTCGCGGCCCGTCCATACCCGTGCGGGGAGTTGTTGCCCGGCCGATCGCGGCGGATCCGGGCCGCGGAGCGGCCATGGGGGCTGTGACCAGGGAGGCGGTGGGGACGGGGGAGGCGTCCCGCCCGGGAGGGAGAAGTGCCCTCTCAGCGGATCAGGCGGACCGAGTGCCGTGGCTCGTCCAGCCGGACCCTGGCACGCGGAGCTGTGGATCGACGACGCGGTGAGCGTAGAGACGTACCTGCGCACCTGGCGCCCTGCGGGAATCCGCCGTGTACGGCGCCGACGCCCTTCGCGTCATCGGCGCGGCCTGGCGGGACCTGCGGGGGATCTGAGAGAGCCGGTCAGACCGTCGCGACCAGCAGTTCCTCGCCGTTGGAGGTGCGCAGGCCGTCCGGGCGGCCGGCGAAGTAGCGCTCGTTGAGGGCGGCGGCCGGGACGTGGCGGGCGTCGGTGAATCCGGCGGCGCGGGCCAGGGCCAGGATCTCGGCGGGGGCGTAGAAGCTGATGAACGGGGTGCCGGAGCCGCGGGCGCCGTTCTCCGCGGCCTGACGGACGGCGCGCTCGTCGGGTTCCATCAGGTCCAGCGGCGGCATGAACGTCATGACGACGGTGGAGCCGGGCGCGAGCGAGGCGAGGGTACGCAGGGTGGCGGCGTTGGCCTCCTTCGTGAGGTACATGCTGACCCCGGCGGAGGCCACCACCGCGGGCCGTCCGGCGTCGAATCCGGCCGTCCTCAGGTGATCCCACCAGGAACCGGCCGTCTCGAAGTCGACCGGCACCAGGCGCAGCCCGTCGCCGACGCCGTAGCCGAGTTCGGTCAGCCGCCGCCGCTTCCACTCCTGCGGCTCCGGCCGGTCGACCTCGAAGATCCGCAGCCGGTCGGCGAGATCCGGCCTGCGCTGCGCGAAGGTGTCGAGCCCCGCGCCCAGCAGCACGTACTGCCCGACGCCCTCGTCCAGCCGCTCGACGACCAGGTCCTCCACGAAGCGCGCGCGGGCCACGACACCCGCCCGGAAACGGCTGGTGCCTTCGGGATGCATGTCCCCGCGCTCCCGCCAGCCCGCCTCGGGGTCGGCCAGCCGCAATCCGATCTCGTCCGCCAGCACATGCGGCGGCGGGTCGTGCAGCACATGGACCGCCCGCCACAGCGCGACCCGTACGGCGGTGCTGTCGGGCTCGGCCGCCGCGCCGTCGGCCTCCGGGACGGCTCGGCCCGCCGTCGATCGCTCGTGCCGCTCGCTCATGACGCGCTCCCTGTCGGTGCTGCCTGTCGCCTGGTGTGGTGCACGGCCCGCCGTGCGGACGGTCAGCTCTTCGCCGGGGCCTGGAGGCTCCACAGCCGGCCGTCCGGGTCGCGTACGGTCATCTCCCGCGTCCCGAAGTGGGTCTCCTCGAACGGCGTGACGACCTCGACACCCGGCGCGGCTTCGAAGGCGTCCGCGTCGGCCACGGTCAGCACCATCCGCGGCGCCCGCGGCTCCTGGCTCTCCGGGATCTCGGCGATGAAGAGATACGGTCCTTCGCCGTTGCGCAACTGCCCCGAATTGTGATCGGTCGAGAACTCCAGCTCGTAGCCGAGCCCTTGGAAGAACTTGGCCGCCTTGCCCCAATTGTGCGTTTCCAGGAACACGGCCTCGATGCCCCGCGTCGTCATCTCAACTCTCCTTGTCACTCGCTCGCCGCCGCTGGTCGCGGGGCTCCGCCGCCTCGTCGAGATACGCGCGCAGCGCCTCGGCGACCAGCGCCGACAGCGACTTCTCCGACTCGATGGCATGGTGCTTGACCTGCTTGATCAGCCCTATCGGCAGATACACGTTGAACTGCTTGACGTCGTCGTCGCCCACATCGCCCATGCTAGCAATCTAGTTCCCTAGGTCAAGCTTCCGGGAAAAACCACGCGACGAGCGGCGCCCGATCGTCGATACTCCGCGCGTGGCCACCATGAACATCGGCAGGACCGAACGCGCCCCGTACCTCCGCTTCTCGCCGGCCGCGCGGGCCCGACGCGGCTTCGGCGCGATCCCGCCGACGGCGCTGGTGCTGCTCGGCACCCTCAGCGTCCAACTGGGCTCTGCGGTGGCCACGCACCTGTTCAGCGCGGTGGGCAGCCTCGGTACGGTCGCGCTGCGGCTGTTCTTCGCCGCGGTCGTGCTGACGGCGCTGTGGCGGCCGTCGCTGCGGATGGACCGCCGGGCGCGGGCCGTGGTGATCGGCTACGGCGTCACGATCGGCGTGATGAACCTCTGCTTCTACCAGGCGCTGACCCGGCTCCCGCTCGGGATCGCGGTGACCACCGAATTCCTCGGACCGCTGACGGTGGCCCTGGCCGGGTCGCGGCGGTGGCTGGACGCTTTCTGGGCACTGCTCGCGGCGGCCGGTGTGCTCCTGCTGGTCGGAGGACGCGGCGACATCGACCTCGTCGGTTTCCTGTTCGCGCTCGCCGCCGCCGCGTGCTGGGCCGCGTACATCCCGGTCGGCGCGGCGCTGGGCCGGCACACCGACCACGGCAACGGTCTCGCGCTGGGCATGGTCGTCGCGGCCCTGGTGGCCGTCCCGTTCGGTGTGGCCGGCGGCAGTACGGCGCTGGTCCACCCGTGGGTGCTGGCCGCCGGATTCGGCGTCGCGCTGCTGTCGTCGGTGGTCCCGTTCTCGCTGGAACTGGAGGCGCTGCGCAGAATCCCGCCGCGGGTCTTCGGCATCCTCATGAGCCTCGAACCGGCGATGGCCGCCCTCATCGGCCTGATCGTGCTCCAGGAGGCGCTGCGCTGGACGCAGTGGATCGCGGTGCTGTGCGTGGTGGCGGCCTCGGCGGGCGCCGCGCGCGGTGCCCGCCTCGACGTCACGGACGCCCCGTAGGGCCTGCCCGGCGGACCCGTAAGGCTTGTCCGGCGGCCCCTGGCGCCTCGTAGGGCCTGCCCGGCGGACCGCGCCGAACAGGCCCCCGGCAGGGCTCAGAGCTTGAGCAGGAAGGTGAAGTCGCCACCCGCCTTTCCGCTCAGGCGGTGCGCCGAGACGATCTTCCCCTCGTCGATCAGCCGCTTGACCTCGGCGCGTGAGACGCCGAGCCCGTCGGCGATCAGCCGGACGGGCCGGAGCGGGATGTGCGCCGCGAAGCGCACGGACACCTCCAGGGCCTCGTCGTCCGCGTGAGCGGGGCCGGTGATGTCGAGGCGCCAGGCGTCGGTCCAGTCGAGGGCGACGCCGTTGCGGTGCCGGACGGCCGGGTGCCGGAGCAGCTCGGCCGTCAGTCCGGGGTCGTTGGTGTGGAGCCTGTCCAGCAGGTCGGGGCGCAGGGAGCGCACGTTGACCCGCTCGAAGACCGTGAGCTTCGCGGTCTCCCCGCATCCTGCGCACAGGACGAGGAGCCAGACGTCGAGGGACTTGTGGTGCGCGTTGACCCGGAATCTGCCGCTCGCCCGGAAGCGATCGGACGGGCACGAGTGGCAACGGCGCACGACAAGAGGCGGGCAGGTGGGAGCGACCACCCAGGTTTGTGACACGAATGAACACCTGTTCGGTGAGAAAAACCGCAGCGAAAAGGGGCACGGCGCCCGGGGGCGACGTGCGACAGATCAGCGCCAGGGGTGTCTCAACAGGTGTACAACGGGGTTCCTTTGCCACGGCGACAGGTGCGGCAGCACGATAACCGTGCGTGGCGGCACGGTTCCACGGGTTTTGGCGGCCCGGCTCCCGAAGCATCCAGCCCCACCGCGAATTCGCCCAACTCGGTACAAAATGCCCGCAAGGCGACCGCGTCCTCTGTCGAGTCGGTGCCGATTCAAGGGATTTGACAGACAAATACCCGCCATTGTGGGGGTATGCACCCCGTCCTTTGATCATCCTGCGCTGCGCCATTGACGCCAGGGGCTCTTCGGGCAAAGATTCCTGACGTCTCATTGGCATGTCCCCGTGCCTCCCACCACCTGTATCCCAGGTGTGCTCTGACAACGTTGTCAAACGAGTAGAGGACAAAATGACTCCACGGATGCCGCGTCTGCGCTCCGCGGCGCTGGCCGCGCTCACCGCGCTGCTCGCCGCCGGAGCGGCGACGCTGCCCGCGCAGACCGCGTCGGCCGACGGCGGTTCCGCCAACGCCGGCGGCGATCTCACGCACCTGGTCAACCCTTTCATCGGCTCGCAGGACGACGGGAACACCTACCCCGGCGCCGCCGTGCCGTTCGGAATGGTGCAGCTCTCGCCCGACACCGGCCACAACACGGGTTACGACTACAACCAGGACCACATCCGCGGCTTCAGCTCCGTGCACCTGTCAGGCGTGGGCTGCGGGCTCGGCGGCGACCTGCCCGTACTGCCGACGACCGGTGCGATCACCGCCACCGACGACGCCGCCTACGCCGCGAAGTTCAGCCACGCCGACGAGACCGCTTCCCCCGGCTACTACAAGGTCGAGCTCGACACCGGCATCACCGCCGAACTGAGCGCCACCACCCGCACCGGCTGGCAGCGCTACACCTTCCCGGCGACCGACCAGGCCAACGTGCTGCTCAACAGCGGCCAGGCGCTGCACAAGGTGACCAGCAGCACGGTGACCGTGCTCGACGACCGTACGGTGCTGACCGCCATCACCGGCCGCGGCTTCTGCCAGGACACCCAGCCGTACACGGTCTACACCGAGACCCGCTTCGACCGGCCCTTCCAGTCGTACGGGACGTGGAGCGGCAAGACCGTGACGGCGGGCAGCCGTACCTCGACCTCCACCGGGCTCGGCGGCGCCTACGCGCGCTTCGACACCACGAAGGACCAGCAGGTCACCGCGGTCACCTCGCTGTCGTGGGTGAGCCAGGACGGCGCCGCGAAGAACCTCGCGGCCGAGGGGCGCGGCACCTTCGACACGACGGCCGCCGCCGCGCGGCAGTCCTGGCAGGACCGGCTCGGCCGGATCCGGGTGCGGGGCGGCAGCCAGGAGCAGCAGCGGACCTTCTACTCCTCGCTCTACCGCTCCTTCCTCGCGCCGAACGTCGGCAGCGACGTCGACGGCCGCTACACCGGCTGGGACGACAAGGTGCACCCGGCGGGCGGCATCACGTACTACCAGAACTGGTCGCTGTGGGACACCTACCGCACCCAGCAGCAACTGCTGTCGCTGCTCGCGCCGAGCGAGTCCCGCGACATGGCGCTGTCGCTGCTGCGCGTCGCGGACGAGGGCGGACAGCTCCCGCGCTGGGGGTACGCCACCGCAGAGACGAACATCATGACCGGCGACCCGGTGACCCCGTTCCTGGTGGACGCCTACCGGCAGGGCCTGCTCAAGGGCCATGAGGAGGAGGCGTACCGCGCGCTGAAGAAGCACGCGGACACCGTGCCGCCCGCCTCTTCGCCGTCCGCGGGCCGGCAGGCCGACGTCGAGTACCTGGCGAACGGCTATGTGCCGTACGACCCGGCGCGGCCCGGCAAGCCCGGTGACAACGACTTCCAGCACGGCCCGTCCGCGACGCTCGAATACGCGCTCGCCGACGCCGCCCTGGGCGGGATGGCGCAGTCGCTCGGCCACACCGCGGACGCCCGGCGCTATCTGACGCGAGGTCAGAACTACCGGAACATCCTCGACCCGAGCACCGGCTTCTTCCGGGCCAGGAACACCGACGGCGCCTTCGTCGGCCCGGCGGACCCCGCCTCCAGCGTCGGCTTCCACGAGGGCACGTCCTGGCAGTACATGTGGCTCGTCCCGCAGGACGTGCCGGGGATAGTGGATCTGATCGGCGGCAACGCGACCGCCAACGCCCGGCTCGACTCCTTCTTCGCCTACGACCAGTTGGTGAAGGACCCGGCGGGCACCGCGCGCGATGTCTGGGTCAACGGCCCGTACTCGTACTACAACCAGGACAAGTACAACCCGCAGAACGAGCCCGACCTCAGCTCCCCGTACACGTATCTGTCCACCGGGCAGCCGTGGAAGACCACCGACGTGGTGCACGCCGGGCTGACCCTCTTCACGGACGCGCCGAACGGCGTCACCGGCAACGACGACCTCGGCACCATGTCGTCGTGGCAGGTGCTCTCGGCGATCGGCATCTACCCGATGACGCCGGGCACCGACCTGTGGGGCCTGTCCACGCCGGTCTTCGACCGGGTCGACCTGACCCTCGACCGGCACTACTACCCGAGCGGCAAGATGACGATCACCGCGCCGGGCAGCACCGACACCAACCGGTACATCCAGTCCGCGCGGCTCGGCGGCAAGAGCCTGCGGACCACGTACATCAGCACCCGGGACATCAAGGCGGGCAAGGACCTCTCGCTCACCGTCGGCGCCAAGCCGTCGAGCTGGGGCACCGGCAAGAACGACGGGCCGCCCGCGCCCGCCCACGTGGCGGCGCCCGTACGGCACACCGCCGCGTCGCTCTCCCCGGCCGCGCCCGGCGTGCTCGCGGGCGGCCCCGGGACGGACGTGGACGTCTCCGCCGTCCTCACCGCGCCCGGCAAGGTCTCGGGCACCGTCACGGTCAGCGCGCCGCAAGGGCTCACCGCGAGCCCGCGCACGAGCGGCTTCCGCGTGGACTCGGGGACGCTGCCCACCACCAAGGTGGTGCCGGTACGGATCTCCGCCCCGGCGGGCACCCCGGACGGCACCTACCAGGTCACCGTCAAGGTCACGCAGTCCGGCGGCCCCTCGGTGACCAGGACCGTCCCGGTCTCGGTCGCCACCTCGACCTGCCAGGGCGGCAGCGGGTACTGCCCGCAGGACCTGTCCGCGCAGTACGACGTGGACGGCGTCGGCACGGCGGGCGCGACCGGCGCCGACTTCGACGGCACCGGGACCAGCTTCCCCGCGGAACAGCTCCCGGCGCCGGGACCCGGCGTGCTCGGCGGGCGGGCCTACACCTTCCCCGACACCACCGGCGCCGCGGCCAACTTCGCCACCGCGCACGGCCAGAGCGTCGCTCTCGTGCGGCGCTCCTACTCCGCGCTCGACGTGCTGCTCACCGCGCACCACGGCGACGTCACCGGCGCCGCCACCGTGCACTACTCGGACGGCACGTCCGCGCCCGTCACCCTGACCGCGACCGACTGGGCGGCCGGCGCTCCCCGGCTCGGCGAGGACGCCGCGATCCACGCCGACTCCCGCTACGACAAGCAGGGCGCGCCCGACGGTGTCGGGGTCGACATCTGGCACATCGCGGTCCCGCTGGACAGCGCGAAGACCGCCGTCTCCCTCACCCTGCCCGACGACGCCCGGCTGGCGCTGTACGCGATCAGCGGACGTGACGCGTGACGAGCGACGCCCCTGAACCCGTATCCGAACCCGCACCCGTACCCACAGCGGCACCCGCACCCGTAACAGAACGTCCCGGAGCACGACCCGGAGCCGCAAGCAGAAAGGCAACACCCATGAGACGTGGCCCACTTCGCCGCACCCTCACCAGAACATTGCTGGCAGGCGCGGTATCGATGACCCTGACCGTGCCCGCGTCCGCCGTGGCGCACGCGGACGCGGACGCGGCCAAGTCGGGCGGCGCCCCCGCCTTCACCACCTCCTTCGAGTCCGGCGACACGCAGCCCACGTGGAGCAGCACCGCCGAGACCGACGCCAAGGGCAACCCCCTGGTCTCCGGCGTGACCGCGGGCACCCTCCCGGTGCTGGCCGGCAGTGTCAAGGACAAGATCGCCGAGGTCACGGCCAGTTCGGACAATCCGCCGAACGAGGTCGCGAAGAACGCGGCCGACGAGGACGCCAACACCAAGTGGCTCACCTTCGCGAACACCGGCTGGCTCCAGTACAAGCTGTCCGAGGACGTGACGGTCAAGAAGTACGCGCTGACGTCCGCGAACGACTCGCCCGAGCGCGACCCGAAGGACTTCACCCTCCAGGGCTCCGACGACGGCAGCACCTGGACGACGGTGGACACCCGTAGCGGCGTGAAGTTCAGCGGCCGGTACAAGTCCAACATCTACGACGTCGCCGACCCCGCGCCGCACCGCTACTACCGGCTGAACGTCTCGGCCAACAACAGCGGCGACATCGTGCAGCTCGCGGACCTCATCCTGTCCGACGGCTCCCCGGCGCCGACGCCCGTCGCGGGCATGACCACCGAGATCGGCAAGGGCCCCGCCTCCGGGCCCAATGTGAAGCCGAGCGTCGGCTTCAGCGGCCTGAAGGCGCTCCAGTACTCGGGCACCCACACGAAGTCCGGCGCCGTGCACGCCTATAACAAGCTCTACGACGTGCGCATCCCGGTCAGCCGCAACACCCAGCTCTCGTACGACATATTCCCCGAGCTGACCGGCGGCGACCTGAAGTACCCGAGCACGTACGCCTCCATAGACCTGCACTTCACCGACGGCACGTACCTGAGCAAGCTGCGGACCCCGGCGCTCGACGAGTACGGCACCCCGCTCAGCCCGCAGGGCCAGGGCGCGGGCAAGATCCTCTACGCCTCGCAGTGGAACGCCGTGGTCTCCGCGATCGGCAAGGTCGCCGCGGGCAAGACGATCGACCGGGTCCTGCTCGGCTACGACGACCCGGCCGGCAGCTCCGAGGCGGGCGCGTCCACCCAGTTCAAGGGGTGGATCGACGACCTGACGATCGGCGCCGCCCCGGCGCCCACCGCCAAGAGCTACGCCGAGCACGTCGACACCCGGCGCGGCACCAACGCCTCCGGCTCCTTCTCGCGCGGCAACAACCTGCCGCTGACCGCGGTCCCGAACGGCTTCAACTTCTTCACGCCGGTCACCGACGCGGGTTCGACGAGCTGGGAGTACAGCTACGCGGCCCAGAACAACGCCGACAACCTGCCGACGCTCCAGGCGCTCGGCATCAGCCACGAGCCCAGCCCGTGGATGGGCGACCGCGACACCTTCCAGGTGATGCCGTCCGCGGTGTCCGGCACCCCGGACCTGAACCGGAGCAAGCGGGCGCTGGCCTTCGACCACAAGGACGAGGTCGCGCAGCCGCACTACTACGGCGTCACGTTCAAGAACGGCGTGAAGGCCGAGATAGCACCGACCGACCACTCCGCCGTCTACCGCTTCACCTTCCCCGGTGACAACGGCGACCTGCTCTTCGACAACGTGAACAACAACGGCGGCCTGACCTTCGACGCCGCCAAGGGCACCCTGGACGGCTTCTCGGACGTCAACATCGGCGGCGGCGAGGCCGCGACGCGGATGTTCGTGCACGCCGAGTTCGACCGGACCCCCGGCACGGCCACCAAGGTCACCGGACAGGGCCGCGACAACGTCACCGGCTACGCGCAGTTCGACACGTCCAAGAGCAAGACCGTGACGATGCGCCTGGCCACCTCGTTCATCAGCGCCGACCAGGCGAAGAAGAACCTGGACCTGGAGATCCCGCAGGGCACGTCCTTCGACAGCGTCAAGAAGAGCGCCGAGCGGCTGTGGAACGCCAAGCTGGGCAAGGTCGAGGTCCAGGGCGCCAGCGACGACCAGCTCACCACGCTGTACTCGAACCTGTACCGGATGAACCTGTACCCCAACTCCGGTTCCGAGAACACCGGTACGGCCAAGAAGCCGGTGTACAAGTACGCCAGCCCGTTCTCCAAGGCCACCGGCAGCAACACGCCCACCGAGACCGGCGCGAAGATCGTGGACGGCAAGGTCTACGTCAACAACGGCTTCTGGGACACCTATCGCACCGAGTGGCCCGCCTACTCGCTGCTGGAGTCGAAGACCGCGGGTGAACTCGCCGACGGCTTCGTGCAGCAGTACAAGGACGGCGGCTGGATCTCGCGCTGGTCCTCGCCGGGCTACGCCGACCTGATGACCGGCACCAGCTCCGACGTCGCCTTCGCGGACGCCTTCGCCAAGGGCGTGGAGAACTTCGACGCCAAGGCCGCCTACGAGGCCGCGGTCAAGAACGCCACCGTCTTCCCGACCGCGGGCGGTGTCGGCCGCAAGGGCCTGGACACCTCGGTGTTCACCGGGTACACCAACACCTCGGTCGACGGCAGCGTCTCGTGGTCGCTGGACGGCTACATCAACGACTACGGCATCGCCACCATGGCCGCCAAGCTCGCCAAGGACCCGCACACCTCCAAGGCCGACCGGCAGCGCTACCAGGAGGAGTCCGCGTACTTCCTGGGCCGCGCGCAGAACTACACCAACCTGTTCAACACCGGTGTCGGTTTCTTCGAGGGCCGCAAGGCCGACGGCTCGTGGCGCGTCCCGGACGCCCAGTACGACCCGCAGCAGTGGGGCAACGAGTACACCGAGACCAACGCCTGGAACTACGCCTTCACGGTGCCGCAGGACCCGAACGGCCTCGCCGCGCTCTACGGCGGCCAGAAGGGCCTGGAGAAGAAGCTCGACGCGTTCTTCAACACCCAGGAGACCGCCGACGGTGACGCGGGCGGCTACGGCGGCACCATCCACGAGATGCTGGAGGCCCGCGACGTCCGGATGGGTGAACTCGGCCTGAGCAACCAGCCGTCGTTCGCCATCCCGTACATGTACGACTACGCGGGCGACCCGGCCAAGACCCAGGCCGTCGTGCGCGAGGCCACCCGGCGGCTGTTCACGGGCAGCTCGATCGGCCAGGGCTTCCCCGGTGACGAGGACAACGGCGCCACCGCCACCTGGCAGATCTTCAGCGCGCTGGGCTTCTACCCGCTTCAGGTCGGCAGCGACAACTACGTGATCGGCTCCCCGCTGTTCACCAAGGCGACGGTCCACCTGGACAACGGCAAGAGCATCGTCGTCAACGCGCCGAACAACAGCGGCAGCAACATCTACGTGCAGTCGCTGAAGGTCAACGGCAAGGCGTGGAACAAGGTGTACCTGACGCAGAGCCAGCTCTCGTCCGGTGCGCGCCTGGACTTCACCATGGGCTCCAAGCCGTCCAAGTGGGGCACGGGCAAGAACGCGCTGCCCGCGTCGCTGACCCCGGCGGGCAAGGCGCCGCAGCCGCTGGCGGACCTGACAGGGCCCGACCTCGGCACCGCGACGTCCGCTGACGGCACTGATGTCGCCGCGCTCTTCGACAACACCTCGAAGACCGGGGTGACCTTCCCCGCCGCCGACCCGACGGTGCAGTACGCCTTCACCGGGAGCTCGGCGAAGAAGCAGGCCGGTTTCTACACCCTGACCTCCGGCAGCACCGCGGCACAGGACCCGAAGAGCTGGCAGCTCCAGGGCACCACCGACGGCAAGCACTGGAGCACGCTGGACTCCAGGAGCGGCGAGAGCTTCGACAGCCGCCTCCAGACCCGGCCGTTCCAGATAGCCCACCCCGGCGCGTACTCCACGTACCGCCTGGTGGTGACCGCCAACAACGGTGCCGCGTCCACGACGCTGACCGAGGTGGAACTGCTGGCACAGCAGGGGCAGGGAGGCCACGGGCACTGACCCGCAGGTCCGTACGACCCGTGTGAGACCGGGGGCCGCGACACCATGTCGCGGCCCCCGGCCGCGTCCCCGGCCCCGGTTCTTCGGCGCCCGCATCAGGGATGTCCCGGTGGGGCTGCCCCCACCCCCGTTCGGGCGCGGGCCGCAGTGACCCGGAACCCCGCGGCGCGGGAGGGTCGTTGAAGGCGCCGCGGTCGCGGCGACCTGACCGGAGAGCGGGAGACGGGGAGTCGGACCGATGACGGATTTCACGCGGTGCACACGACGGACGATGTTGCGCGGGGGCGCGGCGGCGGCGATCGGCGGGGCGGTCGCCCTGAGCGGCGCGGGCGTCGCCGAGGCCCGCTCGGACGGGCGGCGGACCGGGACCGGCGCCGCGCGCCGCGGCACCGTGCCCTACCCCTTCCTCAAGGGCGCGTTCGCACCGGCCACCGAGGAGGTCACCGCCTTCGACCTGCCGGTGATCGGCCGCGTCCCGGACGCACTCGACGGCCGCTATCTGCGCAACGGCCCCAATGTGCTGGGCCTGGAGGACCCGCGGACCCACCACTGGATGCTCGGCCAGGGCATGGTGCACGGCGTACGCCTCAGGGACGGCCGCGCCGAGTGGTACCGCAACCGGTGGGTGAGGTCGGCGGGCGTCGCCGCGCAACTGGGGGAGCCCTACCACGGCCCCGTGCCCGACGACGACTTCGCCAACAACACGCACGTGATCCCGTACAAGGGCAAGCTCCTCGCGGTCCAGGAGAGCGGCCCGGCGCCGTACGAACTCGACGAGGAGCTGAACACCGTCCGCCCGTACGACTTCGGCGGCACGCTCAGCGGGGCGTTCACCGCGCACACCAAGTACGACGAGCGGGCGGACGAACTGCACGCGATCACGTACTACCCGACCTGGGACCACGTACGGCACCTGGTGATCGACCACACGGGGAAGGTCGTACGGACCACGAGGATTCCGGTCGCGGACAGCCCGATGATGCACGACTTCGCGCTCACCGAGCGGTATGTGATCATCTTCGACACCCCGGTGACCTTCGACGCGGCGGCGGCCGAGGCGGGCGCGATCGTGCCGTACGTCTGGAACGACAAGCACCCGGCGCGGGTCGGGGTGATGCCGCGCCGGGGCGGCCGGGTCCGCTGGTTCGAGGCCGACCCCGGCTCGTACTACTCGCACACGCTCAACGCCTACGACGACGGGCACTCGGTGGTCGTCGACTTCATCACCTTCCCCGCGCCGTTCTTCGCGGCGGGCCGCGGCACCCTCGGCGACGGCCCCTCGGCGCTCGGCACCCCCCGGCTCGACCGGCTGACGATCGACCTGGAGCGCGGCCGGGCCCGCCCGCGGCGGATCGACGACCGCCCGCAGGAGTTCCCCCGCATCCGCGAGAGCCTGGTCTCGCGCCGCCACCGCTACGGTTACGCCGCCACGGCCGCCGCGATGTGGACGGCGTACGAGACGCTGGACGGCGTGCCGCCCGACACCCACTTCGGCAACGCGCTCATCAAGCACGACCTGCTGCGCGGCACCACCCAGACGCACCGCTTCCCGAAGGACGCGGCCGTCAGCGAGCCGGTCTTCGTCCCCGCGCACGAGCACGCCAAGGCCGAGGACGACGGTTACGTCCTGTCCTACGTCCACAACCCCGACCGGGGCGCGGCCGACCTCGTCATCCTGTCCGCCCAGGACTTCACGGCCGCCCCGCTGGCCAGGATCCACCTCCCGGCCACCATTCCGCTCGGCCTGCACGGGAGCTGGGTGCCGACGGTCTGACGGGGGAGAGCGGCGACGGTCTGACGGGCGAGACCGGCGCGCGGTCCGGCCCGGCACTGTCACAACAACTCTTTCGAAACAACTGTTGTGGGTTTAGGGTGCTGGGCATGACCGACGACTCCCCGCCCGCGCCGACCCCGTCCCCGTCGGTGCCCTCCGCGCCGGGAC
Organism: Streptomyces sp. NPDC008317; assembly: GCF_042955955.1. NCBI lineage: Bacteria > Bacillati > Actinomycetota > Actinomycetes > Kitasatosporales > Streptomycetaceae > Streptomyces > Streptomyces sp. NPDC008317. The sequence goes on from NZ_JBIBFQ010000008.1 coordinate 325,206, forward strand.
CCGCGGCGGACGTACGGCTCGACACCGCCGCGCTGCGCCTGCTCGCGCACCCCTTGCGGATCAATGTGCTGACGATGCTGCGCCAGCGCGGGCCGTCCACCGCGACCCGCGTCGCCGACGAACTGGGCATCAACCCCGGCTCCGCCAGCTACCACTTGCGGCGGCTCGCCCTCGGCGGGCTCATCGTGGAGGAGCCGGGGCGAGGCACCGGGCGCGAGCGGTGGTGGCGGGCCGCGCACCGCCAGTCGCAGCACGACCCGGCGGGCGGCCCGCCGGAGGAACGCGAGGCGGGCCGCCCGTACGCGCACGCCGTCGCCCTCGCCGGGGCCGACCGGCTGCGCAGGGCCGCCGACGAGATCCCGCTGCTCCCGCGCGAATGGCTCGACGTCAGCGCGTACGCCGACTTCGTCCTGCGGCTCACGCCCGAGCGGGCCGGTCGCGTGAAGGCGGAGATCTTCGAGGTCTTCGCCCGCCACCGGCAGGAGGCGGAGCGGGCGGAGCAGGCGGAGCGGCCCGCGGAAGGCGAGGTGCCGGTCGCCTTCCAGTTCCAGGTCTTCCCCGTGCCGGGCGCGGTCGCGCCGTCGGCCGCGCGGCCGGACGCGGGTGGCGTATGAGCGGACAGGAAGCGGCGGGGACGGCGGGCACGGCGGAGGCGACAGAGACGGCGGGGCGGGCGGGCACGGCGGGCACGGCGGGCACGGCTGAGCGTGTGGAGAGGGCGGCGGACCCGGTCGCGCCGCCCGCCTACCGCGACGCGAACGTGCTGCGCTGGCTGACCGCGTACACCGCGTCCGTCACCGGCGACCTGCTGTACTTCCTCGCCCTGACCTGGGCGGCCACCCGCGTGGCAGGACCCTCCCAGGTCGGCCTGGTGATCGCGGCGGGCGCCCTGCCGCGGGCCGTGCTGATGCTCGGCGGGGGAGCGGTCGCCGACCGCTTCGGCCCCCGCAAGATCGCCGTCGCCAGCGACGCCACCCGCTGCGCGGTGATCCTCGCCGCCGCCCTGATGCTCGTCGCGACCACGCCGGGCCTGTGGCTGCTGGTCCCCGTGGCGCTGGTCTTCGGCGTCGTGGACGCGGTGTTCATGCCCGCCGTCGGCGCGCTCCCGCCGCGCATCACCACCCACGATCAGCTCGCGCGGGTCAACGGGATGCGCGGACTGTCCATCCGGCTGAGCAACGCCGTCGGCCCGCTGCTCGCGGGCGTCGTCCTCGCCGCCGGGGGCGCGGCGGGCGCCTTCACCGCCGCAGGCGTCCTGTTCGCCGCCTCGCTGGCTCTGCTGCTGACGGTGCGGACGGCGGAACCCGTCGCCGTACGGGAGAGCGAACGCCCTTCCCTGCTGCGGGAGTCCGCCGAAGGGCTGCGGTACATACGGCGGCACGCGCTGCTCGGCCCGCTGGTCGTGGTGGTCGGCCTCAGCGAGATGTGCTTCAGCGGACCGGTCGCCGCCGGTCTCGTCCTGCTCGCCGACGAGCGCGGCTGGGGCGCCTCCGGCATGGGATGGGTGGCGAGCGCCTTCAGCGTCGGCGCGGCGGGCGCCGCCATGCTGCTCACCGTCGGGTCGGGACCGCCTCGCGCGGGACTGGTGATGTTCTGCGCCCTGCTCCTCACCGCGGCGGGCACCGCGGCTCTCGGCTATGCCCCCACGCTGGCGTCCGCCGTCGTGCTCGGCGCGGTCGTCGGCGTCGGCAGCGGCCTCACCTCGACGCTCACCGGCGCCCTCGTCCAGACCGTCACCGAACCCCGCTACCTCGGCCGCGTCACCGCCGTCACCACCCTGTGCGCCCTCGGGCTCGCCCCCGTCCTCTTCCCGGCGGTCGGCCTCACCGTCGCCGCCTGGGGCTCCGGGGTTCTCTTCGCGGCCTTCGCCGCCGTCTGTCTTCTGGCCGCGGTCGTCGCCCTCGCCTCCACGACGCTGCGCCGCGTCGGCCTCGGGACCCCGCACGGGGTGTGATCCAACTCGCTTGTGGCGTATGCCCCCGGCCCCCGATACTGGCCGTACACGGAGCGGCACGTACAGCAGCACGCGGAGCTGTGCGCGCACGCGCAGAAGAGTACGCATACCGCACGGGCGGGTACGCGCGTGTCCCGCGCCGAGCGGGAACTGCCGCGTCGGCACCCGCGTCTTGTCCTCCAGCGGCCGGACGCACGGGCGCGCCCGCGGTGGGGTGGGGAAGCGCGACGGGCGGTGATCCCGTCCGCGCAGGAGCAGGGGGGAATTCGCCATGACCTGGGACCAGCGGGACGGAGCGGACGCCAGCGGTACGCCGGGCGGCGGCGGGAGACCGGACGGCGCCGACGCGCCGGGCGTTGACGGCACACCAGGCGCGGGCAGTACGCCGAGCGCCGGCGACACGCCGAGCGGCAGCGGCACACCGGGGAGCGGCGGCGCGCCGGAGGGCTTCGGGCCCCCGCCGCCGCCCGCGCCACCGGCCTGGCTGCCGCGGCAGCCCGCCGCGCCGCCCGGCATCCCGTCCGGATATCCGTCCGGCTACGCGCCCGGGTTCCCGGCCGGCCCGCCCGCACCACCGGCGCCGCCGCCCGCCCCGGCGAACGCGCTGCGGGCCGTCGCCGTCGGCCTGCTCAATCTCAGCGGCCTCGGCATCGGTTACGCGCTGACCCGCCGCTGGTTGGCCACGGCGGCCTGCCTGGTCGCGACCGGCGTCCTGCTCTTCGTCGCGCTGCCCGCGACGGCGGACGGCGTGTCCGGCGGCGTCGTCGTCGCCTACGCCGTCTTCCTCGTCCTCGCGGCCGCGCACGGCGCCTATCGCGGCCTGCGCACCCCGCTGTCCTGGCCGCCGCGGACGCCCGTCGCGATCGTGCTCGGCCTCGTGCTGCTCGCCGCGCCCGTCGGCGGCGTCGTCTACTACGACGGCGCGCGCGACGAGGCCACCCAGAAGATGCTGCTCGACCGGCTCGACACCGCCGACCAGCTCGTCCAGGCGGCCAAGAGCAAGCCGTTCGACGAGGCGCGCACCGACTACACCACGGCGCTGGCCGCGTACCGCGACCTCAGCGACCACCACGGCGGCTCCCGCGCCGCCAAGCGCGTACCCGACCGGCTGACCACGTACTACACGGCGGTCGGCACGCCCTACGAGCAGAAGAGGTACTGCGACGCCATCGAGCCGCTGAAGTACCTGCGGACCGTGCCCGAGCACTTCGACAAGAAGGCCCTCGGCACGCTGACCGGATGGCCGGACGACCGGCTCGCGACCTCGCTGTACGCGTGCGGTACGGCCGACCTGGCCGACGCGAGCGGCGCGGAGGCGAAGGACGGGTACCTGAGCGACCTGCTCTCCACGTACCCCAAGTCGCCGCAGGCCGCGAAGGTCGAGCCCGCATTCAAGTCGACCATCGACGCGGCGGCCAGGGACCTGAACGGCGGCGACCCGTGCGCGGCCACCGACAAGGTGCGCGCCCTCGGCGTGCGCGCGGGCAACCTCAAGGGCGGGGACGCGGGCGTGGCCGCGGCCTTCGACAAGGACGCCCGCCGGGCCGACACCTATGTGCAGTCGGGCAGTTACACCTGCGCCGTCCACGAGTACAAGGGCGGCGACTTCAGCAGCGCGCTGGACAAGATCCGCGACTTCGTGAAGAAGTACCCGCGCGACAAGAACACCGCGTACGCCAAGAAGCTCGCCATCGCCGCCGAGGTCGCCGTGACGGTGCCCGCCGCGGGCAAGCGCATGCCGACCGAGGACTCCGGCGGCAGCATCTCCGTGACGGTCAGCAACGACAGCCCCGACCAGGTCGAGGTGCTGTTCACCGGACCGGTGACCGGCAGCTTCACGCTCAAGGGCTGCGGCGCCTGCAAGACGTACTCCAGCCAGGCGTCGGCGCAGACCTCGGCGTGCAACAACAGCGGCAGGAACTACCCGAAGAAGACGCTGAATCTGCCGGTCGGCACCACGTACTTCCTGCACAAGTCGACCAGTTCCGGCGACTCCGCGACGCCCGGCAGCGACACGGTCAAGCTCCGCAGCGGCTACATCTACACGGAGTGCGCCTATGTGGTGCGCGATTCGGCGCTGAGTTTCTGAGGCGCCCGGTTTCCGAGGCGCGGGCTTCCGAGGCGCGGGCTTCAGAGGCGCGAGCTTCCGAGACCTGAGCTTCCGAGACCTGAGCTTCCGAGGCGCGGGTTTCCGAACTAGAAGGCCGTGGGCGGTTGACGGCCCGCTACCCGCGCGGACACGGTGGGGCCCGGACGACCGGGCCCCGCCGTCGTCACTCCGCGATGCCGCGCGTCAGCAGCACGACGGTCACGAAGGTGCGGTAGAGCCGCACCGGATCCTCGTCGGTCATCCGTACTGTCACCGCGTCCGCCGGGTCCCGCTCGACGCCCGTGACCCAGGTCGCCATCTCCGCCAGGTCCGGATTGCGCATCCGCACCGTCAGCGTCGCGGGCAGCGCGATGTCCGGCAGGGCCGCCGACGGCAGCCCCTCGACCGCCCTGCGGGCGGCGTCCCGGATCACCTCGCGCGCCTCCTCCGGGTGCAGGCTGTCGGCCGCGAACCGCGACACCGACGACTTCACGACCGCGCCCACCGCGCCGGGACAGAACGGCTCCAGTTCGGCGGCCGTCGTCGCGTCCCCGGTGACCAGCAGCACCGGCACCCCGTGCCCGAGCGCGACCAGCGCGTTGATCCCGCTCTCGCCCGCGACGACCCCGTTGAGCCGCACCTCGCTGATCGCCGCCGGGTTGTACGTGTGCGACAGCGTGGCCCGCTCGCCCGACATCGAGCCGTGGTACGAGACGAAGAAGACCCCGTCGTATGAGGAGTCCAGGCCCTGCATCATGTACAGCGGCTTGTGGCGGCCGGACAGATAGCGGGCCCGCCCGGCCAGCTCGTCCGGGCGCAGATTGGCCATCGTGGAGTGCGAGTCGTTGACCAGGAACGCGTTCGCGCCGCCCGCTTCCGCGCCCTCGATCGAGGCGTTGACCTCCGCTTGGAGCAGCGTGCGGTAGTACGCGTACTCGGGCTGCCCAGGACGGCACTGCGACCAGTCGACGACGCCCGCCGTGCCCTCCATGTCGGAGGAGACGAAGATCTTCACAGCACGGTCCGGGGGCGGAATTCGGGCTCGGTCGACGCGTCGGTCATCAACGCGTAGACGCTGCCCTCCTGTCCGGCCGCGCCGCCGTGCCTGCCGTCGGGGGTCAGGGCCAGCGCGCGCAGCTCGGAGCGGAACTCGTCCGGCAGGGTGGCCGCGTCGGCGAGCGCGTCCCGGCACGCGTCGGACGGATCGAGCCCCGCCGCCAGCAGGTCGACGATCGTACGGGCCGTGCCGCCGCGCATGCTCAGCTCGCCGCGGCCGGTGCAGGCGGCGCCACCGGAGCGCAGATCGCACCAGTTGCCCGCGCCGGGCAGCGCGGAGTCGCCGACCCTGCCGGGGTACTTGTACGGATAGCCGGAGGTCGAGACCCCGACGCACATCTCGCCCGACGCGTCCAGCGCGATGATGTTGATCGTGCCCCAGGGGCCGTCGTGCGGGGCCAGCCGGCGGATCAGGGCGAGCGCGCTCTCCCGGTAGCGGGCGTCGCCGTCGGTCGCCGCGGTGTTCTCACCCTCCACCGACTCCTGGGAGTCGGCGACCTGCTTGCGCCACTGCTCGCGCGAGGCGTCCGTCAGCAGGTCCGCGGTGTCGAAGCCGCACTCCCGCGCGAACAGCGCGGCGCCCTCGCCGACCAGCAGGCTGTGCTGCGGCAGTCTCTCCAGCACCGCACGGGCCACCGAGATCGGGTTCGGGTACCCCTTGAGCGCGCCCACCGCGCCGAACTGCCGCCCGGAGCCCAGCATCAGGGAGGCGTCCAGCTCCACCACGCCCTGCGCGTTGGGCAGTCCCGCGGTGCCCACGTAATGGTCCGCCGGATTGTCCTCGCAGCGGCGCATCGCGGCCTCGACCGCGTCCAGCGCCGAGCCGCCGCGCCGCAGCACGTCCATCCCGGTCGGCAGTCCGACCTCGCTGCGCTCACTGCCGATGATCACCGCTTCGGGCATGTTCCTCCTGTCCGGTGCCTGACCGGCCGGAGCCCCCCGTCGTATGGGGGTTCCCGCCGCTTCGCCCGTCCGACCTGCGTATACGCGCCCGCGTCTACGCAGCGCCGGACGTCTGCGCAGTCTGGCACCAGCCGCCCGCGCCGCGGTACCCGGCCTCGCCGGGACCGGTGAAGGGACCTTGGGCGGGCCCGGGTCCCACGCTCCGCCCGCGCTCCGACCGGGACCGCGCCGGTCGCTCCGACCAGGACCGCGCCGGGACCGCGCCGAGACCGCCGTACGCCGTGAAAAACCATGCGGGGCCCGCCGCGCACCGGGGGGAGACTGTGCCGCGTGGACACGATGACGCGCTTCGGCCTGGCGGTGGTGGAGTGGGCCGCGGGCGGTACGGGAGCCGCGGCGGCCGAGGCGGCGGCGCGCGAGCTGGCCGCGGCCACGCACGTGAGGACCGCGGTGCTGGTCGAGGGGACCAGCGACCAGGCGGCGGTCGAGGCGCTCGCGGTCCGGCGCGGCCGGGACCTGGCCGCCGAGGGAACGGTCGTCGTGCCGCTCGGCGGCGCCATGAGCATCGGACGCTTCCTGAGCCTCGTCGGCCCCGAGGGGCTCGACCTGGCGCTGGCGGGCCTGTGCGACGAGGCGGAGGAGGGTTACTTCCTGCGCGCCCTGGACCGCGCGGGCGTCGGCTCGCCCCGCGACCGTCCGCAGATGGAGGCGCTCGGCTTCCACGTCTGCGTCGCGGACCTGGAGGAGGAGCTGATCCGGTCCCTGGGCACCGACGCGGTACGGGAGGTCGCGGCCGAACTGGGCGAGGCGCGCTCCTTCCGGATCTTCCAGAAGCAGCCCGCGCAGCGCGAGCGCCCGGTCGACCGCCAGCTCCGGCGCTTCATCGGCACCCACAGCGGACGCAAGTCGCAGTACGCGCACGCGCTGGTCGACGCGCTGGAGCCGCACCAGGTCCCGCGCCCGCTGGACAGGCTGCTCGCGCACATCTGACCGCGCACCGCCCCTGCGGACAGAGCGACGCATACGGTGACGGATTCGTCGCGTCCGCACGCCCTCCGCGCCCGCGCCCCTCGACAACCAATGTTGTCATGATGTCGATCTCCTCCCTAGGATGCGGAGCATGCCGATCCCCGTGACGGCCACCGAACCAGGCGGCCGGGAGCAGTCCGCGGCCGTCCCCGCCCCTCCCGCCGAGGCCGCGGGACCCGGTCGAGCCGCTGAGCCCACCGCTTCCGTCGAGCGGGCCATGACCGGCCTGACCGACGCCGCCGTACGCGACCTCGTCGGTGAACTGGCCGCGCGATTCGACGAGTTGGCGCCGGGCGACACGTCGTGGGGGCAGCACCCCGAGCCCGCCGCCGCGCCGCTGAACCGGCTGCGCGTGCTGGCCCATCTCATGCGTGCCGTCGACCGGTGCGCGGCGCAGGAGGCCGCGGCCGCGGTCCGGCTCGGCGCGAACTACCCGCGGCTCGGCCAGGCGTGGGGCATCACCCGGCAGGGCGCCCGGCGGCGCTGGCCAGGACTCGTCTTCACCTCGAATCCCCCCTCGAGGCCCCTCATGATCAGGAGCGACCCGATGAACGCCCTCACCCCGCGCCGCACATACAGCGTCCTGCTGGTCGAGGACGACCCCGCGGACGCCCTGCTCATCGAGGACGCGCTGTCCGAGGGCGGCATGACCCGGCAGCTCTCGCACGTCGGCGACGGCATCGAGGCGCTGGAGTACCTGCGCGACCCGGAGCACGAGCGCCCCGACCTGATCGTGCTCGACCTCAACATGCCGCGCATGAACGGCCGCGAATTCCTCGCCGTCCTGCGGGACGACGACGAATTGGGCTCCATTCCGCTGGTCGTGCTGACCACCTCGGCGGCGCCGGACGACATCGCCGACGCCTACCAGAAGCACGCCAACGCGTATGTGACGAAGCCGGTCAATCTGGACGATTTCCTTGAGGCCGTGCAGCGCATCGACGCCTTCTTCCTGGAGACCTCCGCCACGCTGCCCGCGCCCGGCGAATAACCGCTCGGACCCGTCCCGCACCCCCGCATAGGGTGCGGGAATGGCCGACACTTTCTCCCCACCCACCCCGGGGGACATCCGAAGCCCTGTCCGCTTCCTGCTGTGGCTGGTCAGAAACCAGCCCGGCCGGGTCGCGGCCGGGGCGACCCTCGGCACCGTGTGGATGCTCGGCCTGGCCGTACCGCCCTATCTGCTCTCCCGCGCCGTCGACGACGGTCTCCGACCGCGCGACCACACCGCGCTGTTCGGCTGGGCCGCGGCGATGTTCGGCGTCGGGGTGCTCAACGCGTTCATCGGCATCGCCCGGCACCGCACCATGACCAAGGTGCGGATGGACGCCTCCTTCCGCGTCGTACGCGCCACCGTCCGGCGGGCCACGGAACTGGGCGCCACGCTGCCGCACCGGATGAGCGCGGGCGAGGTGGTGGCGATCGGGATGGCCGATGTCATGGTGATCGCCCAGTCGTTGACCGTCACCGGGCCCGGAATCGGCGCGGCCGTCTCGTATCTGGCGGTCGCCGCCGTGCTGCTGTCCATCTCGCCGCTGCTCGCCCTCGTGGTGCTGGCCGGTGTGCCGATGGTCGCCGTCACCGTCGGCCCGCTGCAACGCCGCCTCCAGCGGGTCGGCACCGGCTACCGCGACGAGCAGGGCGAACTGACCGCGCTGCTGGTCGACGTGGCGACCGGGCTGCCCGTGCTCAACGGCCTCGGCGGCAAGGACGTCTACGCGGCCCGCTACCGCCGCCGCTCGCAGGCGCTGCGCGACCAGGGCTACCGGGTCGGCTCCGTCACCAGTTGGGTCGGCGCGCTCGCCGTCGGGCTGCCCGCCCTCTTCCTCGCCCTGGTCACCTGGCTCGCCGCGCGCATGGCGGCCGACGGCTCGCTCGCCATCGGCGAGCTGGTCGCGGTGTACGGCTACGCGGCCATGCTCGTCGTCCCGGTCTTCTTCTTCATCGAGGGCGGCAACGACGTGGCCCGCGCGCTGGTCGCCGCCCGCCGCGTGACCGGCTTCCTCGCCCTGACGCCGGAACAGTCCGACGGCGCGCACCCGGTGGCCGCCCCGCCGTCGCCCGCCGCGCTGCGCGACCCGCTCTCCGGCGTCGTCGTCCGCCCCGGCGTCCTCACCGCGCTCGCCTCCGCCCGCCCCGCCGACACCGCCGCCGTCGTGGAACGCCTCGGCCGCTTCGCCGCCTCCGACGCCGAGTGGGGCGCCCTGCGGCTCGACACCGTCGCGCTGCGCGAGACACGCGAGCGCGTCCTGGTCGCCGACAACGATGCCGCGCTCTTCAGCGGCACCGTCCGCGAGGCCGTCTCGGGCCGCGCCGACCCGGACGACGCCACCGTGCGCGCCGCGATCCGCACGGCCGCGGCCACCGACATCGTGGACGCGCTGCCCGCGGGCCTCGACTCCTCCCTCAGCGCGGGCGGCCGCAATCTCTCCGGCGGCCAGCGCCAGCGGCTCCGGCTGGCCCGCGCGGTCTGCGCCGACCCCGAAGTGCTGCTGGCCGTCGAACCCACCTCCGCGGTGGACACCCACACCGAGGCCGCGATGGCCACCGGGCTGCGCGCCGCGCGCACCGGCCGGACGACGGTGGTCACCACCACCTCGCCGCTGGTGCTCGACCGGGCCGACGAGGTCGTCTACCTCGTCGAAGGGCGCGCGGTCGCGGTCGGCCCGCACCACGAACTCCTGCACACCGAGCCCGGCTACCGCGCGCTGGTCTCGCGCGGCGCACAGGAAGAGGCGATCCGATGACCGCGCCGAGCGACCCGCCCGCGGCGGACACCGAGCCGTCCCGGCGGGACGGCGTCCCCGTGCCGCGCCCTGCCGCCGGTACCAAAGTCCTGACCGCGCCGGGGGAGCCGCCCGCCGGGCAGGCGCCCGCCGCCCTGTCCGCCGCGCTCCCCGTCGCCGACCAGGAGCGGGTGCGGCGCGCCGCCGTCGGCGAGCTCGCCGCCGACAAGCGCGCGTTCTCCGCGGTCCTCGGCCTCAACGCGCTGGCCGCCGCGGCCGGCCTCGTCAGCCCGTGGCTGCTGGGCCGGATCGTGGACACGGTCAGGGGCTCGACCGGCCACGCCGCGGTGTCCACCGTGGACCGGCTGGCGGTGGCCATCGTGGTCGCCACGGTCGTCCAGACCGTGCTGTCGCGGTACGCGCTCAACCTCGCGGCCCAGTTCGGCGAGCGCGCCGCCGCGAGGATCCGCGAGCGCTTCGTGGACCGTACGCTCGCGCTGCCCGCCGCCGTCGTGGAACACGCGCCGACCGGCGACCTCGCGGCGCGCGGCACCACGGACATCGACGTCGTGGCGACGACGCTGCGCAGCGACGTGCCGACCGTGCTGATCGCCACCATGCAGGCGCTGTTCATCATCGTCGCCGTGCTCGCGCTCGACCCGCTGCTCGGCCTGTGCGGGCTGTCCTGCCTGCTGGTGATCGCGGTCGCCACCCGCTGGTACCTGCGCCGCGCGCGGACCGCGTACCTCGCCGAGGGCGCGGCCAACTCCGTACTCGCCGAAGTCCTCGCCGCGACCGCGGGCGGCGCCCGTACCGTCGAGGCCCTCGGCCTCCAGGAGCGGCGGATCGCCACGGCGGAGGCGGCCATCGCCGGCGCCGGACGCGCCCGCCTCGGCACCCTGTGGCTGCGCTCGGTGTACTTCCCGAGCGTCGACATCTCGTACGCGCTGCCCGTCCTCGGCGTGCTGCTCGTCGGCGGCGCGCTGTACGACCACGGCGGTGTCTCGCTCGGCACGGTCGTGGCCTCCGCGGTCTACCTGCGGCAGCTCGTCGGGCCGCTGGACACGATCTTGATGCGGGTCGAGCTGTTGCAGAGCAGCGGCGCCTCGTACGCGCGGGTCGAGGGCCTGGACATGCTGCCGCGTACGCGCACCGACGCCGACGCGGTGCCGGCCGACGACCGGATCGAGGTCAGCGGCGTCCGCTACTCCTACGACCACGTCGGCGACATCCTGCACGGCGTGGACCTCGACGTGCGGCCGGGGGAGCGGCTGGCCGTCGTCGGTCCCTCGGGCGCGGGGAAGTCGACGCTCGGCAGGCTGCTGGCCGGGATCGACCGGCCGCGGGCGGGCTCGGTCACCGTGGGCGGGGTGCCGGTCGCCGACCTGCCGCCGGACCGCCTGCGCCGCCAGATCGTGCTGGTCACCCAGGACCACCACGTCTTCCGCGACACGCTGCGCGACAATCTGCTGATCGCCCGGCCCGCCGCCACCGACCAGGAGCTGCGCGCCGCGCTGGACGCGGTCGACACCGGCTGGGCCGACGACCTGCCCGACGGCCTCGACACCCGCCTGGGCGGCGACGGCCGCCACCTGGACGGCGCCAGGGCGCAGCAGCTCTCGCTGGCCCGGGTGATCCTCGCCGACCCGCACACGGTGATCCTGGACGAGGCCACCGCCCTGCTGGACCCGGCCACCGCCCGCAGCACGGAACGCGCGCTGGCGACCGTGCTGGAGGGCCGCACCGTCATCGCCATCGCCCACCGGCTCCAGACCGCCCACGACGCGGACCGCGTCGCCGTCATGGAGGCCGGGGTCGTCACCGAGCTGGGCACCCACGACGAGCTGGTCACGGCCGGCGGCGGCTACGCGGCGCTGTGGCACTCCTGGCACGGCGAGTAGCCCGCCGTCACCGGCGGGCGACTCGGGGGCGGTGTCACCAGCGCACCGGCAGCCGCTCGGGACCCCGGATGAGCAGGCCGCCGCGCCATTGGAGCCCGGCCGGGTCCGCGTCGAGCGCCAGGGCGGGGAAGCGGTCCAGCAGGCCGCGCAGCGCGATCCTGGCCTCCAGGCGGGCCAGCGGCGCGCCCAGGCAGTAGTGGATGCCGTGCCCGAAGGCGATGTGGCCCCGGGCGTCGCGGCGGATGTCGAAGCGGTCGGGGTCGGGGAAGCGCGCGGGGTCGCGGTCGGCGTCGGCGAGCGCGACCAGCACCAGGCGCCCGTCACCGGGGATCACCGTGCCGCCCACCTCGACCGGAGCGGTCGAGAAGCGGTAGGTGGGCGTCTCCACCGGGCCGTCGTAGCGCAGGATCTCCTCGACCGCGCCCTCCATCAGACCCTCCGGGTCGGCGCGCAGCGCGGCGAGCTGCTCGGGGTGGGTGAGCAGGGCCAGGACCCCGTTGGAGATCAGGTTGACCGTGGTCTCGTGGCCCGCGACCAGCAGCACCCAGGCCATGCCCAGCAGCTCCTCGGCGTTGAGCCGGTCGCCGTCCTCGTCCGCGGTGTGGATCAGGGCGCTCATCAGATCGTCGCCCGGCCGCTCGCGCTTGTCGGCGACCAGGCGGACGAGGAAGTCGTTCATCGCGTCCGCCGCGTCCGCCCTGGCCCGCGCCGACGAGGTGGACAGCGCGATGTTCGACCAGGTCCTGAACTGCTCGCGGTCCATGAAGGGCACGCCGAGCAGATCGCAGATGACCGAGATCGGCAGCGGGAAGGCCAGCGACTCCACCAGGTCGCCGCGGCGCGAGGGCTCCTTCGCCATCGCGTCCAGCATGCCGTCCGCGAGCGCCTGGACCCGCGGCGCCATCGCGTCCACCCGGCGGGGGGTGAACTCCCGCGCCACCAGCTTGCGCAGCCTGCTGTGCACCGGCGGATCGGTACTGAGCATGGACAGGCCGGACGCCACCGTCCGCACGCCCAGTTCGGGCGCCGCGTTGGACCACACCTTCGACAGCCGGGCGTCGTTGAGGAGCGCGCGGCCCGCCTCGTACCCGACGACCAGCCACGCCTCGTGGCCCTCGGGGATCACCACCCGGTGGACCGGCCCCCGCGCGCGCAGCTCCGCGTAGACCGGATACGGGTCGCGTCTGAACTCCTCGCCGAGCGCGCCGAGATCGACGACGGCGTCCGTGGTCATACGTGTCCTCCCCGGGGGACAGCGGCCGGGAGTCCGGCCGGAGGCTGGGCAGCGTGCCGAGGGGACGTTACGGCGTCACGGGCCGTCGCACCGCGTGTTCGGGGCTTCCCGCCGGGAGATCGGCGCGATCCCGCCCCTGGCCCCGGCGCGCGCCTCATCCGTATCCCGCGTATTCTCCCGCCCCACCGCTGTCCAGGATCACCGGATACGTCTGTGACGTAGGCTTTTGTCATGGGCTCGGGCTGCGGGACAGCGCCGTGCCGAACCGAAAGTGGGCCGGAATGGACGTCGTGTACGCAGGGGGGCCGCGCGTATCCGGCCGCCTGCTCGCTCGCGTCGCGCGTGTCGTGCCCTCCGCCGTGCTGGTCGGAGCGGGCTCCGCCATCGTCGGCACCGCCCCCGACGGTCACTTCGGGCTGGCCCTGGCGGTCGTGCCCTTCCTGGCCGCCGCGGTGCACTCGGTCACCGTCACCGCCGTCCTCGGCGCCCTCACCGTCGCGATGTACGCCTCGCTGCGGCACTGGCTGACCGAGGGCACCGACCTGTGGCTGGTCAAGCTGGCGTTCCTCGCCGCCTCCGCCGTGGTCGCCGTCCTGATCAGCCAGGCCAGGGTCAGGGCGCAGCAGCTCACCCGCAGCCGCGACATCGCCCTGGGGCTCCAGCAGGGTCTGCTGCCGCACAAGGTGCCGCGCAACAGCGCCGTGGACGCCAGCTACCGCTACGTGCCCGCCGACACCGCGGCGGGCGTCGGCGGCGACTGGTTCGACGTGATCCCGCTGTCCGGCACCCGGGTCGCGCTCGTCATGGGGGACGTGGTGGGCCACGGCATCCACGCGGCGGCGATGATGGGGCGGCTGCGTACCGCCGTGCACACCCTCGCCGACCTCGACCTCGCGCCCGACGAACTGCTCTCCCGCATGGACGACCTGGCGGTACGCCTCGCCGACGACGACGCGGACCGCGAGCTGGGCGCCACCTGCCTGTACATGGTCTACGACCCCATCTCGCGGCAGTGCACGGTGGCCAGCGCGGGCCACACCCCGCCCGCGTTCGTCCACCCGGACGGCCGGGTGGAATTCCAGCGGCTCGCGGAGAATCCGCCGCTCGGCGTCGGCGGCACGCCCTTCGAGAGCAGCACCCTCACCCTCGACGAGGGCACGGTCGTGGCGCTCTACACCGACGGCCTGCTCGACCTGCGCCACCAGGGCACCGACGCGGCCGTCGCCGCCCTCGCGCGGGCCCTGCTGCCCGCCACCGACAGCCTCGACGCGCTGTGCGACCGCGTCTGGTCGGGGCTGCCCGCGGAACACGACGACGACGTGGCGCTGCTGCTGGCCCGCACCAGGACCCTGGACGGCGCGAACGTCGCGAGCTGGGAGTACCCCGCGCTCCCGGAGAGCGTCCCGGCCGCCCGCGCCGCGGTCATGGCCCGGCTGGAGGAGTGGGGCCTGTCCGACCACGCCTTCGCCACCGAACTGGTGGTCAGCGAACTGCTCACCAACGCCGTCACCCACGCCCGCGGCCCGGTCTCGCTCCGGCTGATCAGGGATGCGGGGCTCATCTGCGAGGTCTCCGACGGCAGCGACACCTCGCCGCACATGCGGCACGCCCAACTCCTGGACGAGGGCGGGCGCGGCCTCTACCTCATCGGGCAGCTCGCCGACCGCTGGGGGACGCGCTACAGCGAGGACGGCAAGACGATCTGGGTCGAGCAGCACGTCCCGGCCCTGAGCGGGGCCTGAACGGGCAGCGCCCCCCGTCGGCCGGAGCCGACGGGAGGCGCTGCGATCTCACGAACCGGTGCGGTCTACCAGCTCGTCAGACCGGCACCGTAGGGGTAGAGCGGATTCCCGTACGTCGTCGGCACCGTCTGACCGGCGTCGATCTTCGCCCGGATGTCGGCCCGCTCGGCCGCGGTGGCGCCGAGGTCGTAGGGCAGGTCCCACGCCTCGTTGGCGTCCGCCTGATTGTCGCCGCCACCGGGCTTGAGCACCTGGTCGAGGCTTCTGGGCAGCTGCCAGGGCAGCTTGCCGCGCGGGGTGTAGTCGCCGAAGAGCAGGCCGGCCGTCGCCGGTCCGACCTCCTCACCGCCGCGGTAAGTCACCACGATGGCGTCGGCCAGGTTGTTCCAGTCGCTCATGACGATGGGTCGGGGCAGGGTCAGCACGACCACCACCGGAATTCCCTGGTTCTTGAAATTCTGGATGATGGCGAGCTGGTCCGCCGGGAGATACGGCTGGGTGTCGGGCCACGAGGTGGCGTGGGTGTACGACGGTTCGCCGACCGCCACGACCGCGAGCTTCGGGGCCGGTCCGGTGTCCTGGTAGACGTTGACACCGGCCGTCGCCGCTCTCGCCTTGATCGCGTCGAGCACGGTCAGCGAGCCGTAGTCCGGGTGGAAGTAGCTGGACCAGATGCAGCATGCGGCGCCGTCGGTCGCCCGCGGACCCGCGACCACGATGTTGTCACCGGAGTTGAGCCTGATCGGCAGCACACCGTTGTTCTTCAGCAGCGTGTTGGACTCCCGCGACGCCTGGTTGGCCAGCGCCGTGTAGCTCGGCTGGTGGAAGCGGTACGGGCCGTTGACCGGGTCGCCGTACGGGTGGTCGAAGATGCCCAGCTCGAACTTGAGCTTCAGGATGCGCGTGACCGCGTCGTTGATCCGGGCCAGCGGCACGCTGTTCTCGAAGCTCGCCATGGTGAAGTCGGCAGCGCCCGGGTCGGCGCCGCCCATCACGTCGGAGCCCGCGTTGGCCGCGTTGATCCAGGCCGTCGACGGCAGCCAGTCCGTGGTGATCAGACCGGTGTAGCCGAGATTCTGCCGCAGGTAGGTGAGGATCTTCGCGCTGTCGCCCGCGCCGGGACCGCCCGGGTCGAGATACGAACTGCCCGCGTAGCCGGGCATGATGTTGACCGCGCCCGCCTCCATCGCGGCCTTGAACGGGATCATGTGGTACTTGATCGTGACCCCGTCGTAGACGATGCCGGCCTCGCCGCCCGCGCCCTCACCGGGCCAGTGCTTGACGGTGGCGAGCACCGAGCCGGGGTTCAGCTCCGGGCCGCCCTGCAAACCGGCCACCAGCGCCCGCAGTTGGGCCGCCGCCACGTCGGCGTTCTCGCCGCCGCCCTCCTGGATCCGCGGGTACAGAACCTTCGTGCCGACCTCGGCCAGCGGGGACAGCGTGCCGCGCGCGCCGACCTCCAGCTCCTCCTTGCGCTGCATGTCGCCGAGCTTGTAGTCGAGCGGATAGTCCTTGCCCGCCGCCAGGGTGCTCTGCAACGGATACGTGGTCTGGTAACCGGCGGTGGTGTCACCGGCCGAGACCGGCGGGATGCCCAGCCGGGTGGCCGCCGTGGACTTCAGGACGTTGTCCAGGTCGGCGGGTTGCGCCGGTCCGAAGTGCCAGCCGGACATCGGGTACGACTGGACGTTGTAGAACATCTGGAACGCCTTCTCCTCCAGCGTCATCCGCCCGAGGAGATCACCGACCCGCGTGTCGACCGGCAGCCGCCAGTCCTCGTACGGCTCGATGGAGCCGTCCTTGTTGAGGTCCCGCGCGCCGTTGATGATGCTGATGCCGTCGGCCGCCTGCTTGACGTCGGGCAGATAGACGCTGAACGTGCGGATGTTGGACGTGGTCTTCGCGCCCGAACCGCTGACCGAGACGACGAACCACTTGTACGTCCAGCGGTCGGTGATGTCCCAACTCGGCGTGTAGGAGGTGCCGGTGGGCTCGGCGACCTTGGTGTAGAGGTCGAGCAGATTGCCCGACGCGGTGAAGTCGTAGTCGGTGCGGCTGATGTTGAGCCACACCTCGTAGTGCGCGGCGCCGCCGACGGCCGCCCAGCTCAGCGCGGGACGCCGGGTGTTGGTGACCATGGCCTTGTCGGCCGGTGCGGACAGCGCGAACTGGTTGAGCGTGGCCGGGGCCTTGGTGGGCGCCGAGAGCAGCGGCGGGGTCGCGGTGGAGTTGTCCACCGTGCCGTAGACCTGGAACTCCCAGAGCGAGTAGCCGTATCCGGTGGCGCGGGCCGTGCCGGTCAGCCGGACGTAGCGGCCCTGGCCGGTGACGGGCAGCCGCTCGATGCCGCCGGGGCCGTTGGCCGTGGTGTAGATCGGCGTCCACGCCGTGCCGTTGTCCGAGACGTCGATGTGGTAGCCCTTGCCGTACGCCGACTCCCAGTTGAGCACGATGCCGCTGATCTTGCCGATGTTGCCGAGGTCGACCTGGATCCACTCGTTGTCCGTGGAGAGGCTGGACCAGCGGGTGGTGGTACGGCCGTCGAGAGCGGCGGCCGGGGCGTTGCCGCCCTCGTACGACGAGGCCGACACCTGCTTGTAGGCGGAGATCACCGTGCCGGAGAAGTCCCCGCCGCCGCCGTTGGTGGGCGGGGTGGTGGTGCCCCCGGTGCCGCCGCCGGTCCCGCCGCTCCCGGTGGTGTACACCTGGAACTCCCAGAGGGAGTAGCCGTATCCGGTGGCGCGCGCGGTGCCGTTCATCCGGACGTAGCGCCCGGTGCCGCTGACCGTGAGGTTCTGGGTGCCGCCGGTGCCGGTGGTGGTGGAGTAGACGTCGGTCCAGGTGGTGCCGTTGTCCGAGACCTGGATCTTGAAGGCGGTCGCGTAGGCCGCCTCCCAGGTGAGACCGACCTTGCAGACCGCCTGCGAGGAGCCGAGGTCGACCTGGAGCCACTGCGGGTCACCGGCCGCGCTGGACCAGCGGGTGCCCGCGTTGCCGTCGACGGCCGCGGAGGCGGGGGTGCCCGCGTTCTCCGTGGAGGACGCCGTGGCCGGGTGGTTGAGCGCGGCGTTGGCGGTGCCGCAGGTGCCGCCCGCGGCTCCGGTCGAGCCGTAGACCTGGAACTCCCAGAGGGAGTAGCCGTATCCGGTGGCGCGCGCGGTGCCGTACATCCGGACATAGCGCCCGGAAGCGTTTACGGAAAGGGTCTGCTTTCCGCCGGGTCCCGTCGTGGTCGAGTAGGCGTCGGTCCAGGTCGTGCCGGTGTCGGAGACCTGGATCTTGAAGGCCGTGGCGTACGCGGTCTCCCAGTTGAGGCTGACCGAGCTGATGGTCGCCGACGCGCCGAGGTCGACCTGGAGCCACTGCGGGTCACCGGCCGCGCTGGACCAGCGGGTGCCGACGTCGCCGTCGACGGCGGCCGAGGCGGGGGTGCCCGCGTTCTCGGTCGAGGAGGCGGTGGCGGTCTTGCCCTGGGACAGCAGGGTGTCGGCCGCGTGCGCGGTACCGGTCGTGGTGCCGATGGCACCGCCGGTCGCCAGGGCCGCCGCGAGGGCGACGGCCACCAGCGGTCTGCGCCGTCTGACGGACCTCAGGAATGTGGACAGGAGGCTCATGTGCATCTCCACATGGGGGTGTGATGACTCTGATCACCGTGGAGGCCGTCGCCGGACGGGCGACGGGCGGCAGGCGGCGGCATCCACGGTGGCGGCTGCGAATTGCTCCGGACTCGTCGCACAATGGCCGGAGATGACGGCGGAGAGCGCTCTCCGTGGGAGTCTCTTGCAACGCCTGAACAGTGTCAATCCCCGTGACAGCGCCGGAACCAACGCCCGTATGGATAACGGTTTTTGGGGTCGGAGTCGGCCTGTTTTCCGGATCGCGGCGGGTCCGGTTCAGCGGGCGGCGGGGTGGTTCGCGAGCTGTCCGAGGATCAACTCGGCCAGCAGGTCGGGACGTTGCTCCGGCAGCCAGTGCGTGCCGCCGACGAGCGGGTGGAAGGCGTAAGGACCCGCCGCCCAGCGTTCGGTCAGCCACGCCGACCGCGCGCTGATCACGGCGTCCGCCGTACCCCACACGAACAGCGTGGGAACCGACACCGGCGCGGCCCGCAGCCCGCGGGCCGCCTCGCGGGGGAGCGCCCGGTACCAGCCGAGCGCGCCGGTCAGCGCGGCCCGGTCGGTCACGAACCGCCGCGCGTACCCGAGGGCCGTCGCCTCCTCCAGGCCGAGCCGGCGCAGCCAGCGCGCCCCGGTGTGCCCGCGGTCGTGGGTGATCACCGCCTCGGGCAGCCAGGGGAGTTGGAAGAAGAGCAGATACCAGGAGAGCAGGGCCTGACGGCTGGTCAGCAGCGACCGGCCCAGGGCGGCCGGGTGCGGCATCGACACGGCGGTCAGTGACGCGACCCGGTCCGGCGCCCGCTCGGCGAGTGCCCAGGCCACACTGCCTCCCCAGTCGTGCCCGACGACATGCGCGCGCTCCAGGCCCGCCGCGTCCAGCAGGCCGAGGACGTCCTCGACCAGGAGCGGCAGCCGGTAGTCGCGCGCCCGGCGCGGGCGGGCGCCGGGGGCGTACCCGCGCTGGAGCGGGGCGAGCGTCCGTACACCCGCCGCGCCCAGGGCCCGCGCGACCCGCGTCCAGCAGGCCGGGCCCGCGGGGAAGCCGTGCAGCAGCACCACCGGCTCGCCGTCGCGCGGCCCCGCGTCGCCGACCGGGAACTCCCAGCCGCCGGAGCGGAACGACCTCATCGGCGCCGCCCGCCGACGGACCGGTCGGCGGCCCCGACGAGAGGCAGGCGGACCGCGGTGCTCCCGGCGGGCGCAGGGGTGGCCGCCGCTGCGTGCAGCCGGGGTCCGGCCTTGGCGAGGAAGGAGGTCATCGGCGTCACCGAGTGGTCCTCGATCAGGTCCCCGAACACGGCGTCGGCCCGCGCGAGCCGGTCGGCGTACACCGGGTCGCGCAGCAGCGGGCCGAACACGTCGAGCCACTGGCCGAGGCCGAGCAGGTCGATGCCCGGCGGACGCCACAGCGTGGGCATCGTCAGCCGCGCGGTCCTGCGCGCGCCCGGCTCCTCCAGCAGGATCAGCGCGCACTTGCGGTAGAACTTCATGTGGTGCGACTCCTGGCGCGCGATCGCCTTCAGCAGATCGTCGAGCGCCGGATCTCCCACCAATTCGCCGATCCGCCGGTAGGTCGTCAGCGCGATGTACTCCTGCATCGCGCCCAGAACGCAGTACATCGCCTGAATGTGCGGCATGAGCAGACCGGCCGCGTACAGCGTCGGCCAGGTCACCAGTGCGCGGATGTGACGGGTGTTGCGACGCACCGCCGACGGTTTCCTCGGAGTGCCGAGCGCCGAAGCGGCGGCGCGCAGCGCGTAACCGTGCTCGGCCTCCTCCGCCAGCCACAGGATGTTGAACTGCGCGAGCGCGTTCGCCCGGTCGCCCCGGATCGCGTGCACCTTTCTGCGCATCAGCGCGGAATCGGTCTCGACGGCCGCGAGCGCGTACAGCATCGAGGCGAAGGTGTCGTTCCCGGTACGGCGGACGGCCGCGACTCGCGAGCGCCATTGCACCGGTCCCCAGGTGAGCGCGTAGGCGTCGAAGACTTCCTGGAGCTGGTTTTCCTGGTCTTTGCGCATGAATCCCCCAGACGGATGTGGAGCGGGCTGTTCGGTGCGACCGAGTCCGTGCGAAGTGACGTCGGGCCGGCGCCAAGTGATGGCGGGCCGACGAGAAGTGACGCCTGGTCAGTACCAGACGAGGAAAAGGGAGTAGACGCCACCGGCGGTGGCGAGGAGATTCGCGGCGGCCAGCACGATGTCGCGCGGCCGGTTGAAGGGAAAGGACCGGATGTCGCGGACGCGGGCCAGGCGCCCGCTCAGCGCCTCGCACTCGGTGAAGTAGCGGCCCGCCGCCAGCAGAGCGGCGCGGTCGGCCTCCAGCCGCCGCAGCGCGATCCGCAGCCGGGCCTCCTCCCGCCGCTTGAATCCCCGGACCCAGCGCCGGGTGAGCAGCAGCGGCAGCCCGGTGTAGACGGGCAGCGCGAGCAGCCACTGGCCGACCACCGGGATCAGCACCACGACGCTGCACGGGAACGGCAGCGAGATGCCCACCGCGATCAGGGCGAAGCCGTGCAGGGCCATCGAGGTGTAGGTCGGCACCAGGACGGCGCGGGCGCGGCCCCAGCCGAAACTGCCGTCGGCGTTGGCCGGGTCGACGCCGTAGTGCAGGTCGCCGCGGAGCCGCCACAGGCACAGCAGTACGCGGCTGCCCGCGCAGTTCATGACCGCGATCCAGTAGACGCCCGCGGTGCCCACCGTGAGGTAGACGATGGCGCCGACCGGCGAGGTCTGCCAGCTCGCCCACCAGTTGGCGTACGCGGCCCTGCCCCAGGCGTGCGCCTGTCCGGCGGGCGCCAGCGCGTAGTAGATGCCCAGGCGTTTCTCGCTGAGCGAGATGACGAAGACGCAGACGAACGAACCGACGATCATGATCGGCGCCAGATTCCTTATTCGGCGAAATCGCAGATTGGTCCGGTCGATCTCGGCGTGGATCCGCGCCCGCGCGGCGGCGTTCGCCGGGACGGTGAGCGATCCGTCGCGTTCCATTCCCGGCAGCAGGTTCTCAAAGGCGGACCACTGCCGCTGGACGAGGGCCGGGGTGATCAGCAGGATGACGATCGCGCTCAGCGAGAGCAGGTCGCGCAGGAGCGGAAACCGATTTCCCGCCGACGCGTGCCGTCGGCAGTCCGGCCGGTCGAACCTGAGGAATTGGGCCAGGTCGGAACAGAGCTGCCCGCCCAGGTGCGGCATGGTCACCGCGCCGTACAGACCGGAGAACTCGAAGAGCAGGACGATGGTCACGACGGGAATTCCGCAGAGCCAGAGCCACCGGCGAGGGCTCGCGTTGATCCGTGACAGCAGAATGGGTTCCGCGGTGAAGATGTCGAATGTCTTTCCGGCAAGAGCCAGGCTGGTAGCCATGGGCGTCCCTGTCTCGGGTGGTGCGTGGCGCTTGTTGCGTGTTCCTGTGCGAAATTCCGTGCCGAATTGTCGGGTGAGGCGCTGTGCGCACAGCGTGTTCCGGGCGCGCGCCCCCTTTGTGCGCCCCGGCGATCCGGCTCGCCCTCCCGCGACTGGCCGGATTATGGCGACAGTACGGTCGGCCGGGTCTAATGTGACTGCGCGTTGCGCGGGCCGGGGGGCACTGCAATAAATACGCGACGCGTAGGGATCACCGGGGTGGCGATGGCGAACAGCACGCGTGGGCGGCCGTACGGATCGGTCGGACGGCGGCGGTCGGCCGTCCCCGCGCGTGCCCCGCTGCCGACGACCCAGGACCGCGCCGCGTGGCTGCTGCGGGTCAACCGGCTCTACGGCCGCGAACCGCGCTGGGCGAAGGGCGACTCCTTCGCCCGCTCCTTCCACGGCGGCTCCTGGCCCGCGCAGGTGAGCGTCAGCTCCATCTCCCGCTGGGAGACCGGCGTGACGAGGGTCGGCCATTCCGCGGTCCGCCGCTACGAGCAGTTACTCGGCCTGCCGCCGGGCCAGTTGACCGCCACCATCGACATCCTCCACCGGTACGCGGCCCCGTCCGCCGGAGCCGTACCGCTGCTGGCCCGCGCGCCGGGGGAGCTCGGCGCGGCGGAACGGCGGGTCGACACCCTCCTGGACCGCGCCCTGGACGACGCGCCGGTCACCGGCGCCGATTGGGACGAGTTGACCGTGCTGCTCGTCCTCCACCCCCAACTGCGGCTGCGCTCACGGGACTGGACGGCCCTGGCCGAACGCCTGCTCACCGAGTCGCTGGTCTCCGACGGCCTGGCCTGGCAGCAGCGGCACGAGGCGCTGAACCGGGTACTCGGCCACCCCTCGGGTCAGGTGGCGGCGGTCTCGGCGTGCATCGCCTGGGCGGCGGACGCCCACAACCAGGTCTTCCTCGAACCGGTCTGCCTCCTGGACTCCAGCGCGCACCCGGACGCGGCCTCTGGCGTGCTCGCCCAACTGGCCAGGCCCACCAACGACAGCGCCTTCCTCGGCGCGCTGCTGGCCTGCGTCCGCAAGGTCCGGCTCCAGCACTTCGACCGGCCGCAGTCGGCCGTGCTCGCCCGGCTGGTCAAGCAGGTGGCGTACGACGCCGACGGGCGCCAGGCGGAGGAACGCGCGCTCGCCGCGGTCGTGTCGCGCATGCTGGACGGCGCGCCGCCGTCGCTCCCGGCCCGCACCCGTACCGGTGCCGGGGAGCGGTACGGCTCCGACATCGCCGCCCGCGTCACCGCCTCCGCCCTGTCGGCCGTCTCCCGCGAGATCCCGCGCTTCACGGACCCGCTGCTGCCCCTGCTGGTCCGCGAGATGCTGCTGCACCCGGTCTTCGACATGCGCCTGTACGCGGCCATGATGGTCGCGGCCACCCCCTACCGGGCGCCGGTGGCCGCCGCGATGTCGTACGAGCTGTCCCGGCTGGCCGTCGCCCGCGATGTCACGCTCGCCGGGCGGCTGCTCGAAGCCCTGCGGATCGTCGGGGGTACGGCGGAACGGCCGCTGGTCCAGCGGCTGGCGCTCGCTCCCACCCTGCCGGAGGCGGTGGTCAGGGCCGCCACGTCGGCGCTCGCGCACATGGGCGGGGTCAGCCCGCGGTCCTTCTGGGAGAACGCGCTGGCGCTGACCCCCGCCGCCGGCGGCGCCTCCCGCCCGGCCGGTGGGCGCGCGGCCTCCGCCGCCGTCTACGGGCTCGGCATCAGCGGCGAGACCGATCTCCTGCGGCGGGTCTCCGGCGACCTGCGCATTCCCTCCAAGACCCGCGCCGCGGCGTCCTGGTGGCTGCGGCTGCCGTCGCGGGTCAGGGCCGGCGGCGCCGCGAAGCGGGCGTGACCGCCGCCGCGACGGACGGCCGCCTCCGGGAACGGGGTTCCCGGCGGCGGCCGTTGGGGGACGGGAGCGGAAGCGTGGCCCCTGCCCGTGTGCTCAGCCCTTGCTGGAGCCCAGCGACAGACCGGCGATGAACTGCTTCTGGAGCAGGATGTAGACCACCAGCGTCGGCACCGCCGCGATCATCGCGGCGGCGGCGATGAGATTCTGGTTGGAGACGAACTGCCCCTGGAGATTGGCCAGTGCCGAGGTGACCGGGCGTTTGTCGCCCGACGACATCAAGGTGATGGCCCAGAAGAAGTCGTTGTAGATCCAGGTCGTCAGCAGCGTCGCGAGCGCCGCGAGCGCCGGACGGCACAGCGGCAGGGTGAGCTTCCAGTACCGGGTCCACAGCCCCGCGCCGTCGACCAGCGCGGCCTCGTACATCTCGTCGGGGATCGACTTCATGTAGTTGCTCAGCACGAAGACGCAGAAGCCCAGTTGGAAGGCCACGTTGATGACGATGAGGCCGAAGACCGAGTTGTACATCAGGCCGCTGCCGCTGAGGAAGCCGGGCAGCGAGATCTTCAGGTAGATCCGGTACAGCGGGGTGATGATGACCTGCTGGGGGAGCAGGTTGCCCGCCGTGAAGAGGATCAGCAGCGCGATGTTGAGCTTGACGTTGACCCGGGTCAGCACGAAGGCCACACCGGACGCCAGCGCCAGCACGACGATCACCGCCGGAACGGTGATGAGCACCGAGTTCCAGAAGAAGTGCTTCATGTCCGACTGGGTCCACGCGTCGGTGAAGTTCTTGAACGTCAGGTGGTGCGGCAGCGAGACATAGCCGTACTTGCGGGTGTCGGAGTACGGGCGGACGGCCACGTACAGCGCGAAGGCGATCGGCAGCAGCCAGAGGACCGAGGCGCAGATCAGGAAGACCTGCGAGGCGATCTGGCCCCAGGGGCGCGGCTTCCCGGGGCCCGGGGGCCGCGCGGCGGGTTCGGTGTGCAGCCGCGGCAGGGTATCGGTGGTCATCGCGATTCCTCACGGCTGAACGTCTGGTACAGGAAGACGCTGATCGGCACCAGCGAGATCACCAGCAGCACCACGCCCAGCGCGGAGCCGAAGCCGACCCGTTGGGTCTCCCCGACGATGTTGGAGGTGACCAGGACCGAGAGCAGCTCCAGGCCGTTGATGCCCTTGTTGGTGATGTACACCAGGTCGAAGGCGCGCAACGACTCGATGACGGTGACCACCATGATGACGATGTTGATCGGACGCATCACGGGGAAGATCACCCGCCAGAAGGTCTGCCAGGCGTTGGCGCCGTCGACCAGGGCCGCTTCGCGCAGCGTCGGGTCCACGGCCTTGAGCCCGGCGAGGTACAGCACCATGACGTATCCGGCCTGCCGCCAGGTGGCCTCGACCAGGACCGACCACAGGTTCAGGTGGGGATTGCCGAGCCAGTCGATGGCGTTGTCGTTGCCGTTGCGCCCGATGACGGTGTTGATCAGCCCGAAGTTCTGCGAGTACATGAACTCCCAGATGATGCCGACCAGCGCCAGGGAGAGCATCACGGGCAGGAAGAGGATGCTCTGGTACATCCGGCTGCCCCGGATGCCGCGGTCGATGAGGACGGCGAAGAGCATGCCCAGCGGTGTGGCGATCAGGACGAAGACGGCCAGCCAGATCAGATTGTGCCGGACGGCGGGCCAGAACTCCGGGTAGATCGTGGCGGCCTGGTGGTAGTTCTGGACGCCGTACACACAGCCGTTGTTGAGGATCGACGGCAGATTCGGCTGGCAGGTCTTGGTGTGCAGACTGCCGACGCCGTTCCACTTGGTGAACGACAGCAGCACCGTGCCGAGCGCCGGGAACCAGACGAAGACCAGGTCGAGCAGGAGCGGTATGCCCAGCAGGAGCGCGACGACCACGCGGTCGCGCGCACTCAGCCTGCGTATGCCCCGGCGGCGGCGGACCTTCGGCGTGGCCGTGGTTTCCGCCGCCGCCGGGGCGGGCGTCTGGGGGGAACTCATCAGGAGTAGATCGCCTTCGCCTGGGCCTCGGCGCTCTTCTGGAGGCCGGCGATGTTGCCCGTGCTCGGGTCGTCGATGAACTTCTGGATGATCGAGATCATCGCGGTGGCCATCGCCGGGTCGGCGTCGCGGTCCATGAACTGCGCCACCGCCTTGCACTTGGCGATCTCGGCGACCGACTTCTTCTGGATCGCGTTGTACGTCGGCACCTGGAGGCCGGTGGCCAGGCCGACGTCCCACTGGTCGGTCTTGAGGAAGTCCGACTCGGCCTGCCCGGTGCCGATGTACTCCAGGATCGCCTTGGCCGCGTCGGGGTTCTTGGCCTTCTTGCTGAGCATGAAGCCGTCGGTCGGCGCGTCCATGTAGTCCTGGCCGTAGGACGGGTTGATCGCGGGGAAGGTGAAGAAGTCCAGGTCGGCGAGGTCGGCCTTGTCCGAGACGTACTGCGCGGCCACCTGGTTGGTGCCCTGGAACATCATCCCGGCCTTCTTGGTCTCCAGGGTCTTGGCCGCGTCCTGCCAGATCCGCCCGTTGGCGCCGGTCTGCGTGTACGGCAGGATCTCGGCCCAGTGCTGGAAGACCGTGTGCACGCCCTGGTCGGTCCACGGGATCTCGTGCTTCATCAACTTGGTGTGGTAGTCGTACCCGTTGATCCGCATGTTCAGGATGTCGAAGGTGCCGAGGGCGGGCCAGCCGTCCTTGTCGCCGAAGGCGATCGGGATGATGCCGTCGCCCTTCATCTTCTTGGCGAGCGCCACGTAGGCGTCCCAGGTGGTGGGCACGGAGTAGCCCTTGGCCGCGAACTGGCTCTTGTTGTAGAAGACCACCCACGGGTAGTTGTACAGCGGCACCAGGTACTGGTGGCCGTCGAGGCCGGTGGAGAGCTTCTTGGCCGCGTCGCCGAAGTTGCCGCCGATCTTGTCCCACACGTCGTCCAGCGGCTGGGCCAGGCCCTGCGCGGCGAAGTACTGCATGCGGTAGCCCGCGAACCAGGTGAACAGGTCGTCCGGGGTGCCCTGGAGATAGCTGGTGATGTTCTCCTGGAACGTGTTGTGGTCGACCGTATTGATCTTGACCTGCGCCTTGGTGCTCGCTGCGGCGGCGGTGGTGAGGGCCGCGAAGGCGGCCTTCGGCGCGGAGTCGGAGTAGTTGGACCCGAAGGTCACCGTGCCGCCGACCTTGCCGCCGGAGGCGCTGGGGCTGCTCTTGTCCTTGGAGTCCTTGGAGTCGCTGCCGCAGGCCGTCAGCAGGCCGCCGGAGACGACGGCGAGACCGGCCGCGCCCGCGACGCCTCTGAGCACGTTTCTGCGCGACGGCGACGTACCGCTGTCCAGGCCGCTTCCCGCTGTGCTGCTTCCCGTTGATTCGACGTCCGACATGGTGCCTCCATGTGTGTGTGGCCGTTCCGGGTGCGGTAGGCGAGCGATGGCGGAGTGGACGTTTCTGGAGGGCCTGTAGCCTATCGATTTCCAACAGAAGTCACCAAGATGAAACGCCATCTCAACCGCAGGGGTAGTTCTACGCCAGATACCCAGGAGCGTCAACGCCCCATTACGGATGCGTTGCCGGACCGTGATGTGCAGGTAGCGTGCTGATTGGCCGCCCAATTCCGTTGCCGCCCCGCATGAGAGGGACGGTTCAGGGTAGCGGTCGGATCGTGGCAGCTCGGAGGCGGTCCGAGCACGATCGAACCGGATGGAACAACATGCACCAAAGGGGCAACGGGCCCTGAAGATCCATCTCTTCTAATGTTTGATATTGCGTGCTTCCGACGCCATGGCCGAGTCGCGGGGGCGCGCCCCCGGTGAACTCGACATCCACGCGCCCGAATTGCCGGAGATAGCGGTAAAGTTCGGGCATCACGCGATGATCGGCAATGATCGCCAACACCGGACGAGATCGTTCCGGAAGTCCACCGGCCCGTTTTGCTCCGGTCGTGTGGCTGCCCTGTGTGGCCGGACGATGCCAGGCTGTCCCCATGATGGGCTACATCCCCGAGGAAACGACCAGCTTCGAGGGGCGACAGGAGGAGTTGGCGCGGTTGGACACCGCGCTCGCGACCTACCGGCTGGTCACACTCACCGGTGCGGGCGGCGTCGGCAAGACCCGTATCGCGCAGCGCTCCGCCGCCCGCACCGCGCAGCGGGCCGCGCCGCGGTTCCCCGACGGGGTGTGGTGGGCCGACCTGTCGGCCCTGGAGAACGCCGAGTTGCTGCTGGCCACCGTCTCGGACGCGGTCGACCTCTCCGATCACTCACCGCGCATGCCGGTGGAAGCGCTGTGCGAATGGCTCGCGGACAAGCGCCTGTTACTGGTCCTGGACTCCTGCGAGCACCTGGTCGACGAGTGCGCGCACCTGGTCGGCGAACTGCTCACCTCCGCGCCGGGGCTGACCGTACTGACCACCAGCAGGCGCCCGTTGAACCTGGTGGGCGAGGAACTGACCGAAGTGGGGCCGCTGGACGGCGACGGCGCCGACGCGCTCGCGCTGTTCACCCGGCGCGTGACCGACTCCGACCCCGACGCCCTCGCGGGCCCCGGCGCCGCCCGCGCCGCCGCAGAGATCTGCCGCCGCCTCGAAGGCATCCCGCTGGCACTGGAGTTGGCCGCGGCCCAGGTCGGCCCCTCCACCGTCGAGGACGTCTCCTCCCGGCTCGGCTTCCGCTTCGACGTGCTGGCCCGCGCCGACTTCGTCTGGCCGCCGCGGCACCGCACCCTGCGCACCACCATCGGCTGGAGCCACGAACTGTGCGCGCCGGTCGAGCGCTTGCTGTGGGCCCGGCTCACCGTCTTCCGCGGCTCCTTCGACCTCACCGCCGCGCGCGCGGTGACCTCCGGCGGCCCGCTGGCCGAACACGCGGTCGCCGCCACCCTGGAGCGCCTCGTGGCCCAGTCCGTGGTCCGCAGGGACGGCCACCGCTACCGGATGCTCGACACCATCCGTGAGTACGGCCAGGAGTGGCTGCGCGAGCTGGGCGAGGAACACGCCCTGGCCGACCGGCACGCCGGGCACTTCCTGGAACTGGCCCGGCGCGCCGACGCCCTGTGGTCGAGCAGCGAACAGGCCCGCTGCTACCGGCAGATAGACGACGTCCACACCGACCTGCGCACCGCGCTCGACCACCTGCTGGCCACCGAGCCCGCCCGCGCCGCCGAACTCGCCGGACTGCTCTGCTTCTTCTGGACCTGCTGCGGCCATCTCAAGGAAGCTCGCGGCTACTTGGAGCGCGCGCTGATGGCGCACGACACCCAGGGCCCCGAACGCACCCGCGCGCTGTGCGCGCTGGGAGTGACCATCACCCTCCAGGGCGACTACCCCTCGGCGCTCCAGGTCAGCGAACTGGCCACGCGGGCCGCCGCGTACGACGGGGACAAGGAGGCGCAGTTCGCCGCCGCGTACCTGTCCGGGCTGCTGGCCCTGCTCACCGGCCGCGCCGAGGACGCCCGCGACACCGTGGACGCGGCGCTGGCCGCCGTACCGGGCTGGGCCTTCGACTCGCCCTCCCGGCTGCGCTGCCACCTCGTCGCGGTCTTCG
Organism: Streptomyces sp. NPDC008317; assembly: GCF_042955955.1. Lineage (NCBI taxonomy): Bacteria > Bacillati > Actinomycetota > Actinomycetes > Kitasatosporales > Streptomycetaceae > Streptomyces > Streptomyces sp. NPDC008317. The sequence continues at coordinate 354,260 of NZ_JBIBFQ010000008.1, forward strand.
CGCTCACCGGCCTCGGCCGGCTCCCCGAGGCGCGGGCGCGGGCCCGCGAACTGCGTCAGCACTGCGCCCAGCTCGGCGAGGTCTGGACGCTGTCCTACCTGGAGTACCAACTCGCGCTGATCGCGCTGTTCCAGTCGGCGCCGCACGAGGCCGCGGGACACGCCCGCACCATGCTGGAGAGCAAGCGGCTGCTCGGCGACGCCTTCGGGATCGCGCTCGGCCTCGACCTGCTGGCCGCCGCGCTGGCCGCCGAGGGCAGGGGCGAGCAGGCGGCCACCGTCTACGGCGTCGGCGAGTCGTACTGGCGCAGCGTCGGGCACCCGCAGCGCGGCACGCCGGAGTTGCGCGGGGTGCGCGAGCAGTGCGAGGCGACCGCCCGCGCTCTGGTCGGCGACGCCGCGTACGACAGGGCGTACCGGCGCGGCGCCACGGAGTACGGCCGCACCGCGCTGGCCGCCGCTCTCGCCGAGGAGCCCCCGGCGCAACGCTGACCGCCGTGCCCCGGCGGGTGTGACGCGTGACACGGGTCGCCGCCGTGGAGACGGCGCGTTGGCCGATACTGATCGGTAACGAATATCGTGTGTTCCCGGAGCCGACTCCGGCGCTTCACGTTATCGCATTGATGTCAATTGCCCTTTCGGCGGAACCACTGTGCGCCTTTTGCCGTTTACCGTACGGGATTAGATCCGCAGGACGCGCCGCAAGGGGGGTGATCCGGCCGTGCGAGTGACGGCGCCGAAGCGGGCTCGGACGGAGAAGCCGCAGGTCGGGGCGGTTGGTCTCGGACAGGTGTGCCATACCTGCGTCGATTCCAGGCCACCTCTCGGCGTGGAGGAAGGATTGGTCTTCTTTCCTGCTGAATCGCGGGATCATTCGTATGGCGACCCTGCGTTGAGCGACGTACACCACGTCGAGGACGATGGGTCACTGCCTGATGCAAGGTCTGACCCCCATCCATGGCCGATGGCCTGAAAGGCTCCCATGAAAGCTGAGATCGCCGTGCCCGACGGCGCACGGCACACCCGAATTCTCGGTGTCGGCGCGTATCGCCCCCGGTCGGTCGTCGACAACGCCGAAGTATGTCGATACATCGACTCCTCGGACGAATGGATCCGCTCCAGAACCGGCATCGTGACCCGCCGCTGGGCCGGTCCCGACGAAACCCTGGGCGTGATGGCGGAGCAGGCCGCCAGCAAGGCCATCGCGGCAGCCGGGCTCACCCCGGACCGCATCACCTGCGTGATCGCCGCCACCTTCACCCACCTCATGCAGACACCCGCGGTCGCCACGGAGATCGCCCACCGGATCGGCGCCACCGAGGCCGCGGCCTTCGACATCACCGCGGGCTGCGCCGGATTCGTCCACGGCGTGGTGCTCGCCTCCGACGCCGTGCGCGCCAGAGGCGGCCACGTCCTGGTCGTCGGCGTGGAGCGGATGACCGATCTGCTCGACCTCAGCGACCGTTCGACGGCATTCATCTTCGGCGACGGCGCGGGGGCCGTCGTAATCGGCCCGTCGGACACACCGGGCATCGGCCCGGTGGTCTGGGGCGCGGACGGCTCGCAGGCCGACGCGATCGAGCAGACGGCACCCTGGGACGTGCTCAAGGACGACCCCGGCCACGCGTTCCCCGCACTGCGCCAGGACGGGCAGCGGGTCTTCCGCTGGGCGGTCTACGAGATGGCCAAGGTGGCCAAGCAGGCGCTGGACGTGGCGGGCGTCGGCCCGGCCGACCTCGACACGTTCATCCCGCACCAGGCGAACGAGCGCATCATCGACAGCATGGCCAAGTCCATCGGCCTGCCGCCCGAAGTCACCGTCGCCAAGGACATCGTGACCAACGGCAACACCTCCGGTGCGTCCATCCCGCAGGCCATGGAAGCGGTGCTCGCCTCCGGCGAGGCCAACTCCGGCGACACCGCACTGCTGCTCGGGTACGGCTCCGGCCTGTCCTACGCCGCGGTGGTCGCCACCCTGCCCTGACCCACCGCACTCCAGCACAGCGCGCAGCGCGACCACTTGGCACCGGCCGCCGCCCCGGCACACAGGGGCGGCGGCCGGCGCCTTTTCCGCCCGCGACACCCGCCGTTCCGAAATGAACGATCATCGGCCGTCACAGCTGCCGGAGTTAATGACTCTACGTACCAGGAGGAGAACGGGACCCGCCCGGAATCTCGCGCGACCGGGCGCGCACCGCTCTCCCTCTCCCCACTGGTGACGTGTGACGAAGAAGGCGGGTAGCTGATGAAAGCCCTGGTCACAACGGACAACGCGGACGGCCGACTCCGGCTCGACCCGGTCGACGAGCCGGAACCGCTGCCCGGACAGGCCCTGATCGCGGTCAGCGCGGTGGCCGTCAACCGCGGCGAGCTGTCCGTGCTCGACGAGCTGCCCCCCGGCTCCCGGATCGGCTGGGACGTCGCGGGCACCGTACTGCGCCCGGCGGCCGACGGATCGGGCCCCGCCGCGGGCACCCGCGTCGTCGGCCTCGCCGACCGCGACGGCTGGGCGGAGCGCGTCGCCCTCGACACCCGCAGGCTCGCCCGGCTGCCCGACGCCGTCGACTGGGCCGCCGCGGCGGCCCTTCCCGTCGCGGGCCTCACCGCTCTCTACGCCCTCCAGCGGGCCGGCCGTCTGATCGGCCGCACCGTACTGATCACCGGCGCGGGCGGGGGAGTCGGCCGGGCCGCCGTCCAGCTCGCCGCCGCCGCGGGCGCCCACGTGATCGCCTGGGTCGGCTCCCCGGACCGCGCGACCGGTCTCGCCGCCCTCGGCGCCGATGTCGTCGCGACCTACGGCACCGACCCCGGCGTGCCCGTCGACATCCTGCTCGACAGTTGCGGCGGCTCCGTCCTGACCTGGGCCTTCGAGTCCGTCGCCCCCGGCGGCAGCGTGGTCGTCTACGGCAACACCGCGCGGGCCGAGTTACGCCTTCCCCGTGACTGGGGGCGCGCCCGGCCCGGTGTCAGCCTCCACTACGTCTTCCTCTTCGACGAGATCACCCGCCACGACGTCGGCCACGACCTGGCCTTCCTGCTCCAACTCGTCACCGAGGACCGGCTGGACCCCCAGGTCGCCCTGGTCGGCTCATGGACCGATCCGACGCCCGCGCTGCGGTGTCTGGACCGCCGTCAGGTCAACGGCAAGGTGGTGCTGGCCCTTTGACCCGGGCAGCTCCCGGATGTTCACCGCGCGGAGGGATCGTGCGACCTCCGCGCGGTGAACGTGTCAGCGGCAGGAACTACTTGGCCCAGGGGGACTGCTTCTCGTAGCGGGGCCGCCAGGTCTTGCGGAAGAGGAAGCGGACCGGCGGCGGAACGAGCGCCAGCACCTTCTGCTCGGTCGCGGCCGGCGCCGAGTCCAGGAGCCAGGGGAAGAACGTCGCCGCCCCCTTCGTCCCCACCTGCCTGCGCTGTTCCGCCCCGAAGGCGTCCCACTGCTTGGCGGTCACCACGGCCCCCACCAGCGGCAGCCCCGCGTCCTCCTCGTGGTCGAAGTGCGCCGTCAGCGCGTCCCGCAGCCGCTCCACGTCCTGGCTCAACCCGGCCGTGTCACCCTCCGCGAGCCGCGCATCGACCGCCGCGATCAGCGGATCGAGCACCGCGTGCTCGGCCTCCATCGCGTCCAGCAGCGCGACCCGCTCGGGGTCGCTTCCGATCCGCCCGCGCATGGCGGGCCACAAGGTGGTGTCCTCGGCGGTGTGGTGGATGTCCAAGTAGTAAGTGAAGTTCTTCCAGCCCTCTTTGAAGGCCCGCGGACTCCCGGCCTTGTGGTCGGCGGCCGTGACCAGCCTGCCGAGGTCGCGCCGGAAGGCGTCGTGCACCGCGTACATCATGGTGAAGTCGAGCCGGGACTGCGCATCCGACGGGGTGTAGGTACTCATGCGTGCCTCCTGATGAGTGCGTGCGCGGGTACGTGGTCAGATGGTGGCACCGACGCCTGTCACGGTGCTTCCTCCTCAGGAACCCCGAGGCCCGCGGCGGCGGCGACTTCCGCGCCGATCGGGGCGAACCCCGCGATAAGGAGGCCGGGTTCGGCCGCGGCCCCGAGTCGCGGGGCCCGGCACGTCACCCCGCCGCGGTCCGCAGCGCCGCCTCCAGCCGCGGTCCCGTGTACTGCCTCACCCATGCCAGATGCTCGCCCCCGGTCCCTCGCGGCACCACCTCGACGAGCATGATCAGGAAGAGGTAGCAGCGGTACAGCGCGATCCGCCGCCGGGCCGCCGCGTCGAAGTCCGTACGCCCGCCGCCCGCGCCGTATCCGGCGAGGAAGGCGGAGTCGCGCTCGATGTCGTCGCGCCCGATCGACAGCGACGCGAAGTCCGCCAGCGGGTCGCCCCAGAACATCCGCTCGCCGTCGATGAGACCGCTGACCGTACGGGCGCCCGCGGGACCGTGGAGCAGGATGTTGCCCGGCCACAGGTCGAAGTGGACCAGCGCGGGCTCGGTGACCTCGTCGAGCACGGGCGCTGCCGTCGCCAGCGCGGCGCGGATCTCGGCGACCGGGAGCGGCAGCCAGGGTCCGTACCGCTCCGCGTCGGCCAGGACGGCGTCGGTCATGGCCGTGAAGGCGGGCCGCCAGCGGGAGTCGAGCGGGGCGAGGGTCTGCGCCGGGTAGCCGAAGGCCGGTCCGCGCACCGAGTGCAGCCGGGCCAGCAGGCCGCCGGTCTCCCGCCACAGCCGCGCGCTCTCGGCCGCGCCGACGCCCTCCGCGGCCTCTCCCGCCGCCGACCAGGTGACACCGGGGCAGTGCGTCATCAGCAGGAAGGGAGCGGCCTGTTCGCTCCCGTCGTCGTACTCGGCGTGCACCACGCGCGGCGCGGGCACCCCCGCCGTGGCGGCGCCCTCGTAGAACCGGGCCTCGCCGCGCAGCAGTTCGCGTTCGTAGCCGAGCTTCGGGACCCGCGACGGCGGCGGGACCTTGAGCACGAGGACGGCGCCGTCGGTGAGTTCGACGCGGTGCATCGCGTTGTACGTGCCGCCCTGGAGCGGCGCGTGTCCGGCGATCCCGGCCGCCGGGATTCCGGCGCGCTCCAGCGCTCCGGCCACCGTGTCGTCCCGCGTCAGCGGTGCCATCCGCCCCTCCCCGTGGTCGCCTTCCGTGGGGCCGAACCCTACGCGGTCGCCAGTCCCCAGCCGAGCGCGCCCACGGCGGCGGCCGCGTAGGCCCACACGGCGGCGAGCACGATCCGCCGCCGGACGGACTCCGACCAGGGCGTACGGGCCAACAGCCAGGCCAGCGCGGGGAGTACGAGGACCGCGTGCAGGCTCACTGCGTGCAGCGGCTTGAGGGCGCCGGTCGAGTGGTACGCGGCCTGCTGGTCGCCGGTCCTGGTGTCGACGACCCCGCGGGCGATCATCGCGGCGCCCGAGAGCAGGCCGACTAGCAGCAGCGCGAATCCGGCGCGCAGCGCGAGCGGCATTCCGGTGGGTCCGGCGGGCCGGGCGCGGAAGGCGGCGACCGCGAAGGCGGTGAGGACCACGACGAGCAGCGCGCCGCCGACGGCCAGCGACATGGCGACGGCGGCGTTCACCGGCGTCTCCACGTTGAAGTGCGAGGGCACGTGCCGCCACGCCTGCACGGTGATCCCCGCGACCTCCAGGACGCAGTCGGCCGCGAAGAGGGCGAGCAGCGTGGAGCGGGTCCGCTCGCCGATCCGCACGTACGAGGTCACCCGGGCGAGCGCGATCAGGGTCAGGCCGAAGGACACCCCGAAGGTGAAGGGCTTGCGCCAGGAGACCGGGCCGTCCCACGGCCCGCCGTCCACCGCGAAGACTCCCAGGTGGAACAGGCCCGACACGATGAGCGCGGCGCCGACCGCGTACGCCGCCCGCTCGGCGCCGCGCACGGGGAGGCGGGCGGGCGGCGGGACGACTGCTGCTGCCGTGGCGGACATGGCGCGGGACTCCTGACCGAGGGGGCCCCGGCGGCGCTCCCGGCCGGGGAGTCCCGGACGCGGCGCGGCCGGGACGCGCTCACGGTAGGCGGCGGGCGGGGCGCGCCGCGTCGTCGCGCGGGAGGCGGTCGCGCTGCTCCCGGTGGAGTACGCGCCCGCCTTCAGGACCCCGCACCGCTGATCGGCCGTCAGAAGGGTCCGGCGGTCGGGTGGTTCCGGGCGTGCCGCGATTGGGCTGGTCGCAGAACGGTCATAGCATATGAAAATATGCTTAAAAGTCTCCCCGGGTCGCGCAGGCGACAGGGGCGGCAGGAGCGAGGGCGAGGAGTGTCATGACCCAGCAGACGGGCGGCCGGATCGCGGAACCGCGCGACGGCGCCGACTCCGCGGAAGCGGCGGACGGCGGCGGACGCACGCGCCGCAGACGACTGCTGCCGTGGAAGCACAAACGGGATCTGACCCCGGCGCAGCTCCGCCGCCGCCGACTGGTCACCCGCGGCACGCTCGGCGTCTGCGTGGTGTGCGTCGGCACCGTGGGCTGGTCGGTCGGCCAGGCGCTGACCTACCCCGGCAAGGACAGCAACGTGGCCAGGCTCGCCGAGTGGGCCCGCGACCACGAGCTGGGCTTCGTGGTCAACAAGCTGGAGGACGTCCAGTACAAGATGGACCCGCCGAAGGTCGGCGGCTCGCTGTCGGCCGACGCGCTGGCCCGGATGAAGGCCACCGCGCCCGCCACCACCGCCGCGGGCACCGCGCCGGAGGGAGCGCCCGCGGCCCCCGCGGCGCCGGTCATCCCGCTGCGCGCCCCGATGCGCCCGCTGGTCGCCCCCGGCCTGCCGGGCGAGGGCGTCTTCCGCACCCTGTCCAGCGCCCACGGCCAGCCGATCGTCCAGGGGACGTACGTCAGGCCGGACGGCGACCACACCTCGTACGAGGCGGCCGTCGCCTGGATCAGCGGCAAGCACGCGCGCTTCCAGCTCCACCCCGGATTCCGCGAGCCCGGCGGCACCTTCTCCGTACCGCCCAACATCCCCAAGGGACAGCGCACCGGTCTGGTCGCCACCTGGAACGGCGGCTTCCGGGTCACCGACGGCGGCTCGCGCGGCGGCTTCTACCTCAACGGACAGACGGCGGGCGACCTGCGCGACGGCACCGCGTCCGAGGTCTTCTACAAGGACGGCTCGATCCGCATCGGGGTCTGGGGCCGCGATGTGCACATGACCAAGGACGTCGTCGGCGTACGCCAGTGCCTGGAGCTGATGGTCGACGACGGCCGGGTGGTGTCCGACATCGGCGACGACTCCAAGTGGGGTGTCACCGACCAGAGCAAGATGTTCGTCGAGCGCTCGGGCGTCGGCATCACCGCGCAGGGCGACATCATCATGGTGGTCGGCCAGGCCCTGTCCGCGCGGACCCTCGCCGAACTGATGCAACACGCCGGGGCGGTCCGCGCCATGCCGCTGGACATGAACCGCGCGTGGCCGTCCTTCATGTCCTACGACAGCGGCAAGAATCCGGCGGACCCGAAACCCACCAACATCCTCGACTTCGAGGACCCGCCGGACCGCTACTACACCCAGGCCACCCGCGACTTCGTGGCCGTCTACGCCCGCTGACCGTACGCAAGGCGGCGGCCCGTCGGCACGGCCCGCGCGGCCGGGTACGGCGCTACGCCATCTGGTCGGCCGCCGCCGCCTCGGTGAAGGCGCGGATCCTGGCGGTGGCGCGGGACGCCCGCCACACCGGACCCCAGTCCAGCGGCGGCGTGTCGTGGAAGGGGACGTAGACGACGTCGGGGCGGGCGGGGAACCGGGTGGCGTGCGCGCCCACCGGGAAGACCCCCTGGCCCGCCCCGACCAGGGTCAGCACCTCCTGGAAGGTCGCCGCCGAGCGGCCGACCGGGATCGCCAGGCCCGCCGGGGTCTGCTGCGGCGTCCCCGGCTCGCGCCAGTAGTCGGGCAGCGAGCACGGCGCTTGCAGCACCTCGGTGCGCGCCAGATCCTCCACCGAGACCGTGCCGCGCTGGGCGAACGGATGCGTGGCGGGGACCGCCAGCATGCGCGGCTCCGACAGCAGCACGGGACCGTTGGCCAGATCCGGGCCCGACAGCGGCAGGCAGGCGATCAGCACCTCCAGCGCGTCGGCGCGCAGCCGTTCCAGCGCCTCGGTCATCTGGACCTCGCGGATCTCCACCTCGCAGCCCGGATGCCGGGTACGGAACCGCTCGGTCGCCCTGACCAGCAGCTGACTCGCCGCCGCGCCCACGAAGCCCACCCGCAGCAGCCCGGTCACCCCGCGCCCCTCGGCCACGGCCGTCGCCAGCGCCGCCTCCAGCCGCTCGAACGCGGGCCGCAGGTCGTCGTGGAGGCGCCGCCCGATCGGGGTCAGCACCACGCTGCGGCTGGTGCGCTCGAACAGCGGCGCCCCGACACGGCGTTCGAGCTTGCTGATCACCTGGCTGACCCGGGCCGTGGTCACCCGCAGCCGCATGGCGGTCCGCCCGAAGTGCAGCTCCTCGGCGAGGGTCAGGAACGTCTCCATCTCGTACCGCTCCATGCAGGCCCCCTTCCTGGTGCCGTCGAGGCATGTGTGAGCGCGCTGTTAAATCGTACTTAACGATCATTCCATGAAGTGGAGTTGATCCTCCCGCCCGCGTCAGGGAAGTCGGTTGACACCGGCCGCCCGCGCTGCCTAGCGTCGTGCCCGTATGTGACTGCTATTCAGATGAAAGAACGCCTCGGAGTGAGGCGGAGAGCGGGGACCGTGGCAGAGCAGCAGCAGCGTCGCGTGGTGGTGTCGGGCGGCGGGACCGGAATCGGACGGGCCACCGCGGCGGCCTTCGCCGCCGACGGCGACCGGGTGACCGTCCTCGGCCGCCGCGAGGGCGTCCTGCGCGCCGCCGCCGAGGAACTGAACGAGGAGTACGGCAAGGGGCGCGTCGACCTCTTCGCCGCCGACCTCACCGAGCCGGAACAGGTGCGCGCGGCAGCCGCGTTCATCACCGCCGAGGGCCCCGTGGACGTCATCGTCACCAACGCGGGCGGCAACGCCGCCTTCGACGACGACGGCACCCTGGAGGGCATCGCCGACGGCTACCGGCGCAACTTCGCCGCCAACGTCCTGACGGCCGTCCTGCTCACCGAGGCGCTGCTGCCGTCCGTACGGCGGCCCGGCGGGCGGATCGTCCACCTGTCCTCGATCGCGGCGGTACGCGGCCCCGGCTCGTACGGCGGCGCGAAGGCGGCCGTGCACGCCTACACCTTCGAACTCGCCCAGCGGCTCGGCAAGGACGGCATCACCGTCAACGCGGTGGCGCCCGGCTTCGTCGGCGACACCGAGTTCTTCGGCGACCGCGGCACCCCGGGGTTCATCGCCTCCCGCGTCGCCCAGACGCTGACCGGCAACCCCGGCAGGCCCAGCGAGATCGCCGCCGCGATCAAGCACCTGGCCGCGCCCGAGGCCGCGTACACCACGGGACAGATCCTGCACGTCAACGGCGGTGCGATGCTGGGCCGTTGACCGCTCGGACGCGCCCGGGCGGTCACGCGGCCGAGCGGACGCCCCCGCCGCGTCGAGCCGGGTGTCCGCGCTGTCCAGGATGCGGCGGGCGGTGTCCGCGTGCCCACGACGGTCTGGTCGAGCGCCGCCGGCAGCATCCCCGGCATGATCGTGCCGAACACGATGTTGCGCTGACGCACACTCGGAGCGGGCGGCGCCGCCTCCTCGGTCACGGGACCGGTCTCACCGACGGCAGTCGCACCAGCACCAGCACCCTCACGCTGCGCCCCGCACCCCGCACGCGCAGCCGTCCGCCCAGGTGCGCGGGAAACCAGGGGTGACGGGAGCGGACCACGTCGTAGGCTCGGAGGCATGGCTGGTGACGAGGGGAAGCCCGCGGGCGGCGGGAGCGTGCGGGTGGACAGTTGGATCTGGTGCGTACGGCTGACCAAGACGCGCTCGATCGCCGCCGCGGCGTGCAGGGCCGGACACGTCCGGGTGAACGGCGAGCGCGTGAAGCCCGCCCAGGCCGTACGCGTCGGCGACGAGGTACGGCTGCACCACGCGGGCCGCGAGCGGATCGTGGTCGTCTCCAAGGTGCTGAGCAAGCGGGTCGGCGCGCCCGCGGCGGCCGAGTGCTTCGTGGACAACAGCCCGCCGCCGCCCCCGCGCGAGGACGTCCTGGCGCTGGGCCTGCGCGACCGCGGCACCGGACGGCCGACCAAGCGCGACCGGCGCGAGCTGGAACGGCTGCTGCACGGCAGCGCGCGGCCCGGCGACGGCGGCCGGCCCGGCGGGAGCCCGCGTCCGCGCGGCTGCGCCCGGCGTCCCGAGGACGGCTGAGGGTGGGCGGGGTCCTGCGGACGGCTGAGGGTGGGCGGCGTCCCGAGGACGGCTGAGCGGCGCCCGTGTGACCCGCGAGTCCTGCGTTGGACCCTGGCTGATGGCTCAGAGCGTCTGAGCGCACTGAGCGGTGCTGGGCGGCTGAGGACCCCGGCGGGACCGGCCGTACGCCGGATCAGTACGACTGGAGTTCCAGGAGGTTGCCGTCCGGGTCGCGCAGATGCGCGGTCCGCATCGACGGGCCCCACTCGGGGCGGTCGGCCGGGGGAGCGACCGGCCGTCCGCCGTGCCGCAGGCACAGCTCGTACCCGGCGGTGACGTCCGGCACCCGGCTGACCAGCACGGCCCGGTCCCGGGCGGGCGGCGGGTCGGCGGGCAGGCCGGTGCCGCCCGTCACCTCGGCCATCGCGGCCCGGTCGAAGAGGGAGAGGACGCCCTCGGCGCCGACGTCCCAGCTCGCGTAGGGGCCGCTCTCGCCGCCGCGGGTCAGCGCGGCGCCGACGAGACCGGGGAGCACGGCGTCGTAGAAGCGGAAGGTGTCGGCGAACCGGCCGACGAGCAGGCGCGGGTGGAGCGCGTCCATCGGGAGACCTCACTCGGTGCGTACGGGATGATGAGTGACGGGATCATAGGTGCTTACCCATCATTGGTGTCAGCCTACAATGAGGTCCATGAACGGAACACCGCCCACCCTCGCCGCCCTCACGACGTATCTGCTGTCGAAGACCGGCAAGGCCGCGCGCGGCAGGCTGGCCGCCGAACTGTCCGACGAGGGCCTGCGGCTGTGGCACATGGCGGTGCTCGCCGCGCTCGCCGACTTCGGCCCGCAGGTGCAGCGGGAGCTGGCAGGGCGGCTGGGCGTCGACCCCAGCGACATGGTGAAGGTCGTCGACGAACTGGCCGCGTCCGGCTGCGTCGAGCGCGCCCGCGACACGGCCGACCGCCGCCGGGTCCGCGTCGCCCTCACCCCGGCGGGCCGCGACCGCCTCGCGGCGCTCACCGCCCGCGCCGAGGCCGTACAGGACGACGTGCTTGCCCCGCTCGACGCGCGCGAACGGGCCCAATTGCACGCCCTGTTGCTGCGGGTGCACGACGGGCTGCCCGCCGGGGGACGGTGAGACCACGGCAACGGCGGGGCTGGGGAGTGCCGGGAGCGGCCCTCGCCCCCGTAAACTTGCGGTGCTAGTTTACGGGGGCGGTACGTACCCACACCCGGGGCCGCCCGACCCGCACCATCGGGTCCCGCCAGGAGGAGCACGCGATGCGACCTGTCCACTTCGCCGCCGCCCGCCGCACCCCCATCGGGAAGCTGCGGGGAGCGCTCTCCACGGTCCGCCCCGACGACCTGGCGGCGACCGTGCTGCGCGGTCTGCTGGACGGCGTGCCCGCGCTCGACCCCGCCAGGATCGACGACGTCTATTGGGGCGCGGCGAATCAGTCGGGCGAGGACAACCGCAATGTGGCGCGGATGGCCGTGCTGCTCGCGGGCCTGCCGGACAGCGTGCCCGGCGCCACCGTCAACCGGCTCTGCGCGTCCGGGCTCGAAGCCGTCACCGCCGCCGCCCGCATGATCGCGGCGGGCGAGGCCGACATCGTGGTCGCGGGCGGCTCCGAGTCGATGAGCCGCGCCCCCTTCGTCCTGCCCCGCCCCGACGACGCGCTGCCGCACGCGATGCCGACGTACGACACCCGGCTCGGCTGGCGGCTCACCAACGACCGGATGCGCGAACTGCACGGCGTGCTGGCGATGGGGGAGACGGCGGAGGAGGTCGCCACGCGGTACGGCGTCAGCCGCGCCGACCAGGACGCCTTCGCGCTGCGCAGCCACCGCAATGCCGCCGCGGCCCGTGGGAAGGGCCTCTTCGACGCCGAGATCCTGCCCGTCACCCGGCCCGACGGCGTGGTCGTCACGCGGGACGAGTGCATCCGCGAGGACACCACGGCCGAGCGGCTGGCCGCGCTCAAGCCGGTCTTCCGCAAGGACGGCACCGGGACGGTCACCGCGGGCAACGCCTCGCCGATGAACGACGGCGCCGCCGGGCTGCTGCTGGTCAGCGAGGAGGCGCTGCGCGACCTCGGACTCGAATCCCTCGGCCGGTACGCGGCCGGGGCCAGCGCCGGAGTGCACCCGGACGTCATGGGCGTCGGGCCGGTCCCGGCGACCCGGCGCGTGCTCGCCCGGCTCGGCAGGACCGTCGACAGCGTCGAGGAGGCCGAGTTCAACGAGGCGTTCGCCGCCCAGGCGCTGGCCTCCGTGCGCGAACTCGGCGTCGACCCCGAACTGGTGAACCCCGACGGCGGCGCCATCGCCCTCGGCCACCCGCTCGGCTGCTCGGGCGCCCGTATCCTCACCACCTTGCTCCACCGGATGAACCGCACCGGCGCCCACCGGGGCCTGGCCACCATGTGCGTCGGGGTCGGCCAGGGCACGGCGGTGCTGGTCGACCGCGACTGAGCGGTGACTGAGCCGCGACTGAGCGGTGACGGACGCGCGACGGACGCGCGCTCGATCCGTGTCGGTGCGACGGTGCCGCCGCCCGGGCGAAACGGCGGCGAGGGTGACGGGAACCACCTCCGTGACACCCGCCCGCGGACCCGAAAGCCCGGTGCCGTCCGCCGCCGTCTGGGACAATCGATCGCGTGCCTACACCACTTAGCGGACGAGTTGACGCACGTTGACCGGCCCCGACAGCGGGGCGCAGCTACTCGCGATCAGTGACCTGCACGTCGGTTACGCGGCCAACCGCCTCATCGTGGAGCAGTTGCGGCCGGGGACGGACGAGGACTGGCTGATCGTCGCCGGAGACGTCGCCGAGAACTCCGAGGACATCATCTGGGCGCTGAGCACGCTCAAGCAGCACTTCTCCACCGTCATCTGGCTGCCGGGCAACCACGAGCTGTGGACCCCGCCGGACGACCCGGTGCAACTGCGCGGCGAGGCCCGTTACCGCCACCTGGTCGAGGAGATCCGCCGCCTCGGCGTCATCACGCCCGAGGACCCGTACCTCTTGTGGGAGGGCGAGCGGGGGCCGGTCGCGGTCGTGCCGATGTTCCTGCTGTACGACTACACGTGGCGCGACGGCACGCCCGGTGCCACCACCAAGGAAGAGGCGCTGGCGCACTCGCGGGACCTCGGCGTGATCTGCAACGACGAGCGGTTCCTGCACCCCGACCCGCTGCCGGGCCTCGACGACTGGTGCCGGGTCCGCGTGGCCGAGACCGAGGCGCGCCTGGAGGCGCTGGACCCGGCGCTGCCGACGGTGCTGGCCAACCACTTCCCGCTGCACCGCGACCCGACGCGCATCCTGCGCTACCCGTCGTTCGCGCTGTGGTGCGGCACCGAGCGCACCGAGCAGTGGCACACCCGCTTCCGGGCCGCCGAGGTCGTCTACGGGCATCTGCACATCCCGCGCGTGATGTGGCGCGACGGCGTCCGCTTCACCGAGGTCTCGCTCGGCTACCCGCGCGAGTGGGGGCGCCGCGACACCGGGCCCGCGGGGCCGCGGCGGATACTCGCCGGACGTCAGGGCGTCCGCCGGTGATCGAGCACCTGCTGCCCGCCGCCGTCCGCTCACGGGCCGTGTACGGCGCGGAACTCGACAGTGCGCCGCTCTTCCCCGAGGAGGCCGCGGCCGTCGCCAAGGCGGTCGCCAAGCGCCGCGCCGAGTACGCGGCGGGCCGCGCCTGCGCCCGCGCCGCGCTGGCCGGGCTCGGGATCGCGCCGGGGCCGATCCCGCGCGACCCCGACCGGGGCGCGCCGGTCTGGCCGGTCGGCGTCGTCGGCAGCATCACCCACTGCGACGGCTACCGTGCCGCGGCGGTCGCCCGTACCTCCGACGTCCACACCCTCGGCATCGACGCGGAGCCGCACGGACCGCTGCCCGAGGGGGTGCTCAAGGTCGTCACCGCCACCGACGCGGAGGCCGCCGCGCTGGAGCGGCTGGGCGAGGAAGCACCCGAAATCCACTGGGACCGGCTGCTGTTCAGCGCCAAGGAGACCGTCTACAAGGCGTGGTATCCCTTCCACCGCAAGATGCTCGGCTTCGAGGAGGCCGAACTCCTCTTCACCCGCGACCCCGACGCCCCCGACCGCGGCGGCTACACCGCCCGCCTCCTGATCCCCGGCCCCCTCCTCGCCGAGAACATCGGCCCCGACATCTTCACCGGCCGCTGGACCACCCGCAACGGCCTCGTCACCACGGCGATCGTCGTCCCCAACCCAACCGCTACGCCTGCCGCTTGACCCCCGCGACACCCCGGCCCCAGCACCTCGCGCACCGGACCCGTGCGCGGCCTGGCGGCCCAGCCCGGAATTCCGCCAAGGCGCCCCGTCCGCCGAGCCAGCGCCGGAACCCCGCCGACCCCCCGCCCCGATCCGCCCAACGGCCTCCGCCGCCAGGTGGCCAAGTCCGGGCAGACGCTCAACGGGCTGCGCCGTCAGGCGCCCTGCGGCGGAGTGCCGGTACCGAGCGCCGGTGGGCGTTCAACGGGCTGCGCCGTCGGGCGGAATCGTGGCGGGCGCGGGCGCCGTCCGCTGCGGGGGGTGGGGGCGGGGGCGCTTGATGACCTCCGCCGTCAGGCGGATTCGCGGGGGATCAGGGTTGTTTTGAAGATCGCTGAGCGGGTCTGCTGAGCGGGGTCGTCGATGAGGGCCATCAGGAGCTTCGCCATTTCCGCCGCCATGTCCTCCACCGGCTGGCGGATGGTGGTGAGCAGGGGGCGGGAGGACAGGGCGGCGCTGCTGTCGTCGAAGCCGATGACGGCCACGTCGTCGGGCACGCGGCGGCCGTGGTCGCGCAGGACGAGAAGGGCGCCCTGGGCCATGAGGTCGTTGGCGACGAACACACCGTCGGTGTCGGGCTGTTCGGACAGCAACTGCTTCATCGCCCGCTCGCCGCCCTCCTGCGTGAAGCTGCCCTCGACGCTGGGGACGTACGCGTAGCCGTGCTCGGCCATCGCCTCGCGGAAGCCCGCGAGGCGGTCCTGGCCCGCGGGGGAGTCGGCCGGGCCCGCGATGGTGGTGATCCGGCGGCAGCCGCGGGCCAGCAGGTGCTCGGCGGCGAGCTTCGCGCCCGCCTGCTGCGCGACGTCCACGAAGCTGATCGGGATCGGCGTGGCCGGCCGGGCGAACAGCACGGTCGGCAGCCCGGCCTCGGTGAGCAGGGACGGCAGCGGGTCGCCCGGCGCGATCGACACCAGCACCACGCCGTCGATGTGCTCCTGCCGCAGATTCGGCACCAGCGAGCGCCGCGCCTTCTCGGAGTCGGCGAGCATCAGCAAGGGGTGCACGCCGCGCGGGCGCAGCACCGTGAGCAGGCCGCCCACTATCCGGCCGAAGAACGGGTCGCTGAAGACCTGCCCGAGGAAGGGGTCGTCGGCCGCGTGGTGGTCGGGCACGGAGAAGACCAGCGCGACCGAGTCCGTACGCCGGGTGACCAGCGACCTGGCCGCGCGATTGGGGATGTACCCGGTCGCCTCGACCGCCTCCTGGACGACCTTCTGGATCTCCGGATCGACATTGCGCGTCCCGTTGACCACACGGGACACCGTCGCCCGCGACACCCCGGCGGACCGCGCGACGTCTTCCAGTGTGGGCAGGCGGGGCCCGGCAGGACGGCTGCTCGTCATGGTCCAGTTATACCACGCACGGAGAGCGCTCTCCCTAAGTCCTGGTCGGACAACACGCAGATGGGGCGGGGTACGGCAGCCCCCCACAGGCCCGCCGCGCCCCGCCCCGGTCTCAACCGCGCGCCCCGGTCACCCGGGTCACGCGTACACCCCGAACTCGTACAGCGAGTACCCGTAGGCCGTGCCGCGCTGCGTCAGATTCAGCCGCACATAGCGGCCGGACCCGTTGACGTCGAACGTCTCCACGCCGCCGGTCGCGGTGGTCGTGCTGTAGATGTCCGTCCACGTGTTGCCGTCGTTGGACACCTGCACCTGGTACGACTTCCCGTAGGCGGACTCCCAGCCGAGCTGGATGTGCTTGATCGCGGTGGTCTGCCCGAGGTCGACCCGCAGCCACTGCGCGTCGGTCCAGTCGGTCGCCCACCGGGTGTCCCAGCGCCCGTCCGTGGTGTTCGACGGCGGGAACGGCGCCCCGTTGCCGGTCTGCTGGTACGAGGACGCGGTCGTCGGCTTGCCGAGCGCCACGTTCGTACCGCCGACCGTCGGCGCCACCACGCGGAACGACTTGGTCTCGATACCGACGTTCCCGTGCCCGTCGAAGGCGTACACGTACACCTTCCACACCCCGAGCGTCTTGGGCGCGGTCACCGTGAACCTGCCGTCGCCGGTCTGCGTGAACGTGACCTGTTGCAGACCGGTCCCGCTGTCCACGTACTTGGTGGAGTACATGAGCTGATACCGGATCAGATCGCCGTCCGGATCGGTCGCCGACGCCGAGACGTCGAAGGTGCCGCCTGCCGGGACGGAACCGCTGTTGCCGACCGTCATCGAGCTGATCACCGGCGGGGTGTTGGCCTGCGGCGTGCCGCCGTAGTCCTTCGCCACCGAGTAGTACATCATCCGGTTCCAGCTCGCCGGGCGGACGTTGAACCACACGCCGCCGAAGTCGTTCTCGTTGCCGTAGTGGAAGATCGTGGCGCCGAGTGCCACCCCGGTGTGGCCCGAGATGCAGTTCCACGCGGACAGGTACGCGTCCCGCTTCTGGATGTCCGTCGGCTCGGTGGGCACCCCGTTCGCGTCGTTCGGGACCTCCCACTCGCCGGCCTCGCCGGTCTCGGTGACGATGTACGGCTTGGTGTAACCGCCGTTGATCCAGTCCTGCTTCACATTGCAGACCGCGCCGTAGGAGTTGACCGCGTAGAGGTCGAGCGACGGCGTGTACTGCTTGTAGTACGGCCACGCGCCGGTCCACGCGTCCGTCGACGTCACCGGGTGGTTCGGGTCGATCGCGTGGATCGCCTGCGTCACCTGCTCGACGAACTTCGCGTAGGCGATGCGCTGTTGCTCGATCGCGGCGCCCGAGTAGTGGTCCTGCGTGGTGAGGATGACCTCGTTGCCGACGTCCCACATCAGCACGCCCGGGTGGTTCTTGTACGTCGTCACCCAGTTCTTGATGTCGTTGAGCGTGTTGGTCTTGTACGCCGTGTCGTTGACGTAGTCCGCGCCCTGGTTGAGCCAGAAGCCGTTGACCACCTTCAGACCGAACTGCGCGGCGGCGTCCAGCAGCGGCTTGGTGCCCGCGTCGGTGCCCCAGGTGCGCACGGTGTTGACGCCCATCGCCTTCAGGTCACGCATGTGCGCGTTCGCCGTGTCGTTGGACGGACCCCAGGTCATGCCCTTGACGGTGTACGGCGCCCCGTTGACGGTCAGCTTCCAGTTGCCCTGGCCGCCCGTGACGTGCACGTCGCTGGCGCCGGTCGGCACCGGGGGGTCGGTGAGCGGGGTCGGCACGGTGCCCGCGGCGATCTGGGAGACCGTCACGTTGTCGATGCTCAGCGCGCCGCCGGAGGAGGTGTCGGCGGCCGGAGAGGTGCAGCCGCAGACGGAGTTGGGGTAGGAGCCGCCGATCCGGAGGCTGAAGTCCACGAAGACGCCGTGGTGCACGGCCGCCTCCCAGGTCGCGACGCCGACCTGCGACTCGCTGACCTGCCAGATCTGCTTGCCGTCGAGGTAGTAGCGGATCTGCTCGTCGGACTTCGTGCGGTCGATGATCTCGGAGTACGTGTGGTAGCCGGTCTGGCAGCCGGAGCAGGTGGCCAGACCGCTGGTCTTGCCGTTGTACTCGTCGCAGTTGCCGCCGGGCGCGGTGCCGCAGTGCAGCGTCGCCGAGAGCTGCGAGCGGCCGTTGACGTTCTCCATGATGTCGCTCTCGCCGACGGCCGGCCACGCGCCGGGGTTGCCCCGGAAGGCGGCGCCCATCGCGCGGAAGGACGGCCAGTAGCCCAGCGCCTTGGCCGGATCCGGCTGCTTGAGCGTGGCGGAGATCTGGAGCTGGCCGCCCGCGGGCGCCGCGAAGTCGGTCCGCTTGGACTCGATCCGGCCGGACGTCCAGGCCGTACCCGACTTCAGGGCCGTCAGGTTGAGGTGGCCGTTGCCGTCGAGGCCCACGTTCGCGGGGGAGTTGGTGGCGGTGTCGACCTCGCCGGTGCCCCAGTTGGCGGGGCCGCCGGGGTAGGCGGTGCCGGTGTCCGTGATCCAGTTGGCGGCGCTGGGCGAGGTGCCCGCCGCGCCGGTGAAGTCGTCGCTCCACACCGTGGTCCAGTTGCCGGGCGGCGGCGTGCCCGTACCGCCGTTGTCACCGCCGGTCGTACCGCCCGTGCCGCCGGAGCCCGCGGTGCCGTACACCTGGAACTCCCACAGCGAGTAGCCGTAGCCGTTGTTGCGCACGGTGCCGTTGATCCGGACGTACCGGCCGGTGCCGCTGACCGTGAGGGTCTGGGTGCCGCCGGTGCCGGTGGTCGTGGAGTAGATCGTCGTCCAGCCGCCGGTGCCGGTGTCGGAGACCTGGATCTGGTACGCCGTCGCGTAGTTCTCCCAGTTCAGCACGACCTTGCTGACGGTGGAGGTGGCGCCGAGGTCGACCTGGAGCCACTGCGGGTCGCTCCAGGCGCTGGCCCAGCGGGTGCCGGCGTCGCCGTCGACCGCGGCGGAGGCCGGGTAACCGGCGCCCTCGGTGCTGGACGCGGTGGCGGGCTTGCCCTGCGAGAGCAGGGTGTCGGCGGCGTGCGCGGCCGTGGTGGGGACGGCGAGCGCGTACAGCGCGAGGCCCATGGCGAGGAGCACCAGAAGGGCCGCGCGCGGCGACGGTGGAAGGGATCTGAACCGGGCGGTCGGTGAGTGTGAGGCTCTCATGCCGATTCTCCTGCGGGGGGAGGTGAGGGAGGGAGGGTGCGGCTCTCCGGGACGGCGGGTTCCGGGGCATGGAGCATTCGGGAGAGCGCTCTCTCAGTGGGCAGATGGTTGCGTCCCCGTTTCCGGGGTGTCAAGGCATCGGACACGAGATGACGACATGTCCCGATCGTTATGGCCTCTAACATCCTGAATCGGCAGGTCTGTTCACCGTCGGAACGTGCGTATCCGGTGCGGATCGGAGTACCGGGTCTTGACACACGCCCGTGCGGGGCGTGAATGTACCGGCATTGGGAGAGCGCTCTCCAAGCGTTCTTTTCCTGCCTGCCCCGGGGTCCCTCCGGCCGCCCCGCCCGTCCGCCCAGAGACCGAGAAATCCGAGGAAGTCCCCATGAGCGACACAGGAAACAGACGCAGGACGTGGCTCGCGGGAGGGGGCGCCGTACTGGCCGCCGCGCTCCTGGCCACCGGCTGCGGAAGCGACTCGACGTCCAAGTCCGGTTCCGGCGACGACGCCAACGCCAAGACCACGCTCACCGTGAACCTGTTCTCGGACTTCGGCTACAAGGACCTCTACGCCCAGTACCACAAGCTCCACCCGAACATCACGATCAAGGAGAACCGCGCCGACCTGGGCGCCCACCACCAGAACCTGCACGCGCACCTGGTCGCGGGCAGCGGCACCGCCGACATCGAGGCGATCGAGATCGGCCAGGTCGCGGGCTTCCAGTCAGAGGCGAGCAAATTCGTCAACT
Organism: Streptomyces sp. NPDC008317; assembly: GCF_042955955.1. NCBI lineage: Bacteria > Bacillati > Actinomycetota > Actinomycetes > Kitasatosporales > Streptomycetaceae > Streptomyces > Streptomyces sp. NPDC008317. The sequence continues at coordinate 374,069 of NZ_JBIBFQ010000008.1, forward strand.
TCCTGGACGAGGGCGTCGACAAGAACCAGTGGGTGCCGTCCAAGACCGCCCCCGCCTCCAGCCGGGACGGCTCCTCGCTCTTCGGCCTCGGCACCGACATGGGCGGCATGGCGCTCTGCTACCGCGCCGACCTCTTCCAGAAGGCCGGGCTGCCCACCGACCGGCAGGCCGTCTCCTCGCTGGTGTCGAGCTGGGACTCCTACTTCTCCACCGGCAAGCAGTTCCTCGCCAAGAGCCCGGACAAGAAGGTCAAGTGGTTCGACGCGGGCAGCAATGTCTTCTCCGCGATGACCGCCCAGGCGCCGCAGGCGTTCTACGACGCGGACGGCAAGGTCGTCGCCGCGTCCAACCCGGCGGTCAAGCAGGCGTTCGACACGGTCGCGGGCGCCATCAAGGACGGTGAGTCGGCCGGTATCGCCGCCTTCACTCCCGCCTGGGACACCGGCTTCCGCAAGAGCCAGTTCGCCACCGTGACCTGCCCGGCCTGGATGAGCTACGAGTTCAAGGCCAACCCGCCCGCCGACGGCGGCAAGTGGGACATCGCCACCATCCCCGGCGGCGGCGGCAACTGGGGCGGCTCCTATCTGACGGTGCCCAAGCAGGGCAAGCACACCAAGGCCGCCGTCGAGCTGGCCAAGTGGCTCACCGCGCCCACCCAGGAAGCCTGGCTCTTCAAGAACAAGGGCTTCTTCCCCTCCGACCAGGCGCTGTGGACCTCGCCCGACATCGCGAACCTCACCGACCCGATGTTCAACGGCGCGCCCACCGGCAAGATCTTCTCCGACTCCGCGAAGAACCTGAAGCCGCAGCCGCTCGGCCCGCACGGCGCCGACATCGGCAACATCTACGGCAACGCCCTGGTCTCGGTCGAACAGGGCAAGGCGAGCGTGGACAAGGCGTGGAGCAACGCCAACGCCGAGATCAAGAACATCGGCGAGTAGTGCCCGGCCGGCGGGCACGGGTGCCGGGCGCCGCTCGCGCCGCCCATGACCCGCCGGTCCCGGCACCACCCTTCCGACGTCCCGGAGCCGGGCCCCGAGCCCGGACTCCCGGACCGAAGTGGCCGCCGGATCGCGGCGGGCGGCCACCGGATCCCGCCGTCCGCGCGGACCGCTGTCCCGAGCGGGCCGCGCGGACGGTGGGGCACGACGGGAGCCGGCCCCGAACGTGAGGTCCTCAGATCCTCCGGGTTCCTGACCGCCCCGAGGTTCCCGTTCCGGGCCGCTCGCGCCACTCGACGGGCCGGCGGGGGTTGCGCACCCTTCCCACTCCCCGCCCACCGCGTACCCCCCGCCGGCCACCAACCAGGAGCAGATGCATGGCCGTCTCGACCGGCACCCCGCCCGCCGCCTCGCAGGACAATCCCTCGCCCGGAAAGACGGCGCCCGACTTCGCCCCCGCCAAGGGGGCCCGCTGGCACCGGGCCGAGCGGCGCCTGTCGCCGTACTTCTACATCTCGCCGTTCTTCCTCGTCTTCGGCGTCTTCGGCCTGTTCCCGCTGCTCTACACGGCGTATGTGTCGCTCACCGCCTGGCGGGCCGACACCGACGGCAGCAGGCACACCTTCGTCGGCCTCGACAACTACCGCACCCTGCTGCACGACCAGTTCTTCTGGAACGCGCTGCGCAACACCCTCGGCATCGGCGTGCTCTCCACCGTCCCGCAACTGCTGCTCGCGCTGGGCCTGGCCCACCTGCTCAACTACCGCCTGCGGGGCCGCACTTTCATCCGGATGGGCGTGCTGCTGCCCAACGTCACCTCGGTCGCGGCCGTCACGATCATCTTCGTCCAGCTCTTCGGCCGCGACTTCGGCCTGGTCAACTGGTTCCTCGGCCTCTTCGGCGTCCCGCACACCGACTGGCAGGCGGGCACCTGGTCCTCCTGGATCGGCATCTCCACCATCGTCACCTGGCGCTGGACCGGCTACAACGCGCTGATCTACCTCGCCGCGATGCAGGCCGTCCCCTTCGAGCTGTACGAGGCCGCCGCGATCGACGGGGCCAGCCGGTGGCGGCAGTTCAGGTCCATCACCATCCCGGTGCTGCGCCCCACCATCTTGTTCACCGTCATCACCTCGACCATCGGCGCGCTCCAGATGTTCGGCGAGCCACTGCTGTTCAGCGCCAGCCAGACCCCGATGGCGGGCGGCTCGCAGCACCAGTTCCAGACGATGGCGCTGTACTCGTACGACCAGTTCTGGGGGAAGTTCAAATACGGCTACGGCGCCGCGATCTCCTGGGCGATGTTCCTGGTCATCGTCGTGATCGTCGCCGTCAACTTCCTTCTGGCCCGCCGCATGAAGGGAGTCGAGGCCGCATGACCACCCTGCCGCTCACCAAGCGCCCCCGCCGCCGATCCGGCCGGGACCGTCAGCTCTCGGCCGGCAAGGGCGTCTACGTCGCGCTCGCCGTCGTCGTCGGACTCTCGGTCTTCCCGCTGTACTGGACGCTGGTCGCCGCCTCGCGGGACAACGCCGCGCTCAGCCAGGTGCCGCCCGCGCTGCTGCCCGGCAGCCACCTCCTGTCCAACCTGCGCCGGGCGTTCGACCAGGCCGACATGCAACTGGCCCTGGTCAACTCGCTGATCGTGGCCGGCACGGTCACCGTCTCGGTGGTGCTGACCTCCACGCTCGCCGGATTCGCCTTCGCCAAGCTGCGGTTCCCCGGCCGGAGCCCGCTGCTGGGCTCCGTGGTGGCGACGATGATGGTCCCCACCCAGCTCGGCATCATCCCGCTCTACATCATGATGGCGAACTGGCTGCACTGGGCGAACCACCTCCAGGCGCTCATCGTGCCCGCCGCCGCCAACGCCTTCGGCGTGTTCTTCATGCGGCAGTACCTGGTCACGGCCATCCCCGACGAACTGCTCGACGCGGGCCGGATGGACGGCTGCACGACCCGGGGCCTGTACTGGCACATCGCACTGCCCGCCGCCCGCCCGGCGATGGCGGTGCTCGGCATGCTCACCTTCATGGCCAGTTGGAACGACTTCTACTGGCCCAAGGTGGTCATGACCCAGCAGAACCCCACGGTGCAGCTCTCGCTGTCCGAACTGGCCAGCGGCTACATCCAGGACTACTCCCTGGTGCTCACCGGGGCGCTCGTCTCCAGCCTGCCGATCATCGCGGTCTTCCTGCTGATGGGCCGTCAAATCCTGGACGGCATCATGCAGGGGGCCATGAAGGGATGACCATGATCACTCCCGAGTCCGAGTCCCTGCCCCTTCCCGGGCCCGCGACGCTGTCCGATCCCGCGTCGGGGAACGGGTCGGGGCCCGCGCCGGGGTCCGCGTCACAGCCCGCGTCGGAGGCGGAACCCGCCCCGTCCGACGCGGAGTTGGACGCGCTCGTCGCCAAGCTCGACCTCCCCGCCAAGGTCCGGCTGCTCTCCGGCGCCAGTTCCTTCAGGACGCAGGGCGAACCGGCCGTCGGCCTGCGGGAGATGGGCGTGTCCGACGGGCCCGCGGGCGTACGCGGCGAGCGCTGGGACGAACGCGACACCGCGCTCGTCCTGCCGTCGCCGACCGCGCTCGCGGCGAGCTGGGACGAGGAACTCGTCGCCGAACTGGGCGGTCTGCTCGCCGCGGAGGCCCGCCGCAAGCGGATCGACATCATGCTCGCCCCCACCCTCAACCTGCACAGGACCCCGGCGGCCGGACGGCACTTCGAGTGCTACTCCGAGGACCCGCTGCTCACCGGACGCACGGCCGCCGCGTACATCCGCGGCGTCCAGGCCGGCGGCGTCGCGGCCACCGCCAAGCACTATGTGGCGAACGACTCGGAGACCGAACGTCTGACGCTGGACGCCCGCGTCGACGAACGCACCCTGCGCGAGGTGTACATGGCGCCCTTCGAGGCCGCGGTGCGCGCGGGCGTGTGGGTGGTGATGTCCGCGTACAACGCGGTCAACGGCATCACCATGTCCGAGAGCCCGCTGCTGGCCGAACCGCTCAAGGGCACCTGGGGCTTCGACGGGGTCGTGGTCTCCGACTGGGGCGCGGTCCGGTCCACCGAGGAGTCGGCGCTCGCCCCGCAGGACCTCGCGATGCCGGGGCCGCACCCGCTGTGGGGCGAGCCGCTGGTGGCGGCGGTCCGCGAGGGCAGGGTGCCCGAGACGGTGATCGACGACAAGGTCCGCCGATTCCTGCGGCTCGCCGCACGGGTCGGTGCGCTGGAGGGCTTCCAGGGGACCTTGTCACCCCTGGAAGCCCACGGCGAAACACGAGCGACCCCTCTGGCGACCGCCGCGCCGGTCGTGTCCGACGACGCCCGCGCCCTGCTGCGCCGCGCGGTCGCCGCCGCGAGCGTCCTGCTGCGCAACGAGGGCGGGCTGCTGCCGCTCGACCCGGCCCCCGGACGAGGGACCGGCCAGGACGGTCCGGACGGCGGGCCGCCGCGGATCGCCGTACTCGGCCCGAACGCCGCCGCCGCGCGCGTCCAGGGCGGCGGCAGCGCGGGCGTCTTCCCGATCGAGGTCGTCTCGCCGCTCGACGGCATCAGGGACGCGGTCGGCGACAGCGCCGAGGTCGTGCACGCCGAGGGCGTCGTCCTCACCACCCGCCCGACCCCGCTGCACAGCGGCAACTCCCGCGACCCGCGCAGCGGCGCACCCGGCGTCCTGGTCCGCTACCTCGCCGCCGACGGCGCCGAGATCCACGCCGAGCACCGGCTCAGCGGCCGGATCCTGGAGTCGGGCGACGCGCCGGAACTCGCCGCCACCGCGGTGGCCGTCGAGGTCAGCGCCCTGGTCACACCGGATGTCACGGGGGAGTGGCGGTTCGCCGTCGTCGGCCTCGGCGCGGTCACACTGCGGGCGGACGGCGAGACGCTGATCGACACCTATGTGCGGCCCGAATCGCGGGACCCCACATATGTCCATGTCACACCGTCCTTCCGGGTGGCGTCCCGGCAGGTGACGGCGGGCGGTGAACTGCTGCTGGTCGCCACCCGCCATTGGGAGGCGGACGACGGCTTCGCGGTCGCGCTGGCCGCCGACCCGCCGCGCCGCGACGAGGACGAGTCGATCGCCGAGGCCGTGGCGCTGGCCCGCGACGCGGACGTGGCCGTCGTGGTCGTCGGCACCACCGACGAGATCGAGAGCGAGGGCTTCGACCGTACGTCGCTCGCGCTCCCCGGCCGCCAGGACGAACTCGTCGCCGCGGTCGCCGCCGCCAACCCCCGTACCGTGGTGATCGTCAACTCCGGCGGACCGGTCGAACTGCCCTGGCGGGAGAGCGTCCCCGCGGTGCTGCTGAGCTGGTTCCCCGGCCAGGAGGCCGGACACGGCCTGGCCGACGTACTGTTCGGCCACGCCGAGCCCGGCGGGCGGCTGCCCACCACCTGGGCCGGACTCGCCGAGGGCGCGCCCCTGCCGTCCACCACTCCCGCAGACGGTGTGCTGCCGTACGAGGAAGGGCCGTATATCGGCCATCGTGCGTGGCGCAGGGCGGGCGCGGAACCCGCGTACTGGTTCGGTCACGGGCTCGGCTACACCACCTGGGACTACCGGCTGCTGGACGTGCCCGAGGCGGCGGAGGAGACCTCGGGCCACGGCGAATCCGCAGGTGAGGACGGGGAACGGGACATCGTGGTACGGGTCGCGCTGCGCAACACCGGGGCGCGTGCCGGCCGCGAGGTCGTCCAGGTCTACCTCGGCACCGGGCCCGACGGCGACTATGACAACGGTGGACCGCGACTGGCCGGATTTACCGCGGTCCGGGCCGAGCCCGGTGAGGATGTCGTGGCGGAAGTTCACGTGGCAGCACGGTCGTTCCAGCGGTGGTCACCCGCGGAAGGACGCTGGCGGAGCCGCCCGGCCCCGTACACGCTGTACGCCGGGCCCACGGCCGCCCGGCTGCCGCTCTCCGCGCCACTGGCGTTCTGAGAGAACGCACCGAGACCGGGGCGCCCCCCTCACCTGACAGTCGGGGGCGTCCCCCGGGCACACTCCGGCCCGGTCCTGATCCGGTGGAGCCTGGGGGTTCCTGAGGGATCGTGAGGGGGATTGATTGCCCGGACCGGCGAACCGTAAGGTCAACGCGTCCCGGCAACACATCCGATGTATCGTCTCGCGAGGACGCGCCCCATGCCCATGCAGCCCTGGTTCGCCGACGCCAAGCTCGGCATCTTCATCCACTACGGGATCTACGCCGTCGACGGCGTCCCCGAGTCGTGGTCCTTCTACACCGGGCAGGTCACCCGGGAGCGGTACATGAAGCAGCTCGCGGGGTTCACCGCCGCCGCGTACGAACCGGACGACTGGGCGCGGCTGTTCGCCCGCGCCGGCGCCCGCTACGCCGTGCTGACGGCCCGTCACCACGACGGCGTGGCCCTGTGGGACACCGCCCGCGAGGACGGCCTGTCCGTCACCCGCGACACCCCCGCGGGCCGCGACCTGCTCGGCGGTTACGCCGACGCGCTGCGCGCCGAAGGGCTCAAGGTCGGCTTCTACTACTCCCACTCCGACTGGTCGCACCCCGACTACCCGTCCGTCCGGCACCCCGACCCCGACCCGCTCCAGGCCGCCGTCAACGACAACCCGCTCAGCGCCCCCGCGCCGGGCGCGGAGGACCCCGCCGCCTGGCGGCGCTACCTCGGCTACCGCGACGCCCAGGTCGTGGAACTGGCCGAGCGGTACCGCCCCGACCTGCTGTGGTTCGACGGCGAGTGGGAGCGCGCCGAGGAGCAGTGGGGCATCGACACGCTCGCCGACGCCGTCCTCGCGGTCAACCCCGAGACGGTCTTCAACGCCCGGATGTTCAGCCGCGGCGACTACGCGACCCCCGAGCAGGGCGTCCCGCTCCAGGCCCCCGACGGCCCCTGGGAGCTGTGCCTGACCGTCAACGACTCCTGGGGCTACCAGGGCCACGACGACCACCAGAAGTCGGTCGGCCAGCTCGTGCGCTACTTCACCGAGACGATCGGCGCGGGCGGCAACCTGCTGCTGGACGTGGGCCCGCGCGAGGACGGCACGATCACCGCGGAGCAGGCGGCCCGCCTCGAAGGGCTCGGCGACTGGATCGCCCGGCACTCCGCCGCCGTCTACGGCACCGTCGCCGGACTCCCGGCCGGTCACCACTACGGTCCGAGCACCCTCTCCGCCGACCGCCGCACCCTCTACCTGACCTGCTTCGACGCCCCGCGTGAGACGGTCTCACTGCGCGGCCTGCGCAACGCCGTACGCCGCGTGACCGTGGTGGGCACCGGTGCCGAACTCGGCCACGAGGTCACCGGCGACCTGCACGACGTACCGGGAGTGCTGTGGATCGACGCGCCCTCGGCGGGCGACGTGGACGAGCACGCCACCGTGCTGGCCGTGGAACTGGACGGCGAACTCGACCTCTACCGGGGGACGGGACGGGTGTGAGGAGTGGTCCAAGGACGCTCGCGCGTCGGTGGGAAGGGGTGAGTTAACCCGTAAGCATCCGATGTCTTGGTTCCTGGGGAGTGCTCCCCAAAGCGGAGAGTGGGTGATCTGGCACTATGTGCCCTGTACTGCGCTCTCCCGGGGGTGCCGTGTCCGACCGACATCGTGGAGGGAGCCCGGTGACGCGCGACGTGGGCCGGACGACGAGGGACCTGCGTCGGCACAACCGCACATCGGTGCTGACCCGGCTCTATCTGCACGGCCCCGCCAGCCGCTACGACCTGATGCGCGCCACCGGGCTCAGCTCCGCCACCGTCAGCAACGTCGTCACCGACCTGGTCGCGGACGGCCTCGTCGCCGAGGCGGGACTGCTCGACTCCGACGGCGGCCGTCCCCGCACGCTCCTCGAAGTGCGGCCCGGATACGGGCAGGTGGCCGGGGTCGACATCGGCGAGACCCACGTCCAGGTCGGGCTCTTCGACTGGACGCTCGACACCCTTGCCACCGCCACCTACCCGATGGACACCGGACGGCCCGACCCCGCGGTGCTGGCCGGGCTCGTGACGGCGGGCATCGAGGAGGTCACCGCCAAGGCGGGCGTCGACACCGGCACCCTGCTCGGCGTGGGCGTCGGCGTGCCCGGCGCCGTCCTGCCCGACGGCTCGGTCCACGCGCCGACCCTCGGCTGGTCGGACGTCCCCTTCGACGCCCTGCTCAGGCCGCACATCGCCGCGCCCCTCCACCTCGACAACTGCGCCCGCACGCTCGGCCAGGCCGAGATGTGGCGCGGCGCGGGCCGGGGCGCCGAACGCGCCATCGTCGCGCTGCTCGCGGTCGGCGTCGGCGCCGCCGTCGCCACCGGCTCGCCCGGCGGCGTCACCAGCACCACCAGCGAGTGGGGCCACACCGTCGTCGAGGCGGGCGGCGCCGCGTGCCGCTGCGGCTCCCACGGCTGCCTGGAGGCGTACGTCGGCGCCGACGCCATCCTCGGCCACTACGGGCGCGTCCCCGGCGCCCCCGAACTCCCCGGCGTCGGCACCGAGGCGCGCGTCGCCGCGCTCGTCGCCGCCGCCTCCCGGCCGGGCCCGGCCGCCGACACGGTCCGCTGGACCGCGGAGTACCTGGGCATCGGCATCGCCAACCTGATCAATCTGCTCAGCCCCGACCGCGTCATCCTCTCCGGCTGGGTCAGCGGCGCCATGGGCCCGACGATGCTCCCCGCCGTACGCGACGCGATGCGCCGCCACACGCTCGACTACCTGGCGGCGGGCACGGCGGTGGAACTGGGCCGCCTGGGCCCGGAGGCGGTGGCACTGGGGGCGGCGACGCTGCCGGTGCACGGGGTGTTGACGGGGGGGTAGGGCGTTTTGGGTGAGCTCAGCGTGGCGGCGAACCGCGGGTGGGAGCCGCCTTGCGTTGGCTCACCGTCCTTCCCCTTTTTTGCCGCCCTCTCGCCTCCGGCGGCTTAGATCCGGTGTCGACGCTCCTCTTCGACGGTCGCTCGTTCCTCGCTCCCTGCTCATCGTCGCTTTCGACACCGGCGCCGCCTTCGGCTCGCTGGCTACCGGCGAACCCCACCTGCGCAGCGGTCCCGTAGGGGCGCAGCCCCTCGTGCAGGGGCACCCGTGCGGCGAACCCACCTGCGTAGCGGTGCCGTAGGGGCGCAGCCCCTCGTGCAGGGGCACCCGTGCGGCGAACCGCGGGGCGGGGCGGTGGGCTGGTGGGGAACCGGCTGGGGGATGTGGGGCCCGGGAAAAAGTTGTGTGCGACGGATTGACCGGTGATCGGTCGCTACTTAGTTTAAGTCCAAGAAAAAGGCGGCTCATTTCGTTACCCCCTTCCTTGGAGAACGTATGCCCTCGCATTCCGGAGACGGTCGGCTGTACATCGACGGCGAGTTCGTGGCGGCGGCGTCGCAGAGGAGCGGGGTGGTGGAGGAGAAGGCGACGGGGCGGGAGATCGGGCGGTACGCGCTGGGGGCGGCGGAGGACGTGGACCGGGCGGTGGCGGCGGCGCGGGCGGCGCAGCCGGGGTGGGCGGGGCTGGCGGCGCCGGAACGGGGCCGGTATGTGCGGGAGTTGGGGCGGTATTTGGAGGACCGGTTCGGGGAGCTGGTCGAGCAGAGCATGCGGGAGACGGGCGGGGTGAGGGCGAAGGCCGAGGACGAGGTGGGGACCAGCGTGCGGCAGCTCGCCTTGTCGGCGGTGCAGGTGAGCGAGAACGCGGGGGAGATCCTGCCGCCGTACAAGGCGGGGAAGCTGTCGCTGTCGCGGGTGGTGCCGCTCGGGGTGCTGGGGCTGATCACGCCGTGGAACTACCCGATGAATCTGGCGATGCGGGCGGTGGCGCCGGGGCTGGCGTTCGGGAACACGGTGGTGCTGAAACCGGCGGAGCTGACGCCGGTGATCGGCGGGCAGGTGCTGGCGGAGGCGGCCGAGCATGTGGGGCTGCCGCGCGGGGTGTTGAACGTGGTGACGGGGGAGGGCCCGGAGGCCGGGTGGGCGTTGGCGCGGCATCAGGGGGTGGACATGCTGGACTTCACCGGGTCGCGGGAGGTGGGGCTGGCGATCAGCCGGGCGGCGGCGGGGGAGTTGCGGGACATCCGGCTGGAGTTGGGCGGCAGCAACGCGTTCGTGGTGCTGGACGACGCGGATGTGGAACTGGCCGCGGACTGCGCGATGGTGGCGTCGCTGGAGTTCCAGGGGCAGACGTGCATCAGCGCCAGTCGGCACATCGTGCAGCGGGCCGTCGCGGACGCGTATGTGGAGGCCGTGGTGCGGCGGGCGGCGGCGCTGAAGGTGGGGGACCCGTTCGACGCGGGGAACGCGTTGGGACCGCTGATCAGCCGGGCGCAGCTCGACCGGCTGCACCGCACGATCGTGGAGCCGTCGCTGGCGATGGGCGCGCGGCTGGTGACCGGCGGCACGTACGAGGGGCTGTTCTACCGGCCGACGGTGCTGACCGGGGTGACGCCGCGGATGCCCGCGTTCCGGGAGGAGGTCTTCGGGCCGGTGATCCCGGTGACGGTGGTCGACACCGAGGAGGAGGCCGTGGCGCTGACCAACGGCCTTCCCATGCTGATGAATTCGGTCTTCACGCGGGATCTGATCCGCGGTCTGTCCGTCGCGGAGCGGCTCGCGGCGGGCGAGGTGCACGTCAACGACGCGCACGCCAGGCACGGCGCGGAGAACCAGATGCCCGGCTTCACGCGGCGGCAGTGGATCGGTATCCAGCGCACGCCGTTGAACCTTCCCGACTGGGCCACCGCGCCCGCCACTGACGAGAGCTGAGGAACCACCCCATGGGCGTGACACGGACAAGAGCCGCCGTTGTGCTGGTGGCGGCAGGGCTGCTGGTGACGACGGCGGCCTGTGGCGGCGGATCGGACAAGAAGTCCGGCCAGGAGCCGAGCGGGAAGGGCAAGGTCGAACTGTCCTTCTGGGACTGGGACCCGAACATGGACAAGGTCGTCGCCAAGTGGAACACGGCGCAGCCCGAGATCCACGTGAAGCTCTCCAACCCGGCGGGCGGTGACCAGTTGGTCGCCAAGATGATCACCGCGCACGAGGCGAAGAACGGTCCGGACATCGCCAAGGTCGAGTACCAGTCGTTGCCCGCGCTGGTCTCCAAGGGCGTCGTGCGGGACATCACCGAGTACACCAAGGACACCGTCGGGAAATTCGACCAACCGACCCTGAAGAGCACGGTGTTCGAGGGCAAGGTGTACGGCGTCCCGCAGGACGTCGCCCCGCTGATGCTCTTCTACCGCGCCGACCTGTTCACGAAGTACGGCCTGGCCGTACCGACGACGTGGGACGCCTACGCGGCGGCGGCCAGGACGCTGCGGGCCAAGGCTCCCAAGGCGTATCTGACCAACTTCGACGCGGCGGACCCCGGTTGGTTCACCGGCCTCGCCCAGCAGGCGGGCGCCGACTGGTGGACCACCAGCGGAACCACCTGGAAGGTCGACATCGCGGGCGCGCCCACGGTGAAGGTCGCGGACTACTGGCAGGGCCTGGTCGACGACGGCGTGATCGCCAAGAATCCGTCGTTCAGCCCGCAGTGGAACAAGCAGATGAACGACGGGACGCTGCTCACCTGGATCTCCGGCGCCTGGGCGCCCGCGCAGATCGGCGGCATCGCGCCCGCCACCAAGGGCAAGTGGGCGGTCGCGCCGCTGCCCGCGTGGACGGCCGGAGACCCCGCCACCGGCATCTGGGGCGGCTCCGCCACCACCGTCACCAGCGACTCCCGGCACCCGGCCGAGGCCGCCGCGTTCGCGTCCTGGCTGAACACCGACGACGCGGCGGTCACCGAGCAGGTCAAGCAGATCAACGTCTATCCCGCCGCCACTGCGGGCCGCTCGCTGCCCGTGCTCCAGGCCGCGCCCGCGTTCTTCCCGAACCAGCCGGACTTCTACGCGCAGGTCAAGAAGGTCGCGCCGGCCGCGCGCAGCTTCCCGATGTGGGGACCCGACGTCACCGTGACCTTCACCGGCTACACCGACAACTTCAGCAAGGCGCTCCAGGGCGGCGGTTCGTTCAAGGGCGCGCTCGACGCCATGCAGAGCGCCACCGTCGCGGACATGAAGAAGCTCGGATTCACGGTCGGCTGATGGAGCGTCAGACGACCACCGCGCGCAGGACCGGCCGGTTCCCGTATCTGCTGGTCCTGCCCGCCGTCCTGCTCTTCGCCGCCTTCGTCGTGGCCCCCGGGGTCTACGCGCTGCTGCTCAGCTTCCAGCGCCGCAAGGTCAACGGCGGGCTGCTCGGCGGCGGCACCCACACCGTATGGGCGGGTCTGGCCAACTACCGTGACGTGCTGGGGGATTCCGACCTCTGGTCGGGTGTCACGCGGATGCTGGCGCTCGGCGCGATCACCGTGCCGGGGACGGTGTTCCTCGCGCTGCTGTTCGCGGTGCTGCTCGACATGGAACGCACCCGGCTCAAGCGGATCACCCGGCTGACGATCTTCCTGCCGTACGCGGTCCCCGGCGTGATCGCCTCGCTGATGTGGGGCTTCCTCTACCTGCCCGCCACCAGCCCGATCGGCGGCGACCACGTCGACTTCTTCGGACGGACCGCGGTCTTCTTCTCGGTCGCCAACGTGGCGGTGTGGGGCGCGGTCGGCTTCAACATGATCGTGATCTACACGGCGCTGCGCGCGCTGCCCGCCGAACTCCACGAGTCGGCGCGGCTGGACGGCGCGACCGAGTGGCAGATCGTGCTGCGGATCAAGGTACCGCTGGTCATGCCCGCGGTGGTGATGTGCTGCCTGTTCACGGTGCTCGCCGCGCTCCAGGTCTTCAACGAGCCCAACACCCTCAAGCCGCTGTCCAACGCCGTCTCCTCCACCTGGGTGCCGCTGATGAAGATCTACGACGACGCCTTCGGCAACTCCGACATCCACGCGGCGGCGGCCACCTCCGTCGTCCTGACCGTCGCCGCGCTCGCCGTCTCCTTCGTGACCGCGCGCGTCATCCAGTCCCGGGTCCAGCGGGAGGCCAAGTGACCACCGTGACCACCGCGCCCGCGGGCGCCCCGCCGCGCGAGAGCCAGGAGCGCGGCGCGCCGGCCCCCCGCCCCCGCATCGCGTTCCTCCCCACCGCCGCGCTCGTCCTCGGCGCGCTCTACTGCGTCGTGCCCACGCTCTGGATCCTGATCGCGGCCACCAAATCCCGCACCAAACTCTTCTCCACCGCCACCTACGTCCCCTCGCCCGACCTCGGACTGCTGCGCAACATCAGGGACTTGACGGACTATCAGCACGGCATTTTCTGGCGCTGGATGCTCAACAGCTTCTTCTACGCGGCGGTCGGCGGCCTGCTCGCCTCCTTCGTCTCCGCCGCGACCGGATACGCGCTGGCCAAATACGCCTTCCGCGGCCGTACCGCGCTGTTCAACACGATCCTCGCCGGAGTGCTGCTGCCGCAGATCGTGCTCGCCGTGCCGCAGTATCTGCTGCTGTCCAAGGCCGGTATGACGGACAGTCTGATCGGCGTGCTGCTCCCGCAGTTGTTCAACCCGTACGGCATCTACCTGTGCCGGATCTACGCCGCCGCCGCGGTGCCCGACTCGCTGCTTGAGGCCGGGCGGATCGACGGCGCGGGCGAGGCCCGGCTGTTCTTCTCCGTGGGGCTGCGGCTGATGGGCCCCGGCCTGGTCACGGTGTTCCTGCTCCAGTTCATCGCGATCTGGAACAACTTCCTCCTGCCGTACGTGATGCTCACCAGCGACGACAAATTCCCGCTCACCGTGGGTCTGTACAGCCTGCTGCGGCACGGCGCCGACGAGGCGTCGCTGTACTCGCTGGTGGTGACCGGCACGCTGCTGTCGGTCGTTCCCGTGATCGCGCTCTTCCTGTCGCTCCAGCGGTTCTGGCGAATCGATCTGGTGACGGGGGCGCTCAAGTAGGGTTCCTGGCTCGCGCCTGTGCCGGGTCCCCGCTCCTGTGCGGGCTTCATTTCTTGAAGCCCGCACAGGGGATTGACGGCGCCGCGCTATGAGGAGTTAATTCCCCTAGCCGTTCATGGGAGCGCTCCCACTCAGCGTCGCCCGGACAGCGCCCGCACTCCGTCCCGCCGTACCGAGGAGTCCACCCGCATGCCCGCACGCGTCCGCGCACGTACCGCCCGTACGCTCGTCACCGCCGCCACGGCCACCGCCGCGCTGGCCGCCGTCGCCGTCGCCCCGGCGCACGCGACGACCGGTCACGGCACGAACCCCGCCCCGCGCCCGCCCGCCGCGCTCTACACCCCGCCCGCCAACGCGGACGGGAACCGGCAGATCCTGGACCTGCTGCGGCACGGGCAATTCCGGGACGCGGCAGGGGTGTTGGCGATGACCCTGACCCCGCAGGCCGTCTGGTACGGCGACGGGACACCCGCCCAGGTGGAGAGCTCGGTCCACAAGACCGTCACCGACGCCGCCCGCCGCCACGCGCTGCCGGTGCTCGCGCTCTACAACATCCCCGGCCGCGACTGCGCCCAGTACTCGGCGGGCGGCGCCGCCAACACCGCCGAGTACGAGGCGTGGATCGACGCCGTCAAGCGCGGCATCGGGGCGCAGCCCGCCACGGTGATCCTCGAACCCGACTCGCTGGCGCTGCTCCCGTCCGACTGCGGCGCCGACGACGCGCAGGGCACCCTCACGGCCGCGCGCTACGACGAAATCCACTACGCCGTCGAGGCGTTGGAGCCGCAGGCGGGCACCAAGGTCTACCTTGACGCGGGCCACAGCGGCTGGCACAACGTCAACGACATCGTCCCCCGGCTGGTGGAGGCGGGCGTCGGCGACGCCACCGGCTTCTACCTGAACATCTCCAACTACCGCTCGGACAGCGAACTCGCCTGGTACGGCAAGCTCATCTCGTCCTGCCTCGCCTACGCGGCGGGCGGCGGCGACACCGCCGCCTGCCCCAACCAGTACTGGCCGGTCAACGACGCGCAGACCTGGCTGACCGCGAACGTGCACACCGCGCCGTCCGCCATGAAGCACTTCGTCACCGACACCAGCCGCAACGGCCAGGGCCCCTGGACCCCGCCGTCCGGCGTCTACACCGACGCGCAGGACTGGTGCAATCCCCCCGGCCGCGGCCTCGGGGCCAGGCCGACCCTGAACACCGGCGACCCGCTGGCCGACGCGAAGCTCTGGGTGAAGATTCCGGGCGAGTCCGACGGCCAGTGCACCCGCGGCACCGCGGGCCCGAACGACCCGGAACGCGGCTACGCGGACCCGGCGGCGGGCGCGTGGTTCACCCAGCAGGCGCTGGAACTGGTCCGCCGGGCCAACCCGCCGCTGCTGCCGCACTGATGCCGCCGGCCGCCTTCCCCGCCACCGCGCTCTCCCCGCTCGCGGCAGGGCGGGGAAGGCGGCCGTGCGCTTTCCCGTCCCCGCCCGTCCGACCCCCGCCCGACCCCCGACCACCCGAGCCCACTCGCGCCCACCCGAGCCCCCGCTGCGCCGCCGCCCGCTCCCGTGGACCGGAAGGCGACCGTCCGCCGGCCGTGGCGTGTGGGGCGCGAGTGACGCTTTCGCCGCCGTGGGCGCTGTGGGGAGTAGAGCCACGTACCGCCCACCGGGAGCGGTCGGCTCGCTGAGCGGAGGCGGTATGCACGGTCCGGCGCGCACACAGTACGGTCCGCCCCCCGGCCGCGCCCGCCGGTTCGCGGGTCCCACGGGCCCGGGCCCGGTACGCCCGCACCCGGAACGACGTACAGCCGAGCCGTCCCGCGCCGGACGGGGTCCGCGGTGACACCTGCCGGGGCCGCGACGCTGTACCAGACGGGACGGCAGCCCCGGGGGTCCGGCGGCTCCGGGGGCATGGGCACGATGCGCGGTGCCGCGACGTACGAAGAGGACGCGGTGGTCAGGGCCGGTACGCGACGGCGCGCGGGGACGGACGGCGCGGAACTCGGCCGCGCGGTGACCCGCGCGAGAGCCGGGGACGAGGCCGCGTTCACCGTCGTCTACCGCGAGGTGCAGCCGATGCTGCTCGGCTACCTGCGCGGCCTGGTCGGCGACGACGCCGACGACATCGCCTCCGACACCTGGCACGACATCGTCCGCGACCTGCACGCCTTCCGCGGTGACGGCGCCGCCTTCCGCGGCTGGGCGGCCACCATCGCCAGGCACCGCGCCCTCGACCACGTACGCCGGCTCAAGTCCCGCCCCCGCACCACCGTCCTCGACCCTGCCGCGGCCGAGCC
This sequence comes from Streptomyces sp. NPDC008317, assembly GCF_042955955.1. NCBI lineage: Bacteria > Bacillati > Actinomycetota > Actinomycetes > Kitasatosporales > Streptomycetaceae > Streptomyces > Streptomyces sp. NPDC008317. The sequence continues at coordinate 390,140 of NZ_JBIBFQ010000008.1, forward strand.
GGTCCCGGTGCCCGACTCCGCGGGCACCGCCCTCGACAATCTGTCCACCGCCCGCGCGCTCGCCCTGATCGCCGCGCTCCCGCGCGACCAGGCCGAGGCCGTCCTGCTCCGCGTCGTGATCGGCCTGAGCGCACCCGCGGCGGCCGACGTCCTCGGCAAACGCCCCGGCGCCGTACGCACCGCCGCCTACCGCGGCCTGCGCCGCCTCGCCCAACAGCTGGGCGCCGGCGCCCGCGAGCCGCGCGGACGCGCGGTGGCGCCCGCGGAATCCGGCGGGGAGGTCGGCACTACGGACGCGGACGTCACGGACCCGGCCGGTACGGGCGCCGGAGGTAAGGACATCGCGCGTGGTGAAACCGCGCGCACGGACATCGCGTGTACGGACTCGGGCGGGCCGGCGGTCGTCGGACGCCGACGGGTCGCGGGCGCGGACGGGCCGGGGCGCGGCGGCGCCGACGAGGTGGTGGGTGACGATGCCGGGGAGGCGTGAGATGGACGACGGACGTGACGTGGGCACCTGGCCGGACCCGGTGACCGCCGAACGGCTACTGAGCGTCGTCACCAAGGGCGAGTGCCCCGCCGAACCCGGCACCCTCCACGAGGTCGCCGACGCCCGGTTCTTCACACTGCTGCGGCTGCTGACGGCCGCGTCCGGGGACACCGAGGTCGACCCCGAGCGCGAACAGGCCGCGCTGGCCGCCTTCCGGGCCGCGCGCCGTACCGGCGGCGCCGACGAGGGACGGCGGCTGGTGGTGTCGGGGCGGTCCGCGAAGGCGCTGGCCGGGGGACTGGTCGCGGTCTTCGCGGTGAGCGGGGTCGCCGTGGCCGCCGGGACCGGCGTGCTGCCCGGCCCCTTCCGCGGCGGCGCCTTCCACGCGGGTCCCCTCGCCGCCGGTGGCACCGGCGCGACCGCCGACGGACCGGGCGCCGCCGTACCGCGCACGACCCCCCCGCCCGCGCCCGGCACGGACGCGCCCCGCAGCGCCTCGCCGTCCCCCACCGGGGACGACGGGGGACACCGGCACGGCGACCCGCGCGCCCCGCACCACCCCGGCCCGTACAAGCCGTCGGACAGGAACCACCAGGCCGTGCTCAAGGCGCTGTGCCGCGGCTATACGCAGGCCACCCGGCACGGCGGGCACGCCGATCCGTGGCTGGTCGCCCGGCTCCAGGGGGAGGCGGGCCGCAAGGAGCGGATCGCCGACTACTGCCGCCGGGTGCTCGCGCACGGGCAGTCCGCCCCGGCCGCCACGACCGACCCCGTCGGCACCGACGGCTACACCTGGCCCACCGGGGGCGCGCCGACCGGGCCGGGCGCGTCCGCGCCGCCGTCGCCGGGGGCCACGGCCCCCGGCCAGGACTCCGGCTCGGGCTCGGGGTCGAATTCCGGCTCGGAGCAGGGCTCCGGCGCGGGGTCGAATTCCGGCTCGGACGACTCCTCCGGGCAGGGAAAGAGTGACGAGAACGCGACACACGACCACGGGACGACCGTGAGGTGACCTCCGGAGCGACGATCCGGCACAGTGGACGCCATGCTTACCGGGGTTCCCTCGCCGCACGATCCTCACGTGCGTCACATGCGCCAGATGTTCCTCGCGGTCGTCACCGGAAGCTTCATCTTCCTCATCCCCTGGATCGGCTACCTGCTGGCGAGCCTCCCGAGCCACCGGGTGGTCAGCCAGTGGCGCTTCGCGTGGGTCGGCTTCGACTGCGCGCTGATCCTCGCGATCGGCGTCACCGCGCTGTGCGCCTGGCGGCGGCTCCAGATCTTCATCCCGTGGGCGATCGTCACCGGCACCCTGCTGATCTGCGACGCCTGGTTCGACGTCGTCCTCGACTGGAACAGCGACGACAGGGTCGGCTCGCTGCTCACCGCCGGCCTCGCCGAACTGCCCATGGCCGCGTTGCTGTTGTACGTCGCCCGGAAGATGATCAGACTGACGATCATCATCGCCTGGCAGCGGGCGGGCCGCACCGACCCGGTGCCGCCGTTGTCCCGGCTGTCGCTGCTGATACTGACCGCGCACCAGGACCACGCCGCGCGCCGCGGTGACCACGAGGGAGACCGCCGATGACCACCGCACCGCGGGGCCGCGACGCGACGGACGCCGAGGTACGGGTCGCGGACGCGCCCGGTTCCGAAAGCGCCGGTTCCGCGAGCCCCGGTTCCGCGAGCCCCGACTACGACGTCCTCGTGGTCGGCGGCACCGGCGTGGACACCATCGTGCGGGTCGACGACTTCGCCATCCCCGACAGCGACTCGGTCGGCGTCCCGCCGATCCGCGACTATGTCGCGCACACCGGCAACGGCGTCGCCCTCGGCTTCCACGCGCTCGGCCTGACCACCAAATTCATCGACTTCCTCGGCGACGACGCGCAGGGCCGGATGATCCTGGAGCGGTACGCGTCCGCCGGGCTCGACTTCAGCCATCTGCGCGCGCCCGCGGGCACCCCGCGCAGCGTCAACCTGGTCGACCGCGAAGGGCGGCGCTTCTCCTTCTACGACGGCCGCCACCCGGACGGCCTGCGGCTGCCGAGCGCCTTCTACTTGCCCCACCTGGAACGCGCCCGCCATGTGCACATCTCCCGATCGCCCCTGGCCCAGGACGTGTTCGCCGATGCCGCCCGGCTGGGCCGCACCGTCTCCACCGACCTGCACGCCTGGGACGGCGAGGACGCCTCCGCCCACCCGTGGGCGTACGGTGCGGATCTCGTCTTCTTCAGCGCCGCCTCGGTGGGCGAGGGGATCGGCGCGGTGATGCTGCGGATCGTCGAGCGGGGCAGGGCCTCGCTGGTCGTCGCCACCGACGGCGCCGCGGGCTGCCACGTCCTGGCCCGCGGCGACGACCGGCCGCGGCACTTCCCCGCCGTCACCCCCGAACGCCCGGTCGTGGACAGCAACGGAGCCGGTGACGCCTTCCTCACCGCCTTCCTGCACGCCCGGTTCGCCGGGCGCGACCTGGCGGAGTGCGTGCTCGCCGGTTCCGTCTCCGGCGCCTACGCCTGCGGGAGCCACGGCACCCACGAGGAGATCATCGGCGCCGCCGACCTCGCCGCGGCCGTCGCCCGCGCGCGTGCCGCGGCCAACGGCGCGGTGGGGGCCGTCCTTTAGCCCGTGCCCGTGCGGATCGACGTCCTCAGGTCGCCTCGATCCGCCGTACCGCCGTGTCCAGGGCCGCGTCCTGCGACGCGTAGACCTCGCACACCGGGTCGCCGCTCGGTGTGCGGGTGTGGTCGATCTCCCACAGGCTCACCTCGGTGCCGTCCAGCAGCAGGAACGCGTGCTCGTACAGCGACCACGACACATGGCGGCCCCGGATCAGGGCGCTGCGGCGGGTGACGATGCTGATGTCGTGCGCGATCGCGGCGCGCAGCCTGCCGCGGACGTCCTGGCCGGGCGCGTTGGCGTTGGTCGCGCGGCGCAGCAGCCGCCAGGCGTGCTCGGCGGAGTCGCCCTCGGTGTACGCGCGACGGAAGGCGTCGGGGGTGTCGGCGAGCAGCCCGGTCGCGGTCGCGGGCAACGTGTCCTCGTACGGCGACGCGGGCGCGTCCGGGGCGAGGTCGCGCGGTCCCGGGGAGCCGCCGAAGACCGCGTCGACCTCCCACTCGGCGAGCGTCAGGTCCTCGCGTTCGGTGAAGACGGCGCGGTGCACGGCGCCGTCGTCCGGCCCCGCGTTGTGTTCGAGCTCCCACACCACGCGGACGGCGCCGTCCGGCAGCAGGAAGCTGTGCCGGAAGGTGCGCCGGTTCAGCTTGCGCGGCGGGCCCTTGGTGTGACGGCACGACTGGAGGCCGCAGTAGTGCATCAGCGCGGTGCGCACCTCCGCGGCCAGGACGGGTTCCACCCGTTCCCCGTTCTCCGCACGGCGGAGTAACTGGTCGAACTGCTCCGCCGGCCGGCCGCCCGACCGTACGGGCTCCGTTCCGTTCCTAGGCTCTGCGTCCATCCGGCCCTCCCGGCTCCGCCTCGCCAACCCCGCGGCGACTCAGGGTAGTAGCGCGGTAGCCGATTGCGCCCGCGAACGCGCAGATTTGCGGCGCATGGTTGGCCCCCGCGCGCCCTCCGGCTGCGTGATCCGCCGTCAGTTCCCGTCGCCGGACGGGCCTTTTGCGGCGCACCACAGGAGCGCGCCGCGCAGGTGGGCGCGGAAGTCCGGGTCGGCGTAGGCCGTCGTGTCGTGGCCCAGCGCCGTGTAGAACGAGCGGCCCGCACCCAGGCGACGGCACCACACCAGCGGATGGTCGGCGCCCATCGTGCCGCCGGTGTAGCCCCGCTCGTCCACCGAGGCCAGCACACGTACGCCCGCGTCCGCGCCGGTGGCCCGGCCGGCATCGCGGGGACCGGCGCGGAAGTTGTACCACTCGTCGGTCCACGTCCAGCGCTCCGGCAGGTGCGCGGTCGCCGGGTGCGTACGGTCCTCGACGGTCACCTCGGCCCGCTGGATCTCCGGGTGCCCGTCGAAGCGGGCGCCGACCAGCTCTTCGTAGTACGGCCAGTGCTCCTCCGCGCAGGCGGCGGCGTGGACGCCGAGGAAACCGCCGCCGTCCGTGACGTAGGCCCGCAGGTGACGGCGGGTCAGGTCGTCGAGGACGTCACCGGTGGGGGAGAGGAAGACGACGGCCGCGCAGCCGTCGAGCACGGCTGCCCCCAACTCCGCGCTGTCCTCGGTGTGGTGGACGCGCAGTCCGTGGTCCGCCGCGATCTCGGTGAGGGCGGCGGCCCCGGCCGGTATGGAGTCGTGCCGGTACCCGGCGGTGGCGCTGAAGACGAGGACGCGGTCGGATCCGGGCATGCGGGCGGCTCTCTGCGGGCTGGGGCGGGCTGCGGGGTCAGTCGGAGGGGGAGTCGTGGTCGGTGCGGTCGGGGTGCTCGCGGGCCTGGCCCGGCCCGACGCCGTCACCCGTCGGGAACGGCGTACCGCAGCGGGCGCAGGCGCGGGCCGTCATGTCCTCGCGGAAGGCGCCGCATTCGTCGCAGACGCGGTTCAGCCAGCAGACGGGGTCGCCGCCCTCGGTGTGCTCACCGGACTCACGCACGTCGTCCCCACTCCCTGTCGCGTTCCGTTTCCCTGTCCTGGCCCACCTGTTCCGCCTGGTCCGCCCGGTCCGCCCGATCCGTATGCTGCCCGGTCTCGCGCTCGCGCGCGTCCCAGCGGTTCATCGCGCGGCGCAGCGACCGGGATTCGGCGAAACCGAGGCGGGCCGCGCGCTGGGCGGAGCCGCCGCCCGCGTGCCGGGGATCGGCGGACCGTTCACGGCGTACGGCGTCGAGTTCGGCGCGCCAGGTGGTGCCCGCCTCGCCGAGACGGCGCTGGAGGGTGCGCGGGCTGACCGCGAGCCGCCGCGCCGCTTCGGCCAACGACGGTCGTCCGTCGGGCAGTTGGGTGATGATCGCCTCGCGCAGACCGGGCACGGCGACGCCCTCGGTGTCCGCCCGGGGAACCCGTACGGTCCGCGCGGTACGCATCATGATCGCGGCGAGCGCCGGGTCCGCGGTGACCAACGGGCGTTCCAGATCGGCGCGGTGCAGCGTGATCGCGTCCGCCTCGGCGTCGAAGTCCACCGGCGCGTCGCCGAACGCCTCCCCGTAGCCGCCGTGTCCGCGTGGCCGCCGGTGGGTGAAGGAGACCCGCAGCGGGGTGAGGGCCGTCCCGGTGGCGTGGCGCAGTTGCGAGGTGACCACCGACAGGGCGAACTCCGCGACGACGCCCCGCAGTTCGTCGTCACCGCGCCGCACCGCGTACTCCACGCTCACCTCGTCGCCCGACTCCGTGCTGGTCAGCACCGAATTGCTGCTCACCAGATGGATGTACGAGGCGGCCCTGGCCAGGCCCTCGCCGACGGTGGGCGCGGTGCTCAGCAGGTAGTCGAAGAGGTCGAGCAGTCCCGGCCGGTAGCCCGCGGCGGCCAGCAGCCCGGCGTCCGGCCGCTCCGTGCGGGCCAGCACCGCGCCCCAGAGGCGGTAGGTGTTCGCGGACGGCGTCCGCGCGGTCTCCGGCCCGTGCAGGACGTTCGGCAGTCCCGCCGCCCGTACGAGCTGCCGCGCCTGCGCGAGGCTCGGGGTGGCCGCAGTGGCGATGAAGCGCGGCACGACGACGCACTCCGTCAGCCGGTCGGGCTCCGTCAGCCGGTCGGGGGCGGCGGGCCCTGCCGGGCCGACGGGCGGTGTCGCGGTGGGGGGCATGACCGGCTCCTCGGGCAGTCGGCTCGTCGGGTCGGGTCGGGTCGAGAGGTGTGCGTGGTGCGTGGTGCATGCGAAGGGGTTCCGGCAGCTTACGCGGCATGTGGCGTGTTGGGTCCGGTGCCTGGCGCGTTATGCCCTCCCTTGGCACCTCCTGTCCGGGACCTGATCGGGGGCACCGGTGCCCCTGGGCATCGTGGGTGTCCCGTGTCGGGGGAGGCGCGGGGGACAACGGGGGACGGCCGGTGCGGATGGGTCTCCATTCGCACCGGCGGCACCCCTTTCCGTGGCCCGGACCGGCTCGTCCCGCGCTCCCGGACCGGCTCGCTACGCCTCCGGGTCGAGCCAGTGGGCGCGGCCGATGCTGATGACGCGCATGCGCATCCGGGCGGCGTGGATGATGCGGTCGCGCGCCGCCGGGTCGTCCGCGGGGGCCTCCAGGAAGGCCGCGGCCGTCATCACCATGTGGTCGACGTACAGCTCGGCGAGTACGCGGAGGTCGTCGGCCGGCCAGCCCGCGGAGACGGGCTGCGCGGCGAGTCCCGCGGCCACCTCGTCGGCGAAACCGTTCAGCTCCGCGGCGATGGCCTCGCGGACCCGCGCCACGCCGCCGTGCCGCTCGCGGGCGATGAAGCGGACATGTGCGCGGTGCTCCGCCACGTACGCCGCGGTGAGCGCCACCGTCCGGTCGATGAGTTCCGCGGAATCGGCGCCCTCGGCCAGCACCGCCCGGATCACGGTGTGCAGGCTGCCCAGCGACTCGGCGACCAGGGCGACGCCGAGGTCGGCCATGTCGGGGAAGTGCCGGTAGAAGGCGGCGGGGGAGACGCCGATCTCCCGGGTCAGCTCGCGCAGGCCCAGGCTGCTGAGGTTCTGGTGCTCCAGCAGCCGCAGGCCCGCGTCCAGCAGCGACTGCCGGGTCTGCTGCTTCTGTGCCTGGCGGACCCCCGGAGTGTGACTCATGTCATTCAGTAAACAACCGTTCTCCGACTTTGGCCAGTACGGCCCGGCGCTACACTGATGAAGTCAGTGAACAAGTGTTATCTGAAACGTCAACTCCCCGGAGGTGGAGCAGACATGAGCCTCGTCGTCCTCCTGCTCGGCATGGGCGTCCTGATGGGCGCCGCCGCCCACACCACGCTGCCGGTCTTCCTCGTCGCCGCGGGCGCCATCGCCGTCTGGCTGTTCGGCTTCGCGGTCCGCGAGGGCATCGCCCGGCACCGCGGCTGAACCCACGCCGACGCGCCGCCGCACTCCGCGTGCGGCACGGGCCCCTACCGGCCCGACACCCCGGCCCACCACGACAGTTCCCGGAAGGAACACCGTGAACACCGCAGCCCACCCGGTCGCGACCGGCACACCGGCCGCGAACACCCGTGACGCCGACGGCATGGCCGTCGCGTCCTTCCTGCTCGGCCTCCCCGGCCTGCTCGTCCTCAACCTCGTGCTCGGCCCGGTCGCCATCGTGCTGGCCCTGGTCGCGATCAGCCGCGGCACCCAGCGCCGCGGGCGCGCGCTGCTCGGCTTCGCCCTCGGCGTCGCCGACCTGCTGGTCGTCCTGGCGCTGACGATCGCCCACCACGGCGTGATCTGGCAGTTCAGCTAGGGACTGTCGATCCGCCGATCCGCCGATCCGCCGAACAGAGCGGGCCCTCCCGCAAGGGAAGGGCCCGCTCGGCGTTCGGGGGAGTCCGGTCCAGGACCCGGTTCGGGTCGCGGGCGCTAGCTCAGGTCGATGCCCGGGTAGAGGGGGAAGCCCGCGAGCAGGTCGGTGGCGCGCTTGGCGACCTGCTCCGCCACCGCCGCGTCCAGCACGTGCTTCGCCTTCGACAGGCCGCCGCTCTTCGCGGGCGCGGCCGTCGTACCGGACAGCACCGTGTCGATCAGGCCCGCGATCTCGTCCATCTCGACCGCGCCGAGCCCGCGCGTGGTGAGCGCCGGGGTGCCGATCCGGATGCCGGAGGTGTACCAGGCGCCGTTCGGGTCCTGCGGCACCGAATTGCGGTTGGTGACGATGCCCGCGTCCAGCAGCGCGGCCTCGGCCTGGCGGCCGGTCAGCCCGTAGCCGGAGACGTCGATCAGCACGAGGTGGTTGTCGGTGCCGCCCGTCACCAGCTTCGCGCCGCGGGTCAGCAGCCCCTCGGCGAGGGAGCGCGCGTTGTCGACGACGGCCTGCGCGTAGTCGGCGAACTCCGGCCGCGCCGCCTCCGCGAGCGCCACGGCCTTCGCCGCCATGACGTGCGGCAGCGGGCCGCCCAGCACCATCGGGCAGCCGCGGTCGACGTGCTCGGCCAGCGAGTCGTCGCACAGCACCATGCCGCCGCGCGGGCCGCGCAGCGACTTGTGCGTGGTCGTCGTGACGATGCTCGCGTGCGGCACCGGGTCGAAGTCGCCAGTCAGCACCTTGCCCGCGACCAGACCGGCGAAGTGCGCCATGTCCACCATGAGCGTCGCGCCGACCTCGTCCGCGATCTCCCGCATGAGACGGAAGTTCACCAGCCGGGGGTACGCCGAGTAGCCCGCCACGATGATCATCGGACGGAATTCGCGGGCGGTGGCCCGTACCGCGTCGTAGTCCAGCAGACCGGTCGCCGGGTCGGTGCCGTAACTGCGCTGGTCGAACATCTTGCCCGAGATGTTCGGGCGGAAGCCGTGGGTCAGGTGGCCGCCCGCGTCCAGGGACATGCCGAGCATCCGCTGGTTGCCGAATTCGCGGCGCAGTTCCGCCCAGTCCCCCTCCGACAGGTCGTTGACCTGCCTGACGCCCGCCTTGGCCAGCGCCGGGCTCTCGACCCGCTGCGACAGCACCGCCCAGAAGGCCACCAGATTCGCGTCGATGCCCGAGTGCGGCTGTACGTAGGCGTGGTCGGCGCCGAACACGGTCCGCGCGTGCTCGGCGGCCAGCGACTCGACGGTGTCCACATTGCGGCAGCCCGCGTAGAAGCGGCGGCCGACGGTCCCCTCGGCGTACTTGTCGCTGAACCAGTTGCCCATCGCCAGCAGCACGGCGGGCGACGCGTAATTCTCGCTGGCGATCAGCTTCAGCATCTCGCGCTGGTCCGTCAGCTCGTTCGCGATGGCGTCCGCGACGCGCGGTTCGACCCCGCGGATCACGTCCAGCGCGCTGCGGAAGGCGGTTGAGGCGGTCGAGGCGGTGCTGGCAGACGGCTCGGAAGCGGCCATGGGAGTCCTCCTGATCGGAACGGGACGGCCCAGGCGCACGGCACTTCATCGCTTCCAGCGCGGGCCGCTTCCCGATGGTTGAACCCATCCCAGCGCGCCAGTCACGGCCCGTCGCCGAGCGTACCAAGTCCCTCGGGGGCGCGTACCGCGCGTCGGCCTGGTGAGACGGTTCCGCACACCCCTGCCCGCCCGCGTGCCCGCCCGCCGGTGCCGGGGCCGCTCGCGCGGGGCGTCGAGAGGCGTCTGTTTGGATGGGGGCGAGGCTCCGGTGGCGGGGTCCGGAAGCCGTGGGGAGCAGCATGGATGCCGTCGGATCGCCCGTGAGGACCCGTGTGAGCGAAGGGGGCACGGGGGTGATCGAGCTGGACCGTCCGGGGGCGCTGAACGCGCTGGACCTGACGATGGTCCGGCTGATGACGCAGGCGCTGGAGGGGTGGCGCGACGACGCGGCCGTACGGTCGGTCGTGGTGCGCAGCACGTCGCCCAAGGCGTTCTGCTCGGGCGGTGACATCAGGGCCGTACGGGCGGCGGCGCTCGCCGGGGACGAGACGGCGGTGAAGACGTACTTCACGGCCGAGTACGGGCTCAACGCGATGATCGCGCGGTACCCGAAGCCGTACACGGCGCTGATCGACGGTTACGCGATGGGCGGCGGCCTCGGCATCTCGGTGCACGGGTCGGCGCGGGTCGTGACCGAGCGGGCGGCGCTCGCCATGCCGGAGACGGGGATCGGCTTCTTCCCCGACATCGGCGCCAGCTACTTCCTGCCCCGGCTGCCGGGCGCGGTCGGCTGGTACCTCGGGCTGACCGGAGTGCGCGTGTCGGGCGCGGCGGCCGTGGCGTGCGGTCTCGCCACGCATTACGTGCCCGCCGCCGAACTGCCCGCGCTGGAGGCGGCGCTGATCGGCGACGACGGCACGGACCTGGCAGGGGCGCCGTTGGCGCGGTACGTCGGCGCGCCGCCGTCGGAGCTGACGGACCACCTCGCCGCGATCGAACGCTGCTTCGCGGCCCCCGACCTCGGCGAGGTGTGGGCGCGGCTGGTGGCGGAGGACGAGGACCGCGCGTGGGCGGACGACACGCTGGAGGCGCTGCGCCGTGCGTCGCCCGCGAGCCTGGCGATCACCTTCGACCTGCTGGCGCGCGGCGCCCGCGCGGAGCTTGAGGAGTGCCTGGCGGACGAGCTGGCATGGGCGTGCGCGACGGCGTTCACCCCCGACTTCGCGGAGGGCGTGCGCGCGGCGCTGGTCGACAAGGACCGCAAGCCGACCTGGTCAGCGACCCTGTAGCTCATTATGTGAGATACGGGTGTCATGATGTGGACGACGGGCGTAGCGTGACCGCTGAACTCGCCGTGCCGCGGCGGGAGCTGACGGCCCGAGGGCCGGGGAACGGAGTGCCGCGCCATGCCGAGGGAATGGGACGCCAAGACGTACGACTCGCTTCCCCTGCCGCACCTCGGCTGGGGACGGCGCACGCTCGGGCGGCTGCCGCTGGCCGGTGACGAGCGGGTGCTCGACGCGGGCTGCGGCACCGGCCGCGACACGGCGGGCCTGCTCGACCTCCTGCCGCGCGGCCGGGTGGTGGCCGTGGACGGCTCCGTCCGCATGCTGGAACAGCTCCGCGAACGCCTCGCCGGACGGCTGGACCGTGTCGAGGTCGTCCACGCCGACCTGACGCGACCGCTGCCGTTCGACGGCGAGGTGGACGCCGTCTTCAGCGTCGCCGCCTTCCACTGGATCGCCGACCACGCGGCGCTCTTCACCTCGCTCGCCGGACGGCTGCGCCCCGGTGGCCGACTGGTCAGCGAATGCGGCGGCCGGGGCAACATCGCGGCCGTCAACGCGGCCGTGGCCGACGTCCTGGGCGGCGCGCCCGACGTCTGGGACTTCGCCGGGGTCGAGGACACCCGGCGGCAGCTCGCCGACGCCGGGTTCACCGGCATCGAGGTCGGCCTCCGGCCGGACCCGGCCCGCTTCGAGCCCGGCGACCAACTGGAGTCCTACCTCGCCACCGTCGTCCTCGGCGCCCACCTCGACGGCATGGCCGACGACGACCGTGAGCCCTTCGTCAAGGCCGTCGCCGCCCGGCTCGCCGAACCGGTCGTGGACTACGTACGCCTGGAGATCGCGGCGACACGGGCGTGAGGGGCGGGGCCCGGCCGGGAGGGGCCGCACACGGGCCCTGTACGCCTGTTCCGCGCGTGTCTCCCGGCGGCCCCCCTGCCCCGGAGCCGGCGCCCCGCCACAGCCGGGCGGTACGGGACGCGGTCCGGTCGGGGGAGCCGTGAGGGGGCCGGAGCGGCACTCGCGCGCAGGCGCTCGAAGTCGCTGAACCGGTTGAGTTGAGCAGCGTCATGGGGCACCATGGGAGTCCGTCACACAGGGTGCGGCGACGTTTCAGCGTTGTTAAGGTGTGTGCCGATCGCATCCGAGCACGGCCCGCGCGGGCCCTGGCACCTTGAGGCCGAGTGAGCCCTGTGAAGCGTCCCACCATCGCCGACATCGCCGACGCCGCGGGCGTGTCCAAGGGCGCGGTCTCGTACGCGCTGAACGGCAAGGCCGGGGTGTCGGCGCAGACCAGGGCCCGGATTCTGGAGATCGCCGCGCGGATGGGCTGGCATCCGAGCAGCGCCGCCCGCGCGCTGTCCAACAGCCGCAGCGGCGCGATCGGACTCGTCGTCGACCGGCCCGCGTGGGTGCTGGGCATCGAGCCGTTCTTCATGCAGCTCATCTCCGGCGTCGAGGCCGGTCTCGCCGCCACCGGCACGGCGCTGCTGCTCCAGGTCACCGAGGACGCGGACGCCGAGGAGGCCGCGTACCGCCGCTGGTGGGGGGAGCGGCGGGTGGACGGCGTGCTCCTGGTCGACCTGCGCGACGACGACCACCGGCTGGGCCTGCTCAGGGAGTTGGAGCTGCCGGGCGTGGTGGTCGGCCACGCGGCGGGCGTTCCCGGCGTCCCGTCGGTGTGGCTCAACGACGCGGAGGCCGTACGGGAGACGCTGGCGTATCTGGCCGCCATGGGGCACCGGAGGATCGCCCGCGTCGCGGGGCCCGCGCATTTCGTGCACACCCGCGAGCGCGGCGAGGCTTTCGACGCGGCGGCGGCCGAACTGGGCCTGACCGGCGTGAGCTGTGTGTACACCGACTACTCCGGCGAGGACGGCGCCCGCGCCACCCGCCGCCTGCTGTCCGGCGCCGACCGGCCGACCGCGATCGTGTACGACAACGACGTGATGGCGGTCGCCGCGCTGAGCGTGACGCAGGAGATGGGCATCCCGGTCCCGGCCGAACTGTCCCTGGTGGCCTGGGACGACAGCGAGCTGTGCCGTCTGGTGCACCCGGCGCTCACCGCCGTCAGCCGGCGCGTGCCCGCGTACGGCGAGCGGGCCGCCGCCGCGCTGCTCGCGCTGGTCGACGGCCAGGAAGTGGCCGACATCCTGCTGGAGGCGCCGGTCCTGGTGCCGCGCGGAAGCACGGCGCCCGCTCGGCGCTGAGCCCGCCCGCTGGGCGCCGAGGCCGCCCGCTGAGGCTGAGCCCGCTCCCTGGGGCCGCCCGCTGAGGCTGAGCCCGCCGGGGGAAAGAGGTACGTCCCCGGAGCCCGCTCCCGCGCGCCGCCGCGCTTCTTCCCGCGGTCTGGACCAATGCCGCAGGTCACACCGGCCGCCCGCACGCATTCACCGCTGTTTCATTCCGTTACAGCGATTCAGCCCATGTTCAATCCCTTGACGCCTATAGAGCGCGCGAGTTAAATCACGTCGCGATATAAGTCGTGAAACAAGTGATGAAACAAGTGGGCGCCCCACGACTGCCCACTTCGTCATGTCAGGGCCATGCCATCTCAGCCGTAGAAAGGCAACCGGACCCATGAGCGCAGCAACCCGCCCCCACGCGGGCAGACGCCGCTTGCGGCGCACACTCGTCGGGATGCTCGCCGCCGCCGCGGCGGCCGTCACCCCCATGCTGGCCGTTCCGGCCACCGCGCACGCCGCGGGCGAGAGCGTGCAGGTCTATCTGACCACCACCTCCGACTCCGGCGGACGCAACGTCGTCAAGGGCCTCGAACAGCAGACGCCGCTCACCTTCGCGACCGGCACCGGCGGCTCGGGACAGAACGTCACCGTCGACGAGAAAACCACCTACCAGCAGTTCAGCGGCGGCGGCGCCTCGTTCACCGACACCGCGGCCTGGCTGATGAACTCCAGCGGCGCGCTGTCCGCCTCGACCCGCAACACCGTGATGCAGAAGCTGTTCGACCCGGTCAACGGGATCGGCCTCGGCTTCCTGCGCAATCCGATGGGCGCCTCCGACCTGGCCCGCGGCAACTACACGTACGACGACATGCCCGCGGGGCAGACCGACCCGACGCTCGCGCACTTCAGCATCGCCCACGACCTGGCCGACGTCGTGCCGCTCACCAAGCAGGCGCGTCAGCTCAACCCCAACGTCAAGGTGATGGGCACCCCCTGGACCCCGCCGCCGTGGATGAAGGACAACGGCGCCTACAGCCAGGGCTGGTTGCAGTCGCAGTACTACGCCGCGTACGCGCAGTACTTCGTCAAGTACCTCCAGGCGTACCAGGCGCAGGGTGTGCCGATCGACTACGTCACCGTGCAGAACGAGCCCACGTGTTGCGGCGGTTACCCGTCGGCGCAGTGGAACGGCGCGGGGCTGGCGTACTTCACCAAGACCAATCTGCTGCCCGCGCTGCACGCGGCCGGACTGTCCACCAAGGTCCTCGCGCTGGACTGGAACTGGGACACGTACGACAGCTACGCCGCCCCCACCGTCACCGACGCGGCCATCCGCAACGACCCCAACTTCGGCGGTCTGGCCTGGCACGGATACGGCGGTGACGTCAGCGAGCAGACCACCGTCCACAACCAGTACCCGAATCTGCCCGCCTTCGACACCGAGCACTCCGGTGGCACCTGGATCGCCAACCAGCAGAAGGAGGACATGCACAATCTGATCGACTACACCCGCAACTGGGGCCAGAGCTGGGTCAAATGGAGCCTGGCGGTCGACCAGAACATGGGTCCGCACAACGGCGGCTGCGGCACCTGCACCGGCCTGATCACCGTGCACAACGGCGACAGCCGCAGCGGGCAGGTCGACTACACGATCGAGTACTACACGATGGGCCACCTCACGAAATTCGTGAAGCCCGGCGCGTACCGGATCGCCTCCACCGCCAACACCAGCGTGCCGAACGTCGCCTGGCGCAACCCCGACGGGTCCAAGGCGCTCATCGCCTACAACGACACGTCGTCCGCGCAGACGATCCGGGCCAACTGGGGCAACGAGAACTTCTCCTACTCGCTGCCCGCCGGCGCCTCGGCCACCTTCACCTGGAACGGCACCCAGGGCACGGGCAACGGCGGCACCGGCCACACCGGCGCGATCACCGGCTACGGCGGCAAGTGCGCCGACGCCGCCAACGCCAGCAGCGCCAACGGCACCGCCGTGCAGCTCTACGACTGCAACGGCACCACCGCCCAGCAGTGGACCGCCTCCGGCACCACCTTCCAGGTGCTCGGCAAGTGCCTCGACCTGGCCAGCGGCGGCACCGCCAACGGCACCCAGGCGCAGCTCTACGACTGCAACGGCTCCGGCGCCCAGCAGTGGACGCACGGCGCCAACAACACCCTGGTCAACCCGCAGTCGGGCAGATGCCTCGACGCCACGGGACCCAGCTCGGCCAACGGCACCCGGCTCCAGATCTGGGACTGCACCGGGGCCGCCAACCAGCAGTGGACCACGCCCGCCGCGTGACCCCTGCCACCACGGGCGGCCCCGGTGGCGCCCCGGTGATGTCCTGACCTCGACGTAGGCTGTCGGCAGCCACCATTCCCGCTGATCAACCGCCGATCAGCCGTCGCCGACGGAAGGCAGCCGCCGTGTTCGCTCTGCACGCCCAGTGGCGAGCGGACCGGCGGCTCGCCTTGTGGACGGAACACACACCGCCGCGCACGGCGGGCGGCACGAGCCCGCCCGCCGCCGGTGACGCACGGGCGGCGGAGCCTGCCCCTCGTAGTCGTCCCAGGACGGCGACGGGCCGGGACGCGGACGGGGAGACTCCGGCGAAGCGGCTCGTCGGCGGTGACGCGCGGGCGGCGGAGCCCGTCCCTCGTAGTCGTCCCAGGTCGGCGATGGGCCGGGACGCGGACGGGGAGACTCCGGCGGGCGCGCCCGCCACGCACCCCTTCGCCGTGGCCGCCGCCGAGGTCGTACGGCTGCTCTCGACGGGCGGCCCAGGACTGGGCTGGCTCGCGGGCCGCGCCGCGCGCGGGACCGCGGGCCTCGTGCTGCCCACTGCCGCCGGGCGGCCCCGGCCGTCGCCCGAACTGCGGACACCGGCCGCTCCCGGCGACGGTCGCGGCGCGCTCGCGCCCTGGACCGTACCGGCCGTCCTGTTCACCCCCGGCCAGGCCGCCCAGCTCCTCGGCGAGCTGTCGCACGCCGACCTGCCCGAGCTGCCCTACGGCGCCTCCGTGCGGTGGCTGGTCGCCGCCCACGACCTGGCGTGGCGGCTGGTCGGCCGGGGCAGGCTGCTGCCCGAACTCGTCCGCGAGGACGGCGTCCCGCACGCCCGGTGGCGCCCGGCGCCCGACGCCGCGGGCCACCAGGAGCTGGCCCGGCTGACCGCGGCCGTCCCGCCGACGCTGACCCTGGGCGCGGCGGACGGCGTACGGTCGGCGGCCGGGCTCGTCACGGACGTCATGGCCGTCCTGGTGGACAGCGAGGCGCGGGCGGCGCTGGAGGACGCGGGGCCGCTGGTGAAGGGCGGGAAGGCGGCCGGAGCGGCCGAGGCGTGGGCGGCGGCGCTCGGCGCTGCGGACGGCCGGATGCGCGCGGCCGACCCGGTCGAGACGGCCCGGCTGGGGGAGCGGCTGGCCGCCTGGCACGCGTCGGCCGCCGCGGACGACCAGCCGCTGCGGCTCTGCTTCCGGCTGACGGAACCGCGCGGCGGCGACCTCGGCGCGGGCCCGGGCGACTGGGCGGAGGACGACGGCTGGAGTCTCGACTTCCTCGTCCAGGCCGTCGACGAGCCGTCGCTCACCGTCGAGGCCGCCGAAGTGTGGACGCGCGGCCCCGCGCAGGCCGCGCTGACGCGGTACGCCGACGACCCGCCGCAGACGGTGCTCGCCGCGCTGACCCGCGCCGCCCGCACGTATCAGGCGCTGCGGACCGCGCTGGCCGGTGAGCGCCCCTCCGGGCTGCGGCTCGACCGGGCCGGGGCGCTGGCCTTTCTTCGGGAGGCGGCCCCGGCGCTGACAGAGGCGGGCTTCGGGGTGCTGGTCCCGTCGTGGTGGCAGCGCAAGCCCGCGCTGGGCATGGCGCTGACCGTACGGGAGCCGCAGTCCGGCACCGTCGAGACGTCGAGCATCGCCGACCGGGACGCGATCGTGGCCTTCCGCTGGCGGGTGGCCCTCGGCGACCAGGCGCTGACCGACAAGGAACTCACCGCGCTCGCCGCCGCCCGGCAGCCGCTGGTACGCCTGCGCGGCCAGTGGACCGAGGTCGACCCGGAGCGGATCGCCGCCGTGCTGGCCTTCCTGGAACGCGCGGGCAGCGGCACCATGACCACGGGACAGGCCCTGCGGATCGCCCTCGACCCGACCGCGGCCGAGGCGGGCCTGCCCGTCACCGCGGTCACCGCCGACGACCCCGCGGACCGGCTCAGCGGCCTCGGCGCACTGCTGCGCGGCAGCGCGGAGCACCGCCCGGAACCGGTCGCCGTACCCGCCGACTTCACCGCGACCCTGCGTCCGTACCAGCAACGCGGCCTGGACTGGCTCGCGTTCCTGTCCCGGCTCGGCCTCGGCGCCGTGCTCGCCGACGACATGGGCCTGGGCAAGACCGCCCAGACCCTCGCGCTGCTCGCCGTGGAACGCGAGCGGGACGGCGAGCGGGAGGGTGACCGGGACCGCGACCAGGACGGCGACCCGGACCGGCGCGACCCGGATCGGCGCGACCCGGACTGGCGCGACCAGAGCGCGTACGGCCCGACGCTCGTCGTCTGCCCGATGTCGCTGGTCGGCAACTGGCGGCGCGAGACCGCCGCCTTCGCACCCAAGCTGAGGGTGTACGTGCACCATGGCGCGGGGCGGCTGACCGGTACGGAACTGGCCGCGGCGGTAAGAGGCGCCGACCTGGTGATCACCACTTACGGGCTGGTGCAGCGCGACCACGATGCGCTGGCCGCCGTCACCTGGCGGCGGCTGGTCGTGGACGAGGCGCAGAGCGTCAAGAACAGTGCCACGCACCAGTACCGGGCGCTGCGCGCCCTGCCCGCCCGGCACCGGATCGCCCTCACCGGCACCCCCGTCGAGAACCGTCTCGCCGAACTGCACGCGCTGCTCGACCTGGTGAACCCCGGCCTGTTCGGTACGGCGGGCGCTTTCAAGGAGCGGTACGCGATCCCCGTCGAGCGCGACGGCGACGCGGCCGTGGCGGCCGAACTGCGCCGCCGCACCGGGCCGTTCGTGCTGCGGCGGCTCAAGTCCGATCCGGCCATCGCCCGCGAACTGCCCGCGAAGCAGCACATCAAGGTGGTGTGCAATCTGACCGCGGAGCAGGCCGCGCTCTACCGCGCGGTCGTCGCCGACATGCTCGCGCGCATGGACGAGACCCGCGGACTGCGCCGCCGCGCCCACGTACTGGCCGCCCTCGGCAAGCTGAAGCAGGTCTGCAACCACCCCGCCCACTTCCTCGGCGACGGCTCGTCTCTGGACGGCCGTTCCGGCAAACTCGCCCGTCTGGAGGAAACGCTGGAGACCGCGCTCGCCGCGGGCGACAAGACGCTGTGCTTCACCCAATACGCGGCCTTCGGCGCCCTGTTGCGCCCGCACCTGGCCAGGCGGCTCGGCACCGAGGTGCTGTTCCTGCACGGCGGCGACCCGGCGCGGGCCCGCGAGGACATGGTGGCCCGCTTCCAGGAGACGGACGGCCCCGCCGTCTTCCTGCTCTCCCTCAAGGCGGGCGGCACCGGCCTCAACCTCACCGCGGCCAGCCAGGTCGTGCACATCGACCGCTGGTGGAATCCGGCCGTCGAGGACCAGGCCACCGACCGCGCCTTCCGGATCGGCCAGCCCCGCGACGTCCAGGTGCGCACCTTCGTCTGCGCGGGCACCGTCGAGGAGCGCGTCGACGCGATGATCGAGGCCAAGCGCACCCTCGCGGACGCCGCCGTCGGCGCCGTCGGCGCGGGCGACACCGCGGCGGCGAACTGGCTCGCGGAGCTGACCACGGCCGAACTGCGCGACGCCCTGCGGCTGTCGGAGGAAGAGGCGGTGAGCGAGTGACGCGCCTCTGCGGTCGGTGCGAGTGCGGCGGCCCGGCGGACGCCGTGGGCCCCGGTGGGTGTACGGGCGCGGCGGGGACCGTAGCGGGGGTGAGCGGATGACCGGGGCGGGAAGCGGCGGCCGTACGTGGGCCGCACGGCTGGACGCCCGGCTCGCGGGGCTCGGGTACGCGCGCGGCCCGGCGTCGGGGCGCGTCACCGGACTCGCGGTGGAGCCGGGGCTGGTCACCGCCCGGGTACGGGACGGCGCGCCGACGCCGTGGACGGTGCGGATCGAACTGCCGGTGCTGACCGACGCCGAGTGGCGGCGCGCCGAGCGGGCTCTCGTCGCCGACTCCGACGCGCGTGAGCAACTCCTGGACGGCGAGCTGCCGCCGGACGCCGACGCCCTCTTCGCCAGGGCCGGGCTGCCGCTGCTCCCGGCCGGGGACGGCGAGCCGGTCCTGGAGTGCGACTGCCCGGACTGGGCGCTGCCCTGCGCCCACCTCACCGCCGTACTCGCCGCGCTCGGCGCCGCCTTCGACGACGAACCGTTCCTGCTCACCACCTGGCGCGGCCGGGACCGCCGCGCCGTCCTGGACGCCGTACGCAACGGCCCGCCGCCCGTACCCCTCGACGACGGCCCGCCCACGGACGGCGGCTTCTGGGAGTGCGGCGACCTCCCCGACCGCCGCGCCGCCGCCCCGGCACCGGCCGTCGCCGAACTGGGCCGTCCGGCGGTCAGCGTCCGCGGCCGGACCCTCACCGACACCCTCGCGCCCGCCTACGAGGCGTTCCTGACCTGGTGACCGCGCCCCGGTGGGCACTCCGGTGGCCGGTCGGAGCCGACCCGCTGAGCGCGCGCCCCGGCGACCGTTCCGACGACCGCCGCGGCGCCATGGCGAGGACCCGCCGGTGACCTCGGCTTCCGCGCCGTTCGCCGCGCCCATGCGCGGCACTCTCCGGAGCTAATCCCGCGGCGGTGGAGAGTCACCCGACCGGGGACATGGCGACAGTCACGGTCTGCGCGCCGTTCACCGTACGCGGGCAGACTCCAGGCGTGGCCGGACCCCCAAGGCAGCCGGGAAAAGGGGCCCTTGACGGACCCTCGCCGTCGCGGCGCGCGGGTCCGACGATTGACCCGGGTGGCCCTGTGCCGGTACGACGCCGCCCCGGAAGGCACCTAGTCTGGACAAACCGTCCCACTTCCCGCACTGCTACGCGCACCGTCCCCCGGCGGCCCCGGCCGTCGTACCGCATGCGACGAGGAGTCACCGTGTCCATCGCCCGTGACGAGGGTGCGCTCTGGCAGCGCAATTCGGTGCGGTCCGCCGCCATGCTGCTGCCGGTGGCCGCGGTCGCGGCGCTCGCCGTCAGCAAGTGGCCGATGATCGGCGACAGCGCCGGGCGGCTGGGCCAGGCGGACGCCGAGTGGATGTCCGTCGCGGTCTTCGCCGCGTGCATGACGTGGGTCTGCTCGGCCGTCGCCCAGCAGGGCGCGGTCGTCATGTCGCTGCCGCCCGGCCGGCTGCTGGCCGCGCAGTTCGCGGCCTCGGCGGCCAACCACGTCCTGCCCGCGGGCGTCGGCGGCAACGCCGTCAATCTGCGCTTCCTGGTGCGGCACGGCATGACGCCGACACGGTCGCTCGCGGCGCTCGCTGTCCGCGCCTCGGCCGCCGCCATCGGCCGGGTGACGCTGCTGCTCGTCCTGCTCGCGCTCTTCCCCGACGCTCTGCAAGTGCACCGGCTGGCCCCCGACGGATTCGTGCTGCCCGCCGACCCCATGGTGATCGGCGCGGTCGCGCTGGTGCTGGTCGTGCTGGCGTTCGTGGCCTCGCGGTACGCGGGCCGCGCGCGCGACCGGGCCCGCTGCTTCCTGGCGTCGGTGGCCGACGACGTACGGACCCTGCACCGCGACCGGGCGCGCGTGGCGTGCCTGTGGGGCGGCTCGCTGGCCTTCCCCGCCATGCACGCGTCGGTGGTCGTCGCCGTGGTCAAGGCGGTCCACGCTCCGGTGCCGGTCAGCGGCATCCTGGTGGCGTACTTCTTCGCGAGCACCGCGGCGGGCTGGCTGCCGACCCCGGCGGGGCTCGGCTCGCTGGACGCGGCGCTCGCCCTCGCGCTGGTCACGGCCGGGGCCTCCGCCGTCGCCGCGACCTCCGCCGTGCTCGGCTATCGCCTGGTCACCACCTGGCTGCCGCTCATCCCCGGCGTCGTCGTGCTCGCCGTGCTCGTCAAGCGCCGCGAACTTTAAGGTACGTACCTTTGCCGGAAGCCTTGACTCCCCTCAGTCCCGCCATTTAAATCACGTCCTGAACTAAGACGTAAGGGAAGTCTCCCAGGGTGCCCCGCACCTCACTGTCTGTCAGGAGCATGCCCAAAACCGTTTTCTGACGACCCGACCGAGGAGTCCGGCAATGTCGGCATCACCCCCCACCCGACGCATACGCCCCCTCGCGCTGCTGGCCGCCGCAGGACTGCTGCTGTGCGGCTGGCTGCAACAGACCGCGTCCCCGCAAGCCACCGCGAGCAGGCTCGACACCGCCTCGGTGGCGGCCACCGCCACCTTCACCGACGACTTCAACGGCCCCGCGGGAAGCGCGGTCGACAGCTCCAAGTGGGGCTACGAGACCGGTGACAACGTCAACAACCACGAGCGCCAGTACTACACCAGCGGTACCCACAACGCGGCGCTCGACGGCCAGGGCAACCTCGTCATCACCGCCCGCAAGGAGAATCCGGCCAACTACCAGTGCTGGTACGGGTCCTGCCAGTACACCTCCGCGCGGCTGTCCACCCCGCAGAAGTTCACCCAGACGTACGGCCACTTCGAGACCCGGATGAAGCTGCCGCGCGGCCAGGGCATGTGGCCCGCCTTCTGGATGCTCGGCAACGACATCGGCTCGGTCGGCTGGCCCAACAGCGGCGAGATCGACATCATGGAGAACGTCGGCTTCGAGCCCGGCAGCGTGCACGGCACCATCCACGGCCCCGGCTACTCCGGTTCGGCCGGCATCGGCGCCGGATACACCCTCCCCGGCGGACAGAGCTTCTCCGACGCCTTCCACACCTTCGCCATCGACTGGGCGCCGAACTCCATCAAGTGGTCCGTGGACGGCAACGTCTACCAGACCCGTACGTCCGCCGACCTCGGCGGCAACCGCTGGGTGTTCGACCACCCCTTCTACCTGCTGCTCAACCTCGCGGTCGGCGGCTACTGGCCCGGCGACCCCAACTCCAGCACCACCTTCCCGCAGCAGCTCGTCGTGGACTACGTGCACGTCACCACCAGCGACAGCTCGGGACCGGGCACCGGCACGGGACACGCCATCACCGGCCTCGGCGGCAAGTGCGTCGACGTGGCCTCGGGCAGCAGCGCCAACGGCGCCGCCGTGCAGCTCTACGACTGCAACGGCTCGGCCGCGCAGTCCTGGACGGTCGGCTCCGACGGCACCATCCGCGCCCTCGGCAAGTGCATGGACATCACCGCGGCCGGGACCGCCAACGGCACACCGATCCAGCTCTACGACTGCAACGGCACCAACGCGCAGAAGTGGACCGTGAGCGCCGCCCACGACATCGTCAACCCGGCCTCCAACAGATGCCTGGACGCCTCCGGCAACAGCTCCGCCAACGGCACCCGGCTCCAGATCTGGGACTGCGCGGGCACCGCCAACCAGAAGTGGACCGTGACCGGCTGATGAGAGGGATCCGGCAGATGCGAAAGACCACCACGCTCCTGGCCACCGCCGCGCTCGCCGCGGGAGCCCTGACCGCCCTCGGGATCAGCCAGGCGTCCGGCGCCGACGCCACCGGCGCCGTCACCGGCTACGGCGGCAAGTGCGTCGACGTGGCCTCGGGCAGCAACGCCAACGGGGCCGCCGTGCAGCTCTACGACTGCAACGGCAGCGCCGCCCAGGCGTGGACCGTCTCCTCTGACGGCACCCTGCGCGCCCTCGGCAAGTGCATGGACGTGACCGCCGCGGGCACCGCCAACGGCACCCAGATCCAGCTCTACGACTGCAACGGCACCAACGCCCAGAAGTGGACGTCGAGCAACGGCACGCTGGTCAACGCCGGTTCAGGCCGCTGTCTGGACGCGACGGGCCCCAGCTCCGCCAACGGCACCCGGCTTCAGATCTGGGACTGCGCGGGCTCCGCCAACCAGAAGTGGACGCTGCCCACCGGCGGCGGCACCCCGCCGACCACCCCGCCGCCGTCCGGCGGCACCGGCGTCCAGGCCGTCGCGCCGTACCTCTACAACGGCTGGGGCAACCCGCCGGACCCGACGACGATCATGAACGCGACCGGCGTCAAGTGGTTCACGCTCGCCTTCGTGCTCAGCAACGGCACCTGCAACCCGCAGTGGGACGGCGGCCGGGCGCTGACCGGCGGCGTCGACCAGAACACCATCAACAAGATCAGGGCGGCGGGCGGCGACGTCGTCCCGTCCTTCGGCGGCTACAGCGGCAACAAGCTGGAAGAGTCCTGCACCAGCGCGAGCGCGCTCGCGGGCGCCTACCAGAAGGTCATCAACGCCTACGGCCTCAAAGCCATCGACATCGACATCGAGGCCAGCGCCTACAGCAACGGCACCGTCCAGCAGCGCACGGTCGACGCGCTCAAGACCATCAAGGCCAACAATCCCGGCATCGTCGAGTACGTCACCATCGGCACCGGGCAGAGCGGCCCCGACACCGGCCTGATCAACAAGGCCGCCGCCTCCGGGCTGACCGTCGACAGTTGGACGATCATGCCGTTCGACTTCGGCGGCGCGGGCCAGAACATGGGCAACCTCACCACCAAGGCCACCGACGGCCTGAAGAACGCCCTCAAGAACGCGTACGGCTACACCGACGACCAGGCGTACCGGCACAGCGGCATCTCGTCGATGAACGGCATCACCGACAACAGCGAGACCGTCACCGTCGCCGACTTCCGCACGATCCTCGCCTACGCCCAGCAGCACCACCTGGCCCGGCTGACCTTCTGGTCCGCCAACCGGGACCGGCCCTGCCCCGGCGGCTACCCGAACGACGACACCTGCTCCGGCGTCTCCCAGCAGGCGTGGGACTTCACCCGCACCTTCGCGCAGTACGGCGGGTGACACCGCCCGAGTGACCCGGGTGGCACCCCCGCCGCGACGGCGGGGGCGCCACCCCCCGATGGCTCTCCGCTCCCCGGCCGTGTAGGCATGGTTCCCGCGATGCACCATGCGACGGCCGGGGAGCGGAGGCATGTTCCGATGACAGATCCGATGCCGCACACGGACGGCCTGGAGGCGGGCGGCGGCCCCGGTTCCGAGCCCGACCGCGGTCCCGGCCCCGGCCCCGGCCGCGTCATGGTCGTGGACGACGACGCGGCGATCCGCCGCTCACTCGGCCGCGCCCTGCGGCTGCGCGGCTTCGCCGTCACCGAGGCCGACGGCGGCGCCGCCGCGCTGGACCTGCTGAGCCGTACCCCGCCCGACATCCTCGTCCTGGACATATCGATGCCCGACGTGGACGGCATCGAGGTCTGCCGGACCCTGCGGGCCGGCGGCGACGACCTGCCGGTGCTGGTGCTCTCCGCGCTCGACGAGGTCGCCGACCGGGTCGCGGGACTCCAGGCGGGCGCCGACGACTACCTCGTCAAACCCTTCGCACTCGAAGAACTCGTCCTGCGGCTGCACGCCCTGCTGCGCCGCCGGCCGCCACGCCCCGACGGCCAGGTCCGCGCCTGCGGCCTCGTCCTCGACCCGGCCGCCCGCACCGCCGCCCGCGAGGGCCGGGCGCTGGAGCTGACCCGCAGGGAGTTCGAACTCCTGGAGATCCTCGCCCGCAACGCCGGTCTCGTGCTCACCCGCGACCAACTCCTCGACCGGGTCTGGGGATACGACTTCGAGGTCCGCACCGACGCCGTCGACACCTTCGTCAGCTATCTGCGCAAGAAGCTGGAGGCGGGCGGCAGGCCCCGCATCCTGCACACCGTGCGGGGCGTGGGATTCGTCCTGCGGGCCGACGGACGCGAACAGCGGCGAGCCGGGGAACGGGACGGCGTGTCGTGAGGCTGTCCACCCGGATCGCGCTGGCGATCACCGTCCTCGTACCGCTGCTCGTCCTCGCCTCCGGCTGGATCATGGTCCGGCTGGTCGGCCACGACGTCCACGCGCAGGCCGACGCGCACCTGCGGGACCGGGCCGCCGCCGTCCGCACCGACGCCCGCAATCTGCTGCGGGCCATGGCGAACGACCGGTCGGCCGAGGTCGAACAGGCCCGTCAGCGCAAGCTGTTCGCCGCCGCGCTCGACGTCGGCATCCGCGTGACCGGCACCGAGGGCACCGTCACCGAAGGCCCGCAGCCCACCGACGGCCGGCCGCTGCCCGCCGCGGCGGACGCCGTACGGCCCGTCACTTTCCGTGCGGACGGCAGCAGTTGGCGGGTGCTCGCCGTACCGCTGTCCGTCGTGCGACCCGCCGCGACCGGCACCCTGTGGCTGTTCTCGCCGGACACCGCGGGCCAGGAGCAGATCAGCCGGGTGCGCCGCAGGATCGTCACCGTCGCGCTGCTCACCGCGCCGGTCGCGGGCGCCGCCGCCTGGCTCGCCGTCACCCGCGCGGCGCTCCCGCTGAGGCGGCTCCAGCGCCGCGCCGGGGGCATCGACCCGCGCACCAGCGCCGCCCGCCTCGACCACACGCCGACCCGCGTCACCGAGGTCGACGAACTCGCCCGCACGCTCCAGACCGTCCTCGCGCGCTACGACGAACAGGCCGCCCGTACGGCCGAGGCGCTGGCCACCGCGCGTTCCTTCTCCGCCGCCGCCTCCCACGAACTGCGCAACCCCCTGATGAGTATGCGCATCAACCTCGACGTCCTGGACGGCCGCCCCGAGCCCGATCCCGCGGAACGCGCCGAGATCATCGCCGACCTGCGCGGCGAACACACCAGGCTGCTCGGCCTGTTGGTGATGCTGCGCGCCCTCGCCCAGGGCGACCTGGTCGAGGCCGACGCCTTCGTGCCGGTCGACCTCGCCGACGTGCTGGACGCCGCCGTGGCCGACCTGCGGCGCGAACGCCCCGACGCACGCGTGGAGTTGACCGCGCGGCCGGGCCTGCGCGTGTACGGCTGGCCGCAGGGGCTGCGCTCGGCGGTCGACAATCTGCTGGTCAACGCGGCGGTGCACGGCGCGAGTCGGGACGGGGACGGGCACGGGCCCGGCGGCGGTACGGGGAGCGGAGGCGGGGCGCTGATCGAGGTGACGCTCTCACCGGGGGCCGACCCGGCGGGCCCCTCTGTCGTACTGACCGTGGACGACCACGGGCCCGGAGTGCCGCCCGCCGCCCGGCGGGAGATCTTCCAGCGCTTCCGCCGCCGCCCCGACAGCCCTGGCTCCGGGCTCGGCCTCGCCCTGGTCGGGCAGCAGATCGCCCTGCACGGCGGGCGGATCACCGTCGGCGACCGGCCGGGCGGTCCCGGCGCGCGCTTCACCGTGGTGCTGCCGCTCGGCACGTCGGAGCGCCCGCTGCCCGGCGGCCGGGACTGGCTGGCGGGCGCGTCGACGGGGGAGCGGCCGTAGGACCGCGGACCGCACCGGGCACCGCCTGCCTCGGGTTCCGCGCGAGGGTCACCGGTCGGACCGGGCCAGGTACAAGCGCCCCGGTGCGCACGGCAGTTGCGGTCCGGCCGGTCGTCGCGGGCCTGTCGCGCGGTCACAAGGTTTCCACAAAGACGGTTCCTAACCTCCGGCTCTGACGGGCACCGCGACCGGTGCCGAAACCCTCAGGGAGGAACCCATGCGCCCCACTCGCACCGCCGTGGCGACAGCCGCCGCGCTCGCCGCCCTGCTCGCCGCGGCCGGCACCGCCGTCGCGGACGCCACGAGCCCGTCGGCCGCACCGTCTGCCGACCCGTCCTCGGCACCGGCGGCCGCCCCGTCCGCCGCGCCGTCGACGGACCCGTCCGCCGGGTCCAGGACCCCGAAGGTCCACAAGGCGCCGACCGGGGACGGCGCCCGCGCCCTGTGCAAGCGGGTGCCGAAGATCGACGACCGTATCGACCGCGCGCTCGCCCGGCTCAACGGCCCCGCCACGGAACGCGGTTCCGTCGCCCGGCTCCAGAAGCGGGTCGACAACGCGAACACGGCCGGTGACACGGCGGTGGCCACGTATCTCAAGGACAAGCTGACCTTCCGCAAGTCGCTGGTGCCGACCCTCAACCGGCGCAGCACGGACCTGGACGCCGTCCGCACCTGGTGCGGGACACAGGACTTCACGGCGAAGGGCGGCACGAAGTGAGCGGCGCCGCTTCGCGAAAGGGCGGCCGTACGCGGGCCGGTGCCGTGCTGGCCGCCTGCGCGATCGCCGGGGCACTGGTGACCGGCTGCGGACACTCCGGCCGTACGTCCGCACCGGCGTCGTCGGCGGACACCTCGGCCGCCGTGTCGGCGGGCGCATCCGCGGGCAGCGACTCCTCCGCGCCCTCGGACTCCGAACTCACCCGTATGCGCAAGCTGGTGGACGACGCGGATTCCGCCGCCGCGACGGCGGAATCCGACGCGGCGGCCGACAAGTGACCCTGCCGCCGGGCTACTTGGCGTCCGCGTAGCACGCCACCGCGTGCGTCTCCAGCGGGAACGGCACCGGGGCGGAGCCGAAGACCAGGCGGCGGGCCTCGTCACCGGCCGCCGTCACCGCCGCCTCGACGGCGGGCGCGAGCTCGGTCGGGGCGTGCACGATCACCTCGTCGTGCTGGAAGAAGACCAGTTGGGGCTCCGGCCCGACCGCGGTCAGCCGGCGGCGCAGCGAGGCCAGCATGGCCAAGGCCCAGTCGGAGGCGCTGGCCTGGATGAGGAAATTGCGCGTGAAGCGGCCCCAGGACCGGGCCGCGCGGCGGTCGGGGGACGCGCCGTCACCGGGGTCGGCGCTCTCGTCGAGGAACCGGTCGGCGGACGGCGCGGGCGACGTACGGCCCAGCCGCGACCGTACGATCCCGCCCGCCTCGCCCGTTCTGGCCGCGGCCTCCACCAGGGCGAGGGCGGCGGGGAAGCGACGGCGCATCACCGCGAGAAGCTGCCCCGCCTCGCCGCTGGTCTGCCCGTACATCGCGGCGAGCAGCGCGATCTTGGCGCGCGGCCGGTCGCCGCCGAAGGCGTTCCGCGCCAGCGCCGCGTACAGATCGCCCTCCGCGGCAGCCGCCGCGAGCCCGGCGTCACCGGACATCGCGGCCAGCACCCGCGGCTCCAGCTGCCCGGCGTCGGCGACCACCAGTCGGTGCCCGGGGTCGGCGACGACCGCGGAGCGCAGCAGCCGCGGGATCTGAAGGGCGCCGCCGCCACGTGTCGCCCACCGGCCCGACACCACGCCGCCCACCACGTATTCGGCGCGGAAGCGGCCGTCGCGCACCCAGCTCTCGCGCCAGGCCCAGCCGTGCGCGGCGTGGATCCGGGACAGTTCCTTGTAGCGCAGCAGCAGCCCGGCCGCCGGATGCCCGACCTCGCGCAGCTCGTGCGAGCGGGTCGACGTCAGATGCACGCCGACGCGGGCGAAGGCGGGCAGCATCTGGGCGGGGGAGTCGGGGTTGACCGGACGTCCGAGCGCGTCCTGGATACGGGCGGCCAACTCGCCCAGCAGCGCGGGCCGTGCGCCACCCGCGGGGCGCGGGCCGAGCAGCCCGGTCAGCAGCTCGTCGTGCACCTCGGCGCTCCACGGCAGCCCGTCCCGGCCCATCTCGACCGCGGCGAGCGCGCCCGCGGACTCCGCCGCGCACAGCAGCCGGATCCGGTCGGGGTGCTCGCTCGCGGCGATCCGCCGCTGCTGCGCCGCGTGCACCTCGACCAGCGCGGCCAACGGATCGAGATCCCGCGGGAGATGACGCCGGTCGGCGGCGAACAGCACCGGCTGGTCGTCCGCGCCGGGCTCCGGGGCGTCCTCGGGCTCGGGCAGCCCGTGCAGCCGCGCCCACGCCGCCCCCAGCGACCGGGGCCTGCGGTGCCTGCCCTCCTGCCCGAGCAGCAGCGACTCGACGAGCTTCACGTCATGGCAGCGTGCGGTGCGCACCGACCCCCGGTCGAGCAGCCACGGATACACCTCGTCGGTCGCCGCCCAGACCCAGCGCGGCGCCTGCTCGGCCTCCCGCCGCGCGACCTCAGCGGCCAGGTCCCGTACGACATCGACCTCCCCGACCGCCGTCCCGTCCTCCCCGAGCGCGCGCAGCCGCCCGCCCGACCCCACCGGGTCGGGCACGGCGGCGATCCGCGCGACGGCGGCGATGGCTGTACCCACCATCGGAGCCTAGACGCGACCACTGACAATGCCCTGGAGGGCGGGCCCGCGGACGGTGTCGCGCACGGGCCCGGCCGCGTTACCCCGGCGGGCCGACGACACGGCGGCGCAAGGGCCGCGCTCCGGCCCGGCGGCGAATCCTTCTCGCCGCGGGCCGGGGGCGCGGCCCCGGATGTCCCTCGCTGTCGCGTCGGTGGCGGGCGGGCCCGTCAGGAGCTCTGCTGGGCCTCCTCGACCGACTTGCGCACCTCGTCCATGTCGAGGGCGCGGGCCTGCGCGATGACGTCCTCCAGGGCGGGCTCGGGCAGCGCTCCCGGCTGCGCGAAGACCGCGACCTTGTCACGGACGATCATCAGGGTCGGGATCGACTGGATCTGGAAGGCCGCGGCCAGCTCGGGCTGCGCCTCCGTGTCGACCTTCGCGAAGACCAGGTCCTGGTGCTTCTCGGACGACTTGTCGTAGACCGGTGCGAACATCCGGCACGGCCCGCACCAGGCGGCCCAGAAGTCGATGAGGACGAAATCGTGCGACGACACGACCTCGTCGAAATTCTCCTTGGTCAGCTCCACAGTGCTCATGCCCCCACAACGGGCGGCGCCCGCCGGAAATTCCTGCCGTCGCCGCGGGTGCCACGGACCCCGGAGAGTTCACTCATACGAGTGGTGCGGGCGGGGTGTGCAGTGGCGTCCGACCCGTCGGAGTCGTTGGTCGGGTTATGGCAGCAACGCAGTGGATTCCGCAGGACGACGGCGCCGACGGCGCGGGCGACGGTCACCAGCCATGGCGCTATTCCCGTGCCGGAACGGTTCTGCAGAGCACGGATGCACCGGTCTTCGCGGAACTCGCCGACCAGTGGCGGTCGGCGGGCCGCATGGTGCCGGGCCAGAAGGACACGGAGTGGGCCGAACTGGTCGGCCGCATCCCCCGTCTGACCGGCGTCTGACGACGGGTCCCGGCCCCGGCCCCGGCCCGGACTCCGGCCCCGGCCCCGGCCCGGACTCCGGCCCCGGCCCAGCCTCCGGCCGAGGCCCGGGTCTCCGCTGAGGGCGGCGTCGGCGGTCATCCGCCCGTGAGAGGCGACCGCGCGCCGTCACGGCAGCGGCTGGGGCGGCGGCGGTCCCTGGTAGGTGCCGCTGGGGCGCATCCGCAGCGGGCGCTCCTGGTACTCCTCCAGGGCGTGCGCGATCCAGCCCGCCGTGCGCGCCACGGAGAAGACCGTCTCGCCCGCCTCCGCGGGCATCGCGGCGGAGACCGAGAGCACCGCGAGGGCCAGGTCGACGTTGGGGTGCAGCGGGGTGTGGCGGGCGGCCGTCGCCGCCAGGTCGCGGGCCGCGGCCAGCGCGTCGGAGGCGGCGGGCACTTGCCCGAGCAGGTGGAAGAGCAGCCGGGCGCGCGGGTCCTCGCCCTGGTAGAGGCGGTGCCCGAGGCCGGGGATCCGCTGACCGGCGCGCAGTTGCTCGGCGACGACGGGACCCGCGCCGCCGCGCTCCAGCACCTCGGCGAGCGTCCGGTGGGCCAGGGCGCTGGCCTGTCCGTGCAGCGGCCCGTCCAGCGCGCCGAGTCCGGCGGACACCACCGCGTAGGGGTGCGCGCGGGCCGAGGCGGCGACCCGCGCGGCCAGCGTCGAGGCGGCCAGGTCGTGGTCGACGAGCAGCGCGAGCGCCGCGTCCAGCACCCGCAGCGACGCCTCGTCGGCGGCCCGCTCGGTCAGCCGTGACCACAGCCGCCAGGCCAGCCCGCCCTCTCCCGAACGCGGCCGGCCGAGCGGCGGCAGCGCGCCGACCAGGGTCGGGATCAGGCTGCGCGCCGTGCCCAGCACGGCCTCCTCCGACAGGTCGAAGCGCAGCGGATCCGCGGTGGCCGCCGCGATGACCGCGACCCGCAACCGGTCCATCGGACCGCAGCCCGGGGGCAGCGCGTCGCCCGCGCTGCGGGCGGCCTTCAACAGCGGCTCGGGCGCGGTGAAGCGGACCCCGCGCCGCAGCACCCCGGTCCACAGCCACTCGGCGACCTCCTCGAAGCCGTACGCCGTGGCCAGCCCGGTCGCGTCGACCCCGCGGAAGTAGAGGCCGTCGTCCTCGATCAAAGTGACGCCGGTACGGATACGGACCCAGGCGCCGTTTCCGCCCCCGCCGCCCCCGCTGTCCGAGGGCCCGTCGGCACCGGCCGCCGCGGGCCGTGCGCGCCGGGCCAGGGCCTCGACCTCGTCCGGGTCGAAGGTGCTGCCCCTGCCGCCCTCGGCCCGTCGGCTGGCGAGCAGGCCGCGGCTGACATACGCGTACAGCGTCTCCGGCTTCACGCCGAGCCGCCGGGCGGCCTCCCGGGTGCTGATCCGGTCCGCCGGTTGATCCGTCATGGCCTCACCGTATCCATAGTGCTCAGCTCATTCACATTGATTGAATCAACATTGACAGAGTTTAAATCAATCATGGAGAGTCGAGTCAATACCCAAGGAGGACACGATGCCGACCACCGAGCAGAACGCCCCGATCGACGTACCCCGCGGTCTCAAGGGCGTGATCGTCACCGACACATCCATCGGCGACGTCCGCGGGCTCGAAGGCTTCTACCACTACCGCGAGTACTCCGCCGTGGAGCTGGCCGAGAGCCGCGGCTTCGAGGACGTCTGGCACCTGATGTTCCACGGCGCGCTGCCCGACGCGGCCGAGCGTGCCGCGTTCACCGCGCGGACCGCCGCCCTGCGGCACCTGCCCGCCGACGTGGCGGACGCGCTCCCGGCCATCGCCCGCGCCAGCGCGCTGTCGGGACCGCTCGCGGGGCTGCGCACCGCGCTGTCGCTGACCGGCGCCTCGGCCGGATTCCGCCCGCTGTACGACCTCACGCCCGACCGCCGCCGCGCCGACGCGCTGGCCGCCTGCGCGGTGGTGCCCACCCTGCTCACCGCGCTGCACCGGCTCGCCCAGGGCCTGGAGCCGGTCGAGCCGCGCGACGACCTGCCGTACGCGGCGAATTACCTCTACATGCTGACCGGCGAGGAGCCGGAGCCCGTACGAGCCCGCGCCGTCGAGCGCTATCTGATCTCGACCGTCGACCACGGCTTCAACGCCTCGACGTTCACCGCCCGCGTGATCGCCTCGACGGGGGCGGACCTGGCCGCTTGTCTGGTGGGCGCGATCGGCGCGCTGTCCGGGCCGCTGCACGGCGGCGCGCCCAGCCGCGCGCTCGACACACTCGACGCGATCGGCACGCCCGACCGGATCGACGGCTGGCTGCGGGAGCACATCGGTGCGGGCGAGCGGATCATGGGCTTCGGCCACCCCGTGTACCGCACCGAGGACCCGCGCTCGCGGATGCTCAAGGGCATCGCGCAGAGCTTCGGCGGCGACCTGGTGGATTTCGCGGTGCAGGTGGAGGCCCGCGCGGAGGCGCTGCTCGCCGAGCTGAAGCCCGGCCGCGAGCTGCACATCAACGTCGAGTTCTTCGCGGGCGTCGTGATGGAGCTCTGCGGGCTGCCGCGCGAGATGTTCACACCCACCTTCGCCGCCGCCCGCGTCGTCGGCTGGAGCGCCAACATCCTGGAGCAGGCCGAGGACAGCAAGATCATCCGGCCGTCCGCGCGGTACGTCGGCCCGCCGCCGCCCGTGCCGGTGCCCGCCGCCTGAGCGGACCGGCGGGGGCGCCGGTGCCGTGGTGGAGTGCGCGACGGAACGCGTTGCGGCGTGCCCAAGCGGTGTGCCCAAGCGGTGTGCGACATACCAACCAGTCGGTAATATCGGCGGAGCGGACACCGGGACACACCGGCGGACGCCAGGAAAGCACCCGCAGGGTGCGCCCCACCACGCTGAGGAGCCGACGTGCGCGCGATCCAGATCACCGAATTCGGCGGTCCCGAGGTGCTGCGGGAGACCGAGCTGCCCGACCCCGTGGCAGGCCCGGGCCAGCTCCTCGTGGACGTCGACTCCGCCGGGATCAACTACGCCGACACGCACACCGTCGAGGACTCCTACCTCTCGCGCTCCACGCTCCCGATGGTCCCCGGCGCCGAGGTGGTCGGCCGCACCGCGGAGGGCCGCCGGGTCGTCGCCCTCACCGACAACGGCGGCTACGCCCAGAAGGCCGTCGTCCAGGAGTACCTGGCCCACGACGTGCCCGACGAGGTCACCGACGGGCAGGCGCTCGCCCTGGTCGTCCAGGGCCTCACCGCCTGGCACCTGCTGCGCACCTCCGGACGCCTGGCCGAGGGCGAGAGCGTCGTGGTGCACGCGGCGGCCGGCGGTACGGGCTCGCTCGCCGTCCAGCTCGCCAAGACCTTCGGCGCGGGCCGGGTGATCGCCACCGCCTCGTCCGAGGACAAGCGGGACCTCGCGCTTGAACTCGGCGCCGACGTCGCCGTCGACTCCGGCCCCGAGAACCTGAAGGACCGTCTCGTCGAGGCGAACGGCGGCAAGAAGGTCGACATCGTGCTGGAGATGACCGGCGGCCCGGTCTTCGACGCCTCGCTCGCCGCGCTCGCGCCGTTCGGCCGCCTCGTCACGTACGGTCTGGCCTCCAGGACGCCCCCGACACCGGTCCAGGCCGCACAGCTCATGGCCCGCTCCCGCGCGGTCGTCGGCTTCTGGCTGACGCACTGCCTCGGCCGTCCGGGGATGTACCGCGAGCCGATGGCCGAGCTGCTGGAGATGACCGCGGCGGGCCGCCTCGTACCCCGGCTCGGCGGGGTATATCCGCTGTCCGAGGCGGTCAGGGCCCATGAGGAGCTGCGGGCCCGGCAAACCTTCGGCAAATTGGTGCTCGATGTGAGGGCCTGAGCGGAACCGACGGGCTCGTCGTAGTCGTTGAACAGGTGCACACTCGACAACGAGGTACGACGGACCGCCGCCAGTGGTCCGCGCCCCGCATGTCTCGGGAGGGGCCATGGACCGCAACCGCTTCGCGCCCGACCGGGGGCTGACCACGCGCATGGTGGTCACGATGTTCCTGATCGGTCTGCTCTATGTCGTCTTCGTCGGCGCGCTGCTGGCGCTGCTGCGCGGATCCTGGCCGCTGATCCTCGTGATCGCCGGAGTTCTCTTCATCGCGCAGTTCTGGTTCAGCGACCGCATCGCCGCCTTCAGCATGGGGGCCAAGGAGGTCACGCCCGAACAGGCGCCGGAGCTGCACGGCGTCGTGGACCGCATCTGCGCGCTCGCCGACATGCCCAAGCCCAAGGTCGCCATCGCCGATTCCGACGTGCCGAACGCGTTCGCCACCGGTCGCAACAAGAAGAACACCACGGTGTGCGCCACGACCGGGCTGCTGCGCCGCCTGGAGCCGGACGAGCTGGAGGGCGTCATCGCCCACGAGTTGTCCCACGTCGCCCACAAGGACGTCGCGGTCATGACGATCGCCTCCTTCCTCGGCATCCTCGCCGGTGTCATCACCCGGATCGGCCTCTACGGCGGCTTCCGCCGGGCGCGCGACCCCGGCACCGCCGTGCTCGCCGTGGCGATCCCGCTGGTCAGCGCGGTCGTCTACGCCATCAGCTTCCTGCTCACCCGGATGCTGTCGCGCTACCGCGAGCTGTCCGCCGACCGCAGCGCCGCGCTGCTCACCGGCCGCCCCTCCTCGCTGGCCTCCGCACTGACCAAGGTCACCGGGCAGATCGGCGCGATCCCCACCAAGGACCTCCGCAAGGCGGAGCCCTTCAACGCCTTCTACTTCGCGCCCGCGCTGAGCGCGAAGGGCGGAGGCTCCGCCTTCTCGAAGCTGCTGTCCACCCACCCCTCCCTTGAGCAGCGGCTGGAGCAGCTCAGCCGCATCACTCTCGAACTGGACCGCCACTGATGGGTCTGCTGGACGTCATCCTCGGCCGCAGCAAGCCGGTCAAGCCCGACCTCGATCAGCTCTTCGGCCTCACCTCGGCCGCCATCACCCTCGAAGCGGCGAGCGAGCTGCGGCCCACCGGCCTCGGCTCGGTCTGCTTCGCGGCCGTCGAGGGCGGCGCCTTCGCCGAGATCCAGCAGGACCTGCGGGCCCTGGTCGGCGCGGAGGCCAGCCAGGACTCGTACGGCTACACCTGGCTGCTGGCCCGCAAGGACCCCGCCGAGATGACCGACCTCGTCACCGATCTGCACGCGATCAACTCCGCCCTGGAGGAACGCGGCTTCGGCCCGCAACTGCTCTGCTCGCTGCTCGGTTTCAAGGACCCCGCGGGCCGCTCGGTGGCGCTGGTCTACCTCTACAAGCGCGGCTCCTTCTACCCCTTCGCCCCGCTGCCCGGCGAGAAGCGGGACAACGCGCTGGAACTCCAGGTCAGAGCCCTGGTCACCAATGACCTCCGGCTGGAGGACGACCTGTCGCGCTGGTTCCCCGTCTGGGGCGCGCCGGGCCTGTGACCGCTCCGTACGCCCTGTTTGCGGCGCGCCCGCCCTACGCTGGGTGCTACTCGAACCCTCTGGAAGGCACACACGCATGACGTCTTACGACCCCGCCGCGGTGAAGGTCAGCCCCGAGAAGTGGGTGGCCGACCAGGCCCGCCGCTACGAGGAGTCCAACGGCGCCGAGGGCACCGACCTCAACGGCTCGCCCTGCCTGCTCCTCGACTACCAGGGCCGTCGCAGCGGCGCGTGGCTGCGTACCGTACTGATCTACGGCCGGGACGGCGACGACTACCTGATCGTCGCCTCCAAGGGCGGCGCCCCCGAGCACCCCCTGTGGTACCTGAGCGTCCGCGACAACCCCGAGGTCCACCTGCGGGTGCTCGGCGAGCGCTTCGCCGCCCGCGCCGAGACGCTGTCGCCGCAGGACAAGGCCCGGGTGTGGCCGCACCTGCTCGATGTGTACGCGCCGTACGCCGACTACCAGGAGAAGACCGACCGGGACATTCCCGTGGTGCGGCTCCGCCGGATCTGACGACATGTCGATCTGACGACGGGTAAGGGGCGACCACCCAGGTGGTCGCCCCTTACCCGTGCCGCCCGAGGGCTCGGCTCACCGAGCCGCCTCGCGCCGCCGGACGGCGAAGCTCAGGACCGCCAGCGCCAGTTCGAGGCCGAGCAGGAACACCAGCCCCATCCGGAAGGCGTGCGGGTAACCGCCGGGCGCGCCGTCGCCGACCGCGCCGTAGAAGATGATGCCGATCAGGGCGATGCCGAGCGCGCCGCCGATCTGCTGCGTGGTGGCCACCACGCCGGAGGCCGAGCCGACGAGCCGGGGCGGGACGGTGGCCAGCGCGTCGTGGGTGAGCGGGGCGATCACCATGCCCATCCCGACGCCGTCCATGACGAGCCCCGGCACCAGCTCCCACAGGCTGCCGGTGGTCCCGGAGCGGTGCGCCGCCTCCCACAGCAGACCGAGCCCCGCGGCCATCGCCAGCGCTCCGGCCGGGACCGTACGGCCGCCGAGCCTGGCCGCGATGCGGTGCGCGTTCGTCGAGGTCAGCAGGTAGCCGCCGCCGATCGCCAGGAAGACCGTGCCCGAGTGCAGGGCGTTCAGGCCGCGGCCCGCCTGGAGGTACAGGGCGAGGATCAGGAAGAACGAGCCCTGCCCGCTCCAGAAGACGAACTGCGCGAGGGAGCCGGGACCGAAACCGCGCTGCCGGAACAGGTCCGTGTTCAACACCGGGTCGCCGCCGCGGCGGCCGAGCCGGTCCTGGTGGCGGACGAAGACGGTGACGAGCACGGCGGACGCGGCCAGGCATAGCCAGGTCCACAGCGGCCAGCCCGCCGCACGCCCCTGGATCAGCGGCAGCACGAGCGCGACGACAGCGGCGGTGGACAGCGCCACGCCGGTGAGGTCCAGCCGGGGCCGTTGCGGCGCCCTCGACTCGGCCAGGGCGCGCGGCACCAGCGCCAGGGCGAGCAGCCCGACCGGGAGGTTGATCAGGAAGCAGGCCCGCCAGCCGAGGCCGAGCACGTCGGCCTTGATCAGCAGACCGCCGATGAGCTGCCCGAAGACCGCGCCGACGCCCATCGTCAGCCCGTACATGCTGAAGGCGCGGGCCTGCGCCTTGCCGGTGTAGGCGGTCTGGAGGATCGACAGCACCTGCGGGCTCATCAGCGCGGCCGACAGGCCCTGGAGGACCCGCGCCGCCACCAGCGTCCCTGCGGTGGGGGCGAATCCGCACGCCGCCGAGGTGGCGGTGAACAGCGCGAGCCCGACGGTGAACATCCGTCTGCGGCCGAAGACGTCACCGAGCCGCCCCGCCGTGATCAGCCCGGTGGCCACGGCCAGGCCGAAGCCCGCCACCACCCACTGGATCGACGCGGTGCCCGCGTGCAGGTTGCTCTGGACGGAGGGGATCGCCACATTCACGATGAAGATGTCGAGCGCGATCATGAAGGTCGCGGCCAGCAGGAGCAGCAGGCCGAGGTCTGGCCGCTTGCTGACCGGCGAGCCGTCGCGGCTCGCGGGCGGGGACGCGGCGGTGGTGGCCGAGGCCATGACGGAACTCCTGTCGCAGGGGGACGGATGTCCGGGGCGATGACGGGGTACGGGTGCGGCTCGGTGGTGACGGGGTACGGGGTACGGGGTACGGGCGGGGCCCTGCGCGGGCCCCGCCCGTACCCGTGGAGCGGCGCTCAGGCGCCGGCCGGGACCTTGTCGAGGAAGCCCTGGACGCTGTGCACCAGGCCGTCCTCGCCGATCGCGGCCACGTCGAAGCCGACCACCAGCGACTCGCCGCCCGCCGGGCCCAGCTCCCACGTGAAGCGGGCGATGTGGTGGTGCGCGTCGACCGGGCCCAGGGTGAACACGAAGCCGGGGAACTGCGCCTGCACGGCGCCGACCACCGCGTCGAAGGCGTCCCGCCCGGTGACGTCGGCCAGCGGGTCGGTGTAGCGGCCGTCGGCGGCGAAGACCTCGTCGATCAGGCGGCGCCGGGCGGCCGGGTCGGTCTCGTTCCAGGCGGCGATGTAGCGCTGGACCAGGTACAGGGTGTCGCTCATGGCTGGTGTCTCCCTACGTTGTCCGGCGCCGAGTGGCGCCGTGTTCTCGCAGGTCAAGACGGTACGGACGGGACCGCGTCCGCGAATCAGTCATCGTTGGGTACTTGTGCGGCCGGTTGTACGTCACGACCGGTCGCCATGACGTACACCCCCGCGGGCCGGGGTCCGAACCGGCGTCTCGCACCGCCTCCCGTAGGCTTCTCGGCCAATCCGTGGTGGCGTTGCGCACCGGCCGTGAGCGCCGGGAGTGCCGGGAGCACCGGCCCGCGGCACCGTCCCCCGGAGCAGCCCGCACGTTCGGCCCCGGTGCGCGGTCCGCGAAGGCGGGACCGCGCACCGGGGGAAGAGGTCACCTCGTGGCGTCGAGCCGGACCTTCAGCGCGTCCAGCGTGTCCGCGATGCGCGGGGAGCCGCAGTGCCGGGACAGCCGGGCCGCCTCGCGGCCCAGCGTGCGCGCGCCCTCCAGGTCACCGGTTAGGGCGCGGGCGGTGGCGGCGCGCGCCGAGTACAGGCAGCGGTCGCGTACGTACGAGGCGTCCTGCATCGCCAGCGCCTGCTCCAACAGGGGCCTGGCCTCGTGCGCGTGGCCCAGGTCGAGCAGCGACTGACCGGTCTGCGCGGCCAGTTCGGCCGCGTCGAACCAGTAGAGCCACGACGGACCCGACTCCCGCTCCGCCAGGTCCAGTTGGCGCTCCGCCTCGGAGACCGCGCGCCGTGAGGCACCGTCGGCGCCGACCGCGGCGTGCGCCCGGCTCAGCCTGCTGGCGGCCAGCGCCCGGACGGCCGGGGGAGTGCCGCCCGCCGCCCGTACCCCCGCCTCCGCCGCGGCCACCGCGTCCCGCGGCTGACCCGCGATCACCGCGTGCAGCGCGAGGCCGCCCCACAGCGCGACGGCCAGCGGGCGGTCACCCGCGCTGTGGGCGAGCCGCAGACCGGTCAGATAGTGCCGCTGCGCCGCCCCGAGCCGGCCGGTGTCGGTGGCCGCCCAGCCGCCGAGCTGCGCCAGGTCGGCGGCGACCCGCAACAGCCGTGTCCCGTGAGCCCGTTCGTGCTGCCCCCGGTGCAACAGGCCGCGCACCATGCGCAGATCGGCCTCGACCCGGTGCCGTACGGCCGCGCCGCCGAGCCGGTCGTCGAGCTTGCGCAGCCCCAGCACCCCGGCTTCGAGCCAGTCGATCACCGGGCCGTCCACGACGGCCGCGGCCACCGCTTTGTCGACGGCGTCGTCGCGGAACGCGGTCGCGGCGCTCGCCTGTCGCGGCACACGTCCCGAGCGGGTGCCGGGCACCGGTTCGTCCCACCGCTCGGCCATGGCGGCCGACGCCGACCCGCGTCCCGCCGCGGGCGAGGGCGACCCGCGTCCCGCCGCGGCCGAGGGCGAACCCGCCTTCTTGTCCACGGCACGTGAACCCATGGAACCCATCGCGCCCGCCGCGCCGCCCGAGCCCGCGGAACCGGTGGCGCCCGTCGTGCCCTCCGCGCCCGCCGCGTCCCAGTCCGCGATGGCGTCGAGCAGCGCCTGCTCGTCCGCGATGGGGAAGCCGCGCGGGTCGCTCGCGCCGTTGTCGAGCAGCGCGGTGAGCGCGGTGAAACTGCCCTCGACCGTCCACGGCAGCCCGTCCGGCATGCCGCCGTGCGCCGGGAGCCAGCGCGGCCAGGGCCTCAACTCCAGTTCCCTGGAGGGGATTCCGAGCGCGCGGGCCAGCGCGCGCTGGCTGTCGGCCTCCGGCACGACCCCCCAGTGCTCCCAGCGCCAGACCTTCTCGCGGCGGGCCGCCATCGGCACCCCGAGGATCCGCGCGTTGTCGGCTATGACCCGTGCCAGGTCCTGGTAGCTCCACCCGTGTCTTCGCCGTACATAGGCGAGCGGGTGGGTGGAGGCTGCCGCACTCTGTCGTTCCCCCGCGTCCGCACCGCTCACGCTCCCGCCGTCCATGTCACCTGGTCCCCACCGCGCGATGCCGACACACCTTGATCGGCCTCTCGAATATCAGGTGTCCGGCCGATCGCGCAGCCGAACCAGCGCATCCATCCCGATCCGTGTCCCAAACCCCCGTCACCATACGGGACTACAGCGAGACAACAGGTCCGGGCTTGATGCCACCCCGTGCCGACCGGTTGGCTGTGCGTGATCACATGACGTTACGCACGCCGTGGAGGGCTGCCCGCGGATGACCCCACCGCCGCCACCCTTCCGCTTCTCGCGTGGCAAGGACGACGTGGCTTTCGACCCCGCTCTCGGTGACGAGGAGCTGGTCGCGGCTCGTGCTGCCCTGGCCCACGGCCGCTGGGCGGAGACCCGTGACCTGCTGAGCCGTACCGGGGACAACTGGGACCGCCGAGGACATCGGCTGGTCGTCCTCGGCGAGGGCAAGAGCGCCGCCGCCTGGGCGGGCGAGTGGCAACTCGCCGAGCCCGAGAGCACGGACGCCGCCGCGCTGGCCGCGTTCGCGGCCGTCTTCCGCGCGGTCGCGGGCAAGCAGAGCGCCGAGTCGGCGCGCGAACTCTGCCTGCGCGCGGCCCGGATGACCCCGCGCGATCCGTCGCCGTGGCTCGCCCTGCTGGTGCTCGCCCGCCGCACCGGCACCGACGACGAGCAGGTGCGCGCCTTCGACCAGGCGCGCGGCCGGCACCGCGGCCACCACCACGCCCACCACCTGATGACGCAGTGTCTGGCGGAGCGTCAGAAGACCGACGGCGAGGACCCGTTCCACGAGGTGTACGAATTCGCCGAGTGGGCCGCGGACGAGGCGGGACGCGGATCGCCGCTGGCCGTACTGCCGTTGGTCGCGCTGGTGGAGCGCTACCGGGTGCTCGCGTCGGCCGACGTCCTGCCCGACGTCCCCAACGGCCTTCCGTACTGGGTCAGTCCGCGCGCCCGGCAGAGCGTGCGCATGGCCTTCGACTGGTGGCTCGAATGGCAGGGCTACGACCACTCGCGGTTGCTGCTCGACCTGAACTACCTTGCGTACGGCAAATTCCACGCGGGCGACACGGTGGAAGCCGCCGCCCTGTTCAACCGGATCGGGTCGGAGGCGACACGCACCCCGTGGTCGTATCCCGACCGCGACCCGAAGAAGGCGTTCCGCGCGGCGCGCAACTACGCGCTCGGCTTCGGTTCCGCCTAGGCCCCCACGGTCGTACTCACCCAGCAGGACACGCAGTTGGAACCACGCACGAAGAACCATGTTCGAAGACCGATCCAGTAAGACCCGAACCACGGACCACCGGAAGGACACCGCAGCATGCTGACGGGCAGTACAAGCGAGATCAGCACGTTCAAGGGCGAGCAACGCGCACTGCGCGCGGACCGGATCGGCGCACCGGCCCTCCTGCTCTCGGTCCTCGCCGCGACCGCGCCCCTGATGGTGGTGGCCGGTGTGGTGCCGACCACCTTCGCCACCATGGGTGTCGTCGGGGTGCCGCTGCTGTTCGTCATCGTCGGCCTCGTGCTGATCCTCTTCAGCTTCGGCTACGCCGAGATGAGCCGCCATGTGCACAACGCGGGCGCGCTGTACGCGTACATATCCAGGGGCCTGGGCGGCACCATGGGCGCCTGCGCCTCGTACGTCGCCCTGTTCGCGTACAGCATCATGCAGGTCGGTCTCTACGGGATCTTCGGCTACGAGATCTCCAGCCAGATCGCCCAGCACTGGAACCACAACGTGGCCTGGTGGATCCCGGCGCTCGGCGGAGTCGCGATCACCGCGATCTTCGGTGCGCTGAAGATCGACCTGAACGCGAAGACGCTCGGTGTGCTGCTGCTGGTCGAGACGCTGCTGACCGTCGTCTTCGACATCAGCTTCCTGTCCGACCCCGGCCCGCAGGGCGTCTCGGTGCACGCCTTCGACCCCAGCACGCTCAGCGGCGCGGGTCTGGGCACCGCCCTGTGCTTCACCATCGCCGGCTTCGTCGGCTTCGAACAGGCCCCGGTCTACGCCGAGGAGACCAGCGACGCCCAACGCGTCGTGTCCAAGGTGATGTTCACCGCGATCGGCTTCGCCACTCTCTTCTTCGCCTTCAGCGCCTGGGCGATCACCGTCGGCACCGGCCCCGACCACGTCGTGGGCGCCGCACAGGAGCAGGGTCCGAACCTGATCTTCTCGCTGAACCAGGCCCGGCTGGGCACCGCGTTCACCGACACCCTGAACATCTTCTTCATCACCGGCATCTTCGCCTCGATGCTGAGCTTCCACAACGTCGTCGCCCGCTACGCGTTCGCGATGGGCCGCGACGGTCTGCTGCCCTCGGCGGTCGGCCGTACCTCGAAGTCCAGCGGCGCCCCCGCCGTCGGCTCCTTCCTCCAGTCGATCGTCGCGCTGGCCGTCGTCGTGGCCTTCGCCGCCACCGACAACGGGAAGTTCGACCCGAAGTTCGGCCCGGACCCGACGGCCCCCGTGCTGCGCATGTTCACCTGGGCGGGCAACGTCGGCGCGCTCGGCATCGTGCTGCTGATGGCCACCGCGGCCATCGCCGTCATCGCCTTCTTCGTCAAGCGCGGCGCCGCCGGTGTGCAGGCATGGCGGCTGGTCACCTCGGCCGTCGCCGCTCTCGGGCTGCTGACCATCGCCGTCTACTCGGTGAAGGACTTCTCGGTGCTGCTGGGCGCCAACCCCGGCCACGGGCTGCGCTGGCTGCTGCCCGGCATCATCGCTCTGGCCGCCGCCATCGGACTCGTCTACGGTCTGATACTGCGCGCCAAGCGGCCCGAGGTGCACGCCAGGATCGGCCAGGGCAACGAGGCGTTCCAACTGGAGAAGGCCGCCGCGCAAGCGTCCTCCTGACCATCTCGCCAGGTCTCACCGCGACGGCCCGCCACACCCCACAGGGTGCGGCGGGTCGCCCGTTTTTCCCGGACCCATGTCCCGAACTCCCCGTCCCCGCAGCGTTCCTGTTCCGCCGTCAGGAGGCCCCATGTCCGCGTCGGCCGCCACCACCACTCCGCATCCGCTCGACCCGCTGACCGCCGACGAGATCGACACGGCCCGCGCCGTACTGGAGGCGGAGGGCCTGGTGTCCGACGCCACCCGCTTCCCGCTCGTCCTGCCCGACGAGCCCGACCGGCACGCCGCGCTCGCCCACCGCGACGGCGACGCCTTCACCCGCCGGGTACGTGTCACGCTGCTCGACTCCGCCACCGGCCGTGCCGCCGAGGCCCTGGTCGACGTCACCTCGCGCCTGCTGCTCGCCCACCGCGACCTGGACCCGGCCGCCGACGGCCAACCACCGCTGCTGTTCGAGGAGTACGAGACCTGCGACGAGATCGTCAAGGCCGACCCCGCCTGGCGCGCGGCGATGGCCGAGCGCGGCGTCACCGACACCTCGCTGGTGATCGCGGCGCCGCTGGCCGCGGGCAACTTCGGCATCGCCTCCGAGACCGGCCGCCGCATGCTGCGCTCGCTGACCTTCCTGCGCTGCGACGAGAGCGACAACCCGTTCGCCCACCCGGTCGGCGGCCTGGTCGCGGAGGTCGACCTGATCGAGCGGCGCGTCGTACGCCTCATCGACACCGGCGCCGTCCCCACGCCCACCCAATGCGGGCGCTACGAGGCCGAGTTCAACGGACCGGCCCGCACCGACCTGCGCCCGCTGGAGATCGGCCAGCCGGAGGGGCCGTCCTTCACGCTCGAAGGCCCGGTGCTGAGCTGGCAGAACTGGCGGCTGCGGCTGGACTTCAACGCCCGCGAGGGCCTGGTGCTGCACCGGATCACCCACCGCGACGGCGACCGCGACCGGCTCGTCCTGCACCGCGCCTCGATCGCCGAGATGGCCGTGCCGTACGCGGAGCCCGACGCGGCCCGCAACTGGGTCTGCTACCTGGACGCGGGCGAGTACCTGCTCGGCCGCAACGCCAACGCGCTGCGCCTGGGCTGCGACTGCCTCGGCGAGATCGCGTACGTGGACGCCGTGCTGGCCGACGACCTCGGCCGCCCCGAGACGCTGAGCAACGCGATCTGCGTCCACGAGGAGGACGCGGGGCTGCTGTGGAAGCACACCAACATCTTCGACAACTTCGCGGTGACTACCCCAACCAGCACCGGGGCGGGGCCGGTGTCGGGCAGTGGTCGCGGCCGGGCGAGGCGCTGGAGGACACCGACCTCACGCTGTGGCACTCCTTCGGGCCGACGCATCTGCCGCGCCTGGAGGACTGGCCGGTGATGCCGGTGGACACCTGCGGTTTCACGCTGAGACCGACCGGCTTCTTCGACCGCAACCCCACGCTCGACCTGCCCCGGGAGAGCGGACGCGGCTCCGGCGGCCACTGCCACCTGTGACGCCGCACGCGACGGCGACCGCCGACGGCGGGACCGGAGGCGGGACCGGAGGCGGGACCGAAGGCGAGTGAACCGGCTGAGCGAGCGCTCAGTCAGCTCTTGCCAAGACTGGAACACGTTCCTAGCATCATTGATGTGACATCAGAATTGTCAAACCGGGGCGCGGCGCCCGACGGCCCGCTGGCGGGCGTGCGTGTCGTCG
Source organism: Streptomyces sp. NPDC008317 (assembly GCF_042955955.1). Taxonomy (NCBI): domain Bacteria; kingdom Bacillati; phylum Actinomycetota; class Actinomycetes; order Kitasatosporales; family Streptomycetaceae; genus Streptomyces; species Streptomyces sp. NPDC008317. The sequence continues at coordinate 434,409 of NZ_JBIBFQ010000008.1, forward strand.
AACTGGCCGGGATCGGTCCGGGACCGTTCGCCGCGATGCTCCTCGCCGACCTCGGCGCCGATGTCGTACGGGTGGACCGGCCGGGCGGCGCGGGCCTCGGCGTCGCGCCCGAGCACGACCTCACCAACCGCAACAAGCGCTCGGTGCTGGTCGACCTCAAGGCGGACCGGGGACCCGCGACCGTACTCGACCTGGCCGAGCGCGCCGACATCCTCATCGAGGGCTACCGGCCGGGCGTCGCCGAGCGGCTGGGCGTCGGCCCCGACGCGTGCCTGGCCCGCAATCCGCGGCTCGTCTACGGCCGGATGACCGGCTGGGGCCAGAGCGGCCCGCTCGCCGACACCGCGGGCCACGACATCGCCTACCTCGCCGTGACCGGCGCGCTCGGCATGACGGGACCGGCCGACGGACCGCCGGTCGCGCCTGCCAACCTCCTCGGCGACTACGCGGGCGGCTCCCTCTACCTGGTCACCGGCGTCCTCGCCGCCCTCCACCACGCCCGCGCGCACGGCGAGGGACAAGTCGTGGACGCCGCGATCGTCGACGGCGTCGCGCACCTCACCACGATGATCCACGCCATCCTCGCCACCGGCCGCTGGCAGGACAGGCGCGGCGCCAACCTCCTGGACGGCGGCACCCCCTTCTACGGCGTCTACGAGACCTCCGACGGCCGGTACATGGCGGTCGGCGCCCTGGAACAGCGCTTCTACGACGAATTCGTCCGGCTGCTGGAACTGGCGCCGCGGGACGCGGCCCTGCGCACGGAACCCGGCCGCTGGCACGACCTGCGCGCCGCCCTCGCGGCCCGCTTCCGCACCCGTACCCGCGACGAGTGGACACGCGTCTTCGACGGGACGGACGCGTGCGTGGCGCCCGTACTCTCGTTGGGTGAGGCCCCGCACCACCCGCACCTGGCCGCCCGCGGCACCTTCACCGAGGCGGCCGGGACCGTGCAGCCCGCGCCCGCGCCGCGGCTGTCCGCGACACCGGGCACCCTGCGCCGGCCGCCCGCGCCGCCCGGCGCGCACACCGCGGAGGTCGCCCGCGACTGGGACACCCCCGCACTGCTGGACTGAGACCCGTACGGCAGCACCTCCCGGACACCGCGCCGGACCAGGACACCCCGCCCCACCCTCCAGAAAGGCACGACGTTGAGCACCGAGGCCTACGTCTACGACGCCGTACGCACCCCGCGCGGGCGCGGAAAGGCGAACGGATCCCTGCACGGCACCAAGCCGATCGACCTCGTCGTCGGCCTCATCCACGAACTGCGGCGCCGCTTCCCGACCCTGGACCCGGCCGCCGTCGACGACATCGTGCTCGGCGTCGTCAGCCCGATCGGCGACCAGGGCTCGGACATCGCGCGGATCGCGGCCATCGCCGCGGGCCTGCCCGACACCGTCGCGGGCGTCCAGGAGAACCGCTTCTGCGCCTCCGGGCTCGAAGCGGTCAACCTGGCGGCGGCCAAGGTGCGTTCCGGCTGGGAGGACCTGATCCTCGCGGGCGGCGTCGAGTCCATGTCGCGCGTCGCGATGGGCTCGGATGGCGGCGCCTGGGCCATGGACCCCATGACCTCGTACGAGACCGGCTTCGTGCCGCAGGGCGTCGGCGCCGACCTGATCGCCACCCTCGGCGGCTGGACCAGGCACGACGTGGACTCCTTCGCCGCGCTCTCCCAGGAACGCGCCGCGGAGGCGTGGAAACAGGGCTACTTCGCCCGCTCCGTCGTGCCCGTGCTGGACCGCAACGGCCTCACCGTCCTGGACCACGACGAGTTCATCCGCCCCGGCACCACCCCCGAGACGCTCGCCAAGCTCAAGCCGTCCTTCGCCGACATCGGCGACCTGGGCGGCTTCGACGCCGTCGCGCTCCAGAAGTACCACTGGGTCGAGGCCATCGACCACGTCCACCACGCGGGCAACTCCTCCGGCATCGTGGACGGCGCCGCGCTCGTCGCCATCGGCAACCGCGAGATCGGCGAGCGCTACGGCCTCACCCCCCGCGCCCGGATCGTCTCGGCCGCCGTCTCCGGCTCCGAGCCGACCATCATGCTGACCGGCCCCGCCCCCGCCTCCCGCAAGGCCCTCGCCAAGGCCGGGCTGACCATCGACGACATCGACCTGATCGAGATGAACGAGGCGTTCGCCGCCGTCGTGCTGCGCTTCGCCTCCGACATGGGCGTCAGCATCGACAAGGTCAACGTCAACGGCGGCGCCATCGCGCTCGGCCACCCGCTCGGCGCGACCGGCGCGATGATCCTCGGCACCCTCATCGACGAACTGGAGCGCCGCGACCAGCGGTACGGGCTCGCCACCCTCTGCGTCGGCGGCGGCATGGGCGTCGCCACCGTCGTCGAACGTCTCTGACCCCTGCCCCCTCACGTGCCCCCTCACGGATCCAACGGAGCCCGAAGACCATGAGCGAGTCCACCACCATCCGCTGGGAGCAGGACACCGACGGCATCGTCACCCTGGTCCTGGACGACCCCGCGCAGTCCGCGAACACCATGAACGCGGCCTTCGCCGATTCCCTCGACGCCACCCTCGACCGCCTCGAAGCCGAACTCGACGGCGTGCGCGGCATCATCGTCACCTCCGCGAAGAAGACCTTCTTCGCGGGCGGCGACCTGCGCGACCTGATCCGCGCCACCCCGGAGAACGCGGCCGACGTCCTCGCCGGATCGCTGCGCATCAAGCGCCGCCTGCGCCGCCTGGAAACCCTCGGCAAGCCGGTCGTCGCGGCCATCAACGGAGCGGCGCTCGGCGGCGGTTACGAGATCGCGCTGGCCTGCCACCACCGCATCGCGCTCGACACGCCCGGCACCAAGATCGGCCTGCCCGAGGTGACGCTCGGCCTGCTGCCCGGCGGGGGCGGAGTCGTCCGCACCGTCCGGCTGCTCGGCATCGCCGACGCGCTGCTGAAGGTCCTGCTCCAGGGCCGGCAGTACGCGCCGCAGCGCGCTTTGGAGGCCGGTCTCATCCACGAGGTCGCCACCGACCGGGACGCCATGCTGGCGAGCGCGCGGGCGTACGTCCTGGCCCACCCCGACGCCCGGCAGCCCTGGGACACCCCCGGCTACAAGATCCCCGGCGGCACCCCGAAGAGTCCCGCCTTCGCGGCGAATCTGCCGGCCTTCCCCGCCAATCTGCGCAAGCAGCTCGCGGGCGCGCCCTACCCGGCGCCGCTGGCGATCCTGTCCGCCGCCGTCGAGGGCTCGCAGGTCGACATCGACACCGCCACCCTCATCGAGGCCCGCTACTTCACCGAGCTGGCCTGCGGCCGGACCTCGAAGAACATGATCCAGGCGTTCTTCTTCGACATGCAGGCCGTCAACTCCGGCGCCAGCCGCCCCGAGGGCGTCCCGGCCCGGCCGGTCACCAAGGTCGCCGTCCTCGGCGCGGGCATGATGGGCGCGGGCATCGCGTACTCCTGCGCGCGCGCCGGAATCGACGTCGTCCTCAAGGACGTCACCGCGGAGGCCGCCGAGCGCGGCAAGGCGTACTCCGTGACGCTGCTCGACAAGGCGCTGGCCAAGGGCCGCACCACCCCGCACAAGCGGGACGCGCTGCTCGCCCGGATCACCCCGACCGCCGACCCGGCGGACCTTGTGGGCTGTGACGCCGTCATCGAGGCGGTCTTCGAGGACGCCACGCTCAAGCACAAGGTCTTCCAGGAGATCGAGCACATCGTGGCGCCCGACGCGCTGCTCTGCTCCAACACCTCCACGCTGCCCATCTCGGCGCTCGCCGAAGGCGTGCGGCGGCAGGACGACTTCATCGGCCTGCACTTCTTCTCGCCGGTCGACAAGATGCCGCTGGTGGAGATCATCAAGGGCGAGCGGACCGGTGACGAGGCGCTGGCCCGCGCCTTCGACCTGGTGCGGCAGATCCGCAAGACGCCGATCGTCGTCAACGACTCGCGCGGCTTCTTCACCTCCCGCGTCATCGGCCACTTCATCAACGAGGGCGTCGCCATGGTCGGCGAGGGCGTCGCGGCGGCCTCCGTCGAACAGGCCGCGGCCCAGGCGGGTTACCCCGCCAAGGTGCTGTCGCTCCTCGACGAGCTGACGCTCACCCTGCCGCGCAAGATCCGCCGCGAGACGCGTACCGCGATCGAGGCGGAGGGCGGCCAGTGGCAGGAGCACCCGGCCGAGCGGGTCATCGACCGCATGGTGGACGAGTTCGAGCGGACCGGGCGCAGCGGCGGCGCGGGCTTCTACGACTACGCGGACGGCCGCCGTACCCGGCTGTGGCCCGGTCTTGCGGAGCATTTCGGTAAACCCGGCATCGAGATCCCGATGCGCGACATGCAGGAGCGGATGCTCTTCGCGGAGTCGCTGGACACGGTCCGGCTGCTCGAAGAGGGCGTCCTCACCTCGGTCGCCGACGCCAACATCGGCTCCATCCTCGGCATCGGCTTCCCCGCCTGGACCGGCGGCGTCCTTCAGTACATCAACGGCTACGAGGGCGGCGTCGCGGGCTTCACCGCCCGCGCCCGCGAACTGGCCGACACCTATGGCGAGCGTTTCGCACCGCCCGCGCTGCTGGTGGCGAAGGCCGAGAGCGGGGAGACGTTCACGGACGGGCGCTGAGGTGCAGGCGCTCAGGCACTACGGGGAACGCTGCGGGTTCTGCTCGGAGTCCGGCTTCGGCGAGGGCACCGGCCAGGCCCGCAGCTCCTCCTTCAGCGACCGCTGAAAGGCGGTGACCAGCGCCTGTACGACCAGCGGCTGCATCTGGGCCGACAGCGACCGCATCCGCTCCGGGCGGTCCGGCTCCCCCACCTCGTCCAGGAAGATCCGGCCCAGCTCGTGGGCGGCGGCCCGCGCGTGCTCCAGCATCACCTCGCGCGCGGCCAGGACCGTCTCCACGGGGAAGGGCACGTCCAGCAGCCGCACCCCCAGGTGCAGGATGCCCGGATCCACCCGGAAGGCGTCGGGGTCGTCGGTGCGCTCCAGCACGTTCATGGCCGCGAGCCGGTCCAGGTCCGCGTCGTCCAGCGGGCGCCCCGCGCGGCGTTCGAGCCGCTCCCGGTCGATCTCCTGGCTGCCCTCCGGCAGCCAGGACGCCACCAGGGCGCGGTGGATCGCCAGGTCGTGGGCGCTGATGTCGGCGGGGAGCTGCTGGAGATAGCGCTCGATCGCCGCCAGGGTGAGGCCCTGGTGCCGCAACTCCTCGATCAGCGCCAGCCGGGACAGGTGCGCGGAGCCGTATCGGCCCACCCGGCGCGGACCGATGTCGGGCGGCGGGAGCAGGCCGCGGGCGCTGTAGAAGCGGACGGTGCGCACCGTCACCCCGGCGCGGCCGGCCAGCTCGTCGATGGTGAGAGCGGTCTGGGGCACCTGGACAGTATCGCTGTCGCACCAGCGCTGTGAAAGTCCTCGCACGCCGTACGGCGGACGCCTCCGCCCGGCCCCGAGCCTCGTACGCTGGCCCGCGTGCGCCTGTTCCCGCCGCCGCGCGCGGCCCTGCCGATCCTGCTCGCGTGCTCCTTGGCGTGCTGCCTGTCGTGCTCCGGCGACGGCACGGCGGCCCCCGACCGTACGGCCGCCGACCGTACGGCCCCCGACCGTACGGCCGCCGACCGTACGGCCCCCGACCGTACGGGCCACGCCTCGGGCTCCGCCGACGTCGGGGCGCCCGGCGTCGGCGACCGGCTCTTCCCGCGGGCGGGCAACGGCGGATACGACGTCACGCACTACGGCCTCGACCTCGCGTACGACCCCGGCTCAGGAAAGCTGCGCGGCACGGCGGTCGTCACCGCCACCGCCACCCAGCCGCTCGCGCGCTTCGACCTCGACCTGTCGGGGCTCACCGTCACCCGCGTGACCGTCGACGGGCGGAGCGCCGCCGTGGACCGCGCGGACAGCGAGCTGAGGGTCACGCCCGCGACGCCGCTGCGCGACGGCGCGCGCTTCGAGACGACCGTGACGTACGAAGGCGTCCCGCCGACCCTCACCGACCCGGACGGCTCGCACGAGGGCTGGTTCCGTACCGACGACGGCGCGCTCGCCCTGGGCGAACCGGTCGGCGCCATGGCCTGGTTCCCTTCGAACAACCACCCCTCGGACAAGGCCGCCTACGACATCACCGTCACCGTCCCCCACGGTCTCACCGCCGTGTCCAACGGCGAATTGGTCGACAGCGCCGACCGCGGCGGCGAGACCGCGTTCCACTGGCGCGCCAAGGAGCCGATGGCGACGTATCTGGCCACCGTCGCCATCGGGCACTTCGACATCACGCGGTCCCGTACCGGTGGCGGGGTGCCGGTCTACGTGGCGGTCGACCCGCGCTCCGACGACCCGACGACGGCGGCGGCGCTGCGCCGTATCCCGGAGATCGTGGACTGGGAGAGCGGGCTGTTCGGGCCCTATCCCTTCTCGTCCGTCGGCGCGATCGTCGACCACCTGCCGAGCGGGCGGGTCGGGTACGCGCTGGAGGCCCAGACGAAGCCGGTCTTCCCCGGCGACGGCGAGCCGGGCGACCCCGCCGTGCCGCTGGACACCCTCGTCCACGAACTGTCCCACCAGTGGTTCGGCGACTCCGTCACGCCCGCCGCCTGGCAGGACATGTGGCTCAACGAGGGCTTCGCGACCTACGCCGAGTGGCTGTGGCAGGAGCACGAAGGCGGGCGCACCGTCGAGCGGAGCGCCGCAGCGGCCCTGGCCGACCCCGCCAACAGCGCCTTCCCGCCCGCCGCGCCGCCCGGCCCCGACCGCATCTCCGACGCCCCCGTGTACGGCGGCGGCGCCCTCGTCCTCTACCAACTCCGCGAAGCCCTCGGCCCGACCGCCTTCGCCACCCTCCTCCGCACCTGGCCCGCCGCCCGCCGCCACGGCAACGCCACCACCGCCGACTTCACCGCCTTCTGCCAACGCCTCACCCCCCACGACCTCACCCCGCTGTTCACCGCCTGGCTCCACACCACCCACCACCCGTCGTCGCTTTAAGCGCGGGCGCGTTGTCAGTGGTCGCGCTTACCGTGGCGGCATGGGGGAGATCACGTATGTGCGGGGAGACGCCACCGCACCACAGGGCAAGGGCGTCAAAGTCATCGCGCATGTCTGCAACGACCTGGGCGGCTGGGGCAAGGGCTTCGTCGTCGCCGTGTCGCGCCGCTGGCCGGAGCCCGAGGCCGCCTACCGGCGCTGGCACCGGGAGCGGGCGCGCAACGACTTCGGCCTCGGCGCACTCCAGTTGGTGCGGGTCGGCAGCTATGTGTGGGTGGCCAACCTGATCGGCCAGCGCGGCATGCGCACCGGCAGCAAGGGTGTGCCGGTGCGGTACGAGGCGATCGACGCCGCCCTCGCGGCGCTCGGCGACCGGGCGTTGGAGCTGGGCGCCTCCGTGCACATGCCGAGGATCGGCTGCGGTCTGGCAGGCGGGCGGTGGGCGCGGGTCGAGCCGCTGGTGACCGCGCGGCTCGTGGAACGCGGGGTGGCCGTCACGGTCTACGACCGTGACGGCTGAGCCGCCGGGGGTGCGGAAGGGGGGCGGCGGTGGGGAGTTCAGACGGCGGGGGAGCGCAGGGGGGCGCCCACGGAGTGCATGTGGGACAGGGCCTGGACGTAGGAGTCGATCAGGCCGGTCTCGGTGTAGGGGATGGACAGACGGCGGCAGTGGGCGCGCACCAGCGGCTGGGCGAGGCGCAGGTGCGGGCGGGGGAGGCTGGGGAAGAGGTGGTGTTCGACCTGGTAGTTGAGCCCGCCGAGGAACCAGTCGGTGACCGGATTGCCGCGCACATTGCGGGAGGTGAGCACCTGACGGCGCAGATGACCCCAGCGCGAGCCCTCCTCGGGCATCTCCATGCCCTTGTGGTTGGGCGCGAAGGCACAGCCCAGGTGCAGCCCGAACAGCGCGTGGTGCACGAGGGCGAACACGACCGCCTGCCACACCGGCATCGCGAACAGCAGCAGCGCCGCGTAACCCGCCAGGTGGGCCACCAGCAGCGAGCCCTCGACCAGCCGTTGCCGCGGCTCCTGCCGCTTCAGCTCCTGGAGACTCGCCACCTTCAGGGCCAGCCCCTCCAGCAGCAGCATCGGGAAGAACAGCCGCGCCTGATGACGGGTCAGGAAGCGCGCGAAGCCCTCCCGCTCGACCGCCTGCGCCTGCGTCCACACCAGCGCGCCGACCTCGACGTCCGGATCCTTGCCCACATGGTTCGGATTGGCGTGGTGCCGATTGTGCTTGTCGGTCCACCAGCCGGCGCCCATGCCCAGCAGCAGATTGCCGTGGACGAGCCCGATCAGCCGGTTCGTACGACGGCTCTCGGCGATCTGGTGGTGCCCGGCGTCGTGCCCGATGAACGCGGTACGCGCCCCCAGCACCGCCGCGGGCAGAGCGAGCGCCACCACCCACCACGAACCCGTCCCGCCGACCAGCACCACCGCCGACCACACCGCGGCGACGGCCACGAGATTCAGCGCGATCGACTTCGCGTAGTGGTCCACGCGCCGCCGCAGCAGCCCGGCCGCCTTGACCTCGCGCAGCAGCGGAGCGAAATCACTGCCTGATCCCGATCCTGGTCCCGCCCCCGTACCGGCGGAGTCCGCGTCCGGGCCCGCCGTCCCGTCGGACCGCCGTCCCGGCGCGTCGATGATCGTGCTGGTCGCTGTAGCCATGGGCGCTCCTCGGGGTCCGGCGATGGCCGGTTCGACGTCCGGTGTCTGGCCTGACCGGCCACACCTCGACGCTATGGACTGCCACTGATCCCCGACCATGGCGCCATCACCCGGTTCCCCGGGGTGGCAGACCCCGGAAAAACCTGGGGATAACCCCACCTACGCGCTGCCAGGATGTCCGGCGTGACGACGAACAACACGCACGCGACCGACTGGGCGGTCGCGCCTGTACCCATCACCGGCCCCGAGGCGGCGACGCTGTTGCGCCGCTACTACACCGAGCTGGTCAGCCGCTTTTACGGCCGTCCGACGGACGACGCCGAGGTCTCCGCCGTGCTCGCGGAGGAGCCCAGCGACGATCTCGTGCCACCCACCGGAGAATTCCTCGCCGTCCGGCTCGCCGGCGCTCCTGCCCGCGGCGTACCGGTCGGCTGTGTGGGCCTGCGCGTCCTCGACGCGCACACCATGGAGCTGACCCGGATGTATGTCGGCCCCGAAGCCCGCGGCCAGGGCGTCGCGGGCTTGCTCATCGGCGCCGCGGAAGCCCTCGCCCGCGACACCTTCCACGCGGACACGATCCGCCTGGACACGCGCGAGGACCTGGTGGAGGCCCGTGCGCTGTACGCCAAGCACGGCTACAGGGAGATCGCCCGCTACAACACGAGCCCATACGCGGACCACTGGTTCGAAAAGCGGCTGCGGTGAGCTGATTCGGCGGGGACAGGGCCTGGTGCGGGGGCCACTGTCAACAGCCTCACCGCACCCGCACAACGAGCCGGAACCGCGCATCGTTCCCGCCGCCCGCGGCCGGTCGCGGGCGGGTGACGTCTAACATGCAGTGAACAGCCGAGCACACGAGGAGCGAGATCATCAGCGGTAACGGATCGGTCGAGCGCAGGATCGCCGAGGAACTGGGCGTACGCGAAGGGCAGGTGCGCTCCGCCGTCGAACTGCTCGACGGCGGAGCGACCGTGCCGTTCATCGCGCGGTACCGCAAGGAAGCCACCGGCACCCTGGACGACGCGCAACTGCGCGCTCTCGAGGAGCGGTTGCGCTACCTGCGCGAGCTGGACGAACGGCGCGCGGCCGTCCTGGAGTCCATCGAGTCCCAGGGCAAGCTGGACGATGCGCTGAAGGCGCAGATCATGGCCGCCGACTCCAAGGCGCGCCTGGAGGACATCTACCTGCCCTTCAAGCCCAAGCGCCGCACCAAGGCCCAGATCGCCCGTGAGGCGGGTCTGGAACCGCTGGCCGACCTGCTGCTGGCCGATCCGGAGACCGACCCGCAGGCCGAGGCCGCGAAGTACGTCTCCTCCGACAAGGGCGTGGAGGACCCGGCGGCGGCGCTCGAGGGCGCGCGCTCCATCCTCACCGAGCGCTTCTCCGAGGACGCCGACCTGGTCGGCGAGCTGCGCACCCGGATGTGGACGCGCGGCAGGCTCGTCGCGAAGGTGCGCGAGGGCAAGGAGGAGCCGGGCGCCAAATTCTCCGACTACTTCGACTTCGCCGAGCCCTTCACCAAGCTCCCCTCGCACCGCGTGCTGGCCATGCTCCGCGGCGAGAAGGAGGAGATCCTCGACCTCACCCTGGAGCCGGAGGAGCCCACCGAGGGACCGTCCAGCTTCGAGCGGCGGATCGCGCAGAACTTCGACATCGCCGACCGCGGACGCCCCGCCGACAAATGGCTCGGCGACACCGTGCGCTGGGCCTGGCGCACCCGCTTCCTGGTCCGCCTCGGGATCGACCTGCGCGTCCAGCTCCGCCAGGAGGCCGAGGACGAGGCGGTACGGGTCTTCGCCGCGAATCTCCGCGACCTGCTGCTCGCCGCGCCCGCGGGCACCCGCGCCACCATGGGCCTGGACCCCGGCCTGCGCACGGGCGTCAAGGTCGCCGTGGTCGACGACACCGGCAAGGTGGTCGCCACCGACACGATCTACCCGCACGTGCCGCGCAACAAGTGGGACGAGTCGCTGGCCACCCTCGCCCGGCTCGCGAAGGCCCACCGCGTCGACCTGATCGCCATCGGCAACGGCACGGCCTCCCGCGAGACCGACAAGCTCGCCGCCGACCTGATCAAGCTGCACCCCGATCTGAAGCTCACTAAGGCCGTCGTCTCCGAGGCGGGCGCCTCGGTCTACTCCGCCTCGGCCTACGCCTCCGCCGAACTCCCCGAGCTCGACGTGTCCCTGCGCGGCGCCGTCTCCATCGCCCGCCGCCTCCAGGACCCGCTCGCCGAACTGGTGAAGATCGACCCGCGCTCGATCGGCGTCGGCCAGTACCAGCACGACCTGTCGGAGCTGAAGCTCTCCCGCTCCCTGGACGCGGTCGTCGAGGACTGCGTCAACGGCGTCGGCGTGGACGTCAACACCGCGTCCGTACCGCTGCTGCGCCGCGTCTCGGGCATCACCGAGGGCCTGGCGGGCAACATCGTCGCCCACCGCGACGCCAACGGCCCCTTCCGTACCCGCAAGGACCTCAAGGGGGTCGCGCGGCTCGGCCCGAAGGCGTACGAGCAGTGCGCGGGCTTCCTGCGGATCGTGGACGGCGACGACCCGCTGGACGCCTCCAGCGTGCACCCCGAGTCGTATCCGGTGGTGCGGCGGATCAGCGGCACCGCGAAGACCGACATCAAGTCGCTGATCGGCAACGGCCCGGTGCTGCGGGCGCTGCGCCCGCAGGACTTCGTGGACGACTCCTTCGGTCTGCCGACCGTCACCGACATCCTCGCCGAGCTGGAGAAGCCGGGCCGCGACCCGCGTCCGGCCTTCAAGACCGCCACCTTCAAGGACGGCGTCGAGGAGATGAAGGACCTCAGGCCGGGGATGATCCTCGAAGGCGTCGTCACCAATGTCGCCGCCTTCGGCGCCTTCGTGGACGTCGGCGTCCACCAGGACGGCCTAGTCCATGTCTCCGCGCTCTCCGACACCTTCGTGTCCGACCCGCGCGAGGTCGTCAAGCCCGGTGACATCGTCCGCGTGAAGGTGCTGGACGTCGACCTGCCGCGCAAGCGGATCTCGCTGACGTTGCGCCTGGACGACGAGCCGGGCGCCGGGCGCCAGCAGCGCGGCGGCGGGGCCGGTGGCGGCGGTGAGCGCCGCAGCGGACCGCCCCGGCAGGGCGGCGGCCAGGGCCAGAACCGACAGGGCGGCCAGGGCCAGAACCGGCAAGGCGGCGGCCAGGGCAGGCAGGGCCAGGGCGGCGGCCAGGGCCAGGGCGGCGCACGCCGCGGCGGCGGTCAACAGCCCGCGCCCGGCGGCGCGATGGCCGACGCCCTGCGCAGGGCGGGCCTGACCGGCAACAAGTAGCCGACGACGTACGACCGTTGAGGCGGCGGGGCCAGCACCTCCGCACACCCCCCTGCCGCCTCAGCCGTCCCAGGACCTTGCGTACGCCCCCTGTTGACGTGGCCTGGTCAGGCGCTAGCCTCTGGCGTGCTCTCCCTCACGCGGGCTGCCCGCTTCCAGTGGATATCCGTGGTGGTGGCGGTACTCGCCGCCCTGGCCGCCGTACTCACCGCTCCGTCCTCCGCGTACGCCGGTACCCCCGGCGGCGCAGGAGGCGGAACCGTACGGCACGGTCTCAGCCAACCCGACTACTCCTACGCCAACGCGATCCGCGAGGCCGTCTGGGTGGACACCGGTCTCGACGGTGACGGCGACGGCCGCACCGACCGGGTCGCGGTGGACATCGTCCGCCCCTCGGAGCCCGCCGCCGCCGGGCGCAAGGTCCCCGTGATCATGGACGCGAGCCCGTACTACTCCTGCTGCGGACGCGGCAACGAGAGCCAGCTCAAGACCTATGACGCCAACGGGAACATCGTCCAGGCGCCGCTGTTCTACGACAACTACTTCGTGCCCCGCGGCTACGCGACCGTCCTGGTCGACCTCGCGGGCACCGACCGCTCCGACGGCTGCGTGGACGTCGGCGGCCCCTCCGACGTGCGGTCCGCGAAGGCCGTCGTCGACTGGCTCAACGGCCGCGCCCGCGGCTACAGCGCCCGCTCCGGCGGCCGCGCGGTCTCCGCGGGCTGGACCAACGGCAACGTCGGCATGATCGGCAAGAGCTGGGACGGCACCATCGCCAACGGCGTCGCCGCCACCGGGGTGCGCGGCCTGAAGACCATCGTGCCGATCAGCTCCATCTCCTCCTGGTACGACTACTACTTCCACCAGGGCGCGGCGCTCCAGGACGGCCCCGAGTGGCTGTCGGACTACGTCGAGAGCGACAGCGCGCACGCCAACTGCGCCGCCGCCCAGCAGAAGATCATCGACGGCTCGCCGCGCAGCGGGGACTGGACGCCGTTCTGGACCGCGCGGGACTACGTGAAGGACGCGGGCAAGGTACGGGCCAGCGTCTTCGCCGTGCAGGGCATGCAGGATCTCAACGTCCGCACCAAGCACTTCGGCCAGTGGTGGCAGGCGCTCGCCGCGCACGGCGTCGAGCGCAAGGTGTGGCTGTCGCAGACCGGCCACGTCGACCCCTTCGACTACCGGCGCACCGACTGGGTCCCCACCCTCCAGCGCTGGTTCGACCACTATCTGCTGGGCGTCGACAACGGCATCCAGCGGCAGCCGATGGCCGACATCGAGCGCACCGTCGACCACTGGACCACCGACCGCGTGTGGCCGCCCGCCACGACCCGCACCACCTCGCTCAGCCTGAGCCCGACGGCCACCGACGGCCTGGGCACGCTCGGCACCCGGCACGCCGGGCCCGGCAGCACCGAGTCGTTCACCGACGACCCGAACCTGTGGGAGGAGGACTGGGCGGCGGCGGCCGACACCGCGACCGCGGCCAAGACCGTCTTCACCACCGGGACGCTCGCCAAGGACCTGCGGCTGTCCGGCGGCGGCACCTTCACCGTGACCGCCACCTCGTCCACCACCAGCGCGCACCTGTCGGCGGTCCTGGTCGACCTCGGGCCGGCCACCATCCGTGACTTCCTCGGCAACGGCGAGGGCATCACCACCCTGGCCACCCGCTCCTGCTACGGGGAGAGCACCGCGGGCGACAGCGCCTGCTACCTCGACACCGCCGCCGACACCACGACCGTCGACCACACGGTCTTCAGCCGCGGCTGGGCCGACCTCGGGCACTACGCGTCGCTCTCCCACGGCGTGCCGCTCACCCCGGGCAAGCCGTACACGATGACCGTCCAGCTCGCGGCCACCGACCACGTCGTACCGGCGGGGCACCGGCTCGCGCTGATCGTCGCGGGCACCGACGGCGGTCTCATCCTGCCGCCCGACACGACCCCCAAGGTCACCGTCGACCTGTCGCACTCCGTGCTGAGGCTGCCGCTGGTCGGCGGTTCCGGCGCGCTGTCGACCCGTGCGGGCGCGGCGCCCCGCGGCAAGGCCGCGCTGACCGCCGCTCCGGCGCCCTCCGTGGCCCCGGCCGCCCGGCTGGGCTGACGCCCGGCCTGGTTCCCCCCGCGTCCCGGCGTTACGGTTACAGGGATACGGCCCTCGGGACGCGGGGGGAACCACGGTTGTCCGCGGCGCGTTCTCCTGGGTAGAAGCGGTGAGGGCGCGGCGCTTGCCGCCGTGAACGGAGGCGGGGAAATGTCGAATCGCGCGAAGATCGTCATCGGTGGCGTGGCGTTGGGTCTGTTCCTGTGGATCTGGATCCCCTTCTGGGCTGTCGTCCTGGTCATCGTGGGCGTGCCCGCGGTCGCCTACTTCTCCCTCGACTCCTCGCAGCGGCGTCGGCTGCGGCGCGTGAGCCGTCGGCAAATAGGTCGCTGACCTGGTACGACCCCCGATAGTGTGCCGCTGCGACCAGGGCACCGAAGCCGGGCGAACACGTCCCGTTCCCGTGTCGCCGCGGCACGAGAGGGCCTGATCAGACGATGGCGACGGACATCCGGTCCACCCAGGACCTGCTCGACCACACCGGGGACCGGCTGAAGTATCTGTACTTCTGGGGCCACCGCCCGCAGCGCGACGGAAGCGTCGGTGCCGGCTGCCTCAGCCAGTGGTGGCCCGCGCCCTTCACCGTCGACGGCGTCACCTACGCGACCGCCGAGCACTGGATGATGGCGGGCAAGGCCCGGCTCTTCGACGACCCCGACGCCGAGCGGCGGGCTGTCGCGGCGGGCCACCCGAAGACCGCCAAGAGCGTCGGCCGCACCGTCCGCGGCTTCGACCAGGCCGTGTGGGAAGCGGAGCGCTTCGGCCTGGTCATCGAAGGCAATGTCCACAAATTCCGGCAGCACCCCGACCTGCTGGCCTATCTGCTCGGCACCGGGGGCCGCGTCCTGGTCGAGGCCAGTCCGATGGACCGGGTCTGGGGCATCGGACTGGCCGCCGACGACGAGCGCGCCGCGGACCCGGCCACCTGGCGCGGGCTGAATCTGCTGGGCTTCGCCTTGATGGAGGCGAGGGCCCGGCTGGCGGCGGAGGGCTAGTCCCGTGAACCCGGCCGGGGGGCCGGGGGCTGATCCCGTGAGCCCGGCCGGCGGCGGAGAGACCCTCCACCGCCGGCCGGGCCGGTCGGGCTACTTCAGGTACGGGCCGTCCGTACCGATCTTGCCGGGCGCCGCGTTCTTGCCGCCCAGGTCGAGCACGTACACCCGCATGTCGCCCTTGCCGGGCGCCGCGACGGCCAGCGTCCCGTCCGTCACGGTCCGCACGTCACCCGAGACGGCGTCCACGTAACGGCCGTTGGGGACGCCGCTGAAGGACGCCGCGTCCGTCACCGTCACCAGCGCGAAGCTGTCGACGCCCGACGCGGTGTCGGTGTAACGGCGCTTGAACGACATGCCGCCGCCGTTCACCCCCTCGGTGCTGTACTGGCCCATCTGCAACGCCGGAATGGCGCGCCGGATCAGATTCAGCCGTTGGAGGTGTTTGACCAGAGGCTGCGCCAAAGTGGTGGCCACCGCCCCCGAGGCACTGTCGACCTTCCCGAACTCCGAGGCCGTCACCGTGCCCGCCACATGGTCGCCGTAGTACGCGCGCCCCGTCGTCGCCAGCGGGCAACTCGGCCCGCAGTCGATCGTCTTCCCGGCCTGGAACTGGATCTCCGACCCGTAGTAGAGCGTCGGAATGCCGCGGAAGGTCCACATCAGCGCCATGTTCTCGGCCCACGCGTCCTGTCCGCCGGTGTAGCGCACCGACGACTTGTTGGGACCGTAGTCGTGGCTGTCGACATAGACCACGTTGTACGTGGCGTCGTTCGTCGAGTCGTCCGAGTCCTTGCCGTTGTTGAAGGCGTTGTGCGCGTCACCGAAATTCATGTGCATGCGCATGTCGATGATGTTCATCCCGGAGAATTTGCTGTGGTCCGGGGTGTGATAAGCGTTCCCTTCCAGGAAGGCGTTCGCGGACGTCGGCTGGTTTCCGGTGCCGAGCTGCTCCTCGTAGTTGTACTGCTCGATCGACGCGGTGGCGTCGTCCGCGCTGTACTCCTTTCGCTCCTTCCACGTGTAGAACTGCGCCGAGTGGTTGACCGATCCGCGGTTCCACTTGTCGTTGACGAAAGCGCCGACCTCACCGAAGACGAAGAAGTTCCGCGCCTTGTCGGGACCCCAGTCCTGGACCTCGCGCTGCTGGATCGCGGGCAGGAAACGCCGGTTCCAGGTGACGCGCGGAATGTGCACGGCGGTGTCCACGCGGAAGCCGTCCACCCCCATGTCGATGTACTTGTTGTACGCGCCGATCAGATAGTTCTGCACCTGCGCGTTCTCGGTGTTGAAGTCCGCGAGGTCGTCGGCGAGCCAGCAG
The DNA here is from genome assembly GCF_042955955.1 of Streptomyces sp. NPDC008317. Taxonomy (NCBI): domain Bacteria; kingdom Bacillati; phylum Actinomycetota; class Actinomycetes; order Kitasatosporales; family Streptomycetaceae; genus Streptomyces; species Streptomyces sp. NPDC008317. The sequence goes on from NZ_JBIBFQ010000008.1 coordinate 450,756, forward strand.
GAACGCGAGTCCTCGCCCTCCCAGTTGCCGATCCAGCACTGGTGGTAGAGCGACGCGGGGAACATCTTCGACGTGGGGTTCGGCCACTGGCAGTTGTAGATCGTGTAGCCCTCGGGGCTCTTCTGCCCCGTTGGCTTGCCCCAGTTCAGGCACGTATTGCCGGACGGCTCGGCCGTGGACCACAGATCGCCGTTGTAGTACGACTTGCCGGTCTTGGGATCGATCGTCAGACCGTCGTACTCGAAGCCCTGCTCCTTCTCGTCGTAGTACCACGACCACTGCGAGTCCCTGACGCCGTAGACCGTCGGCACGAACAGCCCCTTGGCGCCCCACCGGGAACTGTGGTTGTAGACCACGTCCTGGTAGATCTTGATCCCCTTGGCGTGAGCCGCGTTGATCAGATCCTGATACGACGCCCCGGCCGATTCCAGGCGCGGGTCGACCCGGTAGAAGTCCCAGCCGTGGTAACCGTGGTAGTCGTAGTCGCTGCGGTTGAGCACCACGGGCGTGATCCAGATCGCCGAGAAACCGAGCGCCTTGATGTAGTCGAGCTTCTGCACCAGGCCCTTGAAGTCACCTCGGAACATCGGGTCGTTGTTGGCCGCGTTCCCCGACGCCACGTGCTGGTTGCCGCCGCGGTCGTTGCTCGTGTCGCCGTCGTAGAAGCGCGCGGTGAGCACGAAGTAGATCGGGTCCTTGCGCGGGTCCGTGCCGATCGGTGTGCCCGGAGTCGCGGGCGGCGGCGCGTGGCCGGTGGTCGCCCGAGCCGGAGCGGAGGCGGCGGAGATGTTGCCCGCCGCGTCCAGCGCCTGGACGGTGTACGTGTAGGCGGTGTCCGCCTCCAGGCCGGACTCGGAGAAGACGGTCGAGCCGACACTGGTGACGATCGTGCCCTTGGTGCCGCCGGTCCTGGTGACCCGGTAGCCCGTGACCCCGGTGTCGTCGGTCGACGGATTCCAGGTCACCACGATCGAGGTGTCGGTCGCGGTCGCCTTCACCGTGCCGGGGACGGTCGGCGGCGTCGTGTCGGGGACGACGGCCGCGCAGGGATCGGCCGCGTTGGCCGTGACCTTGGTGTCCTTGACGGTGCTGACGCCCTTGGACAGCGCGTAGTTGGCGCCGTTGTTGTTGTCCCAGGTGCCGTTGCCGTTGTTGAAGGTGGCGGCGAGCCCCGCGGCCGTGCCGAGGTCGACGGTCTTCTTCACCCAGCCGGTGCAGGCCGCCTCCATGCCGATGCCCGGCACGGTCGTCCACGCGCCGCCGGTGGGCGCGTAGTGCAGATTGACGGTGGTCCAGCCGACGGTCGCGGTGGAGTAGAAGACGGTGGCCGAGGTGCCGGACGGGCTGCCCGTCTCGCCGCCGCCCGGGTCCCCGCCGCTCGCGCACGGGTCGCTGTGGGCGATGGCGCCGTTGTTGACGGTGATGGTGCCGGTGCCCAGGGCGTAGTTCTTGCCGCCGTTGTTGTCCCAGGTGCCCTGGCCGTTGTTGAAGGTCGCCTGCCAGCCGGTGGCCGCGCCGAGGTCGACGGTCTTCTTCACCCAGCCGGTGCAGGCGCTCTGCATGGCGACGCCGGGCACAGTCGTCCAGGTCCCGCCGTCGGGCGCCCAGTGCAGGTTGTACGACGACCAGTTGGTCGTCGCGGTGGAGTAGTAGACGGTTGCGGTGTTCGAGCCCGCCGCCGAGGCGGCGTGCGCGGAACCGGTGGACAGGGAGGGGAGCAGGGTCGCCAGGAGTCCCAAGACGACAGCCACCACGGCTGTCAGCGGACCTGGTCGATATCTGTGGCGCGAAGCGACGGTCACGTCGTGCTCCTCGGACGGGGCCGCGAGGGCGGCCGGTGGAGGAAGCCGTACGTCCGCGCGCCACGGAACGAACGGCCGGATAAATTGCGCAAGTTGCTGCAACAAGTTGCTGCGAGAACGGTCGTGAGATTACTGGGACATGTCATGGACGTAAAGAGGTCTGACGGGGTTGCGTTCCCGGGTCCCGCCGCGCCGCCGCGTAGGGTTCCCGAGACGGGCGGGTGACGTACCCGGCCGACCGGTCGTAGAACCGTACGGATCGGACCCGGACCCCGGCCTCGGACTCCGGCGGACCGTAAGCGGAAGGGGACCCACGGAAGATGACGGAGCGTCTGGTGGTCATCGGCGGTGACGCCGCCGGGATGTCGGCCGCGTCCCAGGCCCGCCGCCGCAGAGCGGCGGACGACCTGGAGATCGTCGCGTTCGAGCGCGGACGGCACACCTCGTACTCCGCCTGCGGCATCCCGTACTGGATCGGCGGCGACACCGCGGGCCCCGACGCGCTGGTCGCGCGTACCGCCGAGGAGCACCGCGAGCGCGACATCGACCTGCGGATGGGCACCGAGGTGGTCGACATCGACCTCGCCGCCGGCCGGGTGCGGGCGCGGGACGCCGACGGCCGCGAGGAGTGGACCGGCTACGACCACCTCGTCGTCGCCACCGGCGCGGAACCCGTACGGCCGCCCGTCCCCGGCATCGACGCACCGGGCGTGCACGGCGTGCAGACCTTGGACGACGGCGAGCGCGTCCTGGCCAGCCTCGACGGGGTCGGCGTACGCCGCGCCGTGGTGGTCGGCGGCGGCTACATCGGCGTCGAGATGGCCGAGGCCCTGCTGAAGCACGGCCTCGACGTGACCCTCGTCGACCGCGCCGAGCAGCCGATGAGCACCCTCGACCCCGACATGGGACGCCTGGTGCGCGACGCGATGGAGGGACTCGGCGTCCGTGTCGTCTCCGGCGCCGCCGTCCGCGCGGTGCTCACCGGCGCCGACGGCCGGGCCCGCGCGGTCGCCACCGACGACGCCGAATACCCCGCCGACATCGTGATCCTGGGCATCGGCGTACGCCCCGGCACCGCGCTCGCCCGCGACGCGGGACTGCCGCTGGGCGCGCACGGCGGCCTGCTGACCGACCTGGCCATGCGGGTACGCGGCCAGGAGCGGGTCTGGGCGGGCGGCGACTGCGTGGAAGTCCTCAACCTCGTCTCCGGCGACCTCCAGCACATCGCCCTCGGCACCCACGCCAACAAGCACGGCCGCATCATCGGCACCAACATCGGCGGCGGCTACGCCACCTTTCCCGGGGTCGTCGGCACCGCCGTCAGCAAGGTCTGCGACGTCGAGATCGCCCGCACCGGCCTCAAGGAGTCCCAGGCGCGCCGCGCCGGACTCCACTACGTGACCGCCGTCATCGAGTCCACCAGCAGGGCCGGCTACTACCCGGACGCCGACCCGATGACCGTCAAGATGCTCGCGGAACGCGGTACAGGGCGGCTGCTCGGCCTCCAGATCGTCGGCCGCGATGGCGCCGCCAAGCGGGTCGACGTCGGGGCCGTCGCGCTCACCGCGCGGATGACGGTCGAGGACATGGTCGCGCTCGACCTCGGCTACGCGCCGCCGTTCTCGCCCGTGTGGGACCCGGTGCTGGTCGCCGCGCGCAAGGCGGCGGACGCGGTGGTGGCGGACGTCAGAGCGGGCTGACGGCGGTTTTCGGCAGCAATATGCGGCGGTTTGCGCTTCCGGGCCCCTGGGGTGCCTTGCAGGGCTTTGCAGAGCTTGCGCGTCCTTGCGGGTTCCCGCGTGCCCTGATGGGCGTTCGCGGCTCTTCGAGCGGCTTCGCGGTCAGGACGGGGCCGCGGCCAGCTTGCTGAGGGCTTCCAGCAACGGCGGCAGGGCGGCGCCGCGGCCGACCGGCAGCACCTCGCCGGGCGCGTCGTCCAGCAGCACGAAGGCGATGTCGTCGGTCCTGCCCACCAGGCTCCAGCCGGGTCCGTCCGCCCGCACCGCACCATATGCGGCCCGTACGCGGCCGGGCGGCGGCGGATTGCGCACGTACTCCTCCGCGCTTTCGAGGACGCGGCGGATGCCGGTGTGCGAGATGGCCGGCGGGGCGGCCGGGTTGTGGGGTTCGGCTTCCGTCCCGGTGCCGACGGCTGTTCCGGCGTCGGTGACCGTGCCTGCGTCCGTACCCGTATCCGCATCCCTGCTCGCGTCCGCCGCCGCGTCCTCGGCCGCCTCCTGAGCCGCTTCCGCCGGTACGTCGAGTTGGTCGCGCCACTCGAACCAGCGGACCGCGATCTCGTCGGCCCCGAGGCGCCGTTGCGGCGGACCCCAGACGGAGGTGTCGGGCGGGGAGAGCGGAGTACGGCCGCCCTCCTCGTCCGGCGGGTCGTGCGGGGCGGGGATGCCGGGTACGGCGACGGCGACCGGCAGCGGCCAGCCCGGCAGCGAGGCGGCCAGGCTGTTCTCGTCGGGCGCCAGGTCGTACTCGAGTCCGCAGTCCCAGGCCGCCAGCGCGCACGCCACCGTGGCGGTGTCCGTCGTCGCCACGGTCCAGCGCGCCCCGCCGCCGTCCTGCCCGAAGACCAGGCCGTAGCCGTCGGCCAGCGGTTCGAGCCCCAACTCGGCGCAAGCGGCCGGATAGTCGTCCCCCAGGACGCCCGGGAACTGCCCCGGCGTCAGCATCGCGGCCGTCAGCACGAACAGCGCGTCGTCGTCCTCCGGGTTCTCGGCCGCGGTCATCCGTCGTTCCCTCTCGCCTCGCCCGCCGTCTCTCGTCCGCGCACCTTAACCAGCGAGTAACCTCCGCGTCGAGAGGTCGCGATGGCCGGAAATCCGCTCGGGCGATACGGCGCCGGACGGCCGGTTTCCCGACGGTCCGCACCTGGTGATCGCCCGGAGTCGGCCCGTTCCCGGCCGAGCGGTCAGCTCTTCGCGTCGTGCGCGGTCAACGTCGTTCGCAGCCAGGCCAGTTCGGCGCGGCTGGTGGCGCGGGCGATGGTGAGCCAGCGGTGCGACAGACGGAATGCGGACCGCAGGGTGCGTACGTGCGGTGGACGGAGGCGGCGGGCGACGGGCCGGTCCGCGTCCATGTGCACGGACTGGGAGCGGCTTCGGGCGCGTACACCGCGCACATATCGGCGCATCCCGCGCTCGTGAACCGCCGTACGCTCTTCGTCGACCTGCCCGGCTTCGGCGTCAGCGACCGCCCCGCGGACGTCGGCTACTCACTGGCGGAGCACGCCGACGCGCTGGGCACGGTCCTGGACGCCGCGGTCCTGGACGCCGCCGATGTGCGCGGCGCCGCCCCGAGCAGGGTCAGGCGTGTCGGACGGCCACCGCCAGGTACCGCTCCGCGGAGTCGTCCAGCGATGCCAGCTCCCAGCCGGTCGCGGCCAGCAGAGGACGCAGTTGCGGCTCGGCGCGTACGTCGTCGGCGCGCAGTTCGTGCCCGCGGCGGGCGGCGAGTGCGGCGCGGCCGATCGGATGGAAGAGCGCCAACCGGCCGCCGGACCTGGTCACCCGGGCCAATTCGCGCAGTCCGGCCGCCGGGTCCGGCAGATGGTGCACGAGTCCGGCGGCGAAGACGGCGTCGAAAGCCGCGTCCCGCAACGGAAGCTCCTCGCCGGCCGCCTCGATCAGCGCTCCGTCCCGGCCCCGGCCGAGGGCGACGGCCTCCCGCAGCATCTCCGGAGTCAGATCGACACCGACCACCGTGCCCGCCGCACCGACGACGGCCCGCATCAGCGGCAGCGCCCGCGCCGTACCGCAGCCCGCGTCCAGTGCCCGGCCGCCAGGCCGCAGCCCCAACTCGCCGACCGCCGCCGCGTAGACGGGAGTGTCGTCGGGGAACCGCTTCTCCCACCCCACGGCCTTCGCGGCGAAGAACTCCCTGACCTGGCGGCGCCCGCTCTCGAAACTGGCCATGCATCATGGTCGCATGATCACGTTCCGCTCCATCGGGCTCTTCTTGCTCGCCGCCGTCCTGGAGATCGGCGGTGCCTGGTTGATCTGGCAGGCGGTGCGCGAACACCGCGGCGTCGGTTGGGCGGGGGCCGGAATCGTCGCGCTCGGCCTCTACGGCTTCGTCGCCACACTCCAGCCCAACGCCGACTTCGGCCGGATCCTGGCGGCCTACGGCGGGGTCTTCGTGGCCGGATCTCTCCTGTGGGCGATGGCTCTCGACGGCTACCGTCCCGACCGATTCGACATCGTCGGAGCGGTCATCTGCCTGGTCGGAGTGGGTGTCATCATGTACGCGCCACGCGGCGGCTGATTTCCGCCGGTCGCCTCCTTTCACGGCTCCGGTCGGGCGCCGCCCGTCCCGAGAGGGGGTTGCCGAAGCGGGCCCGGCAGGACAGGCTCGTACCGCAGCGGAGACGGGAGGTAGGCAATGACGGTGGGCAAACCGCTCGCGTGGCTGCTCGACGACCTGACGAAGCGGGTGCCGCACGTGAAGCACGCGCTCGTACTCTCCAACGACGGGTTGGTCACGGGCGCCAGCGGCGATCTCGACCGGCCGACCGCGGAACACCTGGCCGCCGTGTCCTCGGGCTTCCACAGCCTGGCCAAGGGCGCGGGGCGGCAGTTCGCCGTCGGCGGCGTGCGCCAGACGATGGTCGAATTCGACGACGGCTTCCTCTTCGTCACCGCGGCGGGCGACGGCAGTTGCCTGTCCGTGCTCAGCGGCATGGAGGCCGATGTCGGCCAGGTCGCCTATGAGATGACGCTGCTCGTCCACCGCGTCGGCGAACACCTCGGCGTGGCTCCCCGGCAACCGGGCGCGGCACCTTCCTGAGCCGGGGCGTCCCGAAGTTGTCCACAGGCTTCGAACGGGCTGTCGTCCGTACGCGATAGATTCGTCACTGTCAGTGATCGAAGTTCGCGGGGGAGTGACGACAGTGAAGACGACGAAGACGGCCAAGACAACGACGACAACGCCGAAGAAGAACGCGAAGGCGACGACGGGGACGGTGCCCGCCTCGATGCCGGGGACGGGTGCCTCGGCGGCTTCCGGTACAAGGGCCGGAGCGAGGGCCGGGACGGCGGCGGCGACGAGCGCGGGTACGGCGACCGTCGAGACGCGGCAGGTGGCGTGGACGCCCGGCGGCGGGGCGGGACAAGGGCCGGGAGGCGGGCGGGCGGCGCCGGAGACGCTGACGCTGAACCGGGCGCGGGAGGAGCTGGGCCTGGACTTCACGCTCTTCGAGCTGGCGCTCCAACTCGGCGAGATCCGCACGGTCTCGCGCGGCAGCGGCCAGTGGCGGGTGCCCGTGGACGAGGTGACCCGGCTGCGGGACGCGGAAGGCCATCCACAGGCGCTGCTCGACCGGCTCCGACTGGTGACCAGCACCGAGGGCGCGGCGATGATCGGGATCAGCCGGGACCGCCTCGTACGGCTGGCGAGGCTCGGGCTGATCCGCCCGGTGCGCTGGTACGTCAACCGGTACCGGGCGCTGGTGTGGGTGTATCTCGGCCATGAGCTGAGGGAGTTCGCCGCCGCGAGCCCCGCGATGCTGAAGGGGCGGCTGCCCGCAGGACTGCGTGACGCGCTGGACGCCGGGCAGGATCAGCGGGCCCTCGGCTGGCGGTCCCGCCGGGTCGCCCAGCTCGTACGGGACTGCCATGACGCCTGGGACGAGGCCGCCGTCTGGGCCGCGCTGCTCGGTCCCGAGGTGACCGACGACGCCGTGTCCGACCCCTTCGACCGGGCCCGGCTGCGCGGAATCCGTGCGGCGCTGCCGCCGGGCCGCCCGGGACCGCTCGCCTCACCCGAGCTGACGAGAAGCCTCACGACCGCCGACCATCCGGACGAGATCGCGCTGGCCCTGGTCGCCCTCGCGGACGCGCTGGGCCGCGCCCGGACCGAACAGCCCGCACCGCACGCGGCGTTCGCCCCAGCCGACCGTCCGCCGCTCGCCCTCCCGCCTGTGGAGCGGGCGCCGCGGCAGCCTGAACGACTTCCGGAGCCGGAGCCAGAGGCAGAGGCAGAGCCGGAGTCGGAGCTGGAGTCGGAGTCGGAGCCGGAGCCGAGTGAGCCAGGCGGGCCGCACACGGGAGGAAGGCCCGCGCCCGAGCGGGCCCGGCACGCGGCGCCGCACCGGAAGCGGGGCGCCGCCCGGCCGCCGGGCAGGCCGGTGGGGGAGGGCAGGCGCCCGCGACGCGGGCTGCTGGGACTGCTGCGCGGACGCGGGTCAGCCGCCGATCTTGCGGAACAGCCCTTCCTGCATCACCGAGACCAGCAGACGTCCCCGCCGGTCGAAGATCTGCCCCCGCGCCAGACCGCGGGCACCCGTCGCGACAGGTGACTCCTGCTGGTACAGGAACCACTCGTCGGCGCGGAACGGCCGGTGGAACCACATGGCGTGGTCGAGGGACGCCATGTCGAACCCCCGCGGTCCCCACAGCGGTTCGATCGGCACACGTACGGCGTCCAGCAGCATCATGTCGCTGGCGTAGGTGAGAGCGCAGGTGTGCACGAGCGGGTCGTCGCCGAGCTGCCCGACCGCGCGCATCCACACCGCGCTGCGCGGCTCGGCGCCCTCGATCTCCTCGGGCGTCCAGCGCAGCCGCTCCACATAGCGGATCTCGAAGGGCTGGCGGCGGGTCATCCGCTCCAGCGCCTCGGGCAGCACGTCCAGATGCGCACGCAGCTCTTCGCCGAGTCCCGGCAGGTCGTCGGGCTCGGGCACCTCGGGCATCGGCAGTTGGTGCTCGAATCCCGGTTCCGGCTGATGGAAGGAGGCGGTCAGGTTGAAGATCGTCCGGCCCTGTTGGATCGCCACCACCCGCCGGGTGGTGAAGGAACGGCCGTCACGGACCCGTTCGACCTGGTACACGATGGGCACGCCGGGCCGGCCCGGCCGCAGGAAGTACGCGTGCAGCGAGTGCACCGGCCGCCCGCCGTCGGTGGTGCGGCCCGCGGCGACCAGCGCCTGCCCGGCGACCTGGCCGCCGAAAACCCGCTGCAACCGCTCCTGCGGACTCTGCCCGCGGAAGATGTCCTGCTCGATCCGCTCCAGGTCGAGCAGATCCACCAGCCTCTCGGCCGGGTTCGTCATCGCGTCCCCTTCGTCGTGCACCGGATCACAGCTCGCCGACGTCGGTCAGCCGGATCACCGCGCGGCCCTCTTCGTCGGAGGCCGCGAGGTCGACCTCGGCGGAGATCCCCCATCCGTGGTCACCGTTGGGGTCGGCGAAGGTCTGCCGGACCCGCCACAAGCCGTGCTCCGGCTGCTCCTCGATCTGCAACAGCTTCGGGCCGCGCGCGTCGGGACCGGTGCCGAGGTCGTCGTACTCGTCCCAGTACGCGTCCATCGCCTCCGCCCAGGTGTCGGCGTCCCACCCGGCCTCGGCGTCCAACTCGCCGAGCTGGTGGTACTTCTCCAGCGCCGCCAGCTCGACCCGGCGGAACATCGCGTTGCGCACCAGCACCCGGAAGGCGCGGGAGTTGGCGGTGACCGGCTTGACCTGGTCGGCCCGCTCCGCCGCCTGCTCGGCCGTCTCCACCTCCGGATTGGCGAGCTGCTCCCACTCGTCCAGCAGGCTGGAGTCGACCTGGCGCACCAACTCGCCCAGCCACGCCGTCAGATCCTGGAAGTCCTCCGACTTCAGGTCGTCAGGCACCGTGTGCTCCAGCGCCTTGTACGCGCCGGCCAGGTAGCGCAGCACGATGCCCTCGGTGCGGGCCAGCTCGTAGTAGGAGGTGAACTCGCCGAAGGTCATGGCGCGTTCGTACATGTCACGGACGATGGACTTGGGCGACAGCGGGTGGTCGCCGACCCACGGGTGGCTCTGGCGGTAGATGCCGTAGGCGTGCGACAGCAGCTCTTCGAGGGGCTTGGGATAGGAGACGTCCTGAAGACGCTCCATCCGCTCCTCGTACTCGACACCGTCCATCTTCATCTCGGCGACGGCCTCGCCACGGGCCTTGTTCTGCTGGGCCGCCAGGATCTGCCGCGGGTCGTCGAGGGTGGACTCCACCACCGAGACCATGTCCAGGGCGTAGGAGGGGGAGTCCTTGTCGAGCAGTTCGAAGGAGGCCAGGGCGAAGGTGGACAGCGGCTGGTTGAGGGCGAAGTCCTGCTGGAGTTCGACGGTCAGCCGGATGATGCGGCCCTCGGCGTCCGGCTCGGGGAGGCGTTCGACCACACCGCCGTCGACCAGCGAGCGGTAGATGGCGATGGCCCGGCGGATGTGCCGCAACTGGTGGCGGCGGTCCTCGTGGTTGTCCTCCAGCAGGTGCCGCATCGCGTCGAAGGCGTTGCCGGGCCGGGCGATCACCGACAGCAGCATGGTGTGGGTGACGCGGAAGCGGGAGGTCAGCGGCTCCGGCTCGGCGGCGATCAGCTTCTCGAAGGTGAGATCCGACCAGTTGACGAAGCCCTCGGGCGGCTTCTTGCGGACCACCTTGCGGATCTTCTTCGGGTCGTCCCCGGCCTTGGCGAGCGCCTTCTTGTTCTCGATGACGTGCTCGGGAGCCTGCGCCACCACGAACCCGGCGGTGTCGAAACCGGCCCGCCCGGCGCGCCCCGCGATCTGGTGGAACTCCCGCGCCCGCAGCGTCCGCACCCGCGTGCCGTCGTACTTGGTGAGCGCGGTGAACAGCACGGTGCGAATCGGCACGTTGACGCCGACCCCGAGGGTGTCGGTGCCGCAGATGACCTTCAGCAGACCCGCCTGGGCGAGCTTCTCCACCAGCCGCCGGTACTTGGGCAGCATCCCCGCGTGGTGGACGCCGATGCCGTGCTTGGCGAAGCGCGCGAGGTTGCGGCCGAAGGTGGTGGTGAAGCGGAAGTGGCCGATCAGATCGGAGATGGCGTCCTTCTCGGCCTTGGTGCACATGTTGATGCTCATCAGCGCCTGGGCCCGCTCGACGGCCGCCGCCTGCGTGAAGTGCACGATGTAGACCGGGGACTGCCGGGTCTCCAGCAGTTCGGTCAGCGTCTCCGTCAAAGGCGTCGTCACATACTCGTACGACAGCGGCACCGGCCGGGTCGCCGAGCGCACGACCGCCGTGGGGCGGCCGGTCCGGCGGGTCAGATCCTCCTCGAAGCGGGAGACGTCCCCCAGCGTCGCCGACATGAGCAGGAACTGCGCCTGGGGCAGTTCGAGGATCGGGATCTGCCAGGCCCAGCCCCGGTCCGGCTCCGCGTAGAAGTGGAACTCGTCCATCACGACCTGGCCGACATCGGCGCTCTTGCCGTCGCGCAGCGCGATGGAGGCGAGGACCTCGGCGGTACAGCAGATCACCGGCGCGTCCGGGTTGACCGAGGCGTCACCGGTCAGCATCCCGACGTTCTCGGTGCCGAACAGCTTGCACAGGTCGAAGAACTTCTCCGACACCAGCGCCTTGATCGGCGCGGTGTAGAAGGTGACCTCGTCCCGGGCCAGCGCGGCGAAGTGCGCACCGGCCGCGACCAGGCTCTTTCCCGATCCGGTGGGGGTGGAAAGGATCACGTTCGCACCAGAGACCACCTCGATGAGCGCCTCCTCCTGCGCCGGATAGAGAGTGATCCCCTGACCCTCGGCCCACGTCGAAAACGCTTCGAAGAGGGCATCGGGGTCCGGGGCGGGAGGCATCTGATCGATAAGGGTCACCCCACCATCTTGCCTGTACCGGCGGCGCGCGGCGGAACCGGAGCGGGCCGCGGTGATCATCAACGATATGGTGTGCCGTCAACGATGCGTCAACTCCGCCTGCGGGCGGCCTTGTAGGGGGCTGAGCACCACCATGATGGGACCTGCGCACTCACTCTCGGGAGCGGCGGCCTGGCTGGCCGTCGGAGCGGTCGCGGCGGGTGTGGATCATGCCATGCCCTGGCCGACGCTCGTCGTCGGTGCGCTGATCTGTGCTGGTGCCGCGCTCGCCCCCGACCTGGACCATCAGGCGGCGACGATCTCGCGCGCGTTCGGCCCGATCTCCCGCGTGCTGTGCAAGATCATCGAGCACCTGGCGCACGCCGTCTACAAGGCGACCCGGATGCAGGGCGACCCGCGACGGGCGGGCGGCCACCGCACCCTCACCCACACCTGGCTCTGGGCGGTCCTGGTCGGCGGCGGCTTCTCGGCCGGCGCGGTCTACGGCGGGCGCTGGGTGGTGCTGGTCATCTTGTTCATACACATGGTGCTCGCCGTCGAGGGACTGCTGTGGCGGCAGGCCCGGATGTCCAGCGATGTGCTGGTGTGGCTGCTCGGCGCCACCAGCGCCTGGGTGCTCGCCGACGTGCTCGACAATCCGGGCAACGGCAAGGACTGGCTGTTCACCGACCCCGGCCAGCACTACCTGTGGATCGGGCTGCCCATCGTGCTCGGCTCGCTCGTGCACTGCGTCGGTGACGCGCTGACCGTCTCCGGCTGCCCGATCCTGTGGCCGATCCCGATCGGCCGCCGCCGCTGGTACCCGATGGGACCGCCGAAGTTCATGCGCTTCCGGGCCGGGAGCTGGGTGGAGCTGAAGGTGCTCACCCCGGTCTTCTTCCTGGCGGGCGGCGGCTGCGCGCTCGGCGCGCTGGGCGTCTTCGGCTGACGCGGGACCCCTCGCACGCGAGCGGGGCCCGGCGGCAGTGCCGCCGGGCCCCGCGCCACATCACCGCGGTCAGCTGTGCCAGGACCGCCACAGCGCCGCGTAGGCACCGTCGGCGTCCACCAACTGGTGGTGGCTGCCCAGCTCGCTGATCCGGCCGTCCTCGACCACCGCGATCACATCCGCGTCGTGCGCGGTGTGCAGCCGGTGCGCGATGGCGATCACGGTACGGCCGTCCAGCACCCGGGACAGCGAGCGTTCCAGATGGCGGGCGGCGCGCGGGTCGAGCAGCGAGGTCGCCTCGTCCAGCACCAGGGTGTGCGGGTCGGCCAGCACCAGCCGGGCCAGCGCGAGCTGCTGCGCCTGCGCCGGGGTGAGCACCGCGCCGCCCGAGCCCACCTCGGTGTCGAGACCGTCCGCCAGATTGCGGCCCCAGTCCTCGGCGTCCACCGCCCCTAGCGCCGTCCACAGCTCGTCGTCGGTGGCACCGGTCCGCGCCAGCCGCAGATTGTCGCGGAGCGTGCCGACGAAGACGTGGTGCTCCTGATTGACCAGCGCCACATGCTCGCGCACCCGCTCGGCGGGCATCCGGGCCAACTGGGCCCCGCCCAGCGTGACCTCGCCCGTACGCGGCGCGTAGATGCCCGCCAGCAGCCGCCCGAGCGTGGACTTGCCCGCGCCTGACGGGCCCACCAGCGCCACCCGGGTACCCGGCGGCACCATCAGGCTCACGCCGTGCAGCACGTCGCTGCCCGCCCGGTAGCCGAACCGCACCTGGTCGGCGGCCATCTCGCGGCCGTCGGGCGAGACCGTGTGGTCCGGCTCGTCCTCGGCCACCTCGCGCACCCCGACCAGCCGGGCCAGCGACACCTGGGCGACCTGCAACTCGTCGTACCAGCGCAGGATCATGTTCACCGGGTCGACGAGCATCTGCGCGTACAGCGCGCCCGTGGTCAGCTCGCCGACCGTCATCCAGCCGTTGAGGGCGAAGCTGCCGCCGATCATCAGCACCGCGACCACGATCAGCGCGTGCGTCATGTTGATCACCGGGAACAGCACGCTGCGCAGCCACATCGTGTAGCGCTCCCACGCCACCCACTGCCCGATGCGCTGCCGCGACAGCTTCTCGCGCCGGTCGCCGAGACCGTGCGCCTCGATGGTGCGGCCGGCGTCCACGGACTCCGCCAGCGCCGCCGCCACCGCCGCGTACCCCGCCGCCTCCGAGCGGTAGGCCCCCGGGGCGCGCCGGAAGTACCAGCGGCAGCCGACCAGCAGCAGCGGCAGCGCGACCAGCACCGACAGGGCGAGCGGCGGCGAGGTCACGGTCAGCGCGCCGAGCAGCAGCCCGGCCCAGACCACGGCGATGGCCAGCTCGGGCACCGCCTCGCGCATCGCGTTCGACAGCCGGTCGATGTCCGTCGTGATCCGCGACAGCAGATCGCCCGTGCCCGCCCGCTCCAGCACACCCGGCGGCAGCGACACCGACCGTACGAGGAAGTCCTCGCGCAGATCGGCCAGCATCTCCTCGCCGAGGATCGCGCCGCGCAGCCGTACCAGCCGCACGAAGTACGCCTGCACCACGAGGGCGGCCAGGAACAGGCTGACGGCCCGCCCGAGATGGATGTCCCGGTCGCCCTTCGACAGGTCCTCGACCAGACCGCCGAGCAGGTAGGGCCCCACCATCGAGGCCAGCACCGATACGGTGTTGACGGTCACCAGCAGGGCGAAGGCACCGCGATGCCGCTTCGCCAGTTCGCGCACATAGCCGCGCACGGTCGCGGGGGAGCCCACCGGCAGCGTGGCGCTCTGCTGCGGCGCGGCCGGGTCGTACTCCGGCGGTCGCAGGCCGATCATGCGGATTCCTCCATCGATGTGTGGGGTACGGCCCCGGAGCCCGCGACGGCAGCGGTGACGGGGCTGTGGCCGGGATCGCGGTCGTCGGACGGCTCGCTCTCGCGGGTCACCACCGCCCGGTAGCGCGGGTCGGTGCGCAGCAGTTCGTGGTGGTCGCCGGCCGACGTCGCCGTGCCCTCGTCCACGAAGACCACCAGGTCGGCGCGGTCCAGCACGAGCGGGCTCGACGTGAGCACCACCGTCGTGCGGCCCGCGCGCAGTTCCTTGAGGCCGCGCGCGATCCTGGCCTCGGTGTGCGCGTCGACCGCCGAGGTCGGCTCGTCGAGCACCAGTACCTCGGGGTCGGCGATCAGCGACCTGGCCAGTGCCAGGCGCTGCCGTTGGCCGCCGGACAGCGACCGGCCGCGCTCGGTGATCCGCGCCGACATCGGGTCGCCCGCCACCCCCGCGGGGTCGGCGGCGGACTGCGCGAGCGCGTCCAGCACGTCCGCGCACTGCGCGGCGGTGAGCGCCTGCTCCGCCGTGACCCGGCCGGAGGACGGCACACCCAGCAGTTCGGTCAGCGTTCCCGACAGCAGCACCGGGTCCTTGTCCTGGACGAGCACGGCCGCGCGGGCCGCCGCGAGCGGCAGCGCGTCCAGTGCCCGCCCGCCCAGCAGCGCCGACGCCTCGCCCTCGGCGCGGACCGGGCTGTGCCCGCCGAGCCGGTCGGCCAGTACGCCCGCCGCGTCCGGGTCGCCGCACACCACGGCGGTCAGCAGCCCGGCCGGAGCGCGCAGCCCCGACTCCGGGTCGTACATCTCCCCGACCAGAGCGCCCGCCTCCTCGGGAGCGACGCTCCCCTCGGAGAAGACGGCCGCGCCCCCGGCGGTCTCCCGGGTCAGCGCCAGTACGCGCGCGGCCCGCTTCGCCGAGGGCCGCGAGAAGGACCAGGCCATGGCGATCTCCTCGAAATTCCGCAGCGGGAACATCAGGAAGGCCACCGAGCCGTAGACGGTCACCAGCGCGCCGACCGAGATCCGGCCGTCCATCGCCAGCCGGGCGCCGTCCCAGGCGACGGCCACCAGCAGCAGCCCCGGCAGCACCACCTGGACGGCACTGATCGCCGCCCACATCCGGGCGCTGTGCACGGCGGCGGTCCTGACCTGCTGGGACGCGCGACGGTAGCGGTCGAGGAACAGCTCCTCGCCGCCGATGCCGCGCAGCACCCGCAGCCCGGCGACGGTGTCGGAGGCCAGTTCCGTGGCCTTGCCCGCCTTCTCCCGCTGGAGGTCGGCCCGCTTGGTGGCGGCGGGAAGCAGCGGCAGTACGGCCAGCGCCAGCACCGGTACGGACGCGGCCACGATCACGCCGAGCGCGGGCTCGTAGACGACCAGCGCGACGGCCACGCCGACCGTGGCGACCAGAGCGGAGGTGAAGCGCGCCAGCGCCTCGACGAACCACCCGATCTTCTCCACGTCTCCGGTGCTGACCGCGACGACCTCGCCCGCAGCGACCCGGCGGGTGAGCACCGAGCCCAGCTCGACCGTCTTACCGGCGAGCAGCTGCTGGACCCGCGCCGCGACGCTGATCCAGTTCGTGACGGCCGTACGGTGCAGCATCGTGTCGCCGAGCGCGGTGAGCACGCCGAGCAGCAGCATCAGCCCGCCCGACAGCGCCAGCCGCGACCCCGAGCGGTCCACGACCGACTGCACGGCCATTCCGACGGCCGCGGGGAACGACGCGACGGCCGCCATGTGCAGGATGCCCCACGCGGTGGCGGCTGCCAGGCCCTTCCCCTCGCGGAACGACAGCCAGAGCAGGAAGCGGAATCCCGTCCGGGCATCGGGGACGCCCGGATCGGACAGGGGGAGCTTACGGAGGGACGGCATGGTGTCCTGAGTTCGGTGCGGGTGTGAGCGAGTGTCGGCGGACGAGGCTACGGCCGCGGGTTGCGGATACGGCCGCCGGAGGTTCGCGCGAGATGTCGGCGGGCAGCCGCGTACCTGACGACTCCGCCCGTGCGGACATCCCGCCGGAATCCGGTCGGAGAGGAGCAAGGCTCGTCTTGCGGCCCGTACCGGGTCAACAGGTTTTCCGGTGAGCGACGGGAACGAGCCGAGGTCCGCGGAGGAGTGTTTCGGCAACAACTTGCAGCAAAACAGCGAAAGTTCTTCCGCCGACATCTTGACGTGTACGCACACACGGCGGGAAGCTCCTGGGCGGAACCCGAGGGCCCCGAGGACAACGGGGCCCGCACCCCCCACCCGGCGGCCAGGCGCGTGGCTGCCTTCGAGGGCAGAACTCTGCCCGTTCACCGAAGGAGCCGCCCATGAGATCCCGCGTCCTGAACGGCGCGCTGGCCGCGATCGTCGCCGCCGCCGGTCTGTTCGCCCTCTCCTCGCAACAGGCGGACGCCACGCCGCCCGGCAGCAAGGACGTCACCGCGACGCTCTTCCAGTGGAAGTTCGACTCCGTGGCGAAGGCCTGCACGGACACCCTCGGCCCCGCGGGCTACGGCTTCGTCGAGGTCTCCCCGGCCTCCGAGCAGATCCAGGGCGACCAGTGGTGGACCTCGTACCAGCCGGTCAGCTACAAGATCGCCGGGCGGCTCGGCAACGAGAGCTCGTTCCAGAACATGGTCAGCACCTGCCACAGCGCGGGCGTCAAGGTCGTCGCCGACGCGGTGATCAACCACATGACGTCGGGCTCCGGCACCGGCACGGGCGGTACGACGTACAGCAAGTACAACTACCCGGGCTACTACCAGAACCAGGACTTCCACACCTGCCGCAGTGACATCAACAACTACGGCGACCGCAACAACGTCCAGAACTGCGAGCTGGTCGGCCTCGCCGACCTCGACACCGGCAGCGACTACGTGCGCGGCACCATCGCCGCCTACCTCAACCACCTGATCGCGCTGGGCGTCGACGGCTTCCGGGTGGACGCCGCCAAGCACATGGCCGAGACCGACCTGGCCGCCATCAAGGCCAAGCTCAGCAATCCGGGCATCTACTGGGCCCAGGAGGCCATCTACGGCGCGGGCGAGGCCGTACAGCCGGGCGAGTACGTCAACACCGGTGACGTGGACGCCTTCCAGGGCGCCTTCGACCTCAAGCGCATCTTCACCGGTGACAAGCTGGCCTCCCTCAGCAACTGGGGCGCGTCGTGGGGCGCGGGCTACCTGTCGAGCGACAAGGCCCGCACCTTCGTGGACAACTGGGACACCGAGCGCAACGGCTCGACCCTCAGCTACAAGAACGGCGCCACGTACACCCTCGCCAACGTCTACCTGCTGGCCTGGCCGTACGGCTCGCCCAACGTCTACTCCGGCTACGAGTTCTCCAACAACGACGCCGGCGCGCCCAACGGCGGCACCGTCAACGCCTGCTACAGCGACGGCTGGAAGTGCCAGCACGCCTGGCCGCAGATCGCCAACATGGTCGGCTTCCGCAACGCGGTCTCCGGCACCGCCGTCACCAACTGGTGGTCCAACGGCAACAACGCCATCGCGTTCGGCCGCGGCAGCAAGGGTTATGTGGCGATCAACCACGAGGGCGGCTCGCTCACCCAGACCTTCACCACCTCACTGCCCGCCGGCTCCTACTGCGACGTCCAGCACAGCGGCACCAGCTACACCGTCGGCTCCGACGGCAAGTTCACCGCCACCATCGGCTCCAACGACGCGGTCGCGCTGTACGTCGGCGCGCCCTGCGGCAGCGGCACGACGAACGGGGGCACGACCAACGGCGGCACCACGAACGGCGGCACCACGAGCGGCAGCACCGGGGGCAGCACCAACCCGTCGTCCGCCGCGTCCTTCGCGGTGAACGCCACCACGGTCTTCGGCCAGAACATCTACGTCGTCGGCGACAACTCCACCCTCGGCAACTGGAACACCGGCAGCGCCCTGCTGCTGTCCTCGGCGAGCTACCCGGTCTGGAAGCTCAACGTGGCGATGCCCGCGGGCACCTCGTTCCAGTACAAGTACATACGGAAGGACGGAAGCGGCAACGTGACGTGGGAATCCGGCGCCAACCGGACGGCGACGGTCCCGTCGAGCGGGGCGGTCACACTCAACGACACCTGGCGTAATTGATCTGCTCATCGACCGATTACCCCTCTGTGGTGAGGACCGGCACACTGTGGTGTTCCAATTCCTGACTACAGAGGGGACCCCCCACCCATGAGAGGCTTCCGGACGTTCCTGCTCCGCGGCAACGTCGTCGACCTCGCGGTCGGCATCGTCATCGGCGCGGCCTTCACCGCTCTGGTGACCGCCTTCGTCAAGGCGTTCCTGACGCCGCTCATCGGCCTGGCCTCCGGCGCCACGGGCAACTTCGCCACTCAGAAGTTCACGGTCTCCAGCGTGACCTTCCCCTACGGCGCCTTCATCGACGCGGTGATCAGCTTCGTGATCGTCGCCGCGGTGATCTACTTCCTGGTCGTCCTGCCGATGAACCGCATGCAGGAGAGGTTCTTCCCCAAGGCGGCGGCGGCCCCGGTCCGCGAGTGCCCCGAGTGCCTGACCGCGATACCGACCGCCGCCCGCCGGTGCAGCGCCTGCACCGCCGAGGTCGGGCCGCAGATCGGCGGCCAGACCGCCCCGGCGGACCTGGCCGAGTGAGCCCGCGGGCGCCGCTCAGTGCGACGGCCGGTGGCCGCCGCCGTGCGGCGCCTCCTCGTCGAGTACGGCCAGCAGCGCGGTGAGTGCCGCGCGCTGGCCGTCGTCGAGCGGGGCCAGCAGTTCGGCGGCGGCCGTACGGCGGGCCCCGCGCAGCTCCAGCAGCGCGGCGCCGCCCGCCTCGGTCAGCTCGATCCTGATCACCCGGCGGTTGCTCGGATCGGGCACCCGCCGTACCAGCTCCAGCCCCTCCAGCGCGTCCACCAGGGTCGTCACGGCCCGCGGCACGACCTCCAGGCGCTGGGCGAGATCGGCCATCCGCGGCGGCTCGTCGCAGTGCGCGAGGGTGCGCAGCAGCCGCGCCTGGGCCGGGGTGATCCCCAGCGGCTCCATGAGGTGGCGCTGGGACTTGTGCAGGCGGCGGCTCAGCCGGATGAGCTGGTCGGCGAGCCGCCCGGTGATCTCGTCCGGCGCGGTCGTGGCGAGGCCGGCGGTCACCGGGCCCGGCGGCACGGCTGTCGTGCGGGAATCCATGTGACGAGCGTATCAGGACCATGCCCATTGTGAGCATAGGTAACAATGACCTATACTCCCAATGTCAGCATCTGCCTGAACTCTCAAGGAGTCCTTTGCGCCCCGATCACGAACGAGAACTCGCCTCCCGGTGGACACCACCGAAGAAGAAGCCCGACACCCCCGTCGACATGCGTCGCATCCTGCGGCTCTTCCGTCCCTACCGTGGCCGCCTCGCCATCGTCGGCGCCCTGGTCGGCCTCTCCTCCCTCGTCTCGGTCGCCTCGCCGTTCCTGCTGCGGGCGATCCTCGACACCGCGATACCGCAGGGCCGCACCGGCCTGCTGAGCCTGCTCGCGCTCGGCATGATCGCCACCGCCGTCGCCACCGGCGTCTTCGGCGTGCTCCAGACCCTGATCTCCACCACCGTCGGCCAGCGCGTCATGCACGACCTGCGCACCGCCGTCTACGAACGCCTCCAGCGCATGTCGCTGGCCTTCTTCACCCGCACCCGCACCGGCGAGGTGCAGTCCAGGATCGCCAACGACATCGGCGGCATGCAGGCCACCGTCACCTCGACCGCGACCTCCCTGGTCTCCAACCTCACCGCGGTCATCGCCTCCGTCATCGCGATGCTCGCCCTCGACTGGCGGCTGACCGTCGTCTCGCTGCTGTTGCTCCCGCTCTTCGTCTGGATCGCCCGCCGGGTCGGCCGCGAACGCAAGCGGATCGCCACCAACCGGCAGCGGCAGATGGCCTCGATGTCCGCGATCGTCACCGAGTCGCTGTCCGTCAGCGGCATCCTGCTCGGCCGCACCATGGGCCGCTCCGACTCCCTGACCCGCGACTTCTCAACCGAGTCCGAGCGCCTGGTCGACCTCGAAGTGCGCTCCAGCATGTCCGGCCGCTGGCGGATGTCCACCATCGGCATCCTCATGTCGGCGATGCCCGCACTGCTCTACTGGGCCGCCGGTCTGACCATGTCCAACGGCGCGCCCGCCGTCTCCATCGGCACCCTCGTCGCCTTCGTCTCGCTCCAGCAGGGCCTCTTCCGCCCGTCCGTGTCGCTGCTGTCCACCGGCGTGGACGTCCAGACCTCGCTCGCGCTCTTCCAGCGCATCTTCGAATACCTCGACCTGCCCGTCGACATCACCGAGCGCCCCGACGCCCGGACCCTGGACCGGGTACGCGGCGACGTCCGCTTCGAGCACGTCGACTTCGCCTACGACCCCGAGTCCGGCGCGCCGACCCTGCGCGACATCGACATCACCGTCCCCGCGGGCAGCAGCCTCGCCGTCGTCGGCGCCACCGGCTCCGGCAAGAGCACCCTGAGCTACCTGGTGCCCCGGCTGTACGACGTGACCGGCGGCAAGGTGACGCTCGACGGCACCGACGTACGCGACCTCACCTTCGACACCCTCGCCGACGCGGTGGGCGTCGTCTCCCAGGAGACGTACCTCTTCCACGCCTCGGTCGCCGAGAACCTGCGCTTCGCCAAGCCCGAGGCCACCGACGACGAGATCCGCGCCGCGGCGAAGGCCGCCCAGATCCACGACCACATCTCCGGGCTGCCCGACGGCTACGACACCCTCGTCGGCGAACGCGGCTACCGCTTCTCCGGCGGCGAGAAGCAGCGCCTGGCCATCGCCCGCACCATCCTCCGCGACCCGCCCGTCCTCATCCTGGACGAGGCCACCAGCGCGCTCGACACCCGGACCGAACACGACGTCCAGGAAGCGATCGACTCGCTGTCCGCGGGACGCACCACCATCACGATCGCCCACCGGCTGTCCACCGTGCGCGACGCCGACCAGATCGTGGTCCTCGACGCGGGCCGGATCATGGAGCGCGGCACGCACGACGAACTGCTCGCCCAGGACGGCCGCTACGCCGCGCTCGTACGGCGCGACTCGCAGCTCGCCACCACCGCCTCGTAACGCGGAAGGGGCCGCCGCCCCGACCTTACTCATGGGTAAGGTGAGAGTGCGGCGGGAATCGCCCGCCCGCTCAGGAGGTGCCCGGTGCCCGCACGTTCCACTCGACTGCTCGTCGGCCTGCTCGCCGGAGCCGGCGCCACCCACTTCCTCGCCCCCGGACCGTACGAGGCGATCGTGCCCGAGTCCCTTCCGGGCAGCCCCCGCGCCTGGACCCGCGCCAGCGGCGTCGCCGAACTCGCGCTGGCCGCCGCCGTCGCCCTCCCCGCGACCCGCCGCACCGGCGCCCTGGTCACCGCCGGATTCTTCGCCGCCGTCTTCCCCGCCAACGTCAAGATGGCCTACGACTGGCGGCACCGCCCCGCACCCCTGAAGGCCGCGGCCTACGCCCGGCTCCCTGTCCAGATTCCTCTGGTGGTGTGGGCGCTGAAGGTCAGCCGCTCGGCGGCGGACCCACGAGGATGACGTCCAGGGTGCGGGGGCCGTGGACGCCTTCGACGCGGTCGAGTTCGATGTCGCTGGTGGCGGAGGGGCCTGAGATCCAGGTCTGGGGCCGGGTGGGGTCCAGGCGGGGGAGGGCCTGGGGGACCGAGGCGACCACCTGATCCGGTGCTCGCACGACGCAGATGTGGTGGTCGGGGACGAGTGTGAGAATCCGCCGCCCCTGGTCGGCGCCCGCGTCCAGCACGATGGTGCCGGTCTCGGCGACGGCCAGGGCGCAGCCGGTGATCACACTGTCGACCTGGTCCAACTGCGCCGCGGTCAGCGGCGGTACGTCGTCCAGCAACCGTGTCCCGCCGATCCCGGCCAGCCACTCCCTCGGGACCCCCGCCGGGACGACCGCCGTCCGCGCACCCCGCTCGGCCAGCAGCCGCGCCACCGCGGGTGCCAGCCCCGCCTGATCGGTGCGGTGCACCTTCGCCCGGTAGTCGGTGAGGTTGTCCGCGAGCAGATCGACGGTCTCCTCCGGGGTGCGGTCCGCGTGCGCGGTGAGGTAGTCGCGTGCTGTGTACGTGGTGGCCGGTGCCGGGCTGTCCGACGTGGTGCCCAGGGCGTTGCGGATGCGGGTGAGGACGGTGTCGCGGGAGGTCACTGGCCGTTCTCCTCGGTCTGGGGGTGGTTGGCTGGTTGGTTTTTCTGCCACCAGTCGCGGAAGGTCTGCGGGGGGAGGGTGGGGAGGTCGCGGGTGGCGGTCCAGGCTTTGGCGGGTCCGGGGAGCCGTTGGGGGTGGAGGTGTCGGGTGCGGGTGGCGAGGCGCTGGCCCTGGCGCATGACGCCCGGGCGGTCGAGTGCCCAGCGGGCGGCGCGCATGGTGGCGCGTTCGGCGGCGTGGCCTTTGGCGGGCTTGATCGTGACGCGTTGGCCGTTGTGGGTGGTGGTGGCGCCCT
>NZ_JBIBFQ010000009.1:0-25633 GCF_042955955.1 Streptomyces sp. NPDC008317
CGTGCGGCGCGGGCGCTGGGCGAGTTCACGGTGGAGGGGATGGCGACGGCGATCCCCTTCCACCGTGCGGTCGTCACCGACCCGGCGTTCGCACCGACGGACGGGAGTGCGTTCACGGTGCACACGCGGTGGATCGAGACGGAGTTCGACAACACGATCCCGCCGTTCGCGGGTGCGGTCGTGGACGAGGACGACGCGCCGGGCCGGGAGACCGTGGTGGTGGAGGTCGGCGGGAAGCGTCTGGAGGTGTCCCTGCCCGCGTCGCTGGGGATGACGCTGGCGCGGACGGCGGCCGCGGGGGGTGCCAAGCCCAAGCGGCGGACGGCGGCGAAGGCGGGTGCGGCGGTCTCGGGTGACGCGCTGCCCTCGCCGATGCAGGGCACGATCGTGAAGGTCGCGGTCGAGGAGGGCCAGCAGGTCACCGCGGGTGACCTGATCGTGGTCCTGGAGGCCATGAAGATGGAACAGCCCCTGAACGCCCACCGGTCGGGCACCGTCATCGGCCTCAAGGCCGAAGTCGGCACCTCCGTCTCCTCCGGCGCCGTCATCTGCGAAATCAAGGACTGACGCCACAGCACGCACGAAGGCGGTACGGCAGCGGCCGTACGTACGAAACGCCGGTGGGGCCGGTCACGACGACCGGCCCCACCGGCGTTCGCGCGTTGGTCCACGCACGCGGCTCCGTACCGTCAACACGGTCAACAGAGCCCCGTCAACGGGTCGCCGTCAGCGCAGGGACACCGGTTTCGGACTGCGCAGCGCCAGGACCAGGGCGACGGACAGGGCGGTGAAGACCGCGGCGGCGGTGAAGGCGGCGGTGGCGCCGTGGATGAACGGCTCGCTGTGCGCGTGGCGCGAGACGGTGCCGAACACCGTGACCAGGATGGACAGTCCGAGGCTGCCGCCGACCTGCTGCATCGTCTGGAGCAGCCCGGACGCGGAGCCCGCCTCCTTCGGCTCGACGCCGGAGAGGATGAAGGTGTTGAGCGGCATCATCGTGAAGCCGACGCCGACACCGATCAGGATCAGCGGGCCGAGGATGCCGCCCGCGTACCCGTCGGACGCGTTGAGCGTGGAGAGCCAGACCGTGCCGCCGACGTTGAACAGACCGCCGGTGGCGGCGACGCGCTTGGCGCCGAAGCGGGCGAGGGCGCGCGGGGCGAGGCGGGCGGCGACGAACAGCGGTCCTGCCAGCGGCAGGAAGGCGAAGCCGGTCCGCAGCGGGCTGTAGTGCAGATACGTCTGAAGGTACTGGGTGGAGAAGTAGAACACGCCGAACATCCCGGCGGGGACGAGCAGCATGATCCCGTACGCCAGCGCGCGGTTGCGGTTGAGGAAGAGCCGCAGCACGACCAGCGGGCGCTCGACGCGGGTCTCGTTGATCAGGAACGACACGAGCAGGGCGGCGGCGATGACGAAGCTGGTCAGGGCGCGGGAGTCGGTCCAGTGGCTCTCGCCGACGCGGATGAAGGCGTAGACCAGCGAGGCCATGCCGAGGGTGCCGGTCAGGGCGCCGGCGATGTCGAACCGGCCGCCGGGGTGCCGCTCGGTCTCCTTGATGTAGCGCGGGGCGAGCAGCACGATGGCCAGGCCCACGGGGACGTTGACGAAGAAGACCCAGCGCCAGGAGCCCCAGTCGGTGAGCATGCCGCCGACGGTGAGGCCGATCGCGGAACCGGCGCCGGAGATCGCGGAGAAGACGCTCAGCGCGCGGTTGCGTTCCGAGCCCTCGGAGAACGAGGTGGCGATCAGCGCCAGGGTGCTGGGCGCGGCCAGCGCGGCGGCGGCGCCTTGCAGGCCGCGGGCGATGAGCAGGGTGGTGGAGTCGTTGGCGACGCCGCCGGCCACGGAGGCGAGGGTGAAGGCGCCGACGCCCCACATCAGCGCCCTGCGGCGGCCGATCAGGTCGCCTATCCGGCTGCCGAGCAGCAGCAGGCCGCCGAAGGCGAGCGTGTAGACGTTCAGCACCCAGGACATGCCGGTGGGCGAGAAGCCGAGATGGGTGCCGATGCCCGGCAGGGCGACATTCACCACGGTGGCGTCGAGCAGCAGCATGAGCTGCGTGCCGACGATGGCCACGAGGGCGATGAACGGTCGCCCGCGGGCGGGGGACGGAGTGCGGGATGCGGTGGAGAGCGCGCGCACTGCGGGTGTGGACATGCTGAGTAAGCCTCCAGCGGAGAGCAATAAACGGAGGGTTCCTCCGTTAACTATACGGAGACAGCCTCCGGTTCTACAATCGCTTTTGGGCGGACTTTGACGAACGATGGGTTCGGGCGAGCCGCGGGCACGGGTGGCGTGGGCGTGGTCAGCCGTGGACGTGGGCGCGCCGCGGGTACGGGCGAGCCGTGAGGACCGGCACTTCAGGAGGCATGACGCCATGCGGGCAGACGCGCAGCGCAATTACGACCGGCTGCTGGAAGAGGCCGCCCAGGCCTTCTTCGTGCACGGCACCGACGTCGCCCTGGAGGACATCGCGCGGCAGGCCGGGGTGGGCATCGGCACGCTGTACCGCCACTTCCCCGACCGCTACACCCTGATGAACGCCGTCTTCGAGCGGGAGCTGGTCAAGCTCAACGCGCGCGCGCAAGAACTGCTGGAGGAGCCGGACCCGGTCGACGCGCTCACCAAGTGGCTCTACGCGGTCGCCGTGCACTCCACCGCGTACCGGGGCCTCGCCAAGGCCATCATGTCCGCGCCGGACGCGAAGATGCCCGCGTGCAAGGCGCTGCTGCGCTCGTCGGGCGAGTCGCTGCTGCGGCGCGCGCAGGACGCGGGCGAGATCAGGTCGGACGCCACCATGTCCGACCTGCTCAAGCTGATCAACGCGATCGTGCTGACCGCGGAGAACAACCGGGAGGACACGGGGCTGTTCGTTCGCCTGATGACGCTGACCCTGGACGGCCTGCGGACCCGGCAGGACACCGGCCGCGGGGCCGTGGAGGACACCGGCCGCAGGGCCGTGAGGGAGACGGCCGCGGAGCCGGTCTAGGAAGCTCGGGCAGCGGAGAGCTCCGGTGAGTGGAGAGCTCTCCGGTGGACGGGGAGCCCCGGTGGACAGGGAGCTCCGGTGGGCGGGGAGCCCTAGCGGCGGCGGACGTCCGCCAGCCGCGGGGTGGGCTCGGTGCCGCCGCCTCCGGCCAGCGACGGGCCGCCACCGGGCAGCGGCTGGGCGCTGCGCAGGGGCTGGGGCCGCCGGGGTCCTGGCAAAGGCTGGTCGTGGCGCGGCCGTCCGGCGGCGATGGCGTCCGCGCCGGTCAGCGGCGCCACGGTGATCTGCACGCCGCGGTCGGCGAGCGCCTGGAGTTCGGTACCGGCCCGCTCGTCGCCGCCGGGCGGCTCGTCGGTGACCAGGTGGGTGATGAGGTCGGTGGGCACGGTCTGGAACATCGTGTCGGTGCCGAGCTTGGTGTGGTCGGCGAGGACGACGACCTCGGCGGCGGACTGCACCAGCGCCCGGTCCACGCTCGCGGAGAGCATGTTGGACGTGGACAGGCCGCGTTCGGCGGTCAGGCCCGCGCCGGACAGGAAGGCGCGCGAGACCCGCAGCCCCTGGAGGGACTGCTCGGCGCCGCTGCCCACCAGGCCGTAGTTCGACCCGCGCAGCGTGCCGCCGGTCATCACCACCTCGACCCGGTTGGCGTGCGCCAACGCCTGTGCCACCAGCAGGGAGTTGGTGACCACCGTCAGTCCCGGCACCCGCGCGAGCCGACGGGCCAGCTCCTGCGTGGTGGTCCCCGCGCCGACGACGATGGCCTCGCCCTCGTCCACGAGATCGGCGGCGAGTTCGGCGATGGCCGACTTCTCCGCGGTCGCTAGATGGGATTTCTGCGGGAAACCGGACTCCCTGGTGAAGCCACCGGGCAGGACCGCACCGCCGTGCCGGCGGTCCAGCAGTCCTTCGGCCTCCAACGCCCGCACGTCCCGGCGCACGGTCACTTCTGAGGTCTGGACGACACGGGCGAGTTCACGGAGCGAGACCGCCCCGTTCGCCCGCACCATTTCGAGGATCAATTGGCGACGTTCTGCAGCGAACACGGAACCGACAGTAACGCCAACGTCCGTCGGCTTTCAGCACTTTGCACCAGATGACGGAAGTCGTGCACAAAAGAGACCGGCGAGTGCTATACGCCGACCGTGCGTTCGCAAACGGCGCCTTTCCGGATGACGCGAGGGGCCGTCAGCCCAGATCCGCCTCGGCCGCCTTGCGGGTGTGCAACTGCCGTGCCACCTCGGCCACCGAGCCGGACAGCGACGGGTACACGGTGAAGGCGCTGGCGATCTGCTCGACCGTCAGATTGTTGTCGACGGCGATCGAGATGGGGTGGATCAGCTCGCTGGCCTTGGGCGCGACCACCACTCCCCCGACCACGATCCCCGTGCCGGGACGGCAGAACAGCTTCACGAAGCCGTCCCTGATGCCCTGCATCTTGGCCCGCGGATTGCGCAGCAGCGGCAGCTTGACGACATTGGCCACGATCCGCTTGTTGTCCACGTCGGCCTGCGTGTAGCCGACGGTGGCGATCTCCGGGTCGGTGAAGACGTTCGAGGAGACCGTCTTGAGGTTGAGCGGGGCCACCGCGTCGCCGAGGAAGTGGTACATCGCGATCCGGCCCTGCATGGCCGCGACCGACGCGAGCGCGAAGATCCCGGTCACGTCGCCGGCCGCGTACACGCCGGGCGCGCTCGTCCGCGACACCTTGTCGGTCCAGATGTGACCGGAGTCGGTCAGCTTCACGCCCGACTCCTCCAGCCCCATGCCCGAGGTGTTCGGGATCGCGCCGACCGCCATCAGGCAGTGCGTGCCCGTGATCACCCGGCCGTCGGCCAGCGCGACCTCGACCCGGTCGCCGATCCGCTTGACGGACTGGGCGCGGGAGCGGGCCATCACGTTCATGCCGCGACGCCGGAAGACGTCCTCCAGTACGGCGGCGGCGTCCGGGTCCTCGCCGGGCAGCACCCGGTCGCGGGACGACACGAGCGTCACCGTGGAGCCGAGCGCCTGGTACGCGCCCGCGAACTCCGCGCCGGTCACGCCGGAGCCGACCACGATCAGTTCCTCGGGCAGCTCGTCCAGGTCGTAGACCTGCGTCCAGTTGAGGATGCGCTCGCCGTCCGGGAGCGCGTCCTCCAGTTCGCGCGGGCGCGCGCCGGTCGCCACGAGCACCGCGTCTGCGGTCAGCCGCTCGGTCGTGCCGTCCGCGGCCTCGACCACCACGCAGCGGCTGCCGTCGGCGGCGGTCTGACAGCCGTCGAGCCGCCCCCGCCCGCGCATCACCCGGGCGCCGGCCCGCGTCACGGACGCGGTGATGTCGTGCGACTGCGCGAGCGCCAGGCGCTTCACGCGTCGGTTGACCTTGCCCAGATCCACCCCGACGACGCGCGCCGCGCGCTCCAGCGGCGGGGTGTCGTCGGCGACGATGATGCCGAGTTCCTCGTACGACGAATCGAACGTCGTCATCACCTCGGCGGTGGCGATGAGGGTCTTGGACGGTACGCAGTCGGTCAGCACCGACGCCCCGCCCAGGCCGTCGCAGTCCACGACGGTCACCTCCGCGCCGAGCTGCGCCGCCACCAGGGCAGCTTCGTAGCCGCCGGGTCCGCCTCCGATGATCACGATCCTTGTCACGTACCCCATTGTCCCGCACGCGCCAAGTGTTCTCCGCCAGGGGGCACGCTTGTCCGATCCGGGCGCCGTCGCCCGCCGTCCGGACACCCCGAAACGGCGTGCGGCCGTCCGCCGCGCGTGCTCCCGTACTCTCGTGGTCATGTCGCTCTACGCCGCCTACGCCAGCAACCTCGACGCGCGGCTGATGACCCGCCGCGCCCCGCACTCCCCCCTGCGCGGCACCGGCTGGCTCGACGGCTGGCGGCTCACCTTCGGCGGCGAGCAGATGGGGTGGGAGGGGGCGCTCGCCACGCTCGTGGAGGACGAGGACAGCCAGGTCTTCGTCGGGCTGTACGACATCGCGCCCGTCGACGAGGAGTCGCTCGATCGCTGGGAGGGTGTGCCGCTCGGTCTCTACCGGCGCGCCACCGTCCGCGTTCACACGCTCGACGGGGAGGTCGCCTCGTGGCTCTACGTGCTCAACGATTACGAGGGCGGGCTGCCCTCTGCCCGCTACCTCGGTGAGTTGGCTGACGCCGCCGAGTCTGCCGGGGCCCCGCATGACTACGTCATGTCCCTCCGCAAAAGGCCCTGCTAGCGCCTGGGCCTTTCCCGCCCGTGTCTTTTTTGCCCGCCCGCCCACCCGTGCGGGTGCTTTTTCGTCTGCGGGTGCCGCCTGTGCCTGGTCGGTGCCGGTCCGGGGCACCTCCTCGAAATGCGGCTACCTGCCCCCGCGTATCCGGCACCCTCCCTGTCACCGCATTTCTGCGGGGGCACCCCGGCCCGTCCCCTCCCGGTACGTCGGCGTCCGACGGTCCGGTGGGGGTGGCCGGGGTGGGTGTCAAAGACCATGAGGGCACCCCGAGCGTCCTCCACCCAAGGGGCTGCATGGCCCCTCACACGGTCCGCAGGCGGACAGGTGTCAGAGACAGGCAGTCTCCGCCGATTTCCCACGGCGGAGGAACAGCCGGGCGCCCCCACCGGTCTTTGACACCTCCCTCAGCCACAGCGCACAGGCACACGCCGGCGTACTGGAGCCCTCGCGCCCACCCCGGCAGGTCGACGGCGGCGCAGGACCCGCACCGCACCCCCCTCCGCCACCACAGCCGACCGTCAGACGCCGACGTGCCCGAGCCCATCCATCCCCCTCCCGCCGCCGCGGGCGGGTCGGGGGGCGCAGGGGCCGAGCCCCCACCCACCCCCCACCCACCCCCCTCCCGGCAACCCCCACCGGACCGTCGGACGCCGACGTACCGGGAGGGGACGGGGCGGGGTGCCCCCGCAGAAATACGTTGACGGCCGGGTGCCGGATTCGCAGAGGCCAGGTGATACGGATTTCGAGGAGGTGCCCCGGCCCGGCACCGACCAGGCACAAGCGGCACCCGCAGACGAAGAGAACACCCGCACGGGTGGGCGGGCGGGCAAAAACGGGGCCCTGCCGGAGGAGCCGCACTTCGTAAGCCCAGGGCACCGTCTACGCGCGTAGGCCGAGACAGGTTACCCTCATGCGCGTGAACGCTTCTGTGAATGCCGACCCCTACGCCGCGGCCGACGCCGCCGCCGCCCGCCTGCGCGAGCTGACCGGCGCCGAGACCCACGACGTCGCCCTGGTGATGGGCTCGGGCTGGGTGCCCGCGGCCGACGAGCTGGGCGTGGCGGACTGTGAGCTGTCGATCACCGACCTGCCGGGCTTCCCGGCCCCGGCGGTGGAGGGCCACTCGGGCAAACTCCGCTCCGTGCGGATCGGCGGAGTGCGCGCCCTGATCTTCCTGGGCCGTACGCACCTGTACGAGGGCCGGGGCGTCTCCAGCGTCGTGCACGGAGTGCGCACGGCGGTGGCGGCCGGCTGCAAGACGGTGGTGCTCACCAACGGCTGCGGCGGCCTGCGCCCCGGTTACCTGCCGGGCCAGCCGGTGCTGATCAGCGACCACATCAACATGACGGCGACCTCGCCGATAGTGGGCGCGAATTTCGTCGACCTCACCGACCTGTACTCGCCGCGGCTGCGGACGCTGTGCCGCGAGATCGACCCGACCCTGGAGGAGGGCGTCTACGTCCAGCTTCCCGGGCCGCACTACGAGACCCCGGCCGAGATCGGGATGGTGCGGGCGATCGGCGGCGACCTGGTCGGGATGTCGACCACGCTGGAGGCCATCGCGGCCCGCGAGGCCGGCGCCGAGGTGCTGGGCATCTCGCTGGTCACGAACCTGGCCGCGGGCATGACAGGCGCGCCGCTCAACCACGAGGAAGTGCTGGAGGCGGGCCGCGAGTCCGCGACCCGGATGGGTTCGCTGCTCGGGCGCGTCCTCGGACGTCTGTAGGCACGTGGAGCCCGCGGGCGCGTAAAGCCGGGTGGACGGGCGGGGTAGTACGTAAAACTGACCCTGCCGGTGGAAACCGGCCCTGCCGCCCCGCGCGGCGGCATCGGCTGGAGGGGCGGGCCCTGGCGGCCCGACCCACGTGGAACGGAGAGCGGCATGGCGGGCGGAAACGGCGGGCGTGAGCTGGTGGAGCGCGCGCGCCAGTGGCTGGCGGAGGACCCGGACCCGGACACCCGCGCGGAGCTGGCGGGCGTCCTGGAGGCCGCGCAGGCGGGCCCGGACGACCCGCGCGGCGCGCAGGCGCTCGCGGATCTGGCGGACCGTTTCAGCGGCACGCTCCAGTTCGGCACCGCGGGCCTGCGCGGCGAGCTGGGCGCCGGGCCGATGCGGATGAACCGCGCGGTGGTGATCAGGGCCGCCGCGGGCCTGGCCGCGTATCTCGGGGAGCGCGCCGAGGACGCCCTGGTCGTGGTCGGCTACGACGCCCGGCACAAGTCGTACGACTTCGCGCGCGACACCGTGGCCGTGATGGTCGGCGCCGGGCTGCGCGCCGCGCTGCTGCCCTCGCCGCTGCCGACGCCCGTACTGGCCTACGCCATCAGGCACTTGGGCGCCGCGGCCGGGGTGATGGTGACCGCGAGCCACAATCCGCCGCAGGACAACGGCTACAAGGTCTATCTGGGCGACGGCTCGCAGATCGTGCCCCCGGCCGACGCGGAGATCGCCGAACGGATCGCCGCGGTGGGCGCGCTGGCCGATGTGCCGCTGGCGGCGGGCGGTTGGCGGGTGCTCGGCCCCGACGTGGTGGAGGCGTATCTGGCCCGCGCGGCGGGCGTGGTCGCCGAGGGCGGCGCGCGCGATGTGTCGGTGGTCTACACGCCGATGCACGGGGTGGGCCTGCGGACGCTGATGGCGGCCTTCTCCCGCGCCGGTTTCCCCGCGCCGACGCCCGTGTCCGAACAGGCCGAGCCCGACCCGGACTTCCCCACCGTGGCCTTCCCGAACCCGGAGGAGCCGGGGGCGATGGACCTGGCGTTCAAGTGCGCCCAGTCCGTCGGCCCCGACGTCGTGATCGCCAACGACCCGGACGCCGACCGCTGCGCCGTCGCCGTACCGGACCGCGACTCCCCCGCGGGCTGGCGGACGCTGCGCGGCGACGAGTTGGGCGCGCTGCTCGCGGTGCACCTGGTGCGTACGGGCGCGGCGGTGGCCGGGCGCGACACGTTCGCGGCGAGCATCGTCTCGTCGTCGCTGCTGTCGAGGATCGCGGCGGGCGCGGGCCTGGCGTACCGGGACACGCTGACCGGCTTCAAGTGGATCGCCCGCGTCGAGGGCCTGCGGTACGGGTACGAGGAGGCGCTGGGCTACTGCGTCGACCCGGAGGGCGTACGCGACAAGGACGGCATCACGGCGGCGCTGCTGATCGCCGAGCTGGCCGCGACCCTCAAGCAGCACTCGCGCACGCTCACCGACCTGCTGGACGACATCGCGCTCGACCACGGTCTGCACGCCACCGACCAGCTCTCGGCGCGGGTCGCCGACCTCTCGCTGATCGCGGACGCGATGGCCCGGCTGCGCGATCGGCCGCCGGCCGCGCTCGCGGGCCTCGCGGTGACGTCGGCGGACGATCTGGCCGAGGGCAGCGAGCAGTTGCCGCCGACGGACGGGCTGCGCTACCGCCTGGCGGGCGCCGGGACCGTCGAGTCGGCGCGGGTGGTCGTCCGGCCGAGCGGTACCGAGCCGAAGCTGAAGTGCTACCTGGAGGTCGTGGTGCCGGTGGCCTCGGCCGCCGATCTGGGCGCGGCGCGGCGTACGGCCGACGAGGTGATGGCCGCGCTGAAGGCGGATGTGGCGTCGGCGGCGGGTATTTGACGGCGCGTCACATCGCGTGCGGGTCGGGCCCGTTCAGTCGCGGGTCAGATAGCTGAAGCCGGTGTCCGGGCCCACGCAGGTCTGGAGGGTGAGGTCGCCCCAGTAGAGGCCGTTGTCGGGGCCGCCCCTGCCGGGGTTGACGTAGGTGGCGTAGACGTGGAAGGACAGCGTGCCCCTCGGGGTGTCCAGGGTGACGCGGGTGCCGACCGGCAGCGGGGCAAGCTTGTCGTAGCCGCAGTAGTCGTGGCCGACGATGACGGAGGTTCGCATCTCGTAGCCGTCGGAGAGCGCCGGATCGGGTCCCGCGAACAGCACGGCCGCCCCGCACGCGTCGATGGTGGCCTGGTCGCCGCGCACGACGGGCCGTGACCAGTCGCCGATCCGCAACACCGTGGTGCCGGGCGGGTATTGACGCTCGGCGGCGGCCTTCTTCGGCGCGGCGGGTGCGCCGCGGGACGGGTTCGGCCCCGGCCGGGCGGCCGTCGTGGCGGGCGGCGGCGCGCCCGTCCGGGAGGGGGCGGCGGATGCCCCGGCTCCCTTCGTGCCCTTCGTGCCCTTCACGGCCTCGGCCTTCCCGGTCGGCGGCGGGAAGGCCGGTGGGGTGCTCGCGGCCGGATCGGCGTACGGACGCGGCCGGTTGGCGTCCCCGGCCGGTGACGCGGCGGACGGGTCGGGCACGGTAGGCACGGCGGGAGCGGTGGGCACGGCGGGCGCGGACGGCCGCTGTACGGGGACGCGCGTACGGTCCGCGGCGGCCGGTGGGGTGTGCGCCGCCGGGTGAACGCACGAGGTCAGGGCCGCGGCCAGCGCGGTGGCCACGGACGCGGTCAGCAGCGCGGGTGCGTACGGGCGGCACCGTGGGCTGCGCGGAGGTCGCACGGGGCGCCGCCGCTCAGCCGAACCGGCCGTTGACGTAGTCCGACGTGCGTGGGTCCTGCGGGCGGTTGAACATGTCGTCGGTCGGGCCGTGCTCCACGATCACGCCGGGCGTGCCCTGTTCGGCGAGGAAGAAGGCGCAGGAGTCCGAGACACGGGCGGCCTGCTGCATGTTGTGGGTGACGATGACGATGGTCACGTCGTCGGACAGCTCGCCGATGGTCTGCTCGATGCGCCGCGTGGAGGTCGGGTCGAGCGCGGAGCACGGCTCGTCCATCAGCAGCACGCGCGGCCGTACCGCCAACGACCGTGCGATGCACAGGCGTTGCTGCTGGCCGCCGGAGAGCGCGCCGCCGGGCTGCCGCAGCCGGTCGCGTACTTCCTTCCACAGCCCGGCCTTGGTCAGGCACTCCTCGACCAGGTCGTCGCGCTCGCCGCGCCCGGCCTTGACGCCGTTCATCTTCAGTCCGGCCAGCACGTTGTCGTAGATCGACATCGCGGGGAACGGGTTCGGCTTCTGGAAGACCATGCCGATCTCGCGGCGGGCGTGGGTGATCCGGCGGCCCCGGTCGTAGATGTCCTCGCCGTCGAGCAGGACCTGCCCGGCGAGCGAGGCGGTGCCGATCAGTTCGTGCATGCGGTTGAGGATGCGCAGGAAGGTGGACTTGCCGCAGCCGGAGGGGCCGATCAGCGCGGTGACGCGCTGCGCGGGCATGGTGAGCGACACCCGGTCGAGCACCTTGTGGTCGCCGAACCAGGCCGACACCTCACGGGCGTCGAGGGTCGCGGAACGGGAGGCGGAGCGGGAATCGGAGCGGGAATCGGAGCGGGGGTCGCCGCCGGTCGGCGGGTCGCCGGGGACGGGCGGCAGTACGACGGTCTCGTCAGTCGCTGACATCGTGTTCCTCATATGCGTCGGGTATGCGTCGGGGCGGTTCGTGGCGGGCTCGGTCCGAAAGCGGCTCAAGCGGTCCGGTCCCAGGCGGTCCGGGACCAGGCGGTCCGGTCCCGGGAGGTCCGGCCTCCAGCACTCCGGTCCAGAGAACTCCGGTCCAGCACCCCGGTCCCAAGTACGCCGGTCTCACAGCAGGTTGGGCAGCAGGCGGGTGGCCTCACCGGACAGGGCGACCACGACGGCGGCGAGCACCGGGACCGCGCAGATCCACGTCTGCCAGCGCCCCCAGCGCCGGTAGGTCCAGGTGACGGCGACCGCGACGAGCAGCAGCCCCTGCGTCCACAGCAGGATCGGCAGCCAGGCGGCCGGGTCACCGGCCAGCGGCTGCTCGGCCGCCGAGATGCCGCCGCCCGCCGCCGGGCCCGGCTGGACGTCGCTGACCAGTTCCGCGTCCACCCGCAGCACACCGTGCGGGGTGTAGAGGCCGCCGGTCGCGGTCATCAGGATCAGCCGGCCCTGTCCGGTGCCGGGCAGCGCGGGCGCCGGGTCGCCCGCGTGCCGCACTCCGGTCACCTGGTACCGCTGCTGGCCCTGGCCCGTCGTGACGGTGATCGGGTCCCCGGCCTTCAGCTCGTCGATGTGGTTGAACGGGCTGCCGTAGCCCCACTGACGGCCCATCACGATGCTGGTGCCCGGCTGGCCCGGCAGCGGGGTGTCCCTGCGGTGCCCAGGACCTGACCTGAGCACACCGGACGTCGTGCCCTGGAAGACGACCTCCTTGAGGCCGATCGCCTTGATGTGCAGCACCGCGACCGGCGAACCCAGCGGCACGGGCTCGCCCTTGTCGTCCAGACGGCCCACCGGGGCCGTGCCCTTGGCGAGTTGGGCGCGCAGGTCGGCGTAACCGGTCTGCTGGGCGCGGGCGTGCTCGACGTGGCCGAGCAGCGTGAGATTGACGACGAATCCGAGCAGCAGCGCGGCCAGCAGGGTCAGCGCCGCGCCCGGGATGACGAACCAGGCGGCGGGCGGCTGTTCGGCCGCCCGACCTATCTGCGGCTCGGCCGGTTCCGGCGGCGGCCCGGCGGCCTCGCGGGACGGTGACAGTACGGCCACGGGTGGCGCTCCTTCGCGTGCGTGCGTTTCGCTGACGTGCTCGGACGGGGGGGTCGGCGCCGCGGTCTCGTACGCGGCCCCGACAGCGGTCGTACGGACCGGTCGTAGCGGTCGGTCGTACGGCGGCAGTACGGCCGGTCGCCGGGCGGCGGACGGTCGGAACCGCCCGCCGCCCGGCGTGCCGCGTACGGTCAGTCGCGCGGCGTGGGACCGAAGGTGAGCAACTTGCCGTCCCTGCGCACCCGGTAGGCGGCATAGCCGCCACCGGTCACCATCAGGAACGCCAGCACGCTCAGCGGGACGACACCGGTGGCTCCGGTGGCCGCCAGCGGGCCGTTGCTGCCGCCGGAGCCGCCCGACGTCCCCGACGAACCGCCGCTGGACAGACCGCCGTTGGCCGCGCCGCCGTCGGTCGACGTGCCTCCGCCGTCCGCGCCGCCGGTGTCGGTGGGCGTGTCCGTGGGGGTGTCGGTCGGGGTGTCCGTGGGCTCGTCGGTCGGCGTGCCGGTCGGATCGTCGGTCGGCGAGGTGCCCGCGCCCGCCGTGAACGCGAACGTCTGCTTGATGCCGCTGGTCGCGCCGGTCAGCACCAGGGAGTGGCTGCCGTCGGCGAGGTCGGCGGGCAGGGTCACCGCGTAGTTGGCGATCTTGCCGCTGTTGTCGGCGGTCGCGTCGTCGGCGGCCGGGGACCCGTCCAGCGCGAAGGTGATCTTCTCGCCGTTCCCGCCCGTGGGGCCCGGCAGGAACCCCTCCGCGGTGACCTTGATCTTCTGGCCCTTGGTGAGCGCCGGGGTGTCGTGCAGTTCGGTCCCGGAGTCGTCGAGCACGGTCAGGTCGGGCTCGGCCACCACGGGATACGACACCCCGTTCTGGCTGGCGGCGAACTTGAGCGGGTCGCTGGGCGTGAACTGCGCCGAGAGCGTGATGACGCCGGGGTTGCCGATCCCTGGAATGCTCGCCGTCGCCACGCCGTTGACCAGCGGAATCATGTTCCCGCCGGTGACGGGCACGGCGCCCTGCTTGAAGGTCACGGTGCCTTCGGCGGTGTCCGGCGTGACGGTGGCCTTGAGGGTGATCTTCTTGTCCGCCACGGCCCGGCCCGCCGGGTCGACGGTGAGAACGACGGAGGTCGACGTCGGCGGGGTGACCGTCTTCACCGCCCAGTCGGAGCCGGTGATCTCGATGAACGTGGTGAAGGTCGGCAGGTCCCCGGCGGACGGGTCGGCGGACTTGCAGACCACGTCGATCGGATACGTGCCGTCGGCGAGTTCCACGCTTGACGCGTCGAACGCGGAGCTGATCGACCGGAGGATCGTGCCGTTGCCCCCCGAGGCCGGGAGCCGCGCGGTGATGGGGGCGGTCGAGAACGGGGCGCCGTTGGTCAAGTGGGTCGCCAGGAGCGACTCCGCGCCGTCGAGGACGATGTACACGCTCACGGCGTCCTGGTAGTTCGTGGGGCATGCCTGGTCGACCGAGACCGACGTGAAGGCCGGGGAGTCGTCGACGGTGCCGGCGGCGGGCGACAGCGTCACGTTCCCGGCCAGATCCGCGTTCGCGGTCCCCGCGGTGGTGAGGACCAGGGCCCCGGTGCCCAGGACCAGTGCGAGCACGCTCAGCAGCGCCGCGTGCATTCTTCGTTTCATGTCTCCTCGTCCCCTCGGGGATATGCGTCGGTCGTACGAGTCGTACGAGTCGTGCGGTGGCGGTGCCGGTACTGCGGTGATGCGGTGCTCAGGTGGTGCGGTGGTGCCGTTCCCGCCGTGTCACGGCGGCAGCCGGGCATCTGGACGATGCCCGGCCGGTGGTACGTCTGTGCTGGTCAGCGCTGTTTCGCGGTCACTTCGTGGTGAAGGTGAAGGAGACCTGGACGAAGCTGCACAGACCGGTGAGGGTCAGGGTGTGGGAGCCGCGGGCGATCAGCTTCGGCACCGTCAGGTCGTAGCCGGTGACCGAGCCCCGCGCGTCGGTCGCCACCGGGGCGAAGAGCGCGAGGGCGTTGGACACGAACGGCAGCACCTGCTCCTGGCTCTGCGGCAGGAAGCCCTGCGCGGAGACCTTGATGTGCTGTCCGGGGGTCAACTGCGGGCTGTCCCCGAGGGCGTTGCCGTCCGCGTCGGTCACCGTGACGGACGGCGCGTTGACGAACGAGTAGCTGAGGACCGAGTAGTCCTGCGCGTAGGCGAGTTGGTCGGCGGGGATGAAGACCGCGATGTAACTGCGGACGTTCGGCGCGGCGTTGGCCGGCGGCTGGAAGGTGGCCACGCCGTTCACGACCGGCACCGGGGTGTCGTACACGGTGACGCCGTTGTCCGCCTCGAACTGGACGGCTCCGGGCACGCCGCCCGCGACCTTCGCGGTGAGCGTGAAGGGCTTGCCGACCTGGACGTGGTTGGCCGGGTCGGCGCTGAGCCTGACGCTGGTGGCGACCGGGGCGGCGTGGCCGGAGACCTGCCAGGTGTCACCGGTCACGTCGATGAAGCCGGTGAACGTCGGGTGCTCGGGGAAGTTCGCCCGGTCGGCGTTCGCGCAGGTCACGTGGATCGGGTAGGTGCCGTCCGCCACCGGGACACTGGCGACGTCGAAGGCGGTGGCGATCGACCGGACGATGGTGCCGTTGCCCGACGCCTCCGGGACCTGCGCCGTGACCGGGGCCTTGGCGTACGGGGCGCCGCCGGTCAGGTGGGAGGCCAGGAGCGACTCCCGGCCGTCCGGCACCACGAGCGACACCGTGAGGGCGTCCTGGTAGTTCGCCGGGCACGCCTTGTCGACCGACACCCGCGCGAACGGCGAGTCGTCGTCGATGCCGGTGCCGCGGGCGGTGAGGGTGACCGTGCCCGAAGTCGCCGTCGGGGTACCGGTGGTGGCGCCTGCGGTGCCCGCCCCCGCGAGCAGCGCGCCCGTGCCCATGGCCAGTGCGAGCGCGCCGACCAGAACGCCGCGCAGTCTTCGTCTCGTCATTGTCTTCTCTCCCCCTGAAGGAGTCCGGTGTGTACGTGGCGCACCGCGTCGCGGTGCCGGGAGCGGCCGGGCGCCCCCGAGGGACGCCCGGCCCGGCGGACGGTGGTCCGCCGCTGTGACGGGTCAGACGACGGGTCAGACGAGGTCGCGGCTGACCAGGGTGGTCGCGTTGCCGCAGTTGGTGTCGGTGCCGAAGCCGTACTTGTTGATCACCGTGGTGGTGGAGTCGTACTTGGCGGTGCACACCTTGGAGGCGCTGCCGACGAAGGTGTTCTTGATGAGCGTCTCGCCGGTCACCCGGCTGTCCGGGATGACGTTGTAGACCTCACGCGTGACCGGGAACGCGGTGTTGAGGTTCCCGCTCGCGTTCAGCGGCGCGGTGGAGTTGACGGTCTTGAGCACCGCGCCGTTGCGACGGTCGGTCACGCCCGGCAGGGAGCGGCCCTGCGCGATGTGCTGCGCGATCGAGAACGGCATGAGGTCGTTCGGGCCCTGGAGGGCGCTGCCGTTGTGCTCCTGGACGGCGGCGCCGTTCGCGGCGGTGTCCTTGACGCAGGACGGCAGGGTGGTGGCGTTGAAGCCCAGCGTCGAGGCCCAGAACTTGCGGGTGCCGGAACCGGCCTGCGGCACCAGCGGGTGGACGGTGACGCCGCCGATGGTCGGGTACGTGCCGGCCGGCAGCGGGTTGCCCGCCGTGTCCAGGCAGTTGTAGACCCGGGTCAGGTCGGAGGTGGCCTTCTGGGCGTTCGTCAGGGAGGAACCGCCGGCCAGGTAGGTGAAGTTGGCGGGCAGGTTGGTGGTGGTCGCCGTCGCCGCCGTCACCGCGTCCACGGCGAACGGGATGAAGGTGAACTGGCCCGTGGCGTTGGGGGTGGAGGAGGACCGGGCGAAGTCGATGCAGTGGCTGCCGGCCGCGATGTCGGCGCGCAGCGCGTTGACACCGGCGCCCGAGCCGTCGGGGCGGGTGACCGACGCACAGGTGGTGTCCCGCGTCGAGATCGTGGAGGAACCGGTGGCGTCGTAGGACGCGATCAGGTTGCCGTCCGAGGAACCGGTCGGGTTCGGGTCGGCGATCTTGTTGCCGAGGCCGTTGAGCACGTCCTGCGTGGTGTCGGAGCCGACCGCGACGAGCGTGCGGTGGACACCGGCCGCCGGGTCGGCCTGAGCCGTACCGGCCACGATGGTGACACCGAGGGTCGCGGTACCGACCACGATCGCCGCCCGCTTGGCGAATTTCACGTTCACTGTATTTCCTCCGAGTCGATGCGGATGGAATTTCCAGACGTGTGACACGCAAGGAGAATTGATAATTCCCCCCAAAAGACCTGACCTGTCGGTCCGGCCATGAATGATCCTGCCGATCTCCTCAAGAAGTGGCAACCAAAATTACCGCCCCGCAAAAGTGAACAACGGGTATTCCAAATTCTCTTTTATTTTCCTTCCAAGGGGCGCCCAAGTACCCGTCACACCGGTTTCCTGCCGCGGACGACGCCCGCGCGCATCAGCAGGGGCCCGGCCAGGGAGCCCGCGATGCCCGCGATGAGGACGATCAGCAGCACCCAGCGG
Organism: Streptomyces sp. NPDC008317; assembly: GCF_042955955.1. Lineage (NCBI taxonomy): Bacteria > Bacillati > Actinomycetota > Actinomycetes > Kitasatosporales > Streptomycetaceae > Streptomyces > Streptomyces sp. NPDC008317. Next base: position 17,210 of record NZ_JBIBFQ010000009.1, read on the forward strand.
ATGGCGCCGAGAATCGCCTGGGGGGTGGTGCCGCCGGTCTGGGCGACGTTGCTGACGGGGGGCGAGGCGGCGGGTCCGCCGGTGGAGCCCTTGGTCGTACCGGCGGCGGGGGCCGACGACGACGGGGACGCGGGCGGTGCGCCGCCCGGCCCCGGTCCCCCGCCGGTCGCCCCGTGGCCGGCGTCGCCGCCCGTACCGCCGCCGGTCGTTCCCGTACCGCCGGGGCCGGAGCCGGAACCGCCGTTGGAGGACGTGTCACCCGGTCCCGTGGCCGGGGGCACACCGGCGATCAGCGCGGACGCGGCCGTGAGGGCCTGTTCGCGCAGGGTGGCGGTCAGGGGTGCGTAGCCGAGCGGCAGCAGGCCGAAGCCGATGCCCTGTCGCTGGCCGGAGCCCGCCGCGTACCGGATCAGCGCGGCGTAGGTCTTGCGGTCGGCGGCGTCCAGCGAGGTGGAGGCGGCGGCGTAGGTGACGGTGGTGAGCGGGTAGGCGCCCGGTGTCTTCGCGGAGGGGTCCGCGTCCAGGACGCCCGGGGCCTTGCCCGCCTTCATCCCGTTCACCGCCCTGGTCATCGAGTCGACCGTCGGGGCGACGAACTGGCCGTCGGCGTTGAGGAGTTCGGCGGTGCCGAGCCGGTAGCGGGCGGCGCTGGCCGCGTCCGTCAGGCCCATGATGAAGTTCGAACCCGCGGGCTGCGTCTCGGCCTTCGTCAGCGCCGGGGGCGTGGACGTGGGGTTGAAGCCGGTGATGCCGCCGTTGTTGGCCTTGCGGACCGTCCTGGCGTCGTCGCTCAGACCGCTGCCGTACGGGTTCACGCCGACGGCCGTCAGCCGGATGTCGGGGAAGCGGCTGTCGGGTGCCCACACCGTCGGGTCCGGCTTGTCGAAGCCGGACGGCGGGGTGCTGACCGGTGCCAGTTCCAGGAAATACGGATTGATGACCGTGCCCCACGGGTCGGGTTTTCCGGAAAGGAAGTTGCGCGCGTCGGGGTCGGAGAGCAGCCATTTCCACAGCTGCCCCGCCGAATCGCTCGCGCCCTGCGGGACCCCGATACCGAATCCGCAGGAACTGCCCACGGGGTAGGGCACACCGGCGTTGAGCCGCGCGAATTCGGGGTCGCGCTCGATACCGAACGGGTTCTTCGCCGGAAGTCTGCCGCGCGGGAAGTCGTTGCCCGGCAGGTCGCACTGGTAGGACTCGGTGAGCATCTTCGCCACGAGCCGCGCGTTCAGCCGTATCCGGGGCACCTGTTGGGACGATCCGGCGACCTGGACGCTGTAGCCGATGACGAGTCCGGAGACCGCGACCGGCGCGTGGACGACCGGTGCCACGTCCGGCTGGGGCAGCACCGGGTTCTCGATGAAGGCGAGTCCGGCCGAGCCCGTGCCGGGGCTGGTGACCTGCGTACGGGAGAAGTCCTCGAGCTGCGGAACGTATCCGTAGGTGACCTTCTGCGAGGTGCACAGGGTCGGCGCCCAGGAGCTCATCGCCTCGAAGATCATCTCGGAGCCGATGGTGGGCTGTTCGTCCTGGCCGATCGGGCAGGGCGAGTCGGTCGGGGCGAAGTCGAGGCGGAACACGATGCGTTGGGCCCAGTTCCCCGCGGACAGCGGGGAGCTGATCAGTCCGTTGGGCGGCGGCGCTTCGGAGCCGTCGGGTTCGTGGGTGCCGCGGGGCACGACCACGAGCCAGCACGGCTCGGGCGCCTGACCGGTCCTCGCCACCGTGCCGCACCCCAGGATCGGCGAGGTGTCCGCGTCCTCCGCCTGGAAGATCGTCTGGCCGCTGCCGTCGACGCCGGTCGTGGCGAGGTCCTGCTCATTGGTCGCGTACTGCGTGAAGAACTGGTTGACGTCGGTCGAGCTGGCGCCCTTCACCGTGGTGAAGGGCACGGTGTGCTGCGCCGGCTCCAGCGGGTCCAGATTGCCCACGCTCCGCCCGACGTTGAGCACGCCCGTGTTCGGCGGCGGGTTCCCGTACTCGCACTGCTCCGGGGTCGGGCCGGTCGCCGCGTCACCCCAGCACTGCATGAGCTGGAGGTAGTTGCCCGCGTTGTTGGGCGAGCTCTTCACCCCGCCCGCCCATGAGACCTTCAGTCCCTGCGTCCGCAGATTCCTCGTCTGCTCGACCGTCACCCTCAGGTGCGAGAAGTCGTCGTAGGGACCCTTGGTGCCGGGCTTGGTGACGGCGGAGCCGGTGTCCGTGCCGGTGTCCGCGTGGGCCTGTCCGCCGCCCGCCGACGGTGGCAGCAGGGTCAGGCCGACGGCGGCGAGCAGCGAGGTGAGAAGCGCGCCGAGGCGGACCGACAGGACGCGGCCTCGGGCGGCTCCGGGGTGGTTACGCGCGGCCATCACGCCTCCCGTTCCTGGTCAGCCGCCTGGCGAGGGTGGGCGGGGCGAGGACGACCAGCAGCAGCGCCAGGGCGGAGAGCCCCATGAGCCAGGTCCGCATGCCCCAGAAGGTCTCGTTGCCGACGCCGACGCTGGAGGCGACGATGTCCTGGTTGCCGCCGGTGCCGCCGGAGTCGCCCGCGGGCAGTCCGGTGTCGGGGTCGACGCTCTGGCCGGTGCCGCCCGTGGCGGTCGTACCGCCGGTGGCGGCGCCGCTCGTACCGGCCGTGGTGCCGCCGGACGTGGTGCCCGTACCGCCGCTCGCGCCCGCCGTGGTGCCGGACGAGCCGCCGCCCGTACCGCCGGAACCGCCCTTGCTCCCACCGGAGTTGCCGCCGTTGGAGCCGCCGCCGGAGGCGGCGTTGGCCTGCGGCTTGACCGAGGTGGGCTGCCTGGACGCGCCGCCCGTGCCGTCGGAGCACTGCTGCGTGCCCTGCCGGTCGCACGCCTTGGGGAACGGCGCGTTCTTGGCCAGGGTGTTGGTGCCGTCGCTGGAGAAGGTCGGATTGTGGCAGCCCGCCAGATTGATGGTCTGGGCCTGCACACCGGGGACGCGTTTGAGCTGGTCGAATCCGGCCTGCACGAGGTTCTTCGGCAGCGGCGAGAAGCCCAACGGCTGTGCCTGCGACTGGCCTTGGCACAGGAAGTAGTAGCCGAACGCGCCGAGCGTTCTGCCCTTGTCCTCGGTCAGCGGCGAGTCCAGCGAGGTCGGCAGGATCATGTAGCTGTAGCTGGACAGCGGATACGTCCGCGCGTCCTGGTACGCGTAGACCTTGTCGAGGATCTGCGTCAGATACTGCGAGGAGTTCTCGTCCTGGTTGATCTGCGCCTGGGTCAGCGCCACGGCGACGTTGGAGGCGGTGGGCTCGGTGTAGTAGCCCTTGGCGTTGAGCACCTTGGCGACCGGGAAGCCGGTGGTGACCGCGTAGGAGTACTCGACGTAGGTGATGGCGCCCTCGGCGTAGTTCTGCCGGGTGTAGCCGGACACGCCGAGCGAGCCGGACTGGGCGATGAAGCCGGAGCCGGGGATCACCGGGTAGTACGACGTCAGGCCGCACGGGGTGGGCTTGTTGGCGCGCTTGCAATAGTCGTTCCACACCGCGCCCTGCTGCTTGGACATCCACAGCGTGAACTGGGCGGTGGTGCCCGAGCCGTCGGAGCGCACCACCGGGATGATCTTGCGGGCCGGGAGGGTGAGGCCGGGGTTGTCGGCGGCGATCTGCCGGTCGGACCAGTTGGTGATCCGGCCGGTGAAGATCTTGGCGACCGTGCCGCCGCTCAGCCGCAGATTGGTGACCCGCTTGCCGCCGATCTTCAGGTTGTACATGAAGGCCGTGCCGCCCGCGACGATCGGCATGTACGCGTAGCCGCGCTTGGGCGGAGGTTCACGCACCCCGAACTCGGTCATGCCGTAAGGGATTTCGGACACGGCGAAGTCGACGGTGCCGTTGGTGAACTGCTGGCGGCCGTCGGACGAGCCGCTGCCCGTGTAGTCGACGGTCATCCCGTACTTCTTGACGCTCGCCCGCCACTGGTCGACGGCGTTCTGGCTCCAGGTCGAGCCGGCGCCGCTGATCCTCGCGTACGAGTCGGCCTTGGCCGGCGGTGCCTGGCCGAGGAACAGCAGCGAGATCAGCAGCGCGGCCATCGCACCCGCTGCCGCCCTTGCCACCCTTGCCGCCCTCGCCGCCCTGAGGCCCGTCCAGCCGATCCTCTTCACGATCCGTCAACTCCCTGTGCAGGTTGGATTGTTGTCGTGCGGAAGGCCGGGGCGGCCGACGCCGACGAGTAGCCGTCGCGCGCCGCGGCGCGCTCGGTGAAGCGGCGCGTGTCCCGGCGGGAGGCGACGACCCTGCGGTGGGTGCCGCGCCTGCTCAACTGGCCCGCGTCGCGCCCGCCGAGGACCCGGGCGAGCGCGAAGAGCACCAGGACGAGCACCAGCAGCACCGACGCCGCGCCGAACCCGCGCGCGATCATGGTGGGTTGGGGGGACTTCACGAACTCGAAGGTCGCGAGCGGCAGCGACACCATCGGGTTCTGCGAGGGGTCGTAGTTGGTGCTCGCGCCGAAGCCCGCCGTCAGCAGGACGGGAGAGGTCTCGCCGATGCCGCGGGCGGTGCCGAGGATGACCGCGGTGGTCAGCCCCGACCGGGCGGTGGGCAGCACCACATGCCATACGGTCCGCCAGCGCGGCGACCCCAGCGCGTACGACGCCTCGCGCAGGGTGCCGGGCACCAGCCGGATCACCACGTCGGAGGCGCGGATGATGATCGGCAGCATCATCACGGAGATGGCCAGCGACGCCGCGAAGCCCGACTTGGGGACGTTCAGCGCGAGGATCACGGTGGCGTAGATGAACAGACCGGCCACGATCGACGGCAGCGCGGTCATCGCCTCGACGACCGTACGGACGAAACGCGCGTAGCGTCCGGGCACTTCGTTGAGGAACACCGCGCACAGCAGTCCCGCCGGGACGGTGAGGACCAGGGCGATGCCGATCTCGATCAGCGTGCCGACCACGGCGTGCTTGATGCCGCCCGCGCTCAGCGGGTCGAGCGGCCCGGTGACGGACATGTCCTGGGTGAAGAAGTTCAGGTGCGGTATCGCCCTGCGGCCGGACCACAGCGTGTAGACGACGACGAACAGCAGGGCGACCAGCAGCAGCACCGCGATGCTGTGGACCACGGCGGAGGCGATCTTGTCGCGCACCACCGGGCCGTCCTCGTCGAAGGAGACCAGCAGCGCGTACAGCGCGATGAACAGCGCGTACCAGAAGACGACGAAGCCGAGGGCCCCGCTGAAGGGGGCGATCCTGGCGAAGAACAGCCAGGTGAGGGAGAGGGAGGCGGCTGCCGAGCCGAGCAGTCCGAGCAGGTCGGTCTGGCGGACGGTGGAGGTGGAGCGCCGGCGTTCCGCTGCCGCGGGGGCCGGGCCGGGGATGACGGTGCCGGTGCCGGGGGCCTTCGTGGCCGGGTGCGCCGGGGCCGGGTGCGCCGGGGCGTTGGCGGTCCCGGCGGATTCCGGCGCCGTGGTGACGGAGTCCGGTGCGTCCGTGGTCATACGAGGGGGTCTCCTGGTTCCGCCGATCGCTCGGCCTACGGCGTGCGTGCGGCTGACGGATGCGGGCTGACGGTGGGGCGGCGGCTCAGCGGCTCGGCTACTGGGCGGCTACTCGGCGGTGGCGCCGGACCGGCTGCGGGCGACGATCGACGAAGCGGCGAAGTTGACCACCAGCGTCATGAGGAAGAGGGCCAGACCCGCGGCCATCAGCGCGGACATGCCCAGCGGGCTGGCCTCGCCGTACCGCAGCGCGATCAGCGACGAGACGGAGCTGGTGCCGCTCTGGAGGATGTGCGGCTGGATGACGAAGATCGGCGAGATGACCAGGTAGACGCCGATGGTCTCGCCGAGCGCGCGGCCCAGGCCGAGCATGGTGCCGCCGATCATGCCGCCCATGCCGTACGGCAGGACGACCGAGCGGATCATGCCCCAGCGGGTCGCGCCCAGCGCGTACGCGCCCTCCCGCTCCCCCACCGGGGCCTGCGAGAACACCTCGCGGATGATCGAGCAGATGATCGGGGTGACCATCATGGCCACGACGATTCCGGCGACGAAGGTGGACGCGGTGTAGACGGTCGCGGTGGCGAGCGGGTCGTGCGGGTCGGCGCCGTCCACGTGGAAGAGCGGGATCCAGCCGAAGTACGTCGACAGCCAGCGGGCCAGGCCGATCACCTTGCCCTGGAGGAAGAACAGCCCCCACAGGCCGTAGACCACCGACGGCACGGCGGCCATCAGGTCCACGGTGCTGACCAGCGTGCGGCGCAGCCTGGCGGGGGCGTACTCCGAGATGTACAGCGCCGTGCCGATCGCCATCGGCACCGCGATGACGATCGCGACCGCCGCGATCAGCACCGTGCCGATGATGACGGCCGCGATGCCGAAGTGCCCGGCGTCCGGGTCCCATTCGGCGGTGGTCAGGAACGCCGGAACGCCCACCTTGCGCAGCGCCTGCCACGCCCGGTACAGCAGGAATCCGCCGACCAGCAGCATCACGACGAGCACCAGGCTGCCGCCGCCGCGCGCCACTGCCCTGAACACCCGGTCGGGCAGCCCCGAGTCGGCGTGCAGCCGCCGGGCGCTGTCGGCTCCGGGCCCGTCACCCTGGTCCGGCTCGCCGGTTCTCGCCAGTGTTCGCATCGTCACGCATTGACGCTCATGGTCCGCGATGGCCGCATTCGCAAGCCGATGTGAACGACAGCACCCGTAGGGGCAACTTCGGTTTCCGTACGGAATCACGTGGGCCGTACAGCCGTACGGGCCGGGGGGCGGCGGGCGGGTCGGGTCAGGTCGGGGCGCGGGGCGGACGCGGGGCGCGGGGGCCGGCCGGGCGGGCGGGGAAACACGGCGGCCACGTCCCGCCGCGCGTCGGCGCGGCACGGAACGTGGCCGTTGAGGTTCTTCGGTCAGCTCGCGTCGTCCCAGGGCACGGATTCGGCGGCGCCGAGCCCGAGCAGTGTCAGACGGAACCGGTCGTACGCGGCCTGGCACGTCGAGTGCCGCTCGTACGCCCGCGCCGATACGGCCTGCACACGACCCTCACTGTCCCGTAACCGCCAGATCCATCCATTGGACTCGGCGGCGTGCTGTACGCCGCCCGCCAGTCCCTCCGCGCTCTCGCACAGCCCCTCGAAGGACGCCCTGCACGCGGCGTCGTCCGGATACGCGTTCGCCCCGAGAGCGATCACCCGGCCGTTGTTCGCCGTCAGTCGCCACGAGTGCCACCCGTTCTCGTCGATGTCGATCTGACACCGTGTCCCCACCACACTGGCCCCACCGATCTCTCCTGCCATCTGCCGCAACCCCACCCCTGATGACCTCTTTGTCGCCCCACGTCGAGGAAGGCCGCACGCGCGGTAGATCGTGCGGCACGGGCAATGTATGTGGCCTCAGATAATTGAGGGTTGTCTCACAGGTTGCCCACGGCATCCTTCACCGCGAAGTTGCCCCTTGTTCACGGACGGTCGCTAGGGGTGACGTTCGCAGGGCGCGCCGGGCGGCGCGGGGGCCTCGGGGGGTCTCCGCAGGGCTCAGGGGGGCCTCGGGGGGGAGGGTCAGCCGCCGATGGCGAGGAGGACGACGAGGACGACGAAACCGGCGACGGCCGGGGCGATGACCTCGTAGGCCCAGCGGATCTCGGGCTTCGGGGGCTCGGAGCCGTCGTCGGCGCCGTGCCGCTCCTTGAGCTCGCGCAGCTCGTGGATGGCCTGGTCGGAGGGCGAACGGTAGGCGCCGTCGTCGTCGACCGGGAGGCCGGGGCGCGGCTTGCGGCGCGGGGGCGCGCCGAAGGGGTCGTCGCCCGCCGCCTTGGCGCGCATCTGCTGCTTGGTCGCGCGCTTGCGCGCGCGCAGCGAGACCGGGATCGCCCAGATCTGGTACTTCTTGCCGCCCGCGAACAGCTCGTTCGAGAACGACGCGCGCAGCGACTCGACGCCGGCCCACGCCACCGAGATCGTCCTGAACGGGTTGCGGACCTTGAGCCGCTGCTCGCCCGCGTAGACGGCGGGCCGCAAGGTGAACGCCACGATCAGCGGGATCGCCAGCAGCAGTGAGGCCAGCGCCAGCCACGGCGCGTGTCCCTTCCCGTGCACCACGGCGTCGCCGCCCAGCCACAGCGCGAGCACCAGCAGCAGCACACCGGCGCACAGTCCGGCCACCGAGCGGTAGACCCGGTCGGGGTACTGCGGTGTCCCGCCTGCCGGGTCGGGCGTGGTGGCCTGCGCGGCCGGGCGGTTGTGGTGGCTCGTCATAATCCCCGATTCTGCCCCACCGAGCCGCCGCCCTCGGCCCCGGCCCTGTTGCGTTCCCGCATCTTTCCCCCAAACCCGCACTTCCCGCCAGGCGCGCGCAGAACCGCGCGCGCAACCCCCCACCGGCCGGCGGCCGGAAAACAACCGGGCTGCCCCGCCGGGACCGGTGTCGACCTGCGGGAGCGCCATGGCTGACCGCGCAGTTCCCCGCGCCCCTCAAAAGACCG
>NZ_JBIBFQ010000009.1:25731-442408 GCF_042955955.1 Streptomyces sp. NPDC008317
CGGCCCACCGCCCGGGCAAAAGGGGCCCCGCCCCGCCAGGGGCGCGGGGAACTGCGCGAGCAACCCACCACCGGCCGGAGGCCGGGAAACAACCGGACTGCCCCGCCGGGACCGGTCGTGACCTGCGCGAGCGCCATGGCTGACCGCGCAGTCCCCCGCGCCCCTCAAAAGACCGGCCCACCGCCCGGGCAAAAGGGGCCCCGCCCCGCCAGGGGCGCGGGGAACTGCGCGAGCAACCCACCACCGGCCGGAGGCCGGGAAACAACCGGGGCCCGGGGCCAGTGGTGACCTAAGCGGAGCGCCCACGCGGCGGCAGCCGCAGGTCGGACACAGCCCCGCGCCCCCCAAAAGATCGGCCCGCCGCCCAAGGCGGAGAGGGGTTCAGTGGGGAGCCCCGGGAGATCGGGGGCCGTCGAGGGTGGGGGAACCCTCGCCCGGAGGGGGGTGGCGGGTTGCTACGCGCGTAGATATGCTGAGGTGGTGACCATGTCTTCGCCGCCGCCTACGCCGGTAGTCCCCGCCTATGATCCCGATGCCGCGCGCCGTACGGCGACGATGTCGGATGTGACCGCTTCGGACAGCGCCCTGCGCCGCTTCCTGCACGGACTGCCGGGGGTGGACGCGGTGGGCCTGGAAGGACGGGCGGCGTCGCTCGGCACACGGTCGATCAAGACGACGGCGAAGGCGTACGCCATCGACCTGGCGATCTCGATGATCGACCTGACGACGCTGGAGGGCGCGGACACGCACGGCAAGGTCCGGGCGCTGTGCGCGAAGGGCGTGCGTCCTGACCCGACCGACCGCACGACCCCGAAGGTCGCGGCGATCTGCGTGTACCCCGACATGGTGGCGACGGCCAAAGAGGCCCTGGGGGACTCCGGCGTGCACGTCGCCTCGGTGGCGACGGCCTTCCCGGCCGGCCGGGTCGCGCGCGACGTGAAACTGGCCGACACCGCCGACGCGGTCGCGGCCGGCGCGGACGAGATCGACATGGTGATCGACCGCGGCGCGTTCCTGTCCGGCCGCTACATGGATGTCTTCGAGGAGATCCGCGCCGTCAAGGAGGCGTGCGCTCGCCCCGACGGCGAGAGCGCCGCCCACCTGAAGGTGATCTTCGAGAACGGCGAGCTGGCGACGTACGACAACATCCGCCGCTGCTCCTGGCTGGCGATGCTGGCGGGCGCGGACTTCATCAAGACCTCGACCGGCAAGGTCGCGGTCAACGCGACCCCCGCGAACACCCTGCTCATGCTGGAAGCGGTCCGCGACTTCCGCGCGGCCGTCGGCGTACAGGTCGGAGTGAAGCCCGCGGGCGGCATCAGGACCTCCAAGGACGCCGTGAAGTACCTGGTGATGGTCAACGAGACGCTCGGCGACGACTGGCTGTCCCCCGACTGGTTCCGCTTCGGCGCCTCCAGCCTGCTCAACGATCTGCTGATGCAGCGTCAAAAGCTCAGCACCGGCCGGTACTCCGGTCCCGATTACGTGACGGTGGACTGAAAACCATGACCGACCAGAGCACCGACCAGAGCACCGGCCAGCCCGGCGTGCGGCCCGGCCAGAATCCCGGCCGGAATCCCGGCCAGCGACCCGGCCAGAAATTCGCGTACGCGCCCGCGCCCGAGTCGCGGTCCGTCGTCGACATCGCGCCTTCCTACGGCCTGTTCATCGACGGCGAGTTCACCGCCGCCGCCGACGGCACCGTCTTCAAGTCCGTCTCGCCGTCCAGCGAGGAAGTCCTCGCCGAGGTCGCGCGCGCGGGCGAGGCGGACGTGGACCGCGCGGTGAAGGCGGCCCGCAAGGCGTTCGAGAAGTGGTCCGCGCTGCCGGGCGCCGAGCGCGGCAAGTACCTCTTCAGGATCGCCCGCATCATCCAGGAGCGCTCCCGCGAACTGGCGGTGCTGGAGTCGCTGGACAACGGCAAGCCGATCCGCGAGACCCGCGACGTCGACCTCCCGCTGGTCGCCGCGCACTTCTTCTACTACGCGGGCTGGGCCGACAAGCTGGCGTACGCGGGCTACGGCCCCGACCCGCGCCCGCTCGGCGTGGCCGGCCAGGTCATCCCGTGGAACTTCCCGCTGCTGATGCTGGCCTGGAAGATCGCCCCGGCGCTGGCCGCGGGCAACACGGTGGTGCTCAAGCCCGCCGAGACCACCCCGCTGTCCGCGCTGTTCTTCGCCGACGTCTGCCGCCAGGCGGGCCTCCCGCGCGGTGTCGTCAACATCCTGACGGGGTACGGGGACGCGGGCGCGGCCCTGGTCGCGCACGAGGGCGTGGACAAGGTCGCCTTCACCGGCTCCACCGGGGTCGGCAAGGCCATCGCCCGTACGGTCGCGGGCACGGACAAGAAGGTCACGCTGGAGTTGGGCGGCAAGGCGGCGAACATCGTCTTCGACGACGCCCCGGTCGACCAGGCCGTCGAGGGCATCGTCAACGGCATCTTCTTCAACCAGGGCCATGTCTGCTGCGCGGGCTCCCGGCTGCTGGTCCAGGAGTCGGTGCAGGACGAGGTGCTCGACGCGCTCAAGCGGCGGATGGCGACGCTGCGGGTCGGCGACCCGCTGGACAAGAACACCGACATCGGCGCGATCAACTCGGCCGAGCAGTTGGCCCGGATCACCGCGCTGGCGCAGGCCGGTGAGGAGGAGGGCGCCGAGCGCTGGGCCCCGGCGTGCGAACTGCCCGACGCCGGTTACTGGTTCGCGCCGACGCTGTTCACCGGCGTCACCCAGGCGCACCGCATCGCCCGCGAGGAGATCTTCGGCCCGGTCCTGTCGGTGCTGACCTTCCGCACCCCGGCCGAGGCGGTCGAGAAGGCCAACAACACCCCGTACGGCCTGTCCGCGGGCATCTGGACCGAGAAGGGCTCGCGCATCCTGTCGATGGCGAACAAGCTCCGGGCCGGTGTGGTGTGGGCGAACACGTTCAACAAGTTCGATCCGGCCTCCCCCTTCGGCGGCTACAAGGAGTCCGGTTACGGCCGCGAGGGCGGTCGGCACGGCCTGGAGGGGTACCTCGATGTCTGACGTCCGCGACGCTCGGCTGAGCGTGTTCAAGACCTACAAGCTGTACGTCGGGGGCAAGTTCCCCCGCAGTGAGAGCGGCCGGGTGTACGAGGTGACGGACTCCAAGGGCGGCGCCTGGCTGGCCAACGCGCCGCAGGCGTCCCGCAAGGACGCGCGGGACGCGGTGGTCGCCGCCCGCAAGGCCGTGTCCGGCTGGTCGGGCGCGACCGCGTACAACCGCGGGCAGGTGCTGTACCGCGTCGCGGAGATGCTGGAGGGGCGGCGCGAGCAGTTCGTCCGCGAGGTCGCGGAGGCCGAGGGGCTCTCCAAGACGAAGGCCGGGGCCGCCGTCGACGCCGCCGTCGACCGCTGGGTCTGGTACGCGGGCTGGACCGACAAGATCGCCCAGGTGGTAGGGGGCGCCAACCAGGTGGCCGGTCCTTACTTCAACCTCTCGACGCCCGAGCCGACCGGTGTGGTCGCCGTCCTGGCTCCCCAGGACTCGTCCTTCCTCGGCCTCGTCTCGGTCCTCGCCCCGGTGATCGCCACCGGCAACACCGCCGTGGTCGTCGCCTCCGAGCGCTCGCCACTGCCCGCGCTCTCCCTCGGCGAAGTCCTCGCCACCTCCGACGTGCCGGGCGGCGTCGTCAACATCCTCTCCGGCCGCACCTCCGAGATCGCCGCGCCCCTCGGCGCCCACCAGGACGTCAACGGCCTCGACCTCACCGGCGCCGACGCGGACCTCGCCGCCGAGTTGGAGCGGAGCGCGGCCGACAACCTGAAGCGGGTGCGCCGTCCGGCGCCGGAGGACTGGGGTACGGACCCCGGCCTCTCCCGCCTCACCGCGTGGCTCGAGACCAAAACCGTCTGGCACCCCATCGGCGCCTGACGGGTCCCCCGTAGGGGCGCGAGGAACTGCGCGACAAGCCACGACGTGCGTGCACGTCACCACCCGCCCCAGAGGGGCAGATCGGTGGTCTCCGGACCACCGGCCGGTGGGGGCGGGCCGCGCAGTTCCCCGCGCCCCTGAAAAATCGGCCTGCCGTCCCCGGCAAAGGAACCGCTCAGTGCGGGAGGAGTCCCGTGACAGGTCCCACCAGGGGAAGCGTGCCGAGGGAGCCCCCGTTGGTGATCGGAGCGGTCACGGCGGAGGTGGAGACGGGGTGGAAATCGGCGACCTGGGAGCCGACGGCGTTGTCGAGCGGGTCGACACCGGTGTTGCTCAACGGATCGATCGTGAGGTCGCGGACGGGGGCGACGCCCGCGCCGAGTGCGCCGGTGACGTACTGGGTGGGGAGCGCGGAGGTGACGTCGGACGTCGGGAGGGCGTCGGTGGCGCTCTGGGCCGCCGCGAGGGGATCGGCGGCGGCGACACCGGCCGGTACGACGACGGCGGCCGCGGCGGCGGTGAGGGTCAGGGCGAGGGCGGTACGGAGCGAGGGCATGGACCGGTTCCTGTCGACGGGAGTCTTCCTGGCACAGCGTAACGCAATGACCGCGCAGGGTAGTTGTCCTACGGCGGGTCGTCCCCCGGCCGGGGATACGGGACAATTGTTCTCCGTGAGTTCATCCCCGGTGTCGCTTCGCTCCCGTGTGATCCTGCTGACCGGCCCCTCGGGGTCCGGCAAATCGTCCCTCGCCACCCGTGCCGGACTGCCGGTGCTGGCCCTCGACGACTTCTACAAGGCGTGCGACGACCCGACGCTGCCCGCCCTGCCCAGCGGCGCGGGCACCGACTGGGACGCCCCGGGTTCGTGGAACGCGGACGCGGCGCTCGCGGCCGTGGCCGCGCTCTGCGCGGACAGCGCCGCCGACACCCCGGTCTACGACATCGCGACGAGTTCGGTCACCGGCCGTACCCGCCTCGACCTCGGCGGAGCGCCCGTCTTCGTCGCCGAAGGCATCTTCGCCGCCGAGATCGCCGGGCGCTGCCGGGAGCTGGGGCTGCTCGCGGACGCGCTGTGCCTGCGCGGACGCCCGACGACGACGGCGCGCCGGCGTTTCGTACGGGATCTGCGCGAGGCGCGGAAGTCGGTGCCGTTCCTGGTCCGCAGGGGCTGGAATCTCATGCGCGCGGAACGCGCGATCGTGGCCCGTCAGACCGCTCTCGGCTGCCACCCCTGCGGCCGTGACGAGGCGCTGGAACGTATCGCCGCGGCCGTCACCCCCGCGCCCCCGCTGCCCCGCGTCCCGGCCGAGGCGTGACGCCGTAGAGCTATAAAGCCGCAAAGCCGTAGAGCTGTACGGCAGCGGACGTACGACAGGGCCGGACGGCATTCCCCTGGCCGTCCGACCCTGCTCCCCCGTACCCCCCGGTACCCCCCCGTTTCCCCCCTGCTCCCCCGTGTCCCCCCGTGTCCCCCCGACCGGCCCCCGTACCGGCGTGTGGAAATCCTTGGCCTTGAGCTGGGCCTCGGACGGCCCTCAGGCGACCAGTTCGCCGAAGGCGTCCTCCTCGTCGCGGCCGAAGCTCAGGGCCTCGTCGTCGCGCATGCGGCGCAGGGAGCGCCAGATGCTGCTCTTGACGGTGCCGACGCTGATCCCGAGGATGTCGGCGATCTCGGGGTCGGTGCGGCCCTCGTAGTAGCGGAGCACGAGCATGGTGCGCTGCTGCTCGGGCAGCCGGGCGAGCGCCTGCCACAGGACGGCGCGCAGTTCGGTGCCGCCCATCTCGTCGGTGTCGCCGACCGTCTCGGGCAGCTCCTCCGTCGGGTACTCGCTGAGCTTGCGCCGCCGCCAGGCGCTGATGTGCAGATTGGTCATGGTGCGCCGCAGGTAGCCGCCGACGGCCGCCTTGTCGCTGATCCGGTCCCAGGCCCGGTAGGTGGAGAACAGGGCGCTCTGGAGCAGGTCCTCGGCCGCGAAGCGGTCCCCGGTGAGGTGGTACGCGGTCGCGTAGAGCGACGCGCGGCGCTCCTGGACGTAGGCGGTGAAGGCCGCTTCGGCCTCGGCCCGCGCCGGGGTGCGGGCGGCGGCGCCGTCGAAGGTGCCGGACGGCTGGTCGGCGGTGGTCGCGGACGGTACGGGCTTCGCCTGGTGCTCGGCGCCGCTGTCGACCGCTGCCATGAACGGCGGGCGGTGCCGGGCGCTCGTCGGGTACGAGGTGCCGCGTACGGCGCCGCGGACGTACCCCCGTCCGTTCGCGGCGCCGGACTTCTCCGTGGTGCGGACGGCGCAGGTCCCCGTGGAGTGCGCCGAGTGCGTGTGCGTCGCATGAACCGCGGTGTCGGTGGTGATGTGCAGTGTGTTCATGTCCCGCCCCCGTCGTTGGAACCTGATGCGTGGTCTTCGGCGTCGCATCCGGTACGGCGTGCGCTCTTCCGATGTGACAACAGACTGCCGGGCCAGTTTCATGACGCTGTCCGCCGAGTGTCACAGGCCCGTCACAGAGGCCGCGCGCCGCGTGACCGGCCGGTCGGCCCGGCTGCGGCACCGCCGGTCAGCAGGTCACGAGCAGGTCACGCGGACAGGGTCATGTCAGGGCGGAAGGTCCCCGCACTTCATGCGGACGCCGTCGTTAGGCAACAATGACCGGCGTGCCTTTCCTGTTGCTTATCGAGGATGACGACGCCATCCGTACGGGCCTCGAACTCGGCCTGTCCCGTCAGGGTCACCGCGTGGTGGCCGCTGCGACGGGCGAGGACGGCCTGAAGCTGCTCAAGGAGCAGCGCCCCGACCTGATCGTGCTGGACGTGATGCTGCCGGGGATCGACGGGTTCGAGGTGTGCCGGCGCATCCGCCGTACCGACCAGCTCCCGATCATCCTGCTCACCGCGCGCAGCGACGACATCGACGTGGTGGTGGGGCTGGAGTCCGGGGCCGACGACTACGTGATCAAGCCGGTGCAGCCGCGGGTGCTCGACGCCCGCATCCGGGCGGTGCTGCGGCGCGGCGAGCGGGACAGCACCGACTCCGCGGCCTTCGGCGCGATCGTCATCGACCGCAGTGCCATGACGGTGACGAAGGACGGCGAGGACCTTCAGCTCACGCCGACCGAGCTGCGCCTGCTGCTCGAACTGAGCCGCAGGCCGGGACAGGCGCTGTCCCGGCAGCAGTTGCTGCGTCTGGTGTGGGAGCACGACTACCTCGGTGACTCGCGTCTCGTCGACGCGTGTGTGCAGCGGCTGCGCGCCAAGATCGAGGACGTGCCGTCGTCACCGACCCTGATCCGTACGGTCAGAGGCGTGGGATACCGCCTGGACACGCCCCAGTGACATCGCGGTTCGGCGACGGGCACGGCGGGCACGGCGGGCAGGATCGGCACGACCGGCAGGATCGGCACGACGACCCCTCCGAGAGCGGCCCGACCGACAACGGCCCTTCGGACGACGGCGGTTCCGACGGCACCGTCACCGCCACCGGCACCGGTACCGGCTCCGCCACCGGCCAGGAACGCGACCGGGGCTGGAACTGGTCGCCCGGCATGGTGCGTTGGACGAGTCTGCGGCTGCGCCTGGTCGCGGTCTTCGCGGCCGTCGCGCTCACGGCCGCCGTCTCCGTCTCCGGCATCGCGTACTGGCTCAACCGCGACGCGGTGCTGACCCGCGCGCAGAACAGCGCGCTGAACGACTTCCGTGACTCCTTGCAGCGCAACGCGGCCTCGCTGCCGGTCTCGCCGACCTGCGAGTCGCTGAACACCGCGGCGGGCCGGATCGGCGGACCCGACACGTACCAGGTGGTGCTGATCGACACGACGCGGGACAACGCGCCGTGCGCCGCGCCCTCCAACCGGGACGTGTTCACGCTGGACGACGTGCCCGCGCAGTTGCAGCGGGCGGTCAACACCCCGGACGCCAAGGACCACAACCGCTACCACCTGCGGTGGATGCGCATCTCGTTGCAGGGCCGCCCGTATCTGGTGGCGGGCGCGCGGATCAACGACGACGGCGCGACCGGCTACATGCTCAAGTCGCTGGACGCGGAGCGCAAGGACCTCAACTCCCTCGCCTGGTCGCTGGGGATCGCGACCCTGCTCGCTCTGGTGGGCGCCGCGCTGCTCGCCCAGGCGGCGGGCTCGACCGTCCTGCGTCCGGTGCGGCGGCTCGGTGAGGCGGCGCAGCGGCTCGGCGAAGGCCACCTGGACACCCGGCTGAAGGTGTCGGGCACCGACGAACTCGCCGAGATGTCACGGACGTTCAACAGCGCGGCCGAGGCGCTGGAGAGCCGCGTCGAGGAGTTGAGCGCGCGGGAGGCGGCCAGCCGCCGCTTCGTGGCCGACATGTCGCACGAGTTGCGCACCCCGCTGACGGCCATCACGGCGGTCACCGATGTGCTGGAGGACGAGGCGGAGGCGCTGGACCCGATGATCGCCCCGGCGGTACGGCTGGTGGTCAGCGAGACGCGGCGGCTGAACGAGTTGGTGGAGACGTTGATGGAGGTCACCCGCTTCGACGCGGGCACCGCGAAGCTGCGGGTCGACGAGGTCGACGTCGCGGACATGGTGATGGCCTGCATGGACGCCAGGGCGTGGGTCGACTCGGTCGAACTGGACGCGCCGCGCGGCCTGCTGGCCACCCTGGACCCGCGACGGCTGGATGTGATCATGGCGAATCTGATCGGGAACGCGCTCAAGCACGGCGGTTCCCCGGTCCGGGTCAGCCTGCGCAGGGAGGGGGGCGCGGACGGCGACGTCGTCATCGCGGTCTCCGACCACGGCCCCGGCATCCCCGAGGACGTACTCCCGCATGTCTTCGACCGCTTCTACAAGGCCGACGCCTCGCGCGCCCGCTCCGAGGGCAGCGGTCTCGGCCTGTCGATCGCGATGGAGAACGCGCACATCCACGGCGGCGACATCACGGCGGCCAACTCCCCGGACGGCGGCGCGGTCTTCACGCTGCGGCTGCCGGTCAGGCCGCGCACCGACGAGGACGAGGACGACGTGGACGGCGACGGGGGCGCGAACGGCTCGGGCGCCACGGGCACGTCGCAGGGGCCCGGCGGTGACGCGCGATGAGACACCGCCCGACGAAATACCGCCCGACGAGACACCGCCCGACGAGATACGGCCCGACGAGATACGGCCTGATGAACCACCGCTCGATGAGACGCCGCCCGATGAGCCTCGGCCGGATGAGACATGCGCCACACAAGGTGCTGGCCGTCGTCCTGCTCGCCGCGCTGCCGCTGATCGGCGGCTGCGGCATCCGGTCGACCACGGTCCCGGTGGACGCGGGGCCCGCGCCGTCACGGGTGTCGTGCGCGGTGCCGCGCGACGGCAAGGCGCCGGAGACGGACACCGTCGTACGCCAGGTGTATCTGGTGTGCAGCATGCAGACCACGCCGGTCAAGCGGAATGTGACGCTGCGGCCGGGCAGGATCGACCGGCTGACGCAGGTCAGGGAGCTGGTCGCGCAGTTGCAGCGCAGCCCGCTGTCGGCCGAGGCGCAGGCCGGTTTCTCCACCGAGGTGCCGGGCAGCCTGGAGATCCTGGGGCCGTTCAAGGGCGATCCCGAGAACGCGCTGCGGCTGAACCAGCCGGTGGACGAGCTGCCGTCGTTCGCGCTCGCGCAGATCGTCTGCACGCTCGTCGACGACCCGTCGGTCACCGGCGACGGCGGTGTGGTGCTCGGCGGCGACGACCCCGACAGCAAGCCGCGCCGCTACGCCTGCACGCCCGACCTGCGGACCCGCCCGGACGCCGCGGACAGCGCGGGAACCGCGGTGGGGTGAAGCCGCGTCTTGGAGGGCGTGCGGCACGAAGGCTCCAGTTTCAGGGTGCGCGCGGCCGGGCTGCTGCTCACCGCCGCGTACCTCGCTTTCGTCGCCTGGCTGCTGCTGCGTCCGCATTACGTGGCGTGGGTGCCCGCGCCGAATCTGCGGCCGTTCGGCACGATCCGCGCCGACCTGGCGATGAGCGCGGGCGAGGCGGCCCGGCGGATCGCCGAGGGCCTGGGGCTGCTCGCGCCGCTGGGCGTGCTGCTGCCGATGGCCGGCGGCCGGGTCCGCACCTCGGGCTTCGCGTCCTTCGCGCGGACGGTCTTCGCCTCGCTGATGGTGTCGCTGACCCTGGAGTTCCTTCAGACGATGGTGCCGGGCCAGCTCTTCGACGTGGACGCGCTGCTGCTCAACACGGCGGGCGTGGCGCTGGCGCACCTCCTGGTGGTGCCGCCCGCGCGGCGCGCGCTGCGCAGGCGCGAGGCACGCAAGCGGGCCGCGCCCCCTGCCGAGGATCGCTCGGCGGGGGCGCGGCCCGTGGGGGTCTGACCGGTCGGCCGACGTACCGAGGCGGTACGCGCGGAGGCGGTACGTACTCCGGCCGGTGCCTGCCTGCTTGCTCCGTGCCGACGTGGAGACGTGCCTACGTGCGTACGTGGAGACGCGCCGACGTGTCCGCGGCCTACTTGCCGGTGAGGCCGCCGACCGGGAGGCCGCCGAGGAGGCCGTTCGCCGGGCTGACCTGGTTGCCGGAGGGCAGCAGCTTGCCCGGGTTGCCGGGGAGCGCGGAGGTGCCGTTGGTCAGCGCCTGCTGCGCGCCGTTGGCGCTGTCGGCGGCGCCGGGCAGGAGCTTGGCGGCGGTGCCGACCGGAGTCCCGTCGAGCACGGTGGGCGAACCGGCGTGGCCGAGCAGCGAACCGGCCTGGTCGGTGATCGGCAGGGCCGGGAGGGAGGCAGCGGAGGCGGTGCCCGCCGCGGCGGCGGCGAAGGCGAGGCCGAGCGCGGTGGTGGCGAGGGTCTTCTGGGTACGGGTCTGCATGACTTCGGAACGTAGTCAGATGTTGACCGGCCGTGCAAACGGCGTGGCGCGGCCGTCACCCCTCGGGCCGGCCGCGCCGTGAAGGTGTTCCGTCAGCCCTCGTCGGGCACGGAATCGCTGGCCAGGGTCGGTGCGGCGGCCGACTGCCGGAACAGCCACTCGGCCTTCAGCTCCGCGTACCCCGGCTTGATCACCTCATTGATCATGGCCAGACGTTCATCGAAAGGGATGAACGCTGATTTCATCGCATTGACGGTAAACCACTGCATGTCATCGAGGGTGTAGTCGAACGCCTCCACGAGGTGCTCGAACTCCTGACTCATGCTGGTGCCGGACATCAGCCGGTTGTCGGTGTTGACGGTGACCCGGAAGTGCAGCCGCCGCAGCAGACCGATCGGGTGCTCGGCGTACGAGCTGGCCGCGCCGGTCTGGAGGTTGGAGGTGGGGCACATCTCCAGCGGCACGCGCTTGTCGCGCACGTACGACGCCAGGCGGCCGAGCTTGACATGGTCGCCGCGCCCGTCGGAGGAGATGTCGTCGATGATCCGCACGCCGTGCCCGAGCCGGTCGGCGCCGCACCACTGGAGCGCCTGCCAGATGGACGGCAGGCCGAACGCCTCGCCCGCGTGGATCGTGAAGTGGTTGTTCTCGCGCTTCAGGTACTCGAAGGCGTCCAGGTGCCGGGTGGGCGGGTAACCGGCCTCGGCGCCCGCGATGTCGAAGCCGACGACGCCCAGGTCCCGGTAGCGGTTGGCCAGTTCGGCGATCTCCTGGGAGCGGGCGGCGTGCCGCATCGCGGTCAGCAGCGCGCCGACGCGAATGCGGTGGCCGTCCTCGCGCGCCCGGCGCTCGCCTTCCCTGAAGCCCTCGTTGACCGCCTCGACGACCTCTTCGAGGGTCAGGTCGCGCTCTAGGTGCTGCTCGGGCGCGTACCGGATCTCGGCGTAGACCACGCCGTCGGCCGCCAGGTCCTGCGCGCACTCGGCGGCGACCCGTACCAGCGCGTCCCGCGTCTGCATCACGGCGCAGGTGTGCGCGAACGTCTCCAGATACCGCTCCAGCGAACCGGAGTCGGCGGCCTCGCGGAACCACGCGCCGAGCTTGTCCGGATCGGTCTCGGGCAGCGCGTCGTAACCGGTCGCGCGCGCGATGTCCACGATCGTGCCGGGGCGCAGGCCGCCGTCGAGGTGGTCGTGGAGCAGCGCCTTGGGGGCGCGGCGGATCTGTTCCGGGGTGGGAGTGCTCGGTTTGGGGTTCTGCATGCTCAAACGATAGCCCCTACGCGCGTAGATATCGCGCTGCGCCCAACAATTTTCCGCCCGGCCATACAGTGCACACCCCTGCGTCTGCCATCGTTGCGCCATGGCTTCCCAAGCATTACCGGCGCGTGGCGCACGACTGGGCCGCCCGGTGCCGTCCGGGCTGGTGCCCGCGCCGAGGCAGCGCGAACACGATACCGGCGCCACGGTGCGCGCCGTCGTGCTCGCCCTGCCCGGCGGTGACGCGCTGAGCACCCGGCGCCGCTCCCCGGTGGCGGCGGCCGTCATGTGGCCGCTGGCCCGCCATCTCGTCCGCGAGGGGGCCGCCGACGGGGTGGCCGCGCACGTCGTGCACTACCGCTTCCGCGGCTGGAACGGCGGGCACGCGCATCCGGCGGAGGACGCCGAGTGGGCGGTCGGCGAGGCCGTACGGCGCTACGGTGACGTGCCCGTCTGCCTCGTCGGCATGGACATGGGCGCGCGGGCCGCCCTCCACGCCGCCGGTCACCCCGCCGTGACCTCCGTCGTCGCGCTCTCTCCGTGGCTGCCGCGCGGTGCCGAGCCCGAGCCGGTCAAGCAGCTCATCGGGCGGCGCGTGCTGCTCGTCCACGGCACCGAGGACGAGTCCACCGCGCCCGACATCTCCTACGGCTTCGCCGAACGCCTCAAGAAGGTCAACCGCGACACCTGCCGCTTCGAGGTGCACTCCGACGGCCACGGCCTCCACCAGCACCGCAGCGAGGTCTTCGCCCTCACCTCCGATTTCGTCCTCGGCTCGCTTCTCGACCGGCCCCACGCCCGGCCCATCGCCGACGCCCTCGCGGCTCCGCCGCCCCTCGGCCTCCGCATGCCCCTGGCCTCCGGCTTCGGCAAGTCCCTCCGCGTCTGACCCGCCCCCCCGGGGAGGTCGCCCCCCACCGGGCCGCACCACCTTTCGCCCGGACGCCAGCCACGTGCTTTTAGGGGCGCGGGGAACTGCGCGACCAGCCCACCACAGGCCGGTGGTCGCGAAACACACAGCGTCTGCCCCACTGGGGCGGTTTTTTACCCGCGCCGCCGTCGTGGCTGAGCGCGCAGTTCCCCGCGCCCCTAAAAACATGGGCTGGCGTCCCACGCCAAGGAACCGTACAGGGGCCGCGCCCCAAAGACGTCGGGCTTCGCCCTCCGCAGGAGACCGGCTCAGGCCGGCAGAAGGGTGCCCGTCTGGGCGAGCAGGAAAGCACGGAAAGCGGCGACCGGGGGCGGGGCCGGGGCGCCGTCGAGCCAGGCGAGACCGATCTCGCGGACGGCACGTCGCCCGGTGAGGTCGAGTTCGACGACGCCGGGCCGGGGCACGGCCGGCGGGGGAAGGACGGCGACGCCGAGCCCGGCGGCGACCAGCCCCCGAAGCGTCTCGGCCTCCTCGCCCTCGAAGGCGACCCTCGGGGTGAACCCGGCCTCGGCGCACAAGGCGTCGGTGATGCGCCGCAGCCCGTAGCCCGGTTCGAGCGTGACGAACGCCTCGGCGGCGGCCTCGGCGAGCCGCACGCGCTTGCGGCCGGCCAGCCGGTGCCCGGCGGGGACGACGAGCCGCAGCCGCTGCTCGTCGAGTTTGCGGACGACGAGACCCGCCTCGTCCGGCACCGGTGAGGTCAGGCACAGGTCGAGTTCGCCCAGCCGCAGGCGCTCCAGCATGGCCTCGCCGTACGTCTGCACGAGCTGGAAGCGGACGCGCGGATACTCGGCGCGGAAGGCGCGCAGGAGGGAGGGGACGGTCTCGGGCCCGAGCGTGTGGAGGAACCCGAAGGCGACCCGCCCGCTGTCGGGATCGGCGTCGAGGCGTACGGACTCGGCGGACCGTTCCACCTCGGCGAGCGCCCGCTCGGCGGCGGCGCGGAAGGTGACCCCGGCGCGGGTGAGGCGGACGGCGCGGCCGTGGCGGGCGAAGAGGGCGACACCGAGATCGGCTTCGAGGCGGGCCAGCGCGCGGCTGAGCGTCGACTGCGGCATGCCCAACTCCTGGGCGGCGCGCGTCACATGCTCGTGCCGCGCCACGGCCGCGAACTGCGCGAGGCGCGGTGCCAGCAGCGCGCCCCAGGACTCCGGGTCCGGCCTCGTACCGGCTGTGTCGGCCACCGTATATGCCCCCTCCACCTGCGCTCATGCACCAGTGCATCAATCATGCACGATCTGTGCATTGGACGCATAAATGTGGACGCCCCTACGGTCGTGACATGTCACCCGCCGATACCGGGGCGGTCGCCGCGACCCGCGCGAACGCCCGAGCCCGAACGCAGGCCGCCACCACGGCCGATGACCGGCTCCGCCCCGGCTCCCCCGGCTACCGCCGCGCCAACCTCGCGCTGTTCGCCGCGGGACTGGCCACCTTCGCCCTGCTCTACTCCACGCAGGCGCTGCTGCCCGCCCTGTCCTCCGGCCTGTCGCTGAGCCCCGCGCGGGCCAGCCTCACCGTCTCGGCGACGACGGCCGCGCTGGCCGTCGCGCTCCTGCCGGTCAGCGCCCTCAGCGAGAAGTACGGCCGTACGCCGGTGATGACGGCCTCCGTCTTCGCCGCCTCGCTGCTCGCCCTCGCCGTGCCCTTCGCGCCCGACCTGGCCGTCCTCGTCGCGCTGCGCGCCGTGCAGGGCGTGGCGCTCGCCGGGCTGCCCGCGACCGCGATGGCGTATCTCGCCGAGGAGGTCCACCCGGCCGCCGTCCCCTCCGCGATCGGCCTGTACGTGGCGGGCAACTCCATCGGCGGCATGAGCTCGCGCGTCGTCGGCGGGGTCCTCTCCGAGGCGTTCGGCTGGCGCGCCGCGCTCTTCGCCGTCGGCCTGTCGGCGCTGGCCTGCGCGGTCGCCTTCCGGCTGCTCGTGCCGCCCGCCCGGCACTTCACGCCGGGACCCGTGCATCCGGCCGCGCTGTGGCGCACGGTCGCCGGGCACCTCGGCGACCCGCTGCTGCGCGGCCTCTACGCGATCGGCCTGCTCTTCATGGCGGTCTTCGGCGCCGTCTACACCGTCCTCGGCTACCGGCTGACCGCCGCGCCCTTCGGCCTCTCCCAGACCGCCGTCGGCGCGATCTTCCTCGTCTACCTCGTCGGTACGGCCGCCTCCGCCGCGTCCGGCGCGCTCCTCGCCCGTACGGGCCTGCGCGGCGCCTTCACCGTCGCCGCCGTACTGTGCGCCGCCGGGCTGCTGCTCACCCTGTCCGGGTCCCTGGCGCTGATCCTGCTCGGGCTCGTCCTGGTCACGGCCGGTTTCTTCACCGGCCACTCGGCCGCCTCCGGCGCGGTCAGCCGGACGGCCCTCACGGGCCGCGCGCAGGCGTCCGCGCTCTACCTGACCGCGTACTACATCGGCAACAGCCTCGGCGGCACGCTCGGCGCCGGCGCGTTCCACGCCGGGGGGTGGGGCGCGACGGTGTCGCTCGCGCTGGCGACCGTCGGCGCCGTCGGGCTCGTCGCGGGCCTCGCGCTCAGGCGGCCGGGCGCCGCCACGCCGTGACGTCCAGCTTTCCGGTGGTGCCCAAGTCGACCATCATCGTGACGCGTTGGGGAGGGGCGTCCTTGACCGGCGTGATCTCCAGGTATTCGCCCGTGCTCGCCGCCACCGTGCTGTCCGTCACCGTGTTGCGCCACACCAGCACTGTCAACGCCCGCTGTCCCGGCCGCAGTTCGATACGTGTCGGGGCCGGGTCGTCGATGCCGGTCGTGATCGACAAGCCCTGATGGACCGTCACCTTCAGGCGCTCGCGCGCCTTGTCCAGGACATACGTCCGCGGGTAACCCTCCACCGTGCGCGGCGACTTCCCGCAGTTCGTCACGTAGACGGCCATCGCCCGCAGGCCCATCGCGGCGTCCGGTTCCTCACCGGTGACGGCCAGGCCGCCCGCCGGACACGGCGGTTCCGTCACCACCGGCGCCGGCGCGGGCGGTGCCGCGTCCGTCGGCAGCCCCACGGCCGCCTCGGACCCCCCGTCCGTCCCGCACCCGCCCACCGCCAACACCGTTGCGGCCGCCGCCGCCACCGCCCACGTCCTCATCCCCACCATCCGCCGATCCTGACACATCCCCGGTGAGCCCCTCCGGGGCGGTGAGCCGATCTTCTACGGGGCGCGGCCCCGACGCCCCTTCCACCCAGGGCGGTGGGCCGATCCTTTAAGGGGCGCGGCCCCGGACGCCCCCTTCGCCCAGGGCGGTGGGCCGATCCTTTAAGGGGCGCGGGGAACTGCGCGGCCCGCCCCCACCGGCCGGTGGTCCGGAGACAACCGAACTGCCCCTCTGGGGCGGGTGGTCACGTGCACGCACGTCGTGGCTTGTCGCGCAGTTCCCCGCGCCCCTAAAAACCAAGCCCTGCGCAGAGGCACCGCTCCCCCGGCGCCCCTAAAGGCCAGGCCCTGCGCAGAGGCACCGCGCCCCCGGCGCCCCTAAAAACCAGGCCCTGCGCAGAGGCACCGCGCCCCCGGCGCCTCTAAAGGCCAGGCCCTGCGCAAAGGCAGCGGGCCCGGTGCCGGGGCCTAGACGATGCGGTCGAGGATGATCGGGCGGGGGGAGAAGGAGGCACCCTCCGGGGCAACGGAGAAGGAGCCGTCGAGGGCTTCCTCCGCGTACGGAAACTTTTCCGGCGTGTCGGTGTGGAGGGTCAGGAGGGGCTGGCCCGCTACGACGGAGTCGCCCGGTTTGGCGTGCAGCTCGACCCCGGCCCCCGCCTGGACGGAGTCCTCCTTGCGGGCGCGGCCGGCGCCGAGCCGCCAGGCGGCGACGCCGACGGCGTAGGCGTCGAGGGAGGTGAGGACGCCGGAGGCGGGCGCGGGGACGACGAGGGTTTCGCGGGCCACCGGGAGCGGAGCGGAAGGGTCACCGCCCTGGGCGCGGATCATGCGGCGCCAGACGTCCATGGCGGAGCCGTCGGCGAGCGCCTTGGCGGGGTCGGCGTCGGGAAGCCCGGCGGCGGCCAGCATCTCCCGGGCGAGCGCCAGGGTCAGCTCGACGACATCGGCGGGGCCGCCACCGGCCAGCACCTCGACGGATTCGCGGACTTCGAGCGCGTTGCCCGCGGTGAGCCCGAGGGGTACGGACATGTCGGTGAGCAGGGCGACCGTGCGGACGCCGTGGTCGGTGCCGAGCCCGACCATGGTGGACGCCAACTCCCGTGCGTCCTCAAGGGACTTCATGAAGGCGCCGGAGCCGACCTTGACGTCGAGCACGAGCGACCCGGTGCCCTCGGCGATCTTCTTGGACATGATCGAGGAGGCGATCAGCGGGATGGCCTCGACCGTCCCGGTCACGTCGCGCAGCGCGTACAGCTTCTTGTCGGCGGGCGCGAGCCCGTCCCCGGCGGCGCAGATGACGGCGCCGACGTCGTCCAGGACGGCCAGCATCTCCTCGTTGGAGATCGAGGCGCGCCAGCCGGGGATGGATTCGAGCTTGTCGAGGGTGCCCCCGGTGTGGCCGAGGCCGCGCCCGGAGAGCTGCGGGACGGCGGCGCCGCACGCGGCGACCAGCGGGGCCAGCGGCAGCGTGATCTTGTCGCCGACGCCGCCGGTGGAGTGCTTGTCCGCGGTGGGGCGGGTGAGCGCCGAGAAGTCCATCCGCTCACCGGAGTCGATCATCGCGGCGGTCCAGCGGGCGATCTCGGCGCGGTCCATGCCGTTGAGCAGGATGGCCATGGCGAGCGCCGACATCTGCTCGTCGGCGACGGCACCGCGCGTGTAGGCGTCGATGACCCAGTCGATCTGGTCGTCGCTCAGCCTCTGGCGGTCCCGCTTGGTACGGATGACGGAAATGACGTCCACGAATAGTCCTAGCGGTCTGGCGGTTCAACCGCGTCAGCGGTTCAGGTCTTCCGGGCCGAACGCGTCCGGCAGGATCTCACTCATCGGCCGGATGCCGCCCGCGGTGTCGACCAGCAGGCCGGGCCCGCCGTTCTCCCACAGCAGTTGGCGGCACCGCCCGCACGGCATCAACAGGTTGCCGCGCAGGTCGGAGCAGGTGAAGGCGGTCAGTCTGCCGCCGCCCGAGGCGTGCAGCGCCGAGACCAGCCCGCACTCGGCGCACAGCGCGACCCCGTACGCGGCGTTCTCGACGTTGCAGCCGACGACCGTACGGACCGTGCCGTCGTCGGCGACGGCCAGCGCCGCGGCGCCGACCGGGAAACCGGAGTACGGCGCGTACGCCTTCTCCATGATCTCCCGGGCGGCGGACCGCAGGCGGTCCCAGTCGACGGCGGCCGGGTCGGTGACGGGAGGCGTCATCCGCCCTCCCCCTTCCGGTACGGGACCCCGTCCGCCTTCGGCATGCGCAGCCGCTGTGCGGACAGGCCCATGACGAGCAGCGTGGCGACGTACGGCGTGGCCTGGACGACCTCGTCGGGGACGGAGTCGGTCAGCGCGTACCAGACGGCCAGCAGCACGGCGAAGCCCAGGGCGACGGCGGCGGGCACGTAGGACTTGCGGAAGAACTTCCAGGCGGCCATGGCCAGCAGCAGCAGCGCGAGCAGGAGCAGCAGGGCGTGCACGGAGGAGCTGCCGTTGCGGAGCTGGAGGCTGTCGGCGTATCCGAACAGGCCCGCGCCCATGGCGAGTCCGCCGGGGCGCCAGTTGCCGAAGATCATGGCGGCGAGACCGATGTAGCCGCGTCCGCCGGTCTGGCCCGCGAGGTAGAAGTGCGTGCCGATGGCGAGGAAGACGCCGCCGAGTCCGGCGAGGCCGCCGGAGACGATGACGGCCATGTACTTGTAGAAGTACACGTTGACGCCGAGGGATTCGGCGGCGACCGGGTTCTCGCCGCAGGACCGCAGCCGCAGGCCGAAGGCGGTGCGCCACAGTACGAAGAAGGTGGCGACGAAGAGCACCAGCGTGAGGATGGTCAGCGACGAGATGTGCGTGACCAGGCCGCCGAGGATGCCCGCCACGTCGGAGATCAGGAACCAGTGGTGGTTCTCGACGGTGGCCAGCCAGTGCGAGAGTCCGGGCACGGTGAAGGACTTGATGGAGTCCATCGGCGGGGACTGCTTGGGGCTGCCGCCCTTGGAGGCCGCCTCGCCGACGGTGAACCAGCGCTTGGCGAGGTACGCGGTGACGCCGGTGGCGAGGATGTTCATGGCGACACCGGCGATGATGTGGTCGACGCCGAAGGTGACGGTGACGATCGCGTGCACGAGGCCGCCCGCCGCGCCGCCGAGCACACCGGCCAGGACGGCGAGCCACGGGTCGGTCTGCCAGCCCACCGCCGCGCCGAAGAAGGCGCCGAGGATCATCATGCCCTCGAGGCCGATGTTGACCACACCGGCCCGCTCGGACCACAGGCCGGCGAGTCCTGCCAGGCCGATCGGTACGGCGCCGGCGAGCGCTCCGGCGATCTGGCCGTCGGAGGTGATGTCGTTCGCGCCGGTGATGATCCGGACCAGGGAGACGACGATCAGCGCGGCGGCGATCATCAGCAGGATCACCGGGAAGGTGAGCTTGAGCCGGGGCGCCTTGCCGCCGTTGGTCACGCGCGGCGCGGCCGGCGGCGGGGTCTGGGTAGCGGTGGCAGTCACGCCGTCACCTCCTGCTTGTCGTCGGGGCCGGAGTCGGGGCCATTGCCGGTGCCGTTGCCTGAACCGTTGCCGGTGCCGGGGCCTGTTCCGTTGCCCGGACCGGACGCCGCGGCGAGTTCCGCGCCCACCTGGCGCTGCTGGCGGGTGATGCCGTAGCGGCGGACCAGTTCGTAGGCGATGACGACGGCCAGGACGATGACGCCCTGGATGACGCCGACGATCTCCTTGTCGTACCCCTCGAACTCCAGGCCGTTGGAGGCCCGCTCAAGGAAGGCCCAGAGCAGGGCGCCGATGCCGATGCCGATCGGGTTGTTGCGGCCGAGCAGGGCGACCGCGATACCGGTGAAGCCGATACCGGTCGGGAAGTCCGTGCCGTACTCGTACGACTGGTTGAGCAGGGTCGGCATGCCGACGAGTCCGGCCATCGCGCCGGAGATCAGCATGCTGGTGACGACCATCTTCTTGACGCTGACGCCGCTGGCCTCGGCGGCGGACTCCGAGCGGCCGACCGCGCGCAGGTCGAAGCCGAAGCGGGTGCGCGAGAGCACGAACCAGTAGATGACACCGGCCAGCACCGCGAAGACGATGAAGCCGAAGACCGGGTCGGTGGAGGTGGTGAAGTTGAACAGGTGGCTGGAGGACGGCAGCGGCTTGGTGGAGATCATGTTCGCCGCTTTGTCGGTGACGCCGAGCCGTCCGTCGCGCAGGAAGTAGCCGATCACGATGCCCGCGAGGGAGTTCAGCATGATCGTGGAGATGACCTCGCTGACCCCCCGGGTCACCTTGAGGACACCCGCGATGGCCGCCCACAGCGCGCCGACGACCATGGCGGTGAGGATGATGACCGGGATCTGGATGATGCCGGGGATCGACATCGCGCCGCCCGCGGCGGCGGCGAAGAAGGCCGCGAGCCGGTACTGGCCGTCCACACCGATGTTGAACAGGTTCATCCGGAAGCCGACCGCCACCGCGAGACCCGCGAGGTAGTACGTGGTCGCCTTGTTGAGGATGTAGACCTGGCTGTCGGTCTTGCTGCCGTAGTTCACCATCACGTCGAACGCGTGGAACGGCTCCTTGCCGGTGGCCAGCAGCACCAGGGCGGTGACCACCAGCGCGCCGACGACGGCGAGCACGGGGGCGGCGACGCCCAGGGCCAGCCGGTCCTTGTCGAACTTCTTCATCGGTCCTCTCCCCCGAGCTTCTTGGGCCGGTCCTCTGAAACGGCCGAGGTGTCGGTCCCGGCCCCGTGTTCGAGATGGCCGCTGGCGGCACCGGTCATCGCGGATCCCAGCTCTTCCGGGGTGATGGTGGCGAGGTCGGCGTCGGCGACGAGCCGTCCCCGGTACATGACGCGCAGGGTGTCGGACAGGCCGATCAGCTCGTCGAGGTCGGCGGAGATCAGCAGCACCGCCAGACCCTCGCGGCGGGCCTCACGGATCTGGTCCCAGATCTGCGCCTGCGCGCCGACGTCCACGCCCCGGGTGGGGTGCGCGGCGATCAGCAGCTTGGGCAGGTGGCTCATCTCGCGGCCGACGATCAGCTTCTGCTGGTTGCCGCCGGACAGCGAGGCCGCGGTGACCTCGATGCCGGGGGTACGGACGTCGTACTCCTTGACGATCCGCTCGGTGTCGCGGCGGGCGGCGCCGGAGTCGATCAGGAAGCCGCGGCTGTTGGGGCGCTCGGTGACATGGCCGAGGATGCGGTTCTCCCACAGCGGCGCTTCCAGCAGCAGGCCGTGCCGGTGCCGGTCCTCGGGGATGTAGCCGATGCCGTCCTCGCGCCGCTTGCGGGTCGGCACGTGGGCGATGTCGCTGCCGTCGAGCACGAGGCCGCCGGAGTCCAGCTCCCGCATGCCCATGATGGCCTCGACCAGTTCGGCCTGGCCGTTGCCCTCGACGCCCGCGATGCCGAGGATCTCGCCCTTGTGGATGGTGAAGGAGATGTCGTCGAGCACCTTGCGCTCGATGCCGTCGAGGTCGACGGTGCCAAGCCGCAGCCCGTCCACCGTGAGCATCGGCTCGGTGGTGACGGTCGACTCGCGGGTCTCGGGCGAGGGCAGTTCGCTGCCGACCATCAGTTCGGCGAGCTGCTTGGCCGTGGTGGTCCCCGGGTCCGCCTCGCCGACGGTGGTGCCGCGCCGGATGACGGTGATGACGTCGGCGACCGACAGCACCTCGCCGAGCTTGTGCGAGATGAAGATGACGGTCAGGCCCTCGGCCTTCAGTCCGCGCAGGTTCTCGAAGAGCGCGTCGACCTCCTGCGGCACCAGGACGGCGGTCGGCTCGTCCAGGATCAGCGTGCGGGCGCCGCGGTAGAGGACCTTGAGGATCTCCACCCGCTGCCGGTCGGCGACGCCCAGGTCCTCGACCAGGACGTCGGGGCGTACGCCGAGGCCGTAGGCGTCGGACAGCTCCTTGATCCGGGCGCGGGCCCTGCCGCCGATGCCGTGCAGGCCCTCGCTGCCGAGGACGGTGTTCTCCAGCACGGTGAGGTTGTCGGCGAGCATGAAGTGCTGGTGCACCATGCCGATCCCGCGGGCGATGGCGTCGCCGGGGTCGCCGAGCGTCACCACCTCGCCGTCGATGGCGATGGTGCCCTCGTCGGGCTTCTGCATGCCGTAGAGGATCTTCATCAGGGTGGACTTGCCGGCGCCGTTCTCGCCCACGAGGGCGTGCACGGTGCCGCTGCGCACAGTGATGTCGATGTCGTGGTTGGCGACGACGCCGGGGAACCGCTTGGTGATGCCGCGCAGTTCGACGGCGGGCGGCGCGGCGGACCGGCCGGGGGCCGGGGCGGCGGGTGGACTCGTGGACGCGTTGATGACGCACTCTCCTGGGGGGAAAGGCTCGGAGCGGCAGGGCGGGTGGGGTGAAGGTATCGCGTGAACGTATCGCGGAAATGGCACTCTACGCGCGTAGTTGTGTTCATTCCACAGGCTGGGGACCACGGGATTCCGACAGGACGGTTCCTGGGATTTCCGGGTGTTCCCGCATGGTTCCGCACAGTGATCGAGGCTCGGCGGGGGGCGCCGCAGCATCCCCCCGCCGAGCCTCGCGAACCGGTTGTCGTACCGCCGGTCCAGCGGGGACCCGTGGCCGGGTCCCCGGCTTACGTCACGGCTTCGAGCTCACCTTGATCGCGCCCGAGACGATCTTCTGCTTGGCCGTGTCGAGCTGCGACTGGATGTCGGCGATGAAACCGCCGGACGTCGCCAGCGACACACCGTCGTTGGCCAGGTCGTACGTGTTGGTGCCGGTCTTGGCCTTGCCCTCGTGCACCGACTTGATCAGGTCGTACGTGGCCACGTCGACGTTCTTGACCGCCGAGGTCAGGATGTGGTCCTTGTACTTGGCCAGGGCCGGGTCCTCGTACTGGTCGGAGTCCACGCCGATCGCCCAGGCGCCGGCCTTGCCCGCCACCGCCTGGATCGCGCCGTCACCGGACAGACCGGCGGCGGTGTAGATCACGTCCACGCCGCTGTCGAGCATGCCCTGCGCCTTGCCCTGCGCCGACGTCGGGTCGTTGAAGCCCTTGGTGTCGGTCTCGTACAGGTACTGGCGGGTGAGCTGGACCGACGGCTTGGTGTCCTTGACGCCCTGGGCGAAGCCCGCGTCGAAGGTGCCGATCAGGGTGTTGTGCACACCGCCGATGAAGCCGACCTTGTTGGTCTTGGTCTTCAGGGCCGCGGCCACACCGGCGAGGTACGAGCTCTGCTCGGTGGCGAAGACCATGGAGTCGACGTTGGGCAGGTCCACGACCGAGTCGACGATGCCGAAGGTCACCTTGGGGTACTTCTTGGCGATCTTCGTGACCGAGTCGCCGTAGGTGAAGCCGACCGCCACGACGGGGTTGTAGCCGCCGCCCGCGAGGAGGTCGAGGCGCTGCTCGCGGTCGGACTCCGTCTCGCCGTTGCTGGCGGTCTGGTCCTTCGACCCGATCTTGAACTCCTTGACGGCCTTGTCCATGCCGCGGGCCGCGGAGTCGTTGAAGGAGTGGTCGCCACGGCCGCCGACGTCGAAGGCGAGACCGACGCCCTTGTCCTTGCCGCTGTCCGAGGAGCTGCTGCTGCCGCACGCGGTGGCAGTGAGCCCCAGAGTCGCGGACACCATACCCGCGACGATGATCTTGGATACCCGGCGCAAGAGGGTCCCCTTCAGTCTGAAGCGCCCCGTCCGGCGCTGGCTAAGCGGGAGCTTAACGCGCGTAGATGTCAGGTAAAGACCGAATGACGGCCCGTTATCGGATCGACGCATTTCAGCCAGGTGACGGACCGGTAGCGGGGGGTTCACCCGGTGTCAGGACAGCAGGACAGCCGCCGTGAAAAGCTCCACGCCGACCGCGATCGCCCCCTCGTCCACGTCGAAATCGCCCTGGTGCAGATCGCGCTTGGCGGTGTCGCCGACCGGCCGCACGCCGAGCCGGGCCAGCGCGCCCGGCACCCGCTCCAGATACCAGGAGAAGTCCTCGCCGCCCAGGCTCTGCTCGGTGTCCTCGACCGCGTGCAGGCCGTAGCGCGCGGTCATCGCGTCCCGCAGCAGCTCCACCGAGACCGCCTCGTTGACCACCGGCGGCACACCGCGCTGGTAGGTGATCTCGCACTTCGCCCGGTACATCGCCGTGATCTGGTCGATCACCTCGTGCACCAGGTCGGGTGCGTCGTGCCAGGCCGTCAGGTCCAGGCAGCGGACGGTGCCCTCCAGCTCCGCGTACTGCGGGATGACGTTGGCCGCGTGCCCGGCCTGGATGCGGCCCCACACGATGCTCAGCCCGGACCTGGGGTCCACGCGCCTGGCCAGTACGGCGGGCAGTTCGGCGGCGAGCTTCGCGGTGGCCATCACCAGGTCGGTGGTCAGATGCGGGCGGGCGCTGTGTCCGCCGGGGCCCTCCAGCGTCAGGGTCAGCCGGTCGGCGGCCGAGGTGATCGGCCCCTGGCGCAGCCCGATCCTGCCGACCTCCACCTTGGGGTCGCAGTGCACCGCGAGGATACGGTCGACGCCGTCGAGCACGTTCGCCTTGATCGCGTCCAGCGCGCCGCCGGGCATGATCTCCTCGGCCGCCTGGAACACCAGCCGCACCGGGCGCGGGAGCGCGCCCCGCTTGTCCAGCTCCGCGAGGACCAGGCCGGCACCGAGCACGATCGTGGTGTGCACGTCGTGGCCGCACGCGTGCGCCCGGCCCTCGACCGTCGAGCGGTACTCCACGGTCTTGGTGTCGGGCACCGGCAGCGCGTCCAGGTCGGCGCGCAGGGCGAGGCGGGGGCGCTGGGAGCGTGCCGCGCCGGTGTCTTCGCCGCTGCCGCTGCCGCTGTCGTCCGTGTCGCCGATGTCGCACACCAGTCCGGTCCCGCCGGGCAGCACCCGCGGACTCAGCCCCGCGCGCTCCAGCCGCGCCCTGATCTGCTCGGTCGTCCGGAACTCCTGCCGCCCCAGTTCGGGGTTCCTGTGCAGGTCACGGCGGAAGGCGATCAGCTCGGCGCGCAGTGCGTCGTCCACGACGGTCTCGGCGAGACCGGACAGCACAGCCGCGGTCAGCCCGTCGGACGGCGGTGTAGGTGAATCGTTCACCTCAGTCAGCGTAGGGCCCATCACCGGCTCCTCTTACGTGATCGGGAAAGTTTTTGTCCTGCGGGAGGAGAAGAAGTCGCCCGATCGGCGCATACCCAGTCACCCTCGGGGGTAAGAAAACTTTTTAGGTCTCTTACACCCATACTGGCTCAACGAGCCGTCCCACGCGAGGCAACGCGACCGTCTCCGACGACCCCCGCCTCACGGGTGAGACCCCTTACCTTACGACCCTCGTGTTACGGCAACGTGTGCCCGCCCGCCCTCCGCGGCCACGGTCCGGTGACGGTCGCCGGCCTCCGGCCGCCACGGCGTGGCATTCGGCCGGCGCTCAGGTGTCGGAGGGGCGGGGGCCCAGGAGGCGGGTGTAGAGGTCGAGGAGGGGGGCGGACTCGGTCTGCCAGGACCATTGGCGGAGGATGTCGGTGCGGTCGTATGCCTTGCGGTAGCGGCGCGGGTTGGTGAGGACGGCGCCGACCGCGCGGACGAAGTCGGCGGTGTCGCGGGCGCGGAAGACCTCGCCGTTGCCGAGTTCGAGGGTGGCGGCGGCCATGGCGCGGACGTCGCTGACGACCACGGGCAGCCGGGCGTGGGCGTATTCGAAGTAGCGGGTGGCCAGCACCGTTTGGTGGTGCGGGAGTTGGTGGACGGGCAGAACGCCGATGTCGGCGGACGCGAGGAAGCGCGGGATCTCGGCGACGGGGACGTACGGGAGGACGTGCAGCCGTCCGTGGACCCCGAGTTGGGCGGCGCGCTCGCGCAGCTCGCGCAGGTGCGGGTGGCCGGGGTCGGGCACGACGAAGGCGGCGTGCAGGTCGTACAGCTTGGGCAGCGCCTCCACGACGGTGGCCGGGCCGCGGTCCGGGGTGACGGGTCCTGTGTGCACCAACAGCGGGATGTCGGGCGCCAGATGGCAGCGCGCCCTGATGCCCGCGGGGTGCGCGGCGACGGAGGCGGCGGCCAGCGGCGGCGCGTTGCGGACCACGGCGGGCGTGGCCGCCAGCCGGTGCCGTGCGCGCAACTCCCTTGCCAGGCCCTCGCCGACGGTGACGACGCCGTCGGCCTCGGGCGCGAAGGTCCGTTCGTACGCCTCGCCCGCCACGGCCGCGCGGCGGGAGGCGGCCGGGGTGCGCGGCGGCGCGTCCCACACGACCTCGATACGGTGCCCCGCCCCTTCGGCCCGCAGCGCCGCGCGGGTGGCGACGCCGAGCGCCCGGTGGCCGAGCGCGTGGATCAGATGCGGCCGGACGGCGTCCAGCACCGGGCCGTACGCGACCTCCTCGTCCAGCAGGCCGGGGTCGAGGCGGCGCCACGCGCGGCGGCCGAGCAGCAGTCGCAGCGTCTCGGTGACGAAGTTGTCCAGCCGGGCCGTCGGGCTTTTGCGGCGGCGGACCGCCGCCAGGTACTGCGCCGCGCGCAGCCGTGTCCATCCGGCCCGCAGTCCGTGCCGCAGCCACGCCAGCGCGTGGCCCGTGCGGGCCGCCGCGAGCAGCGGCAACGCCCGGTGCACG
The DNA here is from genome assembly GCF_042955955.1 of Streptomyces sp. NPDC008317. NCBI lineage: Bacteria > Bacillati > Actinomycetota > Actinomycetes > Kitasatosporales > Streptomycetaceae > Streptomyces > Streptomyces sp. NPDC008317. Next base: position 52,281 of record NZ_JBIBFQ010000009.1, read on the forward strand.
ACGTCCAGTTCCGCGGTGCGGGTGACGAGCACCGCGCGCTCGGCCGTCACCAGTGCCGTGCGGTGGTCGTACGCCGCCGCGCTCCGGTACGCCAGCGGCCAGCGCAGCCCGGGTCTCGGCCGCCGCACCCGGTGCGCGCCGAGTACGCCGCGCACGGCGACCTTCCGTACGTCCACGCCCTTCGGCGTCACCGTCGCCGGTGCCCTGCCGATCAGCGTGACCCGATAGCCCGCCGCCCGCGCCGCGTCCGCCACCCTCAGGGCACGCGAGTCGCCGTCCAATCCACCGGGGTCGCCTCCGGCGAGGATCGCTACGTGGGCCGGGGCCCTTAAACCCTCCGTCATTCCCGAAGCCAACCTCACGGGGGTGATCATTTGGTTACGTCAGCCTTGACGTGAGGCGAACGAGGCTGAACCGCCGCCCCGTTGGCTCCACCGGCCGGTGGTCAGACAACAGCCGGATCGCCCCGCTGGGGCCGGGGGGGGACGTGCAGCCACGTCTCGGCCGCCCGCGCAGTTCCTCCCCCGGCTACCGCTGGGAGGTGCCCCCAGCGCCCCAAAAAGATCGGCTCGCCCCACAGCGTCAGCGCGGCTCGCGGCGGCGCGGAGTCGTGGCCGCCCAGAGGAGGAGGGCGGCCAGGCTCAGGGCGGCGCCGAGGGCGCAGACGGCGGGCCAGCCCGCGGCGGCGTAGAGGGTGGTGGCGGCGAAGGCGCCGGAGGCGCTGCCGAGGGAGTAGAAGACCATGTACCCGCCGATGAGGCGGCTGCCGGCTTCGGGGCGGAAGGCGTGGACGAGGGTCTGGTTGGTGACGTGGACGGCCTGTACGGCGAGGTCGAGGACGATGACGCCGACGGCGAGGGCCCAGAGGGACTGGCGGGTGAAGGCGAGGGGCAGCCAGGAGGCGGTGAGCAGGGTCAGGGCGATGCCGGTGGTGCGCTGGGACAGGCCGCGGTCGTTGAGGCGGCCGGCCGCGGTGGCTGCCAGGGCGCCGGCGGCCCCGGCCAGGCCGAAGGCGCCGATCGCGGTGTGGGACAAGGAGAGCGGGGGCTCGCTGAGCGGCAGCGCGACACTGCTCCACAGGACGCTGAAGGCGGCGAAGACCAGGAGCGCGAGCAGGGCTCGTATCCGGAGCAGGCGTTCCCGCGCGAACAGCGTGACGGTGGAGCGCAGCAGCCGCCCGTATCCCCCGGACGTTCGCGGAACGCCGGGACGGGACGGCAGCAGGCGGTGCAGGGCCAGGGCGAGCGCGCAGGTCAGGACGGCGGAGGTGAGGTAGACCGAGCGCCAGCCCGCGAGGTCGGCCAGGACGCCGGAGGCGGTACGGGCGAGCAGGATGCCGGTGACCACGCCGCTGGTCACCAGGCCGACGACGCGCCCGCGTTCGCCGGGCGGAGCCAGCGACGCGGCGAAGGCGACGAGCGTCTGGGTGACGACCGCGAGCAGTCCCACGGCGGCGAGCCCCACGAGCAGGAGCGCCGCGTCGCCCGCGGTGCCGACCGCCGTCAACGCCCCTGCCAGGAACAGGAGTTGTGCCACGACGAGGCGTCTGCGGTCGAGCAGGTCGCCGAGCGGTACGAGGAAGAAGAGGCCGAGGCCGTAGCCGACCTGGGTCAGGGTCACGATCGCGCCGACCGTCGCCGTACCGATCGAGAAGTCGCGGCCCAGGGTGACCAGGAGGGGCTGCGCGAAGTAGACGTTGGCCACGGAGGTGCCGCAGGCGACCGCGAAGAGCAGGGTGACGCCTCGGGTCAGCGTGAATCCGGGTTTCGCCGCGCCGGGCCCCGCGACCCGCGCCGTATCGACGGGACCGGCCTCCCCCACGACCTCGCACGCTCGTCCCACGCCAAGCCCTCCCTCACTGGTTTCATCTTGCTACCAGTTGGACCATAGGCCGATCCGGTAGCATGATGCAACTAGGATGGAACACGTCACAGAGGGAGGGCGAGATGGTGGAGCGGACCCGCTTCGACGACAGCGACTGCCCCGTCGCGCGCTCGGTCGACACCATCGGGGACTGGTGGTCCCTGCTGATCGTGCGGGACGCCTTCGACGGCAGCCGCCGCTTCGGGGAGTTCCAGCGCGGTCTCGGCGTCGCGAAGAACATTCTCACCGCGCGCCTGCGCTCGCTGGTCGCCGCCGGGGTGCTCGACACCGTCCCCGCCTCGGACGGCAGCGCCTACCGCGAGTACGTACTGACGCCGAAGGGCAAGGACCTGTTCCCCGTCGTCGTCGCGCTGCGGCAGTGGGGCGAGCGCAATCTCTTCGCCCCCGACGAGCCGCACTCGGAGCTGACCGACCTCCGCCAGGGACGTCCCCTGCGCACGCTGGAGGTCCACGCCGCGGACGGGCGGCGGCTCGACGCCGACGACACCGCCGTCACCAAAGTCACCAAGGTCCCCTGAGGCGGCGGGACTTGAGCCGGACCCGGGGCCCTGGGCCTCAGGCGGGACCCGGGGACCTGGGGCTCAAGCCGGGCTCGGGACTCAGGCGGGACCCGGGACTCAGGCCGGGCTCGGGGACTCGGCCGCGTTCAGGCCGTGCAGGTCACGGGCCGAGTGGTTGATGCCGGTCAGGAAGGTGTGGGCGCGCGGCGAGGCGGCGGCCGTCAGCCACTCCTGGTCGATGTCGATGACGACGATACGGACTCCCGTACCGCCGAGCGCGAGCGGCAGCGTGTGCACGACCGTGGACGGGAAGGACAGGACGGTCCGGCCGATCGGGCCGCGGCGGGCGACGAGTTCGAGCGGGAGGTCGGGCCGGACGATCTCCAGGCCGGTCTCGGCGGCGAGCCGGTGGAGCTTGTCGACGGCCTCGCGGCGGTGCGCGAAGTACCGCTTGGCGCCGTGCCGTTCGGCGAGCGAGCGGACGACGGCGAGGTACCGCTCGGGGTCGACGACGCCGGTCTCGACGAGGGAGGTGCCGATCAGGTCGGTGCCCGCCAGCGTGCGCGGCGGCCCGAAGCGGCTGCGGGTCCAGGCGAAGCGGTTGGTGCGCAGCGCCATCCCCGGAGGCGGCGTCGCGGGCATCGCGCTGAAGAGTTCGACATGGCGCCGCTTGCCGGGCGTCAGGCGGCGGCGGGCCGCGGAGGAGAAGATCCCGAAGGCCGCGTCGACGGGCGAACGGCGCCGCCCCGAGCGGTGCCAGCGCACCAACCGGCCGCCTCTGGAGAGGATTTCGGTGAACTCCATGGTCGCGGTGCCGTCGTCCACGACGGTCAGCTCACGGGCGCGGCACAGCGGGAGCAGCACCTGGACGAGGCGTGAGAACGGGTCGCCGATCACGAGGTGCCTGACCCGGAAGAGCAGCGGCGCGAGCGAGACCGCCGTACGCAGGAGGCCGCCGCGGCTGCCGCGGGCCTCGAACCAGCGGACCACCGCGCCCTCGTCGCGGGCGAGTTCGGCCATGCGGCGCAGTTGGCCGCGGCTGGTGGGGTCGACCGGGGACAGGACGACGACGGTGAGCGGTCGCGCGACCGGTTCCGGTTCGGCGGGTACCGCCGGTTCACCGGTGGTGCGGGCGGCGGGGACGGTGGGCGGATGGATGTGCGCCCACTCCAGGACGTTGAGGAGCTGGACGGGTGACTCGACGAGCGCGACGGCGCCGATACCCGGTGCGGGCACCTGCCCGGCCGCGACTGCGGGCTTACCGGTCATGGCCGTTCCCCTTTTCCTCTGCGGTTGTGCGCGGGACCGGGAGACCCGAAGGTCCCGCGGTCCCGCCGGTCCTGGTCAGTGATCCCCGCCGCCCTTCCGGGGTCAGACGGCGGCGGGTGCCTCGACGCCCGCGGCCTCGGACTCGGCGACGACGCCCGCGACGCGGCGCAGCTTCTTCATCGGGCCGAGCTCGCCCTCGTAGACCTTCTTGACGCCGTCGCCGAGGGAGGTCTCGATGATCCGGATGTCGCGCACCAGGCGCTCCAGGCCGGTCGACTCGACCGAGGCGGCCTGGTCGGAGCCCCACATGGCGCGGTCGAGGGTGATGTGCCGCTCGACGAAGACGGCGCCGAGCGCGACCGCGGCGAGCGTGGTCTGGAGGCCGACCTCGTGGCCGGAGTAGCCGACGGGCACGTTCGGGTACTCGGACTGGAGGGTGTTGATCATGCGCAGGTTCAGCTCTTCGTGCTTGGCCGGGTACGTCGACGTGGCGTGGCACAGCACGATGTTGTCGCTGCCGAGCACCTCGACCGCGTGCCGGATCTGCTTCGGCGTGGACATGCCGGTGGACAGGATCACGGTGCGGCCGGTGCCGCGCAGGGCGCGCAGCAGGTCGTCGTCGGTCAGGCAGGCGGAGGCCACCTTGTGGGCGGGCACGTCGAACTTCTCCAGGAAGGCGACGGACTCGACGTCCCACGGGGAGGCGAACCAGTCGATGCCGCGCTTGCGGCAGTACTCGTCGATCGACCGGTAGCCGGCCTCGTCGAACTCGACGCGGTGCCGGTAGTCGATGTACGTCATACGGCCCCAGGGGGTGTCGCGCTCGATCTCCCACTGGTCGCGCGGGGTGCAGATCTCCGGGGTGCGCTTCTGGAACTTGACCGCGTCGCAGCCCGCGGCGACGGCCGCGTCGATCAGTGCGAACGCGTTCTCCAGGTCGCCGTTGTGGTTGATGCCGATCTCGCCGGTGACGTAGACGGGCTGTCCGTTGCCGATGTGGCGGGAGCCGACGCGGCGGAGGTTTGCGGGGATGGATGTGGTCACGAGGGTGTTCCTTACGGGTTGGGACTGTCGGGGGGATGGATGTGTGCCGCCGGCGGGGCCGGGGTCGGCGGTCGCCGGCGGCTGCTTGTCAGCGGGCGAGAGTGGGGCCCAGCAGCCAGGCGGCGATCTCTCTGATCGCGCCGTGACCGCCCTGGGCGGTGGTGATGGCGCGGGCCGAGGCGCGCACCACGTCGTGGGCACCGGCGACGGCGACGGGCCAGCCGACCAGGCCGAAGCACGGCAGGTCGTTGACGTCGTTGCCCGCGTAGAGCACCCGCTCGGGCGCGATGCCGTTCTCCTCGCACCACTGCTTGAGGGCGAGGTCCTTGCGGTCGATGCCGTGCAGCACGGGGACCTTGAGCTTGCGGGCCCGTGCGGCGACGACCGGGTTGGTCTCGGTGGACAGGATGAGGACGGGCATTCCGGCGCGGCGCAGGGCCGCGACGCCGAGGCCGTCACCGCGGTGCACGGTGACCGACTCGTGCCCGTCGGCGTCGATCAGCACCCGGTCGTCGGTCTGGGTGCCGTCGAAGTCGAGGACGACCGCGTCGACGTCGCCCCAGCCGGGGGTCGTCGTGCGCGGGTCGAGCAGCGGGGCGAGGGCGCGGGCCCGTTCGAGGTCGGCGGGTTCGTCGATCTCCAGGACGCGGGCCGGGTCGGTGCGCACCAGGGCGGTCCTGCCGAAGAAGCGGTGGTTCGCGGCGCGGAAGCCGTCGGCGCGCATCGCGTACGCGGTGCCGGTCTCCAGCAGGTCCTGCGGCCGGTCCTGGCGGCGCGGCCGGGTGGACTTGTCGTGGTTGACGCCGACGGCGCCCCCGGCGGCGGGCGCGGTGACGGCGGAGGCGGGCGCGGTGACGTCGGCCGTCCTGCCCGATGGGGCTTCCGCGGTCCCGTTCACGGACTCGTGCGACGTGTCGGCCGCCGCCGCGTCCCCGGCCTCGCGCCATATGAAGCCGTGGAAGGGGGCGACGGTGTGGGCGGTGTCCGCGCCGCCGTCCAGCACCGCGGCGGCGACGCCGTCGACCTCCTCCGCGGTGATGAACGGGCTGGTGCACTGGACGAGCAGGACGACGTCGGTGGCCGCGCCGCTCATCGCCTCGTGGGCGTCCATCGCGTGCAGCACCGCGGCCTCGCTGGTCGCGGTGTCGCCCGCGATCGCCGCCGGGCGCAGGACGACTTCGGCGCCCGCGGCGCGCGCGACCTCGGCGATGGAGGGGTCGTCGGTGGAGACGACGACCGCGGTCACCCGCCCGGCCTCGACGCAGGCCGCCACCGCCCGCGCCACCAGCGGCACCCCGCCCACCGGCGCCAGGTTCTTGCCGGGCACCCCCTTGGACCCCCCGCGCGCGGGGATGACGGCAAGGACGCTTCCGGCCGGGGTGGTGGATCGGTCGCTCATCGGGTGACTCCTGTCGTCTTTCGGGCCGGGCGGCCCCGGCGCCCCGCTCCCGCGAGGGGCTCTGTGCTTTCGCCGCGTATGCGGAGGACGGCCGCTCCAGGGGCGCGGGGAACCGCGCGCTCGGCCGGGAATCGCGTGCGGGCCGTCACAGCTGGCCCCAGCGGCGGATGGTGGGGGCGACGCGCTGGACGCCCTGGCGGTAGGCGGTGCGGGCGGAGTTGCGGACGAAGTCGCGGACCGCGCGGCGGACGGGGCCGGGGTCGCGCGGGGCGAGGCCGCCGACGGGTTCGCCCTTGGGGTCGAGGCCGTGGCGGGCGAGGACACCGGGGAGGTAACCGGGGGCGGTGCGCAGCGTGTAGTACGGCGTGATCCGCGGCAGTTCGGGTTCGGCGAGCAGTGCCTGGACGCGGGCGCGCAGGGCGGCGAAGGGCGCGAGGGCGGCGACGCCGTGGGCCGCGGTCCAGTCGGGGTGGGCGTGCGGCACGTGGCCGTCGTCCAGTTCGTCCCAGGAGGCGAAGCAGCCGGAGCCGAGGAAGTGGTGGTTGCCGAGCGATTCGCGGATGCCGAGGTCGGTGAGGATCGCGGTCGGGATGCCCCGGTGCAGCGATTCGAGCGCGGCGGTCGAACTGACCGTGACCAGCAGGTCCGTACGGTCCAGGACGTCGGCCATGTTGCCGTAGACCAACTGGAGGTTGTCCGGCGGATCGAGGGCGGCGACCAGCTTCTGGTACGGGTGTTCCTCGATGTGCGTGGTGTGCTCGCCGGGCTTGCTGCGCAGCTTGACCAGCACCTCGCGCTCGGTGTGCCGCCGCGCGTGGTCGACAGTGCGGCGCAGCAGGTGCGTCCGGTCGGCCCGGCCCTCGGGCGCGGACGGCTGCACGGCGAAGGTGACGGTGAACGGCCGCTGGTCGTCGGGCCGGTACGGCTCGCCGCCGAGGAACGGCAGCGCGGTCTCGACGATGCTCGTGGTGCGGTAGCCGACGCCTTCGTACACGTCCCTGAACCGCCGTGCGTCGTCGGCGCTGTTGGCGAGGACGACATCGGCCCCGGCGCGCAGCAGCAGACCGTCGGCGAGCTTCTCGTATACGACGCCGACGTATCCGGTGACGACCAGCGGTCGCTGCGGGCGGCCTTCCCAGGCGCGCGCGAAGCCGTGCAGGAGCGCCTGGACGGTGCCGCCGACGCAGGAGATGACGACCACGTCGCAGCTCTCCTCGTCGATGTCGGCCAGCATCTCGGCGGCGGTCGCCTCCTCCATGGAGTCGGCCGGAATACCGAGTTCCGCCAGTTGGCGGGGCGTGGGGGTGGCCCGGCCGCGCAGCAGCCGCGCGTCGAGTCGGGCCTCGGGGTCGATCCGGCGCGCGGTCAGCGCACCCCACTTCCACCGGGTGTCCGAGTCGGCGATCACAGTGACCCGCAATGGGCCGGGCTTACGTTTTGGCACGGCAAGACCTTAGGAAGCCGTTGAGTTCATCGTGCTAATTGGCGACCAACAGCAGGTAAACATAGAGCCGCCACTTAGCCGTCTGCCGTGGATAGGCCAGGAGCTCTCCGACCGGCAGAAGAGCCCGTACGGGGCCTGCTTCATCGCTCCGACATCTGCCGTTTACCCAGATGTACGCTCGACGCAAAGCAAAAGGACAGGCAAACGCCCTAAGGTACGGCGGGTGGTCAAGCTCACCGTTATCGTGCCCTTTTTCAATGTGCAGCAATTCGTGCCCGACGCGCTGCGCAGTCTCCGTGCCAATGCACGCTCGGATTTCGAGTTCCTGCTGATGGACGACGGGTCGACCGACCGGACTCCGGAGCTTCTGGAGCAGGGGGTCGGCTCGCTGCCCGGCGCACGGATCATCCGGCGTGACCACACCGGGGTGGCGAGCCTGCGCAACGCGGGCATCGACGCGGCCAGGGGGACGTATCTGACGTTCCTCGACGGCGACGACTGGATGGCCCCGGGCTATCTTCCGCAACTGGTGCGGGCGATGGAGGAGTTGGACGTCGACTTCATCCGTACCGACCATGTGCAGTGCACCGGCAGCACCCGCAACATCATCCGGGCGCCGTACGGCCGCCGCGGTCAGCGGCTCGACCCGCGCGCGACGATCCTGCCCGCCGACCGCCCGACGCTGGTCGACTACCCGTACTCCTGGGCGGGCGCCTACCACCGGCGGATCGTGGACGAGGGGCTGCTGCACTTCCCCGAGCACCTGCGCACCGCCGAGGACCGGCCGTGGATCTGGCGGCTGCACCGCGAGGCGAAGTCCTGCGCGGTGCTCGGCCTGCTGGGCGTCTACTACCGGCGCGGCGTGGCCAGTTCGCTCACCCAGATCGGTGACATCCGGCAGCTCGACTTCGTCCGCTCCTTCGACCAGGTCATCGCGGAGATCACCGCGGACCGGGACGCGGAGCTGTTCCTGCCCAAGGCGGTCCGCACCTACTGCGCGATCATCGCCCACCACCTCGACAACATCGACCGCTTCGAGCCCGTGCTGGCCCGCAAGCTCAAGGCGATCAGCGCCGCCGCGCTGAACCGGCTGCCGCACGACGTGCTCACCGACGCGCTGGACTCGATGGACCTGGAGCGCAGTGTGAAGATCCGCCGCCTGCGCTGGCGGGTGCCGGTAAGGACCGACGGCCTGGACGCCGATCCTTACCCGGAGCTGTCGCCCGCCGCACGGCGCACCGCGGCCTCCGCCTCCCCGGCCGCCGGAGCGGGGGCGGGCGCCGCGAAGCCCGAGGCCGACGACGATCCGGACGCCACGGACAACGGATCGGCGGTCGCGTGATGGCACGTACCACTCAGCTCTTCATGGCCTCCACGCTGTACGGCGCCGCCACGCTGGCCGCCGGCCTGGACTCCGGGTCGTTCCCGCCCGCCGACCGCCGCATCCTGGTGGTCAGCAACAACGCGTCGGTGCCCGAGACCAATCCGGGGCTCGACCAGGCACCCGGCTTCGAGGTGCTGCGCGACCGCTTCGACCGCATCGTGTCGTGGAACGAGACGATCACCCCGCTGCACCCGGGCGGCTGGGTCCCGCGCCCGGACGACGTGCCGCTGTGGGAACGGCATCTGCGGATGCTGTGGAGCCTGGGCGACGACGCGGTGGAGCTGATCGTCGAGTCCCTCCAGGTCGCGCCCGCGCTCTCCTTCGTGCAGGTCTTCACCGGCGCCCCGATCAGCGTGTACGCGGACGGCCTGATGTCGTACGGCCCGACCCGCAACAAGCTGGGGCTGCTGGTCGACACCCGGATCGACCGGCTCTACCACCTGGACCTGGTGCCGGGGCTGCGTCCGCTGCTGCTCTCCGAGCACGGCGTGGAGCCGCAGGTGGTGCCGACCGAGGGCTTCACCAAGGTGCTCTCCGAGGTCGCGGAGGGCTCCGCCGACCTCGCCGAGGAGCATCTGGCGGACGTGCCGGAGGGCGCGGCGCTGCTGCTGGGCCAGTACCTGTCGGCGCTCGGCATCCTCTCCGTGGCCGAGGAGGAGGAGCTGCACCTGTCGATGGTGCGCGGCGCCGCCGCCCTCGGGCACCGCGCGATCGTCTTCAAGCCGCACCCCACGGCCCCCGCGCACTGGACGGAGCCGCTGCGCGCGGAGGCCGAGCGGCTGGGCGCGAGGCTGACAGTGCTCAACACGCCGGTGCTGGCCGAGGTGGTCTACCAACGGGCCCGCCCCGCGCTGGTCGTCGGCTGCTTCTCCACCGCGCTGCTGACCGCGTCGGCGCTGTACGGCATCCCGGTGGCCCGTACCGGCACCAAGCTGCTGCTGGAGCGCCTGTCGCCGTACCAGAACAGCAACCGGGTGCCCGTGACGATCGTGCACGCGCTGCTGCCGGACCTGGCGGACGCCTCGGCCGTACGGTCCTGGTCGTCGCCGTCGCCCGAGCGGGTGGCGGCGGAGCTGACGCCGCTGCTGCACGCGGTGGGCTTCTGCATGCAGCCGAAGGCGTACCCGAAGCTGCGGGCCGGGGCGGAGGCGTATCTGACGGGTCATCTGAGCGCGGCGACCTGGCCGTACTTCAAGCGGCGGCGGCTGACCTCGCTCGGGCTGCCGGGCGCGGTACCGGCCCGGCTGGCGTTCGTGCCGCGCAATCGGACGGTCCGCAGGGTGGCCCGCAGGGCGCGCGCCCTGAAGAAGGCGACCATGGGGTGACATCCCTCACGATCGCCGCCGGTGGGGCATTCGCCCCTTTACCGGCGGCGTCGGACGGCGCATCGTGGAGGGCTTCCGGGGGCCGCACCGGCCTGAGGGGCCGTACACCCACACGATGAGGACCGACACCGTGAGCGACTTCGCCGCACCCCGCCCGCACACCGAGCCCGGCACCGGCACGGGCGGGCCCAAGGACCGCAAGCACCTCATGGAGCAGGTGCTGGGCTGGACGCTCACCGTGCTGGTGGCGATGCTGATCACGCAGATCCACCTGCTCTGACGGCGCTCCGGAGGCCCGCGTGACGGTGTCGGCGGGCCCGGGCGCGGATCAGAAGGCGTCCGTGGGGACGTACGTGCCCCAGATCTCCCGCAGCGCGTTGCAGACCTCCCCGACGGTGGCGCGGGCCCGCAGCGCCTCCTTCATCGGGTAGAGGACGTTGTCGGTGCCCTGCGCGGCCTTCTGGAGGGCCGCCAGCGCCGCGTCCACGGCGTCCTGGTCGCGGCCCGCGCGCAGGGCCGCCAGCCGGGCGGCCTGCTGGGCCTCGATGGCCGGGTCGACGCGCAGCGGCTCGTACGGCTCCTCCTCGTCGAGCTGGTAGCGGTTCACGCCGACCACCACGCGCTCGCCGGAGTCCGTCTGGAGCGCGATCCGGTACGCGCTGCGCTCGATCTCCGACTTCTGGAAGCCGTTCTCGATCGCCGCGACCGCGCCGCCGAGGTCCTCGACCTTCGCCATCAGCGCCAGCGCGGCGGCCTCGACGTCGTCGGTCAGCTTCTCCACCACGTACGACCCGGCGAAGGGGTCGACGGTCGCGGTCACGTCCGTCTCGTACGCCAGCACCTGCTGGGTGCGCAGCGCGAGCCGGGCGGACTTGTCGGTGGGCAGCGCGATGGCCTCGTCGAAGGAGTTGGTGTGCAGCGACTGCGTGCCGCCCAGCACCGCCGCCAGGCCCTGGACGGCCACCCGTACGAGATTGACCTCGGGCTGCTGCGCGGTGAGCTGCACACCGGCGGTCTGGGTGTGGAAGCGCAGCATCAGCGACTTCGGGTTCTTCGCCCCGAACTCCTCGCGCATCACCCGCGCCCAGATGCGCCGCGCGGCCCGGAATTTCGCGACCTCTTCCAGGATCGTGGTGCGGGCGACGAAGAAGAACGACAGGCGGGGCGCGAAATCGTCCACGTCCATCCCGGCGGCGACGGCGGTGCGCACGTACTCGATGCCGTCGGCGAGGGTGAACGCGATCTCCTGCGCGGGCGAGGCACCGGCCTCCGCCATGTGATAGCCGGAGATCGAGATGGTGTTCCACTTCGGGATCTCGGTCCGGCAGTATCCGAAGATGTCCGCGATCAGCCGCAGGGACGGCTTGGGCGGGAAGATGTACGTGCCCCGCGCGATGTACTCCTTCAGCACGTCGTTCTGCACCGTGCCGGTCAGCGCGGACGCCTCGATGCCCTGTTCCTCGGCGACGAGCTGGTACATCAGCAGCAGGAGCGCGGCGGGCGCGTTGATCGTCATCGACGTCGACACGCGGTCCAGCGGGATGCCGTCGAAGAGGACCTTCATGTCCTCGACCGAGTCGATCGCCACGCCGACCTTGCCGACCTCACCGTGCGCGATCACCGCGTCGGAGTCGTGGCCCATCTGGGTGGGCAGGTCGAAGGCGACCGACAGGCCCATCGTGCCGTTGGCGATCAGGCCCTTGTAGCGGGTGTTGGACTCCGCCGCCGTGCCGAAGCCCGCGTACTGCCGCATCGTCCAGGGACGGCCGGTGTACATCGACGGGTACACACCGCGGGTGAACGGGAACGCGCCCGGCTCCCCCAGCTCGGCCGCGGGATCCCAGCCCTCCAACACACCCGGCCCGTAAACGGGCTCGATCGGCAGTCCCGACTCCGACTCGCGTGTCATCTTCACGCCTCCGTGTGCTGCTGAATGGCTGTGTGGCTGGCGTAACGGACTGTAGCGGCGGCCCTGCGTGCGGTGCACCGCGGCGGCCTGGGACCTTCCTCACAGTCTTCCCCGCGGTTCGCGCAACCGCACGGCCGGGAATCGATGTCTAGGGAAGAACAGGAAGTACGAGCGGGGGGACGCAGGGGATGAGGACGATGACGGGGACGGGCAGCAGATCGCCGCTGGCGGTGGCCGCGGCGGTCGTGACGGCGGCGCTCTCGACGGCCGTGCTGGCGGCCTGCGGACCGCAGGACACCGGGGCCTCGGGCAAGGACAGGCCGCCGGCCACCTCGGCCGCGCCGTCGCCGACCGCGACGACCGCGCAGCCGTCGTCGGAGCCGCCGGCCACCACCGCGCCCCCGACGACGTCGGCCGCGCCCACCACGACCGCACCGGCCTCGCCGACGGCTCCGGCCACGACCGCGCCGCCCGTCGTCCCCGCCGTGATCGCCACCGGCTCGACCAGCGCCAAGGTCCGCGAACTCCAGGCCAGGCTCGCCCAGCTCCACCTCTTCAGCCAGTCCCCCACCGGCTACTACGGCACCGTCACCCAGCACTCGGTGAGCGACTTCCAGGAGCGGCACGGCCTGGCCATCACCGGCCGCGTCACCCAGGACACCTGGACGAAGCTGCGCTCGCTGACCCACGCCCCGACCCACAAGGAGCTGTACCCGGTCGCGCCGCCCAAGCCCGCGGGCAAGCTCGACCCGCGCTGCATGACCGGCCGCGCCATGTGTGTGAGCAAGACCACCCGCACGCTGTCGTGGGTGGTCGACGGCAAGGTCAGGGCCACCATGGACGTCCGCTTCGGGTCGCAGTACACCCCGACGCGCGAGGGGCTCTTCCACGTCACCTTCAAGAGCCGCGACCACGTCTCGACGCTCTACAACACGGCGATGCCGTACGCGATGTTCTTCAGCGGCGGCCAGGCCGTGCACTACTCCTCGGACTTCGCGGCCCGCGGCTACGCGGGCGCCTCGCACGGCTGTGTGAACGTACGGGACAAGGCGGCGGTCTCCGCGCTGTTCGACCAGGTCAAGGTGGGTGACAAGGTCGTCGTCTACTGGTGACGCGGGCAGCGTCGATCCGTGTGGTGACGGGCGCGGCCGGGCAGGGGGAATGCGCCCGGCCGCGCCCTTTGCACGGACCCCGATACGGGGAGAACCGGGGTCCGCAGGACCGATGACCAGTCGGTCCACTTCCTACAGCGCACCGGCACGCGGAAGTGTCACCTGGCCGCACCCGCCCCGGCCGTCCCATGATTCGTCGGAGGGGTCGGCGGCCGGGGCCGCGGGTCCCGGAAGCGCCCCGCGCGGCACCGTACCGGGCCCCGCGGGTCGCGTCACAGGGCCTTGGAGGTCGAGAAGGTCACACCGACGTGGTCGGCGTCGGCGCGCGGGTCGTCGTCGTGTTCGAGGAGTTCGGCCAGGCGGCGCAGGCCGCGGTGGGTGGCCATCCGGACGGACCCGGCGCGCTTGCCGAGGACGCGGGCGGCGCTGGTGGAGTCCAGGCCCATGACGACGCGGAGCAGGACGGCCTCGGCCTGCTCGCGCGGCAGGGCGGCTATCGCGGCCAGGGCGCGGTCGGTGGCGACGGCGTCCAGCGCCTCGCCCGCGGTGTCGGCGCGGTCGGGGAGCTGGACGAGTTCGTCGACCCCCGCGCCGGAGACGGGCCGCCGGGCGCGGGCACGGATGTGGTCGAGCGCGCGGTTGCGGGCTATGCGCGCCGCCCAGCCGCGCACCGAGTCGCCCGCGCCGCGGAAGTTGGGGAGGTCGCGGGCGATCTGCAACCAGGTCTCGGAGGCGACGTCCTCGGCGTCCACCGGTCCGACCAGGCTGCGGACGTATTGCAGCAACTGCGGTTGCACAGCGCGGTACACGACGCGGAACGCGGCTTCGTCCCCGCGCTGCGCCCCGGCTACCGCGGTCTCCAGGTCCACCTCTGGCCCCACCCCCTCGAACACTCGCCCCATCCTGCCTCATGTGGGAGCGCTGACACTTTTGAACCATGGGAGCGGTGACACTTTTGAACGGGGATACGCCGTACAAGACGGCGGCCGGGGACGCTCCTGTGGGGGGAGGCGGCCCCCGGCCGTCGTCAACTTCCCCCACGCAGTCCCCTCATGAACGGTCGTTGAGGAGTCCTCCGATGTCATTGGACCGCCTCCTCGACGGGCTCCCGGGCGGACTGCCGCCGGGACGGCTGGTCCCCGGCTCCGCGCCGGGACTGTGGCTGAGCGACGAACCCGTGGTCGCACCGGGCCGGTTGTGGGCCCGCTACCAGGCGCAGCAGGAGGAGACCGGCTGGCGGCCGGTGCTGATGGCGTGGCCGTGCGCGAACGGCTTCGGGCACCGCGCGGCCGAGATCGACGCGGTGGACGCGGAGGCGTCGCTGCGCGAGTCGTGGGGGACGTACCAGGAGGCGCGGTCGCTGCTTCCGCCGCACCCGGCGATCGACGAGGTGTGGCCGGACGACGCGGCGGCGCTGCTGGCGGCCGATCCGGGGCCGCCGTTCACCGCCTTTCCCGGGCTCGCCGCCGCCTCGCCGCCGCATCCCGGCCCTTCGCCCGACGCGGTGGCGCGCGCGGCCGTCGGGCAGATGCTGCACTACTTCACGACCCGTTTCATCGCGCACATCGCGCTGGTCCGCGCCGAACGCAGCGCCGACATCCCGGCGCTGGCGGGCTGGGAGACCGAGGCGCCCGCGCTGGAGCTGTCGGCGCTGCTGCGGACGTGGGAGGACCGGTTCGGGGCGCGGGTGATCGGCTTCGAGGGCTCGTCGGTCTTCGTGTCGGTGGCCTCGCCGCCGCTGGCCTCCGCGCACGCCGGGCACGTCGCGCTCGAACACGTGCTGACCGGGGCGTCGAATCTGAACGACGGGACGTTTCCGTTCCCCGACTACGCCGAGGCGCTGCGCGGGGAGCGGCTGTGGTCGTTCTGGTGGGACTGAGCGGCGCCGGGCCGGGGCGGGCCGACGGGGGGCGCGTCAACGGGGCTCACGTCAACGGAGGTCGCGTCAGCGGGAGCGTGTCAACGGGGGGCGCGTCAACGGAGGTCGCACCGCCTCACGTACGAGTGAAGTTCAAGGTCCCGTCGGACATGTTCGAACCGGCTGCCCCTAAAGTGGGAGCACTCCCCCTGCCGTACCTTCCCTAGCCGAAGCCGTACCGAATCCGCACCTGTCGTACCGCCGTGCCGATTCCGTACCCCCGGTCCACCCGATCCAGGAGCCCAGCGCTGTCCAGCGACACCCCGCCCGAGGGGCTGTATCTGCTCAACCGGGCCCCCTCCCTGGTCGCGGAGGCGGCGCTGCGCACCTGCTGCGGCAGTCACCGCTGGGCCCGCCGGGTGGCCGCGCACCGGCCGTATCCGACGGTCGAGGCGCTGCTCGCCGCGGCCGACGAGGCGGCGTACGACCTGACGTCGGGCGATCTCGCCGAGGCGCTGGCGGGCGAGGCCACCACCGCGCTGCCCGACCGCGGCGGCCTGACCGTGCACACCGCGCTGCGGGCCGCGAACGCGGCGTACGAGGCGAAGTTCGGCCACGCCTTCGTGATCGCGCTGACCGACCTGGACGACCCCGACGACCCGGCCGCCGCCCTCGACCTGACGCTGGCGAGCCTGCGCCAGCGCCTGGGGCACGACGAGGACGAGGAGTCGGTGGCGACGGCCGAGCAGCTGCGCCGGATCTGCCGCGCGCGGCTGCTGCGACTCGCGGACACCGGTGGGCATCTGGCCGAGTCCGGCCCGCGAAAGACCCCCGCCGGTTCACCCGACCGTGCGGGATCGATCACACCTGGCCTACCCCGCGGTCCGGAGCCGACATCGCGTCGCTACGATGGCCGGGGCCGGTGGACCGTACCCGGCCGGGCGTGACCGACACCGAAGCCGGCACCCCTCGCCCCGCTCCCGGAGGGTTTTTTCCGTGCCGGCTGGAACGCTGTACCGCGGCCGGGAAGGCATGTGGTCCTGGGTGGCTCATCGAGTCACCGGTGTCCTCATCTTCTTCTTCCTGTTCGTCCATGTCCTCGACACCGCCCTCGTGCGGGTCTCCCCCGAGGATTACGACAAGGTCGTCGCGACCTACAAGACCCCCATCGTCAGCCTGCTGGAGTACGGCCTCGTGGCCGCGATCCTCTTCCACGCGCTGAACGGCCTGCGGATCATCGCGGTCGACTACTGGACCAAGGGCCCGCGTTACCAGAAGCAGATGCTGTGGACGGTGCTCGGCCTGTGGGCTCTCCTGATGGTCGGCGCGATCTACCCCGTCCTCGGCCACGCCGCACGAGTCCTGTTCGGGAGCTGACCGCACATGTCCACCGAAATCACTCCCGCGGACGCGGTCGAGCTGACCGGCTCCAGCGTCACGTACAGCCCGGACAACCCGGCCCCGGTCATCGAGCCGCCGCGCGCCCGCACCAAGCGGACCCCGCGCAGCTCCCGCACCAACTTCGAGCTGTACGGCTGGCTGTTCATGCGGCTGTCCGGTGTGGTGCTGGTCGTCCTGGTCCTCGGCCACCTGCTGATCCAGCTCGTGCTCGACGGCGGTGTCACCAAGGTCGGCTTCGCGTTCGTCGCGGGCCGCTGGGCCTCGCCGTTCTGGCAGGGCTGGGACCTGGTGATGCTCTGGCTGGCCATGCTGCACGGCGGCAACGGCCTGCGGACCGTCATCAACGACTACGCCGAGCGGCCGAACACCCGCATCTGGCTGAAGACGCTGCTGTTCACCGCGACGGCGTTCACCATCGTGCTCGGTTCGCTGGTGATCTTCACCTTCGACCCGAACATCCGCTAACGCGGCCGACACGGCCATCACCGCCAAGCCGCGAAGCCGCTGACGCCAAGCGCTGAGCCAGGGCTGGAACAGGGAAGCGACCCCCATGCAGATCCACAAGTACGACACCGTCATCGTCGGCGCGGGCGGCGCCGGCATGCGCGCGGCCATCGAGGCCACCAAGCGCAGCCGCACCGCCGTTCTGACCAAGCTGTACCCGACCCGCTCCCACACCGGCGCCGCCCAGGGCGGCATGGCCGCCGCCCTCGCGAACGTCGAGGAGGACAACTGGGAGTGGCACACCTTCGACACGGTCAAGGGCGGTGACTACCTGGTCGACCAGGACGCCGCCGAGATCCTGGCGAAGGAGGCCATCGACGCGGTCCTCGATCTGGAGAAGATGGGCCTGCCGTTCAACCGGACGCCCGAGGGCCGGATCGACCAGCGCCGCTTCGGCGGCCACACCCGTAACCACGGCGAGGCCGCGGTGCGCCGCGCCTGCTACGCCGCGGACCGCACCGGCCACATGATCCTCCAGACGCTGTACCAGAACTGCGTCAAGGAGGGCGTGGAGTTCTTCAACGAGTTCTACGTCCTGGACCAGCTCCTGGTCGAGGTCGACGGCGTCAAGCGCTCCGCGGGCGTGGTCGCGTACGAACTGGCCACCGGCGAGATCCACGTCTTCCAGGCGAAGGCCGTGATCTACGCGTCGGGCGGCACCGGCAAGTTCTTCAAGGTGACGTCGAACGCGCACACCCTGACCGGTGACGGCCAGGCCGCGGTGTACCGGCGCGGGCTGCCGCTGGAGGACATGGAGTTCTTCCAGTTCCACCCGACGGGCATCTGGCGGATGGGCATCCTGCTGACGGAGGGCGCCCGCGGTGAGGGCGGCATCCTCCGCAACAAGGACGGCGAGCGCTTCATGGAGAAGTACGCGCCGGTCATGAAGGACCTCGCCTCGCGTGACGTCGTCTCCCGCGCGATCTACACCGAGATCCGTGAGGGCCGCGGCTGCGGTCCCGAGGGCGACCACGTCTACCTCGACCTCACGCACCTGCCGCCGGAGCAGCTCGACGCGAAGCTGCCGGACATCACCGAGTTCGCCCGGACGTACCTGGGCATCGAGCCGTACACCGACCCGATCCCGATCCAGCCGACCGCGCACTACGCGATGGGCGGTATCCCGACCAACGTGCAGGGCGAAGTGCTGAGCGACAACAGCACCGTCGTGCCGGGCCTCTACGCGGCCGGTGAGGTCGCGTGCGTGTCGGTGCACGGCGCGAACCGGCTGGGCACCAACTCGCTGCTGGACATCAACGTCTTCGGCCGCCGTTCCGGCATCGCCGCCGCCGAGTACGCGCACGCGCACGACTACGTGCCGCTGCCCGACGACCCGGCGTCGCTGGTCGAGGCGCAGGTGGAGCGGCTGCGCGCGTCCACCGGCACCGAGCGGGTCTCGGTGATCCGCACGGAGCTGCAGGAGTGCATGGACGCCAACGTGATGGTGTTCCGCACCGAGCAGACCATCAAGACGGCCGTCGAGAAGATCGGCGAGCTGCGCGAGCGCTATCTGAACGTGGCGATCCAGGACAAGGGCAAGCGGTTCAACACCGACCTGCTGGAGGCCGTCGAGCTGGGCAATCTGCTCGACCTGGCCGAGGTCATGGCGGTCTCCGCGCTCGCCCGCAAGGAGTCGCGCGGCGGTCACTACCGCGAGGACTACCCGAACCGCGACGACGTCAACTTCATGCGGCACACGATGGCTTACCGCGAGGTGGACGCGACCGGCGTCGAGTCGATCCGCCTCGACTACAAGCCGGTCGTGCAGACCCGCTACCAGCCGATGGAGCGTAAGTACTGATGAGCACCCCGACGCTCGACAAGCACTCGGCGGCCCTCGACGCCGCCGAGGTGACCGACGCACACCTGATCACGATCACGCTGCGAATCCGCCGGTTCAACCCGGAGGTCGCGGCGGACGCGGAGTGGGTCGACTACCAGTTGGCCATCGACCCGAAGGAGCGCGTCCTGGACGCGCTGCACAAGGTCAAGTGGGAGATCGACGGCTCGCTGACCTTCCGCCGCTCGTGCGCGCACGGCATCTGCGGGTCCGACGCCATGCGGATCAACGGCAAGAACCGGCTGGCGTGCAAGACGCTGATCAAGGACATCAACCCGGACAAGCCGATCACGGTCGAGGCGATCAAGGGCCTGACCGTGCTGAAGGACCTCGTGGTCGACATGGACCCGTTCTTCCAGGCGTACCGCGATGTGATGCCCTTCCTGATCACCAAGGGCAACGAGCCGACCCGTGAGCGCCTTCAGTCCGCCGAGGACCGTGAGCGCTTCGACGACACCACCAAGTGCATCCTGTGCGCCGCGTGCACGTCGTCCTGCCCGGTCTTCTGGAACGACGGCCAGTACTTCGGCCCCGCGGCCATCGTCAACGCGCACCGTTTCATCTTCGACTCCCGCGACGAGGCGGGTGAGCAGCGCCTGGAGATCCTGAACGACAAGGACGGCGTCTGGCGCTGCCGCACCACCTTCAACTGCACCGACGCGTGCCCGCGCGGCATCGAGGTGACGAAGGCGATCCAGGAAGTCAAGCGCGCCCTGATCACCCGCCGCTTCTGACCCCTGCGCCCCCAAGGGCCCGCCCCGACCGGCCACCACCGGCCACGGGCGGGCCCTTTCGCGTGCCCGTACGCGGGTCCTCCTCGCGCGCGCTAGCCCGCGGTCCCGGCCGCGTCGTGCTCGGTGAAGATCTCGCGGGCTGCCGTGACGCCGTTGAGGGCGGCGGGGAAACCGGCGTAGCCGGCCATTTGGGTGAGCGTTTCGACGACTTCGGTGCGGGTGCCGCCGAGGCGGAGGAAGGCGCGGATGTGGATGCGGAGTTGGGGGGCGGCGGTGCCGAGGGCGGTGCAGATGGCGATGGTGAGGAGTTCGCGGGTGACGAGGTCGAGGCCGGTGCGGCAGTAGATGTCGCCGAAGACGTGCTCGACGATGTAGCGGCCGAGGTCGGGGGCGATGTCGTCGAGGGTGGCCACGACGCGGACGCCGTCGGGGCCGTCGACGGTGCGCAGGGCGTCCAGGCCGCGTTCGTAACGGCCGCCGTCGACCGGTTCCTTGACGACCGGGTCGTCGTCGGCCGGGTGGTCCGCGAAGACCTCGCGGGCGGCGGCGAGGGCGTTGAGCGCGGCGGGGAAACCGGCGTAGACGGTGGTGTGGATGAAGGTCTCGACGATCTCGCGCCGGGTGCAGCCGACGTTGAGCGCCCCGGCGATGTGGAAGCGGAGCTGCGGGGCGGCGTTGCCGAGGGCGGCGAGCGCGGCGACGGTGGCGAGCTGCCGCTGCCGCGGGGTGAGGCCGGGGCGTGACCATATGTCGCCGTAGCCGAACTCGATGGTCATCCGGGCCAGGTCGGGGGCGATCTCCGCGACCGAGTCGAGCAGGGCCGGGCGCTCGTCGCCGGTGACCGTGCGGAGGGCGGCCAGGCCGCGCGCGTACCGGTCGTCGGCGGGAGCGGATTCGGCGCGGTCGGTGGGGTCGGAGCCGTCTGCGGTGGTCATGACGACGACGCTAGGGGTTGGAGTCGACTCCAGCGCAAGTCCCACGCCAGCTCAGCCCGTGGAGTCGCGACCGCCGTCCCCGTTCCCCTCGGCCGCCAGCATCACCCGCCGCAGCAGGTCGGAGAGCGTGCGCCGTTCTGCCGGGGTCAGCACGCCCAGCAGCCGGCGCTCCTCCTGGCCCTGGAACTCCAGCGCCCCGAGCCACGCCTGCCGCCCCGCCTCGGTGAGTTCGACGTCGACCCGGCGGCGGTCGGCGGCCGACGGCGTACGGCGTACGTACCCGCGCCGCTCCAGGCCGTCGAGGCGGCCGGTGATGGAGGCGGGGGCCATCTTGAGGTCGGCGGCGAGTTCGGAGGGAACGGTACGGCCGCCGCGCCCGGCGAGCGTGTGCAGCGTCTCGTACTCGTGCTTGTGCAGGCCGTGGTCGACGAGCGAGCGCTGTTTGACCCTGCGGATGTGGTCGGTGAACAGCATGGCGCGGGTGGCGGCGCCCTCGACGTCGGGGTCGAGGTCGGGCAGTACGGGCTGCCAGCGGGCGACGTGGCCGTCGGTCCAGTCGTGCGGGGTGGGCATGGGCCGATCCTATGCCTACGCACCGGAGATACGTCGGTGCCGAAATATTCGTTGACGAAATGTTCGACGCCGAAATACCTTGTTCGCCGTGACCACCCCGCCCCCGCACGAAGACCGGCACGAAGACCGGCACGACGACCCGCGTGACGACCCCCGCGACGAACGGCACGACGACCTCCGCGACGACCGGCACGACGCCTCCCGCGACGGCTCCCGCCAGGACCCCGTCGCCCCGCCCCCCAAGCCCCGACACCCGCTCCGGCACCGCTCGTTCCGCCTGCTCTTCTTCGGCCGGACGCTCTCCGCCCTCGGCGACGCCGTCGTCCCGGCCGCGCTCGCCATCGCCATCAGCCGCGCGACCGGCTCGGCGTCCGCGCTCGCGGTCGTGCTGGGCTGCGCGATGGTGCCGCGCCTCCTGCTGCTGCCGGTCGGCGGCGTGATCGCCGACCGGTTCGACGCGCGCAAGGTCGCGCTCACCACCGACCTCGTCCGCTGCGCCGCGCAGATCTTCGTCGGCCTCGAACTCGTCGGCGGCGACCCGAGCATCCTGGTCCTCGCGGTCGCCGAGACCGTCGGCGGGGCCGCCTCCGCCTTCGCCATCCCGACCTCCGCGCCGCTGGTCGCGGGCACCGTCGAGGAGGACGGCCTGCTCGGCGCCAACTCCCTGATGGCGTCCGCCGCGAGCGCGACCCGGCTCGGTGGCCCCGCGCTCGCCGGACTGCTGATCTTCACCGCGGGGCCCGGCTGGGCGTTCCTGCTGGACGCCGCGTCCTTCGCGGCGAGTGCGGCACTGCTCACCCTCGTCCGGGTGCGCCGCACCCCCATCCCGCGCCGCTCGATGCGTGCCGACCTCGTCCAGGGCTGGACCGAGGTCCGCGCCCGCGACTGGTACTGGACCAGCCTGATCGCCCACGCGGTGTGGAACGGGGCCGCCGCCGTCCTGGCCACCCTCGGCCCGCTGATCGCGCACCACCGGCGCGGCGGCGACGGCATGTGGGTGCTGATGCTCGAAGCGGGCTCCGTCGGCCTGCTGACCGGCTCGCTGCTCGCCTCCCGCGCCCGGCTGCGCCGCCCCGTGCTCACCGGCAATCTGGCCCTGACCAGCTACGCGCTGCCGCTGGTCCTGCTCGCCGCCGACGCCCCCGCCGTGCCCTTGATCGTCTCCTACGGCCTCGCGCTCGGCGCGCTCGGCTTCTTCAACCCGGTCTGGGAGTCCTACGTGTTCAGCTCGGTGCCCGCCGGGGTGCTGGCCCGCGTGACCTCGTACGACTGGCTGCTCTCGCTCGCCGCGATGCCGGTCGGCTACGCGCTCGCGCCGCTCGCCTGCGACGCCTTCGGACCCGCCGTGCCGCTGTACGTGGCGGCGGCGCTGGTCGCCGCCCTGTGCCTGGGGACGGCGGCCGT
This sequence comes from Streptomyces sp. NPDC008317, assembly GCF_042955955.1. NCBI lineage: Bacteria > Bacillati > Actinomycetota > Actinomycetes > Kitasatosporales > Streptomycetaceae > Streptomyces > Streptomyces sp. NPDC008317. The sequence goes on from NZ_JBIBFQ010000009.1 coordinate 74,800, forward strand.
CCCCGGTGTGCGGCACGCGACGACGGTGACCGACGCCCCCAGGGAGCGGGCACCGGTCACCGTCTGATCACCCCGTGGGGGGAGCTGTCGGGAACCCGCGGACTACGCGGTACGGCGGCGGTTGCGCGCGGTGAACAGCACCGCGCCGCCGAACGCGACGGCGCCGACCGCGATCCCGCCGACCAGTCGGGTCGCGCCCGCGCCGGTGGCGGGCAGCGAGGCGTTGCCCGCGCCGCCGGACACCGCGCCGGAGGACCCGGCCGATCCGGTGGTCCCGTTGGAGCCGGAAGAACCGGAAGAACCGGCGGTGGCCGAGGCGTTCGAGGCCGACGCCTTCACCACGAGCGCGACCGTGTTGTTCGCCGCGTTGTGGTCGAAGGGCAGCTCGATCCGGTTCGGCCCGGTCGTCAGCAGCGCCGCCTCGCCCTGGTGCACGCCGGTGGACGTGACGCGCAGGGTGAGCGGGAAGTCGTACGACTTCCCGCTGTAGAGGGTGACCGGGCGCTCGACGTCGGACTCCGTGTCCGACGCGCAGCGCAGGTACCGCTTCGCGGTGTCGCGCGGCGCGCACGTCACGGGCCACTCCACGAGTGCGGTGCCGTCGGGCACGCGGACGTCGAAACGGGTGACCGGCGTGAAGTACTCGAGCGGGTCGATCGAGGCGGGTCCGTGGTTGTCCACGTGCACGGTGAGCTTGACCTGCGCGCCGTTCGCACCGGTGACCTCGGGCGCGGAGATCCCGAAGTCCGCGGTGTTGGTGACCGTGAAGTCCGCGCCGCCGTACGAGGTGTCGTTACGGCCGTCCGCCCCCGGGGTCCCGCCGGGAACCGGCACCAGGTGCAGGGCGGGCCCGGTGCCCGGCTCGCCCGCGGGGTGCGCGGTGGCCTCCTTCGGGGTGAACGCCGTGACGTCCACGCTCTCCGCGTAGGCGTCCGCGTTCGCCTTCACCGAGACGGTGTCGCGCACGCCGTAGCTGGCGCCGGCGGCGAGCGGCTGGTCGATGGCGCAGCGCGCCACCGTACGGTCCACGCCCTGCCGCGGGTCGCGGGAGGTGTCGTACACGCAGTTGGAGAAGCGCTCGACCGGGGTGAGGCCGTGCGGCCACCGCAGCTCCAGTTGGACCGAGGCGACGTCGGCGTTGCCCTCGTTGGTGACGGTGACCGGCACGTCGCCGTTCGCTCCGGGGGCGAGGGTCGTGGCCGCCGCCCGGCCGACGACCAGGGACGGGCCGTCGGCCAGCGTCACCGTCGGCTTGAAGGTCTGCGTCTTGCCGTTGGTGTTGCGGTGGCTGACGCTGAACGACCCCTTGGCCCCGGCGGCCACGCCCGGCAGCGGCCGGATCTTCACCGCGACGTCGGGCAGGTCGAGCCGCCCGGCCGGCGCGCCGGGCACGGTGCAGACGGCGTCGGCGCCGGTCACCGTACAGCCCTGCGGCCAGACGACCTCGGCGACGTTCTTCATGCCTGCCGCGGAGAAGGTCAGTCGCTGGGCGGGCACGGCCACGTTCGGGTCGTGGTGGAACATCGTGACCGCCATCGAGCGGGTGACCGGTTCGGCCCCGGCCGCCGTGGGCGCGAAGGTCACGTCGTAGGCGCGCAGGCCCAGGTCGATCGAATCGGCCGGCGCGGTGTCCGCCGGCGGCCCGTCGGCTCCGAAGGCCACGGCTCCGCCGCCGAGCGTCAACACCCCGGCCGCCCCAAGGGCCAGCGCCGCCGGGCGCAGCCGTCCGGTGAATGCGCGACCTCGCATGGTGTCTCCCCGTCACTTCGAGTGGTGGTTCGTTGTGGGGAGTTGGACGGCCGATGTCGCACAGGGGTTGTACGGGTTTCCGTTTGTTATAGATTTGGTCAAGTAGCGGCGGGGACAGTGGACTTCGCACCGGTTACCACCGTCTCCTGGCCCCTCGCAGCGTCCGCCGCCGGGTCCTCGCCGACCGCCGGGTCCTCGCCGACCGCCGTCCCCGCGCCCACCGTCGGCAGCGTCACGCAGACCGTGAGGCCGCGGCCGGGCGCCGTCTCCAGCGCGACCGTGCCGTGGTGGGCCTGGACGACGGCCTGCACGATGGCCATGCCGAGGCCCGCGCCGCCGCTGTCGCGGGCGCGTCCTGCGTCGGCGCGGAAGAAACGGTCGAAGACGCGGGCCGCGTCCCGCTCGCTCATACCGGGACCCGAATCGGTGATCCGCAAGAGCAGTTTCTCGCCACGCGCGGCGACTTCGACGCTGGCCGGGGAGCGGGCCGGGGTGTGCACCCGCACATTGCTCAGCAGATTGCCCACGACCTGCCGCAACGCGGCCTCGTCGCCGAGGACTTCGGGCAGCGGTCCGCCGTCGCCCCGGCAGTCGGGCACCATCAGCGTCAGCGGCCGTTCCGGCTGCTGCGCGGCCAGGTCGGCGGCGGCGTCGCGGACCAGCCGGGACAGGTCGACGGCGCCGTGCGGCAGCGCGGGCCGGTCGTCGAGCCTGGCCAGCGCGAGGAGTTCGTCGACCAGGCGGCTCATCCGCAGCGCCTCGGAGCTGACCCGGCTCAGCGCCCGCTCCTTCTCGTCGGCGTCGAGCATGCCCTTCTCGTAGAGCTGGAGGTAGCCGCGCACCGACGCCAGCGGGGTGCGCAGCTCGTGCGAGGCGTCGGCCAGAAATCGACGCAACTGTGTGGTGGCGCGCTCGCTTTCGGTCACGGCGGTCTCGATCTGCTGGAGCATCGCGTTGAGCGCGCCGCTGAGCTGTTCGACCTCGCTGGAGCCGTGCCGCGCGGTGCCGATCCGCCGCCCGAGGTCGCCCCCGGCGATGGCGGACGCGGTCTCCACCATGTCCTCCAGCGGGCTCAGCCGCCGCCTGGCCGCGGTCAGCGAGCCGGTGGCGAGCAGCGCGAGCAGCACCACGCCGACGACCGATTCGACGATCAGCAGATTGCCGATCGCGTGCTTGACGCCGCTGAGCCGTATGCCCTTGACCACGATGGTGCCGTCGGAGAGCCGGATCGCGACCACCCGGTACTCCATCGAGCCGGTCTTCACGGTCTTCGCGCCGCCGCTGCGGACCAGCCCCGCCGGGTCGGGGATCGCCTCGGCGAGCCGCCGCTGCTCGGAGCTGACCGGAATGGTGCCGTCCTGGCAGACGGCGGCGGGCTCGCCGCGCCGGTCGAGCATGACGAACAGATCCTGCTGGAACGCCACCGCGATCGCCGAACTCCCCGGCCCGCCGCCCCCGTTCTGCCCGCCCTGCCCGCTCTGCAGGAGGTCGGCGAGCTGGCAGAGCCGCCGCACCATGTCCGCGTCGATCGAGGTCTTGGCGAGCGAGGACTGCGAGCCCTTCAGCGAGTCGTCGATCTCGCCGACCAGCACCATGTACGTGGCGGCGATGCTCGCGCAGGCCGCGAGCAGCAGACCGACCGCGAGGAAGGTCACGTTGGCGATCGTGAAGCGCCCGCGCAGCGAGTGCGGGCGGGGCCACAGGCCGCACTTGTTCACCTTCACACCGCTCCCCCGGCCGCGGCGGCGCCCGGTCCCGCCGCGCGCAGCCCGTATCCGATCCCCCGCCGGGTCTCGATCAGCGGCGGCCCGAGCCGGTCGAGCTTGCGCCGCAGATACGAGATGTACGTCTCGACGACCGTGGACGAGACGGCCGTGTCGTACTGCCAGACGTGCTGGAGCAGTTGCTCCTTGGTGACGATCCGCCCGGCGTTGCGCAGCAGGTGCCGCAGCAGGTTGTACTCGGTGGGCGTCAGCTCGACGGGCTGCCCGCACCTGCGGACGGTGTACGTGGCCTCGTCCATCTCCAGGTCGCCGTGGCGCAGGACGCGTCCGTCGGCGCCCTCGCGGCGCCGGGTGCGGCGCAGCACCGCGTGCACGCGGGCCACCACCTCGTCGACGCCGAACGGCTTGGTGATGTAGTCGTCGCCGCCGAGCGCGAGCCCGGCGACCACGTCGCGCGGGGCGTCCCGCGCGGTGACGAAGATGACGGCGAGGTCGTCGGCGTCGGTCTCGGCGGCGCGTTCCTGGCGCAGCGCGCGGCAGACCTCCCAGCCGCTGCCGTCCGGCAGCATCACGTCGAGCAGTACGAGGTCGGGCCGGTGTTCGCGCGCGGCGGCCAGCGCCTCGCGCCCGGTCGCGGCACTGTGCACCGTGAAGCCGTTGTATTTCAGGGTGATGCGCAGGATGTCCGCGATCCCCGGTTCGTCCTCCACGATGAGCACGGTGGCGTCCATGCCCACCAGTATCCGCACTCCCCCCGGGGCCCCGTCCCGGCCGGAACTTTGGAGTTCCTTGAGAGAAGCGGGATCGGCTTGGCGGTCGGCGCGACAGCCACGGAGGCTGAAGAGGCTCGTTGGTCAGTCCACGGGTCCGTCGGTCAGTGCGCGGGTCCCGTTGGTCAACTCGTCGGTCGTGGAACGCTCGTTGATGGGGGATGTGGTCGTGGCCGTTGTGGCTCGATGGTGTTTTCGGCACAAATGGCTGGTGATGTCGTTCTGGCTGGCGGCGCTGCTGTGCGTCGGCGCGGTGGGCAACGCGCTCGGCAGCGGCTACTCCAACGCGTTCTCGCTCAAGGGCACCGAGTCCACCAAGGTCCTGGACCTGATGGACCAGGTGGTGCCCGAGCGGTCCGGCGAGGCCGACACGGTGGTGTGGCACGTCGACTCCGGTACGGTGCGCGACGCTTCGGTACGGGCGCGGCTCGACCCGGCGCTGGCGGACATCGCCCGGCAGAAGGACGTCGGGCAGGTCGTCAGCCCGTACGACCCGGCGGGCGCGGCGCAGATCAGCAAGGACGGCCGTACGGCGTACGCGACGGTGACGTACACCAAGCTCGGCGGTGACCTCTCCGACGACCAGGCGCAGAAGCTGATCGACACCGCGCACCACGCGGCGGCCAAGGGCCTGAGGGTCGAGGTCGGCGGCAACAAGCCCGCGCAGGCGGAGCAGCCGCTGCCGGGCCTCGCCGAGGGCGTCGGCATCGCGGCGGCGGCCGTGGTGCTGTTCCTGGCGCTGGGCTCGCTGTTCGGGATGCTGCTGCCGATCGTGACGGCGCTGTTCGGCATCGGCATCTCGTCGTCGGCGATCATCATCCTCAGCCACGGCATGGACGTGGCGGACTTCTCGCCGCAGCTCGCGACGCTGGTGGGCCTGGGCGTCGGCATCGACTACGCGCTGTTCATCGTGACCAGGCACCGCAGGGGAATCCTGCGCGGGAAGAGCCCCGAGGACGCGGCGGTCACCGCGCTCAACACCTCGGGCCGGGCCGTGCTGTTCGCGGGCGGCACGGTCTGCATCGCGCTGCTGGGCATGTTCACGCTGCGGCTGACCTTCCTCGACGGTGTGGCCGTCGCGGCGGCGCTGACCGTCGTCATCACGGTCGCCGCCGCGATGACGCTGCTGCCCGCGCTGCTCGGCCTGCTGGGCATGCGGGTGCTCAGCCGCGGGCAGCGCCGCGCGCTGGCGGCCGAGGGACCGCAGCCGGAGGTCGCGACGGGCGCGGCGGCGCGCTGGTCGTCGTTCCTCCAGCGGCACCCGCGGGTGCTCGCGGTGGCGGCGGTGGCCGTGATGGCCACCTTGGCGATCCCGGCGCTCGGCCTGCGCCTGGGCTCCTCCGACCAGGGCAACAACCCGACGACGACCACCACCCGCAAGGCGTACGACATGCTCGCGGACGGCTTCGGCCCCGGTTTCAACGGGCCGTTGACGATCCTCGCCGAGGTGCCGACCGGCGCGGACAGGACCGCGCTGAACGGCCTGGTCACGACGTTGAAGGACACCGACGGCATCGCGTACGCCGCCGCCCTGCCGATGAAGCCGGGCGACAAGGTGGCGTTCATCCAGGCGGTACCGACCACCTCGCCGCAGGACAAGGCGACCTCCGACCTGATCGACCACCTGCGCGACGACGTCGTCCCGGCCGCCGAGCGGGGCAGCACGATGCGGGCGTACGTCGGCGGCCAGACGGCGATCTTCGAGGACTTCGCGACGGTCCTGTTCAACAAGCTGCCGCTGTTCATCGGCGTGATCATCGTGCTGGGCTTCCTGCTCCTGCTGGTCGCCTTCCGCAGCCTGGTGGTGCCGCTGACGGCCGCCGCGATGAACCTGATCGCGGCGGCGGCCTCCTTCGGGGTGCTGGTGGCGTGCTTCCAGTGGGGCTGGGGCGGTTCGCTGGCCGGGCGCGAAGGGCCGATCGACGCCTTCCTGCCGGTCATCATGCTCTCGCTGCTCTTCGGCCTGTCGATGGACTACCAGGTCTTCCTGGTCAGCCGGATGCACGAGGAGTGGGTGCACACCAAGGACAACGCGCGGGCGGTACGGGTCGGGCTCGCCGAGACCAGCCGGGTGATCAACTCGGCGGCGGTCATCATGATCTGCGTCTTCGGCGCCTTCGTGCTCAGCGGCGAGCGGGTGCTGGCGATGTTCGGCATCGGCCTGGCGGGCGCGGTCGCGCTGGACGCGTTCATCCTGCGGACGGTGCTGGTGCCGTCGCTGATGCACATGTTCGGCACCTCCAACTGGTGGCTGCCCGCGTGGCTGGACAAGCGGCTGCCGCACCTGGCGGTGGAGCCGGCCGAGGACGACGACCCCGCGGCAGGCGCGCCGACGGGCACGCTGATGGCCGCCGGGGCCGGTACCGACATCGTCTCCGGGCCCGCCGTACGCGGCCGGGTCACGGGCGCCGCAGGGCTGCCGGTGCCGCGCTCGGAGCTGACGCTGATCGCGGCGGACGGCCGCCAGGTGGGCCGCGCGGCGGCGGACGACGAGGGCGCCTTCCTGTTGCCGACGCCGCGCGCGGGCTCGTACGTCCTGGTCGCCAACGCGCCGGGACACCACCCGCAGACGGCGAGCGTGCTGGCCTCCGACCGACCGGTGGAGTGTGATCTGCGCCTCACGGGGACGGGTGCGCTGACCGGTACGGTGCGGCGCGCGGACGGTCAGCCGGTCGAGGACGCGCGGGTCGTGCTGCACGACGCGGACGGCCACGAGGTGGCGGAGACGCGGACCGGCAAGGACGGCTCGTACGCCTTCGGCAATCTCTACTCCGGCCGGTACACGCTGCTGACCATGGGCTATCCGCCGTTCCCCGCCACCGTCCGGGTCCCGGACGACGGCGGCGAGGGGGACGGTGACGTCGATCTGGAGCTGAGTTATTCGCAGGACTGACCGCGGCCGGGCGCCGCCGCTCCCCCGGCGGCGCCCGTCGTCAGGGCCCGGCTCCGAACCTTCGGAGCCGGGCCCTTCCGTATGCCCGGAGCACCGGCCTTGAACATGTTCAAAACCGGGTCTAGAGTCGTCGCGTCAGCAGGTTTGAACACGTTCAAACAAGGGGTGGACCCGCTATGGACCTGACCGTCCTCGCGTATGTGATCTATCTGGCCGTCAGCATCGGCCTGACCGTCTGGGTGGCCCGTACCCTCAGCAGCAACGGCCGGATCTTCCTCGCCGACGTGCTGCACGGCGACGAGAAGCTCGCCGACGCCGTCAACCACCTCCTGGTGGTCGGCTTCTATCTGGTGAACCTCGGCTTCGTCGCCCTCTACCTGAAGTCGGCCGACGCCGTCGACAACGCGCGCGGCCTGTTCGAGGCGCTGTCGGTCAAGCTCGGCGTCGTGCTGCTGGTGCTCGGCGTGATGCACCTCGGCAATGTCTACGTGCTCAACAAGATCCGGCGGCGCGGGCTGATGGAGCGCGAGCAGTACCCGCCGGTGGACAGCGACGGCTGGACGAAGCCGAACGGCCCGACCCCGGCCGGGGTGTGACATGACGCGCCTCACGCAGAGCGCGGTGACCGCGCGGCCCGACCGGCCGACGGCGCGGCCCGTGGCGCGGACGCCCCGCCCGCCCGTACGGCGGCTCACCGTGCTGTACGACCCCGCCTGCCGGCTGTGCGCCTTCGTACGGGACTGGCTCGTCCGGCAGCGGCAGCTCGTCAGACTCGACATGGTGCCGGTCGGCTCCCCCGAGGCCATGCACCGCTTCCCCGGCCTCGACCACGCGGCGACCGGGCGCGAGATCACCGTCGTCGGCGACGCGGGCCAGCTCTACCGGGGCGACTCCGCCTGGGTGGTGTGCCTGTGGGCGCTCGCCGACCACCGCGCCTTCTCGCACACCCTGGCCACCCCCGCGGGCCGCAGGCTCGCCCGCGCGGCGGTGCTGACCGCGGCCAAGTACCGCGAGAGCAAGCAGCGTTCGGCCGCGGCCCCGACCTGGTTCCCCGGGCGCAACGCGGCGGGCGCGCCCGGCCCCGCGCCGGTCAGGTCCGTACCCGGCTGGATCTACGACAAGGCGACCGGCTGGACGCAGAGCGACCCGGGCGCCCCGTCGGCACCGCCGTCCGCACCGCCGGCCGACCCGCGGCGCGGCCGGGGCGAGGACTGCGCCGACGGCTGTGCGGGCGACGGATAGGCTCACCCGGGTGGAGCACGTGACAGACCAGCCGGAGCCCGCGGCCACGGGTCCGGCGGCGGAGCCGGGCCCCGGCCTGGGCGAGGAACTGCCCGGCGGCCGGGCCCGGCCCAAGACCGGCAAGAGCGAGCAGACCCGCGCGGTGATCCTGGAGACCGCGATGCGGCTGTTCCGCGAGCGCGGCTACGACAAGACCACGATGCGCGCCATCGCCCAGGAGGCGGGCGTCTCGGTCGGGAACGCCTACTACTACTTCCAGTCCAAGGAATTCCTGATCCAGGGGTTCTACGACCGGATGACGCACCACCACGCGGCCGACGCCCGGGTGCGCATGCGCGGGGTGACCGACTTCGCGGAGCGCCTGGAGATCACGCTCGCGTCCTGGCTGGACACCGCGGCCGAGTACCACGAATTCGCCGCCCAGTTCTTCCGCACGGCCGCCGACCCGGACAGCTCGCTCAGCCCGTTCTCGAACGAGTCGCACCCGGCCCGCGCCACCGCCGTCGAACTCTTCCGCGACGTGCTGTCCGGCTCCGACCTCGCCCCCAAGCTCGACTCCGAACTCGCCGAGCTGCTCCCCGAACTGCTCTGGCTGCACCTCATGGTCGTCGTCCTCTACTGGGTCTTCGACCGCACCCCCGACACCGCGCGGACCCGCGAGTTCGTACACCGCTCCACCCCCGTGGCGGCCCGCGTCATCGGCCTGTCCCGCTACCGGGTCTTCCGCCCCGTCGTCCGCGACGCCAAGTCCCTCATCCAGGACTTCATCCTCCCGACGATCGGCCGCACCGCGGTCACACCGTCGAGTCGGCCGACTCCCGATCAGCCGGGGCAGCCGGGCTAGTCGGGGCGGTCGCTTCCGCCGGGTCGGCCGGACCGGCCTGCGCCGCCTCGCGGCGCAGCGCCCGCAGGCTCCGCGCGCCGAGGGCCGCGATGGCGGTGCCGAGGAGGAAGGAGACGATCGCGAGCGTGAGGTGAATCCAGAAGTAGGCGGTGGGCGATCCGTGGTCGCCGTCGTGGAAGGCCAGACCGCTGGTGTCCTTCCACAAATTCTTGACAAAGGTGACCCAGACGATCCACGACCACACACCGAAAGCGACCAGGAACCAGGACACGCGCCGACTGAGCTTCATGCGTCCCAGTATGTGCGGGCCCCCCGGTAGGAGGGCCGACGGGGGTGGCCGGTTCCCCGCGCGGGACGTGCGGATCGTCACGGCGGACGGCCCGCACCCGGGGGCGCGGCGGCCAGGAAAGGACATGTACGTTTCCTCGGGTGCCCATGCCTACGACCGCCGCGCGCCGCACCGCGCCGCACCGTTCCGCCCTGGCCGTTCTCGCCGTGTCCGCCGTCGCCGCGCTGCTCGGCGGCACCGTCCTGACGGGGGCCGCGAGCGCGGCTCCGGCCGCCGGCACCAAGCCCGCGCCGAGACCGCCCGAGCACATGTCCACGGTGGGCGGCGACCGGCTGGGCGTGCCGGGCACGCAGGTGGACCCGGGACAGGGCGCGCCCGCGCTGCCCGCGAAGCTGACGGCGAAGTCCTGGATCGTGGCGGACGCCAAGACCGGTGAGATCTACGCCGCGCACAACGCGCACTGGCGGCTCCCCCCGGCCAGCACCCTGAAGATGCTGTTCGCCGACACGGTGCTGCCGAAGTTCCCGAAGAACACCGTGCGCAAGGTGCTGCCGAGCGACCTCCAGGGCATGGGCGAGGGCAGCAGCCTCGTCGGCATCAAGGAGAATCTGACCTACACCGTCCACGACCTGTGGCTCGGTGTCTTCCTGCGCTCGGGCAACGACGCGGTGCACGTGCTGTCCGCCATGAACGGCGGCGTCGCCAAGACCGTCGCGGACATGAACGCGCGGGCCAAGGAGTTGCAGGCGGCCGACACGCATGTGGTCACGCCCGACGGCTACGACGAGCGCGGGCAGGTCAGCAGCGCGTACGACCTCACGCTCTTCGCCCGCTCGGGGCTCCAGAACGCCGACTTCCGCGAGTACTGCTCGACGGTGAGCGCGCAGTTCCCCGGCGAGTGGAAGGTCGACAAGAACAAGAAGACCGGCAAGACCACCAAGAAGCGCGAGTCGTTCGGCATCCAGAACACCAACCGGCTGCTCAGCGGCGACTACGGCCTGTCCCCCTACCCCGGCATCGCGGGCGTCAAGAACGGCAACACCACCAACGCGGGCGCCACCTTCACCGGGGTCGCGCAGCGCGACGGCCGTACGCTGCTGGTCACCGTCATGACGCCGAAGGCCGAGCACGACCTGGTCTACCGCGAGGCCGCCTCGCTGCTGGACTGGGGCTTCAAGGCCGCCCCTACGGTCAAGCCGGTCGGCACGCTGGTCCCGCCGCTGAGCCAACTGCCGCCGCCGACCGCCACGACGAAGGCGCCCGAGGGCGACAAGGGACCGGCCACCGCCTCCGCCACGGCCGGTTCCTCCCACGACGGCCTGTGGACGGCGCTGGGCGTCGCCGCCGGTTCCCTGCTCGTCCTGGCCGTGGCGTTCATCGTGGTACGGAAGCTCCGCCCGCTGCCGTCCCCGGCCGGCGGTGGTCCTCATCCTGCCCCGCGTCCTGATCCCGCTCCGCGTCCCGGTGCTGACCCTGACCCTGGTCCTGGCCCTGATCCCGATCCCGATCCCGATCGGGCGTCCGGTCCGGCGTCCGGTCCCGACCGCCGCTCCCGGCGCCGGAAGGGCTGACGGACTCCGGGGCCCGCGTGGCCCCGTGGACCTCGATCACCTCGACGACCTCCACGGTCTCGACGCCTTCCCCCGGTTCCCCGGCGGCGTCGCCGTCACCACCGTCCCCGCCGTCCTTCTCGGGCGGCGGCGCGTGCCTGGGCGTCGCCGTCCACGCGGCGCAGTACAGCAGCAGCTTCGCCATGAAGTTGATCCAGAGCAGCAGGGCGACCGGCGTACCGAAGGCGCCGTACACGTTCTTGCCCGCGACGCCCTGGAGGTAGCCGCTGAGCAGCACCTTCAGCAGTTCGAAGCCGACCGCGCCGATGAACGCCGCCTGGACCACGGCGCGGCGCGACGGTTCGACGCCCGGCAGCAGCGTCAGCAGGTAGGTCAGGATCAGGAAGTCGGCCAGGACGGCGATGCAGAAGCCGAGGACGGTCAGCAGCGCGCGGCCGGGGCCGTGGTCGGCGAGCCCGGCCTTGTGGACGGTCCAGTCGACGGCCGCGGTCGCGAAGCCGGAGGCGGCGAGCGAGAGCAGGGCCGCCGCGCCGAGGCCGAGCAGGATGCCGCCGTCGACCAGTTTGGCGACGACGGGGTTGCGCTCCTCGTCGTCCTTGTCCCAGACGGCGCGCAGGCAGTCGCGCAGCGAGCCGACCCAGCCGATACCGGTGAAGAGCAGCGCGGCACCGGCGATCCCGCCGATGGTCCCGGCGTTGGCGACCAGGCCGTTGATGTCGAGCTGGTCGGCGATGCCGGGGATCTGGTCGGAGATCTTGTGCTGGAGGGTGTCGAGCTGATGCTGCGACAGCAGCGCGGCGCCGATCGCCGCGACGACCGCGAGCAGCGGGAAGAGCGAGAGGAAGCTGGTGAAGGTCATCGCGGCGGCCAGCCGCGTCCAGTGGACGGTCTGGAGGTGCGCGAAGGCGCGCCAGCCGTGTGTCCGCATCGCCGCGGCGATGCGCGGGCCGATCCAGGGCAACCTTGTCAACCAGTCCATACCGGGGGGCCTACCCTCCCCCGGCCCGCGCAGTCCCGCGGAACACGAAGGTGCGGGTTCCCCAGAAGCGCAGCGCGGTCGCGAGAGCCATGCCGATCCCCGCGCCCGACACGACATCGGCGCGCGCACTGGCCAGCCCGAGCACGTAGTGGGATACGCCCAGACAGCCCAACTGCACGAGCGCGCCCGCCACGTTCACCGCGAAGAAGACGCCGTACTGCCGCGCCCTGCCGACCGCGGGGGTCCGGCCCCGGTAGGTCCCCAGCGCGTTGCCGAGATACGCCACCGTGCACCCGGCGAGGAACGACAGCGCCTTCGCCCCGATCGGCCCGAACCCGCCGGGGCCGCGCAGCCAGACGAACAGCCCGAGGTCGGCGGCGTAGGCGGCGCCGCCCGCGAGGGCGAAGCCGAGGACTTCCGAGCTCAGGCCCCGAGGGGAGCGCGCCCTCACCGGTTGACCGCCGCCAGGACGTAGAGGACGACCCAGGCCAGGGCGATGACGACCAGGGCGCGGTCGCGCAGGACGACGTCCTCGGGGGCGCCCGCGGAGCCCGCGTCGGCGAAGACGGCGTAGCGCAGGACGGAGAGGATGAAGGGGATCATCGAGAGCTGCCGCCAGGGGAGCCAGCCGTTGGGCGAGGCGCCGGTCTCCATCGACCACAGGCAGTAGGCGAGTACGGCGCCGCCCGCGGCGAGCTGCCAGACGAAGCGCAGGTAACCGGTGGTGTACGCGCCGAGGAGGGCGCGGGAGGCGCCGACCTCGGAGCCCTCCGAGTCCTCGGGCGGCGCGGGGGCCGCCGGGGCGGTGGCGTCCGGCTGGGGTCCGACCGTCGGGGCCGCGGGGGCCGCCGCCGTGGCCCGTTCGGCGAGCCGCGACATCAGGACGAGTTCGGAGTAGCGCTTGGCGGCGACCATGAACAGCGCGCCGAAGCCCGAGGTGATCAGGAACCAGCGGGACAGGTCGATGCCGAGGGCGAGGCCGCCCGCCATGGCGCGCATCAGGAAGCCGGTGGTGACGATGACGAGGTCGACGACCAGCATGTGCTTGAGCCACACGCAGTAGGCGAGCTGCATGACCACGTATCCGGCGAGCAGCCCGGCCGTGTCCGGGTTGCAGAGCACCCCGGCCGCCGCGGGCGCGAGGACCGCGAGGGTGCCGCCCGCGGCGTACGCGACCGGCACCGGGACCTGTCCGCAGGCCACCGGGCGGCGGCACTTGACGGGGTGGGCGCGGTCGGCGTCGGCGTCGCGGGCGTCGTTGATCAGATAGACGGCGGCGGAGCAGCCGGTGAAGAGCACGAAGACGACGGCGAGCTGGAGTACGGCGTGCGCGGACAGCAGGCGTCCGGCGGCCAGCGGCGCGGCCAGCACGAGGACGTTCTTGACCCACTGCCGGGGCCGGGCGGTCCGCACCAGACCGGCGGGCAGGCCCCGTACGGAGACCGGGGGCGGGAAGCGTCCGGCCGAGGGGACGGCGGTCGCCGGTACGTCGTCGATGAGCGCGGCGGTGCGTTCCGTCATGACGGCCGCCCTCCGCGCAGGGCCCAGTTCCGGCCGAGCCGGGCGGTGACGGCGCCGAGCAGCGCGCCGCAGGCCACGTCGCTCGGGTAGTGGACGCCGACGACCATCCGGGACACGCACATGGCGGCGGCGAGCGGCGGGAGCGGCGCGGCGAACGGTGCACGGGGCATCAGTGCCCCGAAGGCGACGACGGCTGCGGCGGCCGAGGTGGCGTGCGAGCTGGGGAAGCTGTGCTGTCCGGCGGTGCGGACCAGCGGTTCGGCGTCCGGCAGCACCGGGCGCGGGCGGCGGACGACCCGTTTGACGCCCATGCTCGCCGCGTGGGCCGCGCCGACCAGTGTGGTGGCGCGCAGCCAGGCGCCGCGGCGGCCGGGGTCGGCGCAGGCGCCGGCGAGACCGGCGGCCAGCCAGACCGCGCCGTGCTCGCCCGCCCAGGACAGCGCGCGGGCCGCGCCCGCGACGCGGGGGTCGGTGCCGCGGCGGCGCAGCGCGGCCAGCAGGTGGTGGTCCGCGCGTTCCGCGGCGGAGTCGGGGTAGCGCACTGGTCGGTACTCCCTCGCAGCGACGGCTCGTGACCCGGGGCCGCCACAGCTGGGCGACCGGCCGCCCCACCTGGGCGAATTGTCGGGTCATCACACTTGGACCCCGAGTGCTTACCGTGCGCGACGGCTCCTCACGCACCACCACTCACCCTTTTCAGTGAGAAAAGCCGCATAACGCACTATTCGTGATCTTTCGCACCACTCAGAGCGCTACGGTCACGGACATGCCTGTACCCTCCGCGACGACCGTCCCCGTCACCGGCGAGGGCCGCACCGCCGCCGACGCCTCGGCCGACCCCACCGACGCCTCGGCCGACCCCACCGCCGCCCCCCTCGATCGCGGCTCCGGCCCCGCCGACCTCCCCAGCCGCGTCGGCCCGGTCACCGGCTGGGGCCGCACCGCCCCCACCACCGCCCGCGTCCTGCGCCCCCTGACGTACGAGGCGGCCGTCGCGGCGGTCACCGGCAGCGACGGCCGCGGCGCCATCGCGCGGGGCCTGGGCCGGGCCTACGGGGACGCGGCGCAGAACGCGGGCGGCGCCGTCCTGGACATGACCGGACTCGACCGCGTCCACGAGATCGACGCCGTCAACGGCCTGGTCGTGTGCGACGCGGGCGTCTCGCTGCACCGCCTGATGGAGGTGCTGCTGCCGCTCGGCTGGTTCGTGCCCGTCACGCCCGGCACCCGCTATGTGACGGTCGGCGGCGCGATCGGCGCGGACATCCACGGCAAGAACCACCACGGCTCCGGGTCCTTCTCCCGCCATGTGCGCGCCATCGAACTGCTCACCGGTGACGGCGAGACCCGGCTGGTCACGCCCGAGGACGAGCCGGGCCTTTTCTGGGCGACGGCCGGCGGCATGGGCCTGACCGGCGTCATCCTGGCCGCGACCCTCCAGCTCCTGCCGGTCCAGACGTCGTTGATGACCGTGGACACCGAACGCGCCACCGACCTGGACGACCTGATGGCGCGGCTGACCGCGACCGACGACACGTACCGCTACTCGGTGGCCTGGATCGACCTGCTCGCGCGCGGCGCGAAGACCGGCCGCGCCGTCCTCACCCGCGGCGACCACGCCCCGCTCGACGCGCTGCCCGCCACGTCCCGCGCCCGCCGCGACCCGCTCGCCTTCCGCCCCGGACGGCTGCCCGCCGCCCCGCGCTTCGTCCCCGAGGGCTTGCTCGGCCGCACCAGCGTCGGCCTGTTCAACGAGTTCTGGTACCGCAGGGCCCCGCGCGAGCGGCGCGGCGAACTCCAGCGCCTGTCCGCCTTCTTCCACCCGCTGGACGGGCTGCCGCACTGGAACCGGATCTACGGCCGCAGCGGCTTCGTCCAGTACCAGTTCGTCGTCGGCCACGGCCAGGAGGAGGCGCTGCGGCGCATCGTCGGACGGATCGGCGCCCGCGGCTGCCCGTCCTTCCTCGCCGTGCTCAAGCGCTTCGGCGAGGGCGATCCCGGCTGGCTCTCCTTCCCGATGGCGGGCTGGACCCTCGCCCTCGACATCCCCGCCGCGCTCCCCGGCCTCGGCGCATTCCTCGACGAGCTGGACGAGGAGGTCGCGGAGGCGGGCGGCCGGGTCTACCTCGCCAAGGACGCGCGGCTGCGGCCCGAACTCCTGGCCCGGATGTACCCGCGCCTCGACGACTTCCGCACCCTGCGCGCCACGTACGACCCGCGCGGCGTGATCACGTCCGACCTCGCCCGCCGCCTGGCCCTCTAGGGCCCGCCGCCACAGCCTCGAAGGAGCTTCCCGTGAAGGACGCGTTCGGCGCCCCCCAGTCCCTGCTGATCCTCGGCGGCACCTCCGAGATCGCGCTGGCCACCGCCCGCCGCCTCATCGCCCGCCGCACCCGTACCGTCTATCTCGCGGGCCGCCCCTCCGAGGCGCTGGACGCCGCCGCGACGCAGTTGCGCGCGCTCGGCGCCGACGTCCACGCGGTCGGCTTCGACGCCCTCGACCCCGCCTCGCACGAGGAGGTCCTCGGCAAGCTCTTCACCGAGGGCGACATCGACATGGTGCTGCTCGCCTTCGGCGTCCTCGGCGACCAAGCCCGCGACGAGCAGGAACCGCTCTCGGCCGTCCACGTCGCCCAGGTCAACTACACCGGCGCCGTCTCCGCCTCCCTGGTCTGCGCGGGCGCCCTCCAGTCCCAGGGCCACGGCTCGCTGGTCGTGCTGTCCTCCGTGGCCGGCGAGCGCGCCCGCCGCGCCAACTTCATCTACGGCAGCAGCAAGGCCGGGCTCGACGCCTTCGCCCAGGGCCTCGGCGACGCCCTGCACGGGGCCGGCGTGCACGTCATGATCGTCCGCCCCGGCTTCGTCCGCACCAAGATGACCGCGGGGCGCGAAGAGGCCCCGCTGGCCACCACCCCCGAGGCCGTCGCGGTCGCCATCGAGACCGGGCTGCGCCGCCGCAGCGAAACGGTCTGGGTGCCCGGCACCCTGCGCGTCGTCATGTCGGCCCTGCGGCACGTCCCGAGGCCGCTCTTCCGCCGCCTGCCGGTCTGACCCGGCACCGGCTCCGCGGCGCGCCGTCGGCGGCGGGCGGCCGTGTCGTACGCTCCACAGACGGTGACACCGCGTTCCGGAGGAGGGGGCCATGGGGGCGACTCCCGCTGACGGGAGAGGACTTCGGGGCCGGCGGCTGCGGTGGCTGACCCCGCCGGTCGTGGCCTTCGCGTTCGTCGTCAGCTCCGTCTTCGCCGTCGCGGGCCTGTCCGGGACCGGTGCCAGGTCGGCCGTGCAGAGCGCGGCCCCGCCGCGGCCCGTGCTCACCCGGGTCGGCGCGTGGACGGCGGCCCTGGCGGGCGGCGGCCAGCGGGTCCGCCACCGCACGGTCCGCATGGTCGTGCACCCGACGATCGGCGGGACGGGCGTACGCGTGCGGCTGTCGAACCGGTACGGGACCGGGCCGCTGCCGGTCGGGGCCGTGGACGTGGCCGTCCAGGCGCACGGCGGCGACGCCGTACCCGGCACGCATCACACCGCGACGTTCTCCGGGGCGGGCGCCACGACGGTCCCGGCGGGGCGGGACGCGGCGACCGACCCCCTCGCGATGACCGTCAACGCGGACGAGAATCTGCTGGTCAGCGTCTACTTCCCCGGTGACGCGGGCGCGTCGGGGCGGCACTGGCTGGCCGCCGAGACCACGTACTACTCGGCGCCCGGCGACTTCGCCGCCGCCGACACCACCGCGCACTACCCCGTCTCGAACGGGGTCTGGTACTACCTCAGCGGTCTCGACGTGGAGTCCGCCACCGCCCGCGGCACCCTGGTCGCCTTCGGCGACTCCCTCACGGACGGCGCGGGTTCCAGCACGTCGGCCAACGCCCGCTGGCCCGACGTCCTCGCCCGGCGGCTGCGCGACCGGCCGGGCGGCCCGCTCCTCGGCGTCGTGGACGCGGGCCTGAGCGGCAACCGGGTGCTCACCGACACCGGCACCCGCTTCGGCACCAGCGCCCTGCACCGCTTCGCCCACGACGCCCTCGGCCAGCCCGGCGTCACGGCCGTGGTCCTGCTGGAGGGCATCAACGACATCAGCGTCGACCGCGGCCCGCACGGGCACCTCGCCGCGGCCGACCTCATCGACGCCTACCGCACCCTCATCCGCCAGGCGCACGCGGCGGGCGTACGGATCTACGGCGCGACCCTGCCGCCCTTCCAGGGCTCCCGCCCCTACACCCCCGCCGGTGAGCGGATCCGCGAGACCGTCAACCGCTGGATGCTCGGCGGCCACGCCTTCGACGCCGTCTTCGACCTGTCCGCCGCGCTGCGCGACCCCGCCCGGCCGCACCGCCTGTCCCCCGCCTACGACAGCGGCGACCACCTGCATCCCAACGACGCCGGTTACCGCGCGATGGCGAACGCGATCGATCTCCGTACGCTGACGGCTCCGCTGACGCCGCGCGCGGCGGGCTGAGCGTCCGTACCCCCGCTCACAGGCGGCTGGGGGTCGCCTCGTCCGTCGTGTTCTCCGCGTCCTCCCCCGGTGGGGCGACCTCGCCGAAGCGGGCCAGGGCCAGGGCGCCGACGACCGCGAGGGCGAAGCCCGCGACCGCGACCGGGGCCCAGCCGTGGCGGGTGCGGTCGCCGAGGGCCAGGACGCCGACGAGCGCGGGGCCGACGGTCTCGCCGATGACCATGCCCGCGGTGGCGGCCGTCACCGAGCCGCGCTGGAGGGCGGAGGTCAGCAGCAGGAAGGCGGCTCCGCCGCCGACGAGGAGGCCGTACACGGCCGGGTTGGTGAGCAGCGCCACCGGGGTCATGCCGTCGATGACGCGGACGGCGACCTCGACCACGCCGAAGCCGAGGCCCGCGCCGAGGCCCAGCGCCGCCGCGCGGGAGCGTTCGGGGAGGCGGCCGGCCGCCGTGCCCGCCGCGAGGACGGCGAGGGCCGTGGCCAGCGTGCCCCAGCGCAGCGCCGTGCCGCCGTGGTCCGCGCCGGCCCCCTCGCTGCCCGAGGCCATGCCCAGCAGCGCCAGGCCGCCGCACACCGCCGCGACCGCGCCCCACTCGCGCGGCGACAGCCGCGTGTCCAGCAGCCGCGCCGCCGCGACCGCCGTGACGGCCAGGCTCGCCGCCAGGGCCGCGCCCACCGCGTAGATCGGCAGCGACCTCAGCGCGACCAGTTCGAGCGCGAAGCCCACGCCGTCGAGGCCCAGGCCCGCCACGTAGCGCCACTCGCGCAGGGCCCTGCCCAGCAGCCGCGCGTCGACCGCCGAGCCCGAGCCTCCGCCCGGCTCCGCCGCCGCCCGCGCCGCCACTGCTTGCAGCACGGACGCCACCCCGAAACACACGGCCGCGCCCAGCGCACACACCATTCCCAGAAGCACGCCACTGACTCTAGGGCGTCCAGCACCCCGGGCCCCGCCCCGAGCGCTTCCTCCGCCGCGGACGGCGAGCCGTCCCTTCCCACCGGCCGGTGGCCGCAAGCCCACCGAATCGCCCCTCCCGGGCCCGGCGGTGACCCGCACGCACGTCGTGGCATGTCGCGCAGTTCCCCGCGCCCCTCAAAAAACCGGCCCACCCCCCGGACGAAGGACGACCCGCCCCGCCAGGGGCGCGGGGAACTGCGCGGCCAGCCCCCACCGGGCCGGTAGCCCGAAGCCAACCGAATTGCCCCTCCGGGCCCGGTGGTGACCTGCGGCAGCAATGTGGCTGAGCGCGCAGTTCCCCGCGCCCCTCAAAAGATCGGCCCACCCCCGGACGAAAGACGGCCCAGCCCGCCAGGGGCGCGGGGAACTGCGCGGCCAGCCCCCACCGGCGGGTGGTCCGGAGAGGAGGGAACCGCCCCCGCCGGCGGGAGGGGGGAAGGTCAGGCGGAGAGGACCGTGCGGAGTTGGGTGAGGCCCCAGTCGAGGTCGTCCTTGGAGATGGTGAGCGGCGGCGCCAGCCGAATGGTGCTGCCGTGGGTGTCCTTGGCGAGAACCCCGAGCGCCATGAGCCGCTCGGAGATCTCGCGGCCGGTCCCCACGGCGGGATCGATGTCGACCCCGGCCCACAGCCCGCGCCCGCGCACCTCGGTGACCTTGCCGGAGCCGGTGAGGAGGGCGAGCTCGCGGTGCAGGTGGTCACCGAGTTCGGCGGCGCGCTCCTGGTACTCCCCGGTGCGCAGCATGGCGAGGACTTCGAGCCCGACGGCGCAGGCCAGCGGGTTCCCGCCGAAGGTGGACCCGTGTTCGCCGGGCCGGTAGACGCCGAGGACGTCGCGGGAGGAGACCACGGCCGAGACGGGCACGACGCCGCCGCCGAGCGCCTTGCCGAGGACGTACATGTCGGGGACGACGTCCTCGTGCTCGCAGGCGAAGGTGCGGCCGGTCCTGCCGAGGCCGGACTGGATCTCGTCGGCGATGAAGAGCGCCCCGCGCTCGGCGGTGACCCGGCGCACCCCGGCGAGATAGCCGGGCGGCGGCACGAGGACGCCCGCCTCGCCCTGGATCGGCTCCAGCAGCACGGCGACGGTCTCGTCGTCCACGGCCGCTTCGAGCGCGGCGAGGTCGCCGTAGGGGACGGTCACGAAGCCGGGGGTGTACGGGCCGAAGTCCGCCCGCGCCTCGGGGTCGGTGGAGAAGCTGACGATCGTGGTGGTGCGCCCGTGGAAGTTGCCGGCCGCGACGACGATCCTGGCCCGGCCGTCCGGTACGCCCTTGACCCGGTAGCCCCACTTGCGCGCCGTTTTCACGGCGGTCTCCACTGCTTCGGCTCCGGTGTTCATCGGCAGCACCATCTCCATGCCGCACAGCTCGGCGAGCCGCGTACAGAAGTCCGCGAAGCGGTCGTGGTGGAAGGCGCGGGAGGTCAGCGTGACCCGGTCGAGCTGCGCCTTGGCCGCCGCGATCAGCCGGGGGTTGGCGTGGCCGAAGTTCAGCGCCGAGTAGCCCGCGAGCATGTCGAGGTAGCGGCGGCCCTCGACGTCGGTCATCCACGCGCCTTCGGCCGTGGCGACCACGACGGGGAGCGGGTGGTAATTGTGCGCGCTGTGCGCCTCGGCGGCGGCGATCCGCTCACCGGTGGTGCCGGTGGTACCTGCGGTGCCGGAAGGACCTGCGGTGGTGGTGGTCACGTGCGTTCTCCGTTCGTTGTACGTCGGAGGCCAGGGCGAAGGGGCGGGGTGACGCCCCTTTCTATCGTCGCTCGCCGCGATCACGGCGAAACCTCACCGACGGCGGCCAGTGGTGTCCACCAGGGGTATGGGAGCGGGGTCACCACCTGAGAGAATGATGGACATGGCAACAGATCGCCCGCGCGCGCTTTCCGGTATCCAGCCCACCGCCGGTTCGTTCCACCTGGGGAACTACCTGGGGGCGATCCGCCAGTACGTGGCGCTCCAGGAGACGCACGACGCCTTCTACATGGTGGTCGACCTGCACGCGATCACCGTGCCGCAGGACCCGGCCGAGCTGCGGGCGAACACGCGGCTGGCCGCCGCCCAGCTCCTGGCCGCCGGGCTCGACCCGGACCGCTGCACGCTGTTCATCCAGAGCCATGTGCCCGAGCACGCCCAGCTCGGCTGGGTGATGAACTGCCTGACCGGCTTCGGTGAGGCGTCCCGGATGACGCAGTTCAAGGACAAGTCGGCCAAGCAGGGCGCGGACCGCTCGACGGTCGGCCTGTTCACGTATCCGATCCTCCAGGTCGCGGACATCCTGCTGTACCAGGCGGACGCGGTGCCGGTCGGCGAGGACCAGCGGCAGCACATCGAGCTGACCCGGGACCTGGCGGAGCGGTTCAACACGCGCTTCGGCCCGACCTTCACCATCCCGGCGCCGCACATCGTGCGGGAGGTCGCGAAGATCTACGACCTCCAGGACCCGACGGCCAAGATGAGCAAGTCGGCGGCGTCGCCGAAGGGCCTGGTCAATCTGCTGGACGAGCCGAGGACGTCGGCGAAGAAGTTCCGCAGCGCGGTGACGGACACCGGCACGGTCGTCAAATATGACGAAAAAGACAAGCCGGGCATCAGCAATCTGCTCACGATTCACTCCGCGCTCACCGGTACCGGAATTCCGGAACTCGAGGAGCGGTACGAGGGCAAGGGCTACGGTGCGCTGAAGACCGACCTCGCGGAGATCTTCGTGGAGTGGGTCACACCGTTCCGTGAGCGTACGCAGGAGTATCTGGGGGACCCGGAGACGTTGGACGCGGTGCTGGCGAAGGGTGCCGAGAAGGCGCGCGCCGTGGCGGCGGAGACGCTGGCCGGGGCGTACGACCGGGTCGGGTTCCTGCCCGCCAAGCACTGAGTACGGTACGGGGCGGTACCGAGGACGATTTTTCTGCTCTCGCATGATTGTCCCGCATGATGGCTGTATGACCATGCGGGGTCATCGCGCGGGGGTGACCACGCGGCCGGCTGAACGGGGAAAGGGGTGAGCGCAGTGGGGACCTCCACGACCACCACGATCGGCGTGTCCATCGCGGTCCCGGAGCCGTACGGGCGCCTGCTCCAGGAGCGGCGCGCCGGTTTCGGCGATCCGGCGGCGTACGCGATCCCCACCCACGTCACGCTGCTGCCGCCCACCGAGGTCGACTGCGGCGCGCTTCCGGCGCTGCGCCGCCACCTCGCGCAGGTCGCCGCCGACGGCCGCCCCTTCCTGATGCGGCTGCACGGCACGGACACCTTCCGGCCGCTCTCCCCCGTGGTCTACGTCCGCCTCGCCGACGGCGGCGACGCCTGCGCCCAGCTCCAGGAGCAGGTCCGCTCGGGACCCGTCTCCCGCGAGCTCCAGTTCCCATACCACCCGCACGTCACGGTCGCCCACGGCATCCCCGACCCCGCCATGGACCTGGCCCAGTCCGAGCTCGCCACCTTCTCCGCCGCCTGGACCGCGATCAGCTTCGCCCTCTACGAGCAGGGCGAGGACGGCGTCTGGCGCAAGATGCGCGAGTACCCCTTCGGCCGTGAGGGCCTCTCGGCCGTCCCGCACCAGCAGTCCGCCAAGGCCGCGACGCGGCTGTAACGGCGCCGCGGGGGCGGCCCGGCCGCGACTCCTGCCGCGCTTCGACCGCGCTTCGGCCGTAAGCCGTCCCCGTCGGTCACATTCGGCCGCTTCCGTGCGACACATCAGCGCACCGCCCACCCACGGGCGGTGCGCTGATTCGTCAGGTCGGGCAGAAAGCCGGGAGTGATCATGGGTACGCGGACATCGGCCGTCACGTTCACGGAAGCGGTGGCGGCGGAGCGGCTGGAGCGGGCGGCGGAGGCTCTGGTGCTGCACGGCTTCGACGCGGAGATCCTCGACGACGTGGCCGCCGCGCGGGTCCGGGTGGGCGAGCTGATCCCGCCGGGCGCGAGCGTGTTCACCGGGGCCAGCGAGACGCTGCGGCTGTCCGGGATCGAGGAGGACATCAACGGGAGCGGGCGGTACGAGGCGGTCAAGCCGCGCGTGCTGGCCATGGACCGGGCGAGCGAGGCGGACGCGATCCGGCGGGCGCTGGCCGCTCCGGACGTCAGCGTCGGGAGCGTCGCCGCCGTCACCGAGACGGGGTCGCTGGTGATCGCGTCGGGCAGCGGGAGCCAGTTGCCCGGGTACGCGGGCGGGGCGGGGCGCGCGATCTGGGTGGTGGGCGCGCAGAAGGTCGTGCCGGACCTGGAGACGGCGCTGCGCCGGGTGGAGGAGCACTGCCTGCCGCTGGAGAGCGCCAGGACCATGGAGGTGCACGGCTGGCCGAGCACCGTGAACCGCCTCCTGGTCCTCAACGCGGAGTACGTGCCGGGGCGCGGCACCGTATTGCTGCTCCGCGAGCCCATCGGCTTCTGAGGCACCGCCCGTTGACGGCCGCTCCACGGCCGGTTGACGGCCGGTCCCCTGTCGGTCCCCTGGCGCGCGGTATTGCCGACAACGTGTGTGCAAAAGGAGGTGGCGGCCGGGTTTAGGGTGAAGCGGAAACGCTTGGAGGCATGGGCAATTGGCGAATGTAAAGCAGGGCCGTTGCATTGTCGGATCGCGCGGGAGCGACCTCGCCAGGGCGCAAGTGCGTGAATATCTGGCGCCGTTGAGGGAGCGGTTTCCCGAGGTGACCTTCAGGCATCGGGTGATCGTGGAGGGCGGCGACCGCGACCGGCGCTCACCGCTGGCCAACGTGTCGGCGGTGAGCGGCGGTTCGGCGTTCAGCACGGAGCAGGAGGCCGCGCTGGCGCGCGGTGACGTGGATGTGGTCGTCCACTCCCTCAAGGACCTGCCGACGTCGAATCCGCCGGGCCTGACCCTGTTGCCGCCGCCGGGGCGGGAGGACGTGGCCGACGCGCTGTGCGGGGCGACACTCGCCGGGCTGCCGGAGGGGGCCAGGGTCGGTACGGGGGCGGCCCGCCGGATCGGCCAGCTCCTCGCCGTACGCCCTGACGTGCGGATCGTGCCGATTCGCGGCAACGTACCGCCGCGCCTGGAGAAGCTGGCGACCGAGGGGCTGGACGCGGTCGTGCTGGCCCTGGCGGGCCTGCGCCGCCTCGGTCTCGACGGCGCTGTGAGCGAGGTGCTGCCGCTCGACCTCTTCCCGCCGAGTCCGGGCCAGGGCGCCCTCGGCATCCAGATCCGCGCGGACGACACCGCCGTACGCGACCTGCTCGCCTGCGCGGGTGACGCCTCCGTCGACGCGCGGGTCCGCGCCGAACGCGCGTTCCTCGCCGAATTGCACGGCGGGTGCAGCGTCCCGGTCGGGGGTTACGCCGAATTGGACCCGGCCGGAAATCTACGGCTGTTCGGACAGGTCACGTCTCTCGACGGCAGGACGCAGATTTCCGCCACCGTCAGCGGTCCGGCGCAGCGGCCGGAAAGGCTCGGAAGGGAATTGGCCGCGGAACTCGTCGCGCGGGGCGCCCATTCCCTGCTCGACGCGGCGCGCCACCCCGACGCGTGACGCGACCGGCGCCGTACCGCCGCCCGGCGCGTGACCTGACCGGCGGCCGTACCGCCGCCCCGCGCGTGACCTGACCGGCGGCCGTACCGCCGCCCCGCGCGTGACCTGACCGGCGGCCGTACCGCGCCTTACGCGCGGACCGCCGGGGACATCCGGCAGGAGACGCCGATCCGGTTCCAGGCGTTCATGGTGACGCACATGGCCAGGAGGCGGGGGAATTCGTCGGCGTCGAAGAGCCGGGCCGCCTCGTCGAAGACGGCGTCGGGGACGCCGTGGTCACCGAGGTGGGTGACGGCCTCGGCCAGGGCGAGGGCGGCGCGCTCGCGGGCGGTGAAGAAGGGCGTCTCGCGCCAGACGGTGACGCCGTACAGCTTCTGCTCGGTGAGGCCGAGGGCGCGGGCGTCGGCGCTGTGCTTGTCGACGCAGTAGGCGCAGCCGTTGAGCTGGGAGACGCGGACGCGGACGAGTTCGCGGACGGCGGGGTCGAGGCCGCGGGCGGCGGCCTTGTCGAGGGCGGCCATGGCCGCGTAGAAGTCGGGGGCCTTGTCGTTGAGGTCGATCCGGCGCGTGGGCGCGGGAACGGTAGCGGTGTCGTCGGTCGTCGTCGTCATGCCTCCACCGTAGGAGGAAAGTGGCTCCATGCCGTGGTCCACTTGGAGCATGAACGACTGGGCCACTCGCGGTGAGCGCGCCGCCGACTACGACCTGCTGCTCGACCTCCCCGCCGCGCGGGCCGCGGCGGGCGGCGGCGCGCGGGCCGGTCTTGAGCGGGCCCTGCGCGAGGCCGTGCGCGACGGCCGCCTCTCCCCCGGTACCCGCCTGCCGTCCAGCCGGGTGCTGGCCGGGGATCTGGGCCTCGCGCGCAACACGGTCGCGGACGCGTACGCGCAGCTCGTCGCCGAGGGGTGGCTGACCGCGCGGCAGGGCTCGGGCACGACGGTGGCGCCGCGCCCGGCCGCGGTCCCCGGCCGGGCGGAGCGCGCCCCCGTGCGCCGTACGCCCGTCGCCCCGGTCGAGCTGGTGCCGGACAACGCGACCGGCCTCCCGTACAGCCTGTGGCCCGGCTCGCCCGACCTGTCGTCCTTTCCGCGCGCCGCGTGGTCGGCGGCGGCGCGGCGGGCGCTGGCGGCGGCGCCGAACGAGGCGTTCGGGTACACCGACCCGCGCGGGCGGCCGGAGTTGCGGGCGGCGCTGAGCACGTATCTCGCGCGGGTGCGCGGGGTGCGGACCGACCCGGAGCACCTGATGATCTGCACGGGGTACGTGCAGGGCGTCGGTCTGCTGGCGCGCGCGCTGTACGGCCGGGGCGCCCGCCGGATCGCCGTCGAGGCGCTGGGCTTCCCGGACACCCGAACGCTGCTGCGCACGGCGGGACTTGAGACGGTGCCGCTGGACGTGGACGACGACGGGGCGCGGGTGGACCGCCTGGACGGCTCGGCGCAGGCGGTGCTGCTGACCCCCGCGCACCAGTTCCCGACCGGTGTGCCGCTGTCCCCCGGGCGCCGGACGGCCGTCACGGGGTGGGCGCGGAGCACCGGCGCGGTGATCCTGGAGGACGACTACGACGGGGAGTTCCGCTACGACCGGCAGCCCGTCGGCGCCCTCCAGGGCCTCGCGCCCGGACACGTCGTGTACGCGGGCACGGCCAGCAAGAGCCTCGCGCCGGGCCTGCGGCTGGCGTGGCTCGCGCTGCCCCCGCACCTGCTGGACGCGGTCGTGCGCGAGAAGCGGATGGCCGACCACCACTCGCCGGTGCTCGACCAGTTGACCCTCGCCGAATTCATCGGATCGGGCGCGTACGACCGCCACGTACGCCGCATGCGCCTGCACTACCGCGCCCGCCGCGACCGCCTGGTGGCGGCCCTGGCCGAACACGCCCCCCACGTCCGGGTCTCCGGCATCGCCGCGGGCCTGCACGCCGTACTCGAACTCCCCCCGGAGACCGGCCCGTTGCAAGCCCTCGTGGACCGCGCCCACGCCCTCGGCCTGGCCCTCAGCGGCCTCCCCGTCTACGGCGCCCCCACCGCCCACGCCCCCACTTCCCTCGTCATCGGCTACGCCACACCCCCCGACCACGCCTTCTCCGGCGCCCTCTCCCGCCTGTGCGAGGTCCTGTCGCCCGGGTAAGTGGGCCGGCGGAGACGGGAGTCGAGGTCAGGCGGAGAGGGTGAGCAGGACTTCGTCGATGTCCTCACCGCGGGCGTTCGCGAAGCCGCGGTCGGTGCCGGTGGGGTGGAAGCCGCATTTGCGCAGAACGCGGATCGAGCCGGGGTTGTCGGCGGCGGCCCGGGCGTGCAGGGGGCGTTCGGGGGCGACGGCGAGGAGTTGGCGGAGGGCGGCGGTGGCGGCGCCGCGACCCCAGAACTCGCGGCCGATCCAGTACGTGACCTCGCGCTCCTCGGGCGGGCCGTAGACGGCGGCGTGGCCGACGACCGTACCGTCGGAGGCGGCGACGACCGTGCGGTTGACGACGCCGGGGGTGGCGCGGACGCGGGCCCAGTGGGCGTGGAAGCGGGCGCTGTCCGACGGGTCCTCGGCGGTGAACGCGGCCATCCGTACCGCCTCGGGGTCCTGCATCTGAAGGAAGAAGACGGGCAGGTCCGAGTCGCGTACCTCGCGCAGGATGACGTCCATGGGGCAAACGTAAGGGGCCCCGCACCAGGGCGGGACCCCTTACCGACGGAAAAGAGGCGGGACTCAGATGAGGCCCAGCTCGCGCACGGCGGCGCGCTCCTCTTCCAGCTCCTTCACGGACGCGTCGATGCGCGCGCGCGAGAACTCGTTGATCTCCAGGCCCTGGACGATCTCGAAGGCGCCGTTCTTCGTGGTGACCGGGAAGGACGAGATGAGACCGGCCGGGACGCCGTAGGAGCCGTCGGAGACGATGCCCATGGAGGTCCAGTTGCCCTCCGCGGTGCCGTTGACCCAGGTGTGGACGTGGTCGAGGGCGGCCGACGCGGCGGAGGCGGCGGAGGACGCGCCGCGCGCCTCGATGATCGCGGCGCCGCGCTTGGCGACGGTCGGGATGAAGGTGTCGGCCAGCCACTGCTCGTCGTTGACGACCTCGGCGGCGTTCTTGCCCGCGACCTCGGCGTGGAAGATGTCGGGGTACTGGGTCGCCGAGTGGTTGCCCCAGATGGTGAGCCGCTTGATCTCCGAGACCGGCACGCCGGTCTTCTTCGCGAGCTGCGCGACCGCGCGGTTGTGGTCCAGGCGGGTCATCGCGGTGAAGCGCTCGGCCGGTACGTCGGGGGCGGCGGACTGCGCGATGAGCGCGTTGGTGTTCGCCGGGTTGCCGACGACCAGGACCTTGATGTCGTCGGCCGCGTGGTCGTTGATGGCCTTGCCCTGCGGCTTGAAGATGCCGCCGTTGGCCTCCAGCAGGTCGCCGCGCTCCATGCCCTTGGTGCGGGGGCGGGCGCCGACCAGCAGCGCGACGTTCGCGCCGTCGAAGGCCACGTTCGGGTCGTCGGTGATGTCGATGCCCTGGAGGAGCGGGAAGGCGGCGTCGTCCAGCTCCATCGCGGTCCCCTCCGCGGCCTTCAGGCCCTGGGGGATCTCCAGCAGACGGAGCCTCACCGGCACGTCCGCGCCGAGCAGGTGGCCCGAGGCGATGCGGAAGAGGAGGGCGTAGCCGATCTGGCCTGCCGCTCCGGTGACGGTGACGTTGACGGGGGTGCGAGTCATTGCCTTCTCCTGGCCTTTTCCTGCGGGTACCTGGCATTGCCGCCCCGGCAGTGGCCCGAGCGGCCCCGGAACGTGACTCTCTCGTCGTCAAGAGAGCCGTCTGTCAGGCTATCGCGCGGCGGCGCCGCCGGTGACGCGAGGGCGTGTGGCCCCGGTCACCGGGAAGGCCGCCGGGTGACGTTCCCGTGCCGCGCGGGACCCGCGTCCGCGGGTTTGCGCGGTGCGCCGCGGGTCCGCGCGGTGCGCCGCGGGTCCGCGCGTCTCAGCCCTGGCCGCCCAGGCAGAGGTTGACGACGAGCAGGCCGAGGCACAGGCCGCCGCGGCCGGTGGCGGTCGCGGTCGGGGACGGCGGACCGGTGGGCGTATCCGTAGGAGAAACGGTTCCTCCGGACGCGGGCGCCGAAGGGGACCCGGTATCGGTCGGTACGGTGCCGGGAGCGCCGCCGCCCGGCGCGCTGCCGGGACCCGCGCCGTGGGTGGCCGTGGCACCGGGTGTTCCCGGCGGACCGGCGGACGGGGAGCCGTCGCCCGTCATCACCGTCACCGAGGGCTCGGCCGCGGGGGCGGTTCTTCCCGGCGTGCCGCCCGTGCCGGGCGACGTACGGGGCGCCGCGCCCTTCGCTCCCGGCGTCAGCGGCGCGCCCGCCCGGTCGGTCACCGTCGGCGCCGCCTCGGGCGCCGGGGCCCGCCCGGTGCTCGGGCCCGCCGCGAGCAGCACCGTCACCGCCGCGCCGATCGCCAGCACCCCCGCCGTGCCGAACAGCAGCGCCCTGCGGCGGCGGTTGCCCGGCAGACCCTCCTCCGCGCCCAGCGGGTCCAGCGGATCGGGATGCGGTACGGGTTTGCCCCGGCCCCTGTCGCCGGTGCCGGTCGCGGCCTTCTCCGCCAGCTTCCACAGCGCGCCGACCCGGTCGTAGTCCGCGCCGCTCGCCTGCGCCAGCACCTCCACCGCGTCCAGCGGCGGCAGTTGCCTGCCGTTGAGGTACTTCTCCCACGACTCCGCGGACTGCGCCGTGCGCGCCGCCAGCGCCGGGACTGTCAGGCCGCCGCGGTCCTTCATCCGGCGTAACTGCACGGCCAGCCGCCGCACATCCACCGGAATCCGCTCCGCCAACGGCTCCCACTGCCCCATCGTGCCCCCTATCTCAACGAGTCCCCCGCCGGGGGCAACGCTAGAACGGGTGTCCCCTTGTCGGGTGGACTTTCCGGACAGCGTCCCCGAACTCGTCCGGACCTGCTATCAGCGGGCCGCCCAGGGGGATGCGCCCCGTCAGGGGCGCGGGGAACTGCGCGGCCAGCCCCCACCGGCCGGTGGTCCGGGGACAACCGGGGTGCCCCGCCGGGACCGGTGGTGACCTGCGCGAGCGCCGTGGCAGGCCGCGCAGTTCCCCGCGCCCCCAAAAAGACCGGCCCGCCACCCATGCAAAAGGGGCCCCGCCCCGCCAGGGGCGCGAGGAACTGCGCGAGCAACCCACCACCGGCCGGTGGCCGGGAAACAACCGGGCTGCCCTGCCGGGGCCGGTGGCGACCTAAGCGGAGCGCCCACGCGGCGGCAGCCGCAGATCAGACACAGCCCCGCGCCCCTCAAAAGACCGGCCCGCCCCCCATACGAAAGAGGGCCCGCCCCGCCAGGGGCGCGAGGAACTGCGCGAGCAACCCACCACCGGCCGGTGGTCGGGAAACAACCGGGCTGCCCCGCCGGGGCCGGTGGCGACCTGCGCGGAGCGCCCACGCGGCCGCGCCACCAAAGAACCTGGCCCCGCGTCAGCCCACCGTTCCGGGCTACCGCACCGAGAAATGGATGATGTCCTCCAGGAACGGAATCCTGATCAGCGGATCCGGCTGCGCCATCAGCGCCAGCAGCACGATCGCGAGACCGAACAGCCCGTACGTGATCACATCAGTGAACCGGCTGCGGACCGCGAGCATGCCGACCGCCGTCACGCCCCAGCGCAGCGCGGCGCCGACCAGCAGCGACGCCCCGATCACGATCGTGCCCGCGCGGAAGGCGCCGGCCGCCGTGACGATCAGCCCGATGGCCGCGCCGCAGATGACCAGCAGGATCGGCCACTGCCGGGCGGGCGCGGGGGCGTCCTTGCCCGCCGCCCGGCCGCCGCCCTCGGGACGCGCGGTGGTCCTGCCGGGCCCGGCCTCGTGCCTGCCGTGCTCCCCGGTGATTCCGGCCGCCTGTCCGAGGGAGTGCCCAGAGGAGTGCCCGGCGGACGCGGGCGCGGGCACCGGCGCCGACGCCGGGCCCGAGCCGTTCTCACGGCCCTCCCCCGGCGTCCGGCCGGTCCCCGGCCCCCCGGCGCCGAAGTCCGCGGCCCCTGCCGCGGGACCCGGATCAGCCGACATCGCCCGCGGCCCGCTCGGACGCCTCCACCACGTTCTGGAGGAGCAGCGCCCGCGTCATCGGGCCGACGCCACCGGGGTTCGGCGAGATCCAGGCGGCCACCTCGGCCACGCCCGGATGCACGTCACCGACGATCTTGCCGTTCTCGTCACGGCTCACGCCGACGTCCAGGACGGCCGCGCCCGGCTTCACGTCCTCCGGCTTGATGATGTGCGGCACACCGGCGGCGGCCACGACGATGTCGGCCTGTCGCAGATGCGCGGAGAGGTCACGGGTGCCGGTGTGGCACAAGGTGACCGTCGCGTTCTCCGACTTACGGGTCAGCAGCAGGCCGATCGAGCGGCCCACGGTGATGCCGCGGCCGACCACGACCACGTCGGCGCCGTTGATCTCCACGCCGTGGCGGCGCAGCAGCTCCACGATGCCGTTGGGGGTGCAGGGCAGCGGCCCGGTCTCGTTGAGCACGAGTCGGCCGAGGCTCATCGGGTGCAGCCCGTCCGCGTCCTTGGCCGGGTCCATCAGCTCCAGCACCCGGTTGGTGTCGATGCCCTTGGGGAGCGGGAGCTGCACGATGTAGCCGGTGCAGGCCGGGTCCGCGTTCAGCTCGCGGACGACCGCCTCGATCTCCTCCTGCGTGGCGGTGTCCGGGAGTTCACGCTGGATGGAGCCGATGCCCACCTGCGCGCAGTCGCGGTGCTTGCCCGCGACGTACCACTTGCTGCCCGGGTCGTCGCCGACCAGCAGCGTGCCGAGGCCGGGGGTGATCCCGCGGGCCTTCAGCGCCTTGACGCGTTCGGCGAGTTCGGACTTGATCGCGGCGGCGGTGGCCTTGCCATCGAGAATCTGGGCGGTCATGCCCGCCATTCTCGCGGATCGGACCCGCGCCGGACCAATCCGCCCCCGGCGCGAACCCCGCCTGGGTGTTACCTGAGCGCCGCCTGTGCCGTGCCCGGCCCCCGCCGACGCCCGCCGACGCCCGCCGACGCCCGGACGGGTGCCTCGACCGGTGCCCCGGCCGCTGCCCGGACCGCCGCACCGTGGAGGCACCGTCCCGACCTCGGTCCGACACCTCTGGTCCCTTGCGCGCCGGGGCACAGGGGCCCCACGATGTGGCCTCGTCCCCCGATTGGGCCAGTACGACGGATATACGACGGATGCGGTCCGGCCGCCGCCGTCCCGACCGGCCCTGTCGTCCCAGCCGCGCGCGTAAGGAAGCAGCACGTGAGCCAACCCCCCGGCCCTCCCGGCCCCGGAAACCCGTACGGCGGACCGTCCCAGCCGCCGCAGCAGCCGCCCTACGCGCAGAACCCGTACGGCCAGGGCGTCCCGCAGCAGCCGGGCCCGTACCAGCAGCAGCCCGGCGGCTACCCCGGATACCCGCAGCAACAGCAGCAGCCCGGCGGCTACGGCTACCCCGGCGGCGGCTACCCGGGCCAGGCGCCGTACGGCTACCCGCAGGGGAACCTGCCGCCCGGCATGCCCCCGCTGGCCGGTTGGGGCGCCCGGCTCGGTGCCACGCTGCTCGACGCGCTGATGTTCAACCTCGTACCGGGCGGGCTGGTCATCGCGGGCTACACCCAGATGTCCGTCAAGCTCGCCGACCGCTGGCAGGACTGCGACGACGCGGGCATCCCCCGCGACGCGTGCCCCAACCCGCACGTGTCCGGCGGTTCCGTCGCGCTGATCCTCATCGGCGGCCTGCTCAGCCTCGTCGCCATGCTCTTCCTCTGCTACCGCGAGGGCAGCACCGGGCAGACCCCCGGCAAGAAGATCGTCGGCATCCGCCTCCTGCGCGAACACGACGGCTCCACCCTCGGCTTCGGCCTCGCCTTCGGCCGCCGCCTGCTCCACGTCCTGGACGGCCTGCCGTGCTACCTCGGGTTCCTCTGGCCGCTGTGGGACGCGAAGAAGCAGACCTTCGCCGACAAGATGGTCCACACCGTGGTCATCAAGGACCAGTCCTGACCGACCCCGCGCTGACGCGGGGCGGCGTGCGCGGGGGGGGGTGGGGAACCGCGCGGCCGGCCCCACCGGCCGGTGGTCCGAAGACCACCGG
Organism: Streptomyces sp. NPDC008317; assembly: GCF_042955955.1. Lineage (NCBI taxonomy): Bacteria > Bacillati > Actinomycetota > Actinomycetes > Kitasatosporales > Streptomycetaceae > Streptomyces > Streptomyces sp. NPDC008317. Next base: position 107,374 of record NZ_JBIBFQ010000009.1, read on the forward strand.
TCCGCCCCGCCGGGGCCGGTGGTGACGTGCGAGCACGTCACGGCCGGACGCGCGGTCCCCGCGCCCTGTGAAGGATCGGCGTACCGCCAGGGTCCTAGTGGAAGAAGTGCCGCGTCCCCGTCAGGTACATCGTGACTCCCGCCTTGGCCGCCGCCTCGATGACGGCTTCGTCGCGGATGGACCCGCCCGGCTGGACGACGGCGGCGACCCCGGCGGCGGTGAGGACCTCGAGCCCGTCGGGGAACGGGAAGAAGGCGTCGGAGGCGGCGTAGGAGCCGGTGGCGCGCTCGGCCCCGGCGCGCTCGACGGCGAGCCTGGCGGAGTCGACCCGGTTGACCTGCCCCATGCCGACGCCGACCGTGGCGCCGCCCTTCGCGAGAAGAATGGCGTTGGACTTGACGGCGCGGCAGGCGCGCCAGGCGAAGGCCAGTTCGGCGAGCTGGGCCGCCGTCAGCGCGTCCCCGGTGGCGAGGGTCCAGGTCTCGGGGTCGTCGCCCTCGGCCTGGAAGCGGTCCTTGGCCTGGACGAGGAGGCCGCCCTCGATGGGCTTGTACTCGGTGACGGTCTCGGGCCCGTCGGCGCAGCGCAGGACGCGGATGTTCTTCTTGCGCGCGAGGATCTCGACGGCGCCGTCCTCGTACCCGGGCGCGACGATCACCTCGGTGAAGATCTCGGCGACCTGCTCGGCCATGGCCACCGACACGGGCCGGTTGACGGCGATGACGCCGCCGTACGCGGAGACCGGGTCGCAGGCGTGCGCCTTGCGGTGGGCGTCGGCGACGTCCGTGCCGACCGCGATCCCGCACGGGTTGGCGTGCTTGATGATCGCGACGCAGACGCCCTCGTGGTCGTACGCGGCACGGCGGGCGGCGTCGGTGTCGACGTAGTTGTTGTACGACATCTCCTTGCCGTGCAACTGCTCCGCCCCGGCCAGCCCCTTTCCGCTGCCGTCGCTGTAGAGCGCGGCGCCCTGGTGCGGGTTCTCGCCGTAGCGCAGCGTCTGCTGGAGGTCGTACGTCTGCCCGCTGAACTCGGGGAACTCCTCGTTGGACGCATAGCCGTCCAGGAACCAGGAGGCGACGGCCACGTCGTACGCGGCGGTGTGCTGGAACGCCTCGGCGGCGAGCCGCTTGCGGGCGGCGAGGTCGAAGCCGCCGTCGCGGACGGCGGCCAGGACGTCGGCGTACCGGTTCGGGCTGACGACGACGGCGACCGACGGGTGGTTCTTGGCGGCGGCGCGGACCATCGAGGGGCCGCCGATGTCGATCTGCTCGACGCACTCGTCGGGGCTCGCGCCCGAGGCGACGGTCTCCTTGAACGGGTAGAGGTTGACGACGACCAGCTCGAACGGCTCGACACCGAGTTCGGCGAGCTGCCGCTGGTGGTCGGGCAGGCGCAGATCGGCGAGGATGCCCGCGTGGACGCGCGGGTGCAGCGTCTTGACCCGGCCGTCCAGGCACTCGGGGAAGCCGGTCAGCTCCTCGACCTTGGTGACGGGGACGCCCGCGGCGGCGATCTTCCCGGCGGTCGACCCGGTCGACACCAGTTCCACCCCCGCCTCGTGCAGACCGCGGGCCAGGTCTTCGAGACCCGTCTTGTCGTAGACACTGATCAGCGCGCGACGGATGGGCTTATTCACCGACATGAACCTTTCGTCCCTCAATGCGGTAGCCGTGGCGCGCCAGGCGCCCCACGGTCTCGACGAGCAGTCGTCGCTCGACTTCCTTGATGCGCTCGTGGAGCGCGTCCTCCGTGTCGTCCGGCCGGACCTCGACCACGCCCTGGGCGATGACCGGGCCGGTGTCGACGCCGTCGTCGACGAAGTGGACGGTGCACCCGGTCACCTTGGCGCCGTACGCGAGCGCGTCGCGTACGCCGTGGGCGCCGGGGAAACTCGGCAGCAGCGCGGGGTGGGTGTTGATGATCCGGCCGCCGAACCTGGCCAGGAACTCCTTGCCGACGATCTTCATGAAGCCCGCGGAGACGACGAGGTCGGGCGCGTACCGCGCCGTGGCCTCGGCGAGCGCGAGGTCCCAGGCGGCGCGGTCCTCGTGGTCCTTGACGCGGACGACGAAGGTGGGCAGGCCCGCGCGGACGGCGCGGTCCAGGCCCTCGATGCCGTCGCGGTCGGCGCCGACGGCGACCACACGGGCCCCGGCCCCGTACGAGGGATCGGCCTCGATGGCGTCGAGCAGCGCCTGGAGATTGGTCCCGGAACCGGAGACGAGGACGACGAGACGGGCGGGGGTGGAGGCGTGTGCGGGCGCGGCCACTGGCGGTGCTCTCTCGTTTAGAGGATCGTACGAGTCGGAGGCCGATCGGATGACGGGGAACCCTACGAGGCCGCCGACCGTCAGCAACGATACCGGCACTCCCGGCGGCCCCCACGGGACGGGGGAGCGCGCGGACGGTAGCGTCTGCCGGGAGAGCGGCACTTCGCGCGCCCCGCACGCGGGCGTAAGTGACGCATCTGACAGGGATGGCACATCGTCGTACGGTCGTTGCAAGACGTCAGTACACGTCGGTACAAGCCGAAGAAGGAGTCGAGCCCAAGGGGATGGCGCATCACATCATGAGCAGCGGCCGTATTCGTCTCGCGCTGCGCGCGCCCGAGGGCGATCAGCAGGACAATCCCTTCGCGCCGCCGCCTGAGGGCGCGCCCGACCGTCCGTGGCAGCCGCGACAGCAGCCCTCGGACGGTTCGTCGAAGGAGGGCTCGTCGGAGGGCTCGTCGGAAGGCGGCTCCGGGGACAGGCCGGAGGGTCCGCCCCCGCCGCCGCACGGCGCGCCCACCGCGTGGGGCCACGGGTGGAGCAATCAGCAGCCCCAGGGCGGACGCCCTGACCCGTTCGGACGCAGGCCGGAGCAGGGCGGCGGTCCCACCGGACCCGCGGGCAGCGGCCCGCGCTTCGACCCCACCGACCCCGCACAGCGGCGGTCGCGCTATTCGCTGGTCTGCGGCGGCTGGGGACTGATCTTCGCCCTCCTGGGCTGGACCCCGGTCGGGCTCCTGCTCGGCGCGCTCGCCCTCTACTGGGGGATCTCCGCGCTCCGCATGAGCCCGCAGGACCGGGCCAAGGCCCGCGCCGAGGCGGCCTCCGCCCTGGCCGACGCCACCCAGACGCCCCGGCCCGCCCCGCCCGCGCCCGGGCCCGACGCCCAGCGCTCCTTCGTCACCGCGGCCTGGAGCGGCATCATCACCAGTGCCGTGACGCTCGCGCTGGTCGTCACCACGTACTCCTTGCAGTACGCCTACCGCGATTACTTCACCTGCAAGAGCGACGCCCTCACCACGCCCGCGTCGCACTCCTGCCAGAATCTCCTCCCCAGCCCCCTCCGCGACTTCCCCGGCCTCCGCTGACCCCCTCCGGGGGGGGTGGCGCGTGAAATTCGGGTCCCGTATCCGCCGAGCGTCCGCCCGGTGGGGGCTTGTCGCGCAGTTCCCCGCGCCCCTACGGGGCTCGACCTCTTCTGCCGGGCGCAGACGAAGGGCCTGCTTTTCAGGGGCGCGGGGAACTGCGCGACCAGCCCCCACCGGGGGCGCGGGGGAGAACCGGCCCCGGCGGGGCAGACGCTGTGGGTTCTCGGGCTGAAAGCCCGGCGGGGGGCCTACTCGGGCCCGGGGTCCGGCTCGGGCCGGGGGACGACGGGGGCCGGGGCGGCGATCGGAGCAGGCGGCAGCGTCGGCATGGGAGGAACGGCCGGAGGCGGCGGCTCCGCAGGAAGAGGCGGTGGAACCGCAGGCACCGGGACCTCGGCGGACGCCGAAACGGCGCGGGTCGGCCGCAAGGCGGCGACACGGCGCCGCACCGCGGGGCCGCACCGCCCCCAGAGCCCGCGCGCGGCGCGTGCGGTGGCGGCCGGCCAATCGAGGGGCCGCAGGGCCCGGACCCACCCGGCCCAGGTCCGGGGACGGAAGACCGCGGCCCCGTCCCGGTGCCAGCGCAGCGCCACGGCCCCGGGCGCACCGAGCAGCAGCGTCCAGGCGAGCGCGGCGAGGCCGGTGGCCCACCAGGAGGGGCCGAAGGCGGCGAGGGTGACGGTGCCGAGGGGCCCGCCCGACACGGCGGCGAGCAGCGCGAAGGCGACCCCGGTGACGAGGGCCGCCGCCGAGGCCACCGAGGCCGTACGCCGCAGGCTCCACGCGTCGGCGGCGCGCCCCACGGACCGGGCGACGAGAACCCCCGCGCAAACGGGCACGGCGAGGGTGGCCCACCCGACGAACCCCCCGCTCCCCTCGTCCGGCAACGCCTCGAGCAGCGGAAATCCGGGCAGCGTCGGATAGCCGGAGGCCCCGGCGGGAGCGACCGCGCTGCCGACGCCGACGGCGAACCCCGGCCCGAGCGCGTACGAGGCCCCCCAGACGGCGAGGTTGGGGACGAGCGCGACCGCGACGAGCAGGACGGCGAGCTGTCCGGCCGGTGGCGCGCTGAGCTGCGCGAAGGTCCGCCCGGCGGCCCCGGCGTGCCACGCGAGGGCGGCGGCGCCGATGAGCGCGCCGCCGCCGATGACGACGCCCACCGCCGTCCCGGCGGCCCGCAGCGCGACGACGGCCTCCCGGCCGTACGGCCCGACCCGCGCGAGTGACGGCCGCCCGCACCCCGACCACGCCCCGGCGGCGGTCACGGCGGTCGCGAAGAGCGGCACGTAGAGCAGCGCGGCGAGGACGTCGATGTGGAAGGACCCGCCCGCGGCGTACGCGACGGCGCCGGACGCGGCGGCCAGGTATCCGCCGAGCAGCCAGCCCGCGGTGGCGGCCACCGTACGGACGTCGGCCGCGGGCCGCGGGCCGTCCTCGCCCCCGGCCGCCGTGCGGACCGCGGAGGCCGCGGCGCGGAAGAGCAGCCAGCCCGGCAGGGCGGTGAGCAGCAGCGGGGTCACACCGATGGGCGCGGCGGCGCCGGAGAGCGTCTCCGTACGGACCAGGTCGGCACCCTGGGCCAGCAGCCACAGGGCGGCGCCGACGTGCAGGGCGCCGCCGAGGCCGCTGTCGGGGAAGGGCGAGGCGATCCAGAGCAGGAGGACGACGGCGCCGAGGACGCCGAGGCCGAGCCCGGCGGCGACCGCTCCCCCGGCGAACGCGGTGGCGCGTGCCGCCGCGACCCGCCGGGCAGCGGCCTCGGCGGACAGTGCCGCGATGCGATCGGTCGTATGGGTCACGGCGACCCATGGTGCCAACAACACCCGTTTCGCCCCGGCAGCGGGCGAAAGGTCGTCGTGTCGCACATGATGGGCGCTATGTGTCCTTTTTTCACACTGTCACATGTACGGGTATCCGTACGAGCACGGGTACGGCGTGACGGCTCGGGGTCGCCGCGGTGAGCGCCCGCAGGCGCACCGGCGGGACACAGTCACCGCCCAAGCCCGTACCGGCCAAGCAGAAGCCGACGTCGCGGCAGCGGCAGAATCCGCCGTCGTCCGGCGCGCCCGCACCTGCCGCGGACCCGGCTCCGTCCCAGAACCCCACGGGTCCCGCGCCCAAGAGCCCGGCGCCCGAGGGGCCGGCCGCGAAGAGCCCGCCGTCCAAGAGCCCCGCGGCGAAGACCCCTCCGCCCACGGCTCCGGCGCGCAAAAGGCCCCCGCGCTCCCCCGCGCCCACCCGTGAGCCGGTCGGTCTGGGCCGCGTGGCGGTCGTCGCCGTGCCCGTCGTGGCACAGGCCCCGCCGGTGCTGCCCGGCCCGAGCCCCGAGGCCGCCTTCGACGCGCTGTACGCGCACTGCGCGGACCCGCTCGTACGCCAGGTCCTGGTCCTGACCGGCAGTCCGCGGCTCGCCGACGACGCCGTGGCCCGCGCCTTCGACCAGGCGTGGCAGCGGTGGCCGGAGGTGGCGCGGGACGCCGATCCGGTCGGCTGGCTGCGCGCGAACGCCTACGCGTTCGCCCTCGCGCCCTGGCAGCGCTGGGTCCCGGCCCACCGCCGCGAACCCGCCGCCCCGGCCGCCCCCGTCCCCTTGGCGGCGGCCCTGCTGCGGCTGCCGGCCGAGCACCGCCGCGCCCTGCTCCTCTACGACGGCCTCGGCCTCGATCTGCCCGGCACCGCCGCCGAGACCGAGTCCAGTACGCCCATCACCGCGGCACGCATCACCCACGCGCGGGCCGCCCTGACCACGGCGCTGCCGGAACTCTCCGAGGACGGCCAGCCCCTGTCCGTGGAACTCGGCGCGCTGCTCGCCGACGAGCAGGACGACGCCGCGCCCGCGCGTACCCGGAAACCGGCCGCCGTACGGGACGCGAGCGAGCGCGGTGTACGGCGGCGTACGGTCGCGGCCTTCGCCCTGACCGCCCTGATCGTGACGGCCACCGTCGTGACCATGGCGGTCGCGCCCGACCACAGCAAGCCGGTGCCGCCCCGGCACGCCCGCGAGGCGGGCCAGAACCGCGCCGACACCCCCGGCGCCCCGGGCCACGCCCCCTCCGACGACCCGGCGCGCGCGGCAGCGGACGCACGGGGCGCGACTCCGCCCGGACACCGGCAAACCGCCGCTGCCCTGAGGTCTTGGCCGTAGGCGCGGTCCTGGCGGGGACGGGCAGCGGCGAAACCCCGCTGGGCCGAGCTCCGTCCGCGCGACGCGGAAACGGCGCGGGTCCGGCCCCTTCCGAGGAAGGGAACCGGACCCGCGCCGTGTGGCGTGCCGAGCCGACCGCAGGTCAGCCGGCCAGGATCGACCGCGCGAGGCGCGCCGTCTCGGACGGCGTCTTGCCGACCTTGACGCCCGCGGCCTCCAGGGCCTCCTTCTTGGCCTGCGCCGTGCCGGAGGAGCCGGAGACGATGGCGCCCGCGTGGCCCATCGTCTTGCCCTCGGGCGCGGTGAAACCGGCGACGTAGCCGACGACCGGCTTCGTCACGTTCTTCTCGATGAAGGCCGCGGCCCGCTCCTCGGCGTCGCCGCCGATCTCGCCGATCATGACGATCAGGTCGGTGTCGGGGTCGGCCTCGAACGCGGCGAGCGCGTCGATGTGCGTGGTGCCGATGATCGGGTCACCGCCGATGCCGACGGCGGACGAGAAGCCGATGTCGCGCAGCTCGTACATCATCTGGTACGTCAGGGTGCCGGACTTGGAGACCAGGCCGATGCGGCCGGGCTTGGTGATGTCGCCCGGAATGATGCCCGCGTTGGACTGGCCGGGGGTGATCAGGCCGGGGCAGTTCGGGCCGATGATCCGGGTCTTGTTGCCCTTGGCCTGGGCGAGCGCCCAGAACGCGGCGGAGTCGTGCACCGCGACGCCCTCGGTGATCACCACGGCGAGCGGGATCTCGGCCTCGATGGCCTCGACCACGGCGTCCTTGGTGAACTTCTCCGGGACGAAGATGACCGTCACGTCCGCGCCGGTGGCCTCGATGGCCTCCTTGACGGAGCCGAAGACCGGGACCTCGCCCTGGTCGAAGGAGACGGTGGTGCCCGCCTTGCGCGGGTTGACGCCGCCGACGATGTTCGTGCCGTCGGCGAGCATGAGCGTGGTGTGCTTCATGCCGGTGGCGCCGGTCATGCCCTGGACGATGACCTTGCTGTCCTTGGTCAGGAAGATAGCCATGGTTGTCGGTGTCCTCGTCCCTTACTTCGCAGCCAGCTCGGCGGCCTTGTCGGCCGCTCCGTCCATGGTGTCCACGCGCTGTACCAGCGGGTGGTTCGCGTCGGACAGGATCTTGCGACCCAGCTCCGCGTTGTTGCCGTCCAGGCGTACGACCAGCGGCTTCGTGACGTTCTCACCCTTGGACTTGAGCAGCTCCAGGGCCTGCACGATGCCGTTGGCGACCTCGTCGCAGGCGGTGATGCCGCCGAAGACGTTGACGAAGACGGACTTGACGTCCGGGTCGCCGAGGATGATCTCCAGGCCGTTGGCCATCACCTCGGCGGACGCGCCGCCGCCGATGTCCAGGAAGTTGGCGGGCTTCACGCCGCCGTGCGCCTCACCGGCGTAGGCGACGACGTCGAGGGTGCTCATGACGAGCCCCGCGCCGTTGCCGATGATGCCGACCTCGCCTTCCAGCTTCACGTAGTTGAGGCCCTTGGCCTTGGCCTTCGCCTCCAGCGGGTTGGCGGCGGCCTTGTCCTCGAGCGCCTCGTGCTCCGGCTGCCGGAACGCGGCGTTCTCGTCGAGCGAGACCTTGCCGTCAAGCGCGACGATCTTGCCCTCGCCGGTCTTGACCAGCGGGTTGACCTCGACCAGCAGGGCGTCTTCCTTGACGAAGACGGTCCAGAGCTGCTGGAGGACGGAGGCGACCTGGTCGGCGATGTCGGCCGGGAACTTCGCGGCGGCGACGATCTCGGCGGCCTTCTCCGGGGTCACACCCTCCAGGGCGTCGACCGGGACCTTGGCCAGCGCGTCCGGGTTCTCCTCGGCGACGACCTCGATCTCGACACCGCCCTCGACGGAGGCCATGGCGAGGAAGGTGCGGTTGGTGCGGTCCAGCAGGAAGGAGACGTAGTACTCCTCCTTGATGTCCGCGGTCTCGGCGAGCATCACCTTGTGGACCGTGTGGCCCTTGATGTCCATGCCCAGGATCGCGTCGGCCTTGGCCACCGCGTCGGCCGGGTCGGCGGCCAGCTTCACGCCACCGGCCTTGCCGCGACCGCCCACCTTGACCTGAGCCTTGACGACCGCACGGCCGCCCAGTCGCTCCGCCACCTCGCGCGCCGCCTCAGGCGTGTCGATGACTTCACCGGCCAGCACCGGTACACCGTGCTTGGCGAAGAGGTCCCTCGCCTGGTACTCGAACAGGTCCACGCGCGTCCGTCTCCCTTTTCCCTGGTTTCCAGGGTTCCTGGTTTCCCTGGAATTCAGCATTTCGCAAGCTGCTGCCGCCTGATGTGTGCGGCGCTGCGTGCGTTTCTGCCTGATCTGCCTGGGCGTGCCGCTACGGGCAGGGCGACTGCACTGTCACAAGGGAAGCGCACACGGTGACCGAGTACGCGGCATGTCCGTCTCGCAGGTTATCGCCGAGGGCGGTGACGGGCTAAATCGCAGATCACATGTGGGCGGTGAGAACGGTCACAGATCACCGTCCGGGTCCGTTCCCGATCGCCGTTCACGCCTCCGGTATCGGAATCGGGCGTTTCTCGATCGCCGCTGCCATCACATCGGGAAAGAGGTCGGGGGTGCAGGCGAACGCGGGAGCGCCGAGGGCGGCGAGCGCGGCGGCGTGGTCGTGGTCGTAGGCGGGCGCGCCCTCGTCGGACAGCGCGAGCAGCGCCACGAACTGGACGCCGGCCGCCTTCATGGCCGCCACCCGCTTCAGCATCTCGTCGCGGATACCGCCCTCGTAGAGATCGCTGATCAGTACGACGACGGTTTCGGCCGGACGGGTGATCAGGCCCTGGCAGTACGCGAGCGCCCGGTTGATGTCGGTGCCGCCGCCGAGCTGGGTGCCGAACAGCACGTCCACCGGGTCGTCCAGCTCGTCGGTGAGGTCGACCACGGCGGTGTCGAAGACGACGAGCTTGGTGGCGATCGAGCGCATCGAGGCCAGGACTGCGCCGAAGACGGACGCGTAGACGACGGAGGCGGCCATCGAACCCGACTGGTCGATGCAGAGGACGACGTCCTTCTTCACCGCCTGGTCGGCGCGGCCGTAACCGATCAGCCGCTCGGGTACGACGGTGCCGTGCTCGGGCAGGTAGTTCTTGAGGTTGGCGCGGATCGTGCGGTTCCAGTCGATGTCCCGGTGCCGGGGGCGGCTGACCCGCGCCGAGCGGTCGAGCGCGCCGGTGAGGGTGGCGCGGGTCCGGGTGGCGAGCCGCTTCTCCAGGTCGTCCACGACCTTGCGGACGACCATCCGCGCCGTCTCCTTGGTGGTGTCGGGCATCGCCTTGTTCAGCGACAGCAGCGTGCCGACCAGGTGCACGTCGGCCTCCACGGCCTCCAGCATCTCCGGCTCCAGCAGCAGCGCCGACAGCCCGAGCCGGTCGATCGCGTCCCGCTGCATCACCTGGACGACGGAGCTGGGGAAGTACGTACGGATGTCGCCGAGCCAGCGGGCCACTTGCGGCGCGGAGCCGCCGAGGCCCGCCGAACGGTCGGCCCCGCGCCCCGAGGCGCTGCCCGTGCCGCCGTACAGCGCGCCGAGGGTACGGTCCATCGCCGCGTCCCTGCCGGTCAGTTCGCACCCGGTGCCGTCGGCGCCCCCGCCGCCGAGCACGAGCCGCCAGCGGCGCAGCCGCTCATCGGTGTCAGTCATCTGCCTGGTCCCCCTCGTTGGTCAGCCTGGCGGCGAGATCGGTCGTGGTGGTCGTGCCCAGCAGCAGCCGGACGGTGTGCAGGACGGCGTCGGCGCGGGCCGCGTCGAGGCCGGTGCCGAAGCCGGGCAGGCCCGGGTCCGACGCGGTGGCCGGGCGGCGCGCCGCCGAGGGGCCGCGCCGCACCAACTCCCCCACGCTGCGCCGCACCCCGGTCTCGAAGTCCGCGAAGGTCCGCCGCAGCAGGGGCAGCACGTCGTTGAACGCCGTCGCCGGTACGGCCGCCAGCCAGCCGTCGACCAGCGCCAGCAGCCGCTCGTCGTGCACCAGCAGCATCCCGCCGCCGGACAGGAACCCCTCGATCCACGCGGCCCCCTCCGCGGGCCCCGTCCCCGGCGACAGCGCCAGCCCCATCAGCCGCGCCGCGTCCTCCGCCTCGATCCGCCCGTCGTCCATGAGCAGCCGCGTCGCGGCCCCCCGCAGCAGCCCGGGTATCGCCCCGTCCCGCTCGGCCAACCCCCGCAGCGTCCCCGCCCACCGCTCCCGAAGGTCCCCCCCAGGAGCATCCCCCCGCCCCCGCGCGCTGGCCCCGGAGACCAGCGCGGCGCCGGAGGCGGGTGCGGTGCCGGGGGCGGGTGCGGGTGCGGTGCCGGAGGCGGGCTCGGTGCCGGAGGCGGGCTCGGAGGCGGGTGCGGGTGCGTCCGTCTGCGCTGGGCCAACCGCCGGTCCTGGGCCGACCGCAGGGTGCGGGGCCGGGGAGGGGAGGAGGCCGATCGCGCGGTGGACCTCGTCCATGTGGGTGCGCAGCGCCGCCGCGCCGTCGGCGTCGAGGCCGACGCAGGCCGGGGGGAAGCCGACGCAGATACGGGAGGCCAGACCCTCCGCGACCTCGCCGAGGGCGGCGGAGTCGGTGCCGCGGACGTCGCCGTAGCGGACGGCACGGACCAGCGCGGGCAGCGCGGCGGCGAGGTGGGAGACGTCGGCGTCGAGCGCGGCGCGGTCGGCGAGGACGCGCATCACGACGGGGAGCGCGTCGGACAGCCCGGCGAGCAGGCACTGTTCGGCGACCGAGGTGACGGCGGCCAGCGCGTCGCTGTGCACGGCGGCGTCCTCGGCCTTGGCCGTGGCGGCCGACCCCACGGTGGTGCCCCAGATCCCGGCCTCGGCGATCCGTACCGCCAGCTCCGGCTCCCAGCGCAGCCGCCACGTCTCACGGAAGGTGCCCTTGCCGTGCCGGGCGACGGCCGGTTCGCCCCAGCCGATGCCGAGCATCGTCAGCCGGTGCAGCAGGCGGCTGCGGCCCGCGTCCGTCTCCTTGCGCAGGTCCAGCTCCAGCTCCTTCTCCAGCGCCTCGGGCTTGAGCCGGAGCCTGCGCTGCTCGCGGGCGAGGTCACGGGCGAGCGGCACCGCGGGCGCGTCCGGCGGGACTTCGCCGAGCACGTCGCCGACGACCAGCCGGTCCTGGATCAGGGCGAGCGGCACGTCGGAGCCGTCGCACATCACCGCGCGGACCGCGTCGGTGGTCTCGCCGAGACCGGCCAGCGGGCGGCCCCGCATCGCGGCGAGCGTGTCGGCCAGCCGTACCGCCTCGATGACGTGGGCCGAGGAGACCGGCAGGTCCTCCTCCCTGAGCAGCCCCGCCACCTTCGTCATCCAGCGGGTCACCGGGCGGTCCCGCGCGGTGAACAGGTGCCGGTACCAGCCCGGCGAGTCGATGCCCGCGCCGTAGCCGCTGGCCCTGGCCAGCCGCCGGTGGGTCCACGGCACCCAGGTCGTCTCGACCTTCGCCTTGGGCAGGCCCTTGAGGAGCTGCCGGTCGGCGGTGGCCGTCGTCCGCTCGGTGAGGGCGGGCACATGCCAGGCGCCGCAGACCACCGCCGTCCGCTCGTACGCCTTGCGCGCCTCGCGGACCCGCAGCCGCATGTGGGCCTCGCGCAGCGGGTCCTGGGCATGGCCGCCGTCGCCGTAGGTCTCGCGGATCGCCGCCATGGCCTCGGCGAGCGCCGCGAAGGGGACGAGCGGGTCGCCGTCGCCGTCGCCGTCCGCCGTGCCGCCGCGGTGCTCGACCGCGTCCTCCCACCAGCGCTCCGGGTCGTCGTACCCGGCGGCCCTGGCGAGGACGGCCAGCGGGTCGATCCGCGCGGCAGCCGCCGCCCCGCCGTCGTCCGTATCCCCTCCGGCCGCCTCCCCCTCGGCGGGCTGCTCCTCTTCCTCTCCTTCTCGCACCGGCCCCCGTACCGGCCCTTCCGCGTCCGGGCCGCCGGACGCGGCCTCCTCTTCCTCCGCGGCGGCGCGCAGCGCGAGGGTGTGCGCGGCCGGGAGGTCGATGAAGCGGACGTCGGCGCCCGCCTGCGCGGCCCACCGGATCGCCACCCACTCGGGCGAGAATTCGGCGAAGGGCCAGAACCCGGCCCGCGCCGGGTCGTCCACCACGTGCGCCAGCAGCGCGACGGGCGGGCGCATCGCGGGGTCGGCGGCCAGCGCGAGCAGCGCGTCGGCCTCCGGCGGCCCCTCGATGAGCACGGCCTGCGGCCGGTACGCGTCGAGCGCGGCCCGCACCGCCCGCGCGGACCCGGGCCCGTGGTGCCGGACCCCGAGCAGTACGAGGTCGTCGCCGTAGTCGCCGCCCGCACCGCCGCGGACGACGGCGGCGGGCACCGCCCCGGCCCGGAGTCCTTCCGCCGCGCGGTCCTCCGGCCCGCTTCCGGCCGCCGTCGCACCGTCCTCCGCGCGACCGGGCACCGCCGTACCGTCAGCCGTCCGCGTGCCGCCCGCCGCGCGGTCACCCGTCGTCGTGCCGCCGGTGGCGGCGTCCATGACCGTCATGCCGACACCTCGCGGCAGGCGCGGTAGAAGTCCTTCCAGCCGTCCCGCTCGCGGACGACCGTCTCCAGATACTCGTGCCAGATCAGCCGGTCGGCGGCCGGGTCGCGGACGACCGCGCCGAGGATGCCCGCGGCGACGTCACCGGCCCGCAGCACGCCGTCCCCGAAGTGGGCCGCGAGCGCGAGGCCGTTGGTGACCACGGAGATCGCCTCGGCCGTGGAGAGCGTGCCCGAGGGGGACTTGAGCTTGGTGCGGCCGTCCTCGGTGACGCCGCCGCGCAGTTCGCGGAAGACGGTGACGACCCGGCGGATCTCGGTGGCGCCCTCCGGGGCGGCCGGGAGGTCGAGGCCGCGGCCGAGCTGGTCGACCCGGCGGGAGACGATGTCGATCTCGTCCTCGGCGGAGGCGGGCAGCGGCAGCACGACCGTGTTGAAGCGGCGGCGCAGCGCGCTGGAGAGGTCGTTGACCCCGCGGTCGCGGTCGTTGGCGGTCGCGATGAGGTTGAAGCCGCGTACGGCCTGTGTCTCGGCGCCCAACTCCGGTATCGGCAGGGTCTTCTCGGACAGGATCGTGATCAGCGAGTCCTGGACGTCCGCCGGGATGCGGGTCAGCTCCTCGATGCGCGCGAGCCGGCCCTCGGCCATCGCCCGCATGACGGGGCTGGGCACCAGCGCGTCCCTGCTGGGGCCGTTGGTGAGGAGCTGCGCGTAGTTCCACCCGTAGCGGATGGCCTCCTCGGGGGTGCCCGCGGTGCCCTGCACCAGCAGTGTCGAGTCGCCGCTGATCGCGGCGGCGAGGTGTTCCGACACCCAGGTCTTCGCGGTGCCCGGCACGCCGAGCAGCAGCAGCGCCCGGTCGGTGGCGAGCGTGGTCACGGCCACCTCGACGATCCGCCGCGGGCCCACGTACTTCGGTGTGACGACCGTGCCGTCGGGCAGTGTCCCGCCGAGCAGGTAGGTGGCCACGGCCCAGGGCGAGAGATTCCACCGGGCGGGGCGCGGCCGGTCGTCCGCCGCGGCGAGCGCCTTGAGCTCGTCCGCGAACGCGTCCTCAGCGTGCGGCCTCAGGGCCTGCTCGGCGCCGGTGCCGCTGTCGGTCTCGGCACCCGTCGTACCGGTCATGGCTCTCCCCCACTCATCCGTCGGACCCGCGTGGTCCGAGCTGTTCTCCACGATGCACCCGACCACTGACAATCGGTCACAGCGCGCGATCCGCGCAGGTCAGAGCGATTGTCAGTGGGGGGTTCTACCTTCGGGGGCATGGAGACGGAAGCACGGTGGACAGCGGATCAGGTCCTGGCGCTCGCGCCTGACGCCGCATCACGCAAGGCGGGCGCGCGGCTCGCCACACCCGCGCCGTGGTCCGGTGCGGGGACGGCCGGCGGCGCGGTGTGGGGGCTGTGCGCGGGCAGCGGCAGCAAGCCGTACCAGACGGTCGTGGATGTGAACGGGCCCGCGTACCGGTGCAGTTGCCCGAGCCGGAAATTCCCGTGCAAGCACGCGCTCGGACTGCTGCTGCTGTGGTCCGAGGGCGGGGCGGGGCCGGTCGGCGCGGGGGACGTGCCGGAGTGGGCCGAGCAGTGGATCGACGCCCGGCGGAAGAAGGCCGAGACGGTGGCCGAGACGGCCGCGGTCCGGGCGGAGTCGGGCCCCGCGGACCCGACGGCGGCGCGGCGGCGGGCCGAGCGGCGCGCGGTCCGCGTCGAGGGCGGTGCCGCCGAGCTGGAGCAGCGGCTCACCGACCTGCTGCGCGGCGGGCTCGCGGGCGCGGACCGCGCGGGCTATCAGCAGTGGGACGAGATCGCGGCCCGCATGGTCGACGCGCAGGCGCCGGGACTGGCCACGCGGGTGCGGGAGTTGGGGACGGTGGTCGCGGCGGGCGGCGACTGGCCGTCGCGGATGCTGGAGGAGACGGCGCTGCTGCATCTGCTGGCGCGCGGCTTCCTCGGCCGCCAGGGGCTGCCGGGGCCGCTGGCCGACACGGTCAGGTCGCGGGTCGGATTCACCGTCGACACGGCGGAGTTGCTGGCCGGGCCGACCGTCCGCGGCCACTGGCAGGTCCTCGCGCAGTACGACAGCGCGGACGAGCGGCTGACGACTCGGCGGATCTGGCTGTACGACCGGGAGCCCGGCCGTTTCGCGCTGCTCCTGTCCTTCGGGGCGGTCGGCCGCGCGCCCGAACTGGCCCTGCCGGTGGGCGCGGTGCTCGACGCGGAGCTGGTCTACCACCCGGCGGCGCTGCCGTTGCGGGCCGCGCTCGGCACCCGGCACGGCACGGTCGGCGCGGGCGGCGGCCCCTCCGGCGGCGGTACGGGGGGCGCACCGGTCGGGACCGGGATCGACGCGGCGCTCGCGTCCTACGGCAGCGCGCTCGCGGACGACCCCTGGCTCGACGCGTGGCCCGTCGTCCTGTCGGGAGTCGTCCCCATACCGGGGCCGAACCGCTGGCAACTGGCGCACAGGGAAGGGCAGGACGCCGTCCCGCTCACCCCGGCCACCACCGGCCTGTGGCGCCTCGCCTCGGTCTCCGGCGGCCACCCGGTCACCGTCTTCGGTGAGTTGGGTCCGACGGGCCTGCGCGCGCTGGCGGTCTGGCCGGACGGCGGGGAGACGGTGCCGCTCTAACCGCGCCGGAAGCGCGGGGAGCCCGGAGCAGGGCCCGGCGTGGAACGCACGGTTTACGGGGGGACGGGTACGGGGGCGCGGGGCGGCCCGCCCGGGGGACGGTGCGCGACTGCGGAGGGGGCAGCCGCGCGCGGGAACCCGGCGGGCCGGACCCGGCCGGAGCAGCGGCATCAGGCAGCAGCGGCATCAGGCAGCAGCGGCATCAGCGCAGGGGAAGCGGACGACGCGGAGGAGATCCGCGAGGCGACGTCGTGGAGTGCGAAGGGGGAATGTGATGAGCATCGGTTGGGACGATCTGGTCGGCAGCGCGCTGCTGGGCACCGAGCGGCGGCGGCCCGCGATCGTGGCGGGCGACGCGGACGAGGCGGCGGCGGGGCTGCTGGACGCGGCGGCGGCCGGGGTGGTGCGGCGGCGTGCCGGTGTACGGCCTGGGGTGGCGCGGGAGCGGCCGGGATTGGCGCCGCCCGACACGCGATGGCCGCTGCCCGAGGCCGCCCGGCAGCGGCTGGACCGGCTGCTGACGGACCGCACCGGCGGCGGTTCCGGCAACCGGCGGGGGTCGGCGCCGAATCTGGCCGAGCTGTTGCCGCAGTGGCTCGCGGAGGCCAACCTCCTCGGGTACGGGGCGCCGCCCGCGCTGCTGCCCGCACTGCTGGACGCCGCCAGGGCGCGGACGGACCTGCGGACGGACGCGGTGGCGCTGGCGGGACCGCGCGGGCTGTGGCTGGCCG
Source organism: Streptomyces sp. NPDC008317 (assembly GCF_042955955.1). Classification (NCBI taxonomy): domain Bacteria; kingdom Bacillati; phylum Actinomycetota; class Actinomycetes; order Kitasatosporales; family Streptomycetaceae; genus Streptomyces; species Streptomyces sp. NPDC008317. The sequence continues at coordinate 123,730 of NZ_JBIBFQ010000009.1, forward strand.
GGCTGAATCCGGACTGGAAGTTCGTGCTGCGCTCGGGCCACCGGGGCCTGGCGGCGGCGCCCGAGGACCCGGACGCGGCCGAACGGCTGTGGGAGGAGGGCCTGTTCGCGGAGCGGGTCGCGCTGCTCACCCGGATCAGGCTGGCCGACCCGGCCCGCGCGCTGGCGCTGCTGGTGTCCACCTGGAGCGGCGAGCGGGCCGAGGACCGGCTGATGTTCCTGGACTCGCTGCGGGTGGGCCTGTCGGGGGCCGACGAGCCCTTCCTGGAACAGGCGTTGACCGACCGCAGCCGCAATGTCCGCTCGACGGCGGCCGAGTTGCTGGCCGCGCTGCCCGAGTCGGCGCTGGCCGGGCGGATGGCGGACCGGGCCAGGAGCTGTGTGTCGCTGGGCCCCGACGGCATCACGGTGGAGGCGCCGTACGAGTGCGACGCGGGGATGGAACGGGACGGGGTGGCGCCCAAGCCGCCGAGCGGGCGGGGTGAAAGGGCCTGGTGGCTGGGCCAGTTGGTGGACGCGGCGCCGCTGGCGACCTGGGGCGCGCGGTTCGGCGACCGCGACCCGGAACAGATCATCGCCCTCCCGGTCCTGGACGGCTGGCAGGCCGATCTGCACGCCGCCTGGTGCCGGGCGGCGGTACGGCAGCACGACACGGGCTGGGCGCGGGCCCTGCTCGGCCCTCCCCCGGCGCCGTCCTCGCCGGTGGCGGCGGTCGGCGACCCGGCGAAGCTGCTGTCGATCCTGCCGGAGGACGAACGGGCCACGTGGGTGGCGGAGTTCATCGCCACGCACGGGCTGTCCGAGGCGTTCCAGATGCTGGGCGTGTGCGCGGTGCCGTGGTCGGAGCCGCTGGGCCGGGCCGTGGTGGACGCCCTGGACATCGCGCGGGACGCGGGCAGTTACCCGTGGAGCTTCAGCGGCGTGATGGGTCTGGCGGAGCGCTGTCTCGACCCGGCGGCGGCCGACCAGGTCGGGGTGCTCAGCGCGGCGGCCGAGGAGCCGCCGGACGGTTCGCCGGGCGCGGGCGCGTACTGGTCGGAGGCGTTCCAGCGGCTGACGGGCACGCTGCGGCTGCGCGCGGTGATGCTGGCCGAGCTGCGCGGCGAGGCCACCGCCCCCGGGGCGCCGGGGGACGGGGGTGAGTGATCATGCGGACGGTACGGCGGGCGGTGCGCACCGCGGTCCGGGCGCTCCGGGGCCTGGCGCGGCTCGGAGGGCCCGGCGGGCTCGGGCGGACGGGGCGGCGGCGGTCAGGCGCCGGTGGCCTGGTGGACGTTGGCGCGCACCCAGTCCACGGCGGCCGTGGTCGGGGTGCCGGGGGTGAAGATCGCGGCGACGCCGAGTTCCTTGAGGGGCGCGATGTCGGCGTCGGGGATGATGCCGCCGCCGAAGACCTTGATGTCCAGGGCGTCGCGCTCCTTGAGCAGTTCGAGGACCTTCGCGAAGAGCGTCATATGGGCGCCGGACAGGATCGACAGGCCGATCGCGTCGGCGTCCTCCTGGATGGCGGTGTCGACGACCTGCTCGGGCGTCTGGTGCAGGCCGGTGTAGATGACCTCCATACCGGCGTCCCGCAGGGCGCGGGCGATGACCTTGGCCCCGCGATCGTGGCCGTCGAGACCCGGCTTGGCCACCACCACGCGGATCGGACCGGACACTCCCATCACTGCCTCCATGCGTACGGCTCGCGGGCCGGGAATTCGGGGCTGCGGTCGCGGAGAGCGTCCCACAGTGTGAACGAACGTTATCGCCCCGCTCCGCCGCCCGACAGTTTCGCGGGACCCAGGGAGGGGGAAATCACACAGTGGGACACATTCACCACGGGTGGGACCCCGGGAAACGGCTCGTCACGGTGTGGGACACGCCGGAGCCGTCGCTCACCGGTCCGGCCCGCTGTGGAGGAGCCGCTGCCAGGATGCCGTGTTCCCGCGCTCGCAGCCGCAGAGCACGGGGACACGGCCTCCGCTCCGGCCCTCGACAGGGCACGCCGGGCCACCGGGCCACACGGAGCGTGCCGTGACGGGAGGTGGGCCATGACCGTCGGACCAGCCGATTCGCCGGACGCCACGACACCGGCCGGCACCCCGGCCGCCACCGGCCCTCCACGGGCCGCGGAGGACCCGCAGGCGGACCGTCCGTCCGCCGGGGCGGCGACGGCCCCGCTGGCCCGGCTGCTGCACGGCGCGGCGCTGGTCAAGGCCACCGCGTTCGACCTGGCGATCCTGGCGGGCCACCTGCTGCTCTACCCCACGGGGATACTCCCCGCGCGGACGGCCGCCCCCTCACCGAAGACGCCCGCGATAGGCCGGGCGCCCGGCGGGGCGCTGCGGCTGCCGACCGAGGGCAGGGCCCACCCGCCCGTGGTGATGCTGCACGGCTTCGTGGACAACCGGTCGGTCTTCACCCTGCTGCGCCGCTCCCTGCTGCACCACGGCTGGACACGGGTCGACGCGCTGAACTACTCACCGTTGACCTGTGACATACGCGGAGCGGCCGAGCTGCTGGGGCGGCACGTCGAGCGGATCTGCGCGGAGTCCGGGCACAGCCGGGTCGACCTGGTGGGACACAGCCTGGGCGGGCTGATCGCGCGGTACTACGTGCAGCGGCTGGGCGGTGACGCGCGGGTGCGGACGCTGGTCACGCTGGGGACGCCGCACACCGGGACTAGGGTGGTGCCGCTGCTGACGCCGCTGCCGATCGTGCGGCAGATGCGGCCCGGGTCGGCGCTGCTGGAGGAGCTGTCGCAGCCCGCGCGGGGGTGCGGGACGCGCTTTGTGTCGTTCTGGAGCGACCTCGACCAGTTGATGGTCCCGGTGGCCGCGGCGCGCCTCGAACACCCGGATCTTTCGGCGGAGAACATCCGGGTGAGCGGGATCGGCCACCTGGCACTGCCCGTGCACCGGGGTGTGGCCGCCGAGATACGGCGAGCGCTGAGCGGGAAGGAGCTGTGGAGGGGCGCGATCGACGCCGCATAACGGACACGTAACGGTCGAATATCAACCGAACACCGGGCAAGGCGGACGCCAGGTCACCGCAGAAGATTGTCGGCTCCCCGTACGGGGAGCTACAGTCACCGCTAATTCTCCTGCTGCCTAGGCGAAAGAGAAGCTGGCGGTGAACGAACGTCCTGCGTCGGGGTACGCCCCCGACTACGACGCCTACGGGTACGACGCTTATTCCACGGGCGCCTACCAGACCGTCGGCACCACCTTCGCTGACGCCGATCCGCTGTACGGCCACGCGCCCGACGCGACCGGTAGTTACGCGTATGCCCCGCAGCCCCCGCAGTACACACACGGGTACGGCTACGACACCGGTTACGGCTACGACCAGGGGCAGCCGCAGGCCCAGACCCAGGTCCAGCAGCCCCACGTACCGGCGCAGTCCCAGCCCGCCGACGCGTACGACACCGGCACGTACACCTCGTACGACACGGGCGTCTACGACACCGGCATGTACGCGGCCGGGACCGGGACGTACGACACCGGGACGTACGACACCGGCGGCTACGCGGCGTACGACCCGTACGCGACGCAGGCCGCGGGGACGTACTACGACACGGGGACGTACGACAGCACGGCGTTCTACCAGCAGCCGTATCAGGAGCCGCAGGCTCCGGCCCAACAGCCGCAGCAGGACTGGGACTCGGGCGCGTATCCGACGTACGGCTACGGGTACGGCTACGACGCCAGCGGCGACACCGGTGTGTACGAGCAGATGGCGCCGGTCCACGAGGAGCCGCAGCCGCACCCGCGGGTCGAGGAGCCGGTGGCGGAACCCGCCGCGATGACGGCCGAGTTCGAGGCGGTCGACGCGGTCGAGCCCGTGACGGCGACGGCGACGGCGACGGCCGAGGCGGCCCGCGACGACGAACCGGCCGTGGAGCACGCCTACGCGGACGCGTTCCCGGCGGACGGCGAGCCGGTGGCGCGCAGCCGACGACGAAAGCCCGCCCGGCGGTCGGCGCTGCTGACCGTGGCGGTCCCCTCCGTCGCGGTGATGGGCGTGGCGGCCGTGGGCGCGGCGGCGGTCTCCGGGGTCGGCGTCGCCGAATCCTCGAAGACGCAGGCCGACGGCGGGAGCGCGGCGACGGACGCGAACGCGCCGACGACGCAGTTCGACCGGCAGCTCGCCGGGGTGAGCGCCGACGCGAACGACTTCGCGGACCGCGCGAGCCGGACGCAGGAGCGGATCGACCTCAAGGACCGCGAGGCGGCGGCGAAGAAGGCCAAGGCGGACGCGGCGGCCCGCAAGGAGGCGCTGCGGCCGAAGTTCCTGCTGCCGGTGACGGAGAAGGGCCTCAGCGCGTACTTCGGCCAGGCCGGCGTCAACTGGATGGCGCTGCACACCGGCATCGACTTCCCCGTGTCGGTGGGGACGCCGGTCATGGCGGTCACGGACGGCACCGTCCGCACGCAGTGGAACAGCTCCTACGGCAACATGGCGATCGTCACGGCGGCCGACGGCACGGAGACGTGGTACTGCCACCTCAGCAGTACGAAGATTCGCAGCGGGTCGGTCAAGGCGGGCACCGTCATCGCCTACTCCGGCAACACCGGCAACACCACCGGTCCGCACCTGCACCTCGAGGTGCGGCCCCACGGGGGATCTCCGATCGATCCGCTGCCCTGGCTTCTGGCCCACGGGCTCGACCCCCGCTGACGCCCTGCGGGCGGGCCCACTCGCGACGTCCACCCTGCGCATGACGGTGCGCCCCGTCAGGGGCGCGGCCCCTGTGCGTCCACCCTGCGGGTGGGCTGTGCCCCGTCTGGGGCGCTGGGGGCACCCCCGGCCGGAGGTGGGGGGAGGAACTGCGCGGCCGACCGCCGCGCTCCCGCAGGTCACCACCCGCCCCGGCGGGGCAGTCCGGTTGTCGCCGGACCACCCGCCGGTGGGGGCTTGTCGCGCAGTTCCCCGCGCCCCTAAAAACCAGGCCCCGCGCAAGGTGAATCCCACGGGGGCCGCGCCCCTAAAAACCAGGCCCTGCGCGGGAGGGGCTAGAGCTTTTCTACGGGGGCGTAGCGGAGAAGAAGCTGTTTGGGGCGTTCGTCGCCGAAATCGATGGTGGCCTTTTCGTCGCCCGGCTGGCCGGTGACGGAGATGACGGTGCCAAGGCCGAACTGGTCGTGGGTGACGCGGTCGCCGACCTTGAGGGAGATGACGGGGCGGTCACCGGAGGAGCGGCGGGTGGCGAAGCCGCCGGCGGCGCCGGACCGGCCGCGGGCGGTGACGGAGGAGGCCGCGGAGGCGGACTTGGTCATGGGCCCCGAGGACCCCCCGGCGGAGCCGAGCCGCTTCCATTCGATCAGCGTCGGCGGAATCTCCTCCAGGAAGCGCGACGGCGGGTTGTAGGAGGGCTGGCCCCAGGCGCTGCGCATCGTCGAGCGGGTCAGGTAGAGCCGTTCGCGGGCGCGGGTGATGCCGACGTAGGCGAGCCGCCGCTCCTCCTCCAGCTCCTTGACCTGGCTGAGCGCCCGCATGTGCGGGAAGACGCCGTCCTCCATGCCGGTGAGGAACACCACGGGGAATTCCAGGCCCTTGGCGGTGTGCAGGGTCATGAGGGTGATGACGCCGCCGGAGTCGTCCTCGTCGGGGATCTGGTCGGAGTCGGCGACCAGCGCGACCCGTTCCAGGAAGTCGGCGAGGGTGCCCGGCTCGTCCGCGTCCCGCTCCTGCTCGAACTCCAGGGCCACGGCGGCCAGTTCCTGGAGGTTCTCCACGCGGGTCTCGTCCTGCGGGTCGGTGGACGCCTGCAACTCGGCCAGATAGCCCGTGCGTTCCAGCACGGCCTCCAGGACGACCGCGGGGCCCGCGCCGGACTCCACGATGGTGCGCAGCTCCTCCAGGAGCGTGTTGAAGCGCTTGACGGCGTTCGCCGAGCGGGCCGCCATCCCGTACGCCTCGTCCACCCGCCGCAGCGCCTGCGGGAAGGTGATCCGCTCGCGCGCGGCCAGCGCGTCGATCATCGCCTCGGCGCGGTCGCCGATGCCGCGCTTGGGCACGTTGAGGATGCGGCGCAGCGGCACGGTGTCCTCGGGGTTGGACAGCACCCGCAGATACGCCAGGACGTCGCGGACCTCGCGCCGCTCGTAGAAGCGGACGCCGCCGACGACCTTGTAGGGCAGGCCGACGCGGATGAAGACTTCCTCGAAGACACGGGACTGCGCGTTGGTGCGGTAGAAGACGGCGACGTCGCTGGGGCGGGCGTCGCCCGCGTCCGTGAGCCGGTCGATCTCCTCGGCGATGAACTGCGCTTCCTCGTGCTCCTGGTCGGCGACGTAGCCGACGATGACCGGGCCGTCGCCGGACTCGGTCCACAGGTTCTTCGCCCGCCGCCCCGCGTTGCGCTCGATGACGGCGTTGGCGGCCGTGAGGATCGTCTGCGTGGAGCGGTAGTTCTGCTCCAGCAGGATCGTGCGGGCCTGCGGGTAGTCCTCCTCGAACTGGAGGATGTTGCGGATCGTCGCGCCGCGGAAGGCGTAGATCGACTGGTCGGCGTCACCGACCACGCACAGCTCGGCCGCGTCCTCGTCCTGGTCGGTGCCGACCAGCTCGCGGACCAGCGTGTACTGGGCGATGTTGGTGTCCTGGTACTCGTCGACCAGGACGTGCCGGAAGCGCCGCCGGTAGTGCTCGGCGACGTCGGGGAACGCCTGGAGCAGATTGACGGTGGTCATGATGATGTCGTCGAAGTCCAGCGCGTTGGCGTCCCGCAGCCGCGACTGGTACATCGCGTACGCCTCGGCGAGCTTCTTCTCGAAGGGGTTCTCCGCGGTGGCCGCGAAGGTCTCCTCGTCGATCAGCTCGTTCTTCAGATTCGAGATCTTCGCGCTGAACGACTTCGGCGGGTACTGCTTGGGGTCCAGGTCGAGGTCCCGGCAGACCAGCGCCATCAGCCGCTTGGAGTCGGCGGCGTCGTAGATCGAGAACGACGAGGTGAAACCGAGCGACTTGGACTCGCGGCGCAGGATGCGCACGCACGCGCTGTGGAAGGTGGAGACCCACATCACATTGGCGCGCGGGCCGACCAGCTCCTCGACGCGCTCCTTCATCTCGCCCGCGGCCTTGTTGGTGAAGGTGATGGCGAGGATGGAGCCGGGGTGCACGTGCCGGGCGCCGAGCAGATAGGCGATCCGGTGGGTGAGCACCCGGGTCTTGCCGGAGCCCGCGCCCGCGACGATGAGCAGCGGGCCGCCCGCGTGCTCGACGGCGGCGCGCTGCTGCTCGTTGAGCCCTTCCAGGAGCTGCGCGGGGTCGGTGGCGGGCCGCGGGGCGCCGTCACGGTAATACGCGTCCCGCCCGGTGGCCTGCGGCGGCGGTCCGTCGAACCGGCCGCCGAACAGGTCGTCCGGTACGTGCTCGCCGCCGGGGCCCCCGTCCTCCGGGGGCGGCGGAGCGGTGGGGTCGGCGGGCTCGGGGGCCACATGCAGACCGTTCAGGAAGTTGTCGTCAAAGAGGCTGCTCATCGCTCCCCGAGTCTAGAGCCCGGCACCGACAGCCCACGGCCCTTCCCCGCACAGCCCCCGGCCGACCCCCCACGACCCCCGTACGACGGCCCCCCGGCCGACACCCCAACCCCTTCGCCCGGAACCCCGGCCGACACTCCCGGCCCCCCGCCCAACGGCCGCCTCCGGGGCAACCACGTACCTTTACCCCGTAGTCCCGTTACCACGCACCGTGACAATGGGAAATGATTACGAAAAGGTATCGGGCCTATCGGACACCGCTCTTCCCAGCAGCCCGGAGCGTTGGCTACGGTCTCGCTCCAGCAGCGTCCGGATGGGCGTCCGAAAGGAGTCCGCGCGCCATGGCGACACACCGTAAGGCTCGCGCCGCGATCCTCAGCACCCCCGGCCCGCGTGCGGCCGTGGGGATCACGACGGCCGCGCTGGCCACCGTGACCCTCTTCGCGGAGAGCGCCAGCGCCGAGCCGGCCAAGCCGAAGCAGCCGAGCATCGCCGAGGTGAAGGCGAAGGTCGACGGGCTGACGCACCAGGCCGAGGTCGCCACGGAGAAGTACAACGGCATCAAGGAGTCGACCGACGCGCAGAACGCGAAGGTCAACCGGCTCCTGGAGCAGGCGGCGAAGAAGACGCAGGCGCTGAACGACTCGCGCCGGGTCCTCGGGCAGTACGCCGCCGCGCAGTACCGCACCGGGGGCGACGACTCGACCGGCCGCTACCTGCTGGCCACCGACCCGCAGTCGATGCTCGACCAGGTGCACCTGTCGGACGTGCTCGGCAAGCGGCAGCAGAAGGCCGTCGAGTCGTACCGGGTGCAGCAGGCCGCGGCCACGCAGCAGCGCATCGAGGCGGCCAAGAGCCTGGCGACGCTCACCACCCAGCAGGGCGAACTGCGCACCGCCAAGCGGGATGTGCAGGCCAAACTGGGCGAGGCGCAGAAGCTGCTCAACAGCCTCAACGCGCAGGAGAAGGCGCGGCTCGCGGCGCTGCGGGCCAAGCAGGAGGAAGAGGCGCGCGTCAAGGCCGCCGCCATCGCGGCCAAGGAGAAGGCGGCGGCCGAGGCCGCGGCGAAGGCGGCGAAGGCCGCGAAGGACTCCTCGACGCCGACCGTGCCGAGCACGGGTTCCTCGAAGGCCGACGACGCCATCGCCTTCGCGCGCAAGCAGCTCGGCAAGCCCTACGTGTGGGGCGCGACCGGGCCGACGTCGTACGACTGCTCGGGGCTCACCCAGGCGGCGTGGAAGGCGGCCGGGGTCGATCTGCCGCGCACGACCTGGGACCAGGTGAACGTCGGCACGCGGGTGTCGGAGTCGAATCTCCGGCCGGGTGACCTGATCTTCTTCTACAGCGACATCAGTCACGTCGGCCTCTACATCGGCGGCGGCCAGATGATCCACGCGCCGCACACCGGCACCGTGGTCAAGATCGCCCCGATTACCGAAATGCCGTTCTACGGGGCGGTCCGTCCCGCATAGTCCACCCGGCATAGTCCGACTTGTCCGGACGCCGCCGCGCTCACAAACGGTAAGATCACAAAGCGATTTCGGTCACATTGCAATCCAAACTTCCCAAGGCTCGCACAAGTTGACTACGGTAGCCCGCTAGGTGGTGAGCTTCCCCGTCGGCTGAAGAGCCGACAGCGAATCACCTCCGCTCAATCCGGCCCAGGCCGGAGCCGGGGACCCAACAGCACGTGGGGTGAATCGGAACGGACGCCGCAGCAGGCGTCGGGACCGTAGGGCGACCTTCAGCCCGAACCCGTCAGCTAACCCGGTCGGCGGTATTCGGAAGGAGTCGCCTCCCTTGGCGTCGCACCGCAAGCCGCGCAATCGCATACTGTCCACGGCCGGTCCACGGGCCGCCGTCGGGATCACCACAGCGGCCCTCGCGTCGGTCACCCTGCTCAGCGAGAGCGCCAGTGCGGCGCCCGCGAAGCCCTCGATCACCGAGGTCAAGGCGCAGATCGACCAGCTCAACCAGGACGCCGAGGTAGCGACGCAGCACTTCGACGCCGCCAAGGAGAAGACCGACAACCAGCGGGCCAAGGCCAATCAGCTCCTGGAGCAGGTCGCGCAGAAGACCGCGAAGATGAACGAGACGCGGCGGGTGCTCGGGCAGTACGCCACCGCGCAGTACCGCGACGGCGGCCTCGACCAGACGACGCAGTTGCTGCTGACGGACGACCCCCAGAAGTTCTTCGACCAGTCGCACATGATGGACCGCATCTCCACCACGCAGGAACAGGCGCTGGAGACCTTCAAGGTCCAGCAGGAGCAGGCGTCCATCCAGCGCGCGCAGGCCACCAAGAGCCTCAACGAGCTGACCAGCGCGCAGAACAAGCTCGCGGCGGCGAAGAAGAACGTCCAGACGAAGCTGGCCGCCGCGCAGAAGCTGCTCAACAGCCTCAACGCGCAGGAGCGCGCCAAGCTCGCCGCGATGCGGCCCACCGCCCCGACCAACACCGCGGGCTCCTCGAACTCCTCGAACTCCACGGCGAGCAACGTCAGTTACACCTACAACGGCCCGGCGTCCGGCCGCGCCGCCGCCGCCATCCAGTTCGCGATGTCGCAGCGCGGCAAGCCGTACGGCTCCGGCCGCACCGGCCCCGACGCGTACGACTGCTCCGGGCTCACCCAGGCCGCCTACCGCGCCGCCGGTATCTCCATCGGCCGCACCACGTGGGACCAGGTCAAGGACGGCACGGCGGTCTCGCAGTCCGACCTGCGCCCCGGCGACCTGGTGTTCTTCTACTCCAGCATCAGCCACGTCGGCATGTACATCGGCAACGGCCAGATCGTGCACGCCCCGCACAGCGGCGCGGTCGTCGAGGTTGCCCCGATGAGCTGGATGCCCTTCGCTGCGGCCCGCCGCATCGCCTGAGCCGTATCACCAGGGCCCGCACCGCCTGAGCGCGTGCAGTCTGAGCCCGTATCGCCTGAACCCGTGCAGCCTGAGCCCGCGTCCGCGGAGCCTCAGGACCGCCGGGCTCACAGCCCCGCATAGCACCCCGTGCCCGGTCGGACCTCCCGACCGGGCACTTTGGTCAGCAGGCGCGCGCATATGACCGGGTCACCCGTCGAACGGCGGTCGTTTACGGTCACGGGCCGGTCGAATCGGAGCAGTCCCGGTCTCCTTCCCCTGGCGCACCCCCGGTCAGGTTTAGCGTCGCTACCCAGGTGACCGATCCCCACAGCCGTCAGGACCGTGGCGGCGCGGTCACCCCCGCCGAAGGTCCGGCGGCGCTCTGCTCCCCCGTGCAGGCGTCGCCGGGCCTCCGCGCGGGCCCGTCGGAGCACTGGAAGGAATGACGGCCGCATGGCCTCCCACAGTCCCGCCTCACACCGCAGAACCTCGGCGGCGCGTACGTCCGCCCGCACGTCGGCGCTCACCGCGACCCGCGCCGCCCTCACCGTGGCGCTCGCGTCCGCCGCCTCCGTGAGCCTGCTCGGCGAATCCGCCCTCGCAGACCCGCGGCCGCAGGCACCGGCCTCGCTCAGCGAGGTGAAGGACCAGGTCGACACGCTCTACCGGCAGGCGGAGGCCGCCACCGAGCAGTACAACGGCGCGAAGGAGGAGGCCGATCAGGCCCGCGCCGCGGTCGCCGATCTGCAGAACGAACTGGCCCGCAAGACCGCGCGGCTGAACGCCACCCGCGACACGATCGGCGCCCTCGCGGCGGCGCAGTACCGCACCGGCTCGCTCGACCCCAGTGTGCAGCTCGCGCTCAGCTCCTCGCCCGACACGTATCTGGACCGGGCCGGGATGCTCAACCGCCTCGACTCGCGGACGGCGACCGCGCTCGCGCAGCTCACCGAGGAGCAGCGGGACGTCACCCGTACCCATGACGCGGCCGACGCGAAACTCGACGCGCTCAAGGAGGCGCAGTCCAAGCTGGCCGCGCGCAAGGCGACCGTGCAGGGCAAGCTGCGGGCGGCGCGGGCGCTGCTCGACCGGCTGACGGCCGCCCAGCGCGCGGCCGTCGAGGCCGCCGACACCCCGTCGTCGGGACCGGCCGCCGCGACCCGCGCCAGCGCCCGTACGCCGCTGCCCGGCGACACGACGCCCGTCGCCGCGCCGTCCTCGCGCGCCGCCCAGGCCGTCACCTTCGCCTACCGCGCGCTCGGCCTGCCGTACGTCTGGGGCTCCACCGGGCCCAACTCGTACGACTGTTCCGGCCTCACCCAGGCCGCCTGGAGGGCCGCGGGGGTCTCGCTCCCGCGCACCACGTACACCCAGATCAACGCGGGCACCCGGGTCTCCGAGTCCCAGCTCCAACCCGGTGACCTGGTCTTCTTCTACTCCGGCATCAGCCACGTGGGCCTCTACATCGGCAACGGCCAGATGATCCACGCCCCGCACCCGGGCGCCCCGGTCCGTATCGCCCCGATCTCCGAGATGCCCTTCGCGGGAGCCACCCGCCCCACCTGACCGAGGCCGCCCGCCCGCTGAGCCCGGCCGTCGGCCCGTCCGCCCCGCCCACCGGTCCGCACGTCAGATGTTGATACGAAATCCGGACAAGCTCTTCTCCTGACGAACCGCCCGACTCCGGGCAGACTTGCCCCATGACGTCTACGCCGCTGAGCAAGGGTGCGAATGTGCCGGTCGCCGTGCCCGCCGTACGGGCCGAACTGGCCTGGGGAGCGGGCGGCGGGCCCGACGCCGACGCGTCGGCGCTGCTGCTGGCGGGCGGCGGGAAGGTGCGGGACGACGCCGACTTCGTCTTCTACAACCAGCCAGGACACGCGTCGGGGGCCGTACGGCACGCGGGGAAGCGGCAGGCGGCCGTGGTCACCGACACCATCGAGGTGGACCTGGCGCGCGTCGAGCCGGGGATCGAGCGGATCATGCTGTGCGCGTCCGCCGACGGCGGCACCTTCGGCGCGATGACCGGCCTCGGGCTGCGGCTGCTGGACGCGGCGTCCGGCGCCGAACTGGCGTACTTCCCGGTCACCGCGACATCCGAGACGGCGCTCGTCGCGGGTGAGCTGTACCGGCGCGGCGACGGCTGGAAATTCCGCGCGATCGGCCAGGGGTACGCCTCGGGCCTCGCGGGGCTCGCCACCGATTTCGGCATCAGCGTGGACGCGGAGGAGGAGGAAGCGGCGCCCGTTCCCGTGACGGCGCCCGCCGCCGCGCCGCCGATGCCCGCCGCGCCCCCGCCGCCCGCGTCCCCGTACGCGGCGCCCTCGCCGTACGGCTCTGCGCCCGCGCAGCCCGCTTCCCCGTACGGCTCTGCGCCCGCCCAGCCCGCTTCCCCGGACGGCTCTGCGTACGGCGCGCAGCCCGCGTCCGCATACGCGTCGGCGCCTGCCCCCGGCTCCGGTGCGCCCTCGCTCGTCAAGGGCGAGGAGCACCTGCCGGTCGACATGCGCAAGCGGCTGTCGCTGCGCAAGGAGCAGGTCGCGGTGAGCCTGCGCAAGCACGGCGCCGACAACGTCCGGGCGCGGGTGATCATCGTGCTGGACGCGTCGGGGTCGATGTCCCACCTGTACTCGCGGCGCGTGGTGCACGACGTGGTGGAGCGGATGGCGGCCGTGGCCGCCGCACTCGTACCGGACGGCGTCATGCAGGCGTGGACCTTCGCCAGCAACCCGGCGCGGCTGCCCGACCTCGACCTCGGCTCGCTGCCGCAGTGGCTGGAACTGCACGTCCGGGTCGGCGCGATCGGCATCTTCAAGCGCCGCAAGCCGTCTCCGAACGGCCAGGTGGACATGAAGCTGGTCGGCTTCGGCAACGAGGAGCAGAAGGTCATCGCGCAGGTACGGGACTACGTGCGCGGCGAGCCGTCCGCCGCCCCGACCCTCGTGCTCTTCTTCTCCGACGGCGGTGTCTACCGCAACGCGGAGATCGAGCGCGAGCTGCGCGGGGCCGTCGAGGAGCCGCTGTTCTGGCAGTTCGTCGGACTCGGCCAGTCCAACTACGGCGTCCTGGAGCGCTTCGACACCATGACCGGCCGCCGCGTGGACAACGTCGGCTTCTTCGCCGTCGACGACATCGCCAGCCTCTCCGACGCCGAGCTGTACGACCGCCTGCTCACCGAGTTCCCGACCTGGCTGAAGGCCGCGACGGCCGCGGGCATCCTGCGCTGAGCACGGCGACGGCCGCGGGCATCCTGCGCTGAGCGCGCGCCCGCGGCCGTACGCCTCCACCGGTCGCCGGGTCAGTACCGCCCGGCGACGAGCAGCAGCAGTGCGCCGAGGACGGCCAGCCCGGCCGCCGAGGCGAGCGACGCCAGCCAGGCCCGCGTCCACCGCGGCGCCCGTACGGACCCGTCCCCCGAGGTGCCGGGGCCGGGGCCGCCTCCCGGTTCCGCCCACAGGTAGCCGAAGAAACCGGCCCCCGTCACCGCGCACGCCAGCAGCCACGCGGGGCCGCTCGCGCGCCGGTGCCGGGTCACCGCCAGCGTCCGTACGACCACCAGGAGACCGGCGAGCAGCGCCGCCGCCCGCAGCCACGCCCACGGGGTGAGCAGGACGTAGGCGACGGGCACCAGCAGCGTCAGGCCCCCGGCGCCGTAGGAGCTGTCGAAGCTCCGTACGGCGAGGCCGTCCGCCGCGGGTCCCGCCTGCCGCCTGATGTCCGCGGTGAACTCCCCGACGACACCGTTCCGGCCGCCGGGGAAGGGGTTCGCGGGCCGGTAGGTGTACTGCCGTTCGGTCAGCGGCCCGGCGCTCCAGCGGACGGTGATCCCGGCGGAGCCCTGGTCGTCGACCCGTACCGAGTGGGTCCGCCCGGCCTCGATGTCCCGCGCCAGGGCGCCGGTCGACCCGCCGCCCGGCACGATTCGCAGCAGGACGGTGGCGAACGACAGCACCAGCACGGCCAGCAGCACCCAGCGGGCGGGCCCCCAGAGCCGGTCGAGCCGGGCGGCGGGCCCGGAGCCGTGACCGCCGGAGCCCGGCCCCCCGGGCTCCCCGCCGTCCGGTGCGGCGGGGAGCGTGGCCTGCGGACCGGTGGTCACTCGACGCTCACCGTGACGGACCAGTAGTACTCCTGGTACACGCTCGCTCCTCCGTAGCCCTGCTTGATGTCCGGGACCCCGAAGTGGAAGGCGGACGCGGTGCCGGTGTCGTTGAACGCGGCGAAGGCCACGGTCATGGAGTGGTCCTTCTTGTTCTGGTTGATCACCTGGTACACGAGGTCGTAGCCGCCGGTGAAGGCTTCGGGGACCTTGGTGCCCACGCGCCCCCTGGTGGCCATGCCGCTGAGGTCCTTGGGCAGGTTCTTCATCTTCTCCCCGAGGTTCTTCCCGTCGACATAGTCGTCCTGGCCTCCGAGCGCGTCAATGTCGGCCCCGAAGTCGGCGTCCGAGACCGCCCTGGCCAGATTCTTGATGATCTGGAGACTGTGGCCGTTGAACGCCAACTGCTTGGTGAGCAGGCTGTTCGCGTCGAAGGGCACATTGGCGCCCTTGCCGCCGAGCCACAGTTGCAGCAGGTCGGTCCAGGTCAGTTGCGGCGAGTTGCCGCCCATCTGGTTGCAGGCGGCCATGGTGCCGGAGGTCACGGACGCGCCGACCTTGCAGGGGTTGGTGTTCCCGGCGAGGGCGAGGACGTAGTCGCGCAGTTCCTTGGCCAGCGCCGCGTGGACGTTCTTCTCGTTCTTGTCGTCCTTCCAGGTGTTCTGCTGGAGCGCGGCGAGCGCGTTCTGGCAGGCCCGGTCGCAGC
The DNA here is from genome assembly GCF_042955955.1 of Streptomyces sp. NPDC008317. Lineage (NCBI taxonomy): Bacteria > Bacillati > Actinomycetota > Actinomycetes > Kitasatosporales > Streptomycetaceae > Streptomyces > Streptomyces sp. NPDC008317. Next base: position 138,859 of record NZ_JBIBFQ010000009.1, read on the forward strand.
CGCCGCTGCCACTGCTGTTGCTGTTGCCGTTGCCTTTGCCGCCGCTGTGGGACGGCCGGTTCCCCGGGTCGCGGTCCGGGTGGTAGACCGAGCCCTTGCCGGGCACGCCGTTGTGGCAGCCGGTGATGACACCGGTCATGCACTCGGGAACGCCCTCGCCGGTCGGGTCGGCGAGCCCGGTGGGATTGTCGGCGGCGTAGACGTAGCCGTTGAGGGTCTGCGCCTTGTCGGTCTGGAGCAGCGGGTCGACGCTGATGAAGCGGCCGGTCGACGGGTCGTACTCGCGGGCCCCGATGTGGACGAGTCCGGTGCCGGTGTCCGCGGGCTTGCCGAGGAAGGTCTTGTCGTCGGGCCACGCCGTCGCGGGCGCGCTGCCGCGGGCGGCGCCGAACGGGTCGGTGTAGCGCTTGGTGACGGCCTGCGTGCCGGCGTCCACGGCGAGGCTGCTGGTGCCGTGGTTGTCGCCCGCGAGCCAGGTCAGGGTGGTGGCGCCGGACTGGGTGGAGCGCACCGCGATCGCCGGTCCCCCGGCGCCCGCGGTGTAGGTGCGGACCGCCCAGGTGGTGGTCTTCCCGGCGCTGACCTTGCTGTGGATCTCGGTGGCGCCCAGGTAGACGACGCTCTCGCCGTCGCCCGCGGACGCCCGGCGGATCAGCAGGTTGTCACCCGCGTCGTAGAGGTAGTCGGTGACCTTGGCGCCCTCGGTGGTCCTGGTCAGGTCGCCTTCGCTGTTCCAGGCCAGCGTCTGCGAAGTGCCGCTCGGGCCGGGCCGCTTGGTGGTGTCGCCCGCCTCGTCGTAGCCGTACGTGGCGGTCGCCCCGGTGCAGCTCGCCGCCGCCGTGACGGTGGTCAGGGCGTGCGGGTGGGCGGGGTCGTTGTAGCAGGACTGGGCGGTGCTGTCGCCGGTCGCGGTGTGCTGGGTCCGGGTGAGCCGCAGACCCGCCGGGTTGTAGGTCCAGCCGGTGGAGTACGGGGCCGCGCCGCCGGTCGTGGTGCTCGCGCAGTCGGCGTTGGCGGGCGTCCAGGCGCTGGTCATCCGCTGGTAGCCGTCGTAGCCGAAGCACTGCGTGTCGGCCTGCGCGGTGCCGCCCTGCGTGGTCGGGTCGGCGATCTTGGTGACGTTCCCGGCGTCGTCGTAGCTGTAGTTGAGGTCCTGCGTCATGTACGCGTGGGTCTGGTCGGTGACCGAGGAGCGGGTCAGCCGGCTGGTGCCCTCCTCGTAGACGTTGGTGATGTACGCCTTCTTCACCCCGGACGCCGCGGTGGCCAGGGTGAGTTGCTGCGGTTCGCCGAGCGCGGAGTAGGAGGTGTCCTGGAGGTAGCCGCTGGTGCCGGTGGCGGTCTCGATCTGGCCGGTCGGCGTGTAGCCGTAGCTGACCGACTCCTGCGGCAGGCCGCCGACGGCGGGCTCGGTGGTGTGCTGGAGGCTGCCGTCGACGTTGTAGTAGGCGGAGTAGCTGTAACTGGCCTTCGCCGCACCGGACTTCACCAGCGGGTCGTTGGCGTCGAGGTCGATCTCGCTGCCGGTGACGTGGTAGGCGTCGTCGTACGCGGTGACCTTCTGGGTGTACGCCTTCCCGGCCAGTCCGCCGTCGTAGCGGGTGGAGGTGTCGAGCTGTCCAGCGGCGGCCGTGTCGTACGTCCACGCGGCGATCTTCGTCGCGTCGGTCCTGGCCGTCTCCCACTCGCCGGTCTTGCGGCCGAGCGTGTCGTAATCGAACAGCAGCGTCTTGTGCGTGGAGCCGGTCGTCGTGGCGATCTGGTCGAGCGCGTTGTACGTGGTCGACGTGGCGCCCATGTCCGGGTCGTTCGCGGAGACCTGACGGCCGAACAGGTCGTAGCCCCAGCTCCACTTGGCGTTGTCGGGGCCGGTGGCGGTGGACTGCTTGCCGTCCCTGGTCAGGCCGTACAGGGTGCTGGTGTGCGCGGGCAGCGGGGCGGCACCGCCGTAGTCCGCGTCGGCGGGCGAGGCGCCCGAGTAGTCGCGGCGCTCGACGGTGCGGCCGAGCGCGTCGGTGATCACACGGGAGGCGGTGCCGCCCGGCTGGGCGCTGGTGGCCGTCGAGTCGCCGGTGTACGTCGAGGTGACGGTGACGCCCTTCTGCACGCCGTAGACGAGCAGCTTGTCGGAGGTGGTGCGGCCCGCGCCGTCGAAGGTGATCTCGTGCTGGGTGGGCGCGCCGCCGTATTCGGCGCGGGCGTACGTGCCGCTCGGCGTGTGGTCCTGGTCGAAGATCCCGGCGAAGGTCTCGTACGCCAACCCCCGTGAGTCGTAACGGGTGTCGGTGAGGACCCGGCCGCCCAGCGGGCTCGGCGACTGCGTCTGGAGCGGGCGCAGCAGCGCGTCGTCGATCTGGTAGGTGACCCTGCGGACGTTGTTCGGGCCGAGCGTGGAGGTGCTGACGTACGGCGCCGAGCCGCGCTCCATGTGGTAGCCGTAGACGATGCTGGCGCTGTCGCCCGCCGACTTGACGCGGCCCGGCTGCCACACGCCGGTCAGCCGTCCCAGACCGTCGTAGGTCAGCTCGGTCTTCTTGGTGTTGACGTCGTAGGTGGTGGTCGGCAGGCCGCGCAGACCGTCGTAGAAGGTCGTGGTCTTCTGGCTCTTGGCGTTGGTGATCACCGAACGGGTCGGGACGCCCGCGCCGGTCGGGGTGTAGGTGTTGGACGTCGGGTTGCCCGCGCCGTCCTTGGCGAGGGTCATCCGGCCGAGGGTGTCGTAGGCCGAGGTGCCGGTGGTCTGCCAACTACTGGGGTTGCGGTCGCCGTTGGCGTCCGCGCCCGCCGGGTACGCGGCGGCCCGGCCCTTCCACATCGCGTCGCCCTTGGCCGGGCTCTGGTTCGCGGTCCAGGCCGTCGCGGCCGAACTGTCGTAGACGGTCGCGGTGTCGGCGAGCACATCGCCGCGCGTGGTGCTGTTCGCGGGCAGCGACAGCGACGCGTCGGCGGTGCCGCACGGCTGGCCGACCGTACGGACCCTGGAGGTCAGGGAGTTGATGCCCGCGCTGTCGTTGCGGGCGTACCAGGTGCGGGTGCAGGTCTCGTCGCCGCTCTTGGCGGTGTCGCCCGCGTCGTCGACCGTGACCGGCATGCCGTAGGAGTCGTAGGTGCTGGCCGTGGTGCTGGTGCGCCACTTGGCGGGCACGGTCAGATAGGTGTCGGAGTACGTCTTCGCGGTGCGCACGTAGTACGCCTCGACGTCGGCGTACGACTTGTGCTGCGTGGCGGTCCTGACCGACCACGGGTCGTTGACGGTCGCCGAGACGGGCGTGTCCCCGTTGTAGGTGACCTGTTGGCGCTGGAAGCCCGCGTACTGGTCGGAGTCGGTGAGCGCCGCCGTGGTCAGTCCCGGCACGGTCAGCCCCGCCACGGTGACCGTACGGGTGCCGCCCGCCTTCACCTTGTCGCCGTTCATGCCCTGCATGTAGCGGGTGACGGTCCTGAGCCGGTTGCCCGCGCCGGTCCCGGAGTACGAGGTGACCGTGCCGTAGCCGCGGAAGACCGACCAGGTGCGCTCGTCGTCGGGTGTGAACGGGCTGTCGTTGTAGTGCCAGGCCGGGTCGGTGTAGACGTAACTCTGCTCCAGCGCCTCGTTGTTGCCCGCCGGGTCGGAGGTGGTGACGTCCACGACGCGGTACTTGTGGAACCAGTCGAGCCCGGCGTCCTCGGCACCGTTGATGTGCCAGTACTGCGGATAGCAGTTCATGGTGTCGCTGTCCTCGGCGGCGGGCATGTGCGAGCCGCGCACGCACTCCGGCGTCGACATCGTGACGCTGGTGACCGCGCCGGTCTCCGAGGTGACCGACTGGATGCGGGGCCGGTGCAGCGGCAGGATGTCGTCGGTGGCGTCGACCCGGTTCGCCAGCATCTGGTAGGTGAACGACACCGGGTCCAGCGGGACCGCGGTGCCGGCCTCGCCGGTCCGCTTGATCGAGTCGAGCACCAGCGTCTGGTCGCTGCTGTCGCCGAGGTCACCGGCGTCCAGGTACTTCTCCGCCAGCGCCCAGGTGTCGACGGGCGTGTACGAGGTCCCCGAGAGCACCAGGGCCTGCACCGAGGTGAGGCGCTTGCGGGTGAAGAACGACGGCGCCTGGGCGGCGCAGTCGGTGTCGGACGCGCCGGAGGCGCAGATCGCGTCGAAGGGCACGTCGGGCCAGTTGTGCGCGGTGTCCTTGGTCAGCTTCGAGCAGTCCGAGGCGGTGCAGCGCTCGGTGTAGCCGAAGGTCACCTCGTAGGGCGCGGTGGCGCTGAAGAGCGTGTCGGAGCGCTGCCCGTAGAGGATCTTGTCGAGGTGACCGCCGCGCGTGTAGGAGGCGTTGGCGGTCTTCGAGCCGTTCTTCTTGTAGAAGTTGGACTCCGCCGTGTACCAGTACGACTCGGCGTTGCCGTGGGTGTCGACGACGTAGTCGAGGTTCCAGCGCCACGCCTGGTTGTAGGAGCGGTCGGCGAAGGCGCTGCCCTTGGCGTAGCCGGGCTCGCCGGAGTCGTCGCCGAACACCGGGACGGTCCATACGGAGTTGGTGCGCTGCGTGCCCGCGCCGGTGAGCTTGTTGAGGCCGAAGACGTACTGGGTGCCGTCGCCGGTCGTCACCGTCCAGTACTCGCCCGCGCCGTCCACGCTGTCGCCCTCGTCGCCGTTGTCGGCGCCCGTGGAGTGGGTGACGGTGGAGGCGTCGTCGTCGGCCAGCCGCCACTTCCCCGTGGTGTCGTCCTTGACCAGCTCCGTGGACTTGCCGTTCAGGACGACCGAGGCGTTGTCGAACTTCCAGCACTGGTCGAAGACCTCGGCGTGCCCGTCCTTGTCGCAACCGCCGTACTGGCGCTCGACGTAGGAGTCGGCGGAGACGGTGAAGCCCTCACCGACCTGCGAGCCCTGGTTGTTGGTCGATGCGGTGCGGCCGTCGATGCTGCCGGAGTCGTAGGTGAGCGTCACCGCGGGCACCGGGCCCGCGACGGACGGGGCGACCTCCATCGGGTACGACCAGTCGAAGGAGCCGGAGGAGGTGCCCGCCGACCACTTGGAGGACGCCGACAGGGGGGTGGCGCCGTAGTCGCCGCTGCCCTTGGCGGACTCGCCGCTGTCGGCGGTGACGGCGAAGGCGCTCAGGGTGCCGGCGTCGGTACCGGCCGCGGCGGGGGCGTCGTCGGTGGCGTCAGCACCGGCGTCACCACCAGCATCGGCACCGGCATCGGCGCTGACGTCGGCCGAAATCGTCTGCCGTGCAAGGTCGTTGACGGACGAAGGGACCGGGGTCCGGGTCCTGCACCGCGCCTTCTGCGGGGTGGTCAGGGCGCACGCCGGGAGCCGCACCAGGCGCAGGCGGCCGGACCAGTCGCCGCCGTAGGCGGAGGCGAAGGAGGAGTAGTCGACGGAGACGTGGACGCGTGCGCCGGCCGGGCCGGTGTGCGCGGCGGAGGCCGAACTCGCCTCGCGCGCCCGCGGTGTGACGGCGAGCAGCACACCTCGTACGCCTGCCGCGTCCGTCGCGGCCCGGTCCAGGACGGTGACCTCGGAGGTGCCGGACACGGCGCTCTTGAGGGTGCTGCCCTTGGGCCAGGTCGTGTGCTGCTCGGCGAGCGCGCGCCGCGCGCGCCGGTCGTCGGCCGCCTTGCCCGCCGCGGCCTTCGCGCGGGCCTGCTGCGCGCCGAGGCCCGCGGTGTGCACCGTGCCGTTGCGCGGCGCGGGCAGATCGGGGCGGCCCAGCGGCCCCGGCGCGGCGTGGGCGAGCGGGCTCAGCCCGACCGGCACGGTCAGCGCGGCGGCGAGCGCCACGACGAACAGCTTGGCGCGCCTGCCCGGCAGGTACGCGCGGGCGCGTGCCCGCCGCCCGCGGCCGGCGAATCCCGATCTCACGATGACAACCCCCTGGTGAATGACGGCCGCGGACCGGAGCACCGCGGCACGAGCAGTCCCGACACCGGCCGCGGACGGACATCCCGCCCCGCGGCCGTACAACCCCACGAACGATCACCACGCGCCCGGCCGGGCCGGTCCGTCCCGCCCCGCCCGGCGGCCGTCACCCGCCGACGGCCGCGGCGGCCCGTTCCCGACGCGCCGCCGCCCCGGCCGTGTCGCCGCCGCCGGAGGAGAGGGCCGTTCGCGAGGCGACGGTCCCGGACGGGGCGGAAGCCGTGGACGCTTTTGTATTCGCGCGGGAATCCGGACGGGCGGAATCCGGACGGGCAGAATCCGTATAGCCGGAATCCGGAGCGGCGGAATCCGGACGGCCGGAATCCGTAGGCGACGTCGGCAGGGGCGGCACTCCCGGAATGGCTCCCGTCGTCGGCGGTACGGCGGCGCTCACACGCACCGCACCCGCCGCGCGCGGCCTCAACAGCCCCTCGCGCACGCCGAACAGCCCCGCTCCACCCCGAGCCATTTCCCCCACCCCACGCTCAGCGATACCTACAGCCGCGTATCGAATCACCGGTCGCCGGGTGGTGACTACGAACCCCCGTGTTCGTAAGGATTGGCGCGGAACGGCGAGGCCGGCCGAATAGCGGAGCGCGCCGGAAAGGCATACGTGCCGGGGGCACCTTCCCGGCGGCCGGAATAACCGGTTGGCCGCGGACGGCCGCGCCTCAATACTGTCCCGGTGTTCACCGACGACGACGATGCCGTGCTCTACGACCTGCTCAATCAGTGGGACCCCGAGCGGTCACCCGGCGACCGGTTCTACACCGACCTGGTCATGGCCGCCGACTCCGTTCTCGACGTGGGCTGCGGCACCGGCATGACGCTGCATCACGCGCGGGCGCTGGGCCACCGCGGCCGTCTGGTCGGCCTCGACCCGCACCCCCCGTCCCTGCGCCGGGCCCGGCGCCGTACCGACATCGAGTGGCTCGACGGCCGCGCCGCCGACGCCCCGCCCGGCGCCGGTTTCGACCTGGCGATCATGACCGGGCACGCCTTCCAGTGCCTGCTCACCGACGACGACATCCGCGACTCGCTCGCCGCCGTCCGCGCCGCCCTGCGCCCCGGCGGCCGTTTCGTCTTCGAGACCCGCCACCCCCAGGCCCGCGCCTGGCTGTCCTGGACCCCCGGTCACCCCGTCACGACCACCCACCCCACCGCCGGTCCGCTCCGCGTCTGGCACAGCGTCGACTCCGTCACCCCCGACCTCGTCACCTTCACCACCACCACCGCCGCCCCGGACGGCACCCCCCTCCATACCGACCGCTCCACCCTCCGCTTCCTCTCCGAGCCCGCCCTCGACACCTTCCTCACCGCCGCGGGCTTCCGCACCGAGTCCCGCTACGGCGACTGGCCCCGCACCCCGGTCACCCCGGCCAGCCGCGAGATCATCACCGTCGCCCTGGCCTGACCCCCGCCCTTCAGACGGGCCTGGCCGCCAACAGGTAGCCCTGGGGCTGGCGTTCGTCCGGGGCCGGAGCGCGGGTCGTGGTGGCGGTGACGGTGAGGCCGGCGGATTCGGCGAGGGCGGTGATACGGGCGGGGGGATGCCAGTAGACGTCGAGGGAGATGGGGTGGCCGTAGCCGTGGGAGAGGTGGTGGCGGGTGTCGCCGATCTTGTAGGCCACGGCGAGCGGGGCGCCGGGGGCCAGGACGCGGTGGAATTCGGCGAAGACGCGCGGCAGCAGGCGCGGGGGCAGGTGGATGATCGAGTACCAGGCGACGAGGCCGCCGAGGGAGCCGTCCGGGAGGTCCAGGTCGGTCATCGAGCCGACGTCGAAGCGCAGTCCGGGCAGATCGCGGCGGGCCACGGCGACCATCTCGGGCGAGAGGTCGACGCCGAAGACGTCGAGTCCCAGCTCCGCCAGATACCCGGTGATCCGTCCGGGGCCGCATCCGATGTCCGCCACCGGCCGTCCCCGCTGGGCCAGTTCGGCGAACGCCCCCAGCGTCGCGCGGTCCAGGACGCCGGCCGCCAGCGCGTCCCGCAGCAGGTCGGCGTAGCTGTCGGCGACGGTGTCGTAGGCCGCGCGGATGTCCGTCAGGTCGGTGGATTCCGTCATGCGGGCGACCGTATCGCCGCCCTCTGACACCGCTTATCCGACGCTGCCGTCCGTCAGCGACCTGCGGCCACCGCCCGGCGGACCGCCGCGGCGACGGCGGGCGCGGCGTTCCAGGGAGGTCAGGACGGCGGCCAGGAAGGCCAGCGGGATCACCAGACCGAAGAGCGTCCACCAGGCGGCGGTACGGTCGTCGGCCCGGCCCTGGTAAGGGGTGTCGGACGCGCTGGCGACGAAGGCGACGACGTCCAGCACCCCGGCCAGCAGCAGCAGCGCCCACACGAGGACCAGGCACGCCAGCCACAGCACACGCCCGGGCGTGACGCGACGCTCGCGGCCAGGCTCTCCTGCGGGCTCGCGTGCGGGCTCGCGTACGGGCTCTCCTGCGGGCTCCGGCATGCGCGCCCGGCTCAGACCAGGCGCCGTGCCGTCGCCCACCGCGTGAGCTCATGGCGGTTGGAGAGCTGGAGCTTGCGCAGGACGGCCGAGACATGGGACTCGACGGTCTTGACCGAGATGAAGAGCTGCTTGGCGATCTCCTTGTACGCGTAGCCGCGCGCGATCAGGCGCAGGACCTCGCGCTCGCGCTGGGTGAGCCGGTCCAGGTCCTCGTCGACCGGCGGGGCGTCGGTGGACGCGAAGGCGTCCAGGACGAAACCGGCCAGCCGCGGGGAGAAGACGGCGTCTCCGTCGCGCACCCGGAAGATCGAGTTGATCAGGTCGGGCCCGGTGATGGTCTTGGTGACATAACCGCGCGCGCCGCCCCGGATGACACCGATGACGTCGTCGGCCGCGTCGGAGACCGAAAGGGCCAGGAAACGCACCGGGTTGTCGGGGTCGGCGGCCAACGGGGCGCAGCGGCGCAGGACTTCGACACCGCCGCCGCCGGGCAGGTGCACGTCGAGGAGGACGACCTCGGGCCGGGTCGCGGTGACGACACTGACCGCCTGGTCGACGTCGGCGGCCTCGCCGACGACCTCGACACCGGTCTCCTCGGTGGCGCCGATCTCCGCCTGGACCCCGGTACGGAACATGCGGTGGTCGTCGACGAGCACCACCCGTACCCGCCGCTCCCCCGCCAAAGGCGCACTCGGTGTGCTCATGCCGCCACCCTCTCCATCTCCAGTTCGACTTCCGTACCGCCGCCGGGTGCGGCCCGCAGCCGGGCCTCGCCGCCGTTGCGCTGCATCCGGCCGATGATCGACTCGCGGACGCCCATGCGGTCGTCCGGCACCTGGTCGAGGTCGAATCCGGGGCCGTGGTCGCGCACGGAGACGAACACCTTGACGCCCTCCACCTCCGCGTAGACCTGAACGGGTCCGCTGCCACCGTACTTGGCCGCGTTCACCATCGCCTCCCGCGCGGCCTGCATCTGCGCCGCCAGCTTCTCGTCCAGCGGGCAGTCGCCGACGCAGACGACCTCGACCGGGACGCCGTGCGCGTCCTCGACCTCGGCGGCTGCGGCGCGTACGCCCTCGGCGACCGTCGTCGGCTCGTCGTCGCGCCCGGTGCCCTCGGGGCGGTAGAGCCAGGCGCGCAGCTCGCGTTCCTGGGCGCGGGCCAGCCGGTTGACCTCGCGGGGTTCGTCGGCGTGCCGCTGGATGAGGGTCAGGGTGTGCAGGACCGAGTCGTGGACGTGGGCGGCGACTTCGGCGCGCTCCTGGGCGCGGATGCGCATCAGCCGCTCCGCCGACAGGTCCTGTGTCATACGGACCAGGTACGGGCCCGCGATCAGGGCGACGCCGACGAGGACGGCGAGCGCGGCCTGGAGGATGCCGCCGAGGTGGCTGCCGGAGCCGCGCACCACGATGAAGCCGGTGACGCCCGCGACGACCAGGGCGACACCGGCCGCCGCGCGGGCCAGCGGCCAGAACCGCTTGCCGTGGCTCATCTCGACCCAGCGGGCCTTGCGGGCGTTGTCGGCCTGCCGCCAGACCAGCGCGACACCGAGGCCGATGACCAGCAGCGGCCACACGGCGCGGTTGGCGGCGCCGAGGTTGAGGTTGTCGATGAGGATGCCCGCGCCGACGGCCAGCGCGATCAGGGCCATGATCTGGCCCTTGTCGGGCCGCTTGCCCGCCAGCCACGAGCGGGCGTCGCGCGGCTCCTTGGCCATGGCGACACCGCCGACGCCGAGCGGTACGAAGAACCAGAAGACGGCGTAGAGGAGCACGCCGATGCCGTTGAAGCAGGCGAGCAGCACGAACAGGCCGCGTACCCACAGCACGGGCAGGCCGAAGTGCCCGGCCAGGCCGCGCGCGACGCCGCCGACCATCCGCCCCTCGGAGCTGCGGTAGAGCTTGCGCACCCCGGAGTCCCCCGGCTCGTGCGAGGACAGGGGCGAGGAGAGGAAGGACGCCCCGCTGGGGCCGCCGGGACCGCGCGGAGCACCGGGCCCACCGAGACCGGGACCACCGGGACCGCCCAGGCCGGGACCACCGGGACCGGGGCCGCCCGGCACGCCGGGTCCGCCGGACCCGCCCGGCATACGGGACGCTCCGGGCATGCCGGACGCTCCGGCCGGGCTGCTCGCTGACATACCCCGATCGTCACACGTCCGGGCCGCCCGGGGCATCAGGGTTGTCCCCCCAGGGGTAGGGCAGGGTACGGATCAGGGACGTACCAGGGTCGGGGCCGATGCCGGCCGCCCCCGCGAACCGTCACCATGGTCGTATGACGGACCAGCCACCCGAAGAGCCGAGCGACGAGCCGCGCGACCGGCCGAGTGCACCGCGCGCCGACGACGCCGACGGCAGCGACCTCGGCACCGGCGGCACCGGCGGCCCGGACGGCGACAGCGCCGCGCCCAAGCGGCGGCTGACCCGTGGCCGCGACCACAAAGTCCTCGCGGGCGTGTGCGACGGGGCGGGCCGCTACTTCGACATCGACCCGGTGATCTTCCGCGTGGTGCTGGCCGTCCTCTCCCTCACCGGCGGCATAGGTCTGATCATCTACGGCATGGGCTGGCTGGTCATCCCGCTGGAGGGCGAGCGGCAGAGCGAGGCGCAGCGGCTGCTGTCCGGCCGGATCGAGGGCGCGCCGCTGACCGCCGTGCTGATGGCGCTGGTCGGCTGCGGGCTGTACGCCTCGATGCTGGACAACGGCGACGACCAGGCATTCTCACTGATCCTGCTGGCCGCGACGACCGGCGCCGTCTACTACTGGGCCCAGGTACGGCGTCGGCAGGCCGCGGGCGAGGCCGCCTCCCCGTCGGGCGCGGCGAGCGCGGTGGTGGACGCGCCGCCCGCCGTGCAGGCGCCGCCGGAGCCCGGCGGCTCCGCGTCCTGGTGGCGCGGCCCGCTGACCAAGGAGCCGTCGTATCTGTGGGGCCCGGACGACGGCCCCTACGGCGACGAGGACAAGGTCGCCTGGCGGGAGCGCAAGCGCGCGGCCCGCAAGAAGGAGAGCTCGTGGGTCTTCGGTCTGACCGTCTTCGTGCTGGTCGTGGCGGCGGGCGCGATCGGCACCGGGGCCGCGGCGCCGTACCAGTCCCCCGCCGTGAGCGTCGAGATCGGCCTGATCGCGGTGCTCGGCGTCTTCGGCCTGGCCTTCGTCGTCGCGTCGTTCGCCGGGCGGGCGCGCGGCGGCACCGTCTTCTTCACCCTGCTGACCCTCGCCGGGCTGATCGGCACCGCGTCGGTGCCGCACGACAACGCCGGGTGGCGCGACACCTGGAGGCCGATGACCGCCGCCGCCGTCCAGCCGACGTACGAACGCGGCAGCGGACAGGGCGTCCTCGACCTGACCGACCTGACGCTCGACGGCAGGACGGTCAACACACGGGTCGACCTGCGCGTCGGCGAAGTGCTGATCAGACTGCCCAAGGACGCGACCGTGCACCTGACCTACCACGTCGCCGTCGGCGCCATCCGCCTGCCGGAGAAGGACCACGGCGGGCTGAACGTCAACAGCGAAGGGGCCGTGCCGGTCGTCTTCGCCCCGCCCGCGGGCACCATGAACACCGGCACGGTCAACGTCCACGTGCGGATCGGCGCCGGTGACCTGCGGATCGAGCCCGCCACCGCCGGGACCGGTACGGGGACGGCCCCGCTCGCGCCGACCGCGCCCGCCCTACCCGGCGCGCGCCACGTGCCCGTACCCGGCGTGCCCGGCCCGCCCGCAGGACAGGTGAACCGATGAGAAGGCACCGCTTCGAACCCGCCGTCCTGGTCATGGGCCTGGTGCTGCTCTGGCTGACGGCGTGCTTCATCCTCGACGCCTGCCAGGTCTGGGACCTGCGGCCCGAGTACTCCGTCCCGCTCGTCGTCAGCGGTCTGGCCCTGACGGTGGCCACCGCGATCGTCACACAGGTCGTGAGGGCGGTACGGGGGCGCCGGAAGCGCCGCCGCGCGTAGCGGAGCCCGAGCCGTCGGCGGCGTGCGCGCCGGGCCCCGGCACCGCGCCGCCGCCCTTGCCGCGCCGCCGCGCGAGCAGCGCGTCCAGCGACAGATAGGGCGTGCCCGCGAGCACCAGCGGCAGCCAGGCCATCAGATACGCGAGGTCGTTGCCGTAGTAGTACGGCGTCGAGGACCAGCTCACCGTCAGCCACAGGCTGAGCGAGACCAGCGCGCCGCCGAGGGCGGCGACCCGGCCGAGGAGCCCGAACAGCGTGCCGAGCCCCGCCGCTGTCTCACCGAGCGCGATGGCGTACCCGAAGCCGTGCGGCGCCTTCAGCGCGAGGTCGATCATCGCGGGGATCGCCGCGGTGTCGTGGGCGCCGTGCAGGATCTGCACCAGCGAGCCGTTCGCGGAGTCGGTGAAGAAGGTGTCGCTGGTCAGCTTGTCGAGCCCGGCGTAGATGAACGTGACGCCGAGGAAGATCCGCAGCGGCAGCAGTGCGTAGCGACGGGCGGTGTCCCGCCGGACGTCGAGCCGTTCGAGCATCGTGTTCCGCCAATCCCGCCGCCCGTGCGTTCCCTGATGAGAACGATTCTGCCGGTACGGCGCCCTCGGGGGGACATACGTACGCCCGGCGGCTGTCACTCAAGGCGGCGGGCGGAAACCGTGGGACCCGCAGAAAGACCCGCACGTCTCTGGCAGTACGCGGCCCCGCCCCCGATACTCAGGCATCGCACGGACCCGACGGGTGGAGGTATCCGAGTTGCCGTACGACCTGACGATCTACCTGGCCCACCGCGACGACTACGCGGACTTCCTCACCGCGACCGACGAGGAGGCGTCCGTCGTCTGGCACCGCAGGCAGGGCGACCACACCGACAGGGCCGACCTCCTGGAGCGTACGGAGGCCGCGTACGGCAGGACCCAGGCCGCCCTCAATGTGCTGGACATCGAGGGCGGCGGCCCGCTCACCGAGGCGAAGGCCCTGGTCGGCCGCATCCGGTCCTTCTACGACATGGACGAGATCCCGGACAGCGCGTGGGAGGAGTACAAGGCGGCCAGGAGCCGCTACGTCACCGCGGCCCGCGAGAGCCTGGCGGCGCACTGACCGCGCGTCACTCCCACTCGATGGTGCCCGGCGGCTTGCTCGTCACGTCGAGCACCACGCGGTTGACGTCGGCCACCTCGTTGGTGATCCGGGTGGAGATCTTCGCCAGCACCTCGTACGGCAGCCGCGACCAGTCCGCGGTCATGGCGTCCTCGGAGGAGACCGGGCGCAGCACGATCGGGTGGCCGTAGGTGCGGCCGTCGCCCTGGACGCCGACGGAGCGGACGTCGGCGAGCAGCACCACCGGGCACTGCCAGATGTCGCGGTCGAGCCCGGCCGCGGTCAGCTCCTCGCGGGCGATGGCGTCGGCCTCGCGCAGCAGGTCGAGCCGGTCGCGGGTGACCTCGCCGACGATCCGGATGCCGAGCCCGGGGCCGGGGAACGGCTGCCGCTGCACGATCTCCTCGGGCAGGCCCAGCTCCTGGCCGACCATCCGCACCTCGTCCTTGAACAGCTTGCGCAGCGGCTCGACGAGCGTGAACTGGAGGTCTTCGGGCAGGCCGCCGACATTGTGGTGCGACTTGATGTTCGCGGTGCCGGTGCCGCCGCCGGACTCGACCACGTCCGGGTAGAGGGTGCCCTGGACCAGGAACTCCACCGGCTCGTCGCCGGGGGCCTCGGCGACGATCTCCGCCTGCGCCTGCTCGAAGACCCGGATGAACTCCCGGCCGATGATCTTCCGCTTCTGCTCCGGGTCGCTGACCCCGGCGAGCGCGTCCAGGAAGCGGTCGGTGGCGTCCACGACCTTGAGCTGGACGCCGGTCGCGGCCACGAAGTCCTTCTCGACCTGCTCGGTCTCGCCCTTGCGCATCAGTCCGTGGTCGACGTACACACAGGTGAGCCGGTCACCGATGGCCTTCTGGACGAGGGCGGCGGCGACCGCGGAGTCCACGCCGCCGGACAGCCCGCAGATGGCCCGGCTGCTGCCGACCTGCTCGCGGATCAGGGCGATCTGCTCGTCCACGACATTGACGGTCGTCCACGTCGGCGCGAGGCCCGCGCCGCGGTAGAGGAAGTGCTCCAGGATCTGCTGGCCGTGCGTGGAGTGCAGCACCTCGGGGTGGTACTGGACGCCGTACAGCCGCTTCTCGTCGTTCTCGAACGCGGCGACCGGCACCACGTCGGTGGACGCCGTCACGGCGAAGCCCTCGGGCGCGGCCGAGCAGGCGTCGCCGTGCGACATCCACACCGACTGCTCGGCGGGGGTGCCCTCGAAGAGGGTGGAGCCGGGCTTGGAGACGGCCAGCGCGGTGCGGCCGTACTCCCGCGCCCCGGTGTTGTCGACGGTCCCGCCGAGCGCCGTCGCCATGAGCTGGAAGCCGTAGCACATGCCGAAGACGGGGACGCCCGCCGTGAAGATCGCCGGGTCCAGGGTGGGGGCGCCCGGCTCGTAGACCGAGGACGGGCCGCCGGACAGGATGATCGCGCTCGGCCGCTTCGCCAGCATCTCGCTCACCGGCGTCGTGGAGGGCACGATCTCGCTGTACACCCGGGCCTCACGGACCCGGCGCGCGATCAGTTGCGCGTACTGCGCACCGAAGTCCACGACCAGGACCAGGTCCGGTGTATCCGGTGTGCCCGACGAGGGGGCGGGGGCGACTGGCGTTACCACGGTGTGCCTTCCGGCGGTTCCAACGGGGATAGGACCCGATTCTACCGGGGCGGCGGACTCCCTCCTTCCCCCGGCTTGCCCCGCGGGAGGCGAGGGGGGCACACTGACGCCATGCACACGCGCAGCGTCACGTTTACCTATGGCACCGGCTGGTCCGGCTGCCATGGTCGCGTCGCGTGAGCTGACGAGCGACTTCCCAGGCGCCCCGGGCCGGACGGCCCGGGGCGCCTGTCGTTTCGCTCCCCCGGGACCCGAGGCCCGCGGCGCCGCCCGCCCCTCCCGAGGAGAGCAGACATGACGACCCCGACCCCGACACCTATCTCCGTCCCGGCCCCCATTCCGGCCCCGGCCCCCGCGACCGCGGGCACCGAGAGCGTCCCGGACGCCCCGGACACCCACGGCGTCCCGGAGTCCGCGGACGCGGTCATCGCGCGCAAGCGGCGGCGGATCGACGATCTCGACACCCGGATCATCGGCCTGGTCAGGGAACGGATGACCGAGTCGGCCGACATCCAGCGCGCCCGCATGACGTCCGGCGGTCGCCGGGTGAGCCTGAACCGCGAGATGGAGGTGCTGACGCACTACAGCGCGGAGTTGGGGAGGCCGGGCACGTCACTGGCGATGACGCTGCTGGAACTGTGCCGCGGCAAGGTGTGAGCGGCGCGGCCGGAGCGGCCCGCGAGGCGTGACGTTTCGCCCTTTCGAGCGGCATCACCCGTACGGCACGTGACCGGCCCGCGATGGCTTCGTTGGAGGTGGTGTCCGTGCCATCCAGGGGCGGTAACCCAACACCACGCGTGGAACTGGACACCGCCTAGACGCAGCTAGGCGGGGTGTGACCGATGCGATGAGGCGACCGCAGGTGTGCGGTCGCCGTGGGACCTCGTGTCGGTGCTATGTGACCGGACGGCAGGGGACAGCAGCCCGGTCACGACTCAAAGAGGCGGTCGGCTCCGGGGACGCTTGGATCCGGCCGCTCTGCGAGAACCCACATTACTCATGTACGGCTCCCGGCACGGACTTCCCGTCCACGATCGGGTGACACAGCGCGTGCCCGTGCGCACGGGTACGCGTCGGCGCGCGCGGACGCGTCACCCGAACGCGTCAGTCACCGCAGTCAGTTCAGGCAGTTCAGCCGGTTCAGCCGGTTCAGGCAGTTCAGCCGCGTCACTCTGCCGCGGACCTGGGCGGCACCGCGGGGACCGGCAGCATCGGAAGCCGCAGCGCGCCGAAGGCTCCCTCCGGCACCACCGGGGCGGCGGGCCGTACCGCGGCGATCCTGCGGTAGCCCTCGCCCTGGGCCGGACGCGGGTCCGCCTCGCCCTTGTTGGGCCACAGCGACATCGCGCGCTCCGCCTGCGCGGTGATCGTCAGCGACGGATTGACGCCGAGATTCGCCGAGACGGCCGAACCGTCGACCACATGGATGCCCGGGTGCCCGTAGAGCCGGTGGTACGGGTCGATGACGCCGTGGTCCGCGTCCTCGCCGATCGGGCAGCCGCCCAGGAAGTGCGCGGTCATGGGGCGTTCGGTGGCCTCGCCGACATTGCTGCCCGCGAAGCCGTTGATCTCCTCGGCTATCAACTCCGCGGCCCGCGCGCCCTCCGGGATGTGCGTCGGGTTGGGAGCGCCGTGGCCCTGACGGGCCGTCAGCAACCCTTTGCCCAGGCCCTTGGCCTTGCGGTAGGTGGTCAGCGAATTGTCGCTGGTCTGCATGACCAGGCCGATGATCGTCCGCTCCGACCAGTGGAAGTTGGACAGCGAGCGGAGGCCGACCGCCGGGTGGCGCAGGTAGTTGACGGCGAATTCGGCCCAGCGCGGCACCTTCCCGCCGTACGGCGCCGCCATGATCGACAGATTCCCCATCGCGTTGGAGCCCTTGCCGTAGCGGACCGGCTCGATGTGGGTGTGGTCGTTGGGGTGCACGGACGAGGTGATCGCGACGCCCTTGGTGAAGTCCAGCGCGCGGTCCGGGTGCCGCTTGCGGTAGCGGCGGGTGGAGGTCTGCGCGCCCACCAGCGCCTCGGAGTTGGTACGGGTCAGCTCGCCGAGCTTCGCCGAGATGCCGGGCAGCCGGCCGCCGTCGCGCATCGCGTGCAGCAGCGTCTGCGTCCCGTACGTGCCCGCCGCGACCACGACCTGACGGGCCCTCAGCACCGCCCGCTCGCCCTTCTTGCGCTGGTCGGTGGGGACGGCGGTGACACGGTAGCCGCCCTCGGGGTCCTCGGTGAGGTCGGTGACGGTGGTCATCGGGTGGATGACGGCGCCCGCCCGCTCGGCGAGGTGCAGATAGTTCTCCGTGAGGGTGTTCTTCGCGCCGTGCCGGCAGCCGGTCATGCACTCGCCGCACTCGGTGCAGGCCCGCCGCGCGGGGCCGGTTCCGCCGAAGTACGGGTCGGGCACCTCGCCGCCGGGCGCCGCCTTCGACGCGCCGCCCGCGTCCTGGCCGTCGCCGAAGAACACCCCGACCGGCGCGAGGTGGAAGCTGTCGCCGACGCCCATCCGCTCGGCCGCCGCCTTCAGGTGCTCGTCCGAGGGGGTGAGCGTGGGGTTGGTCCGCACCCCGAGCATCCGCTGGGCCTGGT
Organism: Streptomyces sp. NPDC008317; assembly: GCF_042955955.1. Taxonomy (NCBI): domain Bacteria; kingdom Bacillati; phylum Actinomycetota; class Actinomycetes; order Kitasatosporales; family Streptomycetaceae; genus Streptomyces; species Streptomyces sp. NPDC008317. The sequence goes on from NZ_JBIBFQ010000009.1 coordinate 156,476, forward strand.
CGTAGTACGGCGCCAACTCCTGCTGCCAGTCGGTGATCGCGCCCCACTGGCGGTCCTCGAAGAACGCCTTCGGGGGCACGTACAGGGTGTTGGCGTAGTTCAGCGAGCCGCCGCCGACGCCCGCGCCCGCCAGCACCAGGACGTTGCCGAGGACGTGGATGCGCTGGATGCCGTAGAGGCCGAGCGCGGGCGCCCACAGGTAGTTGCGGACGTCCCAGGAGTTCTTCGGCAGTTCGTCGCGGGCGAAGCGGCGGCCGGCCTCCAGCACGCCGACCCGGTAGCCCTTCTCGGTCAGCCGCAGCGCGGAGACGGAGCCGCCGAAGCCGGAGCCGATGACGACGACGTCGTAGTCGTAGCCGTCTTCCTGTGACACGTGATCCTCCGTGCGTCGGTGCGGGACTCGTCCGGCCGGGTCGGCGGGCAGGGCGTGGGCGGGGCGCGGTCGGCGGGCGAGGGCCGGGCAGCGCGCGGGCGGGCGGGGGTCAGCGCATCCGCAGGGCCTTCATCGCCTTCAGCGAGACGGTGAGGAACTTCGCGTACGTCTCGTCGGTCATGCCGAGCGAGGGCGCCATCGGCAGAAGGCGCTGGGTGGCGACGGTCTGGGCCTCGGTGTGCTTGAGGATGCCCTCGGAGCCGTGCCTGCGGCCGAGCCCGGAGTCCTTCATGCCGCCCATCGGCGCCCGGACGCTGCCGTACGCGGCGGCGTACGCCTCGTTGATGTTGACCGTGCCGGAGCGCAGCCGGGCCGCGATCCGCGCGCCGCGCCGGGTGTCCTTGGTCCACACACTGGCGTTGAGGCCGTAGTCGGTGTCGTTGGCGCGCTCGATCGCCTCCTCCTCGTCGCGGAAGCGGTAGACGGACACGACGGGGCCGAAGGTCTCCTGCGCGCAGACGGCCATCGGGGCCTCGACGCCGTCCAGGATCGTCGGCTCGTAGACGTACGGGCCGATGTCGGGGCGGGCCCGGCCGCCGGCCACCACCGTGGCGCCCTTCTCGCGGGCCTCCTCGACGTGCCGGACGACGGTCTCCAACTGCCGTTCCCCGGCCAGCGATCCCATGCCCGCGCCGTACGCGAGGGCCGTGCCGAGCCTGATCGCCTTCGTGCGCGCGGCGAACTTCTCCAGGAACGCGTCGGCGACCGACTCGTCCACCAGCAACCGCTCGACGGAGACGCAGAGTTGACCGGCGGAGGCGAAGCAGGCGCGGACGGCGCCGTCGGCGGCTTTGTCGAGGTCGGCGTCGCGCAGCACCAACAGGGGGTTCTTGCCGCCGAGTTCGAGGGAGGCGCCGATCAGCCGGGCGGCGGCGCGCTGGGCCACGTCGCGGCCGGTGCGCGTCGAGCCGGTGAAGGACACGTAGTCGGCGTGCTCGACCAGGGCCGGGCCGACGACCGGGCCCTCGCCGATCACGATCTGCCACACGTCGGCGGGCAGCCCCGCCTCGACCAACTGCTCGCGCGCCCACAGCGCGGTCAGCGCGGTCTCGGTGTCCGGCTTCATCACCAGGGCGTTGCCCGCCACGAGTCCGGGCAGCGCGTCGCCGACGGACAGCTCCAGCGGGTAGTTCCAGGGCGCGATCTGGCCGACGACACCGCGCGGCTGCCGCAGTTCCACGGCCTTGGTCAGCGTCGGGATGGCGCCGGTGTGCCGCTTGGGCTTCAGGTACGCGGGGGCCTTGCGGCCGTAGTGCCGGGCCGCCATCGCGACCACCTGCACCTCTTCGTGCGCGTGCATGCGCGCCTTGCCGGTCTCCACCTGGATCAGGTCGAGCACCTCGGCCTGCCGGGCGAGCACCAGGTCGTGGAAGCGGAGCAGGACCGCCGCGCGCTGCCGTACGGGGGTGGCGGCCCACGCCTTCTGCGCCGTGCGGGCGCGCGCGAACGCCTCCGCGACCTCCTCGGGCGTGGTCTCCGGCAGGTCGGCGAGCTTGTCGCCGGTCAGCGGGGTGTGACTGGCGGTACGGCCTCCCCCTGCTTGCCAGCGGGGGGACCCCCAGCCGATGACGTCGCGGGTGAGGCGGGCGACCAGATCGGGGGTGACGACGTCCTTCGGGCCGCGCGCCGTGGTGGGCGCGACCGGGTTTCCGTCGGTGGGGCCGTCGGTGGGGCGGCCGTCTGCGGGGGGCGTGCTGCGCTCCAGCGAATCCGTCATGCCGGTGAGATTACGACCGTCCGGCACCGATTGGATACCCGTGAGTAAGTATTTTCCTCGTGATCCGTGCAACTAAGCCAGCAATCGGTGGCGTCGTACGGATCTTCGCAGGTCACGAGGGTTGCCCGGAGGGGCAGTGGCGGCAGGTGCCGGGCGCCCTCGGGGCGCGTACGTGTCGGTGGAACATCAGTGCGGACGGAAGGCGGCGCGCGCCGCGTCGAAGGTGTCCCGCGCCCGCTCGACCTGCTCGATCGGCGCCGACAGCCACATGTCGTACATCCGGCCGCCCTCCGTCCAGCACAGGTCGAACGTGCGGCGCGCGCCGTTGCCGTCGGCGAAACCGTCGTACGTGAACTGCCACAGCGCGGCGGGCCGCCCGCGCTGCGTGGTCTCGGTGATCACGCCGTCCCGGTACCCCGGATAGACACTGCCCGCCTGGGGACCTGCCAGATCCTGGTCGCGCAGCACCGCGTACGGGCCGCGCGGGTCGGGCGACTGCTCGCGCTCGCCGAAGCGGAAGGCGCGGTCGGGCGACCAGTAGTACACCCGCAGGACGCCGCTGCTGTCGCGCTGCGCGTCGCGTACGTATCCGGCGGGCAGCGCCAGTGAGAAGCCGGTCGGATCGGTGACGCGCTCGTACCCGGCCGGGAGGGCCGGGGCCGTCGGCGGGGGTGTCGTCGGGCTCGGCGTCGTGGACGGCGGGGTCGTGCCCGTCACCGGCGCCGTGCTCGGCGGGGGCGACGCGGCGCGGGCGCCGCCGTCGTCGTGCCGGACGACCAGCACCGCGGCCAGCGCGCCGCCGCCGACCGCGAGGGCCGCCACGCTCACGGCGGCGGCGAGGACACGGCGCCTGCGGCCCTTCGGGCGGGGGGTCGCCCGCGGCTCGGGCTCCGCGTCACGCGGGGGTTCGGCCGCCGGGACCACCGGTACGTGCTGGGCGGGCGGCGGCTCACCGGTCTCCGCGTACGCCGTCAGCAGCGTCTGCGCCCGCGCCGCGCCCATCCGGCGGCCCGGGTCCCGGTCGAGCAGCGCCGTGACCACCGGCAGCAGCGGCTCCGCCGCCTCGGGCGTCCTGATCGTGTCGATCGCGACCGCGTGCACGATCTCGCCTATCGACTCGCGGTGGAACGGGGACTCGCCGTCCACCGCCGCGCACAGCAGCGCGCCGAGCGACCACAGGTCGGACTCCGGGCCCGCCGCACGGCCCGACATCCGCTCGGGCGAGGTGTACTCCGGCGACCCCACGAAGGACCCGGTCTCGCTGATCGTCGCGCTGCCCGCGACCCGGGCGATTCCGAAGTCCGTCAGCACGACGCGTCCGGTGCCGCGCTCGATCAGCACGTTCGCCGGTTTCACGTCACGGTGCTGGACCTCGCTCGCGTGCGCCGCCCGCAGCGCGCCCGCCACGGCCGCGCCGATCCGCGCCGCCTCCCGCGGTTCCAGGGGGCCGTCCTGTGCCAGCACGTCCGCCAGCGAACGGCCGTCCACCAGCTCCATCACGATCCACGGGCGGCCGTCCTGCTCCAGCACGTCGTACACGACGATCACATGCGGGTGCCTGATCCTGGCCACGCTGCGCGCTTCGCGCAGTGCCCGGTCCTGGCCGCCCTCGGGCAGGTGCAGTTCCTTGACGGCCACCGGTCGGTGCAGCAGCTCGTCCTCCGCCCGCCACACCGTCCCCATCCCCCCGCGGCCGAGCCGCCCCGTGATGCGGTACCTCCCCGCCACCACATCCCGAGGCTCCGCCTCCGCCGTCCACCCCCCGTCACTCCCCATACCCCCCAGGCTATCCACCCTCCCCACCCCGGCCCACCCTCCAGGGCCCCCGCCCCGAACAGCCCCTCCCCGCAGGGCGTCCGCTCCCAGGGCCTCCTCCCCAGCGCGCCCCCCTTTGCGCAGGGCCTGTCTTCCAGGGGCGCGGGGAACTGCGCGACCAGCCCCCACCGGGCCCGCGGCCCGAAAACAACCGAACCGCCCCACCGGGGCCGGTGGTGACCAGCGGAAGCGTCGTGGCTTGTCGCGCAGTTCCCCGCGCCCCTTAAAAGATCGGCTCACCGTCCCGGGCGGAAGAGGTGGGCCCCGTTAGGGGCGCGGGGAACTGCGCGAGCAACCCACCACCGGCCGATGGGGGCGGACCCCACCGCGGAAGGTGAACGGGCAGGGGCGCAGGCCCCTGGTGAACGGGCCGGGGCGGCGAGCCCTTGGCGTGGGGCGGGCGTCAGCTCGCCGCGTAGGTTTCGACGGCTTTGTCGAAGGCACGCTGGACATCGGCGCGCCGAGCGTCCGGCCCGCTGACGACGACGACGTGGTAGGAGCCGTCGATGATGACGGCGAGATTGAGGGCGTAGATCTGCGTGTCGTTGGCGTCGCGGTAGCTGTACTCGCCCTCGGCGGCACTGTGCCCGCGCAGGTCGAGCGTGTGGAGACCGGAGGCGGCGGACCAGGAGGAGCCGCGGAAGGCGGCCAGTTCGGGCTCTTCGAGCTGGTAGGCGAGCGGATCGCTGCCGTGGTCGGAGACCTTGTCACGGCCGGGCACGACGGTGAGCTGGAGGTCGCTGCCGGAGTAACGGACCTGCCCCTGACCGTTCTTGCCGGAGCGCTGCCACCCGGTGTGGACGGCGACGGTGAACCCGGCGGAGTCGGTCCGCATGACGAAGTCGCTGCCGAGGTCCGGCGGCGGCACCGCCGTACTCGGCGGCGGAGCCGGCTTCGTGGTGGCCGGCTTCGTCGTCGGCGCCGCGGTCGTACGAGTGGGCGTCGGCGTCGGCTTCTTGCCGCCGCTGTGCCCGCCCGGCACCTCGGCCGGGACCGTACGGTCGCCGCCCTTGGCCCCGTTGTCCGACGTGTCGCCGTTGCCGGGCATGGCGAGCACCGCGTACGCGACGACGGCCGCGAGCACCACCAGGACCGCGATCAGCAGCCGCACGCCCAGCTTGCGCGGTGCCTCGTCGCCGCCGCGCGGGGGCTTGCGGTAGACGACCTCTTGCTCCTGGTGGATCTGCTCCTGCCGCATCTCGCTGCGCCGCGCCTGCTCGCGCTTGGCCTTGGTGAGCCTGGCCTGCTTGCCGCGGGCGTGCCTGCGGTGCTGAATCCCGGCGACGTCGGCCTCGGCGGCGGCCTTGCGGCGGCGCCGCCGTACCAACTCGCCCTTGCGGCGCACGATCGGCAATTTGGCCGGATCCGTCGGCACCTGGACCATGTCGAGGCCGAGATCGGGCTCGGGCGCGGAGCGGATCAGCGACCGCAGCCAGCCGCCCAACTCCTCGGCCTCCGGCCGCTCCTCGGGGTCGGGCCGGAGCAGCGACTCGACGATCGGCCGCAACGCGCCGCACTCCTCGGCGAAGGCGGGCGGCTCGGCGCACACCATCTGCACCAGTTCGGCGGCGCTCTCCTCGGGGAACGGCGGATGCCCCTGCACGGTACGGAAGAGCAGCGAGCCGAGCGCCCACAGGTCGGCGGCCGGGCCGACCGGCGGCGACAGCCGCCAGTTCTCGTGCACCTCGTGCGCCTGCTCCGGCGCCCAGCGCTCGGTGACGGCGCCGATGACGGTGATCCGGTTCTGCCGGGCCCGCTCCTGTTCGAGGGCGGACTCGGGGCCGTGCCACGACTGGTCCTCACCCGCGCCCGACAGGCCGCCGCCCGCGAGGACCTGGATGTGCTGCGGCACGGGGTCGTAGCCGCACAGCGCCTCCTGGGCGGCGCCCGCGGCGAGCCCGGCGAGCATCGCCCGGCCGTCGTCGCAGACCAGCACGGTGCTCGCGGTCACATTGCGGTGCGTCCAGCCGTACGCGTGCACGGCGCGCAGCGCGGTGAGCACGTCGGAGGCGACCTCGGCGGCACGGTAGGCGTCCAGCGGCCGGTCGGCGAGTAACGCGGCGAGCGGCCGGGCGGACACCAGTTCGCTCGCGATCCAGAGACTGCCGCCCTCGATGAAGATGTCGAAGACCTGGACCAGGCGGGGGTGGTCGGGTATCGCCGCCGCCGCGCGGGCGGCCTCGAGGGCGCGCCGGGCGCTGTCGCTCAGCGCGTCCTGGTCGCCGTAGCCCCGGTCGTCGCCCGGGTCCTCGGCCGTGACGACCTCGGGCAGCAGCACCTGCCGGACCAGGACCTCCTGGCCGCTGTAGGTGTCGAAGGCGCGCGTCTCGACCAGTTCGAACTCGTCGGCGGGCGGCCGGGGCAGCCGGTACCGGTCGGCGAGCACGCGGCCCGCGTATTCGTCCACGACGCCCCCTCTCCGGCCCTTCCCGACCCGATGCCATCCGTGCGGGAACCCTCACCCGCACCCCACCTTGTACCCGAAGCGGTCCGATCCGAACGGAATCCGGCTGCGGACAGTCCACGGCTACTCACAATACGTGCTGCGGAAGGCTCACTTGGCCGGTTTGAAGGTAGCGAAGAAGGTCGTGAGGGCCTTGGTGCTGGTATCGCTGGTCCACGCGTCGGCCGGAGTCGTGAACATGATGGCGTACCCGTGCTTCGGGTCCGTCACCATGCCGCGATTCAGGACGTGTACCTGCTTACCCTTCACGTCCCGCTTGTACTCCCAGTCGGCCGCGTCGTACGAGCGGTACTGCGTCTGGGCCACCTTGAGTTCCTGGTAGCCGGGCATGCCGTTCCGGCCGGACTTGGCGGTCTTCGCTGCGTTCTGCCAGTCCTTGAGCGCGCTCGGCCCCGGCGAATGCGTCCAGTCCACGAGCAACTCGCTGCCGTCCGAGCCCCGGAACTTCGAGCCGCTGCCGTACCCGTTGTCCCCCACGCGCTTCCAGCCGTTGGGCAGGGCTATCGAGAAGCCCTCGGAGTCGTCGTAGCGGTAGAAGCCCGCCGGTACGGCGTCCGAGCCGCCGGTGGCCGGCGGGGACGAGGCGGGGGTGGTCGGCGCGGAGGCCGAACTGCCCGGCGACGACGGCGACTTGCTGTCGTCCGTGCCGCCCTTGCTGTCGTCGTCGTTCTTCGCGCCGGTCGACGCGGAGGCCGAGGCCCCGCCCTTCGGCTTCGACGCCGATCCGTTCCCGCCGTCGCCGCCACCGGAGTTGGCGAGCGCTATGCCGATCACCGTGCCCAGCAGGACGATCACGATCGCCGCGGCCACGATGACCATCGTGCGGCGCGGTACGACGTCGGTGAGCGACGCGCGCGGCGGGGCGGGCGGCGGGACGGGGCCGCCCGGCTCAGGGGCGGCGGCCGACGTCGCGGGCTTCGCGGGGATCTTGGCGGCGGCGGCCTTGCGGACCGAGCGCAGCGCGTCGCGGACCCGGGCCTGGTCGGCGGCGGCTTCGCCTCCGGCGGTGGGGGTCCCCCCGCCGGAGGCAGCGGGAGCGTCGGTCGGGGTGGGCTGCGGGTCCACGTTCAGCACGACGGTACGGGCGTCGGAGGTGGGCGGCGCGACCGGGCGTTCGGGGGCGTGCGCGACGGTGGACAGCAGGGCGTACGCGGCGTCGTGGTCGAGGCGTTGGGCCGGGTCCTTGACCAGCAGGCCCTTGATCGCCTCGGCGAGCGGCCCGGCGTTGGTCATCGGCCCGACCGGCTCGGTCATCACCGCGGTCAGGGTGGCGATGGCCGACCCCTTGTCGTAGGGCGGGCGGCCCTCGACCGAGGCGTAGAGCAGCGCGCCGAGCGACCACAGGTCGGCGGGCGGGCCCGGCTTCTGGCCGCGCGCACGTTCCGGCGAGATGTACGAGGGGGCGCCGACGAGCATGCCGGTGGAGGTGACGGACGGGTCGCCGTCGATCTGGGCGATGCCGAAGTCGCTGAGGACCACGCGCCCGGCGCCGCGGCCCGCGGGGTCCGAACCGCGGTCGGCGAGCAGGACGTTGGAGGGTTTCACGTCGCGGTGCAGGATGCCGGCGTTGTGGGCGGCCTTGAGGACGTCGAGTATGACGAGGCCGACCTCGGCGGCGCGCTTGGGCGTGAGCGGGCCGTCCTCACGGATCGCGTCGGACAGCGAGCGGCCCTCGACCAGCTCCATGACGATCCACGGCCGGTCGTCCTCCTTGACCACGTCGAAGACGGTGATCGCGCCGGTGTTGCGAATCCGCGCGGTGGCCTTGGCCTCGCGCAGGGTCCTGGTGACCAGGCGCTGCTTCTCGTCCTCGTCGACGTTGCCGGGGAAACGCAGCTCTTTGACCGCGACGGTACGGCCCAGCGTCTCGTCGACGGCGCGCCACACCGTGCCCATGCCGCCTTTGCCGAGGACTTCGCCGAGGCGGTACCGGTCGGCGAGCACGCGTCCGTCGGTACTTTCGACCTCGCTCATGGGATCCCTCTGGAGTGCTGGACGTGTAAACACCCATCATCCCCGAACGGGGGACGCGGAAGCGAACCCGGCTTATGGGTTCGATAGCCGGAAACCGGCCACAGCGTTCGTGAACACCGGTCGGTAGGTGTCCCATTCGGCGTCCGGAGCCGACAGGTAGACCGCGTACTCACGACCACCCGGCTTGCCGAATCCGAGGTCGATCGCATGGAACTTGCGGACCGAGCCCTGGAAGGTGAACTCCCACAGCGCGGCGGGCATCCCCAACTGCACGGTGCGGATCATCCGTTCACGGTGGTACTCGTCAACCTGCTCCTGGGTCTGCGGCTCCAGAGTCAGCCAGTGCTCGTACGGGTCGTCGCTGCCGAAGTCCAGCGAGGTGATCTTCAGGCCGATCTTGCCGGTCGGGTCGATGAAGTCGACCTCGTCGCCGTCGTTCTTGACCTGCCGTGTCCAGCCGTCGGGCACCGGCACCGCGTAACCGTGGTCGGACTCCGTGACCAGGTGGTAGCCGTCGGGGACCGGCGGGGGCGGCGCCGTGGTGCTCGGCGTGGGACCGGCCGAGGACGTGGTGCCGGTGGGCGGTGTGCTGACCGCGGTGGTGGGGCCGGGGCTCGCGTCCTTACCGGAGCCGCCGTTGTGGATGACGGCGAAGGCGGTGCCCGCGGCCACGAGGGCGAGGACGGCGACGCCCGCGATCCACGCTCCGGTACGGCGGCGCGGCCGTTCGGGGCGGTGCGCGCCGGAGTGCGGGCCGGTGTCGGGGCCTGAACCGCCCGCGCCCGTACCGAAACCGGCGGCCGTTCCCGTACCGGTTCCCGTGGAGTAGGGCGGCGGGGGCCCGAAGGAGTCGGCGTACGGAGGGGAGTGCGCGCCGCCGGGGGGCGGGGCGCCGGGCACCTGGGTCACGGTGGCGGTCCGGCCGTCGCCCGCGGGGTAGGTGAACCGGTCGGTGTCGACCTGCCCGGTGTCGGGTTCTGCCAGCGGAATCCGCAGCAGCCGCTCGGTCTCGGCCGCGGAAAGCCGCTCGGCCGGTTCCTTGGCGAGCAGCCCGGCGATCACCTGGGTCAGCGCGCCCGCGTTGGCGGCCGGCAGCACCGGCTCCTCGGCGATGGCGTACGCGGTCTCGATCGCGGTCGGCCGCCGGAAGGGCGACTCGCCCTGGACGGCCTGGTAGAGGGTGGCGCCCAGCGCCCACAGGTCGGCCTCGGGTCCCGGCAGGGCGCCCCTGATCCGCTCGGGCGACAGGAAGTCGATGGAGCCGATGAGTTCGCCGGTCCGGGTGAGGGTGGAGGTGCCGGACGCCTGGGCGATGCCGAAGTCGGTGAGGACCACGCGCCCGCTGCCGTAGCCCTGTTCCGCGGAAGCGCCCTCGACGGGCGCGCCGCCCTCGACGCCGAGCAGGACGTTGCCCGGCTTGACGTCGCGGTGCAGCACTCCGGCGCGGTGCGCGGCCCGCAGCGCGGCGACCATGCCGCGGCCGATCCTGGCGACTTCGGCGACCGGCAGCGGTCCGTGCTTCTTGAGCTGTTCGCCGAGCGTGACCGACGGGACGTACTCCATGACGATGGACGGCAGTCCCTCGTCGTCCACGACGTCGTGCACGACCACCACGTTGGGGTGGCTGATCCGGGCGGCGGCGCGCGCCTCGCGGCGGGTGCGTTCGAAGAGGGTGGCCAACTCGTCGTCGTGCATGTGCGGCTGGGGCGGGTGCAGCTTCTTCACCGCGACCTGCCGGCCGAGGAGTTCGTCCTCGGCCCGCCACACGGTGCCCATGCCGCCCCGGCCGATGCGTTCGAGCAGCCGGTACCGGCCCGCGACCAACCGCCCCTCGTCGGCCTGTCCCGTCATCTCGCGCCCTTCCGCCCGCTCCCCCGACGCGCGCCGCGTCTCCCCCGAGACGCACCGTGCCTAGAGGGGAACGATATCGGGCGCGCCCAGCCTGGCCGCATCCGCGGTCAGATCATCGGGCTGGAGCTGCGACTCGCGCTCGGCCTCCACGCGCTTCTCGTAGTAGGCCACTTCCTTGTCGATCTGGTCCTTGTCCCAGCCCAGGACGGGTGCCATCAACTCGGCGGCCTCGCGGGCGCTGCGGGTGCCGCGGTCGAAGGTCTCGATCGAGATCCGGGTCCTGCGGGCGAGCACGTCGTCCAGGTGGCGGGCGCTCTCGTACATCGCCGCGTAGACGATCTCGGCCCGCAGGTAGTCGTCGGCCGAGGTCAGCGGGGCGCCCAGCGACGGGTCCTCGGCGATCAGCGCGAGCACCTCCTCGGCGAGCGAGCCGTACCGGTTGAGCAGGTGCTCCACCCGGGCGACGTGCAGTCCGGTGCGGGCGGCGGTGCGGGCGCGGGCGTTCCACAGCGCGTGGTAGCCCTCGGCGCCGACCAGCGGCACATCCTCCGTGCAGCACTCGGCCACCCGGTGGTCCAGGCCGTGCACGGCCTCGTCGACCGCGTCCTTGGCCATCACGCGGTACGTCGTGTACTTGCCGCCCGCGACCACCACGAGTCCCGGCACCGGGTGCGCCACGGTGTGCTCGCGCGAGAGCTTGCTGGTGGCATCCGACTCCCCGGCCAGCAGCGGACGCAGGCCCGCGTAGACGCCCTGGACGTCGTCCCTGGTCAGCGGGGTGGACAGCACCGAGTTGACGTGTTCGAGCAGGTAGTCGATGTCGGCGCTGGACGCCGCCGGGTGGGCCTTGTCCAGGTCCCAGTCGGTGTCGGTGGTGCCGATGATCCAGTGCCTGCCCCAGGGGATGACGAAGAGCACGCTCTTCTCGGTCCGCAGGATGAGCCCGGTGGTGGAGTGGATCCGGTCCTTGGGGACCACCAGGTGGATGCCCTTGGACGCGCGGACGTGGAACTGGCCGCGCTCGCCGATCAGCGCCTGCGTGTCGTCGGTCCACACCCCGGTGGCGTTGACGATCTGCTTGGCGCGGATCTCGTACTCGCCGCCCTGCTCGCCGTCCTGCACCCGCGCGCCGACGACGCGCTCGCCCTCGCGGAGGAAGCCGATCACCCGCGCCTGGTTGGCGACCTGCGCGCCGTAGGAGGCGGCGGTACGCACCAGGGTGGTGACGAAGCGCGCGTCGTCGACCTGCGCGTCGTAGTACTGGAGCGCGCCGACCAGCGCGTCCTTGCGCAGCGCGGGCGCGACCTGGAGGGCGTGCTTACGGGTGAGGTGGCGGTGCACCGGCAGGCCGCGGCCGTGCGCGGAGGAGACCGACATGGTGTCGTACAGCGCGACGCCGGAGCCCGCGTAGAGCCGCTCCCACGCCTTGTGCTGCAAGGGGTAGAGGAACGGGACCGGCCGCACCAGGTGCGGGGCGAGGCGTTCCAGGAGCAGGCCGCGCTCCTTGAGGGCCTCGCGGACCAGCGCGAAGTCCAGCATCTCCAGGTAGCGCAGGCCGCCGTGGATCAGCTTGCTCGACCGGCTCGACGTGCCGGACGCCCAGTCGCGGGCCTCGACCAGACCAGTGGACAGGCCACGGGTGACGGCGTCCAGCGCTGTTCCCGCGCCGACCACCCCGCCGCCCACGACCAGCAGGTCCAGCTCGTGCTCGGCCATCCGGGCCAGTGCCCCGGCCCGCTCGGCGGGGCCCAGTGTTGACGTACGCATCCGTGTGCCTCCCATGGTGGCGGCGCTCTCGCGTGCCGCCGCGGTGGATAGCCCTCCACTCGATAGTGACCGCCACCGCCGCGAGCGGCCACCCTTGACCCGCCGTCGAGGGGGGTGCCGGGGCGCGCCCGCGGTGCGGCGAGGCGGTGAACGCCCTGCGGGCAGGGCGTCCGGGCCGTCCCTCTCCTACCCGGCGATCCCGTGCCTCTTCTGCCCGTAACCCGGATGACTGCACGGCGCGCCGTGCGGTCATATCAGTCATTTGTCTGGTTAGCCTGATTTAAAGCCATCCGTGGAGCCATCCGTGGAGTCCCCGTGGTGGTCGCAAGGGAGAGGACTGAACCGCATGCCCGCAGACCTCGCAGTGCTCGGACTCGGCCGCACCGGACTTCCCCTCGCCCAGGCGGCGACCGCCGCGGGCGTCGGCGTCATCGGCTACGAACCCGACCCGGCCGCCGCGGCCGACATCAACGCGGGCCGCGTACCGCCGGGCACGCTCGCCGCCGCCGACCTGCGCCGGATGCTCGCGGGCGGCTTCCGCGCGACCGCGGACCCGGCGGTGCTCGGCCGGGTCAGGACCGCCGTGATCTGCGCGCCCACCCCGCTCGGCGAGGACCGCGCCCTGGACCTGACGGCGGTGTCCGCCGCCGCCCGCGCGCTCGCCGGGCACCTGCGCCCGCACACCACCGTCGTCCTGGAGTCGGCGGTCTACCCCGGCACCACCGAGGGGTTCCTGCGCCCGCTGCTGGAGGCCGACGGGCTGCGCGCGGGCCGGGACTTCCACCTCGCCTACTCCCCCAGCCGCCTCGACCCCGGCAACCGGGACTTCCACCTCGCCAACACCCCCAAGGTGATCGGCGGTTGCACCCCCGCCTGCACCGAGGCCGCCGCCGCCTTCTACGGCCGCTTCACCGAACGCATCGTGCGCGCCCGCGGCCCCCGCGAGGCCGAGGCGGTCAATCTGCTGGAGACCAACTACCGGCACGTCAACATCGCCTTCGCCAACGAGATGGCGGTCTTCTGCCACGACCTCGGCGTCGACCTGTGGGACGTGATCCGCTGCGCCGAGACCAAGCCGTTCGGCTTCCAGGCGTTCCGACCGGGACCCGGCGTCGGCGGCCCGGCCGCCGCCCTCGACCCCAACGCCGTCCCGCTCTTCGCCGCCATGCCCGCCCAGGGCCAGGTCCGGATGCTCGGCCACCCGCTGCGGATGGTCGAACTGGCCCAGGAGGTCAACTCCCGCATGCCGCGCTACGTCGTCCAGCGCGCCGCCGCGCTGCTCAACGAGCACGGCAAGTCCCTGCGCGGCGCCCGCGTCCTGCTGCTCGGCGTCACCTACAAGGCCGACCTGGCCTCCCAGGAGGGCGCCCCCGCCCGCGAGATCGGCACCCGGCTCATCGAACTCGGCGCGCAGCTGTGCTACCACGACCCCTACGTACCGCAGTGGCGCGTTCTCGACCGTCCGGTGCCGCGCGCCGACTCCCTGTGGGAGGCCGCCTCCGAGGCCGATCTGACGGTGCTGCTCCAGCACCACCGCACGTACGACCTCCAGGGTCTGGCGGTCAAGGCGCAACTCCTGCTGGACACAAGGGGGGCGACGCCCGCGGGTGCGGCGGCGCGGCTGTAGCGGCCCGCCGGGGCGGGGTTCCCGATCCGCGTGTAGTGGTCATGTAACGACCGGAAGAACAACTTGTCCGATTGTCACCCCCTGCTGCTAGATTTCGGCGTCCATCGTCGAATGCCGTATCCCGGGGGACCCCATGAGCGCCAACTACCCGCCGCCGCAGCAGCCGCAGCAGCCCGGTGGCCAGAATCCGTACGGACCGCCGCCGGGCGCCGGATACGGCTACCCGCAGCAGCCCCAGGCCCCGTACGGCCAGCAGCCCCAGGCGCCCTACGGTCAGCAGCCCCAGCAGCAGTGGGGCGCGCCGCCCGCGCCCGGCGCCTTCAACCCGGCCGCCTACCCGCCGCCGGCGCCGGTCGCCCGCCGCGACAACCCCGGACTCGGCTTCCTGGTCGGCCTGCTGGCCGCGATCGTCGCCGCGCTCGCGTACGGCGGCATCCTGCGCGCGCTGTCCAGCGACGACGGCAGCACCCACGAATTCCGGCTGATGGCGATCGGCGTCGGCGCGCTCGTCGGCCTCGCCGTCGGCAAGGCCGGCGGACGCAACCCGGCCCTGCCGTTCGTGGCCGTCCTGCTCGCGCTGTTCGCGGTCGTCTTCGGCGAACTCTTCGGCGGCGCCCTGGTGATCAGCCACTACGTGTCGGGCCAGGGCGGCTCGATGCCGGTCACCGACATCTTCTTCCACCACTTCGGCGACCTGCTCGACTCGTGGAAGCAGGACTTCAGCTTCATGCGCTTCCTCTTCCTCGCCGTCGCCGCGTTCATCTCCTTCGGCGTCGCGAAGCACGCGGGCGACAACTGACGACAACCGCCCCGGCGCGGTGACGCGTACCGCGCCATGACGCGACGAGGGGCCGTACCGCGCAGGCGGTACGGCCCCTCGTCCGTGCTAATGCGTGTGCGCCCTAGCGGTGGTGGGTCGGGGAGACCGTCACCTCGACGCGCTGGAACTCCTTCAGGTCCGAGTAGCCGGTGGTGGCCATCGAGCGGCGCAGGGCGCCGAAGAAGTTCATCGAGCCGTCGGGCGCGTGGGACGGGCCGAGCAGGATCTGCTCGGTGGTGCCCGCGGTGCCGAGGTTCATCCGCTTGCCGCGCGGCAGTTCGGTGTTGACCGCCTCCATGCCCCAGTGGAAACCGCGGCCCGGCGCGTCGGTGGCGCGGGCCAGCGGGGAGCCCATCATCACGGCGTCCGCGCCGCACGCGACCGCCTTGGGCAGGTCACCGCTGGCGCCGAAGCCGCCGTCCGCGATGACGTGCACGTACCGGCCGCCGGACTCGTCCATGTAGTCCCTGCGGGCGGCGGCGACATCGGCCACCGCGGTCGCCATCGGCACCTGGATGCCCAGCACATTGCGCGTGGTGTGCGCGGCGCCGCCGCCGAAGCCGACGAGGACGCCCGCGGCGCCGGTCCGCATCAGGTGCAGCGCCGCCGTGTACGTGGCGCAGCCCCCGACGATCACCGGCACGTCGAGTTCGTAGATGAACTGCTTGAGGTTCAGCGGCTCGTGCGAGCCGGAGACGTGCTCGGCGGAGACCGTGGTGCCGCGGATCACGAACAGGTCGACGCCCGCGTCCACGACCGCCTTCGAGAACTGCGCGGTGCGCTGCGGCGACAGCGCGGCCGCCGTCACGACGCCCGCGTCCCGGACCTCCTTGATCCGCTGCCCGATCAGCTCCTCGCGGATCGGCGCCGCGTAGATCTCCTGGAGGCGGGCCGTCGCCCGGGTGTCGTCCAGCTCCGAGATCTCCGCGAGCAGCGGCTCCGGGTCGTCGTACCGGGTCCACAGCCCTTCGAGGTTCAGCACCCCGAGGCCGCCGAGGTTCCCGATCCTGATCGCCGTCTCCGGCGACACCACCGAGTCCATGGGCGCCGCGAGGAACGGCAGCTCGAAGCGGTACGCGTCGATCTGCCACGCGATCGAGACCTCCTTCGGGTCCCGGGTGCGCCGGCTCGGCACGACGGCGATGTCGTCGAACGAGTACGCCCTGCGGCCTCGCTTGCCCCGACCGATCTCGATCTCTGTCACGTCCTGCGCCTTTCTTTTGACCTGCGGCCCCTCAGTATCCCCGTTCGGCCCGCGGGCGGCCCGTGCCCCGTCGGGGATGCGCCCCGGCGCGCTGCCTCGGCACAGGACCTGTGCCCCGTGGGGGCGCGGGGAGAAGAACCGCCCGGGGCCGCGCCGCTAGGAACAACGTCCAGCGCGTGGCGGACGCACAGGGGCCGCGGCCCGGAGGACCAGGGCCCGCGCAAGCGCGGCGTCAGCCGTGGTAGTTGGGGGCCTCTACGGTCATCTGGATGTCGTGGGGGTGGGACTCCTTGAGCCCGGCGGCGGTGATGCGGACGAACCGCCCCTTGGACTCCATCTCGGAGACGGCGGCGGCGCCGACGTAGCCCATGGTCTGCCGGAGACCGCCGATGAGCTGGTGGAGGACGGCGGACAGCGGTCCGCGGTACGGCACCTGGCCCTCGATCCCCTCGGGCACGAGCTTGTCGTCGGAGGAGACCTCGGCCTGGAAGTAGCGGTCCTTGGAGTAGGAGCGGCCCTGGCCGCGGGACTGCATCGCGCCGAGCGACCCCATGCCCCGGTAGGACTTGAACTGCTTGCCGTTGATGAAGAGCAGCTCCCCGGGGGACTCCTCGCACCCGGCGAGCAGGCTGCCGAGCATGACGCTGCTGGCGCCCGCGGCGAGCGCCTTGCCGATGTCGCCGCTGTACTGGAGGCCGCCGTCGCCGATGACCGGCACCCCGGCCTCGATGCACGCCTGCGCGGCCTCGTAGATCGCGGTGACCTGCGGGACGCCGATGCCCGCGACGACGCGGGTGGTGCAGATGGAGCCGGGTCCGACACCGACCTTGACGCCGTCGACACCGGCGTCGATGAGGGCGCGGGCGCCGTCACGGGTGGCGATGTTGCCGCCGACCACGTCGACCCCGCCGACGCTGGACTTGATCTTCGCCATCCAGTTCAGCGCGTTGCTGTTGTGGCCGTGCGAGGTGTCCACGACGAGGAAGTCGACGCCCGCGCCGACCAGCGCCTGGGCGCGGTCCAGGGCCTCGGGGCTGGCGCCGACGGCGGCGCCGACCAGCAGCCGGCCCTCGGAGTCCTTCGCCGCGTTCGGGTACTGCTCGGCCTTGACGAAGTCCTTGACGGTGATGAGCCCGCTGAGCTTGCCGTCGGCGTCGACCAGCGGCAGCTTCTCGATCTTGTGGCGGCGCAGCAGCGCCATCGCGTCGACCCCGGAGATCCCGACCTGGCCGGTGACCAGCGGCATCGGGGTCATGACCTCGCGGACCTGGCGGGAGCGGTCGCTCTCGAAGGCCATGTCGCGGTTGGTGACGATGCCGAGCAGCCGCCCGGACGCGTCGGTGACGGGCACGCCGCTGATCCGGAACTTCGCGCAGAGCGCGTCCGCGTCGGCGAGCGTCGCGTCGGGCCTGACGGTGATCGGGTCGGTGACCATGCCGGACTCGGACCGCTTCACCAGGTCGACCTGGTTGACCTGGTCCTCGATCGACAGATTGCGGTGCAGCACGCCGACGCCGCCCTGGCGGGCCATCGCGATGGCCATCCGGGCCTCGGTGACCTTGTCCATGGCGGCGGACAGCAGCGGGATGTTCACCCGGACGTTGCGGGAGATGAGGGAGGAGGTGTCCACCTGGTTGGGCAGCACCTCTGACGCCCCCGGAAGCAGCAGCACATCGTCATAGGTCAGCCCGAGTGTGGCGAACTTCTCAGCTACTCCGTCGGCGTTCAGCGTCATGACACCTTCCCGAATGGTCTTGCCCGGCGAGTTGTTCAATGGTAGTGGCTTCGCCGCTATTCCCATGACGCGCTCAGCCGGGCCCGTACACCCGTACGGTCACCAGCGGTCGGACCGCGCGGTCGGACCGCGCCGTCGCACCCGGGTGCCGGGCCCGGTGCCGGGCCCGCCCGTCCGTTTCCGCCCGTCCGTTTCCGCCCGTCCGTTTCCGCCCGTCCGTTTCCGCGTGTCCTACGCCGAGAGACCCGGCGCGTCCCCGGCTGCGGGCGCCCCCGCCGTCTGTTCCGCGATGGCGCGCAGCCGGCTGAGCGCGCGGTGCTGCGCCACCCGTACGGCCCCCGGCGACATGCCGAGCACCTGGCCGGTCTCCTCGGCGCTCAGCCCGACGGCGACCCGCAGCAGCACCAACTCGCGCAGGTGGTCAGGGAGGTTGTCGAGCAGCTTCTTGGCCCAGGCGGCGTCGCTGTTGAGCAGCGCGCGCTCCTCGGGGCCGAGTGAATCGTCCGGTTTCTCCGGCATCTCGTCGGACGGAACGGCGGTGCTGCCGGGCCCGCGCATGGCGGCCCGTTGCAGATCGGCGACCTTGTGGGCGGCGATGGAGACCACGAAGGCCTCGAACGGCCGCCCCAGGTCGCGGTAGCGGGGCAGGGCGCACAGCACCGCGAGACAGACCTCTTGGGCGAGGTCGTCGACGAAGTGCCGGGCGTCGCCCGGAAGACGGGACAGTTTGGTGCGGCAGTACCGCTCGGCGAGCGGGTGGACATGCGCGAGCAGGTCGTGTGTCGCCTGCTCGTCGCCGTCGACTGCGCGCCGGACAAGGGCACCGATGGCCGGAGTGTCGTCGTCGCGCATCCACCCATGGTGCCTCGCCGCGGCGCGATCCGCGTCATCGCGGCCGTACTTCTGCACCGAAGCGTTATGAGCGGCCGAACCCGACGCTGTCATCTCCGCCATGTGAGGCCCCCGCCGATCCCCGAGGAAGTCCATACGTCAAGCATGCGTCCTCCCCCGGGAAACCGAGGACTTGTGGGCGACTTCGCCGGAACGGCCGCCCTCTCGGGCGTACGACACGACGGCTCAGCGAACCAGGCCCCAGCGGAAGCCGAGCGCCACGGCGTGGGCCCGGTCGGACGCGCCGAGCTTCTTGAACAGCCGCCTGGCGTGCGTCTTCACGGTGTCCTCGGAGAGGAACAGCTCACGGCCGATCTCGGCGTTGGAGCGTCCGTGGCTCATGCCTTCGAGCACCTGGATCTCGCGGGCGGTGAGGGTGGGCGCGGCGCCCATCTCGGCCGAGCGCAGCCGCCGCGGGGCGAGCCGCCAGGTGGGGTCGGCCAGCGCCTGCGTCACGGTCGCCCGCAGTTCGGCGCGCGAGGCGTCCTTGTGCAGGTAGCCGCGGGCACCGGCGGCGACGGCGAGCGCCACGCCGTCCAGGTCCTCGGCGACCGTGAGCATGATGATCCGGGCGCCGGGGTCGGCCGACAGCAGCCGCCGTACGGTCTCGACGCCGCCGAGGCCGGGCATGCGGACGTCCATCAGGATCAGGTCCGACCGGTCGGCACCCCAGCGGCGGAGGACTTCCTCGCCGTTGGCCGCGGTGGTTACGCGCTCGACACCGGGCACGGTGGCCACCGCGCGGCGCAGGGCCTCTCGGGCGAGCGGGGAGTCGTCGCAGACGAGGACAGAAGTCATGACCGCCCTCCGCAGCTGAACCGCGTCACGTTGTGCCTCCAGGCTGTACGAATGTTCACCGTTGAGGCTGACGGCCTCGGGCACCTGCCCGATTCACTTGTCCGCCAACCGCTTCCGCCAGACTCAACGACCCTCACCCGAAAGAGTTACGAAGTTTGCCGACGGTCATCGGCACTCTACGTGATCATGCGCACACGGATCGCCCAGGCCGCAGGTCAGACGGGTGAGAGAGCCGGTATTTCGGAGGCGGAACGATTCCTCTACGGCCGAGCGGCCCTGCCCGGATGCTGCCGAACGGGTGTTATGCCAGATTTTTCACTGTTTGGACGCTCTTTCGCGCCTTGTGGGCTATTCGCCACTAGATTGGCGATGAGTCATATTTACATCTACTACGACAGTAGATGTACGGTCGAGACGCTGACTCTTCACGGCCTCCCAGACCGACACACACCCTCCGAGGGGATAAGCAATGGCAGACTTCTCCCGCCTTCCCGGCCCCAACGCCGACCTCTGGGACTGGCAGCTCGTGGCCGCCTGCCGAGGCGTCGACAGCTCGCTCTTCTTCCACCCCGAGGGCGAGCGGGGCGCCGCCCGGAGCGCGCGCGAGGCCTCCGCCAAGGAGGTGTGCATGCGCTGTCCCGTACGGGCCGAATGCGCCACCCACGCCCTCGCCGTCCGCGAGCCCTACGGGGTCTGGGGCGGCCTCACCGAGGACGAGCGCGAGGCGATGATGGGCCGCTCGCGGTCGCGGATGCCCTCGGCGGACGCCGAAGCGGGCCGCTCCGAGCGCGAGCCGTCGGACGTGCGCGACGCGACCGACCTGCACGACGCCGACCTGCATGACGCCGACCTGGACGACACCGACCTGCACGACAGGTCCGAGCTGCACGACGCCGACCTGCACGATTCTGACCTGCACGACGCCGACCTGCACGACGCGTCCGACATCCGCGACGCGTCCCACGTGTGAGCGCGCTTCCGCGAGACGCCAGCAGAATCGTTCCTGCACTCCCGGTGCCGTCGGCACTCCCGGTTTCATCGGCCCCGTCGGCCCTGTCCGCCCTGACGCGTACGGCACGCGCGGCGCGCCGCCCGCCGGGCCCGGCTGACGGGCGACCGGTGCCCTGAGATCAGCGGGCCGCCGCCTGCGCGAGGCGGCCGAGCATCATGTCCACCGCCGGGACGTTCGCCAGATCGGGCAGCGTGAGGGCCACCACCTCGCGCTGCACGGCCGGACGCACCTCCACCACGGCGACGCCCTTGGGACGTACTGACTCCAGCGCCAGCTCCGGCAGCACCGCGACCCCGAGACCGGCCGCCACCAGGCCGACCACCGCCGGGTAGTCGTCGGTCGCGAAGTCGATCCGCGGGGTGAACCCGGCCCGCTCGCACACCTCCACGAGGTGGCGGCGGCAGCGCGCGCACCCCGCGATCCACTGCTCCTGCTCCAGCTCCGCGATGTCCACCGGGCGCCCGCCGACGGCGAGCGCGTGCCCCTCCGGGACGACGCCGACCAGCCGGTCGGTGAGCAGCGGGCGCACGACGAGGTCGTCCCACGACTCCTCGGCCGGGGTCGGCAGATCCACGTAGCGGAACGCCAGGGTGATGTCGCAGTCGCCCGCGCGCAGCATCTCCACCGAGCGCGGCGGCTCGGCCTCCTCCAGCGACACCTTCGTGCCCGGGTACTGCGCGCGCATCGCCGCGACCGCGCCCGGCACCAGCGTGGAGCTGCCCGAGGGGAACGAGGTGAGGCGTACGCGTCCGGCCCGCAGCCCCGCGATCGCCGCGACCTCCTCCTCGGCCGCCGTCAGCCCGGCCAGGATGCCGACGGCGTGCCTGACCAGCACGTCACCCGCCTCCGTCAGCCGGGTCTCGCGGGCGCCGCGGACCAGCAGCGGGGTGCCCGCGGAGTGCTCCAGCGCCTTCATCTGCTGGCTGACGGCGGGCTGGGTGCAGCCCAGTTCGCGGGCCGCCGCGGAGAACGAACCGGTGCGGGCGACGGCCCGCAGCACCCGGAGATGACGTGCCTCGATCATCCGCCCACCATAAGCGGAACTTAGGGATACCCGACAGATATCGGTAATGGACTTTGAGGCGGGCCCGCGCCACGCTGAGGAGCCATGGACGCCATCGCATTCGGCAGCACAGGCCCAGGCAGCGGTACAGGCAGCGGTACGGGTGCGGACAGCGGTACGGGCGCGGGCGCCGGCGGCGCCTCGGGGGGCGGCCTCGCCGCGGACCGCCTCATCCGCGCCGAGTATCCGGACCTCGACCCCGCCGCGCCCTACCTCAACACCGCCACCGTCGGGCTGCTCCCGGCCCGCACCGCGGCGGCGCTGCGCGGGGCCGTCGACGAGTGGGCGGCGGGCCGCCCCGACACCGACGCCTTCGAGGCGGCCGTCGTCTCGGCGCGCGCCGCCTACGCCCGGATCGTCGGGGTGGCGGTGGAGCGGGTGGCGCTGGCCAGCACGGTCGCCGAGAGCGTCGGGCTGATCGCGGCGCGGCTGCCGCCCGGCGCCGAAGTGGTCGTCGCCGACCGGGACTTCAGCTCCCTCGTGCAGCCCTTCGCCGCCCGCGAGGACCTGGACCTGCGGATCGTGCCGCTGGACGCGCTCGCCGACGCGGTGCGGCCGGGCACCGCGCTGGTCGCCGTCAGCGCCGTGCAGTCCGCCGACGGCCGGGTCGCCGACCTGCCCGCGATCCGCGCCGCCGCCGCGGCCCACGGCGCCCGTACGCTCCTGGACGG
Organism: Streptomyces sp. NPDC008317; assembly: GCF_042955955.1. NCBI lineage: Bacteria > Bacillati > Actinomycetota > Actinomycetes > Kitasatosporales > Streptomycetaceae > Streptomyces > Streptomyces sp. NPDC008317. The sequence goes on from NZ_JBIBFQ010000009.1 coordinate 178,318, forward strand.
CACCCAGTCCGTCGGCTGGCTCCCGCTGTGCGCCGACGACTACGACTACGTGGTCTGCCACGCCTACAAGTGGCTGCTCAGCCCGCACGGCGCCTGCTTCCTGACCGTGCGCGCGGGCGCCGAGCCGACCCTCTCCCCCGGCTTCGCGGGCTGGTACGCCGCCGACGACCCCTGGGAGTGGTGCTACGGCCCCGTCACCCGGCTGGCCCCCGGCGCCCGCCGCTTCGACGCCCGCCCCGCCTACCTCCCCCTCGTCGGCGCCGCCGCCTCCCTCTCCCTGATCGAGGAGATCGGCGTCCCCGCGATCCACGCCCACGACACCGCCCTCGCCGCCCGCTTCCGCGACGGACTCACCGCCCTCGGCCACACCCCCGTCCCCGGCCCCTCCGCCACCGTCACCGTCGCCCTCCCCCCGACCGCCCCCGCCCGCCTCACCGCCGCCGCCGTCCGCTTCTCCACCCCCACCACCTCCCTCCGCTTCGCCTTCCACCTCTACAACACCCCCTCCGACATCGACCACACCCTCGAATCCCTCGCCTGACGCCTCTCCCGGCGGGGCGCGTCGCGGGGGGAAATCGGTTGGGGGTGGGGGGGTGGGCGTGTTGGGATGGGGGGATGGATCGCGCTTATGTACTCGGGTTGTTCGATGCTCAGATGCGGCGGGACGCTCCGCCGGAGGGGGCGGGGACGCGGGTGGAGCGGGGCGGCGGGGTGGTGCGGCAGGTGGGGGCCGCGGTGCACGACTGGAGCGGGGTGCTCTGGTCGGAGTTGGACGAGGACAGCGCGGGCCCCGCGGTCCAGGCGCAGCTCGCGTGGCTGAAGTCGCCCGAGGGGGCGGGCCGGGAGTTCGAGTGGAAGCTCTACTCGCACGACCGGCCGGCCGATCTGGGCGAGCGGCTGCGCGCGGCGGGGTTCGTGCCGGAGGAGCCGGAGACGCTGATGGTCGCGGAGGTCGCGGCGCTGCCCGGCGAGCCCGTCCCGCCGGACGGTGTACGGCTGGTGGAGGTGACCGACGCCGCCGGGGTGGACCTGCTGGCCGCCGTGCACGAGGAGGCGTTCGGTACGGGCGCGGAGCAGTTGCGCGAGCGGCTGCTGGACGCGCTCGCGCAGGCGCCGGACGAGATCGCGCTGGTGCTGGCGATGGCGGGCGACCGGCCGGTCTGCGGGGCCCGCATGGAGATGCCGCCGGGCAAGGACTTCGCGAGCCTGTGGGGCGGCGGCACCGTCGCCGAGTGGCGGGGGCGCGGCGTCTACCGCGCGCTGATCGCCCACCGGGCCCGTATCGCCGCCGTCCGCGGCTACCGCTACCTCCAGGTCGACGCGATGGACGCCAGCCGCCCCATCCTCCAGCGCCTCGGCTTCAGCGCCCTGAGCGTCACCACCCCGTACCTCTACCAGCCCTGAGAGCGGAGGCGCGCCCCGCATGGGACTGCTGCTGAGCGTCAACATCGGCCACCCGCGCCCCAACCCGTGGAAGCGGCTGCCGGCGACCGGCATCGACAAACGGCCGGTCACCGGCCCGGTACGGGTCACCGCGCCGGGTCCGAAGGGGGACGGCGCGGTCGGTCTGGCCGGTGACCGCGCGCACGACGTCAAGCACCACGGCGGCGCCGACCAGGCCGTCTACGCGTACGCCCGCGAAGACCTCGACCACTGGGGCCGCGAGTTGGGCCGTACCTTCGCCAACGGCTTCTTCGGCGAGAATCTGACCACCTCCGGCATCGACGTCAACGCCTCGCTGATCGGCGAGCGCTGGCGGATCGGCGCGCGCGGACCCCTCCTGGAGGTGTCCTGCCCGCGCATCCCGTGCGCGACCTTCGCGGGCTGGCTCGGCGAGAACCGGTGGCTGCGGCGCTTCACCGACGCGGCGCTGCCGGGCCCGTATCTGCGGGTGATCGAGCCGGGCGAGATCCGCGCGGGGGACCCGGTCGAGGTCGTGCACCGGCCGGACCACGAGGTCACCGTCGCGCTGTCCTTCCGGGCCTTCACCACCGAGCCCGAGCTGCTGCCGCTGCTGACCGGCCTCGACGCCCTCCCCCGCGAGGACCGCGACGCGATCCGCCGCCGCCTCGCCCGCGACGCGAAATAGGCTGCCTCCCATGTCCCGAGTGCGCTCCGTGAACGTCGCCCGCCCCCTCGTCGTGCCCTACACCGACGGCGAAGGCGGCCTCACCGGCATCGGGAAGCTCCCGGTGACCGGACCCGTCGCCGTCACGGCGCCCGGACCGCGCGGCGTCGCGGGCGGCGGCCTCGCCGGGGACACCGTCTGCGACCTGCGCTTCCACGGCGGCGACGAACAGGCGGTGTACGCGTACGCCCGCGAGGATCTCGACCGCTGGGAGCGGCGGCTGGGGCGCGAGCTGCCCGACGGCCGCTTCGGCGAGAATCTGACCACCACCGGCATCGACGTCAACGCCTCGCTGATCGGCGAGCGCTGGCGGATCGGCGCCGCGGGGCTCGTCCTCGAAGTGACCTCGCCCCGCATCCCGTGCCGCACCTTCGCCGGGTGGCTGGACGAACGCGGATGGGTCAAGCGGTTCACCCAGGAGGGGCTGCCTGGCCCGTTCCTGCGGGTGATCACACCGGGCGAGGTCCGCGCGGGGGACCCGGTCGAGGTCGTGCACCGGCCGGACCACGAGGTCACCGTCGCCTTCCTCTTCCGGGCGATGACCCTGGAGTCCGAGCTGCTGCCGCGGGTCATGGCCGCGGCCGACACCATGAACCGTACGTATCTGGAGGCGGTCAACAGCCGCTTGAGTCCGGCGCGTTGACGAAGGGTCCGGCGGCGGCCCGTACGCTGCCGGGATGACGACTTCACTGGTCACCGGGGCGACCTCCGGCATCGGAGCGGCCTTCGTACGACGGCTCGCCGCCGACGGACACGCCCTCGTCCTCGTCGCCCGCGACGAACAGCGGCTCGCCGACACCGCGGCCGGGCTGCGCGAGCGGTACGGGGCCGACGTCGAGGCGCTCCCCGCCGACCTCACCACCGACGACGGGATCGCCGCCGTGGAAGCGCGGCTGCGCGACCGGGAACGGCCCGTCGACGTCCTCGTCAACAACGCCGGTTTCGGCAACCACGGCACCTTCCTCGACGCCCCCATGTCCGACGAGCTGCGCATGCTCAAGCTGCACTGCGAGGCCGTGCTGCGCCTCACCGGCGCGGCCGTCGAGACCATGCGCCCGCGGGGGCGCGGGTACGTGATCAACGTCTCGTCCGTCGCGGCCTACATGCCTCGCGGCACGTACGGGGCCAGCAAGGCGTGGATCGTCCACTTCACCGAGGGCGTGGCCGCCGAGACGGCCGGGTCCGGCGTGCGGCTCCTCGCCCTGTGCCCCGGCTTCGTCCGCACCGAATTCCACGCCCGGGCCGGGATGGACGCCTCCCGGCTGCCCTCCTTCGCCTGGCTCGACGCCGATGCCGTGGTCACGGCGGCTCTGCGTGATCTCGCCCGCCGACGCACTCTCAGCGTGCCCTCCGCTCGCTACAAACTCGCCGTGTCCCTTGCCCGGCACCTTCCTCCCGGCCTCTACGCAGCCGCCTCCACCCGCGCCGGCCGCCGCTTCGACCCCCGTGGGTAAGCCGATCCCTCAGCTCACGCCCCCAGGGCCGCAGCTACGCGCGCCGGGCCGACGCAGGGCCTGTTTTTAGGGGCAACGGGTACGCGCGCCACGCTGGCGCAGGACCTGTTTTTTAGGGGCACGGGTACGCGCGCGGCGCCGACGCAGGGCCTGCTTTTAGGGGCGCGGGGAACTGCGCGACCAGCCCCCACCGGGCTTTCAGCCCGAGAACAACAGCGACTGCCCCGCTGGGGCCGGTTTTCACGGCGCACCAGCGCCGTGGCTGAGCGCGCAGTTCCCCGCGCCCCTAACTACACGGCGTGCCGCCTCGGCAGAAGAACCGCCCCGGGGTCGCGCCCCGAAAAAGATCGGCCTGACGCCCAGCGCAAGGAAACCGTCCCGGGGCCGCGCCCGAAAAAGATCGGCGTGACGCTCAGCGCAAGGGAGCCGTCCGGGGGGCGTCGCGGGGAAGGCGGTGTGCCGTCTGTCGGGGAGGCGACGTAGGGCGGGGGTGGGGAAAGGGGGCGGCCCCGGCACCCTCGTGAGGGTGCCGGGGCCGCCCCGGTGGAACCGACGGACGTCACTCAGTGGGAGTGACCGTGCCCACCGTGCCCCGCGTCAGCGGGCTCCTCTTCCTTCTTCTCCACGACCAGCGTCTCCGTCGTCAGCAGCAGCGACGCGATCGAGGCCGCGTTCTCCAGCGCGGAGCGCGTGACCTTGACCGGGTCGATGACGCCGGCCTTGACGAGGTCGCCGTACTCACCGGAGGCGGCGTTGAAGCCGTGGTTCTTCTCCAGCTCGGCCACCTTGGCGGTGATGACGTAGCCCTCGAGACCGGCGTTCTCGGCGATCCAGCGCAGCGGCTCGACGGCGGCGCGGCGGACGACGGCGACACCGGTCGCCTCGTCACCGGTCTTGCCGAGGTTGCCCTCCAGGACCTTGACGGCGTGGACGAGCGCGGAGCCGCCGCCGGAGACGATGCCTTCCTCGACCGCGGCGCGGGTCGCGGAGATGGCGTCCTCCAGACGGTGCTTCTTCTCCTTGAGCTCGACCTCGGTGGCCGCGCCGACCTTGATGACGCAGACGCCGCCGGCGAGCTTGGCCAGGCGCTCCTGGAGCTTCTCGCGGTCCCAGTCCGAGTCGGTGGTGCCGATCTCGGCCTTGATCTGGTTGACGCGGCCCTCGATCTCGGCCTTGTCACCGGCGCCGTCGACGATCGTGGTGTCGTCCTTGGTGACGGTGATGCGGCGGGCGGTGCCGAGCAGGTCGAGACCGGCCTGGTCGAGCTTGAGGCCGACCTCCTCGGCGATGACCGTGGCGCCGGTCAGCGTCGCGATGTCGCCCAGCATGGCCTTGCGGCGGTCACCGAAGCCGGGCGCCTTGACGGCGACGGCGTTGAACGTGCCGCGGATCTTGTTGACCACCAGGGTCGACAGGGCCTCGCCCTCGACGTCCTCGGCGATGATCAGCAGCGGCTTGGACGCGCCGGACTGGATGACCTTCTCCAGCAGCGGCAGCAGGTCCTGGATCGAGGAGATCTTGCCCTGGTGGATGAGGACGTAGGGGTCGTCGAGGACCGCTTCCATCCGCTCCTGGTCGGTGACGAAGTACGGCGACAGGTAGCCCTTGTCGAACGCCATGCCCTCGGTGAAGTCCAGCTCCAGGCCGAAGGTGTTGGACTCCTCGACGGTGATGACACCGTCCTTGCCGACCTTGTCCATCGCCTCGGCGATCAGGTCGCCGACCTGCTTGTCCTGCGCGGACAGCGCGGCGACGGCGGCGATGTCCTCCTTGCCCTCGATCGCGCGGGCGGTGGCGAGCAGCTCCTCGGACACGGCCTTGACGGCGGCGTCGATGCCCTTCTTCAGGGCGGCCGGGGAGGCGCCCGCGGCCACGTTGCGCAGGCCCTCGCGGACCAGGGCCTGGGCCAGCACGGTCGCGGTGGTGGTGCCGTCACCCGCGATGTCGTTGGTCTTGGTCGCCACCTCCTTGACGAGCTGGGCGCCCAGGTTCTCGTAGGCGTCCTCCAGCTCCACCTCACGGGCGATGGTCACGCCGTCGTTGGTGATGGTGGGGGCGCCGAACTTCTTGTCGATGACGACGTTGCGGCCCTTGGGACCGATCGTCACCTTCACGGTGTCGGCGAGCTTGTTGACGCCGCGCTCAAGGGCGCGACGGGCGTCCTCGTCGAACTTCAGGGTCTTGGCCATGCCTGTGAACTACCTCGTCTACTCGTCAAATCACGTCGTCAAGGACGGCAGGAGCAGGCAACGAAACCACCCCGGGCGCCCGGTCCGTAGGACGCGGAAACCCGGGGCGGGATCACTGCTGCGGTAAAAGCGGTGCTTACTTCTCGACGATCGCGAGGACGTCGCGAGCCGAGAGGACGAGGTACTCCTCGCCGTTGTACTTCACCTCGGTGCCGCCGTACTTGCTGTAGAGCACGACGTCGCCCACGGAGACGTCGAGCGGCAGGCGGTTGCCGTCCTCGAAGCGGCCCGGACCGACGGCCAGGACGACGCCCTCCTGGGGCTTCTCCTTGGCGGTGTCCGGGATGACCAGGCCGGAGGCCGTGGTCTGCTCGGCATCCAGCGGCTGGACCACGATGCGGTCCTCGAGCGGCTTGATGGCAACCTTGGTGCTGGCGGTCGTCACGATCCGACCTCCCCCTTCAAAGGGCTCACGGAAGAGTGTCTGTCTGGGTCGGCGACCTGGTAGGCCCGTCGTCGCGGGTGCCGGACCTGCCCGTCGCTGAGTGCTGGCACTCAGCGGTGCCGAGTGCCAGAACCGAGACTAGGACGCGCTTAGCACTCGGTCAAGCGGAGTGCCAGGCGACGCCCTCCAAAGGGGTACCCCTCGGGGGTACCAGGCCCCGTCGTCCGGCGCATGGCGGGCGGGGACAATGGCCGGGTGGACCTCCAAGGATTTGCCGGGCTGCTGTCCGGCGACGGACAGGCGCTGCTCGCGGAGTTGCGGGAGCACAGCCCCGCCGACGAGCTGGCGGCGGCCACCCGGCTGCGGCGCACGTACGACGCCGGGCTGGTGTCGGCGGCGCTGGGGCAGGCGCGGCTGCGGCAGCGGGCCGTGGCGAAATTCGGCGAGGAGGACGCGTACCGGATGTACTTCACGCCGAACGGCGTGGAGCAGTCCACCCGGAAGAGTGTCGCGACGCACCGCGCGGAGCGCTTCAGGGCGCTCGGCGTGCGGCGGCTGGCGGACCTGTGCGGGGGCATCGGCGGGGACGCCCTCGCGCTGGCGCGGGCCGGGATCGAGGTGCTGGCCGTGGACCGGGACCCGCTGGCGTGCGCGGCGGCGCGGGCGAACGCGGCGGCGCTGGGCCTGGCCGACCTGATCGAGGTGCGCTGCGCGGACGTGACGGAGGTGGACACCGCCGGGTTCGACGCGGTGTTCGTGGACCCGGCGCGCCGGACCGGCGGACCGGGCGGGGCCGCGCGCGGCACGTCGATGAGGGGTGGCGGCCGGGCGACGGGCGGGCGGACCTTCGACCCCGAGGCGTACGCGCCGCCGCTGTCCTGGGCGTTGGCCGCGGCCCGTGCGGTGCCGTTCGCCGCGGTGAAGGTCGCGCCCGGCATTCCGCACGAGGCGGTGCCGCCGGAGGCCGAGGCGGAGTGGGTCTCGGACCGCGGTGACGTGAAGGAGGCGGCGCTGTGGTTCGGCACCGAGCCCGGCGCCGTACGCGCCACGCTGCTGCCCGGCGGGGCCAGTCTGCGCACGGCGGCACCGCTGCCCGACCCGGAGGTCCGCCCGGTCGGCCGGTATCTGTACGAGCCGGACGGCGCGGTGATCCGCGCGCATCTGGTGGCGGAGGCGGCGGCCCCGCTGGACGGCGGCCTGATCGACGAGACCATCGCGTACGTGACGGCGGACGAGCTGCGGCCGACGCCGTACGCGACGGCGTACGAGATCGGCGATGTGCTGCCGTTCGGGCTGAAGCGGCTCAAGGCGCTGCTGCGGGAGCGCGAGGTCGGCGTGCTGACGGTGAAGAAGCGCGGGTCGGCGGTGGAGCCCGAGGAGGTGCGGCGCCGGGTCAAGCCGCGGGGGCCGCACGCGGCGACCGTGTTCCTGACCCGGGTGGCGGGCGCGCCCTCGATGCTGCTCGGGCGGCCGGTGACCGGGACCTCTCAGACGTAGTCCTCCAACCGGGCCACGGTGAAGCCCTGTTGGGCGATCTGCCGGAGCATGTTCGCGGTCATCTTCGTCATGGACTCGCCCTTGAGCTCACTGGGCCCGCGGAAGTGCGCCAGGATGATGTCGCCGGGGTGGAACGTGTGGTCGGGCCGCTGGAACTGCACCTTCTTGATCTGCATCGACTCGCGCCACAGGATGATCGCGCGCAGGCCACCGCAGGACCGCACCGCCTCCTTGGTGGCGGCGTTGTGGTTGCCGTAGGGCGGGCGGAAGAGGCCGGGCGCGGTGCCGTACTCGTGGGTGAGTTTCGTCTGCTGGCCGCAGATCTCGTGCTTCTGCGCGGCGAGCGACTCGGTGTTCAGGTTGGGGTGGGTCAGGGTGTGGTTCTCGATCGAGTTGCCCAGCGCCTGGAGCGGTTTGAAGAAGCCGTAGTCGTTCTGGATGATCGCGTTCGTCAGGAACATGGTGAAGGGGATCTTCAGGTCCTGCATCATCCGCACGAACTTCGGGTCCTTCTCCGCGCCGTCGTCGAAGGTGACGAAGACGATCTTCCGCGTCGTCGGGACGTCGCTGACCACCGGCAGCAGCCCCTTGCCGGTCTTGACCGGCTTCACCGCGGGCGGCGGGGGCGGGTCCGCGAGCACGGGTATGCCCCACTTGCGGAAGGCGGCGGCGCGCTCGGCCTGCGCGGAGCCGCCTGGCGTGGTGGGCTTCCCGGTGCCGCCCGCGCTCGTGGCCGTGCCCGTCGGCGCGGACGGGCCGGGCGTCGAGGCGGACGTCGAGGTGCTGCCCGAGCAGCCCGCGACGAGCAGCAGGCAGGCCGCCGCCAGCAGCGGGAGAGCGGCCCTGCTGCCGGTACGGCCCGGGCGACCGCCGGGGCGGCGACGGGCGCGGGTGGGGACGGGGGTCAGGGGATCGTGGTGCACACCCTGGCTGATGCGACTTTCAGGCGCCGGGTTCCACCGACACCGAGGTGAAGCGCCAGCGGTGCACCTGGCGGCGCACCAACGTCCCGTCCGGGTCGGGCAGTTCCGGCAGTACGGCGTCGTAGGGCGCGTCCCACCACGTGAGGATGAGCACCCGGTCGTCGGGCGCGGTGAGGAATTCGCGGCGGGTCGGCGTGCCGGGGAGCGTACGGGCCTGCTTCCTGGCCCAGTCGAGGAGGTCGGGGCCGCGGCCTTCTGCGGCGGCGGCCTCCCACATCAGCGTGACGGTCATCCGTACAGGTTGTCCTTGCTCAGCTCGTGCACATGGTCGTGGTCGTGCGCATGGCCCGGCCCGTGGTCGTGTGCGTGCGGCTGCGCGTGGCCCGGCCCGTGGCCGTGCGGGCCGGGGTGGGTGTGGCCGGGCACCGACACCTCCGTGACCGGCAGCGAGGAGTCGGCGGGCAGGTCGAGGGTGGAGGAGGCCCGGCCGCGCGCGACCATCTCGGCGCCGAGGGCCGCGACCATCGCGCCGTTGTCGGTGCACAGGCCGGGGCGCGGCACCCGCAGCCGGATGCCCGCGTCCTCGCAGCGCTCCAACGCCAGTGACCGCAGGCGGGAGTTGGCGGCGACACCGCCGCCGATCATCAGGTGGTCGACGCCGTTGTCCCGGCAGGCGCGGATCGCCTTGCGGGTCAGCACGTCCACCACGGCCTCCTGGAAGGACGCGGCCACATCGGCGATCGGCACGTCCTGGCCGTCCCTGCGCCGGGCCTCGACCCAGCGGGCCACGGCGGTCTTCAGGCCGGAGAAGGAGAAGTCGTAGACCGGGTCGCGGCCGCCGGTCAGGCCGCGCGGGAAGGCGATGGCCCCGGGGTCGCCCTCGCGGGCGTGCCGGTCGATCGCCGGGCCGCCGGGGAAGCCGAGCCCCAGCACCCTGGCGACCTTGTCGAACGCCTCGCCCGCCGCGTCGTCGATGGTCGCGCCCAACGGCCGTACGTCGCTGGTGATGTCGGGCGCGAGCAGCAGCGACGAGTGCCCGCCGGACACCAGCAGCGCCATCGTCGGCTCGGGCAGCGCGCCGTGTTCGAGCTGGTCCACGCAGATGTGCGAGGCCAGGTGGTTGACGCCGTACAGAGGCTTGCCGAGCGCGTACGCGTACGCCTTCGCCGCCGACACCCCGACCAGCAGCGCGCCCGCGAGCCCGGGGCCCGCCGTGACCGCGATGCCGTCCAGGTCGCTCGCGGCGACCCCGGCGTCCTTCAGCGCGCGCTGGATGGTGGGGACCATCGCCTCCAGGTGCGCGCGGCTGGCCACTTCGGGGACCACACCGCCGTACCGGGCGTGCTCGTCGACGCTGGAGGCGACCGCGTCGGCCAGCAGCGTGTGGCCGCGCACGATGCCGACGCCGGTCTCGTCGCACGAGGTCTCGATGCCGAGGACAAGGGGTTCGTCAGCCATGGATCTCAGTTTCCTGTACGGGTGGGAGGCGGGGCGGCCGGGTCGGTTTCGTCGGTCTGCGCGAAGGCGGCGGGGGCGACGGGGGTGGCGGCCGGGTCGGCGAGCCGCATGACGAGGGCGTCCACGTTGCCCGGCTGGTAGTAGCCCTTGCGGAAGCCGATCGGCTCGAAGCCGAAGCGCTGGTAGAGCCGCTGGGCGCGGGTGTTGTCGACCCGTACCTCCAGCAGCACCTCGTGGCACTCGGCGTCGGTGGCGGCGCGCAGCAGCGTGGTGAGAAGCCGGGCGCCGAGCCCGGTGCCCCAGTGGTCGCGGGCGGCGGCGATGGTCTGCACATCACCCGTTCCGGCGATGGCGGCGAGCCCCGCGTAGCCGACGAGCCGTCCCCCGGCGTCCTGCGCGACCACGTAGAAGCGGGTCGCGGCCGGGTGCCGGGCGTCGGCCAGCTCCGACCAGAACATCGCGCGCGACCAGGCGTCCTCGGGGAACAGGTCGTGTTCCAGGGCCAGTACGGCGTCCAGGTCCCACCAGCGCATCTCGCGCAGCGTCACGGCGGTGGCGCTCCCGTGAGCGGCCCCGGTCACTTCGGCAGTACCGCCTTGTACCCGGCGGGCACCTGCGCGTCCGGCCGCCGCAGGTACAGCGGCAGCGGCGGGTCGAAGGGCTCGTCGGCGGCCAGCCGGTACGCGGCCAGCGCCGCGAGCACGCCCGCCGACTGGTCCTCGGTGCCCTGACGGCGGTCGGTGAAGACCTCCGGGTACAGCGCGGCGCCCGCGCCGACCGACGGCAGGCCGCGTACCGCGTCCGCGATGTCGGCCGGGCGGTCCACGGCGGGCTCGGTGGCGCGGTGCCGCGGGTCGTCGTAGCGCGCCCAGTACACCTCTTTGCGGCGGGCGTCGGTGGCCACGGTGAACGGCCCGTCGAGCCCGGCCGCGCCCGCGGCCCAGGCCAGCCCGTCCAGGGTGCACACGCCGTGCACGGGGACGCCCAGCGCGTCCCCGAAGGACGCGGCCGTCACCAGGCCGACGCGCAGCCCGGTGTACGGTCCCGGGCCGACGCCGACCACGACGCCGGTGACGTGGGCGAGCGTACGGTCGGCGGCGACCAGGACCCGGTCGATCGCGGGCATCAGCAACTCGCCGTGCCGGCGCGCGTCGACGACGGTCGACTCGGCGAGGACCCGCTCCCCGTCGTGCAGGGCGGCGGTGACGGCGGGTGTGGCGGTATCGAAGGCAAGCAGCAGCACGTCCCCAAGGGTACGGCGCGCGCCCGTACGGTCGTGGCCGCGGGCGGCGCGGCTGCTACCGTCAACCGGGAGCATGTGCGAACCCCATCCGGAGGACAACCGTGGCGCGGATCAAGTCGAGCACCCTGGTCTCGGGGCTCACTGCGGCTGCCCTGGTCGTCATCGCCGTGCTCGCCGCGCAGGCGGCGGGCTCCGCGCCCGACCAGCCGCCGCAGGCCAGGCCCTCCACCTCGGCCGTGAAGTCGCCCAGCACGAAGCCGACGCCGAAGACGTATCCGCTGCCCGCCGCCTCCGGCACCGGCAGGCGCGTGGTCTACAGCATCTCCGCCAAGCGGGTGTGGCTGGTCGGTGACGCGGAGAAGGTCGACCGCACCTACGCGGTGGTCGCGGGCAATGTGGCGCCGAGCGTGGGGATACACCGCGTCTTCTCGCGGCGCGCCTCCGGCATAGGAGGCGACGGCGCCCAGGTCGAGCACGTGGTGCTCTTCGCGACGACCGACGGGATAAACGTCGGCTTCAGCGCGGCCGCGGACGGGTCGCTGGCGAAGCCTGATCCTTCGAAGCAGACGGCGGCGATCCGCGAGACGCGGCTCGACGGCACGGCGCTGTGGCAGATCGCGACGATCGGCAGCAGTGTTTTCGTCGTGAAGTAGGCGTGCGGTGAAGTAGCCGCGCGTCTCACGCGCCGGTTTCTGCCTCCGGCGCGTCCGTCGTCCTGCCCGTCGCCGTGGTGACCGGCGGGTCCGCCGGCGCGGGCTCCTCGCCGTCGTCCGGCGGGGTCGACAGTGTGCGGGCCGCGGCTCCGGCGGCCAGCAGGGCGCCGACGTTGGGCGGCGGGGTGTCCCGCCGCGGGTCCCGCGTGTCCTGGGTCCGGATCTGGGCCGGCATGTGCGCCTCCCCGAAGAGACGTAGTTAGGGCGCCCTAACCAGGTACCCGCAACCAGCAGACCACGCCCGGCCGCCCTCGCGCAACATCTTGCCGACAGCCTGTCGGAACGGAGGGCGGAGCGGGGGCCGAACGGGGGATCGGAGCGAGGGTCAGGCGCGCAGCGCGGTGAGGTCCTGGCCGGTCCAGCGCGGGCCGACGCCGGTGACGGTCACCTCGCGTACGTCGTCGCCCTCGCCGTCCCCGTCCGCCGGGCCGCCGACCGTACGGGCGATGACGACCTGGAGCCGCGCCTCCGACAGCTCCTCGACCTTGCCGTCGCCCCACTCCACGACGACCACGGACTCGGGGAGCGACACGTCGAGGTCCAGGTCCTCCATCTCGTCCAGGCCGCCGCCCAGGCGGTACGCGTCCACGTGCACCAGCGCGGGACCCGCGGTCAGGGAGGGGTGGACGCGGGCGATCACGAAGGTCGGGGAGGTGACGGCGCCGCGTACGCCCAGACCCTCGCCGAGGCCGCGGGCCAGCGTGGTCTTGCCCGCGCCCAGCTCGCCGCTGAGCAGCACCAGGTCGCCGGGGGCGAGCAGCGCGGCCAGGCGGCGGCCCAGGTCGCGCATCAGGTCGGGGGTGGGGACGGTGATCCCCACGGAGCCCGGTTCGTGCGGTGTCGCGCCGCGCCGCACCGCCTCGTGCTCGGCGGCGTTCTGCGCGGCGGTCTCGTGCGGCGGCGTGGCATCGTGCGGTGTGGCCATGAACGCGAATGTTACGCGTCGGCGGCCGTCGTACGGGTCGACGCCCGCGCCGCCGCCAGGTCGCGCAGCACCTGCGGGACCGGTGCGCGCACCGAGTCCGCGGCCTGCGCGATCAGCAGCGCGAGCGCCGCGTTCACCACCTCGGGGCGCTCCATGATGACCAGGTGCCCCGCGCCCTCCACGATCACCAGTTCGGCGTCCGGCAGCTTCTCGGCGATCTCCGTACTGTGCGCGCTCGGCGTCAACAGGTCCTTGTCCCCCGCCAGTACGAGACCGGGCAGCCCGTCGAGCACCGACAGCGCGTCGCCCTTGTCGTGGTCGGTGAACGCCGGATAGAACTCGGCGACCACGTCGATCGGCGTCGACTCGATCAGCCGCTCGGCGAACCGGCCGACCGCCGGGTCCACGTCGGAGCCGAACGAGTACCGCTTGATGATCCCCGCGAACAGGTCGGCGGTGGCCTGCCGCCCCCGCTCGACCAGATCCGCCTGGCTGCCCAGCGCCCGCAGCACCGCGGGCGCCAGCGCCCGGAACGCCCGCGCGCCCGCGGCGGGCAGCCCCAGCGTCACCGCGGCCAGCTTCCCCGCCGACGTCGAGACGAACGCGACGCCGACGACCCGCTCCTCGACGTACTCGGGGAACTGGTCGGCGAACGCCATCACCGTCATCCCGCCCATCGAGTGCCCGACCAGCACCACCGGGCCCTCGGGCACCGCCGCGTCCAGCACCGCCTTCAGGTCGCGGCCCAGCTGGTCGATGGTGGCGGGCCCGCCCGCCACCTGGTCCCGGCCGCGCTCGCTGCGGCCGTGACTGCGCTGGTCCCAGTACACCGCCCGTACGGTGCCGCGCAGCGCCGCCCGCTGGAAGTGCCAGGAGTCCTGGTTCAGGCAGTACCCGTGCGAGAACACCACCGTCACCGGCTGCGGCGCCTCGGCGCGGCGGCGCAGCCAGCCGCGGCTGCGGCGCGAGGGCGGTGTCTGCGGCTCGGGCTCGGGCGGCGCGACGTCCTCGGTCTCGTAGTACAGCTCCGTGCCGTCCTCCGCCGCGACCGTGCCGGGCTGTCCGCGCAGCGTTCCGTACGGGCCCGCCGAGTCCAGCGCCAGCCGGGCGCGGCGGCGCATCCCGCGGCCGACGGTCACCCGCTCGATCGCCACGCCCGCGGCGGCGCCCGCCGCGACCACCCCGATCGCCGCGCCGACCAGCCCTGCCTTCTCCCACTTCACGCCTTCTGGCACGGTGCTCCATCGCTGTCGCCTGCGCCGGGACCGGCGCCTTCCCCCACGTATACCCGCGGGACCCGCGCGCCGATGCGGGTGACGATCTCGTACGCGATCGTGCCGCACGCCCGTGCCCAGTCCTCGGCGGTCGGCTCGCCCTGGTCGCCGGGGCCGAACAGCACCGCCTCGTCGCCGGGCTCGGCCGCGTCGCCGCCGAGGTCCACCACGAACTGGTCCATCGCGACCCGGCCCGCGACCGTCCGCCACTTGCCCGCGACCAGCACCGGGCCCGTGCCCGAGGCGTGCCGCGGCACGCCGTCCGCGTAGCCCAGCGGCACCAGCGCCAACGTCGTCTCGCCCGGCGTCACGTACTTGTGCCCGTAGCTCACCCCGTGCCCGCCCGGCACCCGCTTCACCGACGCCAGGCGGCCGACGACCGTCATCACCGGCCGCAGCCCGAAGTCCGCGGAACCGCCGATCTCGGGCACCGGCGAGATGCCGTACATCGCCACGCCCGGCCGCACCAGGTCGAAGTGCGCCTCCGGCAGCGTCAAGGTGCCCGGCGAATTCGCGAGGTGCCGCACCTCGGGGGTGAGGCCCGCCGCCTCGGCCTGCGCCAGGGCCTCCTTGAAGACGTTCAGCTCCCGCTCGATGGAGGGGTGGCCCGGTTCGTCGGCGCAGCTGAAGTGCGCCCACACTCCTGTCACCCGGATGAGGCCGTCGCGCTCGGCCGCGCGGGCCCGTGCGACCAGTTCGGGCCACTGGGCGGGCTGGGCGCCGTTGCGGCCGAGGCCCGCGTCGATCTTGAGCTGCACTCTGGCCGGGCGGCCGGCCGCCTCGGCCGCCGCCGTGGCTTCGCGGAGCGCCCACATCGCGCTCACCGTCACGTCGATGTCGGCTTCGACGCACTCCCGCCAGGGCCCTCCGGGGGTCCACAGCCAGCACAGGGTGCGGGCCTTCAGGCCCGCTGCCCGCAGGGTGAGGGCTTCCTCGGGGGTGGCCACGCCGAGCCAGGTCGCTCCGGCCTCGACGGCCGCCTTGGCGCACGGGACCATTCCGTGGCCGTAGGCGTCGGCCTTCACGACGGCCATGAACGCGGCCGTGGGTGCCTTTGCGCGCAGCGCTCTCACGTTTGCTCGCAGCGCGGTCAGGTCCACTTGTGCCCAGCCGCGCATCCGCTTCTCGTCCATTGCGGTCAGTGTCTCAGGTCGGGTGCTGGGCGTGTCTTTCCCGCCCGCCCGCCCGTGCGGGTGTTTTCTTCGTCTGCGGGTGCCGCTTGTGCCTGGGTCGGTGCCGGTCCGGGGCACCTCCTCGGGCGACGAACGTGCACCCACTTCGAAAACGTCCAGCCCCTTGTCCGTTCGTCCCCCTGCGGGGGCACCCCGGCCCGTCCCCTCCCGGTACGTCGGCGTCCGCCCGCCGATGGGGGTGGCCGGGGAGGGGGGTGGGTGGGCTCGGGTGCGTCGGCGTCCGCCTGTCCGGTGGGGGTGGGCGGAGGGGGGTGGGTGGGCTCGGGTGCGTCGGTGTCCGACGGTCCGGTGGGGGTGGGCGGGGTGCTCGTCCGGGGGCGGGGGCAGGTGAGGCGGGGGATCGGGGGGGCTTGGGGTGGGGGGTAGGATCTGCGGGCCTTGTCGGGGTGTGCCGGTGGGGGTGGGCTGGTCCTGTGGGGGGATTGTCGATGACGTTCCGGCTGCGTGCTGTGCGCGCGTTGGTGTTGCTGGTCGGGTTCGTGTTGTTGGGGTTTGTGCTGTTGGCGGCGATGGCGGCGCTGGACTGGCTGCTGGTGACGCGGTGGTTCGCGGCGGGGGCGGCGTGGTTCGAGGGCACGATTTTGATGGTCACGGCGTTGGTGGCGGTGGCGATCGTGCGGGGGATGCTGGCGTTTCTGCGGGCCGGGCGGCTGGGGTCGGTGCCGGACGGGGTGGCGGTCACGGCGCAGGAGCAGCCCGAGTTGTGGGAGCAGGTGCGGGCGGCGGCGGAGGTGGCGGGGGAGCGGGCGCCGGACGAGCTGTACCTGGTTTCCGAGGTCAACGCGGGGGTGGCGGAACAGAGCCGTCTGCTGGGCCTGTTGCCGGGGCGGCGCCGTCTGCTGCTGGGCCTGCCGCTGCTCGCGGGGCTGACCGTGCCCCGGCTGCGGGCCGTTCTGGCGCATGAGTTCGGCCACTACGGCAATCGCGACACCCGGCTCGGCGGCCTCACCCTGCGCGGCCGGGCGGCCGTACTGCACACGGTGGAGGTGTTCAGCGAGGGCACCACGCGGATGCATTACGTGGTCGGCGCCGTCTACGTCGGCTACGCCCGGATGTTCCTGCGGACCTCGCAGTCCGTCGCCCGCCAGCAGGAGTTCGCCGCCGATGAGTCGGCCGCCCGGTACGCGGGCCGTGACGCGACGGTCGGCGCACTGCGCGCCATGCCGGTCATCGACGCCGCGTACGACCACTACGTGGACACGTACGCCGGGATGGGCGGCCCCGTGGGGGCGCTGCCTCCGGTCGGCGAGGTCCTCGGCGGATTCTCGCGACTGCTCGCCGCCCGGCCGGGGGAGAGGCTCGCCGCGCTCGCGGACGGTCGGCGTCCGCCGAAGCCGCACCCGTACGACTCCCACCCGCCGCTCCAGGATCGGATAGCCCGGATCGAGCGGCTGCCCGCCGACGGCAGGACGGACGCGGCTGAGGGGGAGGCGAACGCGCTGTCCCTGCTGCGGGACCAGAGCCAGGTGTTCGCCGCTCTGGAGGCGCGCACGCTGCCCCCGGAGGCGGCCGAGCGCCCGCGTCTGGCCTGGGACGACCTGGTCATGGCCCGCGCCTCGGCGGATGCCGAGGGCTGGTCCCGACCGCTGCTGCTCGCGGTCGCCAGGGCGCTGCGCGCGGAGTCGCCGGACCAGGACGGCGCGGCCCGTACGTCCCGCCGCGCCTCCTCCGAGACGGTGACGGACACCGATCTGCCCACCCTGGAGGACGTGCTCGACGCCTTCGACCACGGCCTGCTGTGGATGGCGGTCGCCAACCGTATCCCCAAGCCGCCGCAGGCGGGCCGCCTGACCGGCGCGTCGGCGCGCAACTTCATCCGGCCCGTGGTCTTCGACGGGCTGGCCGGTCTCATCCAGCTCCGTCTCATCGAGTCCGGCCTCGCCGCCCCCGACATCGCCTGGACGGGCCGCCCCGGACTTGTTCTCCCGCCGGCCTGGGAGAACGGCATGGACGACGCCATCGACGCGGCCATCGCCGACAGCCCCGACACGGCCCCCCTCCGCACGCTCCTCGCCGCCGCCGACCGGGAGGTCGTCCCGTAGCCGTCGCGGGGGTCAGGCCGGGCGAACGCAGAAGGGGTGCCCGGCCGGACTGGCGTAGACCCGGGCGCCCTCGCGGTCTGCGGGGCCGACGTCGCCGGTCGGCCGCAGCCGTCGGCCGCCGGCCGCGAGCACCCGCGTGTCGGCGCTCTCCATGTCGTCCGTCGCGAGGTCGAAGTGCATCTGCTGGGAGGTCCCGTCGGGCCACCGCGGCATGACATGCCTCGGAACCCGCTGGACCACGAGCACGGGGAATCCGTCGCTGCGCAGGAAGTGGTGCGTGGCCGTCCGGGTGACCGAGCCGCCGAGCAGGCGGTGCCAGAACGCGCCTTCGCTCTCCGGGTCCGCGGCGTCCACGATCAGTGACGTCAGGCTGAAGGTCACGGTGTCTCTCCTCGGAATCGCTGGGGCTCAGATGGTGGGGATGATGCCGCCGTCGACCCTGAACTGGGCGCCGGTGAGCCATTTGGCGCGGTCGGACGCGAGGAACGCGATCATCTCGGCGACGTCCTCGGGTTCGCCGGGCCGTCCCATCGGCAGCTTCAGGTGCTCCACGATCCGCTGCGTGACGTCGTCGACGCCGATGCCCTCACTGTCGGCCATCCGCCGGAGGTGGTCGGCGGCTCCCTCGGTGACGACGAAGCCCGGCAGCACGCACACCACGCGTACGCCGTGGCCGCCCACCGCCGTCGCCAGTTCGCGGCTGTAGGCGTTGAGCGCCGCCTTCGACGCGGCGTACGACGCCTCGGCGGGCTGCGGGAGGTGGCTGGCGATGGACGAGACGTGCACCACGACGCCCGAGCCGCGCTCGACCATCCCCGGAACCAACGCCCGGTCGAGCCGGACCGCGCTGAGCAGATTCATCTCCAGGTCGGCGAGCCACGACGCGTCGGACCGCTCCAGAGTCGGCATCGGCCCGGTCGCGGCTCCCGCGTTGTTCACCAGGACGTCAACGCCTCCGACGCTGTCCAGCACGCGCTGCCCCAGCTCCCGCACCCCCTCCTCGGACCGCAGGTCGGCCGGGATGAAGGCGGCGTCCAGGTCGTCCGGCGGCGCGGTGCGCGAGGCCGTCAGCACCGTGGCGCCCGCGGCGGCGAAGCGGCGGGCCGTCGCCTCCCCGAGCCCTCGGCTGCCGCCGGTCACCAGCACACGCAGGCCGTCAAGCCCCTCGTTCTCGATCGTCACGGACGTTCTCCCCAGTAAAGTGAACCCGACTCCGGAAACTGTACACAAGCGGAGTCCGATTCACCTTATGGAGGACTGTTGCCGTCACCACGCCCGTTGCGCGCCGACGCCCGCCGCAACCGCGACGCGCTCCTCGCCGCCGCGCGCGAAGCGCTCCTCTCCGACGACGACGCCCACGTCGAGGAGATCGCCCGCCGTGCCGGTGTGGCCGTCGGCACGCTGTACCGCCACTTCGACACCCGCGAAGCCCTTGTCGCCGACGTGTACCGCCAAGAGGTCGCCGACCTCTGCGCGGCCCCCTCCCGGCTGCTCGCCCAGCACGCGCCCGACGAAGCCCTGCGGGCCTTCCTCCTGCTGCTCGTGGAGCACGCGGCGGTCGGCCGTGGCATGGGCGAAGTGCTGGAGAGCATCATGGCGACCGACTCGCCCGTCTTCGACGACACCCGCGCCGAGATGGCCCGTGCCCTGGACCACCTCCTCACCGCCGGCGCCGCCGCCGGCCTCATCCGCGAGGACGTCAGCGGCCTCCTCCTCCTCCGCGCCCTCGGCGGCATCTGCGGCCTGCGCTCCGAAGGCTGGCAGGACGACGCCGTACGCATCGCCTCACTCCTCTACAACGGCCTCCGCCTCCCCACCTAGCGCCTGTCCGGCGAATCACGAACAGCCCCTGCGACCCCTGCCCCGCCCGGCAACCCCCACCGGACAGGCGGACGCCGACGCACCCGAGCCCACCCACCCCCACCGGACAGGCGGACGCCGACGTACCCGAGCCCACCCACCCCCCTCCCCGGCAACCCCCACCGGCGGGCGGACGCCGACGTACCGGGAGGGGACGGGCCGGGGTGCCCCCGCAGGGGGACGAACGGAAAGGGGCTGGACGTTTTCGAAGTGGGTGCACGTTCGTCGCCCGAGGAGGTGCCCCGGACCGGCACCGACCCAGGCACAAGCGGCACCCGCAGACGAACAAACACCCGCAGGGGTGGGCGGGCGGGAAAGACAAGCTAAAGGCTGCGCCACGCAGTGGGAACGGCGGCGGCCACATCCAACGCCGCAAGCGGCGCTCCCCCCGACCCCAGCCGCGCAGCGAGCCCATGCAGGTACGCCCCACAAGCAGCCGCGTCCATCGGCGCAAGCCCCGCCGCGAGCAACGACCCCGCAAGCCCGGACAGCACGTCCCCACTCCCCGCCGTCGCCAGCCACGCGACCCCCGTCGGATTGACGCGAACGGCCGCCCGGGGCGACGGCGAAGCCACCAACGTGGTGGCCCCCTTGAGCAGAACGGTGGCACCGAACCGCCCGGCCAGCCCCCGCACGGCGTCGAGGCGCCGCGCCTCGACCTCCTCCCGCGCCCAGCCGAGCAGCGCGGCGGCCTCCCCGGCGTGCGGGGTGAGGACGGTGGGGGCGCTCCGCTCCCGTACGGCGGCGGGCGAGAGGAAGCGCAGGGCGTCGGCGTCGACGAGGACCGGCACCGAGGTGGCGAGCACGTCGGTGACGGCCTGCCGCGCCTCCGGGGAGTCGCCGATGCCGGGCCCGACCACCCAGGACTGAACGCGCCCGGCGCTGTGCGGGGACCCGGTGGACACCAGCACCTCGGGGTGCCGGGCGAGCACGGCGTCGCCGCCGGGCCCGACGTAGCGCACCGCCCCGGCGCCGCCCCGCAGCGCGCCGGAGACGGCGAGGACGGCGGCCCCCGGATACCGCCCGGACCCGGCGACGACGCCGACGACACCGCGCCGGTACTTGTCGCTGGACTCCCCCGGCCGCGGCAGCGCGGCGGCGACGTCCGCGTGCTGGAGCGCCTCCAGTTCGGGTTCGCCGAGGTACGGCCCGAGGCCGATGTCGACGAGCCGGGGCGCCCCGGCGAAGGTGGCGGCCGGGTCGATGAGCAGCCCCGGCTTGTACGTACCGAAGGTGACGGTCGCGTCGGCGTGCACGGCGTCCCCGAGGACTTCCCCGGTGTCGGCGTCGACGCCGCTGGGCAGGTCGACGGCGACGACGACGGCGCGGGAGGCCCCGGCGGCCTCGGCGAGCGGTACGGCGCCGGGCCGCAGGCCGCCCTTGCCGCCGATGCCGACGATCCCGTCGAGCACGAGGTCGGCCCGCCCGATCAGCGCCTCGGCGTCCTCCGCGGCGGCGGCGCGGCCCCCGGCGGCCAGCAGGGCGGCGAGGCCGCCGCGGTGGGCGCGTTCGGGGGCCAGCAGCACGGCGTGCACGGCGGCGCCGCGGCGGGCCAGCCGGGCACCGGCGTACAGCGCGTCACCGCCGTTGTCGCCGCTCCCGGCGAGGACGACGACGCGCGCGCCGTACGTACGCCCGAGCAGGTCCCGGCACGCCGCCGCGAGCCCGGCCGCCGCGCGCTGCATGAGCGCGCCCTCGGGCAGCCGGGCCATCAACTCGCCCTCGGCGGCCCGTACGGTCTCCACCGCGTGCGCGTACCTCATGGAAAGTCCTCCGGCAGGGCTCGACGGAAACAGCCTCAACGGACACTACGCGCCCGGCGCGCACCCAGCCCCCCGACCAGGCGGACCGGCACACCCAGCCCCCCGACCAGGCGGACCGGACGCGCCAGACGCATCCGCCCGACCCGCCCCCGCCACCCGCCCGCGGGTCAGCCCTCCGCGATGACCACCGCGGACGCGACCCCGGCGTCATGGCTGAGGGAGACGTGCCAGCCGCGTACCCCCAGCTCCGCGGCCCGCGCGGCCACGGTCCCGGTGACGGTCAGCCGGGGCCGGCCGGAGGGCTCCGTGGTGATCTCGGCGTCGAGCCAGTGCAGCCCGGCGGGTGCGCCCAGGGCCTTGGCGAGCGCTTCCTTGGCCGCGAACCGGGCGGCCAGCGAGGCGACACCGCGCCGCTCGCCGGTCGGCAGCAGCAGTTCGCCGGGGAGGAAGAGCCGGTCGGCCATGCCGGGCGTGCGCTCCAGGGCGGCGGCGAAGCGGTCGATCTCGGCGACGTCGATCCCGACCCCGACGATCACTGGCCATCCCCTTCGCCCGACGTGCCGTTCATGCCGGCCAGCTTAGGCCGTGCCCCACCCGCCGTGCCCTCGGCCGCACGCGCGCCCCCGGCCACACACCGCACCCCGCCCGCACGCGCACCCCCGGCCGCACGCCGCACCCCGGCCGCGCGCCGCACCCCCCGCCCGCGCTCCGTACACGTACGTCTGGACAATGGGGCCCGTGCCGACGACCCCAGCCGCGACCAGCCCCTATGTCGACCTGACCCGCGAGGAGTGGAGTGCGCTGCGCGAGCGCACGCCGCTGCCGCTGACCGCCGAGGAGGTGGAGCGGCTGCGCGGCCTGGGCGACGTGATCGACCTGGACGAGGTGGTGGACGTCTATCTGCCGCTGTCCCGGCTGCTGAATCTGTACGTGGCCGCGCACAACCGGCTGCGCGGCGCGCTGAACACCTTCCTGGGGGACGCGGTGGGGGCGCCTCCGCCGAAGGCAGGGGGAGGGCACCACGCGCAGCCGGGGACGCCGTTCGTGATCGGGGTGGCGGGCAGTGTGGCGGTGGGCAAGTCGACCACGGCCCGGCTGCTCCAGGCGCTGCTGGCCCGCTGGCCCGAGCACCCGCGGGTCGAACTGGTCACCACCGACGGCTTCCTGCTGCCCAACGCGGAGCTGCACCGGCGCGGCCTGATGTCCCGCAAGGGCTTCCCCGAGTCGTACGACCGCCGCGCGCTGACCCGCTTCGTGGCGGACGTGAAGGCCGGCCGCGACGAGGTCACCGCGCCGGTCTACTCGCACCTGATCTACGACATCGTGCCCGGCGAGACCCTGACGGTCCGCCGCCCGGACATCCTCATCGTGGAGGGCCTGAACGTCCTCCAGCCGGCGCTGCCCGGCAAGGACGGCAGGACGAGGATCGGCCTGGCCGACCACTTCGACTTCAGCGTGTACGTGGACGCGCGCACCGAGGACATCGAGCAGTGGTACCTGGGGCGGTTCAGGAAACTGCGCGAGACGGCCTTCCAGGACCCGCACTCGTACTTCCGCAAGTACACCCAGGTCTCGGAGGACGAGGCGCTGGAGTACGCCCGGCTGATGTGGCGCACCGTCAATCAGCCCAACTTGCAGCAGAATGTGCTGCCCACCCGCAGCCGGGCGACGCTGGTGCTCCGCAAGGGACCGGGGCACAAGGTGCAGCGCCTGTCGCTGCGCAAGCTCTGACGCCGGTCACCCGGCGCCGGTCACATGACGCGGCTCGCCCGACGCGGCCGCCAGATGTCGAGGAAACGGGAGCCCCGCCGTGCTGCACCTGCGGATGATCGTGCCCGCCGACCGCACCGAGGAGGTCGCGCGACTGGTCGGCGCGACCCTCGGCGCCACCCATCTGACGGTGATGCGCGGCGCCGCGTACGACCCGCTCGGCGACGTGCTGACCTGCGACGTGGCGCGGGAGGCGGCCGACGGCCTGCTGGCCGGGCTGCGTGAGCTGGGCGTGGCGGAGACCGGTTCGATCGCGGTCGAGAACATCGACCTGACGCTGTCGACGAGCGCGGAGAAGGCCGAGGAGGACGCGCCGGGCGAGGGCGCGGACGCGGTGCTGTGGGAGTCGCTGGTCGAGGAGACCCACGAGGAGTCGACGCTGACCGTCACGTACATCGCGTTCCTGACGGTGGCGACGATGCTGGCCGCGTACGGCGTGATGCTGGACAGCTCGATCCTGATCGTCGGCGCGATGGTGGTCGGGCCGGAGTTCGGGCCGCTGGCCGGGATCTGTACGGGGGTGGTGCGGCGTCAGCGCCGCCTGGTGGGGCGGTCGGTGGCGGCGCTGCTGATCGGCTTCCCGGTGGCGATGCTGATCACCGGCGGGTTCAGCGATCTGATGAGCCTGTTCGGGCTGTTCACGCAGGCGCGGTTCGACGCGCCGCACCCGGCGACGGAGTTCATCTGGCAGCCGACGTGGGATTCGTTCGTCGTCGCGTTCCTCGCCGGGATCGCCGGAATCCTCTCCCTGACCTCGTCCAAGTCGGGCGCGCTGGTGGGCGTGGCGATCTCGGTGACGACGGTGCCGGCCGCCGCGAACGCCGCCCTGGGGATCAGCTACGCGGCCTGGAGCGAGGCGTGGGGCTCCACCTTGCAGCTCGTGATCAACCTGGCGGGCATCGCGGTGGCGGGCACGTTGACGCTGCTCGCCCAGAAGTGGCTCTGGGCGAAGCGGCACGTACCCGCCGCCTGACGGCGTACGGTCGGCCCCCGCGCGGGGCGGCTCAGCCCAGGGTGGACTTGACGACGTCGGCCAGCCGCCCGGCGACGGACTGGGCGTGGTCGATGTCGGCGGCCTCGACCATCACGCGCACCAGCGGCTCGGTGCCGGAGGGCCGCAGCAGGACCCGGCCGGTGGTGCCCAGCTCGGTCTCGGCCTCGGCGACGGCGGTCAGCAGCTCGGGCGTGGAGTCGACGCGGCTCTTGTCGACGTCCGGCACATTGACCAGCACCTGCGGCAGCCGCACCATGACCCCGGCCAGGTCGGCCAGGGTGCGCTTGGTGGCGGCGACGCGGGCGGCCAGCAGCAGACCGGTCAGGGTGCCGTCGCCGGTGGTGGCGTGGTCGAGCACGATGACGTGCCCGGACTGCTCGCCGCCGAGCGCGTACCCGTGCTCCTTCATCGCTTCCAGGACGTAGCGGTCGCCGACGGCGGTCTGCACCATCTCGATGCCTTCGCGTTCCATCGCCAGCTTGAAGCCGAGGTTGGACATCACGGTGCCGACGACGGTGTTCTCGCGCAGGGCGCCGCGCTCGCGCAGCGACAGGGCGAGGATCGCGAGGATCTGGTCGCCGTCGACCTCCTCACCGGTGGCGTCGACGGCCAGGCAGCGGTCGGCGTCGCCGTCGTGCGCGATGCCGAAGTCGGCGCCGTGCTCGACCACGGCGGCCTTCAGCAGCTCCAGGTGGGTGGAGCCGCAGCCGTCGTTGATGTTGAGCCCGTCGGGCTGGGCGCCGATGGTGATGATCTCGGCACCGGCGCGCGAGAACGCCTCGGGCGAGACGCGGGAGGCCGCGCCGTGCGCCTCGTCCAGGACGACCTTCAGGCCGTCGAGGCGGTTGGGCAGCACCGCGATGAGGTGGGCCACGTACTGGTCGAAGCCCTCGTCGTAGTCGCGGACCCGGCCGACGCCGCCGCCGGTCGGGCGGTTCCAGGGGGCGCCGGTGCGGTGCTCCTCGTAGATCGCCTCGATCCGCTCCTCCAGCTCGTCGTCGAGCTTGTGGCCGCCGCGCGCCAGGAACTTCACGCCGTTGTCCGGCATCGCGTTGTGGCTCGCGGAGAGCATCACGCCGAGGTCGGCGCCCAGCGCGCCGGTGAGATACGCCACCGCCGGGGTGGGCAGCACACCGACCCGCAGGACGTCCACGCCCGCGCTCGCGAGGCCCGCCACGACGGCCGCCTCCAGGAATTCGCCCGAGGCGCGCGGGTCGCGCCCCACGACCGCCACCGGCCGGTGGCCCGCGAAGCTGCCCGCTTCGCCGAGCACGTGTGCCGCCGCGACCGACAGGCCGAGAGCAAGCTCGGCGGTGAGGTCGGCGTTGGCCATGCCCCGCACGCCGTCGGTGCCGAAGAGTCGTCCCACAGTGTTTCCTCCGATGATCCGTGCGGTCGTGCGGCCGTCCCGGGACGCGACGATCCCTGCGCCGCCGGGCCTCCCGTGCCCCGCGGTCCGCGCCCCCGGTGCGGGGACATGGCTCCACCATCCAGGGCTCAGAGCCATATCAACAGACAAATGTGCCGATTCCCAGGAATGCGAACGCCTCGGAGGCACAAAGTGTCTCCGAGGCGTTCGATGCGCCCGGCGCGGGTTTGGTTCCCGCGCCGGAGGCGACTTAGCGCTTGCTGAACTGCGGGGCCTTGCGGGCCTTCTTCAGACCGGCCTTCTTCCGCTCGACCGCGCGGTCGTCACGGGTCAGGAAGCCGGCCTTCTTCAGCGGGCCGCGGTTGTTGTCCACGTCCGCCTCGTTGAGCGCGCGGGCGACGCCCAGGCGCAGGGCACCGGCCTGGCCGGAGATGCCGCCGCCGCTGATGCGGGCCACGACGTCGTACCGGTTGTCCAGCTCGAGCACCTTGAAGGGCTCGTTGACTTCCTGCTGGTGCACCTTGTTGGGGAAGTAGCCCTCAAGGGTGCGGCCGTTGATCTTCCACTTGCCGCTGCCCGGAACGATCCGGACACGGGCGATGGACTGCTTGCGGCGGCCGGTGCCGGCGGCCGGCTGCGGGTCGCCGAAGCGCGAGGCGAGCGACTCGGAGGTGTACTCCGACTCGGGGGTCTCGGACTCGAAGGTCGTGATCTCCTCGAAGGTCTCTTCACCCTCGACGACGGTCTCGGCAGTGGTCTCAGCCACGATTCTCCTCAGATTCTTTCTGGTAGCTGGTGGCCGGTACTACTGCGCGACCTGGGTGATCTCGAACGGCACCGGCTGCTGGGCAGCGTGCGGGTGCTGGTCGCCCGAGTAGACCTTCAGCTTCGAGAGCATCTGACGGCCCAGGGTGTTCTTCGGGAGCATGCCCTTGATGGCCTTCTCCACGGCCTTCTCCGGGTTCTTGTCGAGCAGCTCGTCGTAGCGCACGGAGCGCAGGCCGCCCGGGTACCCGGAGTGGCGGTACGCCATCTTCTGGGTCTTCTTGTTGCCCGACAGGTGCACCTTGTCGGCGTTGATGATGATGACGAAGTCACCGGTGTCGACGTGCGGGGCGTAGATGGGCTTGTGCTTGCCCCGCAGGAGGGTCGCGGCCTGGGTGGCCAGACGGCCCAGGACAACGTCCTGCGCGTCGATTACGTGCCACTGGCGGGTGACATCGCCGGGCTTGGGGCTGAACGTACGCACGGTCGCCTTCGCTTCTTCAGTGATGGTGTCTCCACGAGCCCGTGAGGGGCCGGGGAAACGGGTCCTTGTACAAGGCCACCCGGACGATCAGGCCAGCCCTGGCGGCATTCGGGGACGCAACCCGTCTGCCTGCCGCTGGTCATCGGCCCGGTGGACCGGCGTAAGGGCCCCTCACGTGAGATAGAGCAAGCCAATACGCATAACGACATCGAAGAATACCCGCGCGCCCCCGTACGGGTCAAAACGCGTCGGATTCCCGGGCCGGGAGGGGCCGTTCGGGACCCGTGGGGACCGGGCGTCCGCCGGGCCCTACCGCTTGCGCTCCACCCGCCGCTCGTCCCAGACCGGCTCGATGGACTCCCTGACCAGACCGTCGGACCCGAAGACCAGATAGCGGTCGAAACTGCGCGCGAACCACCGGTCGTGCGTCACCGCGAGCACCGTGCCGTCGTACGACTCCAGGCCCTCCTGGAGGGCCTCGGCGCTCTCCAGGTCGAGGTTGTCCGTGGGCTCGTCCAGCAGCAGCGCGGTGGTCCCGGCCAGCTCCATGAGCAGGATCTGGAAGCGGGCCTGCTGCCCGCCGGAGAGCTTGTCGAAGGGCTGGTCGCCCTGCCGCTCCAGCTCGTACCGCCGCAGGACGCCCATGGCGCGGCCCCGGTCGTGCGCGTGGTCGCCCCACAGGATGTCGACCAGGGTGCGGCCGAGCAGTTCCGGGTGCGCGTGGGTCTGCGCGAAGTGGCCGGGCACCACCCGCGCGCCGAGCTTGAACGTCCCGGTGTGCGCGACGCTCCCGTCCCCGGCGAGCAGCCGCAGGAAGTGCGACTTCCCCGAGCCGTTGGAGCCGAGCACCGCGACCCGCTCGCCGTAGTAGACCTCCAGGTCGAACGGCTTCATCAGACCGGTCAGCTCCAGCTTCTCGCAGGTCACCGCCCGTACGCCGGTACGTCCGCCGCGCAGCCGCATCCGGATGTCCTGCTCGCGCGGCGGCTCCTGCGGGGCGCCCGCGTCCTCGAACCGCTTCAGCCGGGTCTGCGCCGCGTGGTAGCGGGACGCCATGTCGGGGCTGTTCGCCGCCTGCTGGCGCAGCCGCAGCACCATCGCCTTGAGCTTGGCGTGCTCCTCCTCCCAGCGCCGCCGCAGCTCCTCGAAGCGCGCGAAGCGCTCCTTGCGGGCCTCGTGGAAGGTGTCGAAACCGCCGCCGTGCACCCACACCGTGGACCCGGCCGGGCCGGTCTCGACGGCGACGATCTTCTGCGCGCTGCGGGCCAGCAGCTCCCGGTCGTGGCTGACGAACAGCACCGTCTTCTTGGTGAGGGCGAGCTGCTCCTCCAGCCAGCGCTTGCCCGGCACGTCCAGGTAGTTGTCCGGCTCGTCGAGCAGCAGCGTCTCGTCGGGGCCGCGCAGCAGGGCCTCCAGAACCAGCCGTTTCTGCTCACCGCCCGAGAGCGTCTTCACCTCGCGCCACTGCGCCCGCTCGTACGGCACGCCGAGCGCGGCCATCGTGCACATGTCCCACAGGGTCTCGGCCTCGTAGCCGCGCGCCTCGGCCCATTCGGCCAGGGCGTGCGCGTACGCCATCTGCGCCGGTTCGTCGTCCTGCGCCATGATCGCCAGCTCGGCCGCGTCGACCGCCTTGGCGGCGGTCCGGATCCGCGGGTGCGCGACGGAGACCAGCAGGTCACGTACGGTGCGGTCGTCGCGGACGCTGCCGACGAACTGCCGCATCACGCCGAGGCCGCCGCTGACCGTGACCGTGCCGCCGTGCGGCTTGATCTCGCCGGAGATCAGCCGCAGCAGCGTGGTCTTGCCCGCGCCG
The DNA here is from genome assembly GCF_042955955.1 of Streptomyces sp. NPDC008317. Lineage (NCBI taxonomy): Bacteria > Bacillati > Actinomycetota > Actinomycetes > Kitasatosporales > Streptomycetaceae > Streptomyces > Streptomyces sp. NPDC008317. The sequence continues at coordinate 206,623 of NZ_JBIBFQ010000009.1, forward strand.
TTGGCGCCGACCAGCGCGACCACGGCGCCGTCGCCCACACGGAACGAGACGTCGCCGAGCAGCGCCCGCCCATCCGGCAGGTAGTACTCCAAGTGCGCTGCTTCCACATGTCCCATGTCCTGGATTCTCCCTGTGGGGCGCGATCCGCCCCAACTCGTTTTCGTGAGGTCTCCACCGGCGCGTTCACCGGCGCGTTCTCCGGTGTGTTCACCGGAATATGTGCGCGGCCTGACCGGCAATATGATGCGCGGCATGACTGATGGGCCCGGACAGCAGCCGCAGCCTCCGCAGGAACCCCCCACGAGCGCCCCCGAGGGCGAGCGCGAGGTCCTTGAGGGACGCGTCATCCCCTCTCGGCCCCAGCCGCGCCACGCCGCCGCCCAGGCACCCCCGCAGCAGCCGTCGCCGTACGACGCGCAGGCGCCGCAGGGCCCGCAGCCGCCGTCGGGCCCGGCCGCCGACCAGCCGGCCGGGCCGCCGGGGGGCTACGCGGACGACCCGCGGCGCGGGTTCCGCCACGAGCCGGGACAGTCGCAGCCGCAGGCGCCGTCGTCCGGTCCCGCGTGGTCGCCGCAGGCCGAGCAGCCGGGCGCGTACCAGGTACGGCCCGGCGTCCCCGGCCAGGGCGCGGCCCGGCCGCACGCCTCGCTGCCGCCCGCCGCCGCGGCGCCGGGTGCCGCCGAGACCCCGGCGGCTCCCGCGCCGCCGCCCGGCCCCGCCCCCGCGCGGCCCACCGGCCCGACAGGCCCGCGGCCGGCCGCCCAGGCCGCGCCCCGGAGCACGCCCCAGGCCCCCGCCCAGGGCGCACCCCGAAGCCCGTCGCAGAGCCCCCAGGGCGCCCCGCAGGGCGCGCCCGGCATGGGCACCCACCGTCAGCCCTTCCCGCGCCAGCAGCGCGGCGCGGGACAGCGTCGGCAAGGGGCGCACACGCCCGCCTCAGGGCCGGGCGGCCCGCCCTCGGCCGGGACACCCGACTGGGGCGCGCTCGCCGAGCAGCAGGCCGCCAGCGGCGCCAAGCGGCGCAAGCTGATGATGCTCGGCGGCGGGATCGTCGCCGTCGCGGTGATAGCGGGCGGCGTCGCCACCGCCGTCGTCATGTCGGGCGGCTCGGACGACGAGCCGGTGGCCGGGCCGTCCTCGGCCACCAGCGGCGCCACGTCGCAGTCGCCGCTGCCGCCCGCGCCCTCGTTCTCCTCGGTCGCTCCCCCGCCGCCGCCCAACCCGCTGGACTTCATCTCCACCGCCGCCAAGGACACCGCCCCGATCACCGTGGGCGGCCTCTTCCCCGGCAAGCAGTTCCGGATCGGCGGCAACGTCTACTCCCAGACCGCCGCCGCCACCACCGCCAAGTGCGCCGACGGCGCCCGCAGCGAGCTGGCCGCCGCCCTCACCGCCAACGGCTGCCGCAAGCTGATCCGCGCCACCTACGTACGCGGCGGCGTGGCCGTCACCGTCGGCGTCGCCGTCTTCGACGACACCGCCCACGCGGCGAAGGTGCAGAAGACCGCCCACTACCTCGGCCCGCTCAACGGCGGCGGCATCAAGGACTTCTGCCACGCCGTCGCCTGCCAGATGACGTCCAACGCCGTCGGCCGCTACGCCTACTTCACCATCTCCGGCTTCAAGACCGGCAAGACCCTCACCAAGGCCGACACCACCGCCAGGCAGGCCGCCAACGACGCCTCCGACTTCGCCTTCCAGCGCGTCATCCAGCGCGGCCGCGACGCCGCGAGCGCCGCTACCCCGTAACGGCGGCAGCGGGGGCGCACGGCAGGGTCCGTCTGTTGCGGGCCTCCACCGAGCGGGCGGCCAGCTGGTCGTCCGCCGGGTAGCCGACCTCTTCCAGGGTGAGGCCGTGCGGGCGCAGGACCTTGACGGCGGAATGGCGCTCGCGCCCGGCCAGGACCTCGCCGGGGAAGCCGACCGGGCGGTGGCCGTCACCGACCAGGATCATCGCGCCGATCAGCGCGCGCACCATGTTGTGGCAGAAGGCGTCGGCGCGGACCGTGGCGACCGCGAGACCGTCGGCCGTACGCTCCCAGCGCAGGTCGAGCAGGGTGCGGATGGTCGTGGCGCCCTCGCGCTTCTTGCAGTACGCGGCGAAGTCGTGCTCGCCGAGCAGGAGTTCGGCCGCCGCGTTCATCCGGTCGACGTCCACCGGACGGTCGTGCCACAGCACGTGGCCGCGCAGCAGCGGGTCCACACCGCCGGGGTGGTCGCCGACGCGGTAGGCGTACCGCCGCCAGACCGCCGAGAACCGCGCGTTGAACCCGGCGGGTGCCGCCGAGACGTCCCAGACGCGTACGTCCCACGGCAGCCGTCCGGCCAGCCGCCGGCGCAGATTGCCGCCCTCGGCCGCCCACACGTCCGCGGGCAGGTCCACGTGCGCCACCTGCCCGCGCGCGTGCACCCCGGCGTCGGTGCGCCCCGCGACGGTCAGCTCCACCGGCTCCGCCATCCGCAGCACCGTCGGGATCGCCGCCTCCAACTCCCCCTGCACGGTCCGCCGGGTGCGCTGCTTGGCCCACCCGGAGAAGTCCGTACCGTCGTAGGCCAGATCCAGCCGCACCCGTACGGCGCCGGGCGCCACCTCGTCGCTCACGCGCGCATTCCTCTCAGCGGGATCAGGGGACTTCGGGGACTTCGGGGACTTCGGGGGCCGGGGATCGCGGGGACCAGCGGAACGGGCCCGTACCCCTCCGGCAGAGGGGTACGGGCCCGCGGGGTCGCTCCCGGGGTCTCAGAACGCTCAGGCGTCCTTGGACTCCTTGGGCTCCTCGTCGGCCGGAGCGGCGTCCTCGACCGCGTCGTCCGCGGTCTCGGGCGTGGCGTCCGCCGGCTCGGAGTCCTTCTTGAGGTCGGCCAGAGCCTCGTCACCGGCGCGGTCCTTGGCGGAACGCTTGGTGGCGGCCTCGGCCTCGCCCGTGGCGGCCTGCGCCACGGTCAGCGCCTCGACCAGCTCGATGACGGCCATCGGCGCGTTGTCGCCGCGGCGGTTACCGACCTTGGTGATCCGGGTGTAGCCACCCGGGCGGTTCTCGTACCGCGGCGCGATCTCGGTGAAGAGCGTGTGGACGACGCTCTTGTCCGTGATCGTCTGCAGCACCTGGCGACGGTTGTGCATGTCGCCCTTCTTCGCCTTCGTGATCAGCCGCTCCGCGACCGGACGCAGACGGCGCGCCTTGGCCTCGGTGGTCTTGATCCTGCCGTGCTCGAACAGCGACTTCGCGAGGTTCGCGAGCAGCAGCTTCTCGTGCGCGGCGCCGCCGCCGAGGCGGGCACCCTTCGCGGGCTGAGGCATGGTCTTTCTCCTTCTCCGCTGCACCGGCCGTACGAGGTACCGATGTCAGTGCGAACTGGCGGCTGCCAGCTCGATGGGGGTCCGGGGCCGGGCCCCGGTGCCCTCCCCGTTCGGTGCGAACCGGGAAGGCGCCCGGCGACGGCCGGGACCAGGGGTCCCGGCCGCGCCGGAGGCGATCAGTACTGCTCGGTCTCCACGAAACCGGCGTCCACGTCGTCGTCGGCGCCGAAGGCGTCGGCGGCGGCGGTGGGGTCGAATCCGGGCGGGCTGTCCTTGAGGGCCAGGCCCATGCCGGCCAGCTTCGCCTTGACCTCGTCGATCGACTTCGCGCCGAAGTTGCGGATGTCGAGCAGGTCGGCCTCGGAGCGTGCCACGAGCTCACCCACGGAGTGGATGCCCTCGCGCTTGAGGCAGTTGTAGGAGCGGACGGTGAGTTCCAGCTCCTCGATCGGCAGCGCCAGGTCAGCGGCCAGGGCGGCGTCCGTGGGGGACGGGCCCATGTCGATGCCCTCGGCGTCGACGTTCAGCTCGCGGGCCAGGCCGAACAGCTCGACCAGGGTCTTGCCCGCGGACGCCATGGCGTCACGGGGGCGCATGGCCTGCTTGGTCTCGACGTCGACGATCAGCTTGTCGAAGTCGGTGCGCTGCTCGACACGGGTCGCCTCGACCTTGTAGGTGACCTTGAGCACCGGGCTGTAGATGGAGTCGACCGGGATGCGGCCGATCTCCTGGCCCTGCTGCTTGTTCTGCACCGCGGAGACGTAGCCGCGACCGCGCTCGACGGTCAGCTCCATCTCCAGCTTGCCCTTGGCGTTCAGCGTCGCCAGGACCAGGTCGGGGTTGTGCACCTCGACACCGGCCGGGGGCGCGATGTCGGCGGCGGTGACGACACCCGGGCCCTGCTTGCGCAGGTACATCACGACCGGCTCGTCGTGCTCCGAGGAGACGACGAGCTGCTTGATGTTGAGGATGACGTCGGTCACGTCCTCCTTGACGCCCGGCACGGTGGTGAACTCGTGCAGGACACCGTCGACCCGGATGCTGGTGACAGCGGCACCGGGGATCGAGGAGAGGAGCGTACGGCGGAGCGAGTTGCCGAGGGTGTAGCCGAAGCCCGGCTCCAGCGGCTCGATCACGAACCGGGAGCGGAATTCGTCGACGACCTCTTCGGTCAACGAGGGACGCTGAGCGATCAGCATGAGTGTCGGTCCTTCATTCGTGGGCGCCCGCTATTTGACGCCCCCTGTACTACGAGGATACGGGCGGTACGACGGTCGCCCGTCGTACCGCCCGGCATCGCCTCGGTCCGTACGCCGAAGTAATTGCTTACTTCGAGTACAGCTCGACGATGAGCTGCTCCTGCACCTGGGTGTCGATCACCTGGCGCTCGGGCAGGCTGTGCACGAGGATCCGCAGCTTGCCGGCGTTGGCTTCGAGCCACGCGGGCACGGTCTTGTCGCCGGCCTCGCCCTGGGCCACCGCGAACGGGGTCAGGTTGCGGGACGACTCGCGGACCTCGACGATGTCGCTCACGGACACACGGGCCGACGGGATGTCGGTCTTGCGGCCGTTGACGGTGATGTGTCCGTGACGGACGAGCTGCCGCGCGTGGTCGCGGGACTTGGCGAAGCCGGCCCGGTACACCACGTTGTCGAGGCGGGTCTCAAGGATGCGCAGAAGGTTCTCACCGGTCTTGCCGGACTTCTGGTTCGCTTCCTTGTAGTAGTTCACGAACTGCTTCTCGAGGACACCGTAGATGCGCGCGCACTTCTGCTTCTCACGAAGCTGGAGAAGGTACTCGCTGTCCTTGGTGCGCCCGCGTCCGTGCTCACCCGGGGGGTAAGGACGGATCTCGATCGGGCACTTCGCGCTCTCGCACTTGCTCCCCTTGAGGAAGAGCTTCTGCTTCTCCCGACGGCAACGCTTGCAGTCGGCCCCGGTGTAACGCGCCATTGTCTCGTGTCTCCTGTATCAGCTTGTCAGACGCGGCGGCGCTTGGGCGGGCGGCAGCCGTTGTGCGGGGTCGGGGTGACGTCCTGGATCGAACCGACCTCGAGGCCCGTGGCCTGGAGGGAGCGGATCGCGGTCTCGCGGCCGGAGCCGGGACCCTTCACGAAGACGTCGACCTTGCGCATGCCGTGCTCCTGCGCCCGGCGGGCGGCCGACTCGGCGGCCATCTGCGCGGCGAAGGGGGTGGACTTGCGCGAGCCCTTGAAGCCGACGTGGCCGGCGGAGGCCCAGGAGATCACGTTGCCCGCGGGGTCGGTGATCGAGACGATCGTGTTGTTGAACGTGCTCTTGATGTGGGCGTGCCCATGAGCGACGTTCTTCTTTTCCTTGCGGCGCACCTTCTTGGCTGCGCCCTGACGGCCCTTAGGAGGCATGTGTCAACTTCTCCCGGTGGAGGTGGTCGGTCCTACAGCGAAGACCGCTGATGAGCGTCCGCTGAGGACTACTTCTTGCCCGGCTTCTTCTTACCGGCGATGGCGCGACGCGGACCCTTGCGGGTACGGGCGTTGGTGTGAGTGCGCTGACCGTGGACCGGCAGGCCACGACGGTGGCGCAGACCCTGGTAGCAGCCGATTTCCACCTTGCGGCGGATGTCGGCCTGCACCTCGCGACGGAGGTCACCCTCGGTCTTGAAGTTGGCATCGACGTACTCGCGCAGCTTGACGAGGTCTTCCTCGGCCAGGTCGCGGACGCGGATGTCGGGGTTCACACCGGTCTCCTTCAGCACCTGCTGGGAGCGGGAGCGCCCGATGCCGAAGACGTAGGTGAGGGCGATCTCCACGCGCTTCTCACGCGGGAGGTCAACGCCTGAAAGGCGTGCCATTTTCTTGGCTCCTGATGGTTTCGGAGGTCTTCCGCAGTGCCGGCTCCTGACCGCCGACCGCTCGTGTGCTGAGCGGTGGTACGACCAGGTCCCCGGCCTCCGCCGGAGGTGTCATCCCCTTGTGGCAGGAGATGGGCACTGCGTATGTACGTGTGTGCGTCGCGCGAAGTTCTGCGGATGCAGGTAGGTCGGCGTGCGTCAGCCCTGGCGCTGCTTGTGGCGCAGGTTGTCGCAGATGACCATGACCCGGCCGTGACGGCGGATCACCTTGCACTTGTCGCAGATCTTCTTGACGCTCGGCTTGACCTTCATGAGGTGAGGTTCTCCGGGTCTTGAGATCTACTCGTTGCTACTTGTATCGGTAGACGATCCGTCCGCGCGTCAGGTCGTACGGAGAGAGCTCCACAACGACCCGGTCATCCGGGAGGATGCGGATGTAGTGCATCCGCATCTTGCCGCTGATGTGCGCGAGGACCTTGTGACCGTTCTGCAGCTCCACCTTGAACATCGCGTTCGGCAGAGACTCGATCACGGTGCCCTCGATTTCGATGGCGCCTTGCTTTTTGGCCATGTCCTGCTTTCGGGATCGGCTACCTTGGTCGGCCCCAGACATGCCAAAAGACACGCGAGAGCCGACGTGTCAGTCTACGTCACGCCACCCGGAAAGACGAATCAGGGATGTATGCCCTGCCCCGAAGATCCTTAAGCAAGCGGGTCTGGGGCGGTCGTGATGCCGTACTCGGCCAGTTTGGCCCTGCCGCAGTCCTCGGCGGTCAGGACGAGGGGGCCGTCCTCGGTGAGGGCGATGGAGTGCTCCCAGTGCGAGGACCAGGAGCCGTCGTCGGACTTGACCGTCCACTCGTCGGCGAGGACGTGGGTGCGGGGGGTGCCGAGGGTGACCATCGGCTCGATGGCGAGGCAGACACCGGGGATCAGCTTGATGCCGCGCCCGCGCTTCTTGGTGACGTAGTTCAGCAGGTGCGGGTCCATGTGCATCTGGGTGCCGATGCCGTGGCCCCCGTAGTCCTCGACGATGCCGTACTTGCCGGAGGCGGGCCGCGGCTGGCGGCGGATGTAGCCCTCGATCGCCTTGGAGATGTCCTCCAACCGGTTGCCCTTGCGGAAGGCGGCGATGCCCGCCCACATGGACTCCTCGGTGACCCGGCTCAGCTCGATCAGCTCCGGCGCGTGCCCGCTGCCCACGAAGCACGTGAAGGCCGCGTCGCCGTGCCAGCCGTCCACGATGGCGCCGGCGTCGATGGCGATCATGTCGCCGTCCTTGAGCACCGTCTCGCGGTCCGGGATGCCGTGCACCACCACGTCGTTGACCGACGTGCAGATGTTGCCGGGGAAGCCGCCGTACCCCAGGAAGTTCGGCTTGGCGCCGTGGTCGGCGATCACCTTCGCGGCGACCTCGTCCAGGTCCTTGGTGGTGGCGCCGGGCACCGCCGCGGCGCGCGTCGCCCGGTGGATCGCCGCCACGACCAACCCGGCCTCGCGCATCTTGGCGATCTGCTCGGGGGTCTTGATCTCCACCATGACGGCTGGCGCCTTCCTTGTGTACGTCAGTGCTCGGGCACCGCCCGTCCCCTCGGGGACGGCATGTGCCCACTCAACGATACGGCCGTGGCACCCGTCAGGGCACCACGGCCGATGCCGTGCTCTGCGGCGGCTACCGCCGCTCGCCCGCGCGCAGCGCGTCCATCGCGCGCTGCGTGACCTCGGCCACCGGGCCGAGCGCCGAGATCGTCACCACAAGGTCCTGCTGCTTGTAGTAGTCGATGATCGGCTCGGTCTCGCGGTGGTAGACCTCGATCCGGTTGCGGACCTTGTCCTCCGCGTCGTCGCTGCGCTGGTACAGCTCGCCGCCGCAGACGTCGCAGACGCCCTCGGTGGCGGGCTTGCTGTACTCGACATGGAAGACGTGCGCGCTGTTGTTGCGGCACACCCGGCGGCCGGCGATCCGCTTGACGACCTCGTCCTCGGGGACCTCCAGGTCGAGCACACCGTCGAGCGCGATCCCGTGCCCGGCCATGTACGCGTCCAGCGCGCGGGCCTGGAACTCGTTGCGCGGAAAGCCGTCGAGCAGGAAGCCCTCCGCCGCGTCCGCCTGCTCCAGGCGGTCCTCCGCCATGCCGATGGTGATCTCGTCAGGTACCAGGTCACCGGCGTCCATGAACGCCTTCGCCTGCTTGCCCAGGTCGGTCCCTTGACTGATGTTGGCGCGGAACAGGTCTCCCGTGGAGATGTGCGGGATCGACAGGTTCTTGGCGAGGAACGCGGCCTGCGTCCCCTTGCCCGCGCCGGGGGGACCGACCAGGACGATTCGCATCAGCGGAGGAACCCTTCGTAGTTACGCTGCTGGAGCTGGCTCTCGATCTGCTTCACCGTCTCCAGACCGACACCCACGATGATCAGGATGCTGGTGCCGCCCAGCGGGAAGCTGCCGTTGCTCCCGTTGAAGACCGCGATGGCGACCGTTGGCACGAGAGCGATGAGACCCAGATACAGCGATCCCGGCCACGTGATGCGATTCAGCACGTAACTCAGGTACTCCGCGGTGGGGCGGCCGGCCCGGATGCCGGGGATGAAGCCACCGTACTTCTTCATATTATCCGCCACTTCCTCGGGGTTAAACGAGATAGCGACGTAGAAGAAGGCGAAGAACACGATCAGCAGGAAGTAGGCGGCCATGTAGATCGGGTGGTCGCCCTTGGTCATGTTGCGGCTGATCCACTGCGCCCAGCCCGCGGTCGACCCGGAGAACTGCACGATCAGCGCCGGGATGTAGAGCAGCGACGACGCGAAGATGACCGGGATCACACCCGCCTGATTGACCTTCAGGGGGATGTACGTGGAGGTGCCGCCGTACGAGCGGCGGCCGATCATGCGCTTCGCGTACTGCACCGGAATTCGGCGCTGGGCCTGTTCGACGAAGACCACCAGGCCGACCATCGCGAGACCGACGGCGATCACCGCGAGGAACTCCACCCAGCCGCCGGCGATCTTGCCGGAGACCTTGATCGCCCACAGCGAGCCGGGGAATCCGGCGGCGATGGCGACGAACATCAGGATCGACATGCCGTTGCCGATGCCCTTGTCGGTGATCAGCTCGCCGAGCCACATGATCATCACGGTGCCCGCGGTCATGGTGGTCACCATGGTCACGGTGGTGAAGATCGACTGGTTCGGCACGATGTCGAACTTGTTCTGGCAACTGGAGAACAGGCTGCCGGAGCGGGCGGTGGCGACGAGGCCGGTGCCCTGGAGGACCGCGAGCGCGACGGTCAGGTACCGGGTGTACTGCGTGATCTTGGTGGTGCCCGCCTGGCCCTCCTTCTTGAGGGCCTCCAGGCGTGGGATCACCACCGTGAGGAGCTGCAGGATGATGCTCGCCGTGATGTACGGCATGATCCCGAGCGCGAAGATCGTGAGCTGGAGAAGAGCGCCGCCGCTGAACATGTTCACCAGGCCGAAGAGGCTGTTGCTGCTCTTCGTGTCCTTAATGCACTGGTTGACCACCGAGTAGTCGATCCCCGGCACCGGAACATGCGCACCGAGGCGATAGATCACCACGATGCCCAACGTAAACAGCAGCTTCTTCCGCAGGTCGGGCGTCCTGAACGCCCGTGCGAACGCGGTGAGCACGGTGCCTCCTGCACCCCCCGCGCACGGCGGAAGGACGGTCTGATGAGGTACTGACTGATACGGGCAGATACGGCGCTGGCCATACGGCTGTACCACCCGCGAAAGCACACAGGCTCTGCGAACAGTAACAACCGACGTCACCCTACCCGCGAGGCGGGCTCCCTAGGAATGACCAATCGGCCAAGGAAATACAAGGAAACAACGACCGGGGATGCCCCTAGGTGCTGGGCATCCCCGGTCGTCGTGTGACATCTGACTCAGATGAGTTCGGTCACGGTACCGCCGGCGGCGGTGATCTTCTGCTGGGCGGACCCGGAAACCGCGTCCACGGTCACCTGGAGCGCCACGGTCACCTCGCCGGTGCCGAGCACCTTGACGAGCTGGTTCTTGCGTACCGCGCCCTTGGCGACCAGATCGGCCACCGTGACCTCGCCGCCCTCGGGGTAGAGGGTCGCGAGCTTGTCCAGGTTGACGACCTGGTACTCGGTGCGGAACGGGTTCTTGAAGCCCTTGAGCTTCGGGAGACGCATGTGGAGGGGCATCTGCCCGCCCTCGAAGCGCTCCGGAACCTGGTAGCGGGCCTTGGTGCCCTTGGTGCCACGACCGGCCGTCTTGCCCTTGGACGCCTCGCCACGACCCACACGGGTCTTGGCGGTCTTGGCGCCGGGGGCCGGACGGAGGTTGTGGATCTTGATCGGGCTTTCGTTACCCATGATCAGTCGACCTCCTCGACCGTGACGAGGTGGCGGACGGTCTGGACCATGCCGCGGATCTCCGGCCGGTCCTCCTTGACCACCACGTCGTTCAGCCGCTTCAGGCCGAGCGACCGCAGGGTGTCACGGTGGTTCTGCTTGCTGCCGATGTAGGACTTGGTCTGGGTGACCTTGAGGCGAGCCATTACGCACCCACCCCGGCACGCGCACGCAGCAGGGCGGCGGGCGCGACGTCCTCGATCGGCAGACCGCGGCGGGCGGCGATCTCCTCGGGGCGCTGAAGCCCCTGGAGCGCGGCCACCGTGGCGTGCACGATGTTGATCGCGTTGTCCGAGCCGAGGCTCTTGGACAGCACGTCGTGGATACCGGCGCACTCCAGGACGGCGCGCACCGGGCCACCGGCGATCACACCGGTACCGGGGGAAGCGGGCTTGAGCAGGACGACGCCCGCGGCCTTCTCGCCCTGGATCGGGTGCGGGATGGTGCCCTGGATACGGGGGACCTTGAAGAAGTGCTTCTTGGCCTCCTCCACACCCTTGGCGATGGCGGCCGGCACCTCCTTGGCCTTGCCGTAACCGACACCCACGGTGCCGTCACCGTCGCCCACCACGACCAGCGCGGTGAAGCTGAAGCGACGACCACCCTTCACAACCTTGGCGACGCGATTGATCGCGACGACACGCTCGACATAGGCGGTCTTCTCGGCCTGCTGGCCGCCGTCCCGCCGGTCCTTACGGTCCCGTCGCTCGCCGCCACCGGCACCGCTTCCGCGGCGCTGGGGTCCAGCCATTGGAATTACCTCTCTTCGTTTTCCGCTAGCTACGGAACCGGATCAGAACTTCAGTCCGGCTTCGCGGGCGGCGTCCGCCAGGGCGGCGATGCGCCCCGCGTACTGGTTGCCGCCACGGTCGAACACGACAGCCTCGACGCCCTTGGCCTTCGCACGCTCGGCCACGAGCTGGCCGACCTGCTTGGCCTTGGCGCTCTTGTCGCCTTCGCCGCCGCGGATGGACGCGTCGAGGGTCGACGCGGACGCGAGCGTGTGGCCCGCGAGATCGTCGATGACCTGCGCCACGATGCCACGGTTGGAACGGGTCACGACCAGACGCGGACGCGCCTCCGTGCCCGAGACCCGCTTGCGGACGCGGATGTGGCGACGCTTGAGTGCCGCACCCTTGTACGCCTTGCCCTTGGCGATCTTCACACCGTATGCCATGGCTACTTACCAGCCTTTCCGACCTTGCGGCGGATGACCTCGCCGGCGTACTTGACGCCCTTGGCCTTGTACGGGTCGGGCTTCCGCAGCTTGCGGATGTTGGCGGCCACCTCGCCGACCTTCTGCTTGTCGATGCCCTCGACGGAGAACTTCGTCGGGTTCTCGACCTTGAAGGAGATCCCCTCGGGGGCCTCGACGAGAATCGGGTGGCTGTAGCCCAGGGCGAACTCCAGGTTGGAGCCCTTCGCCTGGACGCGGTAGCCGACACCGCTGATTTCGAGCTGCTTGCTGTAGCCCGCGGTCACGCCGGTGATCATGTTCGCCACCAGCGTGCGGGACAGGCCGTGCAGGGCCTTCGAGACACGCTCGTCGTTGGGGCGGGTGACCAGCAGAGTGCCGTCCTCGCCCTTGGCGATCTCGATCGGCGCGGCAACGGTGTGCGAAAGGGAACCCTTGGGGCCCTTCACAGCGACCGTGCGGCCGTCGATGGTGACGTCCACTCCGGCGGGAACCGAGATGGGCAGCTTGCCGATGCGCGACATTGCTATACCTCGCTTTCCCGGTTACCAGACGTAGGCGAGGACTTCCCCACCCACGCCCTTCTTCTGCGCCTGCTGGCCGGTGAGCAGCCCGTGGGACGTGGAGATGATCGCCACGCCCAGGCCGCCGAGCACCTTCGGCAGGTTGGTGGACTTCGCGTAGACCCGCAGACCAGGCTTGCTGATCCGCTTGATCCCGGCGATGGAGCGCTGCCGCTCCGGACCGAACTTCAGCTCGAGGATGAGGTTCTTGCCGACCTCGGCGTCCTCGACCTTCCAGCCGGTGATGTAACCCTCCTGCTGGAGGATCTCCGCGATGTGCGACTTGATCTTGCTGAACGGCATCTCGACGTCGTCGTGGTACGCCGAGTTGGCGTTACGCAGACGGGTCAGCATGTCCGCGATGGGGTCGGTCATGGTCATGAGTTGGCCCTGGGCCTCTCTCGCCGGGGTTTCCTATCTGTGCCATCCCTCTCCCCGAGAGGTGCGCCGCGCGGTGGCGGACACGTCGGGACGGGTGCGGTACGGGGACCTACGGCGTAGTAAGTCGAATCGGGCGGCGGACGCCCAACCCTTCTACCTTACGGGAAAAAGGTTGGGCCCCCGACCGTCCAGATGCTTACCGAGAGTTCCTGGTGATCCGGATTGCCCGGACTACCAGGAGCTCTTGGTCACGCCCGGCAGCTCGCCACGGTGGGCCATCTCACGAAGGCACACGCGGCACAGGCCGAACTTGCGGTAGACGGAGTGCGGCCGGCCGCAGCGCTGGCAGCGGTTGTACGCGCGCACAGCGAACTTCGGCTTACGAGCGGCCTTGGCAATGAGAGCCTTCTTCGCCACGGCTCACGCCTCCTTGAACGGGAAGCCGAGGTGACGAAGGAGGGCGCGGCCCTCATCGTCGTTGGTCGCCGTGGTGACCACGGTGATGTCCATACCCCGGACGCGGTCGATCTTGTCCTGGTCGATCTCGTGGAACATGACCTGCTCCGTGAGACCGAAGGTGTAGTTGCCCCGGCCGTCGAACTGCTTCGGCGACAGACCGCGGAAGTCGCGGATACGCGGGAGCGCGAGCGACAGCAGGCGGTCCAGGAACTCCCACATGCGGTCACCGCGGAGGGTGACGTGGGCGCCGATCGGCTGACCCTCACGCAGCTTGAACTGCGCGATGGACTTCCGGGCCTTGGTGACCTGCGGCTTCTGGCCGGTGATCGTGGCGAGGTCGCGGATGGCGCCCTCGATCAGCTTGGAGTCGCGGGCGGCGTCGCCCACACCCATGTTGACCACGATCTTGGTGAGACCGGGAATCTGCATGACGTTCTCGTACGAGAACTCGTCGCGCAGCTTGCCCGCGATCTCCTCGCGGTAGCGCGTCTTGAGACGCGGCTGTGCGTGCGTCGTAGCGGTGTCAGTCATCAGATGTCCTCACCGGTCCGCTTGGCAACGCGGATCTTGTTGCCCTCGTCGTCGAACCGGTAGCCGACGCGGGTCACGACCTTGTTGCCGTCCTTCTCAACAACGAGCTGCACGTTGCTGACGTGGATGGGCGCCTCGGTGGTGATGATGCCGCCGGTCTTCGAACCGCGGTCGGTCTGGCCGGCCTTGGTGTGCTTCTTGACCCGGTTGACACCCTCGACGAGGACACGGTCGAGCGCGGGGTAGGCAACGATGACCTTGCCCTGCTTGCCCTTGTCCTTACCGGTGATGACCTGGACCAGGTCGCCCTTCTTGATCTTCATCGGTTACAGCACCTCCGGCGCGAGCGAGACGATCTTCATGAACTTCTTCTCGCGCAGCTCACGGCCCACCGGGCCGAAGATACGGGTGCCGCGGGGGTCGCCGTCGTTCTTGAGGATGACGGCGGCGTTCTCGTCGAACCGGATGTACGAGCCGTCGGCGCGACGGCGCTCCTTGACGGTCCGGACGATGACCGCCTTGACGACCTCGCCCTTCTTCACGTTGCCACCGGGGATCGCGTCCTTGACGGTGGCGACGATGACGTCACCGATTCCCGCGTAGCGGCGACCCGAGCCACCGAGAACACGGATGCAAAGGATCTCCTTGGCACCAGTGTTGTCGGCGACACGAAGTCGCGACTCCTGCTGGATCACGTCTATCTCCTGTTTGTCGCGTCGGTTCCCGGCGGGGCCCACTCACGGGGAGCGGGCCACCGCCGAGCCTGACGGAACGGTCCTGAGGGAGTGCCCTCAGGGATTACTTGGCCTTCTCGAGGATCTCGACGACGCGCCACCGCTTGGTCGCGGAGGTCGGCCGGGTCTCCATGAGGAGGACCCGGTCGCCGATGCCCGCGGCGTTCTGCTCGTCGTGCGCCTTGAGCTTGTTGGTGCGGCGGATGACCTTGCCGTACAGGGCGTGCTTCACACGGTCCTCGACGGCGACCACTACGGTCTTGTCCATCTTGTCGCTGACCACAAGGCCCTCGCGGGTCTTGCGGAAGCCGCGCTGCTCGTCGGTCGTCTCAGTCACATTCTTCTCGCTCATCAGGCGCTCTCCACCGTCTCCACAGTCTCGATGCCCAGCTCACGCTCGTGCATCAACGTGTAGATCCGGGCGATGTCCTTGCGGACCACCTTGAGCCGGCTGTTGTTCTCGAGCTGCCCGGTGGCCCCTTGGAAGCGGAGGTTGAACAGCTCCTCCTTCGCCTCGCGCAGCTTGTTGACGAGCTCCTCGTCACCAAGCTGGCGCAGCTCGGAAGCCTTGGTACCGGCCGCCATCACGACTCACCTGCCTCGCGCCGCACGATGCGGCACTTCATCGGAAGCTTGTGCGCGGCGCGGGTCAGCGCCTCACGAGCAACCTTCTCGTTCGGGAATGACAGCTCGAACATCACCCGACCGGGCTTGACGTTCGCGATCCACCACTCGGGAGAACCCTTACCGGAACCCATGCGGGTCTCGGCGGGCTTCTTGGTCAGCGGGCGGTCCGGGTAGATGTTGATCCAGACCTTGCCGCCGCGCTTGATGTGACGGGTGATGGAGATACGAGCGGACTCGATCTGCCGGTTGGTCACGTAGGCGGGCGTGACGGCCTGAAGGCCGTACTCGCCGAACGCCAGCTCCGTGCCGCCCTTGGCCATTCCGTCGCGCCCGGGGTGGTGCTGCTTGCGGTGCTTGACCCTACGGGGGATCAGCATGGTACTTAGCCTTCCGTTCCGGGGGTCTCCGCGGCTGCTGCCGGGGCCTCGACGGCAGGAACATCCGTCTTGGAGGCCGGGGAGCCGGACGCGCCGTCGGTCTGAGGACGACGGCCGCCACCGCCACCGCGGCCACCGCGCTCGCCACCGCGGCGCTGCGGACGCTCGTTGCCGCCACCACGCGCCGGGCGGTTGCCCGCACGGGCCGCGGCGTTGTCGGCGCGGACCTCGGCGATGTTCTTGACGTCGCCCTTGTAGATCCACACCTTGACACCGATACGGCCGAAGGTGGTCTTGGCCTCGAAGAAGCCGTAGTCCACGTTGGCGCGCAGGGTGTGCAGCGGGACACGGCCCTCGCGGTAGAACTCGGAGCGGGACATCTCGGCGCCGCCGAGGCGGCCACCGCACTGGATCTTGATGCCCTTGGCGCCGGCCTTCATGGTGCCCTGCATGCTCTTGCGCATGGCACGGCGGAAGGAGACGCGCGAGGAGAGCTGCTCGGCGACGGCCTGGGCCACCAACTGAGCGTCCATCTCCGGGTTCTTGACCTCGAGGATGTTGAGCTGGACCTGCTTGCCGGTCAGCTTCTCCAGGTCACCGCGGATGCGGTCGGCCTCCGCGCCGCGACGGCCGATGACGATGCCCGGCCGGGCGGTGTGGATGTCGACGCGGACGCGGTCACGGGTGCGCTCGATCTCCACCTTGGAGATACCGGCGCGCTCCATGCCCTGCGTCATCATCTTGCGGATGGCCACGTCTTCCTTGACGTAGTCCTTGTACAGCTTGTCGGCGTACCAGCGGGACTTGAAGTCCGTGGTGATGCCGAGGCGGAACCCGTACGGGTTTACCTTCTGGCCCATTACCGGGTCTCTCCCTTGCTGGCGACGACCACGGTGATGTGGCTGGTCCGCTTGCGGATGCGGTAGGCGCGGCCCTGGGCGCGCGGCCGGAACCGCTTGAGGGTCGGACCCTCGTCCACATACGCCTCGCTGATGAACAGCGACTCGGCGTCGGTGTGGTCGTAGTTGTGCGCGGCGTTGGCAATGGCGCTGTCCAGCACCTTGCCGACCGGCACGCTCGCGGCCTGCGGGGTGAAACGCAGGACCGCCTGAGCCTCCGTGGCGTCCATGCCACGGATGAGGTCCACCACGCGGCGGGCCTTCATGGGCGTGACGCGGATGTACCGCGCCTGGGCCCTGGCTTCCATGGTTGTCCCTTCAGTGTCTGTCTTCGTCGTCACGGTTCAGCCCGCTCAGCGACGCCGCGACTTGCGGTCGTCCTTCTCGTGCCCGCGGAAGGTGCGGGTCGGTGCGAACTCGCCGAGCTTGTGGCCGACCATCGACTCAGTGACGAACACCGGGACGTGCTTACGGCCGTCGTGCACCGCGATCGTGTGACCCAGCATCGCCGGGATGATCATCGAGCGGCGGGACCAGGTCTTGATGACGTTCTTGGTGCCTGCTTCGTTCTGTACGTCCACCTTCTTGATCAGGTGGTCGTCGACGAAGGGCCCCTTCTTGAGACTGCGCGGCATCTAAACCCGCTCCTAGCGCTTCTTGTTCGTCTTGCGGCGGCGGACGATGTACTTGCTCGATGCCTTCTTCGGCGAGCGAGTACGACCTTCCTTCTGACCCCACGGGGAGACCGGGTGGCGACCACCGGAGGTCTTGCCCTCACCACCACCGTGCGGGTGGTCCACCGGGTTCATGGCGACACCGCGGACGGTCGGGCGGACGCCCTTCCAGCGCATGCGGCCGGCCTTGCCCCAGTTGATGTTCGACTGCTCGGCGTTGCCGACCTCGCCGATCGTGGCGCGGCAGCGGACGTCGACCATGCGGACTTCACCGGACGGCATGCGAAGGGTGGCCATGGTGCCTTCCTTCGCCAGTAGCTGGACGGAAGCGCCCGCGGAGCGGGAGATCTTCGCGCCGCCACCGGGCCGCAGCTCGATCGCGTGGATCGTCGTACCCACCGGGATGTTGCGCAGCGGCAGGTTGTTGCCCGGCTTGATGTCGGCGTTGGGGCCGTTCTCGATCCGGTCACCCTGCTGGAGCTTCGCGGGGGCGAGGATGTAGCGCTTCTCGCCGTCCGCGTAGTGCAGCAGCGCGATGCGCGCGGTGCGGTTGGGGTCGTACTCGATGTGCGCGACCTTGGCGGGCACGCCGTCCTTGTCATGGCGACGGAAGTCGATGACACGGTAGGCGCGCTTGTGGCCACCGCCTTGGTGGCGGACGGTCACACGACCGGCGTTGTTACGGCCGCCCTTGCTGTGCAGCGGGCGGACCAGCGACTTCTCCGGCGTGGACCGCGTGATCTCGACAAAGTCGGCGACGCTGGAGCCACGACGGCCCGGAGTCGTCGGCTTGTACTTGCGGATACCCATTTCTCAGTCCTCGGATGAATTCAGGACTTCGACACGATCCGGCCTCCGTTAGGAGACCGGGCCGCCGAAGATGTCGATTCGGTCGCCCTCGGCAAGGGTCACGATGGCGCGCTTGGTGTTGGCGCGCTTGCCGAAACCGGTGCGGGTGCGCTTGCGCTTGCCCTGCCGGTTGATCGTGTTGACCCCGGTGACCTTGACCGAGAAGACCGCCTCGACGGCCTGCTTGATCTGGGTCTTGTTCGCGCGCGGGTCGACGACGAACGTGTACTTGTTCTCGTCCAGCAGCGCGTAGCTCTTCTCCGAGACCACCGGCTTGATCAAGAGGTCACGGGGGTCCGTGTACGTCTTGCTGGTGATCACGGGTCCGGTGGTGGTCGTGTCGTCGCTCATCAGGCTTCGCTCCCTTCGAGCTCATCCTCGGAGGCGACGGCCTTGCCGGAGGCCGACTCAGGACCGGATCCCGCCACGAAACGCTCGAAGGCGTCCTTGGTGAAGACCACGTCGTCGGAGACGAGCACGTCGTACGTGTTGAGCTGGCCTGCGTCCAGGATGTGCACCTGGGGCAGGTTGCGGGCGGAAAGCCACGCGGCCTCGTCGGCGCGCTCGATGACCAGGAGCACGTTCTTGCGCTCGCTGATCTTGCCGAGCAGGCTCTTGGCGGCCTTCGTCGACGGGGCGGAGCCCTCGACGACGCCGGAGACGACGTGGATGCGGTTGTGCCGCGCACGGTCGGTCAGGGCGCCGCGGAGGGCGGCCTTGACCATCTTCTTGGGGGTGCGCTGCGAGTAGTCACGCGGTACGGGACCGTGGACGACGCCACCGCCGGCGAACTGCGGGGCGCGGGTCGAGCCCTGACGGGCGCGGCCGGTGCCCTTCTGGCGGTACGGCTTGCGGCCACCACCGCGGACCTCGCCACGCGTCTTCACCTTGTGCGTGCCCTGGCGGGCGGCGGCGAGCTGCGCGACGACGACCTGGTGGATCAGCGGGATGCTGACCTTGGCGTCGAAGATCTCGGCCGGGAGTTCTACGGTCCCGGCGGTGTCGCCCGACGGCGACAGGACGTTGATGGTGCTCATAGCCTTCAGGCCCCCTTGGCCGCGGTGCGGACCAGGACGAGGCCGCCGTTCGGACCGGGGATAGCGCCCTTGATGAGCAGCAGTCCCTTCTCCGCGTCAACGGCGTGGACGGTCAGGTTCTGGGTGGTGACCCGCTCGTTGCCCATGCGGCCCGCCATGCGCATGCCCTTGAAGACACGGCCGGGGGTGGCGCAGCCACCGATGGAGCCCGGCGAGCGGTGCTTGCGCTGCACGCCGTGCCCGGCGCCGAGGCCCTTGAAGTTGTGACGCTTCATGACACCGGCGAAGCCCTTGCCCTTGCTCTTGCCGGTCACGTCGACCTTGACGCCTGCCTCGAACACCTCGGCGGTGATCTCCTGGCCGAGCGTGTACTCCGCGGCGTCCGCGGTGCGCAGCTCCACCAGGTGGCGGCGGGGGGTGACGTCGGCCTTCGCGAAGTGGCCCTTGAGGGGCTTGTTCACCTTGCGCGGGTCGATCTCGCCGAAGGCGAGCTGAACCGACTCGTAACCGTCGGCGTCGTTCGTACGGACCTGGGTCACAACGTTCGGACCGGCCTTGACGACAGTCACTGGGACGACACGGTTGTTCTCGTCCCAGACCTGGGTCATGCCGAGCTTCTCGCCCAGGATGCCCTTGATCTGCTTGGTCATCTTCTCCGCGCCTCTCAGAGCTTGATCTCGATGTCGACGCCGGCCGGAAGGTCCAGGCGCATCAACGAGTCAACGGTCTTGGGCGTCGGGTCGAGGATGTCGATCAGGCGCTTGTGCGTGCGCATCTCGAAGTGCTCGCGCGAGTCCTTGTACTTGTGCGGCGACTTGATGACGCAGTACACGTTCTTCTCAGTGGGCAGCGGCACCGGGCCCGCGACCTGCGCACCAGTACGCGTCACCGTCTCGACGATCTTCTTCGCCGAGGAGTCGATGACCTCGTGGTCGTAGGCCTTGAGCCGGATGCGGATCTTCTGTCCCGCCATGGCTACTCCGTAGTCCTTGTCTCTGTTTACGCTCTGACATCCGCTTCGCCGACCCACGCGGTCGGGCGTGTCGCGCCCCTTCCGTGAATTTCCGCATGCGGAAATCCCTCTTCAGGGGGTTGCGTGGGAGATAACACCCACCGGATGCCTGGTCGGAACCGCGCTCACGCTTCCCGGAAGATTCCCGTACGTCCGCCCCAGCGCTGCCCCGAGGGGCAGTTAAGGCGACGAGTACTGTGGGACTCGCTTCCGGTCCTCCCGACGGGAGGCGCGCAGCATCGGCGCTCGACCGAGCAACTTGGACAGTGTGCCATATGGGGCATGGCCGTGGCCAATCGGGCCGGAAAGCTTACCCCTCCGCGTTCAGCCGCCAAACCTGGGCTCGTTGAGGCGTGCGGCGGCGGCCCTCACAGCGAGTGGGTCGCGGTGATACGTCCTGTTCCGTCCGCTTGCACGTCGGCCGTGCCGTTGCCGCCGGTGACGGTCACCCGGATCACCACGGCCCTGGTCTTCGCGTCGCGGGCGATGTCGATCCTCCAGGAGCCGGCGCCCGCGCCCGTGACCCCGAGATTGGTCCTGGCCTCCCTGACGAGTTCCGGCATCCGCTCGTACGGCAGGTCGGTCAGCACCACGGGCAGTTGACCCGGGGCCCACTCGTCCGGCTTCGTGCCGCGGGCCGTCATACGGCGGTCGGTGACGCTGACGCTGACGGCGGTGGACACCCCGGCCTTGAGCAGCGCGTCGGAGGTGGCGCGCAACTGCCCTCCGATGAGGATCGAGGTGCTGACGTCGGCCGTGGTCACGCTCCGCGAGACGGTCGTGCTCGTGGAGCCGGAACCGCCGGAACGGCCGGAACCGCCGAAGGCGCCGGGGCTCGTCGCGGACGAGGAGGGCTTCGCCGGGTCGTCCGTGAAGAGGTCGCCGCGGAAGACCAGGACGACGACCGCGGCGCCGGCCAGCATGCCGAGGACGGCGATCGCGCACCAGGGGCCGGCCTTCTCCGGATCGCGGACCCGCGTGGACTCCGGCGCCGAGTCCAGCGACGCCCGCGCCGCCCGGCTCGCCCACTCCGCGTCCGGCTCGCTGACGATCGTGACGTCCCACGGCCTGTCGGGCGGGTACTCGACCACCACGATGCCGCGCACCGGGAAGTCGGGGAGGTCGACCAGATTCACCGACCGGTGGACGTGGGCCCGGAACGCGGGCCGGTCGTCCGGCGCCACGGTCAGGTCGAAGGCCACCGGCACGTCCGCGTACTCCCCGCTGGTGGCGCGCCTGCTCTCGATCATGGCGACGGCCTTGACCCGCTCCACGACCGGCCGCCGCACCCGGTGCCGCGCGCTGAACGCGGCCGTGGTCAGAACCAGCAGCGCCAGGGCCGCGATGCCGCTGCCCCACACCGCGACCTTGCCGATGGTGCCGCCGACCACGATCGCCGCCACCCCGGCGCCGAACGCCCCGCCGACCAGCAGCCCGCGCAGCAGCGCCGCAGGGCCGTTCCCGCTGGCATGAGCGGTCTCCGTGGCATCCGTCATCGTCACGAGGGGTGATTCTGTCCTGAACGAACCACCGCAGGAAGACGTTCGGGTGTCGTACCGGTGACGACCGGGGGCGGGCCCGCGCCGCGCCCCCGGTCCCGTGCCGCCGGTGAGCCCGGTGGGATCAGCGGGTCCGCGGGGTCACGGGGTCAGTGCGTGTAGAGGTACACGAAGCCGTTGGCCTGGGAGCAGAAGTAGTTGGGACCCCAGAGCGCGACGCCCGCGGCGCCCGCCGCCTGGCACTGTTCCTGCGTGTAGTAGACGCCCGAGACGTGGAATTCGCCCGCGGCGCTGGCGGAGGTCGCGGCGCCGAGCGGGGCCAGGATCGCCACCGCGGCGGCGGCGAGCAGTCCGATGCGTTGTCTCACGTTCCAACTCCTTGAACAGGGTGATTCCCTGACAGACAGTCAGGGACCGTGCGGAGGTGGTGCGATTGCGCTCGCATGCTATCCGGGCGACCCGCTATAGGTCTATACCAATGCGGCGGCGCTGTGCCGACCGGCGGCCGGGCGGCCGTACCCGTCGTACTAAGGTCACGACGTATCCACCCACCTCGGCACGGAGGCCCCGCATGAAGGCGACCAAGGGTGCGGGCGCGCTCCTGCGACTGCGGAAGGTGAGCAGGACCTACGGGGAACGCAAGGCGCTGCTGCCGCTCGACCTGAGCCTGGCGCCGGGCCGCTGCACGGCCCTGTTCGGCCACAACGGCTCCGGCAAGTCCACCCTGCTGCGGATCGCCAGCGGCCGGGACGCGCCCACCTCGGGAGAGGCGCTGTTCGCGGGCCGCACCATGAGCGAGGACGACCCCGAGGTACGCGCCAGGGTCGCGGTCGTCGGCGACACCGTCGCCTGCTACCCGGACCTGACCGTCCGCGAGCACCTGGAGCTGGTCACCGTCGCGCACGCCGTGGACGACGCCGCCGCCTGGATCGACCAGGTGCTGGCCGACCGGCGGCTGTCCGACCACGCCAACGCCCTGCCGGGCTCGCTCTCCTCCGGCCAGATGCAGTCCCTGCTGCTGGCCGCCGCCCTCGTCCGCCCCCGCGACCTGCTCGTGCTCGACGAGCCCGAACAGCGCCTCGACCCCGACGCCCGGCGCCGCCTGGCCGAACTGCTCGTCGCGGAGAAGGCCGACGGCGTCGCCGTACTGCTCGCCACCCACCAGCCCGACCTCGCCGAGGCCGTCGCCGACCGCATGATCGCCCTGGAGGACGGCCGTGTGATCGCCTCCGGCGCGCCCGCCACGGTCCTGCGCGAGCTGGGGCTGCGCCCGTGACGGCCGCGTCGATCCCGCCGCAGGCGGACGGCCGGGACCCGGTGGACGACGGCGACGACTCCGGCGTCGCGTCCGACATCGCGTCCGACCTCGGGGACCCGGACCCCGACGAGGTCTGGAGCGAGGAGGACGACGACCGGACGGCCGAGACGCTGGCCTGGCTGAAGCGCAAGCGCCGGGCACACCGCAGGGAACAGAGCCGGGACCTGGCCGTCCTGCTGTACTCCGTGCTGCTCGGCGGCATCGGGTACGGCAGCGGGGTGGCCGTGCACTTCCTGCGGGAGCTGGAGAACGGCGCGGACTACAGCGGGGTCGGCCGGGACCTCCAGCGCGGGCTGCCCGCGCTGTTCACGACCCTGACCGTCGCCCTCGCGCTCTTCGCGGCGCGCGACGCGCTGTGGCGCGGCCCGGTCGTCGTGCCGGGCCCGACCGTGGGCTGGCTGCTGGCCCAGCCGGTACGGCGGGCGGCGGTGCTGCGCCCGTGGTTCCGGCTCTCCGCCGGGATCGCGCTGATCCCCGGCCTGCTGGTGGGGGTCGCGGGCGGCGTCGTACTGCGCGTCACCGGGCGCGCGGCGATCGGTCCCGCCCTGCTCGGGGTGCTCCCGGCCGCGCTGTGCCTGCCGCTGCTCGCGGTCGCGCTCGGCATGGCCGTCGAGCGGCGGCCCCGGCTGATCCGGGCCGTCCAGCGGTGGACCGCGCCCGCCGTCCTGCTGCTGGGCGCGCTGACCGCCCAGACCGTCCTGGCCGCGACCGGCCACCGCTCGTCGGTCCTGGAGTGGATCGAGCTGTGGTCGGGGCCGTGGGGCTGGGCCGCGCAGCCGGTCGTACGGGCCACCGGCGGCTCGGTGCCCGGCTGGCCCGCCGCGGTCGTGCTGCTGGTGGCGCTCACCGCCGTCGCCACCGTCCGCGCGTACGGGGACGCGGCCCGCGTGCCGACCACTCAGCTCAGGGAGCGGGCGGCGACGGCCACCACCGTGTCCTCCGTGATGTGGTCGATGGAGCTGCGCGCCGCCAAGCTGGCGATCATGGAGGCGGGCGGCGCGTCCACCGCCCGCGGGCTGCGGCTGCGTCCGCCGCGCGGGCGGCTCGGCCGGCACTTCGTCGTCGAGTGGCGCGACCTGCTGGCGCTGCTGCGGGCTCCCGGGCGGCTCGGCAAGGCCGCCGTCTGGACCGCGTGCGGCGCCGCCACCGCGGGGCTCGGCGTGGACCTCGGCGGGGAGCGGCGGGTCGTCGGCCTCGTCCTTGGCCTGCTCTTCGGCTACATGGCGGTCGGCGCGCTCGCCGAGGCCGCGCGGCTGGAGACCGACGATGTGCGGCGGGCCGCCTGGGCGCCGTTCCGCTTCCGTACGCTGATGCTGCACCACGCCGTCGTGCCCGCCGTCCTCGGCGCGCTCCTCGGCCTGCTCGCCGCGGTCCCCTTCGCCGTGACCGGCACCCCCTCGGCGCTGCTGCTCATGCCCCTGTGCGCCCCGCCCTTCACCGCCGCCGCACTCTTCTCCGCGTGCCGCGGCCCCGCCCGCACCCAGCTCCTCTTCCTCGGCGGCGGCTCCCCCGTCGGCGGGCCCGGCCCGCTGATCTTCCTCGCCTGGTACGCCGCCGGGCCCCTCGTCTCCGTCACCGCCCTCGCCCTCCTCCTCGACCCGCCCCTCGTCCACGGCCTCCACCCCGGCTCCGCCGCCCAGCTCCTCCTCCCCACCGCCCTCCTCACCGCCCTCCTTCTCCTCCTCACCACCCGCGCCGCCGACCGCCTCATCCGCCACTGACCCCTCCGGGGGTCCCCCCAAAGCCGGCGCCCTCGCGCAGGGCCAGGTCTTCAGGGGCGCGGGGAACTGCGCGCTCAGCCACGACGCCCCCGCACCTCACCACCCGCCCCAGCGGGGCAGACCGGTTGTCCCCGGACCACCGGCCGGTGGGGGTTGCCCGCGCAGTTCCCCGCGCCCCTGACGGGGCCCACCCCCTTTCGCCCGGACGGCGAGCCGATCATTTAAGGGGCGCGGGGAACTGCGCCACCAGCCACCACGCTCCCGCACCTCACCACCCGCCCCAGCGGGGCAATTCGGTGGTGGCCGGACCACCGGCCGGTGGGGGTTGCCCGCGCCCCTGACGGGGCGCCGTCCTGCGCGAGGTGTCGGCGGAGGAGGGAGGCAACCTGATCGCCGCGAAGCGGCTCTTAGCGGGCGTGAAGGACCACCACAGCCCAGACCACCCCTCCCGCCGCTCCCTGCTGACGGCAGCGGTGGCGACGGCGGGAGCGACGGCCGCGGCAGCGGCCCTGAGCGGCTGCACCTCCCAGGCCCAGGACACCGCCCCGCGCCGGCTCCCGGCCCCGGCGGACCCGCTGGCGACGCAGCCGTACCGCCCGCAGGGCGACCCGCTGGTGCTCCAGGTGATGGCGCACCCGGACGACGACCTGTTCTTCATGAACCCGGACACGCTGCACTCGCTCCAGGCGGGCACGCCCGTGGTGTCGGTGTACGTGACGGCGGGCGAGTCGACAGGCGTCAACCACGAACCGTTCGGCCCGCGCAGGCGCCACCGCAGGGACCAGGCCGCGTACTCCTCCTCCCGCCACCAGGGCCTGCGGCAGGCGTACGCGACGATGCTGGGGCTGCCGCACTTCACCCGGTGGACCACCGACGTGATCGACGTCGGCGGCGGTCTGCACGCGGAGGTGGACGAGCTGCGGCACGGCGCGATGCACGCGCGCCTGGTGTTCCTCCAGGTGTCGATGCACGAGCTGAGTTCCAGCGCGAGCCTGCCGATGATGTGGGAGGTGCCGGGCACCGTACTGTCGTACGTGGTGGCGCAGAACGCGCCCGCGCCCGCCAACGGCCGCGGCACGTACACCCACCAGAAGCTGGTGGACGTCCTGGCCGGGCTGATGGAACGTTTCCGCCCGACGGAGATCAGGACGCTCGACCCGGACCCCGACATCCAGGTGCACGACAAGCGGCATCCGGCCGCCAGTGAGCAGCCCGGCTTCTCCGACCACCGGGACCACACCGCGACGGCGCTGTTCACCTGGAAGGCGATGGCGCAGTGGGTGTCGGAGTCGGCGAACGGCCCCGGCCGGGCGGTGCCCGCCTTCAGCACCACCGCGTACCGCGGCTACTACAACCACCACTGGCCGTACAACCTGCCGCCCGCGACCGTGGCGCTCAAGGCGCGCTTCCTCTTCCAGTACGGCGGCAACCAGGCGTGGCGCTGCGGGAATCCGGGCGGCTGCGGTGACTACGGCCAGGGCGAGAACGAGCCGCTGGCCAACCCCAAGGGGTGGATCCGCTCGACGCACCGCCGCTATCCGGGGGCGCGCCGGATCGTGGTCGGCGGGGCCGCGTACGAAGTGCTCGGTACGCGGGCGGTGCGGCGCGAGGAGACCCGGCCGGGCAGCGGGGTCTGGGGGCCGCCCCAGGATCTCGGCGGCGGGACGCTGGCCCCGGCGCTGTCCTGTGTACGGACCCGCGACGGCGGCACCCTGCTGTTCGCGCTGCGCTTCGCCGTCCTGGAGGGGCACGGCGGGCCGAACACCCGCGACATCGTGATGTGGCGCGACGGGGGCTGGTCCTCGCTCGGCAGTCCCGAGACGCACCCGGACCGTACGCGCAGGACCGGTGCGCCGGTCGCCGTCGCGGCCCCTGACGGCACCGTGCACCTCTTCGCGCGCAACGCGGCCAAGGGGGTCAGCACCCGGGTGCTGACCGCCGGCGTCTGGAGCCCCTGGCGCGATCTCGGCGGCGCCGAGGTCCAGGACGGGCTGGCCGTCGTCACCGACCGCCGTGGCCGTATCCACGTCTTCGCCTCCGGCCACACCACCGTCCACCACTGGGCCCAGTCCAAGCCGGGCGGCGCCGTCGCCTACGCCCCCCTCCCGGCCCTCCCCGCCCCCGGCGGCCTCCCCTCCGCCGCCCTCACCCCCTCCGGCCCCCTGTCACTCCGCTACACCCTCCCCGCCACCCCCCGCGTCTTCCACCAGTCCCTCGCCCTCTAGGGCCGCGCCTGACGGGGCGCAACGCAAAGGTGCCCCGGATCGCGGGAAGCGATCCGGGGCACCCTCGTCGGCTCAGAGCGAGCCGCAAGCCACTACTTGTTGATCTTCGTGACCTGACCGGCACCCACCGTGCGCCCACCCTCACGGATGGCGAACTTCAGGCCCTCTTCCATGGCGATCGGCTGGATGAGCTGGACGCTCATGGCCGTGTTGTCGCCCGGCATGACCATCTCGGTGCCCTCGGGGAGGGTCACGACGCCGGTCACGTCCGTGGTGCGGAAGTAGAACTGCGGACGGTAGTTGTTGAAGAAGGGGGTGTGACGGCCACCCTCGTCCTTCGACAGGATGTAGGCCTGGGCCTCGAACTCGGTGTGCGGGGTGACCGAACCGGGCTTGATGATGACCTGGCCGCGCTCGACATCCTCGCGCTTGATGCCACGGAGGAGCAGACCGACGTTCTCACCGGCCTGGCCCTCGTCGAGCAGCTTGCGGAACATCTCGATGCCGGTGACCGTGGTGGTGGTCTTGTCCTGCTTGATGCCGATGATGTCAACGGTCTCGTTGACCTTCAGCACACCACGCTCGATGCGGCCGGTGACGACGGTGCCACGACCGGTGATCGTGAAGACGTCCTCGATCGGCATCAGGAACGGCTTGTCGACGTCACGCTCGGGGGTCGGGATCGCGGTGTCCACGGCCTCCATGAGGCCGAGGAGCTTCTCGCCCCACTCCTTGTCGCCCTCAAGCGCCTTGAGTGCGGAGACGCGCACGACCGGCAGGTCGTCGCCCGGGAACTCGTACTCGGAGAGCAGCTCACGGACCTCGAGCTCGACGAGCTCCAGGATCTCCTCGTCGTCCACCATGTCGGCCTTGTTCAGGGCGACGACGATGTACGGCACGCCGACCTGGCGGGCCAGGAGCACGTGCTCCTTGGTCTGCGGCATCGGGCCGTCGGTCGCGGCGACCACCAGGATGGCGCCGTCCATCTGCGCCGCACCGGTGATCATGTTCTTGATGTAGTCCGCGTGACCGGGGCAGTCGACGTGCGCGTAGTGACGCGACTCGGTCTGGTACTCGACGTGCGCGATCGAGATGGTGATACCGCGCTGGCGCTCCTCAGGAGCCTTGTCGATCTGGTCGAAGGCCGAGGCCTCGTTCAGGTTCGGGTACGCGTCGTGCAGCACCTTGGTGATCGCCGCGGTAAGGGTCGTCTTACCGTGGTCGATGTGACCGATGGTGCCGATGTTGACGTGCGGCTTAGTCCGCTCGAACTTCGCCTTCGCCACTGGGGTCCTCCTGGGGAGTGGATCTGTACGCCTTGCTTCATCGGCGCCAGGTGATCTTTGCTGGAATGCGGACTGCCGGGGCACCCGCCGCGCACCGTCCGGTACACACCTTCCGGTTTGCGGCGGATTGCCCCGAAGCCTGCTGTCAAGCCTAAAGGGTGAAACGCGCTGAGGATTTCAGGCGTTACTCGCCCTTGGCCTTCGCGATGATCTCCTCGGCGACGTTCCGCGGAACCTCGGCGTAGGAGTCGAACTGCATGGAGTAGCTGGCCCGGCCCGAGGTCTTGGACCGCAGGTCACCGACGTAGCCGAACATCTCCGACAGCGGAACCAGGCCCTTGACGACACGGGCGCCGCTGCGCTCCTCCATGGCCTGGATCTGGCCACGGCGGGAGTTGAGGTCGCCGATGACATCGCCCATGTAGTCCTCGGGCGTGGTGACCTCGACGGCCATCATCGGTTCGAGGAGCACGGGGCTCGCCTTGCGGGCACCCTCCTTGAACGCCTGCGAACCGGCGATCTTGAATGCCAGTTCGGAGGAGTCGACCTCGTGGTAGCCGCCGTCGATCAGGGTGACGCGGACGCCCACCATCTCGTAGCCGGCCAGGATGCCGAACTTCATGGCCTCCTGCGCACCGGCGTCCACCGACGGGATGTACTCGCGGGGGATGCGGCCACCGGTGACCTTGTTGACGAACTCGTAGGTCGCGTCGCCGCCTTCCAGCGGCTCCAGCATGATCTGCACCTTCGCGAACTGACCGGTACCACCGGTCTGCTTCTTGTGGGTGTAGTCAATGCGCTCGACCGTCTTGCGGATGGTCTCGCGGTACGCGACCTGCGGCTTGCCGACGTTGGCCTCGACCTTGAACTCGCGCCGCATACGGTCGACCAGCACCTCGAGGTGCAGTTCGCCCATACCGCCGATGATGGTCTGGCCGGTCTCCTCGTCCGAGTGGACCTGGAAGGAGGGGTCCTCCTCCGAGAGCCGCTGGATGGCGACACCCAGCTTCTCCTGGTCACCCTTGGACTTGGGCTCGATCGCGACCTGGATCACCGGCGCCGGGAAGTCCATGGACTCCAGGATCACCGGGCTCTTGTCGTCGCACAGCGTCTCACCGGTGGTGGTCTGCTTCAGGCCCATGACGGCGATGATGTCGCCCGCGCCCACCGACTCGATCTCCTCACGCTTGTTCGCGTGCATGCGGTAGATCTTGCCGATGCGCTCCTTCTTGCCCTTGACGGAGTTCAGCACAGCCGAACCCGCGTTCAGGCGGCCCGAGTAGACCCGGACGAAGGTGAGCTTGCCCAGGTGCGGGTCGCTCATGATCTTGAACGCGAGGCCGGAGAACGGCTCCTCGTCCGACGGCCGGCGCTTGATGATCTCGTCGGCGTTGCCGACGGCGTGGCCCTCGATGGCCTCGACGTCCAGCGGCGACGGGAGGTAGCGCACGACCGCGTCGAGCAGGGGCTGAACGCCCTTGTTCTTGAACGCGGTGCCGCAGAACACGGGGGTGACGGTGACGGAGTCCTTGGTCCCCTTGGAGGCCAGGGTGATCCGGCGGATGGCCGCGATCAACTGGTCCTGGTCGGGCTCCTGGCCCTCCAGGTACAGCTCCATCATGGCGTCGTCGTGCTCGGCGACGGCCTCGAGCAACTTGCCGCGCCACTCGTCGGCCGCTTCGACGTGGGTGTCCGGGATGTCGACGGTGTCGTACATCTCGCCCTTGGTCGCTTCCGCGGACCAGACCAGCGCCTTCATCTGGACGAGGTCGACCACGCCCTTGAAGTCGGCTTCCGCGCCGATCGGGAGCTGCATGACCAGCGGCACCGCGCCGAGGCGGTCCACGATCATGTCGACGCAGCGGTGGAACTCCGCGCCGGTGCGGTCGAGCTTGTTGACGAAGCAGATGCGGGGCACGCCGTAACGGTCGGCCTGACGCCACACCGTCTCGGACTGCGGCTCCACACCGGCGACACCGTCGAACACCGTGACGGCGCCGTCGAGGACGCGGAGCGAACGCTCCACCTCGACGGTGAAGTCGACGTGACCGGGGGTGTCGATGATGTTGATGGTGTGGTCGACATCATCGAGCGGCCAGTGACAGGTCGTCGCGGCCGACGTGATCGTGATGCCGCGCTCCTGCTCCTGCTCCATCCAGTCCATGGTGGCTGCGCCGTCGTGGACTTCACCGATCTTGTAGGAAACACCGGTGTAGAACAGGATCCGCTCGGTGGTCGTCGTCTTGCCCGCGTCGATGTGGGCCATGATCCCGATGTTGCGGACCCTGGCCAGGTCAAGCGAAGTGGTGGCCATGTGGCTCAGTCTTCTCTCGGTTTCGATGTGGGTGGTGACTACCAGCGGTAGTGCGCGAAGGCCTTGTTGGACTCGGCCATCTTGTGCGTGTCCTCGCGGCGCTTCACGGAAGCACCCAGGCCATTGCTGGCGTCGAGGATCTCGTTCATCAGACGCTCGGTCATCGTCTTCTCGCGACGGGCGCGGGAGTAACCGACGAGCCAGCGGAGCGCCAGCGTGTTCTGACGGCCCGGACGGACCTCGACCGGCACCTGGTAGGTCGCACCGCCGACGCGGCGGGACTTGACCTCAAGGGTCGGCTTGATGTTCTCCAGCGCGCGCTTCAGCGTGATGACCGGGTCGTTGCCCGACTTCTCACGAAGGCCCTCAAGGGCGCCGTACACGATGCGCTCAGCGGTGGAGCGCTTGCCGTGCAGGAGGATCTTGTTGACGAGCGACGTCACCAGCGGGGAGCCGTAAACCGGGTCGATGATGACCGGGCGCTTCGGGGCGGGGCCCTTACGAGGCATGCTTACTTCTCCTTCTTGGCGCCGTAGCGGCTACGAGCCTGCTTACGGTTCTTGACGCCCTGCGTGTCGAGGGAACCGCGGATGATCTTGTAACGAACACCCGGAAGGTCCTTCACACGACCGCCGCGCACGAGCACGATCGAGTGCTCCTGGAGGTTGTGGCCCTCACCCGGGATGTAAGCCGTGACCTCGATACCGCTGGTCAGCCGTACGCGCGCGACCTTGCGCAGCGCCGAGTTCGGCTTCTTCGGGGTGGTCGTGTACACACGCGTGCAAACGCCACGACGCTGCGGGGAACCCTTCAGCGCGGGCGTCTTGTTCTTCTCGACCTTGTCCTGCCGGCCCTTTCGGACCAACTGCTGGATCGTAGGCACCGTTTCTCCGGTTTCTGTGTGCCGATCTCGATAAATCTAACCTGGGGACCGACCCACGCGGTCGGGTGTGTCGCGGACCCCACACGAATCCGAACCAACGGAGAAGTGCGTATGTCGGGTGACGCGGCCTCGGTGCCCTCTCGCGGTCGCATGGCACGCGCGAGGACCCGGGCACACCCCAGGCACAAGGTCAGAGCGTACCTACCGCATCGGCTGCGGTCAAAACAAATGCAAACGCGCAGGCCGGTGACTACTCGAAGATTGCCACCACCCAGATCAGCGCCCAGAAAGCCAGCCCGAGATAACCGATCACCAACCCGGCGGTCGCCATCCCGTCACCCTGCTCACCGCGCTCGCGGATCTGCCGCTTCGCGGTGTGCCCGAGCACGACCGCGCCGATCGACGCCATCCCGAAGATCGGCGAACCGACCAATGAGCACACCAGTGCCCCGATCGCCGCCCCGTTCGTCTTCGGCACGGGCGCCACCGGCGGCGCGTACCGGAACGGCTGCGGCGCCCCGAACGTCGGAGGCACCGGATACGGCGAGGACGGCCGCGGAATGTCCGCTGTCAACCGGTCCAAGTCCCCGTACGTACGCGCCGCGTAGGCACGCCCCAACCGGTCCTCGTACTCTTCCTGCTTCAACCGCCCCTCGGTGAACGCCTCGTTCAGCACGTTCACCGCGCGCTCTCTGTCCGCATCCCCGGCAAGCATGTATCCATAATGCCGCAGAGCGGCCATCCCCGAGAGGGATGGCCGCCCTGTGTGACAGCAACGGGACGAAACTCAGCCGTTGTACGGGCCGTAGTCGTAGTCCTCCAGCGGAACGGCCTGGCCGGAGCCGGTGCCGAACGGGCTGTAGTCGATGTCGTCGTAGCCGACGGCCGAGTACATCGCGGCCTTGGCCTCCTCGGTCGGCTCCACCCGGATGTTGCGGTAGCGGGCGAGGCCCGTACCGGCCGGGATCAGCTTGCCGATGATGACGTTCTCCTTCAGGCCCAGCAGCGAGTCCGACTTCGCGTGGATCGCCGCGTCGGTCAGCACCCGGGTCGTCTCCTGGAAGGAGGCGGCCGACAGCCAGGACTCCGTGGCCAGCGAGGCCTTGGTGATACCCATGAGCTGCGGA
This sequence comes from Streptomyces sp. NPDC008317, assembly GCF_042955955.1. Classification (NCBI taxonomy): domain Bacteria; kingdom Bacillati; phylum Actinomycetota; class Actinomycetes; order Kitasatosporales; family Streptomycetaceae; genus Streptomyces; species Streptomyces sp. NPDC008317. Next base: position 238,868 of record NZ_JBIBFQ010000009.1, read on the forward strand.
CGACCCGAGGCCGGGTGACCGCCCTCGGAGACCACACGCCGGTTCTCGGTCTCGAACCGGCCGCGCTCGACCAGCTCGCCGGGCAGCAGCTCCGCGTCGCCGGACTCGATGATCGTCACCCGGCGCAGCATCTGCCGGATGATGATCTCGATGTGCTTGTCGTGGATCGACACGCCCTGCGAGTTGTAGACCTTCTGGACTTCCTGCACCAGGTGGATCTGCACCTGGCGCTGGCCCAGAATGCGCAGCACGTCGTGCGGGTTGGTGGCACCGAAGGTCAGCTTCTGGCCGACCTCGACGTGGTCGCCCTCGCCCACCAGGAGCTTGGCGCGCTTGGAGATCGGGTAGGCGATCTCCTCGGCACCGTCGTCCGGGGTGACGACGAGCTTCTTCGTCTTCTCGGTCTCCTCGATCCGCACCCGGCCGGACGCCTCGGAGATCGGGGCGACACCCTTCGGGACACGGGCCTCGAACAGCTCGACGACACGCGGCAGACCCTGCGTGATGTCGTCACCGGCCACACCACCGGTGTGGAAGGTACGCATCGTGAGCTGGGTGCCGGGCTCACCGATCGACTGGGCCGCGATGATACCGACGGCCTCGCCGATGTCGACGAGCTTGCCGGTGGCCAGCGAACGGCCGTAGCAGTACGCGCAGGTGCCGACGGTCGACTCGCAGGTGAGGATCGAGCGGGTCTTGACCTCCTCGACACCGTGCCGCACGAGCTGGTCGATCAGCACGTCACCGAGGTCGACGTTGGCGGGCGCGATGACCTTGCCGTCCACCACGACGTCCTCGGCGAGCATGCGGGCGTACACGCTGGTCTCGACGTCGTCCGTCTTGCGCAGCGAACCGTCCGCGCCGCGCTCGGCGATCCGCAGCTTCAGACCGCGCTCGGTGCCGCAGTCCTCCTCGCGGATGATCACGTCCTGCGAGACGTCCACCAGACGACGGGTCAGGTAACCCGAGTCGGCGGTACGCAGCGCGGTGTCGGCCAGACCCTTACGGGCACCGTGGGTGGAGATGAAGTACTCCAGCACGGACAGGCCCTCACGGAAGGACGCCTTGATCGGACGGGCGATCGTCTCGTTCTTGGCGTTCGACACCAGGCCACGCATACCCGCGATCTGACGCATCTGCATCATGTTTCCGCGGGCCCCGGAGTCCACCATCATGAAGATGGGGTTGGTCTTCGGGAAGTTCGCGTTCATCGCCACGGCGACCTCGTTGGTCGCCTTGGTCCAGATCGCGATGAGCTCCTGAGTGCGCTCGTCCTTGGTGATCAGACCGCGCTCGTACTGCTTCTGGACCTTCTCGTCCTGGGCCTCGTAGGAGGCGATGATCGCCTTCTTGGCCTCGGGCACCACGATGTCCGTGACGGACACGGTGACACCGGAACGGGTCGCCCAGTGGAAGCCCGCCGCCTTCAGGTTGTCGAGCGTCGCCGCCACGATGACCTTGGGGTAGCGCTCGGCGAGGTCGTTGACGATCTCGGAGAGCTGCTTCTTGCCGACCGCGTAGTCCACGAACGGGTAGTCCTCGGGCAGCAGCTCGTTGAAGAGCGCGCGGCCCAGGGTCGTCCGCAGCCGGAACGTGTCGCCGAGCTGGTACGGCTCCTCGCCCTCGGTGGGCTCCGGCGGCACCCAGCCGCGCGGCGGGACGGTGCCCACCGGGAAGCGGATGTCGACCGGCGCCTGCATCGACAGCTCACGGCCGTCGAACGCCATGATCGCCTCGGCGGTCGAACCGAACGCCCGGTTCTCCCCGATGACCTCGCGCTCCTCGGAGTCCGTGGTCAGGAAGAACAGACCGAGCACCATGTCCTGGGTCGGCATGGTGACCGGACGGCCGTCGGCCGGCTTGAGGATGTTGTTCGAGGACAGCATCAGGATGCGGGCCTCGGCCTGCGCCTCCGCGGACAGCGGGAGGTGCACGGCCATCTGGTCGCCGTCGAAGTCCGCGTTGAACGCGGTGCAGACCAGCGGGTGGATCTGGATGGCCTTGCCCTCAACGAGCTGCGGCTCGAAGGCCTGGATGCCCAGGCGGTGCAGGGTCGGTGCGCGGTTGAGCAGCACCGGGTGCTCGGCGATGACCTCTTCGAGCACGTCGTACACGACCGTACGGCCGCGCTCGACCATGCGCTTGGCCGACTTGATGTTCTGCGCGTGGTTCAGGTCCACCAGGCGCTTCATCACGAACGGCTTGAAGAGCTCCAGCGCCATGGCCTTGGGCAGGCCGCACTGGTGCAGCTTGAGCTGCGGGCCGACGACGATCACCGAACGGGCGGAGTAGTCGACGCGCTTGCCGAGCAGGTTCTGCCGGAAGCGGCCCTGCTTGCCCTTGAGCATGTCGGACAGCGACTTCAGCGGACGGTTGCCGGGGCCCGTGACCGGGCGGCCGCGACGGCCGTTGTCGAAGAGCGCGTCGACGGCCTCCTGGAGCATGCGCTTCTCGTTGTTCACGATGATCTCGGGGGCACCGAGGTCGAGAAGCCGCTTCAGGCGGTTGTTGCGGTTGATGACACGGCGGTACAGGTCGTTGAGGTCGGAGGTCGCGAAGCGGCCACCGTCGAGCTGCACCATCGGACGCAGGTCCGGCGGGATCACCGGGACGCAGTCCAGCACCATGCCGTTGGGCTTGTTGGTGGTCTGGAGGAAGGCGGAGACGACCTTGAGGCGCTTGAGCGCCCGGGTCTTCTTCTGGCCCTTGCCGGTACGGATGATCTCGCGGAGGCGCTCGGCCTCCTCCTCCAGGTCGAAGGACTCCAGGCGCTTTTGCAGCGCCGCGGCACCCATCGAACCCTGGAAGTACGTACCGAAGCGGTCGCGCAGCTCGCGGTAGAGCAGCTCGTCGCCCTCCAGGTCCTGGACCTTGAGGTTCTTGAAGCGGGCCCACACCTCGTCGAGCCGGTCGATCTCGCGCTGCGCACGGTCGCGGAGCTGCTTCATCTCGCGCTCGGCGCCTTCGCGGACCTTGCGGCGGACGTCGGCCTTGGCGCCTTCGTTCTCCAGCTCGGCCAGGTCGGCTTCCAGCTTCTTCTGCCGGCCCTCGACGTCGGAGTCACGGCGCTGCTCGACCTGCTGGCGCTCGACGGAGACCTGGGCCTCCAGCGACGGCAGGTCGCGCGTGCGGCGCTCGTCGTCCACCCACGTGATCATGTACGCCGCGAAGTAGATGACCTTCTCCAGGTCCTTCGGGGCGAGGTCGAGCAGGTAGCCGAGGCGTGACGGAACGCCCTTGAAGTACCAGATGTGCGTGACGGGCGCGGCCAGCTCGATGTGGCCCATCCGCTCACGACGCACCTTGGCGCGAGTGACCTCGACGCCGCAGCGCTCACAGATGATGCCCTTGAAGCGGACCCGCTTGTACTTCCCGCAGTAGCACTCCCAGTCCCGGGTCGGGCCGAAGATCTTCTCGCAGAAGAGCCCGTCCTTTTCCGGCTTGAGCGTGCGGTAGTTGATGGTCTCCGGCTTCTTCACTTCGCCGTGCGACCAGGTACGAATGTCGTCCGCGGTGGCAAGGCCGATCCGCAGCTCGTCGAAGAAGTTGACGTCGAGCACTTGTCGTCAATCCCGCCTTCGGGTTCCACCCGACCAAAAAACGCGGTCGGGGTCGATTGTCAAACATGGTCTGAACGGTCCTGGGAGAGGCCGCCCGGTCCTGGAGGGACCGGGCGACCGGCCCGTCAGACCTCTTCGACGCTGCTCGGCTCCCGCCGGGACAGGTCGATACCGAGTTCTTCCGCGGCGCGGAAGACGTCCTCGTCGGTGTCACGCATCTCGATGGACATGCCGTCCGAGGACAGCACCTCCACGTTGAGGCAGAGCGACTGCATTTCCTTGATGAGCACCTTGAAGGACTCGGGGATGCCCGGCTCGGGGATGTTCTCGCCCTTGACGATGGCCTCGTAGACCTTCACGCGGCCGAGCACGTCGTCGGACTTGATGGTCAGCAGCTCCTGGAGGGCGTAAGCGGCGCCGTACGCCTCCAGCGCCCACACCTCCATCTCACCGAATCGCTGGCCACCGAACTGCGCCTTACCACCCAGCGGCTGCTGGGTGATCATCGAGTACGGACCGGTGGAGCGGGCGTGCAGCTTGTCGTCCACCAGGTGGTGCAGCTTGAGGATGTACATGTAGCCGATCGAGATCGGCTCAGGGAACGGCTCGCCGGAGCGGCCGTCGAACATCCGCGCCTTGCCGGACGGCAGGACCATGCGGTCGCCGTCGCGGTTCGGGATGGTGGACTCGAACAGACCGCGGATCTCGTCCTCGCGGGCGCCGTCGAAGACCGGGGTCGCGACGTTGGTGCCGGCGGCGACGACGTCCGCGTCGATCGCCTGGAGGCGACGCGCCCACTCCTCGCCGATACCGGAGACGTCCCAGCCCTGCTTGGCGAGCCAGCCGAGGTGGATCTCCAGCACCTGTCCCGGGTTCATGCGGGACGGGACGCCGAGCGGGTTGAGGATGATGTCGACCGGGGTGCCGTCCTCGGTGAACGGCATGTCCTCGACCGGCAGGATCTTCGAGATGACGCCCTTGTTGCCGTGACGGCCGGCGAGCTTGTCGCCGTCGGTGATCTTCCGCTTCTGCGCCACGTACACGCGCACGAGCTGGTTGACACCGGGCGGCAGTTCGTCGCCCTCCTCGCGGTCGAAGACCCGGACGCCGATGACCTTGCCGGTCTCGCCGTGCGGCACCTTCAGCGAGGTGTCACGGACCTCACGGGCCTTCTCGCCGAAGATCGCGCGCAGCAGGCGCTCCTCCGGGGTCAGCTCGGTCTCGCCCTTGGGCGTGACCTTGCCGACCAGGATGTCGCCGGCGACGACGTCGGCGCCGATCCGGATGATCCCGCGCTCGTCGAGGTCCGCGAGGACCTCCTCGGAGACGTTGGGGATGTCCCGGGTGATCTCCTCCGGGCCGAGCTTGGTGTCACGGGCGTCGACCTCGTGCTCCTCGATGTGGATCGAGGAGAGGACGTCGTCCTGGACCAGCCGCTGGCTGAGGATGATCGCGTCTTCGTAGTTGTGGCCCTCCCAGGGCATGAACGCCACCAGGAGGTTCTTGCCGAGGGCCATCTCGCCCTCGTCGGTCGAGGGACCGTCGGCGAGCACCTGGCCGACGACGACCCGGTCGCCCTCGTTGACGACGACCTTCTGGTTGAAGGACGTGCCCTGGTTGGAGCGGGAGAACTTCGCGACGCGGTACGTGGTGTACGTGCCGTCGTCGTTGGTGATGGTGACGTAGTCGGCGGAGACCTCCTGGACCACACCGTCCTTGTCCGCCTTGATGACGTCACCGGCGTCGACCGCGCAGCGGTACTCCATGCCGGTGCCGACCAGCGGCGCCTCCGCCTTGATCAGCGGCACGGCCTGGCGCATCATGTTCGATCCCATGAGCGCGCGGTTGGCGTCGTCGTGCTCCAGGAACGGGATCATCGCGGTCGCGACCGACACCATCTGGCGCGGCGAGACGTCCATGTAGTCGACGTCGTCGCCGGGGATGTAGTCGATCTCGCCGCCGCGGCGGCGGACCAGCACGCGGGACTCGGCGAACCGCAGGTCCTCGGTGAGCGGCGCGTTAGCCTGCGCGATGACGAAGCGGTCTTCCTCGTCCGCGGTCAGGTAGTCGACGTCGTCGGTGACGACGCCCTCGACGACCTTGCGGTACGGGGTCTCGACGAAGCCGAACGCGTTGACCCGGCCGTAGGAGGCGAGCGAGCCGATCAGGCCGATGTTCGGGCCTTCGGGGGTCTCGATCGGGCACATGCGGCCGTAGTGCGACGGGTGCACGTCGCGGACCTCGAAGCCGGCCCGCTCACGGGACAGACCGCCGGGGCCCAGCGCCGACAGGCGGCGCTTGTGGGTCAGGCCGGACAGCGGGTTCGTCTGGTCCATGAACTGGGAGAGCTGGCTGGTGCCGAAGAACTCCTTGATGGAGGCGACGACCGGCCGGATGTTGATCAGGGTCTGCGGCGTGATCGCCTCGACGTCCTGGGTCGTCATCCGCTCGCGGACCACGCGCTCCATACGGGCCAGGCCGGTACGGACCTGGTTCTGGATCAGCTCGCCCACGTTGCGCAGGCGGCGGTTGCCGAAGTGGTCGATGTCGTCGACCTCGACGACCATCGAGGAGCCGTTCTCCCCGGTGGTCTCGGTCTCACCGGCGTGCAGCTTCACCAGGTACTTGATGGTGGCGATGATGTCGTCGGTGGTGAGCACACCGGCGTCCAGGGGCGCGTCGCTGCCGAGCTTCTTGTTCACCTTGTAGCGGCCGACCTTCGCGAGGTCGTAGCGCTTGGGGTTGAAGTAGAGGTTCTCCAGCAGGGTCTGCGCGGCCTCCTTGGTCGGCGGCTCGCCCGGACGCAGCTTGCGGTAGATGTCGAGCAGCGCGTCGTCCTGGCCCTGGGTGTGGTCCTTCTCCAGGGTGGCGCGCATCGACTCGTAGTCGCCGAACTCGTCCAGGATCTGCTCGGTGCTCCAGCCGAGCGCCTTGAGCAGAACGGTGACCGACTGCTTGCGCTTGCGGTCGATGCGGACACCGACCATGTCGCGCTTGTCGATCTCCATCTCCAGCCAGGCACCCCGGGACGGGATGATCTTGGCGGAGAAGATGTCCTTGTCGGACGTCTTGTCGATCTGGCTGTCGAAGTAGACACCCGGCGAGCGCACGAGCTGCGAGACGACGACACGCTCGGTGCCGTTGATGCAGAAGGTGCCCTTGTTGGTCATCAGCGGGAAGTCACCCATGAAGACCGTCTGGGACTTGATCTCGCCGGTCTCGTTGTTGGTGAACTCGGCGGTGACGAAGAGCGGGGCGCCGTACGTGAAGTCGCGCTCCTTGCACTCGTCCAGCGAGTTCTTCGGAGGCTCGAATCGGTGGTCACGGAAAGTGAGCGACATCGACCCGGAGAAGTCCTCGATCGGCGAGATCTCCTCGAAGATCTCCTCCAGACCCGACTTCCTGGGGACGTCCTGCCCACTGTCCAGGGCCGCCTCGACACGGGCCTTCCACGCGGCGTTGCCGAGCAGCCAGTCAAAGCTCTCGGTCTGGAGCGCGAGGAGGTTCGGAACTTCGAGCGGTTCACGGATCTTCGCGAAAGAGATGCGCAGCGGGGCGGTGCTTGCGCCGTTGTTCGAATTGGTGGTCGAGGCGTTGCGCGAGGCGGCCAAGAGGGGGTCCTTCCGAGGGCTCGGACTCACTACGCGCATACCGGTCCGCCCCTGAGCGTAAGAAGAAAGCCCTGATGGCGGACTTCTTCAGCAGTGCTCAGACGTGGGCATGCTCCTGGTGACGGGCCAGGCAGCAGCTAACAGGCAGCGCAAAGGGTCAGTGTAGCCACTCGGCACACTGATGTCCAGAGCAGAGATTCGGAGTACCGAATCATCGCCCCCTCGTCCGTCCTGCGGATCCCGCCTCGGAACCGGATCCGCGCCTGCGCCATGCATTCCCGCATCTCCCCCGATCCATGCATCCAACCCGGATCGAAGTGTCGACGCGTCCTGAGAATTGCGCGCCGCGTGCGGTTCGTCAAGGCCCTGGCCTGGCAGAGATGCTCACAGCCCCGCGCCCGGCCCCCCTGCCGGATGGCTCCCGGAGCAGGTCCCGTGCGGGAACGATCACCTTATCCGGACGGTGGCACCGCCCCGCCACAAGGACGCGGGAACGCCGTAGGGCGGCCACCCGGATGGGTGACCGCCCTACGGCTGTCCGGCCCTGTGCGGGCCGTACGGGGACTGCTGGGTGCCGCTCGGTGTTACTTGACCTCGACCGAGGCGCCGGCGGCCTTGAGGGACTCGGCGGCCTTGTCGGCGGCAGCCTTGTCGACCTTCTCCAGGACGGGCTTCGGGGCGCCGTCCACGAGGTCCTTGGCCTCCTTCAGGCCGAGCGAGGTCAGCTCACGCACGACCTTGATGACCTGGATCTTCTTGTCACCGGCGGCGGTGAGGACGACGTCGAACTCGTCCTGCTCCGGGGCGGCGTCCGCGACGGCGGCCGGACCGGCGACACCGGCGGCGGCGACGGGGGCGGCGGCGGTGACGTCGAACTTCTCCTCGAAGGCCTTCACGAACTCGGAGAGCTCGATGAGGGTGAGGGTCTCGAACTGCTCGAGCAGCTCGGCCTGGCTGAGCTTCGCCATGATGGCGGTCCTTCCACTAATTCGGCTGGTGCCGGTTGTCGATGTCGGCGGGCGTACTCGGAGCCCGCTGGACTGCGGGAGTGGTTACTCCGCAGCCTCGGCGGGAGCCGGCGTACCGGCACCGCCCTGCTCTGCCTGCTCGGCCTGCTTGGCACGAAGCGCCTCCGCGGTGCGGACGAACTTCGAGGGCAGCGCCTGGAAGAGCGCGGCAGTCTGCGACTGCTTGGCCTTCATGGCGCCCGCCAGCTTGGCGAGCAGAACCTCGCGGGACTCGAGGTCCGCGAGCTTCTTGATCTCGTCGGCGGACAGCGCCTTGCCGTCAAGGACACCGCCCTTGATGACGAGAGCGGGGTTGTCCTTGGCGAAGTCGCGCAGACCCTTCGCCGCCTCGACCGGGTCACCGGCGACGAAGGCGACGGCCGACGGACCCGCGAACAGGTCGTCGAGCGTGCTGATCCCGGCCTCGTTGGCCGCGATCTTGGTCAGCGTGTTCTTCACCACGGCGTACGTGACGTTCTCACCGAGCGAACGGCGCAGCGTCTTGAGCTGCGCCACGGTGAGACCGCGGTACTCGGTCAGCACAGCGGCGTTCGAGGAGCGGAACTGATCCGTCAACTCGGCAACCGCGGCAGCCTTATCGGGCCTCGCCATGAGTCTCGGCCTCCTTCCGGGTGATTGCGGACCGCACGGAATTGAAGGAGGGGACTTGGCAAAAACGAACGCCCCGGCGCAGGCGCACGGGGCGTGACTCGACGGAATCGACTTCCGCTCGGCGGAAATCTCTTCCGGAGTTCATCCACGATCACCTGCGCGGGCCATCCGCAGCTAGCGGATCCTTCGGCCGCCACGCCCTTTTCGGGGCACGGCAACGACCAGCGGTCTTTGGCTTCTCGGGAAGCGTACGGGACGGGTCCTGACAACACCAAATCCGGCCCCCGTGCGGTGTGCACGGAGGCCGGACTTCGGATGGTGCCGCACGCCTTACGCGTGGCCCCGCGTCGTCATCAGACGGACGCCGGGTCCTCCTCGACGAGGAGGTTGCGGGTGCGGTTGGGGTCGACCTGGATGCCGGGGCCCATGGTGGTGCTCACGGCGGCCTTCTTGATGTAACGACCCTTGGCGGCGGACGGCTTGAGACGCAGGATCTCGTCCAGGGCCGCCGCGTAGTTCTCCACCAGCTTGGTCTCGTCGAAGGAGACCTTGCCGATGATGAAGTGCAGGTTCGAGTGCTTGTCGACGCGGAACTCGATCTTGCCGCCCTTGATGTCCGTGACAGCCTTCGCCACGTCCGGGGTGACCGTACCGGTCTTCGGGTTCGGCATCAGGCCACGGGGACCGAGCACGCGGCCCAGACGGCCGACCTTGCCCATGAGGTCCGGGGTGGCGACGACGGCGTCGAAGTCCAGACGGCCCTTCGACACCTCGTCGATCAGTTCGTCGGAGCCGACGATGTCGGCTCCCGCGGCTTCCGCGGCCGCAGCACGGTCACCGGTCGCGAAGACCAGGACCCGGGCGGTCTTGCCGGTGCCGTGCGGAAGGTTCACGGTGCCACGGACCATCTGGTCGGCCTTGCGCGGGTCGACACCCAGGCGGAAGGCGACCTCGACGGTCGAGTCGAACTTGGTGGTCGCGGTGTCCTTGGCGATCCGGACGGCCTCGAGCGGGGCGTACAGGCGCTCCGCGTCGATCTTGCCGTCGGCAGCGCGAAGGGACTTGCTGCGCTTGCTCACTTACTGCTCCTGTTGGTGAAGGGGAGTCGTGGTACGGGCCGAGCAGGCCCTGCCACAGATGAACCGGCGGGGCGTCAGCCCTCGCCTCTGTCGCTCGGGCGTCAGCCCTCGACCGTGATGCCCATGGAGCGGGCGGTGCCGGCGATGATCTTCTCGGCGGCGTCCAGGTCGTTCGCGTTCAGGTCGGGGAGCTTCGTCGTGGCGATGTCCCGAACCTGGTCGCGGGTGAGCTTGGCGACCTTCTTGACGTGCGGCTCGCCGGAGCCCTTCTCGACACCCGCGGCCTTGAGGATCAGCTTGGCCGCCGGCGGCGTCTTGGTGATGAAGGTGAAGGAACGGTCGTCGTAGACCGTGATCTCCACCGGGATCACCATGCCGCGCTGCGACTCGGTCGCCGCGTTGTAGGCCTTGCAGAACTCCATGATGTTCACGCCGTGCTGGCCCAGCGCGGGGCCGACCGGCGGCGCCGGGTTGGCCGCGCCGGCGTTGATCTGGAGCTTGATCAGCCCCGTGATCTTCTTCTTCTTGGGAGGCATTGCTCTCTCCGGGTCCTGTTGAGAGTGTTCGTGCCTGCGTACAGGCATACCGCACCACTTTAGCGGGTATTGGCCCGCATCCTGAAACCGGCCGGTGGCCGGGGGACACAGCGGCCCCCGGCCGACGGAAATCCGTCGAACGGGGGCCGCTGGAAAAGTCTCAGTTCTTCTGGATCTGGTCGAAGCTCAGCTCGACCGGGGTCTCGCGGCCGAAGATCTCGACCAGGCCCTTGACCTTCTTCGAGTCGGCGTTGATCTCGTTGATCGTCGCCTGGAGCGTCGCGAAGGGGCCGTCGGTGACGGTGACCGAGTCGCCGACCTCGAAGTCCAGCACCTGGACCTCGACCTTGCGCGGCTGGGCGGTGCCCTCGGCGATGGCGGCGGCCTCGGCCGCGGCCTCCACCTCCGGGGCGAGCATCTTCACGATCTCGTCGAGGGTCAGCGGGTACGGGTCGTACGCGTTGCCGACGAAGCCGGTGACACCGGGGGTGTTGCGGACGACGCCCCACGACTCGTTCGTCAGGTCCATGCGCACCAGCACGTAGCCGGGGAGCTTGTTCTGCCGAATGGTCTTGCGGTCGCCGTTCTTGATCTGGACGACTTCTTCCTGGGGCACTTCGGCCTGGTAGATGTAGTCCTCGACGTTGAGCGAGACGGCGCGCTGCTCCAGGTTGGACTTCACGCGGTTCTCGTAACCGGCGTAGGTGTGGATCACGTACCACTCGCCGGGCAGGGTGCGAAGCTCCTCGCGGAAGGCGGCGACCGCGTCCACGACCGGCTCGGACACGGCGGCCTCGCCGTCGTCCTCGTCCGCTTCGTCCTCAGCCGCTTCGTCCTCAGCGGCGGCCGCCACGTCCTCGTCGGACTCGTCGTCCGCCTCGTCGTCGTCCGCCTCGTCCGTGGCGGCCTCGGCGGCTTCCTCGTCCTCGTCCTCGTGGACGGCGGCCTGCTCGGCGGCTTCGCCGGCGTTCAGGTCGGCAGCCTCGGCCTGGTCGATCTCGCCGTCGGCGGCCTCGACGATGTCGAGCGCGGTGTCGTCGCCCTCAACGGTTTCGTCGGCGTCGTACACGTTCGGGTCAGACACGGTGACTGCTTCTTCCTGACTTCAAGGGGTGGAACATGCGGACAGGCGCCCGTGGACCGGCGCCCACCGCGGGATCAGCCGAAGACGTACGAAACGAGCTTCGAGAATCCCCAGTCAACCACGCTGACGAGACCGATGACGACGACAACGAAGACAATCACCACTGTGGTGTAGGTGATCAGGTCGTTGCGGCTCGGCCAGACGACCTTGCGGAGTTCCGCGACGATCTGGCGGTAGAAGAGCGCCAGCCGACCGAGGGGGCCCTTCTTGCCGCGCTTGCCGCCGCGGCGGGGCTTCCGACTCTCGTCGTCCTCGGACGTGTCAGGCTCAGGGGCCTCGATGGAGTCCGTGATCTCAGTCACTACGTCCTCACCTGACTCCGGGTCGTGGCCGTGTCGCGCCCGTCGCGCGGTACGGCGAGTGCTTTACCTGCCCACGTCCGTCGGGTGACGTGTGGAGCAGGGTCGGAGGGACTCGAACCCACAACCGCTGGTTTTGGAGACCAGTGCTCTACCAATTGAGCTACGACCCTTTGCGACTCCCCCAACGTACCGCAGCATTGCGGAACCGCGGTGCCGGTGGGAAGGCCATCGACGGATGAGTGTACGTGTTTCGCGGCCCTCCGTCGAACGCCTTGCGTCCGATCAGGTTCCGGCCGCGTTCCGTTGACGTTTTGACGCGGTGTCGACGGGGTGCCGGTGGGGTGCCGAGGAGGTTCCGGCGGGGTGCCGGCGAGATTCCGGCGAGGCGCTGGTCAGGTGCCGGTCGGGTGCCGACGGGGCCGCGGACCCCCGGCGCGCACCGGGTGTGTTCACAGTCCGGACAGGTCCGCAAACCTGGGTGCCGGGCCTCCCCCGCGTCTGGGACCATGCAGTCATGAGCGCAGCTACTCCCCCCGTACAGTCTCCCACCGACCGTCGGGTGTCGGCCCGCGTCGGGTCGATCTCCGAGTCCGCGACGCTGGCCGTCGACGCCAAGGCCAAGGCCCTCAAGGCCGCCGGGCGCCCGGTCATCGGATTCGGCGCGGGAGAGCCCGATTTCCCGACGCCCGGCTACATCGTCGAAGCCGCGGTGGAGGCGTGCCGCAACCCGAAGTACCACCGCTACACCCCGGCCGGCGGTCTGCCCGAGCTGAAGACGGCCATCGCCGCCAAGACGCTCCGCGACTCCGGCTACGAGGTCGAGCCGTCGCAGGTGCTGGTCACCAACGGTGGCAAGCAGGCCATCTACGAGGCGTTCGCCGCGATCCTCGACCCGGGTGACGAGGTCATCGTGCCCGCCCCGTACTGGACCACCTACCCCGAGTCGATCCGGCTCGCGGGCGGCGTGCCGGTCGAGGTCGTCGCGGACGAGACCACCGGTTACCGGGTCTCGGTCGAGCAGCTCGAAGCGGCCCGCACCGAGCGCACCAAGGTCGTGCTGTTCGTCTCGCCGTCCAACCCCACCGGCGCCGTGTACAGCGCCGCCGACACCGAGGCGATCGGCCGCTGGGCCGTCGAGCACGGCCTGTGGGTGCTGACCGACGAGATCTACGAGCACCTGGTGTACGGCGACGCGACGTTCACCTCGCTGCCGACGGCCGTGCCCGAGCTGCGCGACAAGTGCATCGTGGTCAACGGCGTGGCGAAGACGTACGCCATGACCGGCTGGCGGGTCGGGTGGATCATCGGCCCGAAGGACGTGGTCAAGGCCGCGACGAACCTCCAGTCGCACGCCACCTCGAACGTCTCCAACGTCGCGCAGGTCGCCGCGCTGGCCGCCGTCTCGGGGAACCTGGACGCGGTCGCCGAGATGCGGACCGCCTTCGACCGCCGCCGCCGCACCATCGTGCGGATGCTCAACGAGATCGACGGCGTCGTCTGCCCGACGCCCGAGGGCGCGTTCTACGTCTACCCGTCGGTGAAGGCGCTGCTCGGCAAGGAGATCCGCGGCAAGCGCCCGGCCGACTCCGTCGAGCTGGCCGCGCTGATCCTGGACGAGGCGGAGGTCGCGGTCGTGCCTGGTGAGGCCTTCGGCACCCCGGGCTACCTGCGGCTTTCGTACGCGCTCGGCGACGAGGACCTGGAAGAGGGCGTCTCGCGGCTCCAGAAGCTGCTGGGCGAGGCGAAGGACTGAGCCCCTTCGGACGCTGCGGCGATCCGTTTTTGCATTCGGGCAAGCCCCCGTTCGGAGAAAGTGGTACCGGACGGGGGCTGTCGTATAGCAGGATCTTGGAATGGCACGCGAGGTCCGTCAGCTCCCCAAGGCACATCTGCATCTGCACTTCACCGGCTCCATGCGCCCCGGCACGCTCCTGGAACTGGCCGACCGGCACGGCGTGCACCTCCCCGAGGCGCTGACCTCGGGCGAACCCCCCAAACTCCGGGCCACCGACGAGCGCGGCTGGTTCCGCTTCCAGCGGCTGTACGACATCGCCCGCTCCTGCCTGCGCACCCCGGAGGACATCCAGCGGCTGGTCCGCGAGGCCGCCGAGGAGGACGCGGCGGACGGCTCCGGCTGGCTGGAGATCCAGGTCGACCCGACCTCGTACGCGCCGCGGCTCGGCGGGCTGATCCCCACGATGGAGATCGTGCTGGACGCCGTGCACACCGCCTCGCGGGACACCGGGATCGGCATGGCCGTGGTCGTCGCCGCCAACCGCATGAAGCACCCGCTGGACGCCCGTACGCTGGCCCGGCTCGCCGTCCGGTACGCCGACCGCGGCGTGGTCGGCTTCGGGCTCTCCAACGACGAACGGCGCGGTCTGGCACGGGACTTCGACCGCGCCTTCGCCATCGCCCGCGACGGCGGCCTGCTCGCGGCCCCGCACGGCGGGGAGCTGGCGGGGCCCTCCAGCGTCCGCGACTGCGTCGACGACCTGTACGCGGGCCGTATCGGGCACGGGGTCCGCGCCGCCGAGGACCCTCGGCTGCTGCGCCGCCTCGCCGAGAAGGGCATCACCTGCGAGGTCTGCCCGGCCTCCAACGTCGCGCTCGGCGTGTACGAGAAGGCCGAGGACGTACCGCTGCGCACCCTGTACGAGGCGGGCGTGCCGATGGCGCTCGGCGCCGACGACCCGCTGCTCTTCGGCTCCCGGCTCGCCGCCCAGTACGAGATCGCCCGCGCCTCGCACGACTTCACCGACGCCGAACTGGCCGAGCTGGCCCGGCAGTCCGTACGGGGCTCCCGCGCGCCGGAGGACGTACGCCGGCGGCTGCTGGCGGGGATCGCCGAGTGGGAGGCGACACCGGAGGGGGCCGGGGGCTCTCGTGAGGGTGCGGGCTCTCCCGAGGGGGCGGGCTCTCCCGAGGGGGCGGGCTCTCCCGAGGGTGCGGTGGGCTCTGCCGGGAGGGTCGTCGGGTCTACAGGCTGACGCCCACCAGGACCGGCTCGTTGACCAGCGTCACGCCGAACGCCGCGTGGACGCCGTCGCGTACCTCGCGGGCCAGCGCCAGCAGATCCTCGGCGGTCGCGCCGCCGCGGTTGGTCAGCGCCAGCGTGTGCTTGGTGGAGATCCGCGCCGGGCCGCTGCCGTACCCCTTGGTGAACCCCGCCTTGTCGATCAGCCAGGCCGCCGAGAGCTTCGTGAGGCCCTGACCGGCCTCGCCCGCCGGGTACGACGGCGGCGCCGTGTCCTGGCCGAGCCGCTCCTTCGCCCGCTCCAGGAACGCGGCGTGCTCCGGGGCGGTCAGGATCGGGTTGGTGAAGAAGGAGCCCGCAGACCAGGTGTCGTGGTCGGCCTCGTCCAGCACCATGCCCTTGCCCGCGCGCAGCGCCAGCACCGTCTCCCGCGCCTTCTCCAGGGGCACCCGGTCGCCGGGTTCCACGCCCAGGGCGCGGGCGGTCTCCGCGTACTTCACCGGGGCGGAGAGCCCGCCCGCGTCCTCCAGTCCGAAGCGGACGCGCAGCACGACGTAGCGGTGCGGCTCCGCCTTGAAGCGGCTGTGGCGGTACGAGAAGGCGCACGCGTCGTTCGCCAGCGTCACCGTCTCGCGGGTCCGGCGGTCGTACGCGACGACCTCGGTGATCGTCGTCGACACCTCTTGGCCGTAGGCGCCGACGTTCTGGATCGGCGTCGCCCCCGCCGAGCCGGGGATGCCCGCCAGGCACTCGATTCCGGCCAGGCCGGCGGCGACGGTCCGCGCCACGACGTCGCTCCAGGTCTCGCCCGCGGCGACCTCAAGCGAGGTGCCGTCGAGGGTCACGCCGCGGGTGGCGATCCGTAGCGCCGTTCCCTCGAAGCCGCGGTCGCCGACGACGAGGTTGCTGCCGCCGCCGACGATCAGGAGGGGGTCGCCGGTGGTGTCCGCCGCGGCGACGGCGGCGATGACGTCGGCGTCCGAGGCCGCCGTGATCAGGCGGTGCGCGGGGCCGCCTACGCGGAAGGTTGTCAACGGGGCCAGCGGCGCCTTCTCCATTACGTCCACCCCCTCACCCTAGGGGGCCCGCCCCCTCCCTTCTTTTCCCGGCCCGCTTGCGTGGGGGGGCGTCTTTGCCCACCCGCCCACCCGTGCGGGTGCTTTCTTCGTCTGCGGGTGCCGCCCGTGCCTGGTCGGTCCCGGCCCGGGGCACCTCCTCGGGCGACGAACCTGCGGCCACCTGCGCCTGCTTCTGCCCCTGCCCGTTCGTCCCCCTGCGGGGGCACCCCGGCCCGTCCCCTCCGGTCCGTCGGCGCCCGCCTGTCCGCTGTAGCTGAGGAGGGAGGGAGCCTTCGCGGCGTACCGCCCCGCGCAACCGCCCCCCAGAAGTGAAGGCCCCGAGCCCCCCGCCCGCCAACCAACCAAAGGCCCCCCACCCCCCACGCCCCGCCACCCGCACCCGTACCAAAAGGGCCGCCCCCACCCCCACCACAAACACCACCCGCACCCGTACCGAACGAGCATGTGCCACCGCCCCCGACGCCCACCCCACGGCGAACCGCCCCCTCCCAGCCCTCACCCCACGGCGAACCGTCACCCGCAGACGGGCCGGAAGGCCCGGAACCCACCCACCCCCCTCCGCCCACCCCACGGCGAACCGCCCCGCTAGCCCCCCACCCACGGCGGACCGCCCCCACCCCCTCCCCCCACCCACCACGAACCGTCACTCGCAGACGGGCCGGAGGGGACGGGGCGGGGTGCCCCCGCAGATTTGCGTGCCGACAGGGCGTGGACGAATGGGAAAGGAGCAGGCAGCACGCAGCTCGAGGAGGTGCCCCGGCCCGGGACCGACACCAGGGACAGGGCGGTGGAAGAAAGGGCTGACCCCCGCACCCAAGCCGGGCACGGGGGTCAAGAGGGCCAGGAACGGCCAGGACGGCCAGGAACGGGCTAGGCGGTGGGCTGGAGGTCGCGGGGGGAGGAGGACGGGGTGGAGTCGAGGGAGGTGGGAGAGGGACGGCGGGGAAGGAGGAGGGCCGCGACCGTGGCGACACCGAGCACAGCGGCACCAACCCACAGCGCAGGCGTCAACCCGTCGACAAAGGCGTCAGCCGACCCGTACCCGCCCTGCGCGGAAAAGATCGAGCCCAGCACCGCGATCCCCAGCGCTCCCCCCACCTCACGCAGCGCGTTGTTGGCCCCCGAGGCGATCCCCTGCTCCGCCCCCCGCACACTCCCCATCACCAGCGCCGTGGCCGGCGCCACGAACAGCGCCATCCCGGCCCCGCTGATGATCAGCGCGGGAAGCTGCGCCAGATACGAGACGTCCGGCGAGATGATCGTCGCGAACCACCCGAGCCCGATCGCCTGAAGGGCGAGCCCGGCCGCGACCACCGGCCGCCCCCCGATCCGGTCGGAGACAATCCCGGCGATCGGCGCGACGATCATCGGCATACCGGTCCACGGCAGCATGCGCAGCCCGGCCTCGGTCGGCGAGTAGCCGACGACGTTCTGCAGGAACTGGCTGAGCAGGAAGATCGACCCGAACATCCCGGTGAACATCAGCATGCTGGCCGCGTTGATGGCCGAGAACCCGCGGCTGCGGAACAGCCGCATCGGCAGCATGGCGTTCGGCGAGGTCGCCCCGTGCCGGATGAAGGCCGCGACGAGCGCCGCGCCGCCGATGAGCCCGCCGAGCACCGGCCCGCTGGTCCACCCCTTGGTCGTGGCGTTGACCAGCGCGTAGACGACGCCGAACAGCCCGAGGCTGATGAGCGCGGTGCCGCGCGGGTCGAGCCGGGCGCCGGGCGCGGTGGACTCGTTGAGGCGCAGCCGGGCCAGCGGGATGAGGGCGATGCCGAGCGGAACGTTCAGCCAGAAGATCCACTGCCAGGAGATGTGTTCGGTCAGGCTGCCGCCGATGAGCGGCCCGCTGGCGACGGCGAGGCCGTTGACGGCGCCCCAGATCCCGAACGCGGCGCCTCGCCGCTCGGCAGGGACCGCCGCGGTGAGCAGCGTCAGCGTGAGCGGCATCATGATCGCGGCGCCGACGCCCTGGAGCGCGCGGAAGGCGATGAGCATGGAGATGGTGGGCGCGAGGGCCGCCGCGGCGGACGCGCCGGTGAAGATCGTGAGGCCGGTGAGGAAGAGCTTGCGGCGGCCGAAGCGGTCGCCCAGCGCCGCGCCGAACATCAGCAGGACGGCGAAGGTGAGCGTGTAGGCGTTGACCGTCCATTCGAGGTCGGACAGCGCCCCGCCGAGGTCCTTGCGGATGGACGGCAGCGCGGTGGTGACCACGAGATTGTCGAGGGCCGCCATGAATCCGGCGACGCTGGTGATGATCAGAGCCCAGGCGGCGGTGCCTGGCCTGCGGCCTTCTGCTGCTTGCTGGGTCATGACTCCCCCTGTGGAGTGCGTACTGCGACGGCTTCGAGCCGTCGTGGTTAGTTATGGATGACTAACTTCAGCGGACAGAAAAAACCGATGACTCCGCGCCCCGAAAGGCGCGGCGCCTCACTCGGGACGGGCCGTCTCGTACAGCCCTTCCCAGATGCGGTGGTCGGCCGGGAAGCCCAGCGACACCAGGGTGTTGATCAACATTCCGTAGGCGAGGAACTGCGTGGTCTGCTCGACGTCCGCGCCCAGCTCCAGATGCAGGGTCTCCCACAGCGCCTCCCACCCCTCACGGATGGAACGGCCGAATTCGTGGTCCCCGGACGCCTCGGCGGCGGCGACCGCGACATACATCTGCATCTGCATCAGCAGCCGCTCGGGGTCGTCGGAGATCAGCGTCTGATACGCGTTCCCCATCGCCTTGAGCTTGCCCTCGTGGTCCGTCTCGTCCTCGGCCACATCGGCGAAGACCTGGCGCGTCGATTCCAGGCAGTAGGTGGCCGCCGCCAGGAACATGGCCTCCTTGTTCGGGAAGAGGCGGAAGAGATACGGCTGCGAGACGCCCACCCGGCGGGCGATCGTCTCGGTGGACGTGCCGTTGTAGCCGCCGCGGGCGAATTCGCTCATCGCCGCGCGGATGACGCTCTCGCGCCTCTCCTCTGCGCTCATCCTGACCATACGAGTAAGTTAGTGGTCCATAACTAACCTGTCAACCGCGGTACGGGAGACACGGGCAAACGTAAGGGGCACCCACCTGGATGGGCACCCCTTACCTGCGCTTCTACGTCTCAGGCGAGCCGGACCACGGCGCGGGACATGCCCAGCACCTTCTGGCCCGCGGACGTCGCGGTGAGGTCGACCCGCACCCGCTGGTCGTCCAGTTTGGCGGCGACCTTCGCGGTCACCTCGATGAGCGCGCCCTGCTCGTCGTTGGGCACGACGACGGGCTTGGTGAACCGTACGCCGTACTCGACGACCGCCCCCGGGTCGCCGGCCCAGTCCGTGACGACCCGGATCGCCGAGGCCATGGTGAACATGCCGTGCGCGATGACGTCGGGCAGGCCGACCTCGCGGGCGAACTTCTCGTTCCAGTGGATCGGGTTGAAGTCGCCGGATGCGCCCGCGTACTGCACGAGCGTGGCGCGGCTCACAGGGAAGGTCCGCGCGGGCAGTTCGGTGCCGACCTCGACGTCCGCGTAACCGATCGTCGCCGTCATGCCGCGCCCTCCGCGTTCGCCGAAGCGTTCCCCGAGCCGTTCCCGCTGCCGCTGCGCGGGTCGTCCTCCGCCGCGCGGGCGACCAGCTTCGTCCAGGCGGTCACCACGTGCTCGCCGGACTCGTCGTGGACCTCGCCGCGGATGTCGATGATGTCGTTGCCCGCCAGGGACTTGATCGCCTCGATGGTGGAGGTGACCGAGAGCCGGTCACCGGCCATGACCGGGCGCGTGTACGCGAACTTCTGGTCGCCGTGCACGACCCGGCTGTAGTCGAGGCCCAGCTCCGGGTCCTGGACGACCTGGCCGGCGGCCTTGAAGGTGATCGAGAAGGCGAAGGTCGGCGGGGCGATCACATCGCGGTGCCCGAGCGCCTTGGCCGCGTCCGCGTCCATATACGCCGGGTTGGTGTCCCCGACCGCCTCGGCGAATTCGCGGATCTTCTCCCGGCCCACCTCATAGGCGGCGGTGGGCGGATAACTCCGCCCCACGAAGGACTGGTCCAGAGCCATCGGCACCTCCGGTGCGGGAAGCGGGCGGGAAGCGGGCGGGATCGGGGGCAGCGTACGACATACGTACGGAAGTCGTACGGGCGCGGGGGGTCGCTAGCGGAGGCGTAACGGTTCAGCTGATCCGTACGGCTCCCACCGGGCAATACGTCGAGGCCGCCCCCGGTGACGGGGACGGCCTCGCGGTACTGCT
Source organism: Streptomyces sp. NPDC008317 (assembly GCF_042955955.1). Classification (NCBI taxonomy): domain Bacteria; kingdom Bacillati; phylum Actinomycetota; class Actinomycetes; order Kitasatosporales; family Streptomycetaceae; genus Streptomyces; species Streptomyces sp. NPDC008317. Next base: position 259,004 of record NZ_JBIBFQ010000009.1, read on the forward strand.
ACGGCCTGGAGTCAGCGCGTTTCGCGGTGCGCGGTGTGCGCGTTGCAACGCGGGCAGTGCTTCTTCATCTCAAGACGGTCCGGGTCGTTGCGCCGGTTCTTCTTGGTGATGTAGTTCCGCTCCTTGCACTCCACGCAGGCCAGCGTGATCTTCGGGCGGACGTCTGTGGCGGCCACGTGAGTGCTCCTTGACGAACGGGGGTGATTTGAACATGAGAATAGTAGCCGACTGAGGGACCGATCCCACAATCGGCTACGGTGAGTAGCGGCGACCGGACTTGAACCGGTGACACAGCGATTATGAGCCGCTTGCTCTACCGACTGAGCTACGCCGCTTTGACGAACTGGTCCCCGCCTGGCGGCGGGGAACCGATCCATCTGAGCCCCAATACGGAATCGAACCGTAGACCTTCTCCTTACCATGGAGACGCTCTACCGACTGAGCTATTGGGGCGAGCGAGGAAGACATTACACGGTCCGCCGCGATACGTGAAATCCGTATCGGGCAGGGCACATCGGGCGTCGCGGGGCGTCACGCCCACCCCCTGATCAGGACGTGATCACCTCCCGGCCGCCGCGCGCCGGGTGGCCGACGGGCCCCGTACGAGGGCCTGTTCGCGCCGCCGCCACGAGCGTCCGCCCGCGCCGCCGCGACCGCCCGAGTCGCGCCTGCCAGGAGCCGTACCCGCCCTCGCTCTCCGCGCGGAACCGCGTCCGCCCGCACCCGCGAACCGCGCGCCGGCGCGTACGAGTTCCGGGCGCACCGGAACGCGAGCGCGTCCGCTCCCCCGCGCGGCGCCGGCCGTACCGTGTGCCCCGTCTCACGACCCCCACCGGTACGACTAATGCCCTCCTGTCAGGTGTGTGCCGTGCTGACCCCTAAGCTCGGCTTTGCGTGATCTTGCCTCCCGCCGCCCGCCCTGCACGCACCGGAGGAGCGCGATGACCGACAGCCCTCGCGACAGTGCCCGCACCGCCGCAGAAACCGCCACCCTGCTGCTGTGCGGCGCCCGGCTGACCGACGGCCGGACCGTGGACGTACGGCTCAGCGGCCCCCGGATCGAGGCCGTGGGCACCGCCGGCAGCCTCGCGCCCGCCGCGGGCCGTACCGCCGACGGGTCACGCCGTCCGGCCGACGGCACCCGTATCGACCTGCGCGGATATCTGCTGCTGCCCGCGCCCGCCGAGCCGCACGCCCACCTCGACCTGGCGCTGACCGCGGGCGCCGCGGGGCCGCCGTCCGACGACCCCGCCGATGTGCAGCGGCGCGCCACCGAGGCCGCGCTGCTCCAACTCGGCCACGGCGCCACCGCTTTGCGCAGCCATGTGCGGATCGGCGACGTCCAGGGGTTGCAGGCGCTCGAAGCCGTGCTCCAGGCGCGGCGGGCGCTACGCGGGCTCGTCGACCTGCACACCGTCGCCGTACCACGGCTGCTGACCGGCGCGGCGGGCGCGGACGGGCTCGCGATGCTGCGCGACGCGCTGAAGATGGGCGCCGCGGTGGTCGGCGGCTGCCCCGATCTGGACCCGGACCCGAGCGGGTACGCCGAGGCCGTCTTCTCGCTCGCCGCCGAGTTCGGGCTCCCGGTCGACCTGCACACCGCCGCCGACGACCCGGCCCGGCTGGCCCGGCTCGCCGCGATGGCGGGCGGTCTGCGGCCGGGCGTCACCCTCGGCCCGTGCCACGGTCTCGGCGCGCTGCCTCCCGAGGCGATCGACTCCGCCGCGCAGCGGCTGGCCGCCGCCGGGATCTCGGTCACCGCGCTCCCCCAGGGCGGCTGCGGCGCGCTGGACTCCGTACGCCGCGGCGGCGGTCCGCACACCCCGGTCCGCCGGCTGCGCGCGGCGGGCGTCCGGGTCACGGCGGGCAGCGGGGCGCTGGGCGACCTGGCCAATCCGGTCGGCCGCGGCGATCCGCTGGAGGCCGCCTTCCTGCTCGCCTCCTACGGCGAGTGCGGCGCGGCGCAGGCGTACGCGGCGGTCAGCGGCCGGGCGCGGGCCGTGCTCGGGCTGCCGGAGGTACGGGTCGAGGCCGGTTTCCCGGCCGAGCTGCTGGCGGTGCGCGGGGAGGGTGTCGAGGCGGTGCTCTCCCTGGCGTACAGCCGGATCGTCATCCACCGGGGCCGGGTGGTCTCGCGGACGAGCGCGGTGCGCGAATACTGCGACTCGGCCAGCGAGGCCGCGCTCGACCTCCCGCGTCAGTCGCACCGCGAGGCGTAGCGTCACGTCCATGCGCATGGTGATCGCTGGTGGACATGGACAGATCGCGTTGCGGCTTGAGCGGTTGCTCGCCGAGCGCGGTGACAGTGTGGTCGGGCTGATCCGTAACCCGGCCCAGGCCGACGACTTGCGGGCGGCGGGCGCCGAGCCGGTCGTCCTGGACCTCGAATCGGCGACGGTCGCGGAGGTGGCCGCCGTCCTGGAGGGCGCCGAGGCGGCCGTCTTCGCGGCGGGCGCGGGTGCGGGCAGCGGGGCCGCCCGCAAGCACACCGTCGACCACGCGGCGGCCGTGCTCTTCGCAGACGCGGCCGAACAGGCGGGCGTACGGCGCTATCTGGTGGTCTCCTCGATGGGCGCCGACGCCCGGGCGAGCGGGGGTGACCCCGTCTTCACCGAGTACCTGCGCGCCAAGGGCGCGGCCGACGACGACATCCGCGCGCGTACGGACCTGGACTGGACGATCGTGCGCCCCGGCGCCCTGACCGACGACCCGGGCACCGGCCGCGTCCGTCTCGCCCCCTCCACCGGCCGCGGCTCCATCCCCCGCGACGACGTCGCCGCCGTCCTGGCCGGCCTCCTGCTGACCCCCTCGACCGCCGGCCTCACCCTCGAACTCGTCTCCGGCACCGACACCATCCCCGAAGCCCTCCGCACCGCCGCCCTCCCCTAACCCCTCCCCCTCCCCCGCACACACACCAAAACGGCCCCCCGCCCTGCTCTTCAGCAGGCCGGGGGGCCGTTCTCATGATGTGGCGGCACGTGGATTCGAACCACGGTAGGCAGAGCCGACGGATTTACAGTGCGCCGGTTTCACCCCATCCGAGCAGCAGTTTTGGTTTCAGGAGGCCCCGTTGGGACACACACGGGGGATGATCATGGAATTGGCGTTGGTACGGCCTCAGCGGACAAACCTGCCTCCCGCTGACATGAGCTGGCTCCGCTGAAACCTCCTCCGCCCCACCCGTGCAATCCCCTCTGCGTGGCCCGAACAGTCGGTCCTGCATCCATCTCGCCGCCGGAAAACCAGCAGTCGGGAGAGCAGTCCGGCGGCGGTAAAGTACCCAAAGGCGCAGCTCTGAGGCTGTTTGAGACTCTGTCGCGCCTAGGCGGCATGACAGAAATGCGTTGCCAGGCGTCATGCCGCCCTCCTACAATCTCTCGTTGTCGGCACTTCAATCGGCGTTCGTCAGGGAGGCGCGAGTGACGGCCATAGGTGAGGCTGCGGAACGGCCACTGCCAGAGTGGGACAGCCCGGAGATTGAGGCGCTGTTTTCGAGCCGGGAGACGGCCGAAGCATGCCGCTTCTTGCTGCAGCGCCGCGACGATCCGCCGACCATGGATGAGTGGGTCGAGCGCTCTCGTGACGTTTTCGGGAAGGGCAACGTACAAGCCCAGCGCCGCCTACGGGAGGTCCGTGACCACTTCACAGTGACTTCCTACCGGCGGGAAGGAGACGGGAAGTGGGTCTACCGGCTCGACGCGTGGAGTGAGACGCCGGCCAGCGACTCAGGGAGGATCAGCCCGCGGCTTCAGGCAGAGGTTTTCACCGTGAAAGGGCGTTTCTGCGCGATGTGCGGTGCCGGGCCGCAGGATGCCCGGCTCCAGATCGATCACATCGTTCCGCGGTCCTGGGGCGGGGAGACGGAGCTGGACAATCTGGAACCGCTCTGCCAGCCGCACAACAACGGCAAGCGCGCCTTCTTCAAGTCTCTGGCGCCCTACAGAGAGGCGTTCGGACAGGCCATCTACCGCACCAATCCCTGGGAACGGATCGGAGAGCTCCTCAAGGCCTTCGCGAGCAGAGGGGAGGCAACCCCAGTGGAGCTCATCCACATCGTGGCGCGCGAGACGCACCGGGGAGACCCGATGAAGCGGCTGCGCGAACTGCGGTTCATCCTGGGGTGGGAGATCATTGCCCACCGGTTCAAGGAGAACGGCGTGACCTCGGTGACCTACGAGCTGCGCTCCTGGGAACCGTGGCCTCCCGAAGGAGCACCTGCCGCGGTCAAGGCATACGAGCGCGAGCGGAAGCGCCGCAAAGCAGCCGGCGACTAGCTGTCTGCATGCCTCACCGGATGCCGTCGAAGTTCTGCCCCCGGCCGTTACATGCCGGGGGCAGAACTTCGCCCGAGATGGCCACGTGCCTGCTATAGCCGGGGGAAGCTCTGCTGGAGCCAGTCACGCACCGAAGCGACGGTGGCCCTGCCGTGCTGCCGGAGTGCGTCCGCGATGTCGCGCCCGCAGACAAGCGCGATCGGGTGTCCGTCTTCCTGGACCTCGCTCTGTACCTGCCGGTTGAAGTAGGACGTGGTGACCAGCACGCCGAAATTGCGGTGACGGATTCGCGAGATCAGACGCGAGACCTCGCGGACTCCAACGCCGTTGCCCGGGCCGTAGCACTTGGCCTCAAGTGCGAAATCGATGCTGATCGGGTTTGCCGGAGCGCCGAGCACGTAGACGCCTACAGCGTCACGACCGCCGTCGCGGCTGGGCCGCGTCACATCGACTGCGCCAGTAGACGGGGCAATCAACCGCCAAACGGCCACTGCGCACGCCTCGAAGTCACTTTCCCTCCCGCGGAAGTGCTGCCGGATCTCATCCAGCACAGCCTGCCCTGTCTTGTCAGAAGGGAGCTGGTCCGCAGTGGAACGGATGGCAGTCGTGGCCGGCGCCAGCAGCGGCCGGTAGACACGACTCTGCACCCATGCCTTCCACGCCTCAGGGCACTCTCCTCCAAGCACATCGCCGCCTCCCAGGACGTGACCGATCCAACTGCGGGGGACCAGCTCGACATCCAGCACCGTGAAGCGCGAGCGGTAGTTCTGGAATCTCTTCCCCTCGGTTGACCGCCAGATCGCCGCCAGTTCGTCATCCGCGGTCAGAGTGGGTCCCCCCGGGGCAAGCAGGCCTCGGAAACGCACCGCCCGCCCTTTGGCTCGGGCCTTCTCGAAGAGCAGGAAAGGCGGCACCTTGGCACCCCGGACCAGGGCCGTCCCGTGGGAGTGCTCGAAGGCATCCCGCAGGAGAACATTGCCCTTGCGCGGAGTCTCATGCAGGCCCTTGCCCGGCGTCTTGTTGTCGCCGTAGTAGGTGAATGTCCCTGTCCCGGTGTCCAGATAGTCAGGCCAGTCCACCTCTCCCCCGCTGGTGTACAGAACGACCAGCCGGACAGTCCCCTTGGCCGGCGAGCCGGCGTAGCGGAACCCACCCTGGTTACCAGTACCTGGCAGCAACTGAGCGAGCGCGTCGTCGCCGGAGTGCCCTGACGCTCCGCCGGCGTAGACAGCGTCCACCGCGAGATCAGAGTGCTTGAGCTGGTCGAAGGGGACGTCCTGGCCTGGTGCTTGCGGCGAGAGAGGCATACAAGTACTTCTACCAACCCAGGCTGACATTCATCAGAGTCGACCTGCGGTCGTCGCAAGAGGTTCGTAGCTCTTCAATCACAACTGCGCTGGCGCAGGGTTGGAAGGACGACGCCAGTGTCAGATTCTCCAACTACGGTGGCGTAGTGGGCGAGCCGGTTGCGGCACTAATTCTGTGTCAAGTGGAGCACCTCGTCGGTACCGCTGAGGTGGTGCATGGACCTGAGGGAAAAGAGGCGCCGCGGTGCAGGACCCGGTGCCCGTCGCCACTTATTCAATCGAGAGCTGCCATGTACCGGCGCACTGTCGATCCATCCCTCAGGACTGCTCTGAGGCTGGACGAATCCATGATCCTCGTGACCGAGACGATTGTGTCGATCTGCAAGGTGCTCACTGCCACCAGCGACACACGTCCCTGGCAAGAGCGAATTCTGGGTCGGCGTAGTCATCCACCTGCAGTGGCGTGCGCATCACGCGACGATGCGCGCCAGCCGTACTTGCCCCGCGTGCCGGACCGTGCGGCCGTACGTGATCTCCACTCGGCACCGCTTGTGCGTCCCGTGCGTGCGGGAGGCCGACGATGCGGCCTGATCCCCGGTGCTGCCCGCGCACCCCCTAGTGCTACATGGCACGGGCCGGACGCCCCGTCGAGCAGCGCCGGCGCGCCCACCCGGCCGACCGGATCAAGGCCCGTGAGACGGAGCGCTGGCCGCCGCCGAATGCGGTTGGCCGGCCAGGCCAGTCTGGGTCGCGGCCCACACCGTCCCTGTCAGCGCCCTGGACGACCCGCTGTTGCTGCGGAAGGTGCTGACTGGCTTCACGCTCCGGCTCGACGGCAAGCAGGCGGCGGCATCGTCCAGGAAAGCGGGTACGGCGAGGTGTGGGCGCGGGCCCGGAAGCAGTCGTTCACGCCGGACCAACTGGCGTCGCCTCTCGGTGCCCGCCCGTATGACTTGCGCCACGCGTGTGTGTCGCTGTGGCTGAACTCCGGCGTCGACCCTGTCGAGGTCGCACGCCGCGCCGGCCACTCGGTCGCCGTGCTGCTCAAGGTCTACGCCAAGTGCCTGGACGGAGCCACCAGCATGGCGAACGACCGGATCGACGCCGCTCTGATGCGCTGGCGGTAGCTGATCAGGCGTGACGGCTACCGCTTCAGCGCCCGGTAGCGCTTCATGAGTGCGGTGATCCTGCCGGGGTCGGCCCCGCCGTTGAGTTCTGCCGTGAGGTCGTCCGGGCACAGCTCATAGAGGTCGCCCCACCAGCGTCGCCCCTTGTTGTCCCAGATGCGGTATCCACCCGGGACACCCCGCGCCACATACCGCCGCTTGCTCATGCGATGCCCCCCGTCAGCTCTCACCATTCCGGCACAGCAGTCGTCGAGAACGACTGAGGGGCCTGTGTCCAGCGAAGATGCTGGTCACAGGCCCCTCAGGCAGCGTGGCGGCACGTGGATTCGAACCACGGTAGGCATAGCCGACGGATTTACAGTCCGTTCCCATTGGCCACTCGGGCATACCGCCATGGGATGAAGCCGCGGATCCGCTGGGTGCGGGGTGCCGTGGCGACGACGTAAACGATACCCGATCCGGAGGGGTGGTTCGCCACCGGATTGATCACCGCCTCCGCCTTGTGTCCGCGCGCACCGGACACCGCTCCTTCCCCGCGGAGATCCACACGACAGGCCCTAGTCTTTGGGGATGGTGGTCCGGGGATCGGGCCGCGGATGTGATGGAAGACAGACAAGCGATACCCAAGGAGCCCACTGAAGATGGCCGACTCCAGTTTCGACATCGTCTCGAAGGTCGAGCGGCAGGAGGTCGACAACGCCCTCAACCAGGCCGCCAAGGAGATCTCGCAGCGGTACGACTTCAAGAACGTCGGGGCCTCGATCGCCTGGTCGGGCGAGAAGATCCTGATGGAGGCGAACTCCGAGGAGCGCGTCAAGGCGATCCTGGACGTCTTCGAGACCAAGCTGGTCAAGCGGGGAATCTCGCTGAAGGCGCTGGACGCGGGCGAGCCGCAGCTCTCCGGCAAGGAGTACAAGATCTTCGCCTCGATCGAGGAAGGCATCTCCCAGGAGAACGCCAAGAAGGTCGCGAAGATCATCAGGGACGAGGGTCCCAAGGGCGTCAAGGCCCAGGTCCAGGGCGAGGAGCTGCGCGTCAGCTCCAAGAGCCGCGACGACCTCCAGTCCGTCCAGGCCCTGCTCAAGGGCAAGGACCTCGACTTCGCCCTCCAGTTCGTCAACTACCGCTGATTCCAAGCCGGGAGGCCGCGGCCCGCGTCGCGGCCCTCCCGCCGGTTTCCCCCGTGGACGCCGCACCCCTGTGGCCGCCGCATCCCCGTCGGCGCCCCATCCCCGTGGCCGCCCCCATCCCCGTGGACGCCGAATCCCTGTGGCGCCCCGCGCCCCCGGCGATAGGCTGCCTGGCCAAGACAGGCAACGGGGAACGGGGAAGTACCAGGCATGTCCGCCAAAGGAGATCTGACGATAAGTCTGATCGGGCTCAGCGACCTGGCGACGGGGCTGAGATCGGTCAAGACGCGGATGGACGACACCGGGCAGGTCGATCGCGCTCTCGGCAACGGGGAGTTGGGCTCGTCCAGGGCGCATGACGCGCTCGACGGTTTCATGCACGGCTGGAAGGACGGCCGTAAGGAGATCGACAGCGGTCTGGAGAGCGTCGCGAAGATGGCGCAGGCCGTCGTGGACGAGCTCACCAAGACCGACCAGGAGCTGAAGGACGCGCTGGCCAAGCACGAGGGCGGCGGTCAGCCGTGACCGTGTCCTCTTCCGCCCCCTCCGGCACGTCGCCGGTGCGCGGGGTGAACATCCTGGTGCCCAGCTCCTGGTACGAGTTCGACATCCATCCGGCCACGCGCGACGCGTCGATACGTGAGGTCGTACGCGAACGGGTCCAGGAACGGCCGGAGTTGGCCGACTCCAGGACGGCGCTCATCCGCACGCTGACCCGTACGGCGGACGAGGCCTGGCAGACCGGGGTGCTGTACTTCGGCGCGCTGGCCGACCTGAGCGACGAGGCACCGCTGACGGCGAGCGTCACGATCGCGGTCCTGGAAGCCGACGACCGGGCGGACGGCACGGCGGACGGCGAGCGGCCCGGCGGCGGGGCAGGCGGGGCGGGCGGCAATCTGGCGGCGCTGGTGGCGGCGCTCAAGCCGGTCGCCGCGGGCCGCAGGCCGACCGACCCGTGGCGCCGGATCAAGCTGGTGGAGCTGCCGGACGCGGGTTCCGCCGCGCGCAGCGAGGGGATCGACGACATCGAGCTGCCGGACGACGACCGTACGGTCCGGATGGTGCTGATGCAGACCTTCGTACCGTTCCCCGGCGGCGACCCTCGGGTCGCGGTGATCAGCGGGGCGACCTCCCAACTCGCCCTCGCCGAGCCGATGCTGGAGCTGTTCGACGGCATCACCGAGACCTTCCGCTTCGTGTACGCCGACGACGACCCCGCCGGGTCCGCCGAGAAGGTGAGCTGAGCCGTGACCCGACCCACCGACTGGCACAATCTCGACCTCGACAGCGACCCGACTCCCGGTGACGTCTACGAGATCAGGGCCGAGGGCAGGCGCTTCCAGGCCTTCGCCGAGGACGTGGCGACCGTGCACTCGCTGCTCAGCAGCGCGGCCAAGGACCAGGCGCTCGCCGAGTGGAACGGCAAGGCCGCCGAGGCATTCCGCGGTCAAATAGGCAAGCTGCCTGGACAGTTGGGCAAGCTCCACGACTCCTACGGCGCGGCCGGCGACGCCTTGGTGACCTTCGCCGACTCGGTGGAGACCGAACAGTCCACCGCTGACGGCGCGTTGTCCCAGGCGCGCCTGTTGCGCAACGATCTGGCCGCCAAGCAGACCGAGTTGGCCCGCGCGCAGGTCGACGCGACCACGGCGGGCGACGCCAAGGCGAAGCTCGACGGCTCCAAGGGGTCAGCCGGAAGCGCCGGCGGGAACGTACCGCCGCCCGACCCGGACAAGGTCCGTCAGGCGGTCCGCAACGCCCAGCAGGCCGACGCCCACAAGGACCAGGTCGCGGGCCAGGTCTCCGGGATTCAGCAGCAGTTGGCCGAGCTGCGCAAGAAGGCGCAGGACGCCGGGACCAACCACGGCACGGCGGTGGATGTCCTCAAGAAGGACCTCGACCACGCCTCCGACGTCGGCATCCACAACAAGAAGTGGTACCAGAAGCTCGGGGACTTCCTGGTCAAGGCGTGGAGCGTCATCCTCCCGATCCTCAAGGTGATCGTCGCCATCGGCGGCATCCTGCTGCTGTTCATCGGCGGCCCGCTGGCCTGGATCGTGCTGGCCGCGGCCTTGCTGGTCTTCGCCGACACCTTGGTGAAATTCATTCAGGGCAAGGCGGGTTGGGGCGATCTGCTGTTCGCCGCGCTGGACTGCATCCCGGTGATGGGCAAGGTCAGCATGCTGGTCAAGGCGGGTGAGATCGGCAAGCTGAAGTGGGCGGTGAAGATCCTCCAGGCCGAGCGGAAGTACCAGAACGTCATCAAGGTGTGGAAGTACGGCGAAGACCTCAGCGGATTCCGCAAGGTCGCCTTCGGCTTCGCCAAGGGCCTGGGCAAGGACACCCTCAAGGACGCCATGAACGGCGGCTGGACGAACGTCAAGAAGAACTTCCTGGCCAACGTCGCGGGCAACACCATCGGCGCCGGGCTCTCCCCGCTGGTCGACAAGGGCTTCGCCAAGATCCCCCGGCTCTACTACAGCGGCCCGATCTCCGCGATGTCGGGCGCCGAACGCCGGGCGCTGGGCCACCTGTCGATGGACATGAACGGCCTGACGCAGCGCGGAAAGACGCTCATCGGCGCCACGAAGGGGCTGGTGACGTCGGTGACGAAGGAGACCGTCAAGAGCACGGTCTTCGGCAAGGACTTCACCATCGAGAACATCGGCTTCGGCACGCTCACCGGCTTCGGCAACTCGGGCGGCGGCTACCGCACCGGCCGGCACTGAGCGGGAGGTTCACCCGAGCGGGCCGGGTCCGGTTCACCGCCAGGAGCCGGACAGACCGGGGGCCGGACGGACCGGGGGCCGGACAGACCAGAGGCCGGACAGACCAGAGGCCGGACAGACCGGGGCCCGCGACCGCTACGAGCCGCGCCGTACGGCCACGTCGTACCGCGGGTCGCCGAAACCGGCGGCCCGCGCCCGGCGCAGCGCCTCATCGCCGATGTCCCGGATCGCCGGGCCGCCGCCGCGGGCCTCATCGGTCCGCTCGGCGGCTCCGGCGGCCCCGCCCTGCCTGACCAGGCTCACCCCGCGCGGCCCCGGCAGCGCGAGCACTCCCCCGATCCTGGGGTCGCCCGCGAACCAGACCTCGCGCTTGGCGTTCTCTCCGAGCACCCGCCGCCAGCGGCGGACGTCGGGGAAGCGGACCCGGATGCTCACGTCCTTGTCCGGGTTGTCGGGCACGGGCAGCCGGAAGAACGGCACGCCGTTATCGGCCACTTGGGCGACGCCGTCCAGGCGCTGCCAGGGGTAGACCTGAAGGACCCGCCAGTACCGCTTGTAGCGGGGCTGTATCAGGGCCCACCAGCCGAGGCCGAGCATCGAGGCCGTCATGAGGACGTACGCGAGCCAGGTGACGTCGATGTCGAGGAAGACGTCGAGGAAGGCGAAGACCAGGGCCCAGCCGGGGATGCCCGCGGCGCTGACGATCAGCAGCGCCCGCAGCCGCCCGCGGGACCGCGCGCACCACTCGCGCGTCGCCGGTTCCGCGACCGCGCCCTCGTACGTCACCCCGTCGTGCGTCACGCCCTCGTACGTCACGCCGTCGCGCGGCGCACCCTCGTAGGCCCCAGCAGGCACGGGAATTCCCCCTCGGGTGTGGGTGCGGCCATCGGGTCCGGCCGTCGGCGTTCGACCCTAGCAGTGCGGGTCTCCGGCGGCGCGGGCTCAAGCGCGGGCGCAAGCGAGGGCCGAACCGCGGGCTGAACCGAGGGCTGGACCGAGGGGCTCAAGCGACGATCCGGGCCGAGGGGCTGAACCGACGGCGCGGTACGTCACGGCTTGCCGTAATCGGCCGCCCACGGGTTGAGTTCGGCGTACTGCTGCTTCCAGGCCGTGCGGTACTGGGCCGCCAGCGGCGGGGGAAAGATCGCCAGGACTTCGGCGACGCGCTCGGGGGTGGCGCCGTCGAGCAGCCACGGGATGTAGCGCGGCGCGAGGCCGAGGCCGATCTGATTGCGCTGGCTGTCGGCGAACAAGGCCCAGTCGGCCGGGGACAGTTCGCGCTCGATGAGCGGCAGCGCGTCGCTCTCCTCGTGGCTGAGGTGGGCGTTCAGTTCGGTGGCGAAGGCGTCGGCGGCGTCGCCGAGGGCGGTGTGGCCGCCCTGTTCGTCGGCGAGCGCCGCGTCGATCGCGGCGATCAGCGGGTCGATCCGGTCGTGTTCCGCCTCCATCGCCTCAAGGAGTTCGAGGTCGTCGGGGCGGTCGGCGAACTGGCCGCGCAGCTTCGGCCACAGGACGTCGTCCTCGGCCGTGTGATGGATGGTCAGGAACCGCTTGAACAGATCCCACCCGAAGTGGGTGGCGGTGAGCCGGGACGGGTCGTCGCCCGTGACGGCGGCGGACTTGGCGATGATCGCCACGTCGCGCCGCAGTCCGTCGTGGAAGGCGTACATCATCGTCAGATCGACGGTCTCGCCCGGCTGGTGCGGAGTGGTCATCAACGTGTCTCCCTGGAACTAGGTGAACCAGTGGATCAGGAGGAATCGCCACACCGAGGCTATAGTCAGCCTGCCGAATCGTCAATCCGCATATCTATCCGTGAGTTGAACCATTTCCGAGCCGAACCGAGCGGCTACTGAAGCTCCTTGACCACCTTCAGCGCGTCCCCGATGTGCCCGCCGATGTTCATCATCGAGGAGAACGCGTGCCGGACGACGCCCTCGCGGTCGATGACGAAGGTGACGCGGCCGGGCACGACGCCCAGGCTCGTGGCGCCGTACTGCTTGCGGACGGCCTTGTCGGTGTCGGCGAGCAGGATGAAGGGCAGTTCGTGGCGGCCGGCGAACTTCTCGTGCGTCTCGACCGAGTCGGAGCTGACGCCGATCACCTCGGCGCCCGCGTCGGTGAAGCTCTCGTAGCTGTCACGGAAGCTGCACGCCTCGGTGGTGCAGCCGCTGGTGTTGTCCTTCGGGTAGAAGTACAGCACCACGACCTTCTCGCCCAGCACATCGCTGAGCGTGACGGGCTTGCCCGTCTGGTCGGGAAGGGTGAAGTCCGGTGCCTTGGCGCCGACGTGAAGAATGGCCATGACGTCTCCTCGGTGGGATACGGTCGGGAATGCGGGTCGGGAATGCGGTCGGGGATGCGGGCCGGGTATGCGGGTCGGGGGACACGGTCCGCGAGGGGCGTCGGGGGCGGAAACGGTACGGGCGGCCCGCGCGCGACAGCCGGTGGTCAGACGTCCGCGCGCAGCATCTTCGTGAGCAGCGCCTTCAACTCCGCCCGGCCGTCGGTGCCGAGCCTCGTGCCCATGTCGGTCTCGGCGGCCTCGACGGCCCGCCGGGCGGTGGCCAGCGCGTCGCGCCCCGCGTCGGTCAGCCGCAGCGCGTACCGCCGCCGGTCGCGCGGGTCGCGCTCGCGCACCACCCGGCCCGCGCTCTCCAGGTCGTCGACGATCTGGAGGATCGCCTGCTCGCTGATGCCGAGCCGCCGGGCGAGCCGCTGCTGCGAACTCGCCTCGTCGGCCAGGACGGTGAGCGCGCCGAAATGCCGCGCCTGGAGGCCGACGTCGGTCAGCGCGTCCTCGATCCGGCGCCGTACGAAATGGTGGGCCTGGGCGATCAGCGGGCTCGTACGCCGTACACCGCGCTCGGGCGGGGTACGGGCCAGCAGGGTGCTCAGCAGCGCGTCGAGGCGGACGCGTTCCGCGGCGGTCAGGGCCGCGGTGAGGTGGTCGTCGCCCGCGGCCATCGCGGGTTCCATGGCCTTGACGGCGCTGCGGCCGTCGTCGGTGAGGGCGAGGACGTACGAGCGGCGGTCGCCGGGGTTGCGGGCGCGGGTGACCTGGCCCGCCTGCTCCAGCCGGTCGATCAGCTTGACCATGGTGGTGCGGTTGATGCCGAGCCGCTCGCCGAGATCCTGCTGGGAGTACGTGACGGGGGCGTCGAGCGCGTCGAGTATCTGGAAGTCGCGCGCGCCTGAGGCGCCTTGGCCCGCCGCGACGCCGAACTCCGGGGCGAGGTGATCGGCGACCCGGTTGGCACGGATGTGTGCGCGGCGCAGAAGATGCGCCGCGTAGACGGCGAGGGCGGGCGGCAGTTCGGCGTCCGCCGTCTCGACACTGAGCGCGTAGTCGTCCACCCGGCACCTCCGCAGGTGAGGGTAGCAGGGACGGCCACCTGACCGGCCGTCAGGTACGGCGGACGGCCGGAAGGCGCTCGGCCCGAAGGCACTCGGTCCGAGGGGCGGCCCGAAGGCGCTCGGCGCGGCGGACGGCCGGAAGGCGCTCAGCGCGAGGCGAACGGCCGGTCGGTCGGCACGATCTCCTTGCCCAGGGGCATGAGCGACAGCGGGATCAGCTTGAAGTTGGCGATGCCGAACGGGATGCCGATGATCGTGACGCAGAGCAGCACGCCGGTGACGATGTGGCCGAGGGCCAGCCACCAGCCCGCGAGGATCACCCACAGCACATTGCCGACGAAGGAGCCCGTGCCCGCGTCCCGGCGCTCGACCGCGGTGTAGCCGAACGGCCAGAGCGCGTAGACGCCGATGCGGAAGGCGGCGATGCCGAACGGGATGCCGATGATCGTGACGCAGAGGATTGCCCCTGCCAGGACGTAGCCGAGGAACATCCACACACCGCAGAGGATGAGCCAGATGACGTTCAGGATGGTCTTCACCGGTGGCCTGCCATGTCTTCGAGGCGGGAGATGCGTTCTGCCATCGGGGGATGGGTCGAGAAGAGCTTGGAGACGTCGCCCGCGCGGAATGGACTGGCGATCATCATATGGCTGGCGGTCTCCAGGCGCGGTTCGGGCGCGAGGGGCCGCTGCTGTGTGCCCGTTTCGAGCTTGCGCAGCGCGGAGGCCAGGGCCAGCGGGTCGCCGGTCAGGCGCGCGCCCGAGGCGTCGGCCTCGTACTCCCGCGAGCGGGAGACGGCCAACTGGATGACCGAGGCGGCCAGCGGGCCGAGGATCATCAGCAGCAGCATGCCGAGGATGCCGGGGCCCTCGTCGTCGTCGGAGCGGCCGATCGGGATCAGCCACGCGAAGTTGACCAGGAACATCACCACGGAGGCGAGCGCGCCCGCGATCGAGGAGATGAGGATGTCGCGGTTGTAGACGTGGCTCAGCTCGTGGCCGAGGACGCCGCGCAGCTCGCGCTCGTCGAGGATGGCCAGGATGCCCTGGGTGCAGCAGACCGCCGCGTTGCGCGGATTGCGGCCGGTCGCGAAGGCGTTCGGCGCCTCGGTGGGCGAGATGTACAGCCGGGGCATGGGCTCGCGGGCGGTGGTCGAGAGCTCGCGCACGATCCGGTACAGCTCGGGCGCCTCGAATTCGCTGACGGGGCGGGCGCGCATCGCGCGTAGAGCCAGCTTGTCGCTGTTCCAGTACGCGTACGCGTTCGTCCCCACCGCGATGACCAGGGCCACGATGAGTCCGGTCCGGCCGAAGAAGCTGCCGATGACCAGGATGAGGGCCGACAGACCGCCGAGGAGTACGGCGGTCTTCAACCCGTTGTGCCGGCGGTGCACGGTGCGCCCTCCAAAGTGTGCGTCGGGGGGAACCTCTCCCCCTAGGAGAACCTCCTGCCCACAACAACGCCACCCGAGCGCCGCTAGTTCCCTTATGCGCACGCAGCGCTACCGGCGCGGGGCGTACGGATACGGCCCCCGGCCGGTCGGGGCCGGGGACGGACGTGCTGGTCAGAGGGCCGGAGGGAGGG
Organism: Streptomyces sp. NPDC008317; assembly: GCF_042955955.1. Classification (NCBI taxonomy): domain Bacteria; kingdom Bacillati; phylum Actinomycetota; class Actinomycetes; order Kitasatosporales; family Streptomycetaceae; genus Streptomyces; species Streptomyces sp. NPDC008317. The sequence continues at coordinate 274,512 of NZ_JBIBFQ010000009.1, forward strand.
CCCGGTCAGAACAGCGAGCCCTGCGCGTACCGCAGGACGAGCTGCGGCGCGCCGGACAGTGCGACCCCGGCCAGCGCGGTCAGCGTGATGGCGGCGACGAGGCCGACGGGCGTACGGGCGACGGGTACGGCCGCGAGCGCGCCGCCGGTCGTGACGCCGCTCGCGCCGCCGGTCGTGACCGCGCTCGGGGATTGCTCGGGGGCGCCCTCGGGGCGGGTGAAGAGCAGCGCCGTCCAGCGCAGGTAGTACACGAGCGCGATGACGACGTTGACGGCCATGATCACCGCGAGCCAGCCGTGCTGGGTGCCGACGGCGGAGGAGAAGACGGCGACCTTGGCGAACAGGCCGATGACGCCCGGCGGCAGTCCGGCCAGGCACAGCAGGAAGAAGCCGAGCGCGAGGGCGGCCAGCGGGCGGGTCGCGTACAGGCCCCGGTAGTCGCTGAGCCGGCCCTGCGGGGCGGTGCGCGAGACGAGGGCGGCCACGGCGAAGGCGCCGAGGTTCACCACCGCGTACATCAGGGCGTACGCGACGGTGGTGCCGATCTCGTGCGCCGGGTCGGCGGCGGAGGACGCGGCGGCCAGCGGCACCAGCAGATAACCCGCCTGACCGATGGACGACCAGGCCAGCAGGCGTACGGCGCCGCGCGGCACGCCGGGCCGCTGCCGGAGCGCGCCGACGTTGCCGACGGTCATGGTGAGCGCGGCCAGTACGCCGAAGGCCGGGCCCCACACGTCGTGGTAGGGCTTGAAGGCGATGACCGACACCAGGATCAGGCCGGAGAAACCGGCGGCCTTGCCGACCACCGACAGATACGCGGCGACCGGCAGCGGCGCGCCCGCGTAGGTGTCGGGCACCCAGAAGTGAAAGGGGGCCGCGGCGAGTTTGAAGGCGAACCCCACCAGAGTGAGGGCCGCGCCGACCTTCGCCACGGTGACGAGTTGCGCGGGCGCGTGCGTGAGGCCGTCGGCGACGGCGGCCAGGTGCATGGTGCCGGTGGCCGCGTAGACGAAGCTGATGCCGAGCAGCGAGACGGCGGTCGCGGTCACCGAGGACAGGAAGAACTTGAGCGCGGCCTCGCTGGACAGCTTGTCGCCGCGCCGCAGGCCGACCAGCGCGAAGGCGGGCAGGGTGGCGACCTCGAGGGCGACGATCAGGGTCGCCAGGTCGCGGGAGGCGGGCAGCAGCGCGGCGCCGGAGGCGGAGGCGAGCAGCAGGAACCAGTACTCGCCCGCCGGGAGGTCGTCCTGGGTGTTGACCGACAGCAGGGCCGTGAGCAGCGCGCCGCCGAGCACCAGGGCCTGGATGACCAGGGTGAAGTGGTCGGCCGCGTACGAGCACCCGCCGCCGCCCGCGGGGAGGTCGGCGGCGGTGCCGGGGTGCACGACCGTCACGCAGAAGGTGGCGTGGCGGCCCGCCCGCAGCGGGATCAGGGCCAGTGCGGCCAGGACGAGTCCCGCGACGGTGATCCAGGCCAGCAGTTCCTTGCGGGCCTTGGGCAGGAAGAGGTCGGCGACCAGGACGACGAGGGCGAGGACCGCCGGGATGGCGGCGGGGGCGAGCGCCGTCCAGTCGACGGACTGCACGAGGGACGGCATCAGTTGCCTCCGAGGAGGGTGTGCACGGCCGGATCGGTGAGGCCGAGCAGGACGGCGGGCCACAGTCCGGCCAGGACGGTGAGCGCGGCGAGCGGCGTCCAGGCGGCGAATTCGTACGCCTGGACGTCGGCGAGCGCGGGCTGCGCGTCGACGGTCTCGCGGTCGCCCATGCAGACCCGGCGGACCACGACCAGCAGGTAGGCGGCGGTGAGCAGGGTGCCGAAGGCGGCGACGGCGGTGAAGGTCAGATACGCGGGGCGGCTGAGGCCCGCGGCGGGTTTGAAGGCGCCGAACATCGACAGCATCTCGCCCCAGAATCCGGCCAGGCCCGGCAGTCCGAGGGAGGCGACGGCGGCGAAGGCGACCAGGCCGCCCAGGCGCGGCGCCTTGCCGTAGAGCGCGGCTCCCGTGGCGCCGGCGAGGGTGTCGAGGTCGCTGGAGCCGTATCGGTCCTTCAGGGCGCCGACCAGGAAGAACAGCAGGCCGGTGATGAGGCCGTGGGCGATGTTGGCGAAGAGCGCGCCGTTGACGCCGGTGGGGGTCAGGGAGGCGATGCCGAGCAGGACGAAGCCCATGTGGCCGACGGAGGAGTACGCGATCAGCCGCTTGAGGTCGCCGCCGTTGCCCCGGCGGGCCAGCGCGAGGCAGGCGAGCGAGCCGTAGACGATGCCGACGACGGCGAAGGCGGCCAGGTAGGGCGCGAAGGTGTGGATGCCGTCGGGGGCCATCGGCAGGACGATCCGGACCAGGCCGTAGGTGCCCATCTTCAGCAGCACGCCCGCGAGCAGCACCGATCCGACGGTGGGGGCGGCGGTGTGGGCGTCGGGCAGCCAGCTGTGCAGCGGCCACATCGGGGCCTTCACGGCCAGGCCGAGGCCGATCGCGAGGACCGCGATCAGTTGCGTGGAGTGACTGAGTGATGACCCGTTGTCAGTGGCGAGTGCCACCATGTCGAATGTGCCCGCCTTCACGCCGATGAGGAGCAGGCCGAGCAGCATGATCACGGAGCCGAGGAGGGTGTAGACGATGAAGCGCAGTGCGGATCGCTCGCGGTCCCCGCCGCCCCAGCGGGCGATGAGGAAGTACATCGGGATGAGGACCGTCTCGAAGGCGAGGAAGAACAGCATCAGGTCGAGCACGGCGAAGGTCGCCAGCGTGCCCGCTTCCAGGAGCAGCAGCAGGGCGACGAACGCCTTGGGGCCGGGGCCCGCGGGCATTTTGAAGTAGCTGTAGAGCGCGCAGAGGAAGGTCAGCAGCGCGGTCAGGACGAGGAGGGGGAGCGAGATGCCGTCGACGCCGAGGTGGAGATGGATCTTGAGCGCGGGGATCCAGTTGAGGTCGGTGGTGGCCTGGGTCCTGGCGGGGTGGTCGTGGTCGAAGCCGGCCGCGAGGACGATCGCCAGGACGAGTACGGCGCCGGTGACGGTGACGCCGTGCCGCAGGACGGCCTGGCCGGGGTCACGGCCCTTCAGGCCGGGCGGCGGCGGGAGCAGGGCGCCGACCGCGCCGAGCAGCGGCAGCACGAGGAGTGCCGCGAGGACGTACTGGAGGGCGGTGTCGTTCACTTCGGGCTCAGCCTCCGACGGCGACGAGGACGGCGAGGACGACCGCACCGGCCAGCAGCGCGCTGAGGTAGGTCTGGACGTTTCCGGTCTGGGCCTTGCGGACGGCCGCGCCGAGCAGCCGGGGGGTGCCGCCCGCGCCGCGGACGTAGGTCTCGATGACCTCGCGGTCCAGGAAGCGGACGAGTTGCGCGGCGGCCAGCACCGGGCGGACGAACAGCGCGGTGTAGAGGGCGTCGAGGTGGAAGCCGTGGGCCGCGTGGCGGTGCAGCCTGCCCAGCAGCAGACGGCCGGGGTCGCCCGGGTCGTCGGCGGACGCGATGTCGCCGTAGATCGCCTCGTGGGTGGCGGTGGCCTCGGCCTCGACGAGGGCGGGTTCCGCGCCGGGGTCGCCGTCGGCGGTGACGACGGCTCCGACGGGGACGGCGAGCCGGGTGGCGGTGGCCGCCTTCCAGGCGCCGTAGGTGATCAGGACGCCGACCAGGGCCAGGCCGGTGCCGAGGACGGAGGTGATCAGGGTGGGGCCGAGCGGGGCGCCGCCGAACCAGTCGGGCAGCTCGCGGTAGGCGAGGCCGCCGAAGGCGATGGTGGGGACGGCGAGCACCCACAGCACGGAGGTCATCACGACCGGCTGCCTGCCGTGGTCGGGGGCCTCGGGGCCGCTGCCGCGGAAAGCCAGCAGGAACAGCCGGGTGGCGTATCCGGCGGTCAGGACGGCGGCGGTCAGGCCCGCGACGAAGACGGTCCAGCCGACGGCCGAGGGGACGTGCGCGGTGTGCCCGGCCGAGGCGTGCTCGGCGGCGCGCAGCACGGACTCCTTGGAGAAGAAGCCGGACAGCGGAGGGAGGGCCGCGAGGGCGGCGAGGGCGATGCCCATCGTCCACATGGCGTCGGGGACGCGCTTGGCGAGCGAGCCCATGCGGGACATCGCGGTGAGCGAGTTGGTGCCCGCCGCGTGGATAACGACGCCCGCGCCGAGGAAGAGCAGCGCCTTGAAGGCGCCGTGCGACAGGAGGTGGAAAACGGCGGCGTCGCGGTCGGCGACGGCCAGGGCGCCCGCCATGTAGCCGAGCTGGCCGATGGTGGAGTACGCCAGCACGCGTTTGATGTCGTCCTGGGCGAGGGCGGCCAGGCCCGAGCCGATCATGGTGACGGCGGCCATCACGGCGAGGACGGCCAGCGCGGCGGCGGACGCGGTGAACACCGGCAGCAGCCTGGCCACCAGATAGATGCCGGCGGCGACCATGGTGGCGGCGTGGATCAGCGCGGAGACCGGGGTGGGACCGGCCATCGCGTCGGGCAGCCAGGTGTGCAGCGGGAACTGCGCGGACTTGCCCGCGACCCCGGCGAGCAGCAGCAGCGCCATCACCGTGGGGTGGTGGAGCCGGCCGTCCGCCGCGGCGGAGAGGATGCCGCTGATCCGGAAGGTCCCGGCGTCGGCGGCGAGCGCGAACACCCCGATGAGGAAGGGGACGTCGCCGAGCTTGGTGACCAGGAACGCCTTGATCGACGCCGTCCTGGCGGCCTCGGTCTCCCAGTAGTGCCCGACCAGGAAGTACGAGCAGATGCCCATGATCTCCCAGCCGACCAGCAGCACCATCAGGTCGCCCGAGTAGACGACCAGGAACATGGCGGCGGTGAACAGCGAGACGAGGGCGGCGTACGAGGGATAGCGCGGGTCGTCGCGCAGATAGGCGGTGGAGTAGAGCTGGACGCAGGTGGCGACGAGGCCGACGAGGACGGCGATCAGGACCGCGAAGCCGTCCAGGTGCAGGGCGAGGTAGACGGGCGCGGAGCCGGTGTCGGTGAGCTTGTGGACGGCGTCGGTCGGCGCGCCGGTGCCCTGGCGGGCGGCGACGACCGCGGCCAGCACGAAGGCGGTGGCGGTGGGCAGTACGGCCAGCGGGCGTACGAAGCCGGGTGCGCGCCGGCCGAGCAGGAGTCCGGTGACCGCGCCGAGGAAGGGCAGGAGGGGGACGAGCGCGGCAAGGGCGGTCAGGGTCACGCGGCGGCCTCGGCCTTCTTGTCGGCGGCCGTGCCGTCCGGGTCGGACGCGGTGTGCTCGGACGACGCGTGCTCGGCTGATGCGTGCTCGGCTGATGCGTGCTCGGCTGACGCGTGCTCGGGCGGCTCGGCGAGGTCGGTGAGCCGGTCGATGTCGGAGCTGCCGCGGTTGCGGTACACGAGCAGCACGATCGCCAGGCCGAGACCGATCTCGGCGGCGGCGATCGTGATGGTGAACAGGGTGAGGGCCTGGCCGGAGTGGAGGGTGTCGCGCAGCCACACGTCGAAGGCGACCAGGTTGAGATTGACGGCGTTGAGCATCAGCTCGACGGACATCAGGACGAGGATCGCGTTGCGGCGGGCGAGGACGCCGTAGACACCGACGCAGAAGAGGAGGGCGGCGAGGACGGCCGGGTAGACGAGGTGCATCAGTTCTCCTTGCCCTGGCCGGTGGGGGTGCCGCTGGGGCTGCCGGTGGGGGTGCCGGTGGGGGTGCGGCCGCCCGTGCCGGTCCCGGCGCCCTTAGCGGTCCCGGTGTCCTTCGCGGTCCCGGTGCCCGCGCGGTCCTCGGCGGTCTCGCGGCGGGAGAGGACGATCGCGCCGACGAGGGCGGCGAGCAGCAGCACCGACAGCGCCTCGAAGGGCAGCACCCAGAAGCGGAACAGGGTCTGCCCGGTGGCGTGCGAGGAGCCCTGGACCACGCCGTGCAGGTCGATCCAGGTGGAGCGGAAGGCGTCCACGACCACCCACACCAGGGTGACCGCGGCGGCGACGGCGACCCCGAGGGCGACCCAGCGGTTCTCGGAGTCGGCGTCCGGCGAGCGGCCGATGGGCGCTCTGGTCAGCATCAGTCCGAACAGCAGGAGGACGACGACGGAGCCGACGTAGATCAGCACCTGCACCCAGGCGATGAACTCGGCCGTGAGCAGCAGGTATTCGACGGCGAGGCCGCCGAGGGCGACGACCAGCCACAGGGCCGCGTGCACGAGCTGCCGGGTGGTGACGGTCAGGACGGCCGCGCCGAGGGTGACGAGGCCGATGAGGAGGAAGGCGATCTCGACGCCGGTGGGCGAGAGGAAGCCGCCCTGGCTGTGGATGGTTTCGTGGACGATCACGAGTCGCCCTCCCCCGGCGCGGAGGGTCCTTCGGTCGCCGGGTCGGCCGCCGTCGGGGCCTGGGCCTGGGCTTCTGCCTGGGCCTGGGCAGCGATGACCTTGTCGGCGGCCTTGCGGGCGGCGGCGATCTCCTTGGGTTCCTCGGCGGCCGGGTCGAGCGCGGGAGGCGCGGGCACCGTCCACATCCAGTCGCGCAGCTTGTCGCGCTCGTGGGTGAGTTCGAGGATGTCGGTCTCGGCGTACTCGAACTCCGGCGACCAGAACAGCGCGTCGAAGGGGCACACCTCGATGCAGATGCCGCAGTACATGCACAGCGAGAAGTCGATGGCGAAGCGGTCCAGCACATTGCGGCTGCGCTCGCGCCCGCCGGGGGCGGCGGCCGGTGTCGTCTCCTTGTGGGAGTCGATGTAGATGCACCAGTCGGGGCACTCGCGGGCGCACAGCATGCAGACCGTGCAGTTCTCCTCGAACAGCGCGATCACACCGCGCGAGCGCGGCGGGAGTGCGGGCAGCGCGTCCGGGTACTGGTCGGTGACGGAACGCTTCGTCATCGTCCGCAGGGTGACGGCCAGGCCCTTGGCGAGGCCGGTTCCGGGGATGGCCATGCTAGGAGATCACCACCTTGACGACGCCGGTCAGGGCGATCTGGGCGAGGGCGAGCGGGATGAGTACGGTCCAGGCGAGTTTCTGGAGCTGGTCCTCGCGAAGGCGCGGGTAGCTGACCCGCAGCCAGATCACGACGAAGGCCAGGAGGCCGGTCTTGACCAGCGTCCACAGCCAGCCGACGCTGCCGGACCAGGGGCCGTGCCAGCCGCCGAGGAACAGCACCGTGGTCAGGGCGCACAGCACGACGATGCCCGCGTACTCGGCGAGCAGGAACAGGGCGAAGCGCAGGCCGGTGTATTCGGTGTACGCGCCGAAGATGATCTCGGAGTCGGCCACCGGCATGTCGAACGGGGGCCGTTGCAGCTCGGCGAGGCCCGCCGTGAAGAACACGAGGCCGCCGATGAGCTGCCAGGGGGTCCACCACCAGTGGTACTCCCCCACGATGACCGGCAGTGACAGCGTGCCCGCCGCCATCGCGACCGACGCGGCGGTGAGCAGCATCGGCAGTTCGTACGCCATCAGTTGCGCCGCCGTGCGCAGGCCGCCGAGCAGGGAGAACTTGTTCGCCGACGCCCAGCCCGCCATCAGCGAGCCGAGCACGCCGATGCCCATCATGGCCAGGACGAAGATCAGGCCCGCGTCCAGGGCCTGGCCGACGAAGCCGTGCGGTCCCACCGGGATCGCGATCAGCACGACGAGGTAGGGCAGGAGCGCGACGGCGGGGGCGAGTTGGAAGATCCGCCGGTCCGCGTCGGCCGGAACCACGTCTTCCTTCTGCGCGAACTTCACTCCGTCCGCCACCAGTTGGGCCCACCCGTGGAACCCGCCCGCATACATCGGCCCCAATCGGCCCTGCATATGCGCCATCACCTTGTGCTCCGCCTGCCCCACCACCAGCGGAAACACCAGGAACACAACGAGCACGCCCACAAGCCGCAGCCCGACGTCCACCACGTCACCCACGTCCCTCACCTCCCCGCCCACCGTCTTCGCCTGCGGCGCGCTCATCAGACGACGCGGACCCCCCACCCCGACCGGGAGTGCCACCTGCGACGGGCTTCTCGCTCGCAGCGGGCGGTTCGCTTGCAGCGGGCGTCTCGCCTGCGGCGGCCTCGTCGGACGACACGGGCTCACCACCCCGAGCGGGGGTGCCACCTGCGGTGGGCTTCTCGCCTGCGGCGGGCCCCTCGCTTGCAGCGGGCGATTCGCCTGCGGCGGCCTCGTCGGACGACGCGGGCTCGCTACCCCGGCCTGGGGTGCCACCTGCGGCGGGCGGTTCGCTCGCAGCGAGCGGTTCGCCTGCGGCGGGCTCGTCGGACGACGCGGGCTCGCTACCCCGGCCTGGGGTGCCACCTGCGGTGGGCCCCTCGCCTGCGGCGGACGGCTCGCTCGCAGCAGGCTCGCCGCCCCCGGCCGAACTGCCTCCTGCTGCGGGCTTCTTTGACGGCGCGGGCTCGCCACCCCCGGCAGGGGTGCCACCTGCGGTGGGCCTCTCGCCTGCGGCGGGCGGTTCGCTCGCAGCGGGCGTCTCAGAGGGCGCGGGCTCGCCGCCACTGGCGGAACTGCCGCCAGCGGCGGGCTCGCTGACCGCAGCAGGGGTGCCGCCTGGGGCGGGCGGTTCGCTTGCGGTGGGCTTCTTGGTCGGCGCAGCGTCGCCGCGCCCCGCGGGGGTGGCGGTTGGGGGTTGTTCCCATGGGGCGTCGGGGACGCGCTTGCGTGGGGGCGCGGGGGTGTGGCCGGAGGGGGCCCCGGCAGGGGTTTGGCTGGTGGAGCCTTCGGTCACGCTGCGGGTGCGGCGGGCCGGGCGGTCGGCCGACGGGGTTGTACGCGCCGGGCGGTCGGCCGGGGAGGCCGTTGGGCGGGGGCCGCGGGCGGGGCGGGCGGGGGGCGGGGGGAGTTGGCCTTTTTGGGGGCCCCAGTCGTTGGGGTCGGGGACGCCGGGGGGCTGCATCTGGCGGCGCTTGGGGCCGCCGTCGTGGGACTCGCCGGGCTCCTTGGCACCGGGCCACGCCTTGGCGACGCGGGCGGCGAGGACGAAGTCCTTGCGGAGAGGGTGCCCCTCGAACTCGTCGGGGAGCAGGAGGGGCGCGAGGCCCGGGTGCCCGGTGAAGTCGACGCCGAACATCTCGTGGGTCTCGCGTTCGTGCCACGCCGCGCCCGCGTAGACGCCGGTGGCGGTGGCGAGGACGGGCGCGTCGTGCGGCACGGTCGTCCGCAGCAGCAGCCGCCGGACGCCGCCGTCCAGCGCGACGACGTGCGCGCAGACCCGGAAGCCGGTGCCGGGCTCGTCGACGGCGCTCAGCCAGTCGAAGTACGTGCAGCCGAGCGCGTCCCGCGCGGCCGTGAGCGAGGCGACCCACTCACCGGCCGGCACATCGACGGTCAGGAGGTCGTACGCCTCCTGCGCGACGGCGCCCTCGCCGAAGATCTCCGCGGCCTCCCGCGGCAGCCAACCGGTCACCTCGGCCCCTCCGGCGGAGTGACGAGGCCGCTCGTCAAGGCGGCGACGGACGGGCGCGGGCCCGCGGCGGAGCCGTACCGCTCCGCCAGCGACTCGCGCGCGATCTTCTCCTGGAGCTTGAGGATGCCCTGGAGGAGCGCTTCGGGGCGCGGCGGGCAGCCGGGCACGTAGACGTCGACGGGGATGATCTGGTCGACACCCTTGGTGACGGAGTACGAGTCCCAGTAGGGGCCGCCGCAGTTGGAGCACGCGCCGAAGGAGATGACGTACTTCGGCTCGGGCATCTGCTCGTACAGGCGCTTGACGGCGGGCGCCATCTTGTCGGTGACGGTGCCGGAGACGACCATGAGGTCGGCCTGGCGCGGTCCCGGCGCGAAGGGGATGACGCCCAGCCGGATGAAGTCGTGCCGGGACATCGACGCGGCGATGAACTCGATGGCGCAGCAGGCGAGGCCGAAGTTGAAGACCCACAGGCTGTAGCGGCGGCCCCAGTTGAGCACCACCTTCATCGGCTCCGGCGCCAGCCGGGACAGCACGCCGAGACGGCGCGGCTCGGGAAGGTCCTGCGCAGGGGCCTCGGGAATCGCCTGCGGGTTCACGTCCATTCGAGGACGCCCTTCTTCCATGCGTAGAGCAGCCCGATCGCGAGGAAGCCGATGAAGACGAACATCTCCACCAGCGTCGTCGCGCCGAAGCCGGGCGCGGCGAAGACCGTGGCCCACGGGAACAGGAAGATCGCGTCGACCGCGAAGATGACGTAGAGGAAGGAGTACACGTAGTACTTGACCTGGGTGTGCGCCCAGCCCTCGCCGACCGGGTCGACCCCGCACTCGTACGTGAGCATCTTCTCGCGCGTCGGCACGACGGGCCGCAGCAGGCGGCCGGACGCGAAGGCGACGGTCACGAAGAGCACACCGACGACCGCGACCAGGCCGACGACCGAGTAGCCGTGGAAGTAGTCCACGTCCGTCCGCCCCTCGTTCACTCGTTGACCGGTGGTGTCCAGCGATCCTTGTGGATCTCTTTAGACGATCTATACGGGAGGGAGTCTAGGCCCTGGCCTCACAGGCGCACGCCCCCCGTGCGGGCACCGGTGCGCGCATCGGCGGCGGCCCCGTCGCACGCCCTCGCCCGTACCGGGGGATAACCCCACCGCCGCCTGACCTACGCACCCCATGGCGCGCCCCGCCGCTTCCCCGGCAGGCTGGACTCATGAACACCTCGCCCGCGTCCCGTCAGCCCGCCGCCCCCGCCCCGCTGCCACCCGTGCGCTTCGCGTACGACCGCGTGACGTGGCGGGAGATCGGGTATCTGCTGCTGAATCTGCCGGTGTCGATCATCGGCTTCGTCTACGTCGTGACGGTCGTGACGGTGGGCCTCGGCCTGTCGGTGACGGTGATCGGGTTGCCCCTGCTGGCGTACGGACTCGCCGGGTGCCGTTTGCTGGGGCGGGTGGAGCGGAGCCGGGCGCGCGACCTGCTGGGCGTGCACATCGACGAGCCGCGCCCGCTGAAGCGGGGCACCTTCGGTTTCCTGCCGTGGCTGTGGGCGTCGCTGAAGGACCCGGTGGCGTGGCGGCACGCCCTCTATTACGGCATCCGGCTGCCGTGGGGCATCCTCACCTTCACTTTGACGCTGGTCTCGCTGTTCGTGCTGTGGCCGGTGCTGCCGTTCCTGGCGCGCGGGCTGACGATGGTCGACCGGGCGATGGTCCGCGGGCTGCTCCAGCCGTCGGACGAGCTGGAGCGGCGGATCGAGGAGCTGGAGTCGGACCGCGGGGTCGTGGTCGACACGGCGGCGGCGGACCTGCGGCGGATCGAGCGCGACCTGCACGACGGGGCGCAGGCGCGGCTGGTGGCGCTGGCGATGGACCTGGGCCTGGCCAAGGAGAAGCTGCTGGAGGACCCGGAGGCGGCGGCCAAGATGGTGGGCGAGGCGCACGGCGAGGTGAAGGTGGCCCTTCAGGAGCTGCGGGATCTGGCGCGCGGCATCCATCCGGCGATCCTCACCGACCGCGGCCTGGACGCGGCCCTGTCGTCGGTCGCGTCGCGCTGCACGGTGCCGGTCGCGGTGACCGTGGACCTGCCCGCGCGGCCCGCGGAGGCGATCGAGGGGATCGCGTACTTCACGGTCTCCGAGCTGTTGCAGAACGTCAGCAAGCACAGCAGGGCACGGCACGCCTCGGTGGACGTGTGGCGCGCCGACGACCGGCTGATGGTGCAGGTACGGGACGACGGGCGCGGCGGCGCGGACGTGTCGGGCGGTACGGGTCTGGCCGGGCTCGGCGAACGGCTGCGGTCGGTGGACGGGCTCTTCGTGGTCAGCTCACCGGAGGCGGGGCCGACCGTGGTCACGGCCGAACTGCCGTGGCGCGACCGGGAGTTCCGCAAGGCCGGGGCCAGGCGCTGAGCGGAGCCAGGCGCTGAGCGGAGTCAAGCACCGAGCGGGGCGCTGAGCGCGGCCAAGCGCTGAGCGGAGTCAAGCACCGGGCGGGGCGCTGAGCGCGGAAGCCGGGGCGGTGGGGCTAGCCCCACCCCCAAGACGCCGATCCGCACCATGGGGATGGGTGCACGCACCAGCCAGCATGGAGTCACAGAGAAAAGCAGAGAGGACGGACCGACCATGGCTTACGGCTTCCCGCCCGCCGAGCGCGCGCACGAGCGCGAGCGCGAGCACCGCCTGCCGACGGCGCTGCGCGCGCCGGTCGAGGCACGCGCCTGGCGCGAGTTCGCCTACCTGCTGATCAATCTGCCGATGTGCATCGTCGGCTTCGTCTGGACCGTGACGATGTTCTCGCTCGGCGCCGGGCTGCTGGTCACCTTCATCGGGCTGCCGGTGCTCGTGCTCGCGCTCGGCGGCTGCCGCGCGATCGGCGCCGTGGAGCGGGCCCGCGCGCGGTCGCTGCTCTGGCTGGACGTGGAGGACCCGCGGCCGGTGCGCGGCAGGAACGGCGGTTTCCTGTCCCGGCTCGGTGCGCAGCTCGGCAGCGGCGTCAACTGGCGGCACGCCGCCTACACCCTGATCCACTTCCCGTGGGGGATCTTCACCTTCTCCGTCGCCATCAGCTTCTTCACGTACGGCTGGGGCCTGTTGACGTATCCGCTGTGGCGCTGGGTCTTCCCGGTCTACTTCGGGCAGGACGGCCTCCAGATGTACGGCGACGGGCACGGGCACGGCTGGTGGCTGCACACCCCGGCCGACATGCTGCTGTGCGTCGTGGTCGGCGGCGCGCTCGTGCTGAGCAGCCCGTGGGTCTACCGGGGCATGGCGCACGTGGACCGGATTCTGGTGAGCGGTCTGCTCGGGCCTTCGCGGCTGGCGGAGCGGGTCACCGAGCTGGAGTCGGACCGCGGGGTCGTGGTCGACACGGCGGCGGCGGACCTGCGGCGCATCGAGCGCGACCTGCACGACGGGGCGCAGGCGCGGCTGGTGGCGCTGGCGATGGACCTGGGCCTGGCCAAGGAGAAGCTGCTCGAAGATCCGTCGGCCGGGGCCGTGATGGTCGAGGAGGCGCACGGGGAGGTGAAGATCGCGCTTCAGGAGCTGCGGGATCTGGCGCGGGGCATCCACCCGGCGATCCTCACCGACCGCGGGCTGGACGCGGCCCTGTCGTCGGTCGCGTCGCGCTGCACCGTGCCGGTCGCCGTGACCGTCGATTTGCCGGCGCGGCCGGTGCCGGCCATTGAGGGCATCGCCTACTTCACGGTGTCCGAGCTGCTGCAGAACGTCAGCAAGCACAGTGGCGCTTCGCGCGCGACCGTGGAGGTGTGGCGGGTCGGTGACCGGCTCATGATGCAGGTGTCCGACAACGGGCGCGGGGGCGCCGCCGTGTCCGGTGGGTCCGGGCTCGCCGGGCTCGCCGAGCGGCTCGACTCCGTCGACGGTGTCCTCGCCGTGGCCTCGCCGCCCGGTGGCCCCACCCACATCACCACCGAACTCCCCTGGCGCGTCTAACCCCTCCGGGCCGGTCCCCTTACCCCTCCCCGCGCCCCGCCCAAAACGGCTCGCCCCTCCAAGAGGCGGTCCGCCGATCTTTTCAGGGGCGCGGGGAACTGCGCGACCAGCCCCCACCGGGCTTTCAGCCCGAAAACAACCGCGTCTGCCCCACCGGGGCCGCGCCCCTGAGAGATCGGCGTCCGCCCGGCAGGGGGCGGCTAGGTCAGGGTGAGGAGGACTTTGCCGCGGTTGGTGCCGGCCTGGAGGGCTTGATGGGCTTGGAAGGCCGCGGCAAGCGACAACTCGGCGGTGATGTCGAGCCGAATGGCTCCGGAGGCCAGGAGGGACAGGGCGGCGAGGGCGTGGCCGCGCAGAACGGCCGGGGCGCGGAGCGCGAGGTCGTGGATGGAGTAGCCGGTGAGAGCGCGGTTGCGCTCGGAGAAGGGGAGCACCGGCAGCGTGAGGTCGGGCTGCCGGGCGGCCTCGCCGTAGGCGACCAGACGGCCGAAGGGCGCCAGAAGGGAGAGCCCGGCCAGCCGCGTCCCCCCGCCGATGGGGTCGAGCAGCACGTCGATCTCGGTGCGGGCGGCGGCCAGCTCCTCGGCGAAGGTCTCGCGCAGCAGCACCGCGTCGTAGCCGAAACGTTTCGCGTACTCGGCCTTCTCGGCCGTGCGGACCGTCCCGTACACGGCGGCGGCCCCCAGCGCGCGGGCGATCTGCGCGGCGACCGAGCCGACCCCGCCCGCGGCGGCGTGGATGAGGACGGTGTCCCCCGCGGTGAGCCGCGCGGCCCCGGCGAGCACCCCGTACGCGGTGGTGAGGACGAGCGCCGCCCCGCCCCCGTCCCGGAGGGAGATCCCGTCGAGCGGGAAGGCGAAGTCGGCGGGCGCGACCGCGTATTCGGCGTATCCGCCGCCGTCGGGCAGATAGGCGGCGACGGGGTCGCCGACGGCGAGCCCGGTGACGCCCGCGCCGAGCGCGGCGATCTCGCCGGAGACCTCGAGGCCGGGCACGGCGATCCCGTCCGGCGGACCGTAGTCGCCGAGCCGGTGCAGCACCTCGCCGTGGTTGACGCCCGCGTACGCGACCTGGATCAGCACCTGCCCGGGGCCCGGTTCCGGGACGGGGATTTCCACCGGCCGGAGCACTTCCGGGCCACCGTTGACGTCGAATCCGACCGCGCGCACACGCTCTCCTCTTGCCTGTGAGCCGCTGACGCGCGACCCCCGCCGACCTTCCGGGCGCAACCTTGCCCACCGGAACCGTATTCCCCATCAGCGCGTCGTTGCTGGGATGCTGGGGAAGACAGGGTCGGATGTGGGGGGCTGGAACGGGTGGAGGACAGGGTGCGGGTGGTCATCGCCGAGGATTCGGTGCTGCTTCGGGAGGGACTGACCCGATTGCTGACCGATCGCGGTCACGATGTGGTGGCCGGCGTCGGTGACGCCGAGGCGCTGATCAAGGTCGTACGGGAGCTGGCGGACGAGGGCGCGGCCCCCGACGTGGTGGTGGCGGACGTACGGATGCCGCCGACGCACACCGACGAGGGGGTGCGGGCGGCGGTGCAGCTGCGCCGGGACCACCCCGGCGTGGGCGTGCTGGTGCTGTCGCAGTACGTGGAGGAGCAGTACGCGACCGAGCTGCTGGCGGGCAGCAGCCGCGGGGTGGGGTATCTGCTCAAGGACCGGGTGGCCGAGGTCCGCGAGTTCGTGGACGCGGTGGTGCGGGTCGCCGAGGGCGGCACGGCGCTGGACCCCGAGGTGGTCGCGCAGCTCCTGGGCCGCAGCCGCAAGCAGGACGTGCTGGCGGGGCTGACGCCGCGCGAGCGCGAGGTGCTGGGGCTGATGGCGGAGGGCCGGACGAATTCGGCGGTGGCCAAGCAGCTCGTGGTGAGCGACGGCGCGGTGGAGAAGCACGTCAGCAACATCTTCCTGAAGCTGGGCCTGGCGCCGAGTGACGGGGATCACCGTCGTGTCCTGGCGGTGCTCACCTATCTGAACTCCTGATCTGTTGACACTCTGTCTCACAGCAGACGCCTGACGGCGCGGGCCCCACGGGCACCGCTCCGTTACATGCACATGCCACACACATGTCCGGCAGTCCGCAGGTCGGGGCCGCGCTCCCGCATCCACATTCCGGGACGTACGGGGAAGGCGACCCTTACCGACGTACGATGACCGGTGAGCCGCCGCCTCTAGGGAGGTCCGTTTCAGTGACCAGCCAGGTCAGCAGCAGCAGCCCCGTGCCCACGGAGCAGCCCGCGCATCCGCCGGTGATCGGCGATGTCCTGGGCGAACAGCGCAAACCGGCGAAAGAGACGAAACGCCTCGACCGGGTGATCATCCGGTTCGCCGGTGACTCCGGGGACGGAATGCAGCTCACCGGGGACCGTTTCACCTCGGAGACCGCGTCCTTCGGGAACGATCTCTCGACGCTGCCGAACTTCCCGGCCGAGATCCGGGCCCCCGCAGGCACCCTGCCGGGCGTGTCGTCGTTCCAGCTCCACTTCGCTGACCACGACATCCTCACGCCCGGCGACGCGCCCGACGTGCTGGTCGCGATGAACCCGGCCGCGCTGAAGGCGAACGTCGCCGACCTCCCGCGCGGCGCCGAGATCATCGTCAACACCGACGAGTTCACCAAGCGCGCGATGGCGAAGGTCGGATACGCCGCCAACCCGTTGGACGACGGGTCCCTGGAGGCGTACGCGATCCACCCGGTGCCGCTGACGACGCTCACCGTCGAGGCGCTCAAGGACAGCGGCCTGGCGCGCAAGGACGCCGAACGGGCGAAGAACATGTTCGCGCTCGGCCTGCTGTCGTGGATGTACCACCGGCCGACCGAGGGCACCGAGTCCTTCCTCCGCAGGAAGTTCGCCAAGAAGCCGGACATCGCGGAGGCCAATGTCACGGCCTTCCGCGCGGGCTGGAACTTCGGCGAGACCACCGAGGACTTCGCGGTCAACTACGAGGTGCAGCCCGCCTCCAGCGCCTTCCCCGCGGGCACCTACCGCAACATCTCCGGGAATCTGGCGCTGTCGTACGGCCTGATCGCCGCGAGCAGGCAGAGCGAACTGCCGCTCTTCCTCGGCTCGTACCCGATCACCCCGGCCTCCGACATCCTGCACGAGCTGTCCAAGCACAAGAATTTCGGCGTCCGCACCTTCCAGGCCGAGGACGAGATCGCCGCGATCGGCGCGGCGCTCGGCGCGTCCTTCGGCGGGTCGCTGGCCCTCACCACCACCTCGGGTCCCGGTGTGGCGCTGAAGTCGGAGACGATCGGGCTCGCCGTCAGCCTGGAGCTGCCGCTGCTGATCATCGACATCCAGCGCGGCGGCCCCTCGACCGGGCTGCCCACCAAGACCGAGCAGTCCGACCTGCTCCAGGCGATGTACGGGCGCAACGGCGAGGCGCCGGTGCCGATCGTGGCGCCCAGCACCCCGGCGGACTGCTTCGACGCGGCGCTGGAGGCGGCCAGGATCGCGGTCACGTACCGCACCCCGGTCTTCCTGCTCTCCGACGGCTATCTCGCCAACGGCTCGGAGCCGTGGCGGGTACCCGACGTCCAGGACCTGCCCGACCTGCGGGTGCAATTCGCGACCGGGCCCAACCACACGGCCGAGGACGGCACCGAGGACTTCTGGCCGTATCTGCGCGACCCGGAGACGCTGGCCCGCCCGTGGGCGGTGCCCGGCACGCCCGGCCTCGAACACCGCATCGGCGGCATCGAGAAGCAGGACGGCACCGGCAACATCTCGTACGACCCGGCCAACCACGACTTCATGACCCGCACCCGGCAGGCCAAGGTCGACGGCATCAAGGTGCCCGACCTGATCGTGGACGACCCGGAGGGCGCCGCGCGGACCCTGGTCATCGGCTGGGGTTCGACGTACGGGCCGATCACCGCGGCCGTGCGCCGCATCCGGCGCGAGGGCGGCACGATCGCGCAGGCCCATCTGCGCCATCTCAACCCCTTCCCGGCCAACCTCGGTGAGGTCCTGCGGGCGTACGACAAGGTCGTGGTGCCCGAGATGAACCTCGGCCAGCTCGCCCACCTGCTGCGCGCCAAGTATCTGGTCGACGCCCGTTCGTACACGCAGGTCACCGGGTTGCCGTTCAAGTCGGAACAGCTCGCGAAGGCCCTCGTGGAGGAGAGTGCGAATGATTGAGGCGCTGTCGCTGGTGCCCAAGGCCGAGGCGAAGCAGTCCATGAAGGACTTCAAGTCGGACCAGGAGGTGCGCTGGTGCCCGGGCTGCGGGGACTACGCGATCCTGGCCGCCGTCCAGTCCTTCATGCCGGAGCTGGGCCTGGCCCGCGAGAACGTGGTGTTCGTGTCCGGGATCGGGTGCTCGTCCCGCTTCCCGTACTACATGAACACCTACGGCATGCACTCCATCCACGGCCGCGCCCCGGCCATCGCGACGGGGCTCGCCGCCTCGCGCCGCGACCTGAGCGTGTGGGTCGTCACCGGTGACGGCGACGCGCTCTCCATCGGCGGCAATCACCTGATCCACGCGCTGCGGCGCAATGTGAACCTGAAGATCCTGCTGTTCAACAACCGGATCTACGGGCTCACCAAGGGTCAGTACAGCCCCACCTCCGAGGTCGGCAAGATCACCAAGTCGACGCCGATGGGTTCGCTGGACGCGCCCTTCAACCCGGTGTCGCTGGCGATCGGCGCCGAGGCGTCCTTCGTGGCCCGCACGATCGACTCCGACCGCAAGCACCTCCAGTCGGTGCTGCGGGCGGCGGCCGAGCACGAGGGCACGGCGCTGGTGGAGATCTACCAGAACTGCAACATCTTCAACGACGGCGCCTTCGACGTCCTGAAGGAGCGCGAGACCGCGCAGGACGCCGTGATCCGGCTGGAGCAGGGGCAGCCGATCCGCTTCGGCGCCCCCGCCGAGGACGGACTCGGTTCGAAGGGCGTCGTACGCGACCCGGCGACCGGTGACCTGAAGGTGATCGACGTGACCGTGGAGGGCAGCGCGGGAGTGCTCGTCCACGACGCGCACACCCAGTCCCCGACGACCGCTTTCGCGCTGTCGCGGCTGGCGGACGCCGACACGCTCCACCACACGCCGATCGGTGTGCTGCGGGACGTGACGCGCCCGGTGTACGACACGGAGATGTCGGACCAGCTCGAAAAGGCCGTGGTGCAGCAGGGCAAGGGCGACCTCGCCGGGCTGCTGACCGGGCGGGACACCTGGACCGTCGTCGGCTGAGGCACGGGACCGCACAAGGGCGGGGCGCGCACCCTCATCGGTGCGCGCCCCGCCCTCGTCCGTCTCTCCCGTGCTCACCGCGTGGTCCCGCTGTTGAACAGCGAGCGCGACCAGAGGTACCCGGCCAGGCCGATACCGGCGCACCAGGCGAGCGAGATCCAGGCGTCGTGGCCGATCGCCGAGCCGGTCAGCAGCCCGCGCAGGGTCTCGGTCATCGGCGTGAACGGCTGGTACTCGGCGAACCAGCGCAGACCGGGGGACATCGAGTCGGCCGGTACGAAGGCCGAGCCCAGGAACGGCAGGAACTGGACGAGCAGCGGCTTGTTGCTCGCCGACTCGACCGTCTTGGAGATCAGGCCGAGCGCCGCCGACAGCCAGGTCACCGCGAAGGCGACGGCGGCGAGCAGCCCGGCCGCCGCCAGCCACTCCAGCGGGCTCGCGTCGGGCCGGAAGCCGACCGCGAGCGCCACGCCCATGACGAGGACGAGGCTGGTCATGGTCTGGATGACGCTGCCGACGACATGGCCGGTCATGAACGAGGCCCGCGAGATGTTCATCGTGCGGAAGCGGTTGATGATGCCCTCGGTCATGTCGGTGCAGACCGCGATCGACGTGGACATGGCCCCGGCGGCCACCGCCATGATCAGGATGCCGGGCGTCAGGTACTCCAGGTACACGCTCCGGCCGCCGCCCGCCCCGAGTCCGGCGCCGATCGACCCGCCGAAGGCGTACACGAACAGCAGCAGCATGAGGATGGGCATCGCGGCCGTGCCGAAGCCGACCGCCGGGTAGCGGATCGCGTGCTTCAGATTGCGCCGCAGCATCGTCGTCGAGTCGCGCACGGCGTAGGTGAGGGTGCTGCTCATCGCGAGGTCTCCTTGGGGTGAGGGGCGGAACCGTCGCCGGTCAGGGCGAGGAAGACGTCGTCCAGGTCGGGGGTGTGCACGGAGAAGTCGGCGGTACGCACGCCGGCGGCGTCGAGCCGGTCGAGCAGCGAGCGCAGCGCGTCGAGTCCGGCGTCGCCCGCCACGCGCAGGGCCAGCTCCCCGTCGTCGCGGACCGCGCCGGGGACGGCGGCGGCGGCCCGTTCGTACTGCTCGGGGTCGGTGAACCGCAGGCGTACGTGGCTGCCGGGGATACGCGCCTTCAGCTCGTCGGGGGTGCCCTCGGCGACGATCCGGCCGCCGTCGAGCACGGCGACACGGTCGGCCAACTGGTCGGCCTCCTCCAGGTACTGCGTGGTGAGGAAGACGGTGACGCCGCTCGCGACCAGTGACCGCACGGTGTCCCACATCGTGCGGCGGCTGCGCGGGTCGAGGCCGGTCGTCGGCTCGTCCAGGAAGATCACCTTCGGGTCGCCGACCAGCGTCATGGCCAGGTCCAGGCGGCGCCGCATGCCGCCGGAGAAGAGCGCGGCGCGCTGCTTGGCGACGTCGGCGATGTCGAAGCGGGCCAGCAACTCCTGGGCCCGCGCCCGCCCTTCGGCCCTGCCGAGGTGCAGCAGGTCGGCCATGAGGAGCAGGTTCTCCTCGGCGGTGAGCAGGTTGTCGAGCGCGGCGAACTGTCCGGTGACGCCGATCGCGGCGCGGACGCCGTCCGGTGAGCCGGCCACGTCGTGGCCCGCGACCTGGGCGTGGCCGCCGTCGGCGGAGATGAGGGTGGACAGGATCTGCACGGTGGTGGTCTTGCCCGCGCCGTTGGGGCCGAGCAGCGCGAAGACGGTGCCCGCCGGGATGCGCAGGTCGATGCCGTCGAGGACGGTCTTGTCGCCGTAGGACTTGCGCAGGTCGGCGGTGGAGACGGCGGGCGGGCGCGGGTCGGCGCCCCGGGCATTTCTGGGCATGGGCATGACAGAAGAAGGCATGGAGCTCTCCCGTTTCGGGGCGTGGTGAGAGGAGCGGGGTGGGGGGCGCGCGGTGAAGGATGCGCGGTGCGCGGTGAAGGGTGGGCGATCGGCGGTGGACGATCGGCGCGCGATCGGCGGTGCGCGGTGAAGCGGCCCGGTGCGTCGGGCCGTACGTGGCGAGGGGAGGCGGGCGGATCAGCCGCGCGCGCGGAGGATCTCGATGTTGCCCCAGTTGGTCCTGGCGCGGACCGAGACGGTGTCCTCGCTCTGGCCGGGGGCCTCGGAGGCGGGGAGCCGGTTGCGCACCTGCCCGTGGCTGGAGCTGACGTCGAGCCACGCGGCGGTGCCCTCGCGGACGCCGACCTCGATGGGGCCGTTGGAGGTCTCCAACTGGACCTCGCCGCGTACGACTTCGGCGACGCGCAGGTGGCCGTTGGACGTGGTGCCGGTGACCGACGCCTCGGCGCGCGCGATGTCGATGCCGCCGTTGGTGCCGCTGACCCGCAGTTCGCCGGTGACGGCGGCGAGGGTCGTGGTGCCGTTGGAGTTCTTCAGCACGGCGGTCCCGTCGACCGTGCCGATCCGCAGGCTCCCGGAGCTGGTGGCGATCTCGGCCGGGCCCTCGACCCGGTCCACGGTGACGCTGCCGTGCGACACGGCCAGATTGAGCGGCCCGGTCGTGTCGAACCGCACGTCGCCCACCGAGACCTTCACCCGCACCTCGCCGAGCCTGCCCTCGCCGTGCACCTGCGCCCACGCGCCGGTCACCTCGACCGCCGAGCCCGTGGGCAGTTCGACCGCCACGTCCACAGCGCCCGAAGGCCCGATGAGGCGGCGGCCCTTGGGGGTCCTGATGGTCAACAGGCCGCCGGAGTAACGCACTTCGGTCTGCTCGGCCGCCTTGACGTCCTGGTCCCGCTTCGGGTCGCGGGGCCGTACCTCCACGAGGGTGTCGAGGCGGTCCTCGGCCGTGAACTGGATCGATCCGGCTTCCACGGTGCTCGTCACCGAGATGGGTTCCGGGGTGTCGAAGGGGGTGAAAGAAGGCATGGTTGTCCCGTCCTCTTGGGTCGTTGTGACGTCTCCGCAGGTGGGAGGCGGTGGGCTTCTCGCGCTTTTCGCGCTTTTCGTGCTTCGCGGCTAGCGGACCCAGCCCTTGAAGCTCTGTCCGACGGTTCTGGTGGTACGGGTCTTCTCCGTCGTACGCGGCTGGCCGCCGCCGTCGCCGACCGCCGCCGAGACGGCTCGCACCAGCCAGGCGTTGACCGACAGGCCCTCTCGGGTCGCGGCCTCCTCGGCCCGCGCCTTGAGGTGGCCCGGCAGTCGCAGATTCACCCTGGCGGTGCTGCCGTCGTCGCCCTCGACCGGTGCGGGCGGCGCCGGGGCCTGCGCCTGTGCCGGGGCCTCCTCCTGCGCATACGGCCGCGTCACCACGAAGTCCGGGTCCAGGCCCCGGAGCCGCACGTCCACCGAGCCCGGTGCCAGGTCCCGCGTGATCTCGTCCATGGCCGCCGACAGCACATTCAGCATCGTCAACCGCGTCGCCGACTCCAGCGGTGCCGTCAGGCGCTCCGCCAGCTCCCTCGCTTCTTCGCCTCCGGCTTCGGCGGCCACCGCCAGCTCGCGGCGCAGATTCTCGACATACGGCGTCAGGTCCATGACGCCATAGTGGCACCACCCTGGCACCACCCGCAACCCCCTCCCTGACACCACCCTGGCACCACGTGGCACCACCCCCCCAAGGGCCCGTCTTCAGAGGCGCGGAGAACTGCGCGCTCACCGGCCCCAAAGGGGCAGACGCGGTTGTGTTCGGGCTGAAAGCCCGGCGGGGGGCGGGCCGCGCAGTTCCCCGCGCCCCTCAAAAGACCGGCCCACCGCCCCGGCGCGTTCACCCCACGCAGGGGCTTGCTTTTAGGGGCGCGGGGAACTGCGCGACCAGCCACGACGGTGGCACCGCCAAAAAACCGGCCCACCCCCCCGGTGCGTTCACGCCACGCAAGGGCCCGACTTCAGGGGCGCGGGGAACTGCGCGACCAGCCACGACCGTGGCACCGCCAAAAAACCGGCCCCAGCGGGGCAGACGCGGTTGCGTTCGGGCTGAAAGCCCGGTGGGGGGCGGGCCGGGCAGGGCCCCGGCGAGTCTTAGAGGGTCGGCGAGCCGACCGGGGGGTGGGCGGCGTCGTAGGCGGTGCGGGCGGAGAGGACGGCGGGGACGGCGGCAGCCGTCCAGACGGAGAGGGCGCGGACCTGACCGGCGGCCTCACGGCCGAGAGGGGTGAGGGAGTAGGTGACGTGCGGCGGGATGACGGGCAGAGCCCGGCGAAGGACGAAGCCGTCCCGCTCCAGCGTGCGCAGCGTCTGGGTGAGCATCTTCTCGCTGACCCCGCCGACGGCCCGCCGCAGCTCACTGAAGCGCAGCGCCGCCCCGTCGAGCAGCTCGCACAGGACAAGAACCCCCCACCGGGAGGTGACGTGTTCGAGAATGAGCCGCTCGGGGCAACTTACGTCCATGTCGGTACCTTACTTCAAGGTGGGTACTTTCCAAGAGTTAGTGCCCGGCGTACGGTGGAGCCGAATACACCGGACCACCGCAAACAGGGAGCAAAAAGACATGAGCATCGTCGTCACAGGAGCCACCGGGCACCTCGGCCACCTCGTCATCGACGAGCTGCTCAAGCAGGTCCCGGCCACGGACGTGGCCGCCGTCGTGCGGGACGAGGCCAAGGCCGCCGACCTGGCGGAGCGCGGCGTGGAGCTGCGGATCGCGGACTACAACCACCCCGAGACGCTGAAGGACGCCTTCAACGCGGGCGACAAGGTCCTGCTGATCTCGGGCAGCGAGGTCGGCCGCCGCATCGCGCAGCACAGCGCCGTCGTGGACGCGGCGGCGGCCTCGGGCGTGGCGCTGCTGGCGTACACCGGCATCCTCGGCGGCCCGGACGCCGACCTGAAGCTGGCGGACGAGCACAAGGCGACCGAGACGTACATCCTGGCCTCGGGCCTGCCCTACGTGTTCCTGCGCAACGGCTGGTACAGCGAGGTCCAGACCGAGAATCTGGCCCCGGTCCTGGAGCACGGCGCCGTCATCGGCAACGCGGGCGACGGCCGGGTCGCGAGCGCGGCCCGCGCCGACTACGCCGCCGCGGCCGCCGCCGTCCTGACCGGTGAGGGCCACGAGAACACGGCGTACGAGCTGAGCGGCGACACGGCGTGGAGCTTCGCCGAGTACGCGGCACTGGTCGCCGAGCTGACCGGCAGGGAGATCACGTACAAGAACGTCCCGGCCGAGACGCGCCAGTCGATCCTCGAAGGCGCGGGCGTCCCGGCGGACTTCGCGGCCATCCTGGTCGACGTGGACCACGCCATCGAGCGCGGCCTGCTCGCGCGCACCAACGGCGAGCTGTCCCGGCTGATCGGCCGCCCCACGACCCCGATCCGCGAGACCCTGGCCGCCACCCTCAAGGACACGTCCAAGGACACACCCAAGGCGTGACCACGGCCTGACCCGGCGTGACCACGACCTGACCACGACCTGCCCCCGGCCTGCACCACCCCCGCACACGACAGAGGTCCCCGGCTGTTCCGGCCGGGGACCTCCCCCGTTCACGCCCCCGCCCCGGAGCGTTGCTTGTCTTCGCGGGACGGCGCGTCCTCGTGAACAGACGGCGGGGCGGCCTCGACGCAGCGCCCCGAGGACCCCACCGTGACCACGGCCACCGCACCGCCGCACCCGCGGGACCCGCCGCGCCTGGACATCCAGGGGCTGCGCGCCGTCGCGGTCACCCTCGTCGTCCTCGCGCACGCGGGCGTCGGCGCGGTCGCGGGCGGATACGTCGGCGTCGACGTCTTCTTCGTCGTCTCGGGCTTCCTGATCACCTCGCTGCTGACCCGCGAGTCCCGCGCCACCGGCCGCATATCGGTCAGGGACTTCTACGCCCGCCGCGCGGTGCGCCTGCTGCCCGCCGCGACCCTCGTCGTGCTCTGCACGCTCGCGGGCTGCCGGCTCTTCCTGTCGAAGATCCGCTTCGCGCAGTACGCGGGGGACGCGCTCGGCAGCTCGCTCTACGCCGTCAACTTCCGGCTGGCCGCCGCCGGTACGGACTACCTCGGCGCGAGCGAACCGCCCTCCCCCTTCCAGCACTTCTGGTCGCTGGCGGTGGAGGAGCAGTTCTATCTGCTCTGGCCGCTGCTGCTCGTCCTGTGCCTGCGGTGGCGCCGCCGCCCCGCGCTCCCGGCGGCCCTGGCCCTCACCGCCCTCAGCGCGGCCTCCTTCGCGCTGAGTCTCGCCCTCACCCGCTCCTCCCCCTCCTGGGCCTACTTCGGCTCCCCCGCCCGCTTCTGGGAGCTGGGCGCGGGCGCGCTGCTCGCCCTCGGCGCGCACCGGCTGGACATCCGAGCCCCCCTCGCGGCGGCCCTGAGCTGGGCGGGCCTGACCGGCATCGTCGTGGCCGCGCTGACGTACGACGACGCCACGCCCTTCCCCGGCCGTTACGCGCTCCTGCCGGTCGTCGGCACCCTCCTCGTCCTCGCGGGCGGCCGATCCCCCGGCCACTCCCCGACCCACGCCCACGGCCACTCCCCGACCCGCACCCGCACCCACACCCACACCCCCTCCCCCGCCCGCTACGGCGCCCGACTCCTGCTCGCCCGGCGGCCGGTCGCCCGGCTCGGCGGCCTCTCCTACGGCTGGTACCTGTGGCACTGGCCCCTGCTGGTCATCGGACCCGCGGCGCTGAACACCGCGCCCTCCACCGGTCTCGCCCTGGCCCTGTGCGCGGTCGCGCTGGCACTGGCCTGGGCGACGCTGCGGCTGGTGGAGAACCCGATACGGTTCCACGCCGCCTTCCGCCGCCGTCCGGCCCTGGCGCTGCGGCTCGGCGGCGGCCTGTCGGCGGGCGCCGCGGTGGCCGTGCTGACCGCCGCCCACTTCCCGCCCGCGGTCGACTCCGGCAGACCCGCGCCCGACCTGCGGCGGGAGCTGACGGCGGCGCGCGACCCCGCGCTGCGGCTCGGGCAGCTCCTGCGGACCTCGGGTCCGAGCCTGCCGAGCAATCTCACCCCGCCCCTGGCCGAGGTCAAGCCGGTGCGCTCGGCGGTCTACCGGGACGGCTGCCACGCGGGCTACGCGCGTACGAGCACACCCCCGTGCGTCTACGGCGACCCGTCCGCGGCAACCACCGTCGTCCTCTTCGGCGACTCGCACGCCGCCCAGTGGTTCCCCGCGCTCGACCGGCTGGCGCGCGAACGGCACTGGAAACTGGTGTCGTTGACGAAGGCGTCGTGCAACGCCGCGACGGTGACGACCGTTTACCAGGGCGGCCCCGCCGTCTGCGACACCTGGCGCCGCGCGGCGGTCGCCCGGATCGCCGCGCTCCGCCCCGGTCTCGTCCTCGTCTCGTCCTCGGACGCGGGCCGCCCGCTGCACCCGGCCGCCGATCCCGTACGGCAGTGGACGGACGGCTTCCGCGCCACCTTCACCGCGCTCGCGGCCTCGGGCGCGCGGGTCGCCGCCCTGCTCGACACCCCCTGGCCCGCCTCCGACGCCGTCGAGTGCGCGGCGGCCCACCCGCTGCGGCTCGGCCACTGCGCGAGCCGGCTGCCCGACGCGCTCCGGGACCCGGCGCGGCAGGGCGCGGTACGGGCGGCGGCGACGGCGGCAGGCGCCGCCGTGATCGACCCCGCGCCCTGGCTGTGCGCCACGGACGGTGCCTGCCCGGTGCTCGCGGGCGACACCCTGGTCTACCGCGACGACAGCCACATGTCCGAGACGTACGCCGACGCGCTGGCCCCGGTCCTCGGCCGCCGCCTGACCGCCCTCCTGCCGTAAGGCGGTGCCGCCCGGCCCCGGCCACCGGCCTGTCATGACCGTGGAGCGGAACGGACATGACAGGCCGGGGCGGCTGCCGCTACCGTCGTCACGTCGCGCGCCGACGGCGGGTCGTACGGCCGGGGCGGTACGGGAAGGGGTCGGGATGAACGAGCGGCGCGCGGGACTGGTCTACGGCTTCGCGGCCTACGGCATGTGGGGCCTGTTCCCGCTGTTCTGGCCGCTGCTCGAACCGGCGGGAGCGCTGGAGATCCTGGCCCACCGGATGGTGTGGGCGCTGGTGGTGGTCGCCGTGATCCTGCTGGCGATGCGCCGCTGGGCGTGGATATCCGAACTGGTCAGGCAGCCCGGGCGGCTCGGCCTGATCGCCGTCGCCGCCGTCTTCGTCTCCGTCAACTGGGGCCTGTACATCTGGGCCGTCAACGCGGGCCATGTGGTGGAGGCTTCGCTCGGCTACTTCATCAACCCGCTGGTCACCATCGCGCTCGGCGTCCTCGTCCTGCACGAGCGGCTGCGCCCGGTGCAGTGGGCGGCGGTCGGCGTCGGCGCGCTGGCCGTCGTCGTCCTCACCGTCGGATACGGGCGGCTGCCGTGGATCGCCCTCTCGCTCGCCTTCTCCTTCGGCGTCTACGGCCTGGCGAAGAAGCAGATCAACATGGGCGGCCTGGAGTCGCTGGCCGCCGAGACCTCGGTGCAGTTCCTGCCCGCGCTGGTCTTCCTCGTCGTGCTCGGCGCGCGCGGCGACTCGACCTTCACCCACCACGGCCCCGGCCACGCCGCCCTGCTGGCCGCCTGCGGCCTGGTCACGGCGGGGCCGCTGGTCTGTTTCGGCATGGCGGCGACCCGGCTCCCGCTGTCCACCATCGGCCTCATGCAGTATCTGACGCCCGTCTTCCAGTTCCTGATCGGCGTGCTCCACTTCCACGAGGAGATGCCCCCCGAGCGCTGGGCCGGTTTCCTGATGGTGTGGGCGGCGCTCGTCCTGCTCACCTGGGACGCGATCAGGGGCGCACACCGCGGGCGTACGGAAGCGCGCGCGGCGCGCCAGGCCCCGGCGGTCGTGGAGTCCCCGGAGGCGACCGACTCCCCGCTGCCCGGCTGAGCCGTACGGGCGAGCGCCGACGTCCACTCGGGTGACACGGACACCGCCGCCGATTGGGTGATCTGACGAGGGGTCATGCGAAGGACGTACTCGTCCGGCGGTCAGGCGCCGGGCCGCCCGAAGTGCAGGAGAACGCGTCGTGCGCATGCCGGCCAACAGACTCACCACGAGAACGGCCCGGGGGCTGGCCGCGGCGGCCACGGCCGCCGTCATGATCCCGCTGGCCGCGAGCCCGGCCGTGGCGGCGGGTTCCGCCTACGGGAGCTGGAGTCCCGAGGTGCTGCACGTGCCCGTGACCGGCTTCCCCGATGCCACCTTCAGCACCGACAGCAGCTCGCCGTCCATCCCCGGCGGCACCTCGACCTTCCTCAACGGCTCCACCCCCTTCGGCGCCGAGTACGGCAGCTCGCGCGGGCAGAACTACCTCGCCCTGCGCCCCTCGACCGGCGGCACCAACGGCCGGCCGTCCCTCACCACCGTCACCTTCGCCGCCGCCACCCCGGTCGGCTGGGGCTTCACCCTCGGCGACATCGACGCCGACCAGGTGCGGATCAGCGCGACCGGCGCGGGCGGTGTACGGCTGACGGCGGCGCAGCTCGGCTTCCAGTCGACCTTCAACTACTGCGTGGGCACGCCGAAGCCGTCCTCGTGCGGCTCCGGCCCGAACACCGACGTGCCCACCTGGGACCCCGCGACCTCGACGCTGCGCGGCAACGTGCTCGACACCAACGGCGCCTCCGGCTGGTTCCGCCCGACGGCCCCGGTGACCTCGGTCTCCTTCACCTACAGCGTGCTCAGCGGATCGCCGGTCTACCAGATCTGGATGGCCGCCCCGGACGCCGACATCAGCGGCACGGTCGCCTCGGACTGCGGCATCCCGCCCGGCACGTCGGTACGGCTGCGCACCGCGACCGGCGCCGCCGTGCTCGACAGCGCGGGCCAGCCGGTGGCGGCGGCCGTCGACGCCGACGGCGCGTACTCCTTCTCCGGCGTGGCCACCGGCCGCTTCCGGGTCGTGCTGCCGGTGCCCGCCGGGTACACGGCGACCGGCGCGACCAGCCGGACCGCCGACACCTCGGGCGGTGACGTGCGCGGCGCCGACTTCCGGATCGGCTGTACGCCCGAGCCCGCGCCGCCGGTGACCGTCCCCGGGAACGGCGGCCCGGTCCGGGTCCCGGTCACCCCCGACCGCGCGCCCCACACCCCGGTCACCGTCCCCGAGCCGCCGGACCACGGAAAGGTCGCGGTCGAGGGAGACCACCTCGTCTACACGCCCGACAAGGGCTACGCGGGCAAGGACTCCTTCATCTACAAGGTGACGGCGAAGGACGGGCAGCCGAAGTTCGTGAAGGTGAGCGTGGACGTCACCAGGCCGAAGCCGACGCCGACGCCGCCCAAGCCGCACCCCGCTCCCCCGGCCAACCACCCGCAGCCGCAGCAGACCGGCCCCGAACTGGCCGCCTCGGGCGCCGACGGTCCCCTCGCCATGGTCGCGGGCGGCCTCGTCGCCGCCGGGGCCCTCGCGGTGACCGCCACCCGCGCGCGGAAGCGCCGCCGCTGACCCCTGCCTTCGTGTACGGCTCCGCGCCCGCCGGTACGGTTCCCGGCGGGCGCGGTCACGTTCACCCGCGCGTCACCGCCCGAGGCCGCACTCCGCCCAGACCATCTTCCCGACGCCGTCCCGCTCCCCGACGCCCCAATGCCCGGGCCCCGCGACCGCGTTGACCAGCGCGAGCCCGCGCCCGTCCTCGTCGCTCTCCGCCGCGACCCGTGGCTCGGGCCGCCCGTCCCCCGCGTCGTGCACCTCGATCCGCACACCGCCCGGCGTCCGCACGTACCGCGTCTGCACATCGCGCCCGGCGACCCGCGCGTGCACGACGGCGTTCGTGAATAACTCCGACAGGATCAAGACGGCGGAATCCGTGAGGTCTTCCAGTCCCCAGCCCTTGAGGGCCGTTTCCAGTTCGTGCCGCGCCCGCCCCACCGAACGCGGCGTACGCGGCCACAACCGGGCGACCGTTCGGGATTCGGCACCGGGCGGCTCGCCCGCCGATTCGTCGGACTGTCCAGGTGGTTCTCGGTGCATGGCCGTGCCTTCCCTCGTCGCCGAATCCCATTGACGCCGGGGCCCCCTTGTCGCCACGTCGGGGGCCCCGACGGAGGACTCACCCGGGCGCCCACGGGGAGTGGCGCCGCACGGGGGTCCTCGCCACCCGTCGCGGGGCGCGGCACCCACGCGACGGGAATCGGTACGTACTTGGCAGCGCCAAGCACCGCGCCGCATCGCGGTGCGAAGTAGCGCGTAGTACGAGAGTAGGCGCGGAATTGGCCGCGCCGCAACCAGAACAGGCGCACGCGTGCAATCCGGTGCGTCAACGGCGTCGCGTGGCCCTAGAGTTGTGCCCGGTACGTGACCGGGCGTGCCGAGGAGGGAGCCGACCCATGCCCGCAGGGGGACGGCCGACCGTGCGCAGCAGGCGACTCGGGTCGGCCCTGAAAAAGTACAGAACCGCAGCTCAGCTCGATCAACCACAGGCCGCCGAGGTGATCGCGGTCAGCGCCAGCAAGATCAGCCGCATCGAAACCGGCCACATCAGCACCCGCGTCATCGAACTGCGCCTGCTCCTCGACGCGTACGGCGTGACCGATCCCGAAGTGCGTTCTCGGCTCGAAGAGTTGGCCAAGGGGTCGAACCGGCGCGGTTGGTGGCTGGAGCACGCTGCGCACCTACGCGCGGACTACTTGGACCACATCTCGCTTGAGGATGACGCGACGTACATCCGCGAGTGGCAGCCCAACCTGATCCCCGGACTGCTCCAAGTCCCCGCGTACGCGGAGGCGGTGATCACAAGTGCTCCGCACTTCATCGACCCGGAGCGGGTCTCGCAGCTCGTCAAGGTGCGGCAGGACCGTCAGGTAAAAATCGACGAGGTCGAGGGCTCGGCGAACTACACGGTCATCATCTGGGAACCGGTGATCATCCACTCGATCGTCAAACCCGAGGTCTACCAACAGCAATTGGCCCATATTCTTGAGGTCGGCCAAAGGCAGAACGTGACGCTACAGGTGCTATCGATTTCAGCCGGAGTCAAGGCGTCAATGCCCGCCGCGTTTTCGAGCTTCTCCTTCGACAGCGAACCCGTGGTCGAGGCAGTCACGTTGGACAATCTCCGGGGGGCCTCCATCCTGGAAGCCGCCGAGGATTTGACCGCTTACGCTCTCGCATTTGATCAACTACGATCGGCAGCACTGGCCCCGGATGCAAGCGCGCGGCTCATCCGAGGCGCACTACAGAGAAGCAAGGACGACACAAAGTGACCCCTAAGGTAATAGGGCCCTTCCGGAAGTCCTCGTACTCCGGGGCGGAAAACAACTGCGTGGAGGTCGCCGCCACGGCCGGCGGAGGGCGGGCCGTGCGGGACAGCAAGGACCCGGCCGGTCCGAGCCTCTACTTCACGCCCACCGAGTGGACCGCCTTCCTCGCGGGTACGCGAAACGGCGAGTTCGCTCACTAAGGCACCACGCGCCACGCGAAGGCCCCCGGAGTCGCCACCGGGGGCCTTCGCCATGTCGGCGGGCCAACGGCATGCTGCCGTCGACCAGCGTGCGGAAGTACGGATGGTTCAGGACCCCGGTATCGGCGACGACGCGTTTGGCGTGCGCCGTCACCAACGGGGCTGCGGGCGCCCGCAGATGGGTGGTCACCGCTGTTCCCCTGGCAGGGCTCCCAGGAGGCGGTGGCCCCGGTCGGCCGGGTCGGTGCCCGAGCCGTCGGTGTCGATGACGAGCACTGGGGGCCGCTGAGCGGGCCGGGTTACGGCATCAGGTGGGCGCTTGAGGGGTGAGCGTGTGCTGGAGGCGGGTGACGGTCGCCCGCCAGGGGCCGTCAGGGGGCTCGTCCCAGAGCTCCAGCAGCTCGGAGGGTTCGGTGACGACCCGGTCCAGGGCCCTGAGGGCCGTGGCGCGCAGCGGTGTGAGGTCCGCGAGCGGCTGCTTAGGCCCGTAGTCGGGGTCGATGGGCTCACCGCCGGGGCACTGGGCGGCGACCAGCGCGGCGGCGGCGACGGCCTCTTCGGAGATGTCCGCGTCGAGGTCGCCCGTCGTGTCGATCACGCGGACGAGGGCGTCGCGGACGATGCCGGGGCGCGCGTCGGGGCTCGCCTCGTCGAGGGTGTCGCTGAGGTCCCACGCGGTGTCGTTGTCGAAGGGGCCGACGTGCCAGGTGCCCATGTCCTTCTCCCGCCGCTCAGACGGCCGCCGCGCCCAACGCCTCCGTCAGGGCGCTGAGGGTGGGGCCGAGGGGCAGGTCGAGGGTGAGCGCGGCCAGGTCGTCGCCCCTGGTGGGGCCCTGGTTGACGATCGCCACCGGGGTGCCCTGGCGGGCGGCGCGGCGGACGAAGCGCAGCCCCGACATCACGGTGAGGGACGAGCCCAGGACGAGCAGGGCGGGGGCGGCGTCGACCAGGGCGAAGGCGCGGTGGACCCGCTCGGGCGGCACATTCTCGCCGAAGAAGACCACGTCCGGCTTGAGCGTGCCGGTGCCGCAGACCTCGCAGGGCACGAGCCGGAACCGCTCGGTGCTCCCCGCCGGGAGTTCGGCGTCGCCGTCCGCGTTGGTGTGGGCGACGGCGGTGGCGCGGAAGCCGGGGTTCGCCTCGTCCAGGCGCTCGTCCAGCCGCGTACGGTCGCTGAGGTCGCCGCAGTCCAGGCACACCACCCGGTCCAGCCTGCCGTGCAGGTCGATCGCCTCCGCCGTACCGGCCGCCGCGTGCAGCCCGTCCACATTCTGCGTGATCACCCCGGTCACCGCGCCCGCCCGCACGAGCCGCGCCACCGCCCGGTGCCCGTCGTTCGGCAGCGCCCGCGCGATCGTCCGCCACCCGAGGTGGCTGCGCGCCCAGTACCGGCGCCTGGCCGCCTCTTCCCCGACGAACTCCTGATACGTCATCGGCGCCGACGTCCGCCGCCGCCCCGTCACCCCGCGGTAGTCCGGAATCCCCGACTCCGTCGACAGCCCCGCCCCGCTGAGCACCACGGCCGGCCGCCCGGCCAGGAACCCGGCCAGCACGTCCACGCCTTCCCCCAGCCCCCCGCCGACCCCGGTCTCCATACCGGCAGCGTACGCCCGCCTGACGGGCGCTAGGGGCCTGTCCTAGGCCGTCACGTCGCGGGTGGTGAAGCGGGCCCAGGCGGCCGAGCCGAAGACGGCGGCGTAGAGGGCCTGGAGGCCGAGGTTCTTGGCGATGCCGGTCCAGGTGACGGGGTCGCGGAGGATGTCGGCGAAGCTGAGCCAGTAGTGGGGGAAGAGGTAGGGCTGGAAGGCGTGGAGCTGGGGAATGTTGTCGATGATCTGGACGGTGATGAGCAGGCCGACGGTGGCGGCCATGGCGCCGATGCCGCTGTCGGTGAGGGTCGAGATGAACAGGCCCAGCGCGCCGATGCCGACCAGGGAGGCCGCGACCAGGACCGCGATCAGCAGGCAGCGCAGCATGCCGTCCGAGAGGGAGATCGTCGTGCCCGACAGCAGCGTGACGTCTCCGACCGGGAAGAGCGCGAAGCCGACGATCAGCGCCGAGACGGCGACCACCAGGGTGGCCGCCAGGCAGAAGGCCAGCACGGACGCGTACTTGGCGAGCAGCAGGCGGGTGCGGCCCGCCGGGGCCACCAGCAGATAGCGCAGCGTGCCGCCGCTGGCCTCGCCCGCGATCGAGTCGCCCGCGATCACCCCGATCGCCATCGGGAGGAAGAACGGGAGCGTGGCCGCCAGGGCGGCGAACGTCAGGAACAGGCCGTTGTTGCTCACCTGCTCGATGAACGCCGGGCCGTTGCCGTTCCCGTCCGGCCCCCCGCCCCCGCCGAGCGACCCCCCGTTACGCGTCTCGATCCGCACCGCCACGCCGACCAGCAGCGGCACCCCCGCCAGCACCGCGAACAGCGCCAGCGTCCGCCACCGCCGGAACACGGTGACCAGCTCCGACCGGAACAGCCCGAAGCTCCAGAGCAGCCGGGGCGTGCGCGGCCCGGACGGCGGCTCGGTGGCCACGGTGCCCGCGGCGGCTCCGGCTTCGGTCCCGGGGGGATCGGTGGCGGGCCCGGAGGGCCGGGCGGCGGGCTCCGGGGGCGATGCGGGCTCCGGGCCGGCCGGGCCCGGGGCGCGGGTCGGCTCAGGTCGCGGGCCGGTCGCAGGCCGGTTCTGGTCGGCGCTCGAAGCGGCCGGCTCCGTTTCAGCCCGCGACATCGAAGCCCTCTCCTGTCAGGGCGACGAACGCGTCCTCCAGGGAGGCGCGTTCGAGGCCGAAGCCGCGGACGCGGACGCCCGCGGCGACCAGCGCGGCGTTGAGGTCGGCGAGGTCCGGCGGGTCGGGGGGCAGTTCGCCGCTGACGCGTTGACCGTCGGTGAGGAGGGCGCCGACGCCGTGTTCGGTGAGCACGCGGGCCGCCTCCGCCGGGTCCGGTGTGGTGACGACGAGCCGCCCGCGCGTACCGGCCGCGAGGTCGGCCACCGGCCCCTGCGTGAGGAGCCGGCCGCGCGCCATGACGGCCGCGTGCGTACAGACCTGCTCGATCTCGTCCAGCAGGTGCGAGGAGAGGAAGACGGTGGTGCCGTCGGCGGCCAACTCCCTTACCAGGGAGCGGATTTCGCGCATGCCCTGCGGATCGAGCCCGTTCGTGGGCTCGTCGAGGACCAGCAGCTCGCGCGGCTGGAGCAGGGCGGCGGCCAGTCCGAGCCGCTGCTTCATGCCCAGCGAGTACGCCTTCGCCTTCTTCGGGCCCGCCGCCGTGAGCCCGACCCGGTCCAGCGCGGAGCCCACCCTGGCCCGGCGCGTACGCGGGTCGGCCGTCGGGTCGGCCGCGTCGTACCGCAGCAGATTGTCCCGGCCGGACAGGAAGCCGTAGAGGGCCGGGCCCTCGATCAGCGCGCCCACCTTGGGCAGCACCGTGCGCTGTGCGCCCGGCATCGGGCGGCCCAGCACCCGCGCCGTGCCCGCCGTCGGCGCGATCAGGCCCATCAGCATCCGGATCGTCGTCGTCTTCCCCGAGCCGTTGGGGCCCAGGAAACCGAAGACGCTGCCGCGCGGCACCCGCAGGTCCAGGCCGTCCACGGCGAGCGTGCCGCGGTACCGCTTCGCGAGGCCGCGCGTCTCGATCACCACGTCGGCGGCGTCCGCCGCGGGCACGGTCACCGCGTCGTACGCGCTCGGCCCGTTCGGCCCGGTGGCCTGCGGCTGCTGCATCGCGCTCCTCTGCGACGGGGACTGGGAAGTGTACGGCGCACGCCGCGCCCGGCCGGAACTCCCGGCTCCGGGCCTGAGCCCGGACCCGCTTCCGCCCGCGCCCGGTGGGTGCCCCCCCGGACGGGGACGGGCACCCACCGACTGGCGTGCGAGCGACGCTACTTCGCCGCGTTCGCCGCGTCCGTCAGCGCGGACTGCGTCACCGCGCCGACGTACAGGGTGCCCTTGTCGGTCAGGAGGGCGTTGACCAGGCGGGTGTGGAAGACGGTGCCGGAGCCGAAGTCGCCGGTGACGTGCCGCCCGAAGCTGTTGAGCAGGGACTGGGCGTCGCCGCCGCCCTTGCCGTGCGCGTTCTTGTCGGCGCCGGAGGGCAGGCCGCCGGGCGACGTGATGACGGCGATGGAGTCCCAGCCCTTGCCGATGACGGTGGGCTCGGCACCGGAGGTGTGACCGGTGCCGTTGACACCGTCGAAGCCGGGCAGGCCGGTGACACCGTCAAACCCCTTCTGGCCCTTGGCGACGGCGTCGGACTCCTTGCCGGCCTCGGTGACCTTCGTGCCCTTGGGCGGGGTGAAGGTGAAGGTCGACGCGGACGGCTTGCCGAAGCTCACCTTCGTGAAGCCGATGTCCACGATGGCCTTGCCGCCGCCCTTGGGCGAGAGCGTGAACTTCAGCGGGACGCCGGTCTTGGAGTCGACGGCGATACGGATCGCGCCGACCGTGGTCTTGTCCGCGTGCTGCGGGGTGACCAGGAGTTGGTACGCGCTGTGGCCCGCGACGCGCGCGGTGCCGTCCACGGTGACCGAGGCCGTACCGTCGGCGGCCTTGAGCACCTGCTGGGCGGCGGCCTGCGGGGTGGCCGGGAAGTCCTGGGACCGGGCCCTGCTGTCGGCGCCGCCCTTGGGGTCGGCCGGGGCGGTCGCGTGATACGCCTCGTTGGACCCGCTGTCGTAGCCCCAGACCTCGGTGCCGTTGTGGATCAGGCTGTACTCGGCGGTGGGCTCGATGATCGAGACCTTCTGCCGGTCGGGGCCGTCCGCCGCCACGTGCAGGGTGTGCGAACCGGCCAGGAGCTGGGTGAGCTGGGCCTGCGGGGCCGCGGCCGAGCCCTTGCCGTCCTTGCCGGACGGGCCCGCGGCGCTCGCGGCGCCGCCGAACAGGCTGCTCGCCGCGCCGCCGGACAGGACGTCGGGCAGCCCGAGGTCCGTACTGACCTTCACCGAGCCCGACACCGTCTGGGTGTCGGACGCCGCGATCTTCGTGAGCAACTGCTCCGCCGTCAGCGTGGGCAGCGACGGGCTGCCGGTGTCCGCGAGCGCGGGTACGAGGCTGATGGTCGCCGCCGCCACCCCCGCCACCGCGACGGGCACCGCGTACCGCATGGCCTTGCGTCCCCGCCCCCTGCCGGGCTCGTCCGATTCCGGGTGCTCCGGAAACTGTGCCGGTTGGATCCGTGCCATCGCGTCTCTACCTCCGTCGTCGCGGCGGTTCACTGCCTCGCACTCGTCCGCTCCCCGGGCCATTGTCGCCCGGTCCGCCGTGAAGTGGACGTCTCCATCACACCAAAACGGCCAACCGGCCACATCAGCCGACGGATGCAACCCTGTGTACGTCCCCGGGATGACAGACCCCGACGCCGTACTCGGGTCGGCGCAGGGCGCCACCTAGGGGGCGTCGGCGATCCGACCTCACCGGCCGGTGCACGTCGCCGATGCAGCCCGACGCCGGGTCCGACGCGGGGGCTAGCCCGCCCGGTGCACCACGATGTCGCACAGCGCCGCCAGCGCCAGCTTCGCCGTGCACTCCGGCAGCGGCGCGAGGGCGGCGCGCGCCTCGTCGGCGTACCGGAGGGTGTCGCGGCGGGCCTGTTCGAGCGCGGGGTGGCCGCGCAGGAGGCTCAGGGCCTCGCCGTGCAGGGCGTCGTCGGTGAGGTCGCCGTCGAGGAGCTGGTTGAGGCGGCGGTCGGTGGCCGAGACGCCGCCCGCGGCCTGCTGGTACAGACGGCGTACGTGCAGGATCGGCAGCGTGGCGATGCCCTCGCGCAGGTCGGTGCCCGGGGTCTTGCCGGACTCGTGGCTGTCGCTGGTGATGTCGAGGAGGTCGTCGGCGAGCTGGAAGGCCAGGCCGATGCGCTCGCCGTACTGGGTGAGGGTGTGCACGACCGTCTCGTCCGCGCCGGACATCATCGCGCCGAACCGCCCGGACACGGCCATCAGCGAACTGGTCTTGCCCGCGAGGACGTCCAGGTAGTGGTCGATCGGGTCGCGGCCGTCGCGCGGTCCGACCGTCTCCAGGATCTGGCCGGTGACCAGCCGCTCGAAGGACTCCGCCTGGACGCGTACGGCCTCGGGGCCGAGGTCGGCCAGGATGTGCGAGGCGCGGGAGAAGAGGAAGTCGCCGGTCAGGATGGCGACGGAGTTGCCCCAGCGGGCGTTGGCGCTGGGCACGCCGCGGCGCACCTCGGCCTCGTCCATGATGTCGTCGTGGTAGAGCGTGGCCAGGTGGGTCAGCTCGACCACGACGGCAGCGGGGACCACCCGGGGCGCGTGCGGGTCGCCGAACTGGGCCCCGAGCATCACCAGGAGTGGCCGGAAGCGCTTGCCTCCCGCCTTGAGGAGGTGGCGCGCGGCGTCGGTGATGAACGGGACATCGCTCTTGGTGGCCTCCAGCAGGCCCTCTTCGACGGCCGAGAGACCGGCCTGGACGTCGGCCTCGAGGGCCTCGTCCCACACGCTCAGCCCGAAGGGCCCGACGACGGTCACGAGGGGTACTCCTGTCGCTGATCTGGCTTCTGGCGGGGTCTGAGGGGCGGCACTGTCTACACGGGCAGCGTAGCCGGTCGGCTGTGGATCACCGCCGGGGCATCGCCCTGGAAGCGGGGTCGCGGCGTACCGGAAGCGAGGTTCCGGAATTCCCCCCGGATTCGCCCCGTATTCGCCGCGGCTTCCTCACGGGTTCCCCGCTCCGGCCGCACCGATTCCTCGCTCCGGCGGCGCGGCTTCCCCCGCCCTTGCCCCTCGGCTTTCCCCGTCCCTGCTCCTCGGCTACCCCCGCTCCGGCACTACACCAGGCCGTCTCCGACCGGGCCGGTTATGATCCGTAATGCCGGTTTTAGCGACGTAAAGACCGCCCGGAAGGGATGATGGCCGATTCGGGCGGTTGACCGAAGAACGTTCACCATTACGTAAGACGGTCCCGCAACATGGTCAACTACGCTCGCGGCAGCAACAGGTGACATGTCCTCGCTTCGGGGTAGACCCCACGGGTAATCCCCGGGGAAACCCCCCAAGGAAAGAGAGGAGGTGGATCGATGGCAGCCGACCTGCGGGAAGACGAGGCGGAGGCCCACGTGCGCGGGGTCTGCTTCAAAACGGGTCCGCCCGCACGCACCGGTGTGGAATTGGAGTGGCTGGTCCACGACCGCTCCGATCCGCTGTCCCTGATATCCGTCGACCGGCTGGACGCGGCCCTCGCGCCCGTCGAACAGCCGGGCGGGCTGCCCAGCGGCAGCAGGCTCACCCGTGAGCCGGGCGGCCAGGTGGAGCTCAGCTCCCGGCCCGCCGACACCCTCGCCGCCTGCGTCGACTCCATGGCCGCCGATCTCGCGGCACTGCGACAGGCGACCGACGAGGCGGGACTCGTCCTCGTGGGACGCGGGCTCGACCCGTTCCGCGACCCTCCCCGCGTGCTCGACCATCCCCGCTACCGGGCCATGGAGAGCTTCTTCGACCGCGACGGCCCGTGGGGCCGCACGATGATGCGGCGCACCGCCGCCCTTCAGGTGAACCTCGACGCGGGCGACGACTCCGCGGGCACCTCCGGCTACCGCTTCCGCTGGGAGCTGGCGCACCGGATAGGCCCGGTCCTGGTCGCGGCCTTCGCGAATTCGCCGGTCCAGGGCGGCACGCCGACCGGCTGGGTCTCCACCCGGCAGGCGGTCTGGAGCCGGATGGACCCCAGCCGCACCCGGCAGCCGGGGCACGACGAGGACCCCCGTACCGCGTGGACGCGGTACGCCCTCGACGCGCGCCTGCTGTGCGTACGCGAGGGGCCCACCGACAGCAGCGGCGTCTGGGACGCCGCCCAGCCCGACTGGTCGGTGCCGGGCGACCTGACCTTCCGCGCATGGCTGCGGGGCGCGCCGGGCGTGCGGGCGCCGACCGTGGACGACCTCGACTACCACCTCAGCACGCTCTTCCCGCCGGTCCGCCCGCGCGGCTGGCTGGAGCTGCGGATGACCGACGCGCAGGACGGCGACGACTGGATCGTCCCGACCGTGCTGACGGCGACACTGCTGGACGACCCCGTCGCCGCCGAGGCCGCCCACGCGGCCACCGAGCCGCTCTGCGAGGACGGCGATCCGATGCCGTCCGAGGAGATGTGGCGGCGCGCCGCCCGGGTCGGCCCCGCCGACCCCGTCATCGGCGAGGCCGTACGGGCCTGTTTCGACGCCGCGGCCGGTGCGCTGGCGCGTACCGACGCCCCGGCCGCCCTGCGGCTGGCCGTCGCCGACTTCGCCGAGCGCTATCCAGAACGCGGACGATGTCCCGCCCATGACCAGTTGGACGCGCTGCGCCGCGTCTGACCCTCCGGAAGGCATGTCGTGACAAACCCTCGTACCGACGGCCGGAACACGGCCGAAAACAGTGCCTCACCCGGCACTTCCCTCACTTCTGGCGCATCCAGCACTTCGGCCGCTTCCGCCACGCCTGGCTCGGCTTCGGGCGCTTCGGGCGCTTCGCGTGCTTCGGGCGGTGCTGACGGGTCCGGTGGCTCCGGGGCTTCCGGCGGCTCCGGGACTTCCGGTGGCTCCGGCGGCTCCGGCGGCTCCGGCGGCTTTGATGTCAAGGCGCGGGCGCTCGCCGCGCTGGAGACCGCCCGGCGCAGGACCATGGCCCTCACCGACTGCGTGGACGACGCGGATCTGGCCGCGCAGCACTCGCCGCTGATGTCCCCGCTGGTCTGGGACCTGGCGCACATCGGCAACCAGGAAGAGCTGTGGCTGGTCCGTGAGGCCGGCGGCAGGCCGGGCCTGCGGCCCGACCTCGACCAGCTCTACGACGCCTTCCAGCACCCGCGCGCCGACCGTCCCGCGCTGCCGCTGCTCGGCCCCGACGAGGCCAGGGCGTACGTGGCGGAGGTACGCGCCGAGACCGTCGGCGTACTGGACGCCGTCGACACCTCGCCCAACGACTCGCCCTCCCTGAAGCGGGAGCGGGCGGAACGGCTGCTCGCGGACGGCTTCGTCTTCGGGATGCTCGCCCAGCACGAGCAGCAGCACGACGAGACGATGCTCGCCACCCATCAGCTCCGCAGCGGCCCGGCCGTCCTGGAGGCCCCCGAGCCTCCGCAGGCGCCCGCGGACGCGGCCGTGCTGCCCGCCGAAGTCCTGGTCCCCGGCGGCCCGTTCACGATGGGCACCAGCACCGAGCCGTGGGCGCTGGACAACGAGCGCCCCCAGCACACCGTGGACGTCGCCGCCTTCTGGCTGGACACCGTGCCGGTCACCAACGGCGACTACCTCGCCTTCATCGCGGCGGGCGGCTACCAGGACGCCCGCTGGTGGACCGAGGAGGGCTGGCGGCACGTCCAGGACGCGGGCCTCGAAGCGCCGCTCTTCTGGTCGTACGACGACGGCGCCTCCGTCTGGACCCGGCGCGTCTTCGGCCGGACCGAGCCCGTACGGGTCAACGAGCCGGTCGTGCACGTGTGTTGGTACGAGGCCGACGCGTACGCCCGCTGGGCGGGGCGGCGGCTGCCGACCGAGGAGGAGTGGGAGAAGGCGGCGCGGCATGACCCGGCGACCGGGCGCTCGCTGCGCTACCCGTGGGGTGACGCCGATCCCGGTCCCGAGCACGCCAATCTCGGCCAGACGCACCTGCGGCCCGCGCCCGCGGGCAGTTACCCGGCCGGTGCGGCGCCCTGCGGCGCGCGTCAACTCCTGGGCGACGTATGGGAGTGGACGTCCTCGGACTTCGCGCCGTACCCGGGCTTCGAGGCGTTCCCGTACAAGGAGTATTCCGACGTCTTCTTCGGTCCCGACTACAAGGTGCTGCGCGGCGGGTCGTTCGGCGCGGACCAGGTGGCGGCGCGCGGGACCTTCCGCAACTGGGACTATCCGATCCGGCGGCAGATCTTCGCCGGGTTCAGGACGGCGCGGGACGCGTCGGGGCCGGGGGCCGGGGCAGGGTCCGGGTCGGCGTCCGGGTCGGCGTCCACGTCTCCGTCCGGGTCGGCGTCCACGTCTCCGTCCGCGTCCGCGTCCCCGGAAGCCGGGCGCGGCTGATGTGCCGTCATCTCGCGTACGTCGGGCCGCCGTTGACGCTGGCCCGGCTGCTCACCGAGCCGTCGCGCGGGCTGTACGAGCAGTCGTGGCAGCCGCGGCTCCAACGGCACGGCACGGTGAACGCGGATGGTTTCGGCGTGGGTTGGTACCCGCTGGAGCCCTCGCCCGAGGAGGGTGACGAGGGCTTCCCGCTCCCCGCCCGTTACCGGCGGGCCGTACCCGTCTGGTCGGACGCCAACTTCACCGAGCTGGCCCGGACGATCCGGGCCGGCGCCGTCCTGGCGGCGGTACGGTCCGCGACCGCGGGCACCACGCAGGACGAGTCGGCCGCCGCGCCCTTCCGCGACGGCCGCTGGCTGTTCAGCCACAACGGCGCCGTCGCCGACTGGGAGCGGCTGCCCACCGATCTGACCTCCGCCGAACTGCTGGGCCTCGCGTCCCACAGCGACTCGGCGCTGTTGTGGGCGCTGCTCACCCGGCGGCTGCGGCAGGGCCAGCCGCCGGGCGGGGCGCTCGCCTCCGTCGTACGTGAGGTCGCCGCCGCCCGGCCGACCGCGCGGCTCAATCTGCTGCTCACGGACGGCCGGACGATCGCGGCCACGGCGTACGGGGACACGCTGTGGTTCCGTACCGGCCGCGATGTGCCGGGGTCCGCGGAGGCCGTGGCCTCCGGGGGGTCCGTGCTCGTCGCCTCGGAGCCGGACGACGCTCCGGGCGACTGGCACGAAGTCCCGGACCGGTCGCTGCTGTTGGCGACCACCGAGGGCGTACGGATCATCCCGCTGCGCCCGCCGACCCCTGTCCGTACCGACCGCGAGGACGCCCGGGGCAAGGACCGCACACGCGAGGACCCGCACCCGCACCTTATGGAGGAGAGCAGCATGGACGAGAGCCGCACGGGTGGCAGCCGCTTCACCCTCGACGACCGGCTGCCCGCCGACTACTTCACGACCTCACTGCGCGCCGACGTGCTCGGCGGGCTCACCACCGCGCCGCGCACCCTGCCGCCCAAGTGGTTCTACGACAAGCGCGGCAGCGACCTCTTCGAGCAGATCACGCGGCTGCCGGAGTACTACCCGACCCGCGCCGAGCAGGAGATCCTGACCCGCAGGGCCCCCGAGATCGCGCAGCTCACCCGGGCCGCGACCCTGATCGAGCTGGGCTCGGGCTCCTCCCGCAAGACGCGGCTGCTGCTCGACGCGCTGACCTCGGGCGGCACGCTGTCGCGCTACGCGCCGCTGGACGTCAGCGCGTCCGCGCTCGAAGAGGCCGGTGAGGCGATCGTCCGCGACTACCCGGGGCTGCGCGTCGCCGCGACCGTCGCCGACTTCGAGAGCGGTCTCGCGCTGTCCGACGAGCCGGGCCCGCGCCTGCTGGCCTTCCTCGGCAGCACCATCGGCAACTTCGACGCGGCCCAGCGCCGCGCCTTCTACCGGACGCTGTCCCTCTCCCTCACCAGCGACGACGTCCTGCTCCTCGGCGCCGACCTGGTCAAGGACCCGGACGTCCTGATCCGCGCCTACGACGACTCGCAGGGCATCACCGCCGAGTTCAACAAGAACGTCCTGCACGTGCTCAACCGCGAGCTCGGCGCCGACTTCGACCCCGACGCCTTCGACCACGTCGCCCTGTGGAACACCGACCACGAGCGGATCGAGATGCACCTGCGCTCCCGTACCGCCCAGACCGTCAAGATCCCCGACCTCGACCTCACCACCGGCTTCACCCCCGGCGAGCACCTGCGCACCGAGATCTCCTGCAAATTCCGCCGCGACTCCCTCACGGCCGAACTCCACGAAGGCGGCTTCACCGTCCGCCACTGGTGGACCGACCCCCAGTCCCGCTTCGCCCTCCTCCTCGCCGTCCCCAACTGACCCCGCCCCGTCCCCCGGGTCCCCCGGACCACCGCGGGCCCCGGGGGCGGGCTGCTCAAGGCGGCCGGTCTGCACGGGACGCGCGCCTTCCGCTACGGCAGGAGGAGGACGCGGCCGAGGTTGGTGCGGGTGTCGAGGGTGTGGTGGGCGGCGGGGGCCTCGGAGAGGGGGAAGGTGGCGTGGACGGCGGTGCGGAGGCGGCCGGAGGCGGCGAGGGCGGCGGCCTCGCGGAGGTCGGCCTCGGCGGCGGCGGGGTCGGCGGCGCGCCAGGCGAGGAGTGAGAA
Source organism: Streptomyces sp. NPDC008317 (assembly GCF_042955955.1). Taxonomy (NCBI): domain Bacteria; kingdom Bacillati; phylum Actinomycetota; class Actinomycetes; order Kitasatosporales; family Streptomycetaceae; genus Streptomyces; species Streptomyces sp. NPDC008317. The sequence goes on from NZ_JBIBFQ010000009.1 coordinate 317,473, forward strand.
GCCGGTGACGGACTTGAGGGCGAACAGGTCGGTGACCGGGACGGCGTTCAGCTCGCCGCCGGCCGCGCCGTAGACGACGGCCCGGCCGTAGGGGGCCAGGAGGTCGATGCCGCGGCGCAGGGTGTCGCCGCCGACGGAGTCCAGGACGACGTCGACGGCGCCGTTGGGGGCCGCTTTCCTGACCCGGTCCGGCCAGTCGGGGGCGGTGTAGTCGACGGCGGCGTCGGCGCCGTGGTCGCGGACGAAGTCCAGTTTGGCGGGGCCGCCCGCCGTGCCGATGACGGTGCCCGCGCCGAGGAGCCTGGCGAGTTGTACGGCGATGTGCCCGATGCCGCCCGCGGCGGCGTGGACGAGGACGGTCTCGCCCGCCGCGAGGCGGCCCGCACGCAGCGCGCCGAGGGCGACCGGGACGGCCAGCGGGAGCATGCTGGCGGGGCCGGGGGCGAGGCCGTCGGGGACGGGCACGAGCCAGGCGGCGTCGGCGGTCACGTACTCGGCGAAGGCGTCCTCGGCCAGGGCGGCGACGCGGCGGCCGAGCAGGCCGGGGTCGGCGCCGGGGCCCACGGCCTCGACCGTGCCGACGACGTCGCCGGTGAGGACGCCGGGCAGCGGGCGGTGGAAGATCGAGCCCTCGGGGGCGCCGCGCCGGAATCGGGTGTCGATGAAATTCGCGCCGATCGCCTCGGCCCTGATCAGCACCTCGCCGGGGCCGGGCACCGGGGTCTCGGCCTCCTCCAGCGTGAGAACGTCGGGGCCGCCGTACTCGTGATACCGGACACGTCGCATGATGGATCTCCTCAGGGATCGACTCGGCACCCGACTAAAGTGGACCGCCGGTCAAGTTGATTCGACCGTACTGGACCGTCGGTCCAGTTGTCCATGCCTGTCTTGCCCCTGCCCTACGCCTTGCCTATGCCGGACGGAGCCGTGCCATGACAGAGGGCCAGCCGCCCGCGCCGCGTCCCGAACGGGCCGACGCGGCCCGCAACCGGCGCGCGATCCTGCGGGCCACCGAGGAACTGCTGGCCGCGCACCGGCCGGAGGAGATCTCCATGGAGCGGGTCGCGGAGGCGGCCGGCGTCGGCAAGGGCACCGTCTTCCACCGCTTCGGCAACCGCGCCGGGCTCATGCGGGCCCTGATGGAGGACCGCGCGCTCGCGCTGCACGAGGACGTGACCTCGGGGCCGCCGCCGCTCGGCCCCGGCGCGCCGCCCCGCGAGCGCCTGCTGGCCTTCCTGGACGCCGTCTCCGCCGTCATCGCCCGCAACAAGGGCCTCATGGCCGCCCTCGGCCACGCGGCGGCCGTCGCCCCGCGCGGCGGGCAGTGCGAGTCGGAGGCGGAAGTGGGCGACGCGCACCCCGTCTACGGCTTCTGGCACGCCCACCTCAGCGCGCTCCTGCGCGAGGCCCGCCCCGACGCTCCCCCCGCCTTCGATCCCGGTCTCCTGGCCCACCTCCTGCTCTCCTGCTTCAGCGGCGTCCCCGTCCTGCGGCTGCTGGAGTCGGGCGAAGGGGAGCGGGTCGCGGCGGGCGTACGGCAGTTGGCCACCGCGCTGGTGGACCGGGAGGAGTGGACGTGACGCAGGCTCAGGGCTCGCCCGGCCCGTCCGGCACCCCAGCCTCCTCCGACACCCCCGCCCCCTCCGGCTCCTTCGACGCCTCCGAGCGCCGGGCCTGGGGCGGGAAGGCCGACGCCTACGCGCGCAGCTTCGGCCTGCTGTGCGCCCACCCGGTGCCGGAGTTGCTGGACGCCGCCCTGGACATCGCCCTGGACGCCACCGGGGCAACGGCCGGGGGCCGGGTGCTCGACGTGGGCGCCGGTACGGGGACGGTCGCGGCGGCGGCCCTGGCTCGCGGGGCCGAGGTCACGGCGGTGGACGCCGAGCCCTCCATGGTGGCCGCCGCCGCGCGGGCGCTGCCGGGAGCGGACGTACGGCTCGCCACGCTGCCGCAACTCCCCTTCCCCGACGGGGAATTCGACGCGGTCATCGGCAACTTCGTCCTCAACCACGTGGGGCGGCCACGCGCCGCCCTGGCCGAACTGCGCCGCGTCACCCGCCCCGGCGGCCGTATCGCGGTCACCGTCTGGGGCTACCCGCCCGCGCCCGGCCAGTCCCTGCTCGGCCGCGCGGTGGCCGCCGCCGGGGTCCCCCGGCCGCCCGACTTCCCCACGCTCGCGCCCGACGAGGACTTCCCCCGCACCGAAGCGGGCCTGACCGGGCTCTTCGCCGACGCCCGCCTCCCGGGCGCGACGGCCCGCACCCTCGCCTGGGACCACCGCGTCGACCCCGACACCTGGTGGTCGGGGCCCGCCGCGGGCATCGCCTCGGTCGGCCAGCTCCTCACCGCCCAGCCGCCGTCCGTCGTCGCGGCCGTCCGCGCCGAATTCGACCGCCTGGCCGCGGAGTTCACGACCCCCGAGGGGCTCCTGGCCCTCCCCCACACCGCCGTGCTCGCCGTCGCCGACGTGCCCCGTCACGGCCGCCCGCCGCGCACGCACCGCGCCCGCACGCCCCCCACGCGCCGCGCCCCCGGGGCCCCTTGAGGGGGCACCCGGGGGCGCGGCGGCGGCGAGGAGACGGTCAGCGGACGAACACGCCCGCCTTGTCGGCGAGATCCAGGAAGTACTGGGGGGCCAGACCCAGCACGATCGTGACGGCAACCCCTATGGCGATGGCGGTGGACGTCAGCGGGCTCGGCACCGCGACGGACGGACCGTCCGCCTTCGGCTCGCTGAAGAACATCAGCACGATCACGCGGATGTAGAAGAAGGCCGCGATGGCCGACGAGATGACACCGACGATGACCAGCGGCATCGCACCGCCCTGCGCCGCGGCCTTGAACACCGCGAACTTCCCCGCGAAACCGGACGTCAGCGGGATGCCCGCGAAGGCCAGCAGGAACACGGCGAAGACGGCCGCGACCAGCGGCGAGCGCCGCCCGAGACCGGCCCACCGCGACAGGTGCGTGGCCTCGCCGCCCGCGTCGCGCACCAGCGTGACGACGGCGAAGGCGCCGAGGGTCACGAAGGAGTACGCGGCGAGGTAGAACAGGACGGAGGAGACGCCCTCCTTGTCGGTGGCGATCACGCCCGCCAGGATGAACCCGGCGTGGGCGACCGAGGAGTAGGCCAGCAGCCGCTTCACATCGGTCTGGGTGACGGCGATGATCGCGCCCGCCAGCATCGTGAGGATGGCGACGCCCCACATGACGGGCCGCCAGTCCCAGCGCAGTCCGGGCAGGACGACGTACAGCAGCCGCAGCAGCGCGCCGAAGGCGGCGACCTTGGTGGCGGCGGCCATGAAGCCGGTGACCGGGGTCGGCGCGCCCTGGTAGACGTCCGGGGTCCACATGTGGAACGGGACGGCGCCGACCTTGAAGAGCAGGCCGACCGCGACCATCGCGAAGCCGATCAGGAGCAGCGCGTCGTTGCCGGTGCTGTTGGCGAGCGCCGGGGTCATCGGGGCGGTGCCGTCGATGACCGAGGCGATGCCGCCGTAGGTGACCGTGCCCGAGTAGCCGTAGAGCAGGGCGATCCCGAAGAGCAGGAAGGCCGAGGAGAAGGCGCCGAGCAGGAAGTACTTGACGGCGGCTTCCTGCGACAGCAGGCGGTTGCGGCGGGCCAGCGCGCACAGGATGTACAGCGGCAGCGAGAAGACCTCGAGGGCGACGAAGAGCGTCAGCAGGTCGTTCGCCGCCGGGAAGACCAGCATGCCGCCGACCGCGAAGAGCAGCAGCGGGAAGACCTCGGTGGTGGTGAAACCGGCCTTGACCGCGGCCTTCTCCTGCTCGCCGCCGGGGACGGCGGAGCCCTGGGCCGCGAAGGAGTCGACGTTGTTGCCGTGCGCCTTCGGGTCCAGGCGCCGTTCGGCGAAGGTGAAGACGGCCACGATCGCCACCAGCAGGATCGTGCCCTGGAGGAAGAGCGCGGGACCGTCCACGGCGACCGCGCCCATCGCGGCGACATGCGCCTTCGTGGTGCCGTACCCCTTCTCGGCGAGCGCGACCACGGCGGCGAAGGCCGCCGCGAGACCGACCACGGCGAGGACGAGCTGCGCGGTGTAACGGGAGCGGCGCGGCAGGAACGCCTCAAGGAGGATGCCCACCATCGCCACGCCGAAGACGATCAGCACCGGCGAGAGCTGGGCGTACTCGATGTCCGGCTTCGGGATCTTGTCGGCGACCGGAGCGGCCGTCGTCCACAAGCTGTGGACGGCGCCCACACCTACGGCTCCCTTGTCTGCTGCGCTCACTTCTTCGCCTCCAGCGCGGGCTTGGGATCGGTCTTGTGCACGTCGGAGAGCGTGTGCTTGACCGACGGGTTGAGGATGTCGGTCACCGGCTTCGGGTACACGCCCAGGAAGAGCAGCAGCGCGATCAGCGGTGCCACGACGACCAGTTCACGTACCTTCAGGTCGGACATGCCCTCGATCCCGGCCTTGACCGGGCCGGTCATCGTGCGCTGGTAGAGCACCAGCACGTACAGCGCGGCGAGCACGATGCCCAGCGTGGCGATGATGCCGAGCACCGGGTAGCGGCTGAACGTGCCGACCAGTACGAGGAATTCGCTGACGAAGGGCGCCAGGCCCGGCAGCGACAAGGTGGCGAGGCCGCCGATCAGGAAGGTGCCCGCCAGTACCGGCGCCACCTTCTGCACACCGCCGAAGTCGGCGATGAGCCGCGAGCCGCGCCGGGTGATCAGGAAGCCCGCGACCAGCATCAGCGCGGCCGTCGAGATGCCGTGGTTGACCATGTACAGCGCGGCGCCGCTCTGCCCCTGGGTGGTCATCGCGAAGATGCCCAGGATGATGAAGCCGAAGTGCGAGATCGAGGCGTACGCGATCAGCCGCTTGATGTCCCGCTGGCCGACGGCGAGCAGCGCGCCGTAGATGATGCCGATCACGGCCAGGACCAGGATCACCGGGGTCGCCCACTTGGACGCCTCGGGGAAGAGCTGGAGGCAGTAGCGCAGCATCGCGAAGGTGCCGACCTTGTCGACGACCGCGGTGATCAGTACGGCGACCGGCGCGGTGGACTCGCCCATCGCGTTCGGCAGCCAGGTGTGCAGCGGCCACAGCGGCGCCTTCACCGCGAAGGCGAAGAAGAAGCCGAGGAACAGCCAGCGCTCGGTGGACGTCTCGATGTGCAGCTTCCCGGAACCGCGCGCGGCCAGGATCTCCTGGAGCGAGAAGGTGCCGGTGCCGAGCTGCTTGGCGGTGACCGCGTACAGGCCGATCACCGCGGCGAGCATGATCAGGCCGCCCGCCAGGTTGTACAGCAGGAACTTGACCGCCGCGTACGACCGCTGCCGTGCCGCCTCTTCCTCACCGGCCGCGTGCGCCCGGTCGCCGAAGCCGCCGATGAGGAAGTACATCGGGATGAGCATGGCTTCGAAGAAGATGTAGAAGAGGAAGACGTCGGTGGCCTCGAAGGAGAGCACCACCATGGCCTCGACCAGCAGGATCAGCGCGAAGAAGCCCTGCGTGGGACGCCACTTGAGGTGGGGGTTGCCCGCGGCGGAGCCGCTGGGAGCCGCGGTCTCCAGAGGCTCGGCGTCGTGCCAGCCGGCCAGCATCACGAAGGGGATCAGCAGCGCGGTCAGGGCGATCAGGGCGACGGCGATGCCGTCCACGCCCAGGTCGTAGCGGAGCCCGAAGTTCTTGATCCAGGCGTGCGACTCGGTGAGCTGATAGCGGTCGCCGCCCGGATCGAAGCGGACCAGCGCGGCGATGGCCAGACCGAGCGTGCCCAGCGAGAAGACCAGCGCCGTGTACTTGGCGGCGGTCCTCTTCGCCGCGGGCACGGCCGCGGTGACGACAGCGCCTACCGCGGGCAGCGCGGCGGTGACCGTGAGGAGGGGAAAGGACATGAGCTATCAGACCGCCCTCATGAGAAGAGTCGCGGCGACCAGCACCGCGGAGCCGCCGAGCATCGAGACGGCGTACGACCGTACGTAGCCGTTCTGGAGCTTGCGGAGGCGGCCGGAGAGGCCGCCGACCGAGGCGGCCGTGCCGTTGACGACGCCGTCGACCAGGGAGTGGTCGAGGTAGACCAGCGAGCGGGTGAGGTGCTCGCCGCCGCGGACGAGGACGACGTGGTTGAAGTCGTCCTGGAGCAGGTCGCGGCGGGCCGCCCGGGTCAGCAGCGAGCCGCGCGGCGCGACGGCGGGGACGGACCTGCGGCCGTACAGCATCCAGGCGATGCCGACGCCGATGACCAGCGCCACCATCGTGCCGCCGGTGACGGTGCCCGCGCTGATCGGCGAGTCGCCCTCGGCGTGCCCGGTGACCGGCTCCAGCCACTTCACGAAGGAGGAGTTGATGCTGAACAGCCCACCGGCCAGGACCGAGCCGAAGGCCAGGATGATCATCGGGATGGTCATCGACTTGGGCGACTCGTGCGGGTGCGGCTCGTGGCCCTCGGCGTCCGGCACCCAGCGCTTCTCGCCGAAGAAGGTCATCAGCATCACGCGCGTCATGTAGAAGGCCGTGATCGCGGCGCCCAGCAGGGCGCAGCAGCCGAGAATCCAGCCCTCGGCGCCGCCCTTGGCGAAGGCCGCCTCGATGATCTTGTCCTTGGAGAAGAAGCCGGACAGGCCGGGGAAGCCGATGATCGCCAGGTAGCCGAGACCGAAGGTGACGAAGGTGACCGGCATGTACGTGCGCAGGCCGCCGTAACGCCGCATGTCGACCTCGTCGTTCATGCCGTGCATGACCGAACCGGCGCCCAGGAACAGCCCGGCCTTGAAGAAGCCGTGCGTGACCAGGTGCATGATCGCGAAGACGTAGCCGATCGGGCCGAGCCCGGCCGCCATGATCATGTAGCCGATCTGCGACATCGTCGATCCGGCGAGCGCCTTCTTGATGTCGTCCTTCGCGCAACCGACGATCGCACCGAACAGCAGCGTGACCGCGCCGACGGTGACGACGGCGGTCTGCGCGTCGGGCGCCGCGTTGAAGATCGCGCCGGAGCGGGTGATCAGGTAGACGCCTGCGGTCACCATGGTCGCGGCGTGGATCAGGGCCGAGACCGGGGTCGGGCCCTCCATCGCGTCGCCGAGCCAGGACTGGAGCGGCACCTGGGCCGACTTGCCGCACGCGGCCAGCAGCAGCATGAAGCCGATGCCGGTGATCGTGGCGTGCTGCGTGGTCGAGGCGTCGGCGGCCCGCGGCAGGATGTCCGCGAAGGCGAACGAGCCGAAGGTGGTGAACATCAGCATGATGGCCACCGACAGGCCGATGTCGCCGACCCGGTTGACCAGGAACGCCTTCTTCGCCGCGGTCGCCGCGCTCGGCTTGTGCTGCCAGAAACCGATCAGCAGGTACGAGGCGAGGCCGACGCCCTCCCAACCGGCGTACAGCAGGAAGTAGTTGTCGGCCAGCACCAGCAGCAGCATCGCCGCGAGGAACAGGTTGAGGTAGCCGAAGAAGCGGCGGCGGCGCTCGTCGTGCTCCATGTAGCCGATCGAGTAGATGTGGATCAGCGTGCCCACACCGGTGATCAGCAGCACGAACGTCATCGACAACTGGTCGAGCTGGAAGCCGACATCGGCGCGGAAACCGCCGACCGGCACCCAGGTGAACAGGTGCGAGTGCAGGCCACGCGCGTCGGCGTCCTTGCCCAGCATGTTGGCGAACAGCACCACGCCGAGCGCGAACGACGCCAGGGCGAGCAGCGTGCCGAGCAGGTGGCCGAAGCGGTCGAGCCGCCGGCCTCCGGTCAGCAGGATGCCCGCGCCCAGCAGCGGCGCCGCGACGAGCAGTCCGATCAGGTTCTCCACTGTCGCAGCCCCTCTACAGCTTCATGAGATTGGCGTCGTCGACCGAAGCCGAGTGGCGGGAGCGGAAGATCGACACGATGATCGCCAGGCCGACCACGACTTCCGCGGCGGCGACCACCATCGTGAAGAACGCGATCACCTGGCCGTCGAGGTTGCCGTGCAGCCGCGAGAAGGTGACGAACGCCAGGTTGCAGGCGTTCAGCATCAGCTCGATGCACATGAAGACCACGATCGCGTTGCGCCGGATCAGTACGCCCGCCGCGCCGATGGTGAACAGCAGCGCCGACAGGTACAGGTAGTTGGCCGGATTCACTTGGCACCCTCCTCGGCCCGGTCGGAAGCCCGGTCGGCCTCTCGTGCGGCTTCCCGGTCAGCCTCGCGTACGGTCTCGCGCTCGGCCCGTTCGGCCTTGCGCTCCACCGCCGTACGCTCCGGCTCGCGCTCCAGGTACTCCTCGGTGCGCTGGTCCAGCTCGGCGAGCCGGTGCAGGGCGTCGGCGGACACGTCACGGATCTGGCCGCGGGCCCGCAGCGTGGCGCTGACCGACAGCTCCGAGATGGAACCGTCGGGCAGCAGCGCGGGGATGTCCACCGCGTTGTGCCGGGCGTAGGTGCCGGGCGCGGGCAGCGGGGTGACCTGTACGCCGCCGCGCACGCGCGCCTCGGACAGCTCGCGCTGGGTGCGCCGCTCCTCGGTGCGCTCGCGGTGCGTGAGCACCATCGCGCCGATGGCCGCGGTGATCAGCAGCGCGCCGGTGATCTCGAAGGACCACACGTACTTGGTGAAGATCAGCCGGGCCAGACCGGGCACGTTGCCCGCGGAGTTGGCCTGGCCGACACCGGCGAAGGTGTCGAGCGAGGCGTTGCCGATCCCGGCGATCAGCAGGATGCCGAAGCCGAGACCGCAGGCCGCGGCCATCCAGCGCTGGCCCTTGAGCGTCTCCTTCAGCGAGTCGGCGGCGGTGATGCCGACCAGCATGACGACGAAGAGGAAGAGCATCATGATCGCGCCGGTGTAGACGACGATCTGCACGACGCCCAGGAAGTACGCGCCCTGCGCCAGGTAGAAGATCGCGAGCACGATCATCGTCCCGGCCAGCGACAGCGCGCTGTGCACGGACTTCTTCATCAAGACGGTGCCGAGCGCGCCGAGCACGGCGACCGTGCCCAGAATCCAGAACTGGACGGCCTCGCCGGTGGAGGTCTGCGACGCGGCGGCGGCGAGCTGGGAGGTGGCGAGCTGCGAGGTCGCGGCGATCATGCCTCGTCCCCCGTTCCCGCGGGCGTGCCGCCGCCGGGGGCGGGCGCGACCGCGGCGCCCTCGGCGTCGGTCCTGGTGAAGCCCGTCTCGGGGGCGTCGGGCGCGTCCGCCGCGGTGGCGCCGTCGGTCCGCACCGTCTCGTCCGGCTTCTCGCCCTTGGAGACCGCGACCTGCCGTACGGTGCCGGGCGCGGCCTCGGTGACCGCGCCGCGGTAGTAGTCGCCCTCGTCCATGCCGGGGAAGATCGAGTGCGGCGAGTCGACCATGCCCTCCTCGAGACCGGACAGGAGCTGTTCCTTGGTGAAGATCAGCGACTCGCGGGTCCGGTCGGCCAGTTCGTACTCGTTGGTCATCGTCAGCGCGCGCGTCGGGCACGCCTCGATGCACAGGCCGCACAGGATGCAGCGGGCGTAGTTGATCTGGTAGACGCGGCCGTAGCGCTCACCGGGTGAGTAGCGCTCCTCCTCGGTGTTGTCCGCGCCCTCCACGTAGATGGCGTCCGCCGGGCAGGCCCACGCGCACAGCTCGCAGCCGACGCACTTCTCCAGGCCGTCCGGGTGCCGGTTGAGCTGGTGGCGGCCGTGGAAACGCGGGGCGGTGGGCTTCTTGTACTCGGGGTACTGCTCGGTCAGCCGCTTCTTGAACATGGCCTTGAAGGTCACGCCGAAGCCTGCGACCGGGCCGAGGAACTCAGGCATCGCCGTCCTCCTTCTTCTCCTGCTCGGGGGCATCCTGGACGTCCGGTTCCGCCGCGCCGGACACGCCGGACGCGCTGGCGGCACCCACGAGTTGGGGCTGTGCCGCCCGGCTGGGGCGCCGCGGCACCCGCTCCGCCTCCTGACCCGGCAGCGGCGGTACGGGATAGCCGCCCGCCATCGGGTCGAAGCGGTCCGGTGGCGCGAGCGCGCCGCCGCCGCGGACGGCGGCCTTCTTCTCCTCGCGGTCCCTGAAGACGTCCGCGATGAGCGAGATCAGCAGCAGCGCGATCACCACACCGCCGATGTACAGGACGATCTTCGTGAAGTCGTAGTCCTCGTTGCGCATCGCGCGGACCGCGGCGACCAGCATCAGCCAGACCATGGAGACCGGGATGAGGACCTTCCAGCCCAGCTTCATGAACTGGTCGTAGCGGACCCGGGGCAGGGTGCCGCGCAGCCAGATGAAGAAGAACAGCAGCAACTGGACCTTGACGATGAACCAGAGCATCGGCCACCAGCCGTGGTTCGCGCCGATCCAGACCGTGCTGATCGGCCAGGGGGCGCGCCAGCCGCCGAGGAAGAGCGTCGTCGCGACCGCGGAGACCGTCACCATGTTCACGTACTCGGCGAGCATGAACAGCGCGAACTTGATCGAGCTGTACTCGGTGTTGAAGCCGCCGACCAGGTCGCCCTCGGACTCGGGCATGTCGAACGGCGCGCGGTTGGTCTCGCCGACCATCGCGATGATGTAGATGATCAGCGAGACGGGCAGCAGGATCGCGTACCAGCGGTCGTGCTGCGCCTCGACGATCGTCGACGTCGACATGGAGCCGGAGTAGAGGAAGACCGCCGCGAAGGACAGGCCCATCGCGATCTCGTACGAGATCATCTGCGCGGACGCGCGCAGGCCGCCGAGCAGCGGGTACGTCGAGCCGGACGACCAGCCCGCCAGGACGATGCCGTAGATGCCGACCGACGCGGTGGCCAGGATGAACAGCAGGCCGATCGGGAGGTCGGTGAGCTGGAGCGCGGTGCGCTGGCCGAAGATCGACACCTCGTTGTCGGCCGGGCCGAAGGGGATCACCGCGAACGCCATGAAGGCCGGGATGGCCGCCACGACGGGCGCGAGGATGAACACCACCTTGTCGGCCCGCTTGACGACGATGTCCTCCTTCAGCATCAGCTTGATGCCGTCGGCGAGGGACTGGAGCATGCCCCAGGGGCCGTGCCGGTTCGGGCCGATGCGCAACTGCATCCACGCGACGACCTTGCGCTCCCACACGATGGCGACGAGCACGGTCAGCATCGCGAAGGCGAAGCAGAAGACCGCCTTGAGGATGATCAGCCACCAGATGTCGTTGCCGAACCAGGAGAGATTCTCCGTGGTGGCGGCGAGCTGGGTCAGTGGCGCGCTCATCGGGTGCCCTCCTCTTGCGTGACCGCGGCGGCGCTGCCGACGGAGACGACCTGGCCCGTACGGGCACCGGTGTCGGAGGCGACGCCGTTCCCCGCGGAGTTCAGCGGCAGCCACACCACCCGGTCGGGCATCGCGGTGACGACCAGCGGCAGCGTGACCGCTCCCGCGGGCCCGGTCACCGTCAGCGGGTCGCCGTCGGTGACACCGGCCTCGGCGGCGGTGGCGGCCGACAGCCGGGCGACGGCCGCGTGCCGGGTGCCGGCCAGCGCGTCGTCCCCGTCCTGGAGGCGGCCCTGGTCGAGCAGCAGCCGGTGTCCGGCCAGCAGCGCCTGGCCCGCCTCGGGGCGGGGCAGCGATCCGGCGGACTCCAGCGGCGAGCTGCCCCAGGGGCCGTCCCACCCGGCGAGCCGGTCGAGTTCGGAGCGCGCGCCCCGCACGTCGGCCAGGCCGAGCCGGACGTCGAGCGCGTCGGCCAGCATCGTCAGGACGCGGGCGTCCGGGAGCTGGTGCCGGTTGGTGGCCTGGTCGGGCTTGATGGCCGCGTCGAACATCCGGGCCCTGCCCTCCCAGTTGAGGAAGGTGCCGGTCTTCTCGGCGACCGCGGCGACCGGGAGGACGACGTCGGCGCGGTCGGTGACCTCGCTGGGCCGCTGCTCCAGGCTGACCAGGAAGCCGACCGCGTCCAGCGCCTCGCGGGCGCGGGCCGGGTCCGGCAGGTCCGCGACCTCGACGCCGCCGACGACCAGGGCCGCCAGCTCGCCCGCGGCGGCGGCCTCGACGATCTGGCCGGTGTCGCGGCCGAAGCGGTGCGGCAGCTCCGGCAGACCCCAGACCGAGGCGACCTCGGCGCGGGCCCGCGGGTCGGTGACCGGACGGCCGCCGGGCAGCAGCCCGGGCAGCGCGCCCGCCTCGACGGCGCCGCGCTCACCGGCCCTGCGCGGAATCCACGCCAGCGCGGCGCCGGTGGCCGTGGCCAGCCGGACCACGGCGGTCAGCCCGCCGGGCACGGCGGCCAGCCGCTCGCCGACCAGGATGACGGCGCCCGCGGCGCGCAGCGCCTCGGCCGCGGCCTGCCCGGTCTCGTCGAGGCCGACACCGCCCGCGAGCGCGTCCAGCCACTCGGGTTCCGTGCCGGGGGCGGCGGGCAGCAGGACGCCGCCCGCCTTCTCCAGGCCGCGGGTGGCGTGCGTGGCCAGGGCGTACGTCTGCTGCTTGCGCTTGCGGTGCGCCTTGCGGAGCCGCAGGAAGACCCCGGGGGCCTCCTCCTCGGCCTCGAGTCCCGCCAGCAGTACGGCCGGTGCCTTCTCCAGCGCCGTGTACGTGATGCCGGTGCCCGACAGGTCGAGGCCGCGCCCGGCGACCGTGGCGGCCAGGAAGTCGGCCTCCTCGGCGGAGTGCGCGCGGGCCCTGAAGTCCACGTCGTTGGTGCCGAGCACGACGCGGGCGAACTTGGCGTACGCGTACGCGTCCTCGACGGTGACGCGTCCGCCGGGCAGCACCGCGGCGCGGCCGTGCGCCGCGCTGAGCCCGGCCGCGGCGGCGGCCAGCGCCTCGGGCCAGGACGCGGGGACGAGTTCGCCCTCGGCGTTGCGGACCAGGGGGTGGCTCAGCCGGTCGGGGCGCTGCGCGTAGCGGAAGCCGAAGCGGCCCTTGTCGCAGATCCACTCCTCGTTGACCTGCGGGTCGTCGGCCGCCAGCCGCCGCATGACCTTGCCGCGGCGGTGGTCGGTACGGGTCGCGCAGCCGCCCGCGCAGTGCTCGCACACCGACGGCGACGACACGAGGTCGAACGGCCGGGAGCGGAAGCGGTACGCGGCCGAGGTGAGCGCGCCGACCGGGCAGATCTGGATGGTGTTGCCGGAGAAGTACGACTCGAAGGGGTCGCCGACCCCGGTGCCGATCTGCTGGAGCGCGCCGCGTTCCAGCATCTCGATCATCGGGTCGCCCGCCACCTGGTTGCTGAACCGGGTGCAGCGCGCGCACAGCACGCACCGCTCGCGGTCCAGCAGCACCTGGGTGGAGATCGGCACCGGCTTCTCGTACGTCCGCTTCTTGCCCTCGAAGCGCGAGTCGGTGTCGCCGACCTGCATCGCCTGGTTCTGCAAGGGGCATTCGCCGCCCTTGTCGCAGACCGGGCAGTCCAGCGGGTGGTTGATCAGCAGCAGCTCCATCACGCCGCGCTGCGCCTTCTCGGCGACCGGCGACGAGAGCTGCGTCTTGACGACCATCCCGTCGGTACAGGTGATCGTGCAGGACGCGACCGGCTTGCGCTGGCCCTCGACCTCGACGATGCACTGGCGGCAGGCCCCGGCCGGGTCGAGCAGCGGGTGGTCGCAGAACCGGGGGATCTCGATGCCGAGCAGTTCCGCGGCCCGGATGACCAGCGTCCCCTTGGGGACGGACACCGCGATGCCGTCGATCTGCACGGAGATGAGATCTTCCGGCGGCACCGCCGCCTGACCCCCTCCGGAGGGTGCGTTGGTAGTGACGGTCACGCGTGGGCCTCCGTACGGGACTTGTCGGCCCAGGCGGTGGAGCGGGCCGGGTCGAAGGGGCAGCCCTTGCGCTCGATGTGCTCCTCGTACTCCGCGCGGAAGTGCTTCAGAGAGGAGAAGATCGGGGCGGCGGCGCCGTCGCCGAGCGCGCAGAAGGACTTGCCGTTGATGTTGTCGGCGATGTCGTTGAGCTTGTCCAGGTCCTCGGGCCGGCCCTTGCCCGCCTCGATGTCACGCAGCAACTGGACGAGCCAGTACGTGCCTTCGCGGCACGGCGTGCACTTTCCGCAGGACTCGTGGGCGTAGAACTCGGTCCAGCGGGTGACGGCCCGCACCACGCAGGTCGTCTCGTCGAAGCACTGGAGCGCCTTGGTGCCGAGCATCGATCCGGCGGCGCCGACGCCCTCGTAGTCCAGCGCGACGTCCAGGTGCTCGTCGGTGAACATCGGGGTCGAGGAGCCGCCGGGCGTCCAGAACTTGAGCCGGTGTCCCGGCCGCATGCCGCCGCCGAGGTCGAGGAGCTGCCGCAGCGTGATGCCGAGCGGCGCCTCGTACTGCCCGGGTTTGGCGACGTGCCCGGAGAGCGAGTACAGCGTGAAGCCGGGGGACTTCTCGCTGCCCATCGCCTTGAACCAGTCCTTGCCGCGCTGCATGATCGCGGGAACCGAGGCGATCGACTCCACGTTGTTCACCACGGTGGGACAGGCGTACAGGCCCTCCACGGCGGGGAAGGGCGGGCGGAGCCTGGGCTGGCCGCGACGGCCCTCCAGGGAGTCCAGCAGCGCCGTCTCCTCACCGCAGATGTACGCGCCCGCGCCGGCGTGGACGGTCAACTCCAGGTCGAATCCGCTGCCTTGGATGTCACGGCCGAGGTAACCGGCCGCGTACGCCTCGCGCACCGCCTCGTGCAGCCTGCGCAGGACGGGGACCGTCTCGCCGCGCAGGTAGATGAAGGCGTGGCTGGAGCGGATCGCGTAACACGCGATGATCATGCCCTCGATGAGGGAGTGCGGGTTCGCGAAGAGCAGCGGGATGTCCTTGCAGGTGCCCGGCTCCGACTCGTCCGCGTTGACCACGAGGTAGTGCGGCTTGCCGTCGCCCTGCGGGATGAACTGCCACTTCATGCCGGTCGGGAAGCCCGCGCCGCCACGGCCGCGCAGCCCCGAGTCCTTCACGTACGCGATCACGTCGTCCGGCGCCATCGCGAGCGCCTTGTCCAGGCCCTGGTAGCCGTCGTGCCTGCGGTAGGTGGCCAGGGTCCAGGACTCCGGCTCGTCCCAGAAGGCCGACAGCACGGGGGCGAGCAGCTTCTCCGCCGAGTCCACGGTCATCACTCGCCCTCCTCCTGCCTGGCGTTGTCGGCCACCGGGTCCGCGGCGTTGGCCGGGTCGGACTCGGCGGTCTTGTTGGGCGCGTCGTGCGAGCTGGCGTGCTGGGCGGGCGACGGGGTGTCCCGCGGCCCGGCCGGTGTGTCACGCGGCGAGTCGGCGCGCTGGGTGACGACCCGCGAGGGGGTCTCGCCCTTGTGTAGCCGCAGACCGGTGAGGGACGCGGGGCCCGCGCCGCCGCTGGCCTCGACCGCGCCGGGGCGCTCGTCGGGGAAACCGGCCAGGATGCGGGCGGTCTCCTTGTACGTGCACAGGGGCGCGCCGCGGGTCGGCCGGACCTCGCGGCCGGCGATCAGGTCGTCCACGAGCTGCTTGGCCGACTCGGGCGTCTGGTTGTCGAAGAACTCCCAGTTGATCATCACGACGGGCGCGAAGTCGCAGGCCGCGTTGCACTCGATGTGCTCCAGCGTGACCTTGCCGTCCTCGGTCGTCTCGTCGTTGCCGACGCCGAGGTGCTGCTTCAGCTCGTCGAAGATCGCGTCGCCGCCCATGACCGCGCACAGCGTGTTGGTGCACACGCCGACCTGGTAGTCGCCGGACGGCTTGCGCCGGTACATCGTGTAGAAGGTCGCCACCGCGGTGACCTCGGCGGTGGTCAGGTCGAGCACCTCGGCGCAGAACCGGATGCCGGTCCTGGTGACGTACCCCTCCTCGGACTGCACGAGGTGCAGCAGCGGCAGCAGGGCGCTGCGCGATCCGGGGTAGCGGGCGATCACTTCCTTGGCGTCGGCCTCCAGCCGGGCGCGCACATCGGCCGGGAAGTCCGGGGCGGGCATCTGCGGGATGCCCAGGGACACTCCCCCGGTGGCACCCATGGCCACGTCTGTCATCGGTCGACGCCTCCCATCACGGGGTCGATGGACGCCACCGCGACGATGACGTCGGCGACCTGGCCGCCCTCGCACATCGCCGCCATGGACTGGAGATTGGTGAAGGACGGGTCGCGGAAGTGCACCCGGAACGGGCGGGTGCCGCCGTCGCTGACCGCGTGCACCCCCAGCTCGCCCTTGGCCGACTCGATCGCCGCGTAGGACTGTCCTGCCGGGACCCGGAAGCCCTCGGTCACCAGCTTGAAGTGGTGGATCAGGGCCTCCATCGAGGTGCCCATGATCTTCTTGATGTGGTCGAGCGAGTTGCCGAGGCCGTCGGGGCCGAGCGCGAGCTGCGCGGGCCAGGCGATCTTCTTGTCCTCGACCATCACCGGGCCCGGCGCGAGCCGGTCGAGCACCTGCTCGACGATCCGCAGGCTCTGGTGCATCTCCTCCAGGCGGACCCGGAAGCGGCCGTAGGAGTCGCAGGTGTCGGCGGTCGGCACCTCGAAGTCGTAGTTCTCGTAACCGCAGTACGGGTCGGACTTGCGCAGGTCGTGCGGGAGTCCGGCGGCGCGCAGGATCGGTCCTGTGGCGCCGAGCGCCATGCACCCGGCGAGGTCCAGGTAACCGACGTCCACCATGCGGCCCTTGAAGATCGGGTTGCCGGTGGCGAGCTTGTCGTACTCGGGCAGATTCTTGCGGAATGTCTTCACGAACTCGCGGACGAGGTCGATCGCGCCGGGCGGCAGGTCCTGCGCGAGGCCGCCGACGCGGACGTACGCGTGGTTCATCCGCAGGCCGGTGATCAGCTCGAAGATGTCGAGGATGTACTCGCGGTCGCGGAACCCGTAGATCATGATCGTGGTCGCGCCCAGCTCCATGCCGCCGGTGGCGATGCAGACCAGGTGGGACGCGATCCGGTTGAGCTCCATCATGAGCACGCGGATGTCGGTGGCGCGCTGCGGCACCTGCTCGGTGATGCCGAGCAGCTTCTCGACGGCCAGGCAGTACGCCGTCTCGTTGAACAGCGGCGTCAGGTAGTCCATGCGCGTCACGAAGGTGGACCCCTGGGTCCACGTCCGGAACTCCATGTTCTTCTCGATGCCGGTGTGCAGGTAGCCGATGCCCGACCTGGCCTCGGTGACCGTCTCGCCGTCGATCTCCAGCATCAGCCGGAGCACACCGTGGGTGGACGGGTGCTGCGGGCCCATGTTGACGATGATGCGCTCGTCGTCGGCCTTGCTGACGGTCTCGGCCAGCTCGTCCCAGTCACCGCCGGTGACGGTGAAGACCCGGCCTTCGGTGGTCTCCCGCTCGTCGGCCTGCTGCGGGGCGTGGTGAGTACTCATTAGCTGTACGACCTCCGCTGGTCGGGAGCCGGGATCTGGGCACCCTTGTACTCGACGGGGATGCCGCCGAGCGGGTAGTCCTTGCGCTGCGGGTGGCCGGGCCAGTCGTCCGGCATCATGATCCGGGTGAGCGCCGGGTGGCCGTCGAAGACGATGCCGAAGAAGTCGTACGTCTCGCGCTCGTGCCAGTCGTTGGTCGGGTAGACCGAGACCAGCGACGGGATGTGCGGGTCGGCGTCGGGGGCGCTGACCTCCAGGCGGATCAGCCGCGCGTGGGTGATCGAGCGCAGGTGGTAGACGGCGTGCAGCTCGCGGCCCTCGTCGCCGAGGTAGTGCACGCCGCTGACGCCGAGGCACAGCTCGAAGCGGAGCGCCGGGTCGTCGCGGAGCGTCCTGGCGACGGTGACCAGGTGTTCGCGGGCGATGTGGAAGGTCAGCTCGCCGCGGTCCACGACGGTCTTCTCGATCGCCTCGGCCGGGGGCAGGCCCTGCTCCTCCAACGCGCCTTCCAGCTCGTCGGCGATCTCGTCGAAGACGCCGTCGGGTCCGCCGTAGGGCCTGTTGCTCGCGCCGGGCAGCCGGACGGTACGGACCAGGCCGCCGTAACCGCTGGTGTCGCCGCCGTTGTTGGCACCGAACATGCCCTTGCGGACGCCGATGACCTCACCGGCGTCGGCGCGCTGTCCCGGCAGGTTCTCCGGGGTCTCGGGAGTGTTGCTGGTCACCGCAGCAGGCCCTTCATCTCGATCGTCGGGAGCGCCTTGCGGGCCGCTTCCTCCGCCTCGCGGGCCGCCTCTTCGCGGTTCACGCCGAGCTTGGAGTGCTGGATCTTCTCGTGCAGCTTGAGGATCGCGTCCAGCAGCATCTCGGGGCGCGGCGGGCAGCCGGGCAGGTAGATGTCGACCGGCACGACGTGGTCGACGCCCTGCACGATCGCGTAGTTGTTGAACATCCCGCCGCTGGAGGCGCAGACACCCATCGAGATGACCCACTTGGGGTTCGGCATCTGGTCGTAGACCTGGCGCAGCACCGGGGCCATCTTCTGGCTCACCCGGCCGGCCACGATCATCAGGTCGGCCTGGCGCGGCGAGCCGCGGAAGACCTCCATGCCGAACCTGGCCATGTCGTAGCGCCCGGCGCCCGCGGTCATCATCTCGATGGCGCAGCAGGCCAGGCCGAAGGTGGCCGGGAAGACCGACGCCTTACGTACCCAGCCCGCGGCGGTCTCCACGGTCGTGAGCAGGAATCCGCTCGGCAGTTTCTCTTCGATACCCATGCGTTGGCTCCTGGTCCCCTTCTGTCCCCTGGTCCCCTGGTCCTCTCGGCGTTCCCTAGTCCCACTCCAGGCCGCCGCGCCGCCACACGTACGCGTAGGCGACGAAGACGGTGAGCACGAAGAGGAGCATCTCCACCAGGCCGAACATCCCCAGCCGGTCGAAGGTGACGGCCCAGGGATAGAGGAAGACGATCTCGATGTCGAAGACGATGAAGAGCATCGCCGTCAGGTAGTACTTGATCGGGAAGCGTCCCCCGCCGACCGGCTGCGGGGTGGGCTCGATGCCGCACTCATACGCTTCCAGTTTGGCCCTGTTGTACCGTTTTGGCCCGATGATCGAGGCCATGAAAACGGAGAAGATCGCGAAGCCGGCCGCAAGGCCTCCCAGCACGAGGATGGGCGCGTAGGCATTCACCGTCCCCCGCTCCTTCCTTTTCAGTCGCCAGTGACTGCGTGGGTGTCCCCCCGCCGAGGTGGGCGGAGGAGCCGGCCCTTGCCCGTGGTCCGCGTCACCGAAACGACGAAGATCGCTTCTATGTGAGGCAGTTCACAAGCCTGAGCCGCCTGCATCCTATGCCTGCCGGTCTGTGATCTGCGACACGGGGTACGCCAAGACCTTTGTGATCTCCACCACCTGACGAACGATCATGAAGTCGGATGAGCGGTGATCATGGTGCGGAACGGCCGCAAAGGATCACTTCACGTCACAAGCGGAAGCGTTGTCGCTGGTCAGAGCGGTGCGCGCATTATCAAGGCGCGCTCGGCAGAGGCAAATTGGCGCTGGACGACTCCACGTGATAGCGCGCGGCGGTCGAGCGGCGACGGCCCCGGAGCCCGGCATTCACACGTGATTCACCCGCGTGAAAGCGCGCACGAGCGCATAGGTGACCGCTTATCCGAAACCGGGCGAAAGTGCTCGCGCGCCAAGATCACAAACGGGGCATTTGAGCCGTGAGCACGTCAACTGTGTCGCATCCCACCTTTGTTGAACGGAACCAAGCATTCCTGATAGCCAGGACCGCATGTCCCCGAACCAGATACGGACCTCCGCGTCCGACCGGACCTCCGCGTCCGGCTCGCATCCGACCGAATCGCATACCGGCCGCCGACGGCACGCCGCCCCCGGCCGCCCCAACTGGGTACGCAGGGCAGGACTCGTCGGCGGCGTCGTCAGCGCGATCGCTCTCGGCGGCTCCGCCGCCCCGGCTCTGGCCGACAACACCGACTCCACCCCCGCGCACGGCACTCCGGCCCTCACGCCGTCCGATCTCGCGAACGCCGCCGAGGCGGCCGCCCAGGCGTCCACGCTGACCACCGAGGTGACCGCGGCGCAGGCCGCGCAGGCGATCGACCAGGCCGCCATCGCGATGCAGCTCCAGGCCGCCAAGGACGCCTCCGTGGCCGAGGCCGCCAAGGAGGCCGCCGCCACGAAGAAGAGCGCCGACGCCA
This sequence comes from Streptomyces sp. NPDC008317, assembly GCF_042955955.1. Taxonomy (NCBI): domain Bacteria; kingdom Bacillati; phylum Actinomycetota; class Actinomycetes; order Kitasatosporales; family Streptomycetaceae; genus Streptomyces; species Streptomyces sp. NPDC008317. Next base: position 337,397 of record NZ_JBIBFQ010000009.1, read on the forward strand.
AGGCCGCCGCGAAGGCGAAGGCCGAGGCCGAGGCGAAGGCCGCCGAGGCCGCCAAGGAGCGCGCCGCCACCCAGGCCGCCTCCCGCTCGGCCGAGCGCACCGCGCTGGCCACACCGACCGCGTCGGCCAACTCGTCCGGTTCTTCTGGTTCTTCTGGTTCGTCCGGTTCGTCCGACTCCGGTACGACCACCTCGACGGCCAGCCCGTCCGCCACCACGGCGACCGGCAGCGTCGCGAAGCTGATCAGCTTCCTGAAGTCGCAGATCGGCAAGCCGTACGTGTACGGCGCCGCCGGTCCCGACTCGTACGACTGCTCCGGCCTCACCCAGGTCGCCTACGCCACCGTCGGCGTCGACCTGCCGCGCACCTCCCAGGAGCAGTCCAACGTCGGCACCCCCGTCTCGGTCAGCAATGTGCAGGCCGGCGACATCATCTTCTGGGGCGGCCAGGGCAGCGCCTACCACGTCGGCGTCTACATCGGCGACGGCCAGTACCTGGACGCGGCCAACCCCTCGACCCCCGTGGCCATTCACCAGATGGCCGACTACATGCCGGACTGGGCGGTTCGGGTCCTCTGACCCGTTTCCCCCTTTTCGTACGCTTGGCACCATAAGACCGCCGTGACCCCCTCACCGGGACGTCACGGCGGTCCGCTGCCCGTTGTGCGCCGATGCGCGGGCGGGGAAGGGGCGGGGGTATGACGGACGCAGACACCCGCACGCCGGACGGTCGGACGTACCGGCGGGCGGGTCAGGACGCGGAGAGCGTCACGCGCTCGGCGTGATCTTGGTCAGGCCGTTGATCACGCGGTCCATCGCGTCACCGCCGGTCGGGTCGGTGAGGTTGGCGAGCAGCTTGAGGCAGAAGCGCATCAGCATCGGGTGGGTGAGACCGCGCTGCGTGGCGATCTGGAGCACCTTCGGGTTGCCGATGAGCTTCACGAAGGCGCGGCCCAGCGTGTAGTAACCGCCGTAGGTGTCCTGGAGGATGCGCGGGTAGTTCTGGAGGGCCAGCTCGCGCTGGGCGGAGGTGGCGCGGGCGTGCGCCTGGGTGATGACGTCGGCGGCGATCTGGCCGGACTCCATCGCGTAGGCGATGCCCTCGCCGTTGAACGGGTTGACCAGGCCGCCCGCGTCGCCCACCAGGACCAGGCCCTTGGTGTAGTGCGGCTTGCGGTTGAAGGCCATCGGGAGCGCGGCGCCGCGGATCGGCTGCGTCATGTTGTCCGGGGTGTAGCCCCACTCCTCCGGCATCGAGGCGCACCACGCCTTGAGCACCTCGCGCCAGTCCAGCTCGCGGTACGCGGAGGAGGAGTTGAGGATGCCGAGACCGACGTTCGACGTGCCGTCACCGAGGCCGAACACCCAGCCGTAACCGGGCAGTTGCCGGTCCTGCGGCCCGCGCCGGTCCCACAGTTCGAGCCACGACTCCAGGTAGTCGTCCTCGTGCCGCGGCGAGGTGAAGTACGTGCGGACCGCGACGCCCATCGGCCGGTCCTCGCGGCGGTGCAGGCCCATCGCCAGGGACAGCCGGGTGGAGTTGCCGTCCGCGGCGACCACCAGCGGCGCGTGGAAGGTCACCGGCCGCTTCTCCTCGCCGAGTTTGGCCTCGACGCCGGTGATCCGCCCGGTGCGCGCGTCGGTGATCGGAGCGCCGACGTTGCACCGCTCGTACAGCGTCGCGCCCGCCTTCACCGCCTGCTGGGCGAGGATGTCGTCGAAGTCGTCGCGCTTGCGGACCAGTCCGTAGTTCGGGTACGCGGCCAGCTCGGGCCAGTCCATCTGGAGGCGCACGCCGCCGCTGATGATGCGCAGGCCCTTGTTGCGCAGCCAGCCCGCCTCCTGCGAGATGTCGATTCCCATCGACACGAGCTGCTTGGTGGCGCGCGGGGTCAGGCCGTCGCCGCACACCTTCTCGCGCGGGAACGCGGTCTTCTCCAGCAGCAGGACGTTCAGTCCCGACTTGGCCAGGTAGTACGCGGTCGTCGAACCGGCGGGCCCGGCGCCGACGACGATCACATCGGCGCTGCGCTCGGACAGGGCGGTGTCGGTCACGGTGGGCTCTCCCGTTTCGGCGAGTGTCGGTGTCGGCGACGGTCGTTATCGGCCGGGCGCTGCTCGGCCGAGAGCTGCCCGGCCGGTACCGAGTCTATGAGGCCCGGCGACGGGACACAGCGGGGCCCGCCTGAACCGCGGTTCGCGGCGGCGCGGCGCGTTGACGCGAGCGCGCGGTCCTACGCGGAGGGAGCCGTGGACGGAGCCGTCGCCCGGTGCAGGGCGACGATGCCCCCGGTGAGATTGCGCCAGGCCACCGCGTTCCAACCGGCTTCCTGGAGCCGGGTGGCGAGCCCCTTCTGGTCGGGCCAGGCGCGGATGGACTCGGCGAGGTAGACGTACGCGTCGGGATTGCTGCTGACGGCCGTCGCGACCGGCGGCAGCGCCCGCATCAGGTACTCGGTGTAGACGGTCCTGAACGGCCGGTACGTGGGGTGGCTGAACTCACAGATGACCAGCCGTCCCCCGGGCTTGGCCACCCGCCGCATCTCGCGCAGCGCGGCGGCGGTGTCGTGGACGTTGCGCAGCGCGAAGGAGATGGTGACCGCGTCGAAGACGCCGTCCGCGAACGGCAGCCGGGTCGCGTCCCCCGCCGTCAGCGCCAGCTCCGGGTGCCGCTTCTTGCCCTCGCGCAGCATCCCGATGGAGAAGTCGCACGGCACGACGTCGGCCCCCGCGGCGGCGAAGCGCAGCGAGGACGTGCCCGTCCCCGCCCCCAGGTCCAGCACCCGCTCGCCCGGCCCCACCTCCAGGGCCTGCGCGACGGCCTTCCGCCACAGCCGCGTCTGGCCGAGCGACAGCACGTCGTTCGTCACGTCGTACTTGGCCGCCACGTCATCGAACATGGCGGCGACTTCGTGCGGTTGCTTGTCCAGCGATGCTCGCGTCACGCCCCCACCCTATTCGCCTCGCGCGCCGCCAAGGCCGCTGCCCCGTCGGGGGACCTACGCGCGGCGGTGGACGAGGCGGCCGGCCAGGACGGTGGCGACGCAGGAGCCGTCGGTGGCGAGGACGGCGAGGTCGGCCCGGCCGCCGGGGGCGAGGCCGGGCGAGGTGGTGCCGGGCCAGAGCCGGAGCAGGCCGGTGTGGTCGACGGCGGAGCGGACGGCGGCGTCGGTGAGGTCGTCCACCACCCCGGTCACGCCCCGGGAGAGGAGCTCGTGGATGCCGCGCCGCACCGACTCGGCACGGTCGTGCGGCCGGTCGGGGTCCTGCGGGTCCTCGTGGTAGGTCTCTTCGAGGAAGACGCGCACGCCGTCGGCGACGAGTCCGGGGCCGATGGTGCCGCGCCAGCGCCGTACCCGGGCGTCCGGGTGCGCGGCGGCGACCTCGTCCATCGGCCCGACGGCGACGACCCGGCCGCCGTCGACGAGGACGGCGCCGTCCGGGACGGCCTCGCCGCCCGCGGTGAGCCGGAGCAGCGGGGCGACGTGAAGGGTCAGCATGGGTCCATGATCCAGCACGCCGGGCCTCCGGGGGCAGGCCGCCCCCGGTCGCCTCAGCGCGAGGCGTCCAGCAGCTTCAGCTCCGGGTGCGCCGTACCGCCCTCGATCGCCGTGGACGACAGGTGCGAGACGACGTGGTCGTTGACCGGGTCGTTCGCCGGGTCGTCGTGGATGACCAGGTGCTCGTACGTGGTGGCGCGCTGCGCCGGGACGCGGCCCGCGGACCGGATGAGGTGGATCAGCTCCATCCGGTTGGAGCGGTGCTTGGCGCCGGCCGACGACACCACGTTCTCCTCCAGCATCACCGAGCCGAGGTCGTCGGCGCCGTAGTGCAGCGAGAGCTGGCCGACCTCCTTGCCGGTGGTGAGCCAGGACCCCTGGATGTGCGCCACGTTGTCGAGGAAGAGCCGCGCGATGGCGATCATCCGCAGGTACTCGAAGAGGGTCGCCTGCGTCTGCCCCTTCAGGTGGTTGTTCTCCGGCTGGTAGGTGTACGGGATGAAGGCCCGGAAGCCGCCGGTACGGTCCTGCACGTCGCGGATCATCCGCAGGTGCTCGATCCGCTCGGCGTTGGTCTCACCGGTGCCCATCAGCATGGTGGAGGTGGACTCGACGCCCAGGTTGTGGGCGGTCTCCATGATCTCCAGCCAGCGCTCGCCGGACTCCTTCAGCGGCGCGATGGCCTTGCGCGGCCGGGCGGGCAGCAGCTCGGCCCCGGCGCCCGCGAAGGAGTCCAGGCCCGCCGCGTGGATGCGGCGGATCGCCTCCTCGGCGCTGACCCCGGAGATCCTCGCCATGTGCTCGACCTCGGACGCGCCGAGGGAGTGGATGACGAGCTGCGGGTACGCGGCCTTGATCGCGGAGAAGTGCTCCTCGTAGTACTCGACCCCGTAGTCCGGGTGGTGGCCGCCCTGGAACATGATCTGGGTGCCGCCCAGCTCCACGGTCTCCGCGCAGCGCCGCAGGATGTCGTCGAGCCCGCGCGACCAGCCCTTGTCGGTGTCCTTGGGGGCCGCGTAGAAGGCGCAGAACTTGCACGCCGTCACGCAGACGTTCGTGTAGTTGATGTTCCGCTCGATGATGTACGTCGCGATGTGCTCGGTGCCCGCGTACCGGCGGCGGCGTACGGCGTCGGCGGCCGAGCCCAGCGCGTGCAGGGGCGCCGAGCGGTAGAGGTCCAGCGCCTCCTCCGGCGTGATCCGGCCACCGGCGGCGGCACGGTCGAGGACGGCTGCGGTATCGCTCACCGGGAGGTCCTTTCGGAGGAGTGCGGACGTGGAGTGCGGACGTGGAGTGCGGACGGACCAGCCCAGCGTACGCCAGCGTCCCGGACGACCCACGGCCCCCACGGACGGGTGTGCCGGACGCGCGGCGGGTGTGCCGGACGTACGGCGGGTGTGCCGAACGCGCGGGGGTGCCGGACGCGCGTGTGCGCCGCGGCGGATCATGTCGCCGCGGCGCACACGCCGGGTCTCGCGGGTCGTGCCGGACGGTCGGGGGGACCGTCAGCCGTTCAGACCCTTGGCGAGCTGCTCGTCCGCCTGCTGGAACGCGTCGGCCGCGCTCTCCAGGAACTTGCCCATGCCGTCCAGACCCTCGATGGTCTTGGTGGCACCGGTGTTGAACTCGCTGTAGGACTGGTCGAACTGCTTCGAGGAACGGTCCGTGACGTAGCCGCCGTTGACGAGATCCTGAACGAACTTGTGCAGCGTGTTCAGCTTCTCGGTGATCTCGTGCTGACCGGTGCGCAGCTTGGTGGCCGCATCCCGCATGTCCTGGTACGTAACGTTGACATTAGCCATAGCGGCTTACCTCTCGTCGAACGTGCCGCAGGGCCGACCCCCGTGGCTCCTGATCGCAGATTTGTCTGATGGTCTGCTGATGCCTCAACTTACAGGGGAGGACGTGAGGGGTGCAGCCCCTGGTTCCCGGTACCGAAACGTCGACGTGACGGCGTCGAAGATGTCGAAGAACGAGTCCGCCAGGTCGAGTACGGCGCTGCTGCCCGCCACGAGCGCGACCTTGTCGGAGTGCCCCGGCAGCGGGATGAACGTCTGCATCAGCACGGTCCGCACCGTCCGCGAGTCGCCCGGCACGGTGACGTCCTCGATGCCGTACGTCCGCGCCGCCAGGCCCGTCTCCGGGATGTCGACGGTGGTCACCTTGCGCCACGGGTCGCCGTCCTTGGCCGCCTCCCGCGCGCGCAGCCCGGCCACGATCGACGCCGGGTCCGCCGCCAGCAGTTCACCCTCCGGCGTCCGCGCGCCGATCAGCGAGACCGTCACCGACGCGGTGAGCGGCAGCGCGCCGAAGTTCTGCGCCATGCAGCCGACGTACACCGCGCCGCTCTCGTACGCGTCCCGCGCCGCCTTGCGCAGGAACCGCGCCAGCACGTCGCGGTGTTCGGCCAGCGCCGGATTCTCCTTGACGCGCTGCGCGATGGTGCGGCGCACGCTCTCGTCGCGGGTCGCCGGGTGCAGGTCGAACTCCCACCACGTCATGGGCACCGTGAGGGAGAAGCCCTCCCGCTCGACGGGCATCACCCGTACGGGCCGCGGCTGTCCGCTGTCGTCGGCGTCCGCGCCGGGGGTCGTCACTTGCCGTCTCCCTTGGCGGACTTGGCGAGTTGGTCCGCGAGGTCCTTGTCCGCCTTCTTGATCTCGCGCACCGCGGTGTCGGCCATCTTCGACAGCCCCTCCAACTGGCTGTCGATCTCCTTGCGGCCGTCCTTCCAATTGTGCTCGAAGCTGTCGAGCGCCCCCGACACCTTGTCCGAGCCCAGCTTGGCCTCGTACGAGTTGAAGAGTTTCCGCGTCCCGTTCATGGTCGTCCGCACGGAGTCCAACGTCCGCGCGAAGTCCTCAAGTCCGGTCAGATCGACCGCGAGCCGATCCGGAGCCCCACCCATCCGATCCCCCTCCCCACGTCAGGTCGTCCGCTCCAACAATCCCACTGTTCCGCCGCCGGGCGGCGCGGCCGTGACCCGCAGCAGGTCGTCCTCGGGGTCGAGGACGAAGCCCGCCGACGTCAGCACGGCCGCGAGCGCCGGGCTCATGGCCTGCTCGATCTCTCCGAAGCGCTGCATCGTGCCCGCGGCCTCGTCCCGCGCCGCGACCGCCCGGTCCGCGGCCACGGCGAGGCTGGGGTGCGGGCGCCAGGACACGACGACGCCGGGGTCGTCGTCGTCCAGCGCGTCGATCTCCACCTGCGCCCCCCGCGCCACCAGCCGGTGCCCCCCGGCCGCGACCGGCAGCCCGGCCAGCTCCAACTCGTCCCGCACCTGCGCGGCGAGCCGCCGCATGGCCGCCATCGTCTGGTCACTGGGACCGGTCATCGCGATGTCCTCGCTCTCCTGGTCAGAACGGCAGGGAGGTCCAGCCGTGGTTGCGGGCCTCGGTGTTGATCAGCCCCCGGAGCATGTCGCGGGCGGCCCCGGCCAAAGCGTGGTCCTCAGCATAAGGAACCGTGTACGTGATCTTCGCGAGGTCGCTGAGGCCGCCCTTGAGCGCGGGCAGGCAGATCTTCGAGCACGGGTACCGCTCGGTGTACAGGTGCGTGATCTTGTCCATGCTGATGCCCTTGGCCTTGAGCTGGTTGATGATGTCGATCTCGGCGTGCAGCTTCTTGCCCTTGCTGAATCCGATGACGATCTCGTCAAGACCCTCCACACGGGCCGCGGCCACATTGCGTCCCGCGGGGAAGAACTGCACGCCGTTCTTGAACCGTGCCTCGAAGGCCGCCTTCGCGAGATCGGTGGAGGCGTAGGCGATCTCGGAGATGCACGGGCCCAGGCCCAGCGGGTCGGACCAGAGCGTCGGGTTGTGGACGTAGGCGTAGTTGTTGGGCGCCGGGGCCAGGCCCAGCGGGTCGGGGCTGAGGTACCGCGCGGACTCGGGGTCGTAGTAGCGGTAGTGGTTGTAGTGGAGCCCGGTCTCCGGGTCGGCGTACTGACCGGGGAAACGTAACGGGCAGTACGCGCCCTCGTCCGGCGGGGCCAGCGGCGCTCCCCAGACCGTCGCCCGGCCCTGCCGGTGCACCCGCCCGTCGTCGCCGATCAGTTCGGTGGGGGTGCCGATCAGATCGGTGACGATCGCGTAGAACCGCCGGTCGATCTCCTCGTCGGGAGCGTCCCGCAGCGCGCTGCGTTCGGTCTGCGCGACCGGGGCGTCGCCGTCCGGCGTCCAGTCCCACGTCGTGGTGGTGACCGTGTCGCCCGCCGTCGTGCGCTCCTCGACCAACTCCGTCTCGTACCAGGTGAAGTCGGTGCGCTCCCGCACCCGCCCGTCCGGGCCCAGCCGTTCCTTGGCGATCCGGCGGCCGAGCGCGTCGTACCGGTAGCGCCAGACCGAACCGTCCGGCGTCGTGACCCCGGTGAGGCGGTCCTCGGCGTCCCAGGTGTACGTCCACCGCTTGCTGCCGCCGGACAGCAGGGCGCGGGTGCGGCCGGCCAACCGGCCCTGAGCGTCGTAGGTGTACCGGGTACGGCCGAGGCGGCGCGGCAGCATGCCCGTGTACTCGCCGGCGTCCTCCGTCCGCTCCCCGCCCGCCTGTCCGCCGGATTCCGACGGCCCGCCGGACGTGAGGTTGCCCGCGCCGTCGTAGGTGTACCGCTGCGACCAGCCGTCGCCGTCCACCGCGACGACGCGACCCGCAGCGTCGGTGGTCAGCCTGCGTTCCGCCGACGCCTCGCCGATCGTCGCGAGGTAGCCGTCGGCGCCGAATCCGTAGGCACGGCGGTGCGCGAGGGCGCCGGAAGGGTCCTCGGGGCCGAGCACGGTCTGTGCGACCAGGCGTCCCGCGCCGTCCCACTCCTGCGTCAGGAACGGGCGGTCCCCGGTGCGGCGTTCGGTCTCCCGCCCGGCCCGGTCGTAGCCGAACGACACGGTTCCGGCCGCGCCGTGCAGCACGACGGGGCTGTTCGACCGGTCGTACTCCCAGCGGGACCGCGCCCCGGACGGCGTGACGCGCCCCACCCGGCGGCCGAGCGCGTCGTACTCGACGGCGACCGTACGGCCGTTCCCCGTCTCGGCCACCACCCGTCCGGTCGCGTCCCGCGCCAGGACCAGATCGCTGTCCTCGTTGACGGCCCGCACCGTACGGCCCACGGCGTCGAACGCGTACGTGGACACGGACGTCCCGGCGCGCACCTCGGTCGCCTGGCCCATGGCGTCCCGCTCGTAACGGGTGCGCTCACCCGCGCCGTTGACCCGCTCGACCAGCCGACCGGCCGCGTCGTGGACGTATCCGATGGTCCGCCCGTCGAAGTCCGTCTCCCGGATCACCCGGCCCACCGGGTCGCGCTCGTAGGTCCAGGTCAGCCCGAGCGGATTGGTCACCGAGGTCAGCTGCCGCTCGGTGTCGTAGGCATACGTGTATCCGGCGCCGTCCGTGCCCGTGCGCCCGGTGGCGGAGTCCATCCCGGAGATCTCGTAGCGCGTGACCCGCCCGTCGGGGCCGCGGTGCTCGACCGTGTTCCCCTCGCCGTCGTACGCCCACTGGTCGGTGGAGCCGTCGGGCAGCACCCGTCGGCTGAGCAGCCCCTCCACCGTCCAGGCCAGTTCGGTGACCTCCCCCGCGGGGGAGGTCACGGCCCGGATTCGCCCGAAGGGGTCGCGGTCCAGCCGCACCACGGCCCCCACCGCGTCGATGAGGGCCACCGGGATGCCCGCCGCGTCGTTCTCGATGCGCTGCTGCTCGACGCCGAGCGCGTCCGTGACCGACGCCAGGGCGCCACGGCCGTCCCGTTCGAACACCGTCGTGGCACCGGTCGGATCGGTGACGGTCCGCTGGTTGCCCCGCTCGTCGTACGTGTACCGCCACCGTCCGCCGTCCGGCTGTGTCACGGCGACGGGCAGCCTGACGCCCTCGTACTCGACCGTGGCGACTGTGCCGTTGGGGTGGGTGATGTGGGTGGGGTTTCCGTGGGTGTCGTAGGTGTAGGTGGTGGTGTGGCCGAGGGGGTCGGTGTGGGTGAGGAGGTTGTCGTGGGGGTCCCAGGTGCGGTGGGTGGTGTGGTGGAGGGGGTCGGTTTCGCGAAGGAGCTGGTAGCGGTCGTTGAATTCGTAGGTGGTGGTGTGGCCGAGGGAGTTGACGGCGTGGGTGGTGTGGGTGTGGGGGTCGTAGCGGTAGGTGTAGGCGAGGATGTCGTCGGTGCCGGTGGTGCGGACGCAGCGGCCCTGGCCGTCGTAGGTGTAGCCGTACCAGGTGGTGTTGCGGTCCTGCCAGCCGGTGATGCGGCCTTCGGGGTCGTAGGTGAAGGTCAGGGGGAGGCCGGAGGAGTTGGTGACGGCGGTGAGGTGGCCGCCGGTGTAGGCGTACCGGGTCAGGGCGGGCCGGTGGTCGGCGGATATCAGGTGCAGGGCGGTGACGCGGCCGTCGGCGGTGGTGACGCCGATCTGGTATCCGGCGTCGTGGGTCATCCGGGCGGGGGCGCCGGCCGGGTCGTAGGTGACGGTGACGCGGTTGTCGTTGCGGTCGGTGAGGGTGTGCAGGGGCAGGTCGGCGGGGCTGCGGCCGGGCAGCGGGCGGAAGTGCAGGGCCTGGCCGGTCTCGGGCTGGGCGACGGTCATGGTGCCGCCGGGGGTGCCGTCCCAGGTCAGGGGCCAGCGCGGGCCGGTGACGGGCATGACCGGAAGGCCCGGCCCGGGTATGGGGTAGTCCAGGGTCATGCCGTCGGCGGTGGTGAACCGCACGCCCTGGTCGTCCAGGACCAGCCGCTGGTCCAGCGTGGAGGCCCAGGTCGGCCCGAACCACCGCCCGCCGCGGAAGTTCGTGCGGTGGGTGCGCTCGATGACCAGCGGGAGGACACCGGGCAGTTCGGCGTCGGTGGCGGACATCACCATCTCACCGGTCGCCATGTCGATGGGGTCACCGCACGTGAACAGCTTCTTCAGCATCCGGCTGGTCTCACCGAGACTCGCCGCGCCCTTGCGGACGCTGTTCGCGATGTTCTCCAGCGCCCGCCCCGACTTCAGCAGCGCCGGGAGTTCGCGGGCCATCTTCAACAGGCCGCCGGCGGTGGTGAGGCCCTTGAACATCGGGATGCAGTCCAGCGCCGCGAACAGCACGTCCCACAAACTGGCCTGGCCTTGTAGGTACTTCATGACGGTGTCGGCCAGGACCAGGACGGCGGCGGCCAGGACCAGCCACGCCAGCGGGCCGCCGATGATCAGCACGACGATGCCCAGCACCGCGACGATCACCTTGCAGACCGCGATGATGTCGTCCCAGTGGTCCGCGACCCAGTCGACCGCCTTCTCCCACCAGTGCTTGTTCCTGATCCCCGCATCCGACGCCTCATGCAGCGCGTGCTGCGCCGTCGACGCCGCGTCGTCCCTGAGCTGGGCCGCGTCGGCGGCCAGCTGCTTGGCCGCGTCCAGCTTCGCCTGCGCGCTGTGGACGGCGGTGGAGGCGGTGGTGTGGGCGCTCTGAGCGTCCGTGGCATTACGGGCCGCCGCACGCACCTCCTCCGCCGACGGCGGCGGCACGTCCGGCTTCGGGTCCTCCTGGTAGGACTTCGACTTGTCCTGCGCCCGCTTCACCCACGCATCAGCGTTCGTGAGCTGGGACTTGGCGGTGTCCAGCTCCTGGCGGGCGGTGCGCCCCTGCGCCAGCGCCCGGTCCGCGTCACCCTGCGCCGTCTCCAGCTTCGGCCAGTAATCATCCAGAGCACCCGACGCCAGACGGTAGGACCGCTCCAGCTTGTCCAGCTCACCCGGCAGATCCCCGAACTGCTGCCGGTACGCGTCCCCCGACAGCCCCGCCCACTCCTGCACCACGGTGTCACCGCTCAGACCCCGCACCGACCGCAGCGCCGAGGCGACATCATCAGCGAAATCCCCCAGCTTCCGCGCGAGTTCCTTCACCTCGAACGGATCACCCGGCACCGGATCCCGGTCCAGATCCAGCACATCCCAATCCGTCGGACGAGCCATCGCCAGACACCCCCGCCCCCGTACGACAACCTCGACTCAACGCATCATGCCCACTGGGACGGTGCGCGCAAGGGGGCCGGTTCCCGGGGGCCCGGGGAGCGGGGTCAGATGAGGTCGACCTTGGCGCTGGGCGGGAAGCCGACGCGGCGGGCGAATTCGGCGATGCCGGTGAGCTGGTCGCGGCCGAGGGAGAAGTCGAGGGTGGTGAAGTAGCGGCGGAGCAGGTCCTGGTCGAAGGACTCCCAGCGGGCGGCCTGTTCCGCGACCTTCTCGACCTCTTCGAGGGAGAGGTCGCGGGAGGCGAGGAAGGCGCGGTGGACGTCGCGGACGGTGTCGGGGCGGGCGGTGAAGTAGTCGCGGCGGGCGGCCCAGATGGCGAAGACGAAGGGCAGTCCCGTCCAGTCCTTCCACATCTGGCCGAGGTCGTGGACCTCAAGGCCGAGGCGGGGCGCGTCGTGGAGGGAGGCGCGCAGGGCGGCGTCGCCGATGAGGACGGCGGCCTGGGCCTCCTGCATCATCAGCGAGAGGTCGGGCGGGCAGCGGTAGTAGTCGGGCGTGACGCCGTACCGCTCGGTGAGCAGGAGTTCGGCGAGGCGGACCGAGGTGCGGCTGGTGGAGCCGAGGGCGACGCGCTGGCCGTCGAGGCGGTCGAGCGGGAGCTGGCTGACGATCACGCAGGACATGACGGGGCCGTCGCAGCCGACCGCGATGTCCGGGAGGGCGACGAGCTGGTCGGCGTGCTTCAGGTACTCCATGAGGGTGACCGGGCCGATGTCGAGGTCGCCCTCGACGAGCTGGGCGCTCAGCTTCTCCGGGGTGTCCTTGGTCAGCTCCAGGTCGAGCAGCGCGCCCGTTCTGGCCAGGCCCCAGTAGAGGGGGACGCAGTTGAGGAACTGGATGTGGCCGACCCGGGGGCGGGTCCGGCCGCTTTCGGCGTCACGCTCAGAAGTGTCCACCTGTCGGACGCTACTCCTGGGTCGGGGCCGTACCGCGCCGGGGGGCTTCGGGGTGTCCTCGCGGTGACGGTCGCGGGACGCCCGCGCCGAGCGCCGCGAGACGGTCGGCGAACCGTCCCGCGCCGACCGCCGCGAGACGGTCGGCGAACCGCCGTGGGACCGCCGTACGGGCCGCCCTCGGCCCTCCCCCGGCACCCCCTCCGCGACCCCTTCCACGGGCTCGAAAAGACCGATCTTGAGACCCTTCCCCGGCCTCGACCCTGCGTGCTACGCTCATCGCAAGTTGCAGTTTGGTTTCCCTTGCAGTACAGAGCCTGCGGAGCATGTAACCCGCAGGCTTTTGTAGTTTTCAGACTTCGCAGTTGCAGGTTCTGGAGCAGGGCAACCCTTTGGGCCCAAGGAGGGCTTTATGGCTACCGGAACCGTGAAGTGGTTCAACGCTGAAAAGGGCTTCGGCTTCATCGCCCAGGACGGCGGCGGCCCGGATGTCTTCGTTCACTACTCCGCGATCAACGCCTCCGGCTTCCGCTCCCTCGAGGAGAACCAGCCGGTGACTTTCGACGTCACGCAGGGCCCGAAGGGTCCTCAGGCGGAGAACGTCACCCCCAGCTAGTCCTTGGACTAGCTCAAGGGTAGAGATCACATCGCCCGAACCTGCAGTACCAAGGGGCCCCGCACTTCCGTGCGGGGCCCCTGCCTTTTACGGGTCAGCGAGGCCGCTTCCGGTACAGCTCCTCGATCTCCTCCGCGAAGTCCCGCGCCACCTTTGAACGCTTCAACTTCATCGACGGCGTGAGATGTCCGCCCTCTTCGGTGAATTCCACCGGAAGCACCCGGAATTTCCGGATCGACTCGGCTTGTGACACCGAGGAGTTCGCGTCGTCCACCGCCTTCTGGAGTTCCGCCAGCAGCTCCGGATCGTCGACGAGCTGGGCGGGCCGCAGCCCCTCCTTGTGGTGCATCCGCTGCCAGTGCCCGAGGCCGTCCGCCTCCAGGGTCAGCAGCGCCGCCACGAAGGACCGGTTGTCGCCGACGACCATGCACTGGCCGACCAGCGGATGCGCCCGCAGGCGGTCCTCCAGCGGTGCCGGGGCGACGTTCTTGCCGCCCGCCGTGATGAGGATCTCCTTCTTCCGGCCGGTGATCGTCAGATAACCGGCCTCGTCCAGCGCCCCGATGTCCCCGGTCGGGAACCAGCCGCCCCCGGAGTCCTGTCCGGGAGGTGCCACGGCCGCCCCCGGTACGCCGCCGGGCGCGTTCCAGTACCCGGCGAAGATCTGGCCGCCGCGCAGCAGCACCTCGCCGTCCGGCGCGATCCGTACCGCCGTGCCGGGCAGCGGCCAGCCGACCGTGCCGAGCCGGGGGCGCAACGGCGGGGTCACGGTGGCCGCCGCGGTCGTCTCCGTCAGGCCGTACCCCTCGAAGACCATCACGCCCGCGCCCGCGTAGAAGGCGGCGAGCCGCTTGCCCAGCGGTGATCCGCCGCAGATCGCGTACCGCACCTTGCCGCCGAGCGCGGCGCGTATCCGCCGGTAGACCAGCGGGTCGTACAGCGCGTGCGCCAGCCGCAGTCCGAGCGAGGGTCCGCCGCCCGCACCGGCCTGCCGGGCGACGACGGCCTCCCCGTACCGCTGCGCGATCCCGGCGGCCCGGTCGAAGGACGCCGCCCGGCCGATCTTCTCCGCGGTGGCGCGGCCGGTGTTGTAGACCTTCTCCAGGACGTACGGGATCGCCAGCAGGAACGTCGGACGGAACCCGGCCAGGTCGGCGAGCAGGTCCTCGGTCGCGATGCTCGGCGCGTGCCCGAGGCGTACCCGGGCGCGCAGGCAGCCGATCGCGACCATCCGCCCGAAGACGTGCGAGAGCGGCAGGAACAGCAGCGTCGAGGCGGGCTCCTCGCTCACCGAGGTGAACACCGGGTGCAGCAGTTCGATCGCGTTGTCGACCTCGGCGAAGAAGTTGCCGTGCGTCAGGACGCAGCCCTTCGGGCGGCCGGTGGTGCCCGAGGTGTAGATCAGCGTCGCCACCGACCCGGGCGTCAGGGTCGCCCGCCGCCCCTCCACCAACGCGTCCGGCAGTGTCCGGCCCTCCGCCGTGAGCTGCGCCAGGCCGCCCGCGTCGAGCTGCCACAGATGCAGCAGGTCCGGCAGCCCGCGCCGCTCCCCGCTCACCAGGCGGCTCTGCTCCACGTTCTCCACGACGCACGCCGCCGCGCCCGAGTCCGCCAGGATCCACGCCGTCTGGGACGCGGACGACGTCGGGTAGATCGGCACCGTGATCAGGCCCGCCGCCCAGGCCGCGAAGTCCGTCAGCGTCCACTCGTACGTCGTCCGCGCCATGATCGCCAGCCGGTCGCCCGGCTTCAGCCCCGCCGCGATCAGGCCCTTCGCGACGGCCACCACCTGGTCCCTGAACTCCCGTGCCGTGACGTCGTGCCACTGGGCCCGGACGTCCTTCCTGCTCAGCACGGGGTCGTTCGGGGCCTCCGCCGCGTTCGTGAACGGGATGTCGGCCAGGCTTCCCTTCTGCGGCGGCGGTACGAGGGGCGGGACCCCGGCCTGGACGACTCGGTCGCCGTCCTTGAGGGTTTCGGGTTCCCCGCTGGTACGTGTCGGCATGCTGCGGCTCCAGACGTGGTGAGGGTTTCCCCCTGCCGGGGGGGTGAGCAAGGCGCTGTGCCGGCGGAACCGTCTTTCGTCAGCGGACCGCGGGTCAGGGGCGCTCCAGGACGGCCGTCACGCCCTGGCCGCCGGCGGCGCAGACGGAGATGAGGCCGCGGCCCGTCCCCCCGCGCTCCGCGAGGAGCCCGGCGAGGGTGGCGACGATCCGGGCGCCGGTGGCGGCGAAGGGGTGCCCGGTGGCGAGGGAGGACCCGGCGACGTTGAGGCGGGCGCGGTCGACGGCGCCGAGGGGGCCGTCGAGTCCGAGCCGCTCCGCGCAGTAGTCCTTGTCCTCCCAGGCGGCGAGCGTGGCGAGGACCTGGGAGGCGAACGCCTCGTGGATCTCGTAGAAGTCGAAGTCGGCGAGGCCGAGCCCGGCGCGGGCGAGCATGCGGGGCACGGCGTAGGCGGGGGCCATCAGCAGCCCCTCCTCGCCGCCGACGTAATCGACGGCCGCGGTCTCGTACGCGGTGAGGTAGGCGAGCGGTTCGAGGCCGCGCTCGCGCGCCCACTCCTCGGTGGCGAGCAGGACGACGGCCGCGCCGTCGGTGAGGGGCGTGGAGTTGCCCGCGGTCATGGTGCCGTCCGGGCCGCCGTACACCGGGCGGAGCCCGGCCAGTTTCTCGACGGTGGAGTCGGGCCTGAGGTTCTGGTCGCGGTCCAGGCCGCGGTACGGGGTGACGTACGGGTCGAGGAAGCCGCGGTCGTACGCGGCGGCGAGGTTGCGGTGGCTGGCGGCGGCCAGTTCGTCCTGCGCCTGGCGGGTGATGCCCCAGCGCTCGGCGGTGAGCGCGGCGTGCTCGCCCATGGACAGGCCGGTGCGGGGTTCGGCGTTGCGCGGGACGTCGGGCGCGAGGTGCCGGGGCCGTACGGCGGTCAGCGCGCGGGCCCTGGCGCCGGCGGACTTGGCGCGGCGGGCGGCGAGCAGGATGCGGCGCAGGTCGTCGTTGACGCCGAGCGGCGCGTCGCTGGTGGTGTCGGCGCCGCCCGCGATGCCGGAGTCGACGACGCCGAGGGCGATCTTGGCCGCGACCGCGAAGACGGCCTGGAGGCCGGTGCCGCACGCCTGCTGGATGTCGTACGCGGGGGTCGTCGGGTCGAGGACGCTGCCGAGCACGGTCTCGCGCGCGAGGTTGAAGTCGCGGCTGTGCTTGAGGACGGCGCCCGCGGCGAACTCGCCGACGCGTTCGCCGCGCAGGCCGGTGCGGTCGGCGAGGCCGTCGAGTGCGGCCGTGAGCATGTCCTGGTTGGAGGCGGTGGCGTACGGGCCGTCTGAGCGCGCGAAGGGGACGCGGTTGCCCGCGACGACGGCGACACGGCGGAGGGTCTGCATGCGATCTCCCAGGGCTCCCCGAGGGCGGCTCGGGGCTCTTTGCCGAAGCCCCGGGCTCCTTGCCGGAACCCAGGGCTCTGTGCTGGACCTCAGAACTCTGTGCTGGACCTCAGAACTCTTTGCTGGAACGGTGACTCACCAGTAGCCTTACCGCCGGTAAACTTACTCCAGAGTAAGGAGAAGGCCAATGGCCGATCGCTACCTTCGTCTGACCGGCACGGCCCCCGGCCGCTTCCTCACCCGCCGCCTCGGCCTGCCCCAGCCGACCCCGCTGCTGCGCTGGTCCGCCGAGCACCCCCGACTCGACGGTCCCGTGCTGCGGTTGACGGCGGGCGAGGCCGTACCCGCTCCGGCTCCCGCGTCCGCCGCTCCGTACGCCGCCGTCGTCCTCGACGCCACCGGGATCGCCGAACCGGCCGGGCTCGGCGCCGTGCACGCCGCCCTGCACCCGCTCGTACGGTCGCTCGCCGCCTGCGGTCGGATCGTCGTACTCGGCGCGCGTATCGACCCCGCCGACCCGCACCAGGCCGCCGCCCAGCAGGCGCTCGAGGGCTTCACCCGCTCCCTCGGCAAGGAGGTCGGCCGGGGCAGGACCGTACAGCTCGTACGACTGGCGCCCGGGGCCGACGCCGAGGCCGCGCTGGGGTTCCTGCTGTCGCCGAAGTCGGCGTACGTCAGCGGGCAGGTCATCGAGGTCGGCCCGGCGGTGTCCGGGACGCAGGCCGCCGCGCGCGCGGGCGCGCGCGTCGCGCTCGTCACCGGCGCGGCCCGCGGCATCGGGGAACAGGTCGCCGCGACGCTGGCCAGGGACGGCGCGCACGTCGTCTGCCTCGACGTGCCGCAGGCCGCGGACGCGCTGGCCGCCGTCGCCGCCCGGCTCGGCGGCAGCGCGCTGCCGCTGGACATCACGGCGCCGGACGCGGGCGAACGGATCGCCGCCGCGGCCCCCGACGGCCTCGACGTACTCGTCCACAACGCGGGCATCACCCGTGACCGCAAGCTCGCCAACATGGCCGCCGACCGCTGGGACCCGGTCCTGGACGTCAACCTCGGCAGCGTGCTGCGCACCACCGACCATCTGCTGAAGTCCGGCGCCCTCAACGCCCACGGCCGGATCGTGGCCACCGCCTCCATCAGCGGCATCGCGGGCAACGCGGGCCAGACCAACTACGCCGCGTCCAAGGCGGGCGTCATCGGCTTCGTCCGCGCCCTGGCCGCCGTCCCCGAGGTGCGCGAGCGCGGCATCACCGTCAACGCCGTCGCCCCCGGCTTCATCGAGACGCGGATGACCGCCGCCGTTCCCCTCGTCATCCGCGAGGCGGGCCGCCGGATGAACTCCCTCGGCCAGGGCGGCCTTCCCGTCGACGTCGCCGAGACCGTCGCCTGGCTCTCGGCCGCGGCCTCCGGGGGGATCACCGGGCAGGTCGTCCGCGTCTGCGGGCAGTCCCTGCTGGGGGCCTGACCATGGCCCTCATGCTGACCCTCGGCCGGGGCGTGGTGACCGGCATCGGCAAACGGCCCTCCGCGACCGCCCCCGTGCCGCCGGTGCGGCTCACCGCGCCTGCCGTACGCGTCGACCCGGCGCGGCTCGCCGCCTACGCCTCGGTCTGCGGCTTCCCCGCCTCCGGCGCGGGCCCGCTCCCGCTCACGTACCCGCACGTCCTCGGCTTTCCGCTGGCCGCGCGGATCATGGCCTCCCGCGCCTTTCCGCTGCCGATGCTGGGCCTCGTCCACACCTCGATCTCGCTGGTCTCCCGCGCGCCGCTGACCGCCGCCGACCGGCCCGACATCACGGCCTACGCGGCCGGGCTGCGCGGGCACCGGCGGGGTACGGAGGTGGAGCTGGTGACGGAGGCGCGGGTGGACGGGGAGGTGGTGTGGGAGGACCGCAGCACGTACCTGGCCCGGCATGGGGGCGGGGCGGGGGGCGGTTCGGCTTCCGGGGGGGTTGCCGGGGGCGGGGGCGGCGACCGGGCGCCGTTGCCCGTGGTGGGCGAGTGGCGGTTGGCCGCCGATCTCGGGCGGCGGCATGCCAGGGTGTCGCGGGACTACAACCCGATTCACCTTTATCCGGTGACGGCGCGGATGCTGGGGTTTCCGCGGGCTATCGCGCACGGCATGTGGACGGTTGCGCGGTGTGCTGCCGAGGTTCCGGAGGCGGGGGGGCTTGAGGCCGTCTTTCACGCGCCGGTGCTTTTGCCTGGGACTGTCACGTACGGGGCTGCCGCCGGGGCCTTCGAGGTCCGCTCGCCCGGGCGTCTCCATCTCACCGGGGTCGTCTCCGGCCCGTAGGTTCGTTGTCTTTGTCTTGCCCTACGGGCCGGGCGGGGCGGGCAAGACAGAGCCCTACGGGCCGGGAACCCAACGCCGCCCAGCCATGAGGTTGGACAGCCCGGCCCACGCGAAATTCATCAGCGTGGCGGCGGACTCCTTGCCCGAGGCGCCCCCCCGATGCGCCGCCCCCCACCCCGCCAACGACTCGGCCGCGCCGACCAGCGCGTGCGCCAGACCCGCGACCTCCCGGTCGGCAAGAGCCTCGTCACAGGACGCCCCACCGTCCCGCGCCGCGGCAGCGATCAGCTCGGTGACGAAGGCGACGATCTCCGCCCGCATCACGGCCACTTCGGCCGCGAAGGGCTCCCCGACCGTACGGGCCTGGCTGTAGAGCACGGTCCAGCCGTCCGGATGGGCCTCGGTGTGCTCGAAGAAGCCGAGCAGCCCGCTCCAGAGCTGCCGGTCGGCCGCGGCGCCGGGCTCCACGGCGGCGCGCACGGCCGCCTTCAGCGCCTCGGCCTCGCGGCGGATGCAGGCCGTGAAGAGGTCGTCCTTGGAGTTGAGGTAGAGGTACACGAGCGGCTTGCTGACCCCGGCCGCCTCGGCGATCTCGTCCATGGACGCGGCGCGGTACCCGCGCCGCGCGAAGGTCGCCACCGCCGCGTCCAGCATCTGCTGCTCGCGTACGGCTCGCGGCACCCTCTTGCCCCGCACAGCCACCGGCCCCACCTCTCCCCTTGCGACTCCCCCCGGGGGGACACCCCGAGGGCCACCCCGGGGCAAGCCTAAGGGGCAGGCGTCAGGCGGTGTGCGGCTCGGCGTCGCGCGCGGTCTCGCGGGCGGAGTCACGCGCGGCGTCGTCCGCCTCGTCCTCCATGGTGATGTTCGCGGCGAGGTTCAGCCGCGTGCGCTCCACCCGGTCGGACACCTGACGGGCCGCCTGCTCGCGGGCTCCGCGCAGGAGCACCCAGCTCAGGGGCGCCGACACGATCAGCGCGAGCAGGACCACCCACAGGTAGTTCGAGTCCCCCAGCCCCGCTGGCAGGACATGCAGCCGGACCAGCCCCCAGATGACGCCGAAGGAGGCGACCATGAGGCCGAAGCGCAGTGCGGTGTAACGGAACATGCCTTCAGTGAAGCACGCCGCCTCCGCGCCGGAGGAAGAGGGTGTGCGACCCGGAGCACCGCCCGCCCCTCGGAGCGTCGCGCCGACGTCACAGCGTCAGGAGCATCACGATGTCGTCGCGGTCGTCACCGGGGGCGACCCGGATGGCGGCCGGAATGCGGCCGACCTCCTTGTAGCCGCAGGCGGCGTAGAAGAGGTCGACGCCGGTGCCGCCGCGGCAGGTGAGGCGGACGGCCTCGATGCCGTGGAAGCCGCGGGCCGCTTCCTCGACGGCGGCCATGAGCGTACGGCCGTGGCCGCGGCCCTGGTGGGAGGGGTGGACCATGAGCGTGTAGAGCCAGATCCAGTGCGTCATGAGCCGGTGGCTGTTGTACGCGAGGAAGGCGGTGGCGGCCACGCGCCCGTCCTCGTCGCGGCCGACGAGCAGGCGGCGTTCGCCGGAGCGGACGGCGGCCAGCGACCGGTCCATGTCGGGACGGACGTCGTCCGGGGTGACGGGAGGCACGAAACCGACGGCACCCCCCGCGTTGGACACATCGGTCCACAGGGCGAGGATGCCGTCGGTCAGTTCGTCGTCAATGAGCGGATCAAGCTCACAGGTAAGACCCATAAGGGCAGCTTACCCATTACTAATGCGGAGCGCTGTCACCGGCGTCACACCCGCATCGGCTGCGGCGACTCCCGGCGCGACTCGTCGGGGCCCGGGTACTCCCGGATGATCTCGTAGCGGGTGTTCCGCTCGACCGGCCGGAAACCCGCGTCGCGGATGAGGTCCAGGATGTCGTCCCGCGTGAGCTTGTTGGGCGTGCCGTAGTCGTCGGCGTCGTGCGTGATCTTGTACTCGACGACCGAGCCGTCCATGTCGTCCGCGCCGTGGTTGAGGGCGAGCTGCGCGGTGGACAGGCCGTGCATGACCCAGAAGACCTTGACGTGCGGCACGTTGTCGAAGAGCAGCCGGGAGACCGCGAAGGTCTTGAGCGCTTCCGCGCCGGAGGCCATCGTCGTACGGGCCTGGAGGGTGTTGCGGACCTTGCCGTCCTTCATGTCCACGAAGTCGTGCTGGTAGCGCAGCGGGATGAAGACCTGGAAGCCGCCGGTCTCGTCCTGGAGTTCACGCAGCCGCAGGACGTGGTCGACGCGGTGCTTCGGCTCCTCGATGTGGCCGTAGAGCATCGTCGAGGGGGTCTTGAGGCCCTTGGAGTGCGCGAGGCGGTGGATCCGGGACCAGTCCTCCCAGTGGGTGCGGTGGTCCACGATGTGCTGCCGGATCTCCCAGTCGAAGATCTCGGCGCCGCCGCCGGTCAGCGACTCCAGGCCCGCCTCGATGAGCTCGTCCAGGATGTCGGAGGCCGACATGCCGGAGATCGTCTCGAAGTGGTGGATCTCCGTGGCGGTGAACGCCTTGAGCGACACCTGCGGCAGGGCTTCCTTGAGCGCCTTCAGCGAGCGCGGGTAGTAGCGCCACGGCAGCGACGGGTGCAGGCCGTTGACGATGTGCAGCTCGGTGAGGTTGTCGCCCTCCATCGCCTTGGCGAGCTTGACCGCCTCCTCGATCCGCATCGTGTACGCGTCCTTCTCCCCCGGCTTGCGCTGGAAGGAGCAGTACGCGCACGACGCGGTGCACACGTTCGTCATGTTGAGGTGCCGGTTGACGTTGAAGTGGACGACGTCACCGTTCTTCCGCGTGCGCACGTGGTGGGCGAGGCCGCCCAGCCACGCGAGGTCGTCGGACGCGTAGAGCGCGATGCCGTCCTCGCGGGTCAGCCGCTCACCGGCGTAGACCTTCTCCTCCAGCTCGCGCTTGAGCCCAGCGTCCATCTGCTCCTCCTACCAAGTCGACCTCACCGAGGCTACTCCCCCGGCCATCGGCCGGGAGGCACCCCCGTTCACGCCTCTTCGGGAAGCGCCCCGACGCGGTTCTCCCACTTGGTGGACAGCACGATCGTGGTACGCGTCCTGGCCACGCCCTTGGTGCCGGACAGCCGCCGGATGGTGCGCTCCAGGCCGTCGACGTCGCCGACCCTGACCTTGAGCATGTACGAGTCGTCGCCCGCGATGAACCAGCAGTCCTCGATCTCGTCCAGGTCGCGCAGCCGGGTGGCGACCTCTTCGTGGTCGGCGGCGTCACTCAACTGGAGGCCGACGAGCGCGGTCACGCCGAGGCCGAGCGCGGTGGGCGCGACGGTGGCGCGGTAGCCGGTGATCACCCCGGCCTGTTCGAGGCGGTTGATGCGGTCGGTGACGCTCGGACCGGAGAGACCCACGAGTCGGCCCAGCTCCGCGTACGACGCCCGGCCGTTCTCGCGCAACGCCTGGATGAGCTGCCTGTCCACCGCGTCCATCAGAATGGACCCTCCCGTTCGTGCCGCGACTGCGCTGTCCGGACAAGAATCTAAGGCATCAACGGGTGTGCGCCCTGCGCATCTGCTCTTCCGATGCCCGAATCACCCAGGTCCGGACCATCCGGCCCGCAGGAATCGCGCGCCGCGCGGCTCAGCCGCCCGATCCCTCGCTCAGGCCCCCGCCCAGCTCGCCGCGCCAGCGGCGGTACAGCTTGTGCGGCACCCCCGCCGCGTCCAGCGCCCGCCCCGCCACGAAGTCCACCAGGTCCTGGATGTGCGTGGCGCCCGCGTAGAAGGCGGGCGAGGCCGGGAGTACCACGGCGCCCGCGTCGTCCAGCGCCACCAGGTGGCGGAGCGTCTGGCCGCCGAGCGGCGTCTCGCGGACGGCGACCACCAGCGGGCGGCGCTCCTTGAGCGTGACGCTCGCCGCGCGCTGGAGCAGGTCCTTGGACAGACCGAGCGCCACCCCGGCCACGCACGCGGTGCTCGCGGGCACGATCAGCATCCCCTTGGCCGGGTACGAGCCGGAGGAGGGACCGGCCGCCAGGTCGCCCGCGGGCCAGTACCGTACGGCCGACAGGTCCGCGAGGCCGGTGTCGCGGGTGATGTCGGTGGTGCCGTCGGCGCCGCGGGCCAGCCAGCGGGCCAGGTCCTCGCGCCAGTGCGCGTCCCTGAACGGCTCGCCGGTCTCGTCCAGCAGCGTCAGCCGGGCGGCCCGGCTGACCACCAGGTCCACCGCCTCGCCCGCCGACAGCAGCGCGCGCAGCACGGCCGCGGCGTACGGCGTCCCGGAGGCCCCGGACACGCCCACCACCCACGGCCTGCGCTCGGTGTCGTCCATACGGTCGACCCTAACGACCCCGCGATCGACCCGCGCGAGCGGGAACCCGGGAGGCGTGCGCGGACGTTGTGCACACGGGAGAGCACTGGACCTGAGGGGGGCTTCGGTGACGTACGGACAGACCGCGGGACGATCAGCCGGTACGGGAGGGCGCGCCGACTCGCTGCTCGCACCGCTGCGCGCGGGCGGCCGGGTGACGGCCGCCGGCGTCCTCATGCTGGGCTGGGTCGGGCTGCTGTGGGTGATCGAGGCGGTCGACGTGATCGCCGGGCACCGTCTCGACTCGCTCGGCATCGTGCCCCGCAAGCCGGCCGAGCTGATCGACGTCGTCCCGTCCGCCTTCATCCACTTCGGCTTCGGGCACGTGGCCTCCAACAGCCTGCCGCTGCTCGTCCTGGGCTTCATCGCCGCGCTGCGCGGCATCGGCCGCTATCTGGCCGTCGCCTTCACCGTCATCGTGATCGGCGGCCTCGGCGTGTGGCTGATAGCCCCGGCCCACACCAACACCGCGGGCGCCTCCGGGCTGGTCTTCGGGCTGTTCAGCTATCTGCTGGTGCGCGGCTTCGTGGACCGCAGGGCGCTGGACATCGTGGTCGGCGTCGTCGTCGGCGCGGTCTACGGCTCCATCCTGTGGGGGGTGCTGCCGACCGCGAGCGGAGTCTCCTGGCAGGGGCACCTGTTCGGGCTGATCGGCGGCGTGGTGGCCGCGTTCCTGTTCCGCGAACGGACGGTGGCCGTCACGGCGTGACGGCCACGGCACGACGGCCGCGTCGGGACGGGACGGTGTCACGCCGTCAGTCCGCGTCACCGGGTCACCGCTACACCGGGTCACCGCGACACCCGCGACCCCGTGACCGTGATCACGCGCTGAAGTGCGCCGATCCCCCGCCAACAGCCCCGTGCCGGGCGGAAACTCCCGCGAGTCACAGCCTCCGCACAGTTATCCTTCTGGTCATACTTTCTTCCGTCACGTCCAAGGAGTCCGTCATCATCACCATGCGCAAGGGCCTTGCCGCCGCCGGAGTCGTGGCCATGATCGCCGCCGGTTCCGCAGCCTGCGGGACGGCCGCGGCCTCCAGCCCGGACACGAAGGTCAAGAACGCTTTCGAGAAGCTCAACGGCGAGAAGTCGCTGACCCTCGGGGTGCGCTTCGACGCCTCGGCGGACCAGATCTACACCGCGCTCCAGGGTGAGGAGGACTTCACCAAGGAGACGGCCAAGACGCTGGCCGACCTGCGGGTCGCGGTCGCCCTCAGCGCCGACAAGGCGTTCAAGGACCTCAAGGACGGCGACAAGAGCTCCTTCGCCTTCCAGCTCGGCGCCGACGGCTCCGGCAAGAAGAGCCTGGTCGACGTCCGGGCCGTGAACGACAAGGTGTACCTGCGCCTGGACCTCAAGGGCTTCGAGACGCTGATCGGCTCCTCCAGCAAGGACGCGGCGCAGCTCAACGAATTCCTCGGCATGGCCGACGAACTGCCCGCCTCGCTCGCCTCGGTGAAGTCCGCCCTCAAGGGCGACTGGATCAGCCTGGACCTGAAGTCCTTCGAGTCCTTCGCCAAGTCCATGTCCAAGGACGGCGACTCGCCGCTCGGCGCGCTCCCCGACACCAGCAAGGGCCTGGACGCCAAGACGCAGCAGCAGGTCGTGGACGCGCTGCGCAAGGCGCTGGTGAACAACGCCAAGTTCAAGGAGCTGGGCAACCACGACGGCGCCGACCACGTCGAGGTCACCGTGCCCGCGCGGCAGCTCGCCAAGGAACTGGAAGGCAGCCTCGGTTCGCTGACCAAGCAGATCCCCGACTTCAAGCCGTCGGACCTGGAGAAGGTGCCGAACAAGACGGTGGCCGTGGACGTCGCCGTCAAGGGCGGCAAGCTCGCCGGGATCAGCCTGGACGTCGCCCAGTTCGAC
Source organism: Streptomyces sp. NPDC008317 (assembly GCF_042955955.1). Taxonomy (NCBI): domain Bacteria; kingdom Bacillati; phylum Actinomycetota; class Actinomycetes; order Kitasatosporales; family Streptomycetaceae; genus Streptomyces; species Streptomyces sp. NPDC008317. The sequence continues at coordinate 362,270 of NZ_JBIBFQ010000009.1, forward strand.
ACCAAGGCCAAGGGCAAGCTGCCCCTGGTGGTCGACGTCAACAGCGGCGCCGACCCGGTCGGCGCCCCCTCCGGCGCCAAGGTCCTCAACCCGCAGGACCTGATGGGCCTGTTCATGTTCGCCTTCGGCCACGACGACGACAGCTCGGCGGACGACTCCGGCCTGGATTCGTAGGCACCCGCGCGGGGCCGTAGGCACGGGCCCCGAGCCGTGAGCACCGGCGCGGGGCCGTACGACCCACGGCCCCGCGCATCGCCTCGCGTGCGCGGCCCGGTCACCAGGACGGCGGTTCTACAGACCGAGGCCGCGCACGCTCAGGTCGAGCAGCGCGCACACGAAGAGCGCGATTCCGATGAAACCGTTCACCTGGAAGAACGCCCGGTTGAGGCGGCTCAGGTCGTGCGGCCGGACGATCGCGTGCTCGTAGAGGAACGCCGCGCCGACGACCGCCAGGCCGATCCACCAGAAGACGCCCGCGTGGGTGGCGAGTCCGTACCAGACCAGCAGGCCCGTGGTCACGGCGTGGCAGACGCGCGCGCCGTACAGCGCGGCCGGGATGCCGAAGCGGGCGGGGACGGACTTCACGCCCTCGGCGCGGTCGGCCGCCACGTCCTGGCAGCCGAAGATCAGGTCGAAGCCGCCGATCCAGACACCCACCGCGAGCCCCAGGATCACCGCGTCCCACGACCAGGCGCCGGTCACCGCGAGCCAGGCGCCGATCGGGCCCATCGCCTGCGCGACGCCCAGGATGGCGTGCGGGAAGTTGGTGAACCGTTTCCCGTACGGGTAGACCACCATCGGCACCACCGCGATCGGCGCGAGCGCCAGGCACAGCGGGTTGAGCAGCGCGGCGGCGCCGAGGAAGACCGCGACGGCGATCAGCGCGCCGGTCCACGCGGACCGTACGGAGACCGCGCCGGTGACCAGTTCGCGCCCGGCGGTCCGCGGATTGCGCGCGTCGATCTCGCGGTCGATGATCCGGTTGCACGCCATGGCGAAGGTCCGCAGGCCCACCATCGCGACGGTGACCAGCAGCAGCTCCAGCCAGTGCACCGAGCCGTCGTCGAGGAACATCGCGGTCAGCGCCGCGGTGTAGGCGAAGGGCAGCGCGAAGACCGAGTGCTCGATCATCACCAGCCGCAGGAACGCCCGCACCGGTTCGCCGCCGCTCGCGCGGGGAGGCCCGGCCTTCGCGCTGCCTCCGTCCAGGATCGCCTCGCCGCTCACAGCCCGTACTCCTTCCAACGCTTGGTCACCCGTTCCGCGGTCTCCGGGTCGGAGAGCACCATTTCCGGCCAGCCGCCGTCGCGGGTGTAGCCCTCCTCCGGCAGCTTACGGGTCGCGTCGATGCCCGCCTTGCCGCCCCAGAACTGCTGGTACGAGGAGTGGTCGAGGTGGTCGACCGGGCCCTCGACGACGGTGAGGTCACGGGCGTAGTCGGTGTTGCCGAGCGCCCGCCAGGCGACTTCGTGCAGGTCGTGGACGTCACAGTCGGCGTCCACGACGATCACGAGCTTGGTGAGGGACATCATGTGCGCGCCCCACACGGCGTGCATCGTCTTCTGCGCGTGCTTCGGGTACTTCTTGTCGATCGAGACGATCGCGCAGTTGTGGAAGCCGCCCGCCTCCGGCAGGTGGTAGTCCACGATGTCCGGAATGATGACCTTCAGCAGCGGCAGGAAGAACCGCTCGGTGGCGCGGCCCAGCGGTCCGTCCTCGGTCGGCGGGCGGCCGACGACGATGGACTGGAACAGCGGGCGCTTGCGCATCGTGACGCAGTCGACGGTCAGCGCGGGGAACGGTTCCTGCGGGGTGTAGAAGCCGGTGTGGTCGCCGAACGGCCCCTCCGGCAGCGTCTTCCCCGGCTCCAGCCAGCCCTCCAGCACGACCTCGGCGTGCGCGGGCACCTGGAGCGGCACCGTCTTGCAGTCGACCATCTCCACCCGCTTGTTCTGCACGAAGCCCGCGAACAGGTACTCGTCGATGTCGCCGGGGAGCGGCGCGGTGGAGGCGTACGTGACGGCGGGCGGGCAGCCGAAGGCGATGGCGACCGGGAGGCGTTCACCGCGGCGCTGGGCGACCTGGTAGTGGTTGCGGCTGTCCTTGTGGATCTGCCAGTGCATGCCGATGGTGCGCCGGTCGTGCCGCTGGAGCCGGTAGAGGCCGAGGTTGCGGACGCCGGACTCGGGGTCCTTGGTGTGCGTCAGGCCGAGGTTGAAGAAGGAGCCGCCGTCCTGCGGCCAGGTGAACAGGGCGGGCAGCGCGTCGAGGTCGACGTCGTCGCCGGTGAGGACGACTTCCTGTACGGGCCCGTCCTTGATCTTCTTCGGCGGCACGTGCGTCATCCCGGCGAGCTTGCCGAACGCCTCCCGCATCCCGACGAAGCCCTGCGGCAGTTCCGGCTTGAGCAGCCCGGCGATCTTGTCGCTGATGTCGGAGTACGCGCTCAGGCCGAGCGCCTTCAGCAGCCGCCGGTCGGTGCCGTACACGTTCATCGCCAGCGGGGCGACCGAGCCGCGGACGTTCTCGAAGAGCAGCGCGGGGCCGCCCGCCTTGTTGACCCGGTCGGTGATCTCGCCGACCTCCAGATACGGGTCGACCTCGGCCTTGATCCGCCGGAGGTCGCCGTCCTTCTCCAGGGCCCGCAGGAACGAGCGGAGATCGTCGTAAGCCATGGGCCCCAGTCTTCCATCCCGCTCCGGCGTCGGACGCGCCGCCTCGTTAGGCTGGGCGTCCTGAGCAATGTTCCGTGGGGGGCCTCTGTGCTGAAGTACCTGCCGTACCTGATGGTGATCGCGCTGTGGATCTACGCCTTCGTGGACTGCCTCGGCACTCCCGAGCGGGAGGTGCGCGGGCTGCCGAAGCTGGTGTGGGTGCTGATCATCCTGTTCTTCGGCGAGGTGCTGATCGGACCGGTGGCCTGGCTGCTGATCGGCCGACGGCGCGGCCCGGTCCGGGTGCGCACCTCCGAGGGCGCCACGCCCTCGGAGTGGCACCGGGACCACGAAGGGACCCGCGGGCGGCACGAGGACCCGCGCGAGGTCGACGAGCCGCGGCCGCGTACCCGCCAGGTGTGGGTCGCCCCGGACGACAATCCGGAGTTCCTGCGCTCGCTCAGCGAACTGAACAAGCAGAACAGGGAAGGCAAGGACGGCGGCGCGGCCCCGTCCGAGGGCGACCAGGAGGACCCCGCGGGCGACCGGTGAGGAATCCGGCCCCGGGGGATCAGACCCCGGCGTACGAGTGCTTGCCGGTGACGAAGATGTTCACGCCGTAGTAGTTGAACAGGAAGCACGCGAAGGCGATCAGCGCCAGATACGCGGCCTTGCGGCCCTTCCACCCGGCGGTGGCGCGCGCGTGCAGGTAGCAGGCGTACGCGACCCAGGTGATGAACGCCCAGGTCTCCTTCGGGTCCCAGCCCCAGTAGCGGCCCCAGGCGGCCTGCGCCCAGATCGCGCCCGCGATGATGGTGAACGTCCACAGCGGGAAGACCAGCGCGTTCATGCGGTACGCGAACTTGTCGAGGCTCGCCGCCGCGGGCAGCCGGGACATGACGTCGGCCCAGCGGCTGTTCTGCGTGCGGTTGGCGGCCAGCGCCGTCTCGTAGCGGTCGCGGAACAGGTAGAGCAGCGTGCCGACCGCGGCGAGGTAGAAGATCGCGCCGGAGATGATCGCGCACGACACGTGGATCCACAGCCAGTACGAGTGCAGCGCGGGCACGAGCTGGTCGCTGGAGGTGTAGAGCACCGACAGGGCCAGGCCCAGGTCGAGCAGGACCGTCGTGGTGAGGAACAGACCGATCCAGCGGACGTTCTTCTTCAGCACGAGCAGCAGCAGGTACGCGCCGACGGCGACCATGCCGAAGGTGGTGGAGAACTCGTACATGTTGCCCCACGGGGGGCGCTGTACGGAGATGGCGCGGAAGAGGACGCCGCCGAAGTGCAGCAGCCAGGCGAGGGCGGTGAAGGCCACCGCGATCCGCCCGTAGAGGTCGCCCTTCTCGTCCTCGCCCGCGGCGCCGGGGCCGTCGGCGATGCCGCGGTCGCTGGCGGAGGCGCGGGTGATGACCTTGGGGACGATGTTCGGGCGCGGGCGCTCCAGGGTGGTGGTGGCGCCGCCGCGCTGGGCGACCTTGACGGTGACCGCGGGGGCCGCCGCCTTGGCCGCCTCGGCCTCGCGCGTCTCCGCGGCGAGGGCCGCGGACTGCACGGCGACCTTGCTGCGGCTGCCGAAGACCCACTCCGCGAGGTGCGCGAGGAAGGCCAGCGCGTACACGAACATCGCCGAGCGGATCAGGTAGTTGCTGTAGTTCGCGAAGTTCTCGTTGACCGCGGACGCGATATTCACGCGCGGGCTCCTTCGTCGTCTGTCCGGGGGGTTGACTCTACGGGGACCGGATTGTCCGGTTGGCCGGTGCCCTCGCCGGGGCTCTCGACCGTGTTCTCAGCGTTCGCTGCGTTCGCTGCGTTATCGGCGTTCTCGGCCTTCCCCGCCGTCTCGGCGTTCGCGGCCGTCTCGGCGTTCCCGGCGGAATTCCCGACCGGGTCCTCGTCCTCGTCCTCGTCCGGGAGGGCCGGGGCCTCCGGCTGGAGCTGGAGCGCGATGTCGCCGATCTCCTCGGCGATCCGCACCGACTCGCTGCGGCCGAGGCCGCCCATCTCGACCACGGTGGTGCCGTCGGGGCCGGGCACGGCGCGCACCCAGATCCTGCGGCGCTGGATGAAGAGCGAGCCCATCAGGCCGAGGATCGCGGCGACACCGCTGATCAGCGCGGTCTCGTTGCCCGACTGGTGGGAGACCTGGAAACTGGCCCAGGTCTTGACCCCGGTGAAGGTGAGGCTGCCCGCGCCGTCCGGCAGGGTGATGGCCTCGCCGGGCTTGAGCGCGACGGCGTTGATGCCGGGAGTCGAGGTCTCCAGCTTGAACTGCTTCATCTTCGTCGTGTCGAGCTGGTAGACGTTCTTGGAGACGCCCCCGTCGATGCCGAGGTCGCCGTGGTAGGCGTTGAGGAACAGCAGCGGGCTCTCCAGGCCGGGGAAGAACGACCGCGGGCCCTGGCCCGCGTCACCGGTCGGCGTGAAGTAGCCGGTGAAGGCGAGCTGCTGCGGCTTGCCGTCCTTGCCGACCGCGTCGGGCACCTTGATCGTGCCGGTGGACGTGATGTTGCTGTCCTGCGGCAGGAACGGCACCGGGCCCCGGAAGGCCACATTGCCCTTGGCGTCCTTGACGGTGACGATCGGCGCGTAGCCGTGGCCGATCAGATAGACCTTCTCGCCGCCGATGCTCAGCGGGTGGTTGGTGTCGATCGTGCCCTTGACGGGCTTGCCGTCGGCGCCGTCCCAGTAGTGGATGTTGGCCTTGAAGACCCGCGGGCTGCCGATGTCGGGGCCGCTGGTCTCGTACGCGGAGTCGAAGCTGTCGAGCTTGAAGCCGAACGGCTTGAGGTCGTCCGCGGTGTAGAGGGTGGACGGCGAGAAGTCGTCGTACTGCGTGAGGTTGTTGGTGAAGCCGTCGCCCTCGACGATCAGCTTGCCGCCCTCGGCCTTGTTCAGCGAGGTGACGGCGAAGGAGATCAGCAGGCCGAAGAGCGCGATGTGGAAGAGCAGATTGCCGGTCTCGCGCAGGTAGCCCTTCTCCGCGGCGACCGAACCGCCGCCGCCCTTGCCGTCCTTGCCGGTGCCGTCGCTCAGCGCGGTACGGAACCGGCGTCCGCGCAGCGCCTTGTGCGCGGCGTGCAGCACCTGCTCGGGCCCGGCGTCGGTGCGCCAGGTCGAGTACGCGGGCAGCCGCGTGAGGTGGCGCGGCGCGGCCGGCGGCCTGGCCCGGAGCTGGCCGACGAACTGCCAGGTGCGCGGGACGATGCAGCCCGCGAGGGAGACGAACAGCAGGATGTAGATCGCCGCGAACCACGGCGAGCTGTAGACGTGGAACATCCCGAGCCGGTCGTACAGCGGGCTGATGCCGGGGTGGGTCTTCTTGAACGCCTCGACCTTGAGCGCGTCGGAGTGCTGCGGGATCAGCGAGCCGGGGATGGCGGCCAGCGAGAGCAGGAAGAGCAGGACCAGGGCGATCCGCATCGAGGTGAGCTGCCGCCACATCCAGCGCAGCAGGGCGAGGGTGCCGATCGCGGGCGCGCTGCGCAGGGTGTCGACGGGCTGGGTGCTGAGCTGCGCGCCCGCGGCGCCCAGCCCGTCGCGCTCCTGAGGCGCTTCGCCGCCCGTGCCCTTGTCGTTGCCCTCGCGCGGCTCGCGCTCGGTTTTCTCCGTGACGCTCATGGGTCAGACCCCTGGGGTGAAGCTGCTCGACCAGATCTGCATCTGGTAGGTGATGTGGTCCCAGACGCCGGTGACGAGGAGGACGCCGACCGCGACGAGCATCGCGCCGCCGGCGCGCATCACCCACACGTAGTGGCGTTTGACCCACGCGAACGCGCCGAGCGTACGACGGAAAGCTATGGCGGCCACGATGAACGGCACACCGAGGCCCGCGCAGTAGAACGCCATCAGCAGCGCCCCGCGGCCCGCGCTGGCGTCGTTGAAGGCCAGCGCGTTGACGGCGCCGAGGGTGGGGCCGACGCAGGGCGCCCAGCCGAGGCCGAAGAGCAGACCGAGCACCGGCGCCCCGGCCAGGCCCAGCGCGGGCCGGTAGTGGAAGCGGAATTCGCGCTGGGTCAGGCCGCCGACGATGCCCATGAAGGCCAGGCCGAGGACGATGGTGAGGCCGCCGAAGATCTTGGAGAGGATCTGCCGGTGCACGAGCAGTTGCGCGCCGAAGTTGCCGAACAGGGCGCCGCCGGAGACGAACAGGGCGCTGAAGCCGAGCACGAACAGCGACGAGCCCAGCAGCATCCGGCCCCGCTTGGCCTCGGCGAGGTCGGTGCCGGTGACGCCGGTCACGTACGACAGATAGCCGGGGACCAGCGGCAGGACGCAGGGCGAGAAGAAGGAGATCAGCCCGGCGAACATGGCGATCGGGATGGCGGCCAGCAGCGCCCCGGTGAGCACCGTCTGGTTGGGGTCGGTCGCGGCGCTCAGGGTGACGACCGCGGCGGCGGCGCTTGCCTGCACGTCACTTCTCCGCGATGAGCGGGTCGATGATCCGGTGCAGGTCCTCGACGCTGAGCGGCTTCAGCGCGCGGACGGCGAGCTTGCCCTGCCGGTCGATGACGAGGGTGGCGGGCAGGCTCTGCGGGTTGAGGCTGCCCTTGGGGAAGCGCAGGATCAGCGAGCCGTAGGGGTCGTACAGGCTGGGGTACGGGATCTCGAAGCGCTTGTCGAAGCGTTCGGCGTTGGAGACGTCCAGGTCCCGGGTGTTGATGCCGAGGAACTGCACGCCCTTGTCCTTGTCGGCGTTGGCGACCTCGGCGAGGTTCGGCGCCTCCGCGCGGCAGGGCGCGCACCACGAGCCCCAGATGTTGACGACGACGACCTTGCCCTTGTACGCGGCCAGGCTGTCCGTGCCGCCGGTGACCGTCTTGCCCGAGATGTCGGGGGCGGGTTTGCGGTCGGCGGCCTTGAGGACGTTGATCTCGCCGGTGCCGCCCATGAAGTTGGTGTTGTCGGTCCCCGAGGTCGAGGTCGACGAGCAGGCGGCCGTCGTCATCGCGAGCGCGGCGGCCCCGACGAGTGCCGCGGCACTGCGGGGAAAGCGGCGTCGGAGGGCGCGCGTAGGACTCATGTGAAAAGTTTCGCATGGGCCTTCGCGCGATCTTCCACGCCCCCGACGCCAACCCCAAAAACGGCAATTGCCCCAAGTAAGGATCAGGTAGTCGCAGTTCCGGCACCGACCGGCGCCTTGCCCGAGCTGCTGGTCCCGCCGCTGCTCACGGCGGGGGCGGCGAGGAATTCCCGCCAGCCGCCGGCGGGCGACTGCCCGACCTCCAGCGTCCTGAGCTTGTCCAGGACGGCCGGGTCCTGCGCGTCCAGCCAGTCCACGTACTGCCGGAAGGACACCATGCGGATGTCGCCGTTGTTCGCCTTGTCGCGGGCCGCGGCGACGTGCTTGAACGCTTCTTCAACGGCGTCCATGTAGATCCCGCCGTTCCACTGCTCGAAGTGGTTGCCGATGTAGAACGGCGCGCGGTTGGTCGAGTACGCCCGCTCGAAGCCCGCGATGTACGAGGCGGTGGCCTGCCGGCGCCAGCCCGGGTAGTTGGCCGGGTCGGACTTGGTGGCCGCGTGCGACTGGTTGGCGAGCATGTTGTAGTCCATGGACAGCACCTCGAAGGAGTGTCCGGGGAAGGGGATGAGCTGGAGCGGCAGGTCCCACAGGCCGCCGCGCTTGGAGGGCCACACCTGGTTGCCGCCCGGCGAGCTGGCGTCGTACCGCCAGCCGAGCGCCTTCGCGGTCGGCAGCAGATTGTCCTGGCCGAGCAGGCACGGGGTCCGGCCGCCGACCAGCTCCTTCTCGTAGTCGAAGGGCAGCGGGTCCTGGTCGTGCCAGCCCGTGCTGGTCTTCCAGCTCTTCACGAACGACTTGGCCTGGTCGATCTCGCTCTTCCAGTCGGCCGACGTCCAGCGGCCGACGGTGCCGCTGCCGCCGCAGAAGTGACCGTTGAAGTGCGTGCCGATCTCGTGGCCGTCCAGCCACGCCTGCCGGATGTTGTCCAGCGTCATCCGGACGTGCTGGTCGGTGAGGTAGCCGATGTCCGAGGCGCCCTGCCGGTTGTTCGGCGGCGCGTACTGGAGCTTCTTGCCCTCCGGCAGCAGGTAGAGCCCGGACAGGAAGAAGGTCATGGACGCGCCGTGGTTCTCGGCGAGCTTGCGGAAACGGGGGAAGAGGCCGTTGCCGACCTCGCCCGCGCCGTCCCAGGAGAAGATCACGAACTGCGGCGGCGCCTGGCCGGGCTCCAGCCGCTCGGGCCTGGGCTGGTTGGGCTGCGTCCCGGTGTACGCCGTCGATCCGTCGCCGATGAGGGTCACGGTCTTCTTCGGGGCCTGGCGGCCGCTCGCCCCCGACTTCTCGCCGGTCTTGCTCGCCACCGGCGTCGCTCCGCCGCCGCTCACCCCCTTCCCCGTGCCGCAGCCGGCGACGCCGAGCCCGGCCGCCGCCGCCCCAGCGCTAGTGGTCAACAGGGTCCTGCGGCTCATGGCGCACATCGTGGAACGGTCCCGTCTCTCGGCTTCTCCGGCCTGACGGCCGAGTGGGCAGAAAAGTGGTCACCCACCATGACGTTCACAAGTTCCTCGCGGTTACGCGGCATGCGGCAAAACTTGCCGAGGTTCCCTCGGGTGGCTCCGGTTCTTCACTCGCCCAGTGGACGGGTCCGCCCCGGCCGGGGCGGGGGGCGGCGAGTCCTAGAGAAGCCGGGCGGGGACCAGGTCCCGCGCGGGCTCGCTGTAGCCGACGGAGACGATGCGGTCGCCGTCGTAGGTGAAGGAGGTCAGGGACGCCAGCGTGCACTGACGGCGGCGCGGGTCGTGCCACAGGCGGCGGCGCTCGGCGTAGCTGCGGGCGATCCAGATGGGGAGCTGGTGGGAGACGCAGACGGCCTCGTGCCCACGGGCGGCGTCGCGGGCGGCGGCCAGCGCGGCCGTCATCCGGACGACCTGGTCGACGTACGGCTCGCCCCAGCTCGGCCGGAAGGGATTGGTGAGGTACTTCCAGTTCGCGGGCTTGCGCAGCGCCCCGTCGCCGACGCCGAAGGTCTTCCCCGCGAAGACGTTCGCCGCCTCGATCAGCCGCTCGTCGGTGCCGACCTCCAGCTCGTGGGCGGCGGCGATGGGCGCGGCGGTCTCCTGGGCGCGCTCCAGCGGGGAGGCCACGACGTAGGTGATGTCGCGCGAGGCCAGGTGCTCGGCGACCCGGTCGGCCATCTTGCGGCCCAGCTCGGACAGGTGGAAGCCGGGGGCGCGCCCGTACAGGATGCCGTCGGGGTTGTGCACCTCGCCGTGCCGCATCACGTGGACAACGGTCATCTCGCTCATGCGTGGGCCTCCGCGGCGGCGCGTGCGGCGGCGGGCAGCGCGGCGGCGATCCGCTCCACGGCCCGCTCGTCGTGGGTGGTCGACACGAACCAGGACTCGAAGGCGGAGGGCGGCAGATAGACGCCCTGCGCCAGCATCGAGTGGAAGAAGCCGGTGAAGCGGAATGCCTCCTGCTTCTTCGCGTCCTCGAAGTCACGGACCTCGTCGTCCGTGAAGAAGACGGAGAACATGCTGCCCGCGGTCTGCACGCGGTGCGCGACCCCCTCCTTGCTCAGCGCGGCACTGACCAGCTCCCGGATCTCCACCGACACCGCGTCGACGCGCGCGTACGCGGCCTCGTCGAGCAGCCTGAGCTGCGCGAGGCCCGCGGCGGTCGCGACCGGGTTCCCGGAGAGCGTGCCCGCCTGGTAGACGGGGCCCGCGGGCGCGAGGCGGCTCATCACGTCGGCCCGGCCGCCGAAGGCCGCGGCGGGGAAACCGCCGCCCATGACCTTGCCGAAGGTCATCAGGTCGGGGCGCACCCCGTCGAGCCCGTACCAGCCGGAGCGGCTGACGCGGAAGCCGGTCATCACCTCGTCGGAGATGTAGAGCGCGCCGTCGTCGGCGCAGAGCTGCTTGAGTCCGGCGTTGAAGCCGGGCAGCGGCGGGACGACGCCCATGTTGCCGGGCGACGCCTCGGTGATCACGCAGGCGATCTCGCCGGGGTGCGCGGCGAAGGCGGCGCGTACGGCGTCCAGGTCGTTGTACGGCAGCACGATGGTGTCCCCGGCCTGCGCGCCGGTCACGCCGGGGGTGTCGGGCAGGCCGAAGGTGGCCACGCCCGATCCCGCGGCGGCCAGCAGCGCGTCCACATGGCCGTGGTAGCAGCCCGCGAATTTGACGATCTTCGCCCGGCCGGTGAAGCCGCGCGCGAGCCGGATCGCCGACATCGTGGCCTCGGTGCCGGACGACACCAGCCGTACCTGCTCCAGCGGTTCGACCCGCGCGACCATCTCCTCGCCGAGCGCGACCTCGCCCTCACCGGGTGTGCCGAAGGACGTACCGCGCGTGACCGCGGCCTGGACGGCGGCGATCACCTCGGGGTGCGCGTGGCCGAGAATCATCGGTCCCCACGAGCAGACGAGGTCGACGTACTCGCGGCCGTCGGCGTCGGTGAGATAGGGGCCCGTGCCGGACACCATGAACCGGGGCGTGCCGCCCACGGCGCGGAACGCCCGCACCGGGGAGTTCACACCGCCTGGTGTCACGGCCGCCGCGCGGTCGAAGAGTTCCTGGGACACTGGTGCTTCGTACGGATAGCTCACACGCACATGCTCTCAAATGCCTGGCGTTGCGCGGCAACGTCTCAACCCTGCATCTGAGACGATGATCGGGTTGCGTGGTTGGGTCTGCGGATGGTCGGGTAGTGGAATGCAGCAGCGCGGTGGCGGACCGGGTGAAGGACCGGGCGAGCACGAGCCCGAACGCGCCCGTCCCACCGGCAGGCGACGCCGTCCCGCGAACCCCGCCGACCGTGTACCGGAAAACCGTTCAACCGCGAGCGAGGGCAGGAGCAGGGGTGGCCGAGTGGGGGTGACCTACAAGTATTTCGGTGCGCCCGACGGCGCCACCGCCGCACGCGTCCCGATCTCCATGCGCCCCGAGGAACTCGGCGGCGACGAACTCGGCCACGGCATGTACACCAAGGTCAAGCCGGAGACGATGGCCGCGATGGTCCTCACCGGCATCGAGGGCATACCCCCCGCCAAGGTCCCGCCGCTCGAACTGGTGGTGCTGCACCCGGACTACGCGGTGGTACGGCTGCCGCACTCGGTCGTCGAGCCGCTGCGCACCGCCAACGAGGAATCGCTGGGCGCCGCCGCCTTCATATGGTCCACCGTGCCGGACCGACGCGGTCCGAGAGACGCGTTCGTGATCTACCAGATGCTCCATGAATGGCAGGATTTCGCCCGCCGCTGCGAGGAGTCCGGTCACCAGCTCTACTGTCTCGTCTGGCCCTGACCGGCCGCCCCTTCCTCTCGCGTCTTCCTCGTTCTTCCCCGCCTTCGCGGACCTACGCCGCACACTCGCGCCCGACTCCGCGCCACCGCGCGCCTTCTCCGGGCCGCCCGGATTGCGCGTTTCCGGCCAACTGGTCACTGGCGGATCACCGCAACGGCTTGCATGCGCCAAATACCCCCCGCAATACGGGATATCGCACCCTCAAGCGCTCAATTTCCCGCGCGCGCCGCCGACTCCTCGTACAGCTCGATGTCGGCCAGGCCCGAGCCGGGCGTCACCAGACAGCTCACGAGAACCTCGTGCTTCTGCGCGGGCTCGGCGCACTGCCAGGTGCCCGCGGGGACGAGCATCTGGAGATGGGTGACGGGATAGTCATGTCCCGGTCCCAGCAAGGTCGTTGAAGCCTCCGCCGAGCCGTTCTCCACCGGGGCCCCGCCGGTGCCGCCCTGGCGCAGCCGGAGCTGGCCGCCGCGCCGCCACAGCCACAGCTCGTCCGAGCTCACCCGGTGCCAGGACGACCGCTCCCCCGGGCTGAGCAGGTAGTGGATCAGTACGGCGGTCGGCCGGACACCGTCGAGACCCGGCACGGGCACCTCGACCGGTGAGGTGTAGACCCGGCCGTACCAGCCGCCTCCGGGATGGGGCTCAAGGCTCAGTTCATGCGCGGTACGCGGACGTAGACCCATATGACACCTCCTGCGCCACTACGGCTGCGCCCGCGGAGGCGGACGCCGTACCGTCGCGGCGACCGTACCCCGCGGGGGCGGCGGCACCGTAATCAGGCCGTCTTCAGCGTCTTGATCACGCCGTGTTCGGTCACGCTGTCTTGGATCACGCCGTGTTCGGTCCCGCTGTCTCGGGTCACGCCGTGTTCGGTCACGCCGTCTTGAGGCGGAGGATCAGGGTGATCACCGACAGCACCGCGAGGAAGGCGGGGAAGGCGGCGACCTGTGCCGGGTCGTGGACCTTGAGGTGGGTGCCGGTGGCGCCGATCAGCAGCAGGACGGCGCCGGCCGCGGCGGCGACGCCGAGCGGGGCCCAGGCCAGACCGATCAACAGGCCACCGCAGGCGGCGATTTCGAGCAGGCCGATGGCGCGGGAGAGGGACAGGGACAGGCCCAGGTGCTCCGCGGTCTCGGCGGCCTTCGGGTGGTTGATCACCTTGAAGGTGCCGAGCGCGGCGAAGACCAGCGCCAGGACGAGGGACAGCACGACGGTGACGGCGAACATCGGGGCTCCGGGGTGAGGGGAAGGCTTACGGGGACGCGTACGGCCGTCAGATCCAGCTCGACAGCCGGCCGAGCTGGGGGATGATGTGCGCTTCCTCGAGGTCCAGGTGGGCCGCGAGGTGGTCGGCGAGCGCCTGCACGGCGTCCTGCGCCGTGGCCCAGTCGGCGTCGGGCAGCGCGCCGACCGACGTGATCATCGCGTCGAGCAGCGAGCCGAGCGCCAGGTGGTCCGCGGTGAGCCTGTCGACCACCGGGCGCAGCTCGGGGGCGATGCGCAGCACGGCGGGGAAGATCCGGAAGTCCTCGATGGAGTGGTGCGCGTGCACCGTCTGGCAGTACATGTCGCAGAACGACTTGAGCTGCCAGGCGGCCTGACGCAGCGTCAAGTCGTCCATGCGGGCGTGGACTTCGCCGAGCGCGGCCGGGTCCTTCGCGGCGAGCAGCCGCAGGGCCTGGCCGAGCGAGTCCAGGTCGCGGCGCAGGGCGGCGTGCGCGCCGAGCAGCGTACTGACCATGGCGCGGCCCGCGGGCGTGGTGGCCGTACCGCCGCCGCCCGTACCCGGGGTCTGGGGCGTGCTCATCGGTTCGCGCCTTCCTTGCTCACCGCTTCGCGGACCGCAGGGACGACCTCGGCGTGGAAGGTCTCGATCTGCCGGGCGTGGTCGGCCATCGGGGTCAGGACGAAGGCGCTGACGCCGCCGTCGAGGACCAGTTCGGTGAGCCGTTCCGTCCACGCGGCGCTGCCCTCGTTGAAGGGCGCGCCGCCGTTTCCGTCGATCCGGCCGATGATGTTGTAGAGCCGCCGGACGTCGGACGGGGCGCGGCCCGCGGCCGAAGCGGCCTCGTCCATGCGGTGGTTGAGCGCGATGACCGCGGCCGGGTCGAGGTAGGGGAAGCTCGGCAGCCAGCCGTCGCCGAGGCGCGCGGTGACCTCCAGCATCCGGGGCCGGTACGCGCCGAGCCAGATGCCGATCGGGTGCGCGGGCGCGGGTCCGGGGACGACGCCCTCCAGCCGGTAGTGCTCGCCCTCGTACGCGGCGGGGGCGTCCCCGGCCGCCCACACCCGGCGGATGACCGCGACGGCCTCCTCCAGGGCGTCGATGGCGACCTTGGGCGAGCGGCGCGGGCCGCCCATGCCGCCTCCGCCGTGGTCGGCCGCGGCTCCGGCGCCGAGGCCGAGTTCCACCCGGCCGCCGCTGATCAGGTCGAGCGAGGCGGCGGCCTTGGCGAGCATGGCCGGCGGGCGCAGCGGGAGATTCGCCACGTCGGGGAAGAGCCGGATGCGCTCGGTGCGGGCGGCGAGCACGGACAGCAGCGTCCACGCCTCCAGGGCGGCGCCCATGTAGGGGTGGTCCATGAGGCCGAGTAATTCGAAGCCGCGGCGGTCGGCGAGTTCGGCGAGCCGGATCAGCTCGTCGATCCGGGCGGCCTCCGGGTTCAGCGCGATGCCGAATTCCAGCGGATGGACGCGCTCGGCGGTCGTCGGGGCGGGTGCGGTCACGGGCTCGGACATGAGTGGTCTCTCCGGGGGTTCGGCGTGAAGTCGTTGTCATTAAAGCCGTCGGCCGCGGGCCCCCGCTGTACCGTTGGCGTGACGGTAATTGACGCTGGGCGTCAGGAAAACTGACGGTGCCACGGGGCGGGGGGACTGCGGCGTGCTGGACGTACGGAAACTGCTGCTGCTGCGCGAGGTGGAGGCCCGGGGCTCGATCGCCGGGGCCGCGCAGGCGCTCAACTACACGCGGTCGGCGGTCTCCCAGCACCTGTCGGCGCTCGAAGCGGAGACCGGGGTGCCGCTGCTCGACCGGACGAACGGCAAGGCGACGCTGACCGCCGTCGGCCGGTTGCTGGTCAGGCACGGCGAGGACATCCTGTCCCAACTGGAGACCGCTGAATCGGAGTTGCTGGAATTCAGCGGACAGGTCTACGGCGACCTGCGGGTCGGGATGCCCTTCCACGAGGGCCCGGCGCTGCTCGTGCCGGTGCTGGCCGGGCTGCGGCGCGACCATCCCAACCTCCGGATCACCTTGCACGACGTCCGCAGGAGCGAGGCCCGGCAGGCCGTGCGGCTCAATCAGCTCGACCTGGTCGTCGCCTCCCGCTACGACCAGATCCCCGAGCCGGACGTGCCGGGGCTGACCGAGGAGCCGGTCGCGGGCGACCGCATCCGGCTCGCGGTGCCGCCGGGCCACCCGCTCGCGGAACAGGGCGGGGCCGGGAAGCCTCTGCCGCTGGCCGACTTCGCCCGTGACCCCTGGATCTACGACGAGGGCTCGGCGCTCGGCCGGCTGACCCTGCACGCCTGCCACGGCGCCGGGTTCGCCCCGGACGCCGTGGCCGAGACCGACGACATGCAGGCCGTCCTCGGCCTGGTCTCCCACGGCTGGGGCGTCGCCCTCGTCCCCGACCTGGTCCCCGACCGCCCCGGCTTCCCCGTCGTCCGCGTCACCCCCGCCGCCCTCACCCTCACCCGCCACGTCACCCTCGTGGCCCGCACCGGCACGATCGCCTGCCCCTCGATCTCCGCCGTGCTCACTGCCGTGAGGTCCCTGGTCAACACCCGCCCCCCGACCCCCGCCGCCCCCACCCCCCACTGACCGCCGCACCGGCCGACGAGACCGCGCCCGGCACCTCGACGCCCCCCCCCCGCAGGCCGCACGTGCCCGGCCCGGTCAGCCGTCCGCCCCGAGTCCGGACAGGCCAGGACAGGCATCGAGGCCGGCGCCTCAGCGCGCCCGCGCGGGCGGCGCGGCCCGCAGGGGCCCGCTGAGGCCGGTCGCGCGGCGCGCGCGGCGCGGGGGCCGATTGGGCTGCGGGCCGGACGGCGCACGCCCGCCCGGAGGGCTATTTGTGGCCGGTTACCAGGGCGACCGGGCCGTCGAGGGGTTGGGCGGAGCAGGAGGTGAAGCCGGTTTCCTCCAGCCAGCGGACGCAGTCGGCGCCGGTGTAGTCGAAGCCGCCGGGGCTTTCGAGGAGCATGTGGAGGCTGGTGAGGAGGCCGAAGGCGTTGACGCGGCGGTCGTCGTCGATCATCGACTCGTAGACGACGACGGAGCCGCCGTCCGGCAGGGCCTCGTACGCCTTCTTCAGGAGCATCCGCTTGGTGTCGAGGTCCCAGTCGTGCAGGACGCGGCCGAAGACGACGACGTCGGCGGTGGGCAGGGCGTCGGTGAGGAAGCTGCCGGGCTCGAACCGGAGCCGGTCCCCGAGCCCGGCGCGCCGTACCGTCTCGTGGAAGGTGGGCGCGACGGCCGGAAGGTCGAAACCGGTGCCGCGCAGGTGCGGGTGCGCGGTCAGTACGGTGTTGAGCAGGATGCCCTCGGAGCAGCCGATGTCGACGACGGTCGTGACGTCCGCCCAGGCGAAGGCGGCGGCCAGCGCCTGCGAGGCGGCGAGCGAACCGCCGGTCATCGCCTTCTGGAAGCGGCTGGTCAACTCCGGGTCGGCGTACAGGACATCGAAGGGATTGCCGTCCGCTCCCCCGACGTTGTTCTGCGGCTCACCGGTCCGCAGCGCCTCGGTCAAGTGCCCCCAGGACTGGTACCACTGCTCCTGCGCCATCTCCAACAGGCCCCCGATGTACGTGTCCTGGGCGCGGTCGAGGAAGGCCGCCGTGTCGGGCGTGTTCGCGTACACCCCGTCCGTCCGCTCCAGCAGGCCGAGCGCGACCTGGCTGTCGAAGAAGTCGCGGGCGCCGCGCGGGTGCAGACCGAGGCGGGCGGCGAGCGCGGACGCGTCGGCCGGGCCGTGGGCGGCGAGGTCCGAGTACACCTCCAGCTCCACGGCGGTCAGCAGCACCTTGGACTGCCAGAATCCGAGGCCGAGTTGGACCAGTCGGTCCTGGGGGTTGCCGACGGGCGGGCGGGGCGCAGTGCTCACGGCGTGTCCTTCCTGGGGTGGGGTACGGGCGCGGGCGGGTGGGTCACAGGGGTCACAGGGGTCACAGCACGACGGCGGGGAAGGGCGGTGACGGCAGCGGCACCCGGCGCCTGAGGGCCGTGGCAGCCGTAACGGCGGTGGCGCGAGCCCCCGCGCGCGGATAGCTCCCGAGGAAGCTGGCCCGCGCCCCGACGTCGGACAGCGCGGCGACGGCGTGGCGGACCCGCTGGTCGTCGATGTGGCCCTCGACGTCCACGAAGAAGCGGTAGTCGCCCAGGCGCAGCCCGGTCGGCCACGCCTGGACCCACGCGAGGCTGACGCGTCCCGCCGTGAAGACGGACAGGATTCCGGGCAGCGCGGCCGGTGTGCCGTCGCCTGCCGACACCAGCAGGGACGTACGGTCCCGGCCGGTGCGGGCGGGCGGCACCCCGGCGCGGCGGACCATCACGAAGCGGGTCACGGCGTTCTCGCGCTCGCCGATGTCGGTGGCGAGCACGCGCAGCCCGTACCGCTCGGCGACGGCGGGCGCCGCGACGGCCGCGTCGCGCGGGTCGCCGGACCGGGCCAGGTCGCGGGCGGCGCCCGCCGTCGAACCGGCGGCCTCCGTCACGGCGTTCGGGAGCCTCAGGCCGAGCCAGCGCCCGCACTGGGCGAGCGCGTGCGGGTGGCTGCGGACCCGCTCGACGCCGTCGAGAGTGGCGCCGGGCAGGCCCAACAGCGCGAAGCTGACGCGCAGTTCGGTCTCGCCGACGATGTGCAGGTCGTCGGTGGCGGCGAAGCCGTCGAGGGTGGCGGGGACCACGCCCTTCAGGGAGTTCTCCACCGGCACCATCGCGGCGGCGCAGTGGCCGCGCCGTACGGCCTCCAGGGCGTCGGCGACGGTCGGATACGGCTCGCACACCGGCACCGGCACCGGCACCGGTCCCGGCACCCGCGTGCCGAGCGCGGAGCGCAGCGCCGCCTCCGTGAAGGTGCCCTCGGGCCCCAGATAGGCGTACCTCATGAGGGCCGCTCCCTCAGCTCTCGATGAGGCGGTGGAAGAGGACGGTGTCGAAGATGTCCTCCATGGCGGTGGCCCGGCCGTCGCGCATCGTCCAGGAATGGACGAACTGAAGGGTCTCGGTGTGCCCGGTCAGCGAGGTGACCTGCCGGATGCCGAAGACCACGATCCGGTCGCCGGACTCGATGAACTCCAGCGGCTCCAGGCGCATTCCGCCCAGCACGGTGGGGACGTGGGCGAGGAACTCCTTCACGCCCGCGTGCCCCTTCTTCGTACCGCCGAGCCCGTAGGTGTCCATCCCGTCCGGGTGCACCCAGTCGACGTCCGGGTGCAGGGTCGCCAGCAGCCCTTCGACGTCGCGTTCCGCGAAGGCGCGGTAAGCGGCCCGGACCGCCTCGGAGTTGCTACGCCCGGACACCGGCGCCCACCTCCCCGGCGCTGGACTCGCGCAGGTGCCCGGGGTACATCGCGGCCAGGGTGCGGCGGATGCCGTCGCGCCAGCCGACCTCGCAGGGGCCGGTCAGCTCGCGGCGCAGCGCCGGGTCGAACTGGTAGGTCTCGCGGGTGACTTCGGACGGTACGAGCGTGGCCGTGACCCCGGTCAGCTCCTCCAGGTACCGCACGCAGTCGGTGATGCCGACCGCTTCGTCGCCGCCCCAGTTGACGAGCGTGGTGGGGACGGCGGCGGCCTCCCACAGGCGCGGGACCTGGCGTACGAGGTCGTCGGTGTAGAGGAGCGAGCACCAGTTCTGGCCCTCGACGGGCACGGGGATCGGCTCGCCGGCCAGCATCCGCTTGAAGTAGAGCATCGGGACGCCGCCGTAACCGCCGGGCCCGTAGGCGATGTTGAGCCGCGCGATGGTGGTCGGCAGGCCGAGCACCTGGCCGAAGGCGCGGACGGTGCCCTCGGCGGCGATCTTCCCCACCGGGTACGCGGGCAGCCAGTCGGCCTTGCCGTCCACGGGGTCGGTCTCGGTGTAGCGGTGGTCGAGGGTCTGGCGGGCGTAGAGCGCGCCGGTGGACACGTACAGGAAGGCGTCGGCGCTGCGGCAGTGGGTCATCAGCCGCCCGGCGGCGATGGAGTTGACGGCGACGGCCGCGTTGAAGTCGCCGTCCTCGCCGCGCCGGACGGCGGAGTGGACGACGTGGGTGAAGTCGTCGGGGAGGCCCTTGAGGGTGTCGGGGCCGAGGTCGTCCATGTCCCAGCGGAAGGTGGTGATGCCGCTCGCGGTGAGTTCGGCGGCGACGCCGGGGGTCCCGAAGCGGCCGAGACACCAGACGTCGTTGTCGGCGGCGAGCGCCTCGGCGACGGGCCTGGCGACCTGCCCCGTGCCGCCGGTGACCAGGATCTTCTTGCCCTTCACGCTGTCACGTCCCCGGTGTCGGTGTCGGTGTCGGTTTCCGCGCCTGCGCCTGCGCCTGCGCCTGCGCCTGCGCCTGCGCCACCGTCCCCCATGGCGCGGTCCAACTCCCTGCGCAGGATGGCCTGGAAGGCGGCGACGTGCTGCGGGCCCATCAGCGTGTAGTGCTCGCCCGGTACGTCGATGTAGTCGTTGGGCCCGGTGGTGTAGTCGTCCCAGCGGCGCAGTTCGTTCTCCAGCCAGTCCTGCTTGGTGCCGCGCAGCGGGACGGCGTAGAAGACCTTCATCGAGCGGACGGTGCCGCTCGGCTGGTAACCGCGGCCCAGGTCCGTGAGGCCGTCGGCGAGTTCGGCCCAGGCGGCGAACTTCTCCGCCGTCAGGTCGAGTTCGGCGAGCCGGTCGGCGGGGGCGATGTCGATGAAATGCTGGAGCTGCCGTTCGCGGGGCAGCCCGCGCAGGGTGCCGGGGATCTCCAGCGACTGCTTCTTGTTGATCAGGGCCAGGAAGAAGGCGAGGTTGGCGGCGGTCTCGACGAAGTCCAGTTCCTCCATGCGGTACTTGATGTGCGGCGGGAGGTTGAAGCTGCCGACGAAGTCGACGCGTTCGCCCTGTGCCTCAAGGACCTTGGCGATCTCGAAGGCGACCGCGCCGCCGTAGGAGTAGCCCGCGACCGCGTACGGCCCGTGCGGCTGCTTGGCGCGGATCGCGTCCACGTAGGCGGCGACCATCTCCGCGAAGGTGGCGAAGGGCTTCTCGCCGCGGTTGAAGCCGCGGGCGCGCAGTGCGTAGAAGGGCCGGTCGGCCACGAAGTACTTGGCGAGGTTGACGAAGACGAGGACTTCGCCGACGCCGGGGTGCACGCAGAACAGCGGGGTCTTGCCGCCGCTGAGCTGCATGGGGACGATCGGGTCGTACGGCCGCTCGCCGGTCGTGGTGTCCCCGGCGGCGAGGTCGGCGGTGATCCTGGCGGCCAGGTCGCGGACGGTGGGGGCGGTCAGCACGGTGATGATCTGGAGGTCGGCGACGCCGAGGCGCCGGGCGACACTGAGCCGCAGCCGCAGGATGTCGAGTGAGGTGCCGCCGAGGTCGAAGAAGCTGGCGGTGGCGCTGATCCGGTCGGCGGTGGTGTCGAACATCTCGGCGTAGATCGCGGCCAGTTGCCACTCGGTCTCGCCTTCGGGTGCGGTGTAGCCGCCGAGTTGACGCGAGGTCAGTTCCTGTACGGCCGCGGTGGCGGCGGCGAAGTCGCCGTTCTCCAGGCGCTTGCGCAGCAGGGAGCGCTGGATCTTGCCGAGGCTGGTCTTGGGGAAGGCGCTCTCGGGCAGCGGCAGCAGCAGCGCGGGGCGGAAGCCCCAGTGCATGACGACGGTGGAGCGGACGGCGGCGAGCAGCCGGAAGAGTCCGGCTTCGTCGGCCGCGGGGATCTCGGGGTGGAAGGCGACGACGAGCTGTTCGGTGTCGGCGCCGGGCACGCGGGTGGGGAAGGCGGCGACGAACGAGCGGGCGACGCCCTCCAGTTGCTCCAGGGCGGTCTCGATGTCGTGGCTGTAGTAGTTGACGCCGTTGACGATGACGCTGTCCTTGCTGCGGCCCACCAGGGTGAGCCGTCCGCCGTCGATCCGGCCGAGGTCGCCGCTGCGGAACCAGCCGTCGGCGGTGAACGCGTCGGCGGTGGCCTGGCCGTTGTTGTAGTAGCCGCCGGTGATCATCGGCCCGCGGAGCTGGAGTTCACCGACCTGCCCCTCCGCCAGCGGCCGGTGGGTCTCCTCGTCCGCCACCCGGATGGCCAGGCCCTCCACGGGCAGCCCGAGGTTGGCGAACTCCTGCCCGGCGTCCAGCTCGGGGAAGCCGGTGGAGTAGACGCTGCCCGCGCACGTCTCGGTCATCCCGAAGGCGGGCCACAGCGCGAAGGACGACAGGCCGTACGGGGCCAGTTCGTCGAGGAAGGTACGGCCGGTGGCGCACACGATGGCCTCGCCGCCGCTGATGATGTGGCGCAGGCGGGACAGGTCGAGCGGTTCGCCGCCGCTCGCGCCCTCGGTGACCGAGGACGCCCCGCTCACGGCCGCGTTGACCAGGCCCAGCAGGAAGTTGGGCGTGAAGGTCATGGTGACCCGGTGGCGGGAGAGCAGCCGCAGGAAGTCCAGCGGCTCCTTGAGCACCACCTGCGGCTCGACGTGGAGTTGGAGCGCCCCCGCGTACAGCGGCAGCAGGTGGCACTCCAGCAGCGCCGCGACATGGTCGAAGGACACCCAGTTCAGCGAGGTGTCGGCGGGGGTGAGGCGGTGGAAGCCGTTCTTGCCCGCCATCGACGCCAGCAGGTTGGCGTGGGTGAGCATCACGGCCTTGGAGTTGCCGGTCGAGCCCGAGGTCAGCACCAGCAGCGCCAGCTCACCGGGCTCCGCGTCGTACAGCTCTACGGCGGGCTCGTGCCCGCGCAGCCCTTCCAGCGGTACGGCCGACAGGCCCGGCACGCGCGGGAGTTCGGCGGCCAGCGCCTCGTCGGCGATCAGCAGCGGCTTGTCGAGCAACTGGTCGACGTGCGCCAGTTGGGCCGCCCAGCGCTCCGGGTCGCCGCGCAGCGGCACCAGCGGGCAGGGCACGAGGCCGCCCAGCAGGCAGGCCCAGAAGACGGTGAGGAATTCGTGCGGGCGCTCCACCAGCAGCGCGACCTTGTCGCCCGCGCGCAGTCCGTGTGCGCGCAGTCCGGTGAGCGACCGGCGCGCGTCGTCCACTAATTGCGGGTAGGTCTGGAGCCGGGTGGATTCACCGGCCATTCCGTGACAGTAGCGGATGCCCGAGTCCTGGTGCTTTTCCGCGGCGCGCAGCAGCAGGTGCGCGATATTGCGGACGTTCTCGTCGGCGGCGGGATTTTCCGAAGCCTCGCGTAATCGCGGCGCATTGGACATGACTGTGCCGGGTCCTTTCGTCGCACTGTCCGGTTCACCAAGGGAATCCGTGTCAGCAAGCAAGCCTCTGAGCAGCACAGTTGACCGGCGAAGGCGTGACGCCGACACCGTAGCGATGTAGCACAGGGGTAACGAAGGAGGTACCTCAGGCAAACTGCCGGAAACACTCGACATTGAGAGAACCGGCCAGCGCGGATTATTTCCGGAAACGCTGGGTGAGGTCGATGGTTGAACTTTAGGAGGTCGCTCACCGCGCATTCAAGGCGGCCAGGACGACATGGCTCAAAGCAGCCTGACGCGACCGCCGCGCAGCATGAATTCCGCAGTTGGCGGCGCTCCACGTGAGATGAGCCACAACGCGGCGGCGCTGGCCGAAAACACGTGACGTACCCGCCCGACCGCACAGCGCCACCCGCCGACCCCCCGCACCCCCGGCGGCCCCAACCCACCCCCATCCGACCCGCCGCCCCGGCCCGATCCGATCCGACCCGCCGCCCCGGCACGGTCCGATCCGCCGCGATCCGACTCTGCCCGGCGCGTACCGCCGCCGACCCGCGCCGCCCGGTACCGGACAACCGGCCGCTTATGCTGCTGCTACCCAGGGAAAACACCCAGCAGGGCTCTGGCCACAGCAGAGCCCGGGGCCCCGGAGCAGAACCGAGCAGGCACCGTCCGTGGAAGGCAGCACCACATGAGCCCCCGTACCGCAGTGGTCACCGGCGCGAGCAGCGGCATCGGAGCCGCCACCGCGCGCAAGCTCGCCGAGGCGGGCTTCCATGTCGTGCTCACCGCGCGCCGCGCGGACCGGCTGGAAGCGCTGGCCAAGGAGCTGACGGAGCAGGGGAGTTCGGCGTCCGTGTACGGGCTGGACGTCACCGACCGGGCGGCCGTGGACGCGTTCGCGGCGGGTCTGGACCAGTACCCGCCGGTGCACGTCCTGGTGAACAACGCGGGCGGCGCCGTCGGCACCGAGCCGGTGGCCACCGCGGACCCGGCCGACTGGCGGGCGATGTTCGAGGTCAACGTGCTGGGCGTGCTCAACGTGACGCAGGCGCTGCTGCCCGCGCTGACCGCCTCCGGCGACGGCACCGTCGTCGTGCTGTCCTCGACCGCGGGCCTGGCCACGTACGAGGGCGGCGGCGGTTACGTGGCCGCCAAGCACGGCGCGCACGTGATCGCCGAGACGCTGCGCCTGGAACTGAACGGCAAGCCGGTGCGCGTCATCGAGATCGCGCCCGGCATGGTGCGTACCGACGAGTTCGCCCTGACCCGCTTCCGCGGTGACGCCGACCGCGCCGCCGCCGTCTACGCGGGCGTCGCCGAGCCGCTGACCGCCGACGACGTGGCCGACACCGTCTCCTGGGCGGTGACCCGGCCCGCGCACGTGAACGTCGACCTCCTGGTGCTGCGCCCGCGCGCGCAGGCCAGCAACTACAAGGTGCACCGCGAGGAGCCGCAGTGATATCCGAGCCGGAGCTGACGGGCGGCGGACCCCACGAGCGCGGCGAGCCGGACTACGGGGTGCTCGGCACGCCCGACGCCGCCGATACGGCCGACGGTCCCGGCGCCTCGGGCCGCACGGCCGACCTCGTCGTGGACTTCGAGGGCGGCCCGCCCCCGCCTCCGGCCGCCGCCTCCCGCGTACGACCGCCGTGGGTGTGGGTGCTCGGCGCGGCCGTCGTCACCTCCGCGCTGTGGGCGGGCGGCCTGTTCGTGTACGACCGGGGCCACAGCGACCTGCCGGACCTGCACGGTTACCACATCGCCGACAGCCCCTGCGAGGGCCCGACCCTCCAGCCGCTGACCGCCGCCGTCCGGGCCAACAGCCCGGGGAAGCTCTCGGTGGAGACGCCCGAGACGTCGTCGCCCGCGATGCAGCACCTCGGCCCCGCCCTCGACCAGGTCGCCTGCGACTTCTCCACCCAGGCGCCGTACGCGCGGGGCGCCACGATGTCCTACATCGTCGCCGTCGCCGTCGACCTGCACAAAGAGACCGATCCCCGCGTCGAGTTCGAGGACCAGGTGCGGATGATGACCGGCAGCCTCCAGGCCGCGAGCGAGGTCTCGTCGGTGCCGGGACTCGGCGACCAGGCGTACTTCCTCACGCGCAGCGACGAGGGCCAGGAGCTGAAGATCCTGCACGGCGGCGCGGTCATCTCGCTCACCCTCAACGCCTACAGCGACGTCAACGTCTCCGAGGACACCATCAACGGCCTCGACGGGGGCGGCTATCCGCTCTCCCCCGACCTCGTCCAGTACCAGCCCGCGCTGATCGAGACGGCGCGGAACATCATGGGCGTGCTCCGGAAGTAGCCGCGGGCCGCGTGTCGCCCTCATGACGTTGCCTGCGGGCACGGCGTACGCGGCGCGCGAGCCGTACCGCCCGCGCCGTCACCGGCTGCCCGATCAGGACACCGGCCAGGACGAGCGCCAGGCCGCCCCACTGCTGCCCGCCCAGCGTCTCGGCCGCGACCAGCGTCCCGAGCAGGACGCCGGTGACCGGGTTGAGCAGGCCGATCAGCCCGACCCCGGCCGCCGTGAGGTGCCGCAGCCCGGTGAACCAGGCGGCGAAGGCGACGGCCGTACCGACCGTGGTGACGTAGCCGAAGCCCAGCAGCGCGCGGCCGTCCAGGGCGGGCGGCGCGCCCTCAACCGCGGCGGCGACCGGCAGCAGGACGAGCGCGCCCGCGACGAGCTGCCAGGCCGTGGAGGACAGGACGTCCACGGCGCCGCCCCAGCGCTTGGCCAGGATGTAGCCGATCGAGGACATGGTCATGGCGGCGACGGACGCGAGCAGGCCGAGCGGGTCGATGCCGTCCGAGCCGTCGAGCACCATCAGGCACACACCCGCGATGCCGACGCAGGCGCCGAGCAGCGGCAGCGCGCGCGGGCGCTCGGACAGCAGCGGCCAGGCGAGCAGCGTCATCACGACGGGCGAGGTGGCCATGACGGTGGACGCGACGCTGGTCGGCAGGAGCTGCGCGGCGACGTACACGAGCGCGAAGAACGCGCCCATGTTGAGCGTGCCGAGCACCAGCGACTTCCACCACCACGCGCCGCGCGGCGCCCGCCTGCGGACCGCCAGCAGGAGCAGCCCGGCGGGCAGGGCGCGCAGCACCGCGCCGTACAGCGGGTAGTCGGCGGGCAGCGCCTCGCGGGTGACGTAGTACGTCGTGCCCCAGGCGACCGGGGCGACGGCGGTGACGAGGGACCACCGCACATTAGCTTCCATGGAAGCTAATGTAGCTTCCTCGGAAGGTATTGTGGAGGGCATGAGCGCACGCAGATCGCTGGACTCGTCCGAACCGCTCGATCACGTCGCCCGGATCCAGCGGGAGTGGGCCCGCGAACGGCCGGACGTGGACGTACGGCCGCAGGGCGTCATCGGCCGGCTGCACCGGCTCGCGGGCCGCCTCACCGACGAGCTGTGCGTCGTCTACCGCGAACACGGCCTCGGCGAGGGCGACTTCGACGTCCTGGCCGCGCTGCGCCGCGCGGGCGCCCCCTTCGAGCGGGCGCCCTCGGAGCTGGCCGAGCACACGATGGTCACGACCGGCGCGATGACCAAACGGATCGACCGCCTGGAGCGCGCGGGTCTGGCGACCCGGCGCCCCAGCGAACTCGACGGCCGCGGCCGGGTGGTCGCGCTCACCGCGCACGGCCGCGAGGTCATCGACCGCGCCTTCACGGCCCACATGGCCAATGAGCGCCGCCTGCTGGGCGCCCTGACCGGCGACGAGGCCGCCCAGCTCGAAGTCCTGCTGACGAAGTGGCTGGCCCGGGTCGAACCGCGCGGCGAGTGACCCGGCCGGTCCGTGGCGGACTCAGTCCTCCGGGTCGAGGTCGACGCGCATCGTGAGCAGGTTGGTCCCGAACGCCCGGACCGCCGCGCTGTTGAACTTCGGCAGCCGCTTCAGCCGCTCACGCGGGTCGTCGTCGTCCACGAGGGTGGCCGTACCGGCGTGCCACTTGCCCTTGATCTGTACGCGTACGCGCGGGTCCGCCTCGATGTTCCGCACGTACTGCGACTGCCGGCCGAATTCGCTGACCCACCAGAAGGTGGTCCCCTCCAGCGCACCCCCCACCGGCGTCCGCCGCGGCTTCCCGCTCACCCGCCCGGTCGTCTCCACCACCGCAGCCCCCGGCGTGAACGCCGCCGTCCGCCGCGCCACCGGATTCACCACCCACCGCTGCCCCCAGACCACCAGCCCACGACCCGCCACACCCACCACTCCCTCATCCACCCGCACCAACCCAACACCCCCCCTTCTACCCCCCACCCGCCTCCGGCGGGCACCCCCGGCCGGGGCGGGATCGCACAGCGCGGGCACGGGCCCCCGCCCGACGAGCCACCGCCAGCACCTCGGCAGCCCCCGCTTTCGGCGGGCACCCCCGGCCGGGGCGGGGTTGCACAGGGCGGGCACGGGCCCCGCGCCCGACGAGCACCGCCGGCCCCTCGGCAACCCGCCGCCTTCGGCGAACACCCCCGGCCGGGGCCGGGTTGCACAGGGTGGACACGGAACCGTCGCCGGATGGCGGGATGGTGCTGATGTGGTGTGGGTTGACGTGAGCATGTTTGGCGGAGCCAATTCATTGGGGATGATTCCCGCGGCGTTCTTCGCGCGTAGATCCTTACGACAGCAGGGCCGTTGACGCTGGAGCCGCTTGATGCCACACCCTGTGCAGCCAGAGATCAGAGCGTTACCCCGTCCCCCCACTCACCCCCACACCCCCCACCCTCACCCCCCACCGTCACCGCCATCGCGGTCTACCGCTCAGAGCCATCTTGACATGTCCACCTCAGCGCACCCCGGCGCAACTCGTTGCTGAAGTGATCGCTGAAGCGATCGTCCCGCCGATGGAGGTTCCGTGAACCGCACCAAGTCCCTCTCCATGCTGGCCACGTTGGTCATGGGCGCCGCCCTGGCCCTCGTGGGCGTCAGCCCGGCCCACGCCGCAGGCCCCGCCTATGTCGCCCTGGGCGACTCGTACTCGGCCGGAAACGGCGCGGGAAACTACGACAGCGCCAGCGGCGACTGTCACCGCAGCTTCAGCGCCTACCCGTACCTGTGGAAGAACGCGCACGCTCCGTCCTCCTTCGCCGACACCGCCTGTTCCGGCGCGGTGACCTCGGACGTGCTGAACAACCAGCTCGGCCCGCTCAACTCCTCCACCGGCCTGGTCACCATCACCATCGGCGGCAATGACGCGGGCTTCTCCGACGTCATGACCGCCTGCGTGACCGGCTCCGACAGCGACTGCGTCAACCGGGTGAACACGGCGGAGAACTTCGTCAGGAACACGCTGCCCGCCCGCCTCGACGCGGTCTACAACGCGATCCACGCCAAGGCCCCCTCGGCGCACGTCGTCGTCCTGGGCTACCCCGACATGTACACCCTCAACACCTTCTGCGTCGGCCTCAGCGCCACCAAGCACGCCAAGATCGACGAGGCCGCCGACGTGCTCGACACCACCACCGCGGCCCGCGCCGCCGCGCACGGCTTCTCCTTCGGCGACGTCCGCTCGACGTTCAAGGGCCACGAGCTGTGCTCGGGCGACGCCTACCTCCACTCGCTGGTCATCTCGCCGAGCTGGGAGTCGTACCACCCGACCGCGACCGGCCACTCCAGCGGCTACCTGCCGGTGCTCAACGCCAACGACTGACGCCCGCCCCGACCCGGCCGAAGGCCCCCCGCCCGCTCAACCCCCCACCGGGCAGGGGGCCTTCGCGTACGCACGTCTCGGCCGCGGCGGCCTCAGAATTCGACGTCCTTCGTCGCGACCGTCCCCGCCGTGCGGCCGGGGGCCGCCTGGAAGCTCCAGTAGAGATTGGTGTGGGCGATCACCTGGGCCGGGGGCGGCGCGCCCCACTCGGTCAGATCCTCCGTCGTGTGGGCGTCCCCGACCAGCGTCGTGTCGTATCCCCGCACGAACGCGCCGTGCAGCGTGGAGCGGACGCACGCGTCGGTCTGGCCGCCGACGACGATCAGGCGCCCGACGCCGAGACCGGCCAGGACCTCCTCCAGGTCGGTGTCCTCGAAGGAGTCGCCGTACACCTTGTCGATGTGCGGCTCGGCGTCGTCCGCGCCCAGTTCCGGCGCGATCCGCCACGGCTCGCTGCCTTTCGTCCGGTCCTCGCCGGAGTCCTGGACCCAGACCACCGGGGCCTGTCTCTCCCGCGCCCGCGCGACCAGCGCGGCGATGTTGGCGACCACCGCGTCCCGTTCATGGCAGCCGTCGAGCACGCCCACCTGCGAGTCCACCACGAGGAGTGCGGTGTGCGGCCGGTTCTTGAGAGTGGTCATGGTCTTTCCCCCTTGCTCACGCGCCGTTCTGCTCACGCCCTGCGTCGCACAGAGCGTCACGTCCTGCGTCACGTCCAGCGTCACGTCCTGCGCCCCGTCCGGCGTCACGCTCCGTGCCGGTCTCCGCCCACCGTAACCCCCGCCACTGACAACGGGCCCGACGATCTCTTTGCCGTATCGAGCCGCGCATTCAGGTGATTCCGGTACGAAGGGCGATTTTCAGCCACCTAGTATCTGGTTCCGTGACAGACGGGAAGAGCCGGCGGCGACCGGCCGACCACACCAGCGGGACGGGCGGCAGCGCGACCGACGTGGTCGTCCTCGGGGCCGGTCCCGCCGGGCTCGTGCTCGGCAACATCCTTGTGGACCGGGGGATCGACTGCGTCGTCCTGGAACGGGCCGGGGCCGCGCGGGTGCGGACCCGTGCGCGCGCCGGATTCCTGGCGGCCAACACCGTACGGATTCTCGAACGGCACGGCCTCGCCGAGGGGTTGCGGCGGCGCGGGCAGCCCCACGGCACCTGCGAGTTCCGTACCGAGGACGGCCGGTTCCGGCTGGACTACGGCGCGCTCGGACAGCGCGAACCGCACACCGTCTACCCCCAACAGGACCTGGTGAGCGACCTGTTGACCCGGTTCCAGGAACGGGGCGGGCAGATTCGTTTCGGCACCGAGGCCGTGGCCGTACGCGACGTCGACGGCGAGCGGCCCGAGGTCGTCGTGCGCGAGGCCGACGGACGGCCGGGCCTGTGGCGGGCGCGGTACGTGGCCGGTTGCGACGGGCGGCACGGCGCCGCCCGGCGTTCGCTGCCGCCCGGCGCCGTCCGCCACCACCGCGATCACGGCGTGACCTGGCTCGGTCTGCTCGCCGAGGCGCCGCCCAGCCTGGACGCGGTCGGATACGCGGTGCACGAGCGCGGGTTCGCCGGGCACATGGCCAGGACCAGCGAGGTCACCCGCTACTACCTCCAGTACGAGCGCGGCGCCCCGGCCGACGCGTGGGCGGCGGAGCGGATCTGGGACGAGCTGGAACTGCGCATGCGGGCGCGGGAGTTCGGGCCGCTGCGGCGCGGCCGGTTCGTCCAGCGGTCCGTCGTCGACCTGGAGTCCGACGTACTCGAACCCCTGCGCCACGGCGCGCTGTTCCTCGTCGGCGACGCCGCCGGTCTGATCAGCCCGTCCGCCGCGAAGGGCGCCAATCTGGCCGTACTCGAAGCGGCGGTCCTGGCCGACGCCCTGGCCGCCGCTCTCACGGCCGGGGACCCGCGCGGCCTCGACGCCTACTCGGCGCGCTGCCTGACGCACATCTGGCGGGCGCAGGAGTTCTCGCACTGGATGATCGGGCTGCTGCACGGCCCGACCGGCGCGGACGGCGAGTCGCTGTTCCACAACTCCCTGCGCCGCGCCCGCCTCGCCTCACTGCGCACGTCGCGCAGCCAGCAGGACTGGTTCGCCGAGCATTACGTCGGCGTCTAGCCGTTCCGGCCCGCCGCCCCAACCACCCGCCCGCGCACCGCCGTTCACGCATGCCCGTACGTGCGGCCGTATCCCGCACCGCCGCATCCCGTACCGCCGCATCCCCGCACCCGTCTCGCGTACACCCGTACGCGGACGACCGAACCCCGGAACGAATGAGGGTCCCCCCGCACATGATCACGGCACTGTCGGGCAAGACGTCCGACGCGTCCCGCCTGCGCGCGACGGTCGACTTCGTCAAGGAGCAGGACACCGCCACGCTGCTCCGGCTCCTGCTTCCCGGGCTCGACGGCCCGGAGTTGCGGGCGCTGGCGGAGCGCTGCGCCTTCTCGCACGCGGCGCTGCTCGTCTTCCCGTCCGGCCGGGCGGAGTTGGAGGCCACGCTCGCCGACTGCGGGCTGGTCGCGGACGCGCCGCCGACGCCGAGCGTCGTCGTACGCGAGCGGCTGGCCGTACGGC
Organism: Streptomyces sp. NPDC008317; assembly: GCF_042955955.1. Lineage (NCBI taxonomy): Bacteria > Bacillati > Actinomycetota > Actinomycetes > Kitasatosporales > Streptomycetaceae > Streptomyces > Streptomyces sp. NPDC008317. Next base: position 392,814 of record NZ_JBIBFQ010000009.1, read on the forward strand.
ACAAGCGGCGCGCGGCGGAGCTGGACGTCGCGATTCTGCGGCCCGCGGTGGAGTGCCGGGACGGGGTACGGCGGACGGTCGAGGTGTTCGCGCTGACCGTGCCACCGGGCTCCGGCCTCGGCGAGGTCGCGGCGTACGAGCGGGCGCGGCAGCACGAGACGCATGTCGCCTTCGAGGTCGAGGCACCGGACCCGCTGGTGCTGCGCGGTCTGTGCGCGGCCTTCGGGCAGTACGGCGCGACGCCCGACGGCGGCGGCTACAACCCGCACGAGAACGGCACGGTGTTCTACTTCGCCGCGCCCGCCGAGGCCAAGGCCGGTTACGGGCGGGTGGAGTTGTACGTGCCGGGCGACCACCGCGACCTGCTCGACGCGCACATGGAGGCGCACCGGGCGCGGCAGCCCGCCGAGATCTTGCTGCGGCTGCTGACCGGGGCGTGGACGACGCAGGCGCTGGCCGCGTTCGCGCGGCTGGAGGCGGCGGACGCGATGGACGGGGAGCGGGGCGTCGGCCTGCCCGAACTGGCCCACGCGGTTGGCGCGTTGGCACCCAACCTGGCCACCTTGCTGCGGTACCTCACCATGCTCGGCGTGGTGAGCGAGGACCGCGACGGCTTCCGGCTCACGGACACCGGCGGGCTGCTGCGGGCGGACGCCGAGGGGTCGATGCGGTCGCTGGCGCTGATGTACGGGGGGCCGTTCTACGCGTCCTTCGCCGGGCTCGACCACACCGTGCGCACCGGACAGGTCGCCTTCGAACGGCACTTCGGCGAGAACCACTTCGAGCACTTCGCCCGCGATCCCGAACTCGCCGGGCTGTTCGACCAGTCGATGGCCGCCGGCGCCCGGATGTTCGACCCGCTGCCCGACCACCCGGTCCTCGTCGCGGCGGCCGGAGGGGCGGCCGGACGGGCGGCCGAAGCGGCGGCCGTAAGGGCGGTCGAAGCGGCGGCCGAAGGAGCGGCGGCCGAGGGAGCCGAAGGAGCCACCGTGGTCGACATCGCGGGCGGCAACGGCGAACTGCTCGGCCGAATCCTTTCCGCACACCCCCGCCTGCGCGGTGTCCTGCTGGAGCGCCCGCACACCGTCGAGACCGCCCGCCGCCTGCTCGGCGCGGCCGGTCACACCGGGCGGTGCGCCTTCCTCCCGGGCTCCTTCGCCGACGTGCCCGCGGGCGGCGACGTCTACATTCTGTCCCGCGTCCTGCACGACTGGGACGACGACCGCTGCCGCGAGATCCTGCGGCACTGCGCCCGCGCGATGTCCCCGGCCGCCGAACTGCTCGTCGTGGAACGCGTCTTGCCCGACGACGGCTCGGCCTCCCTGGCCACCGCCTGGGACCTGCACATGATGTGCAACGTCGGCGGTCGCGAACGCCGCGCCGACCACTACGCCCGGCTGTTCGCCGACGCGGGCCTCACCCTTGTCGGCCGCTCGCCCCTCCCCCTGGACGGCACCGTCCTGCACGTCCGCAGGGCCTGAGCCGCGCCCCCGCACACGAAGCCATAGCCGTAGCCGAAGCCATAGCCGTACCCGTAGCCGCAGCCGTAGGAAGGAACCCGCCACGGGCGCACGGCTCCAGGAGCCGTGCGCCCGACGCGTCAGCCCTTGACGCAGACGACCTGCTTCAGCTTGGCCACCACCTCGACCAGGTCGCGCTGCTGGTCGATGACCTGGTCGATGGGCTTGTAGGCGGCCGGGATCTCATCGACGACGCCGGAGTCCTTGCGGCACTCGACGCCGCGGGTCTGGTCCTCCAGATCGCGGGTGGTGAAGCGGCGCTTGGCCGCGTTCCGGCTCATGCGGCGGCCGGCGCCGTGGGAGGCGGAGTTGAACGCGGCGGAGTTGCCGAGGCCGCGGACGATGTAGGAACCGGTCCCCATGGAGCCGGGGATGATGCCGTGGTCGCCGGAGCCCGCGCGGATGGCGCCCTTGCGGGTGACCAGGAGGTCCATGCCGTCGTAGCGCTCCTCCGAGACGTAGTTGTGGTGGCAGGAGATGACCTCGTCGAAGGTCGGCCGGGCCTTCTTGAACTCCTTGCGGATGACGTCCTGGAGGAGCGCCATCATGATGGCGCGGTTCTTCTTGGCGTACTCCTGCGCCCAGAACAGGTCGTTGCGGTACGCGGCCATCTGCGGGGTGTCCGAGACGAAGACCGCGAGGTCGCGGTCGACCAGGCCCTGGTTGTGCGGGAGCTTCTGCGCCTGGCCGATGTGGAACTCGGCCAGCTCCTTGCCGATGTTGCGGGAGCCGGAGTGCAGCATCAGCCATACGGCGCCGGACTCGTCGAGGCAGACCTCCACGAAGTGGTTGCCGCCGCCGAGCGTGCCCATCTGCTTGGTCGCGCGGTCGGCGCGGAACCTCACGGCCTCCGCGAGCCCGTCGAAACGGTCCCAGAAGGAGTCCCAGCCGGAGGTCGCCATGCCGTGGAAGCGGCCGGGCGCGACCGGGTCGTCATGCATGCCGCGTCCGACCGGAATCGCCTGCTCCACCTGGGAGCGCAGCCGGGAGAGGTCGCCGGGCAGGTCGTTCGCCGTCAGGGAGGTCTTGACCGCGCTCATACCGCACCCGATGTCGACGCCGACCGCCGCGGGGCAGACCGCGCCGTGCATCGCGATGACGGAACCGACCGTGGCGCCCTTGCCGTAGTGGACGTCCGGCATGACGGCCAGGCCCTTGATCCACGGCAGCGAGGAGACATTGCGGAGCTGCTGCATCGCGACGTCCTCGACCGTGGTCGGGTCCGTCCACATCCGGATCGGCACCCGGACACCCGGCACCTCGGTATAAGACATGACAATCCCCCGTAAACGGCAAAATCAAGGATGCCTCACGCGATAAAACCGCCCCAAGAGGTGGTTTGGGTGAAGCTTGCGGTAGACATTGTGTCCACGGCGCACCCGCTCACGCCAAAGGTTTAGCGCGCGGGAGCGGCAGAACCTGAGGGGAAGGGGGCCCGCCCAGTGCGGTCCACGCGAAGTGTCCCGGCGGCGCGAGGTGCCCAGGCGACGCGACGTGCTCCGGCGGGACGCGGCCTCCCGGCCGCCGTCGGCACGGCCGTGACCGCGGTGGCGCTGGCCCTGGCCACGCTCGGCGCGTGCACCGGCGGCGGGGACTCGGCGGGTTCCGCCTCGGACCAGAAGGCGCAGCTCGCGGGCGGCGGCAGCGCGAGCACGGTCTCGCCCGCGCCGCCCGGCAAGTACCAGACGCTGCCCGCCCCCTGCACGGCCGTCGGCCAGGAGCTGCTCAAGTCCCTGGTCCCCGCCGTCCCCGACGTCGCGGGCTCGGAGTCGCTCACGTACGACACGGACCGCCGGGTCGGCTGCTCCTGGCGCGGCACCCGGGCCGACGGCACGTCGAACACCCTGAAGATCGACCTCGAACGCGTCGTGTCGTACGACCCGGCCGTCAGCGACGAGGTCCAGGCCGACCTCGACTTCTCCAACGAGGCGGCCGACGCCTCGATCCCGCCGCTGTCGTCCTCCGCCACCCCGAGCGGCCAGCAGACGACCGCCACGCCGACCGGCGGTACGACGAACGGCAACAATTCCACCACCGGCAGCGGTACGAACGGCGGCAACGGTACGAGCACGGGGTCCGCGACGAATTCCGGCACGGCCGGTGGCGGCGGCACCGACCTCCTCCCCCGCCGCCTCACCGATGTGGGAAACGCCGCATTTATCAATGACGTCCTCAAGCCCCACGCACAGCCTCCCCGCCGCGACGTGACACTGGTTTTCCGCACTGCCAACGTCCTGGTGACCGTCACTTACGCGGAGTCGTCGCCCCGTGGCAGTACGCCACCGGAAAGCGCTGACCTGCAAAAAGGCGCCCAGCAGGTCGCGGAGCAGCTCCTGAGGAAAGTCAAGGACTGACCGGGGGCCGACAGCGCGGCCCTTTAGGGTGACCCCCATGGAACGTCGACACACCGCCTCCCGCCTCGCTCTGCTGCTCGCCTGTGCGGCCGTCCCCGCGATGGCTCTCGCGGGATGCTCGTCTGGTTCGGGATCATCCGACGCGAAGTCCTCGGCCTCCTCCTCCACGGGTTCCGGCCCGTCCGGCGGCTCGGCCACCCCGACCCTCGCGCCCGCGAAGTTCGCCGCGCTCCCGGCGTCCTGCAAGGCGATCACGCAGGCCACCGTGAACGCGCTGGTGCCGAAGGCCAAGACGCCCGGCGGCACCCCGGTGAAGTCCGACGACATCACCTCGCGCGCCGGCTGCTCCTGGACGGGCAACGGCAAGGACGGCTACCAGTACCGCTGGCTGTCGGTCACCCTTCAGCGCTTCACGTCCTCCACCGCGCTCGGCACGGCCGAGGACCAGGCGAAGAAGCGGTACACCGAGCAGGTCGGCACGTTGAACCAGGTCCCCGGCGCGGCCTCCGCCCCCCTCACCGGCCTCGGCGACCAGGCGGCCTCGGTGGTCAGCAAGGCCACCGTCGCGAAGGTCACCTCGCAGAACGACTCGGTGGTCGTCCGCAGCGGCAATGTCGTGGTCCTGGTGGAGTTCAACGGCGCGGGCCTCGAAGGCAAGAAGAACCCGTCGGCCGGCGACGTACAGAGCGGTGCGCAACGGGCGGCGAAGGAGGCCGTCGCGGCGGTCGCGGCGGCGAACGCGTAACAACTCCCGCTCCCCTCGCCCCGGTATTCGCGCGTTTGTACGGCGTTCGTTCGTCAACGCCGCGCCTCTCCTTCTCACCCGTATGGCAGTCTGGGGCCCGCCGGAGCCGGTACGGCTCCGGTCCGCCAGTGAGGCTGGAGCCAAGGGGTAGGAGGGGTCGCGGGTGGCCGCGATACGTTTGACCCGGACGCACCGCATATTGATCGGCGTGGTCGTCACCGGAGCGGTGGTGATCGCGGGGATCGGCTTCGCCGGTTCGTACGCCGCGGTGCGCTCGCTCGCCCTGGACAAGGGCTTCGGCTGGTTCGCGAACGTCTTTCCGATCGGCGTGGACGCGGGCATCGTCGTCCTGCTCGCGCTCGACCTGCTGCTGACCTGGCTGCGCATCCCGTTCCCGCTGCTGCGGCAGACCGCGTGGCTGCTGACGGCCGCGACGATCGCCTTCAACGGCGCCGCCGCCTGGCCCGACCCGCTCGGCGTCGGCATGCACGCGATCATCCCGGTGCTGTTCGTGGTCTCGGTGGAGGCCGCCCGGCACGCGATCGGGCGGATCGCCGACATCACCGCCGACAAGCACATGGAGTCGGTGCGCATCACGCGCTGGATCCTCGCCCCCCTCCCCACCTTCCGGCTGTGGCGCCGGATGAAGCTGTGGGAACTGCGGTCGTACGAGGAAACGATCCGGCGCGAGCAGGACCGCCTGGTCTACCGGGCGCGGCTGCGGGCGCGGTACGGCGTCGCGTGGCGTCGCAAGGCCCCGGTCGAGGCGATCATGCCGCTGCGGCTGGCGAAGTACGGGGTGCCGCTGGCGGAGACGGCCGACGCCGGACTCGAAGCGGCGGGCATCGAGATCACGCGCCCCGCCAAGGAGTTGACGGCCGGGCCCGAGTCGGCCGCGCCGACCGCGGCGGAGGCCGCGGAGCCGGTGACGGCGGCGCCGTCGAAGGCCGCCGCGAACGGGACGGTCAACGGAGCGGCGAACGGGGCGGTGAACGGCCATGTGAACGGCCACGCCCTCCCGAACGGCGTTCCCGACCTCGCGGCCGAGGCGGCCGCGGCCCTCGCGGAGGCGGCCCGGCAGCAGCAAAGCGCCCAGCAGAACGGACTCGCGGGCGGACAACCGGGCGGACAGCAGGCGGGGCAGCAGGACGGGCGCCAGTTCCAGCCGCAGTCGGAGTTCGAGCACCAACAGGCGTACGAGCAGCGGCAGTTCGAACAGTTCCAGCAGTATCAGCAGTACAACCAGCAGCCGTACCCGCAGGAGTGGCCCCAGCAGGACACGCCGGGCGCGCACGACAGTCCGTGGTTCGCCGCCGCCCAGCTCCAGGCCCAGCGCGAGCAGCAGGCGTTCATGGCGCAGCAGATGCAACAGGCCCAGCAGCAGGGGCAGCAAGGCCAACAGCAGGGGCAGCAGGGCCAACAGATCCAGCAGCAGCCGGAGCCGGAGCAGCCGCAGATCATGGTCCCGGCCGGCCCCAACCGGTCGCGCCCGCTGGGCGGTTCCGGACTGAACGGCAGCGCCGCCGCCGCGCAGCAGCGCTTCCAGCAGGGCCCCGAGCCGCAGTACGCCGCTCCGGAGCCGGAAGCGGTGCCCGCACCCGAGCCGGAGCAGCCTCCGGCGCCGGAATTCGTCTCGGGCCTCGAATTCCCCGACGGCATCTCGCAGGACGAGGCGTTCTTCGGCGCCTACCGCCGCTACGTCCGCGAATTCGGCACCTTCCCCAACGCCCGGCAGTTCGCCCGCTACCTCTCCGACATGTACACCGGTACGCCGCCGGAGGAGCGCGAGCTGGTCCCGTCCCTGCGCGACCTGCGCTACCGCTTCCAGTCCGAGTCGGACACCGAGCACATCCCGTAGACCGGGGGCCGTGAACCACAGGCCGCAGGCCGGGGGCCACGCATACGACGGGGGCGGAACCGCGGTCGCGGTCCCGCCCCCGATGCCGTACGAGCCCTTACGCGCCCTCGCCCGCGCCCAGCAGCGTGCGGACGCGGTCGGCGCCCACCGCGAGAAGCAGCGTCGGAAGGCGCGGACCGGTGTCGCGGCCGACCAGCAGCTCGTAGAGCAGGGCGAAGAACGACCGCTGGGCGACCTTCAGCTCAGGAGTCGGCTTGGCGTCCGGCTCAAGACCGGCCAGCACCTTGGGCACGGCGTAGACGAGGGTCGTCAGACCGTCCAGCGACCAGTGCGAGTCGAGGCCGTCCACCAGGAGCTTGAGCCCGGCGCGCTCGCTGTCGCCGAGGGCGGCGAGGCGGGCGGTGTCGGGCTCGGCGCGCACCACGGTGCGCTGCTCGGCCGGCACCTGGGTGGTGATCCAGGACTCGGCGCGGTCGAGCCGGGGCCGCACCTCGTCCAGCGAGCCGATCGGCCGGTCCGGGTCCAGCTCGGTCAGGATGCGCAGCGTCTGGGCCTCGGCGCCCGCGGTGATGTCGGCGACGGACGCCAGCGTGCGGTACGGCAACGGCCGCGCGGTACGCGGCAGCTCACCGGCGGCGGTGCGGGCGGCCCTGCTGTGCGCGGCGACGTCGGCCGGGAGCGCGGTGCCCTCGGCGACCTTCCGCTCCAGCGCGTCCCACTCGTCGTAGAGCCGCTGGATCTCCTGGTCGAAGGCGATCTTGAAGGACTGGTTGGGGCGGCGGCGGGCGTAGAGCCAGCGCAGGATCTGCGGCTCCATGATCCGCAGCGCGTCGGCGGGGACGGGCACACCGCCCTTGGACGACGACATCTTGGCCATGCCGGAGATGCCGACGAAGGCGTACATCGGGCCGATCGGCTGCTTCCCGCCGAAGATCGGGCCGACGATCTGCCCGCCGACCTGGAACGAGGAGCCCGGCGAGGAGTGGTCGACGCCCGACGGCTCGAAGATCACGCCCTCGTACGCCCAGCGCATCGGCCAGTCGACCTTCCACACCAGCTTGCCGCGGTCGAACTCCTCCAGCCGGACCGTCTCCCCGTGCCCGCAGGCGCAGGTGTACGTCAGCTCGGTCGTCTCGTCGTCGTACGCGGTGACCGTGGTGAGGTCCTTGCCGCAGACCGCGCAGTACGGCTTGTACGGGAAGTAGCCCACGCCGGAGCCGCTGCCGTCGTCCTCGCCCGCCGCGCCCGAGCCCTCGGCGGCCTCCAGCTCGGCCGCGTCCACCGGCTTCTGCGACTGCTGCTTGGCCGGGGCCTTCTTCGTCCGGTACTGGTCGAGGATCGCGTCGATGTCGGCGCGGTGCCGCACCGCGTGCAGGATCTGCGCGCGGTAGGCGCCCGCCTGATACTGGGCGGTCTGGCTGATGCCGTCGTACTCCACGCCCAGCTCGGCCAGCGACGCGGCCATCTGCGCCTTGAAGTGCTCCGCCCAGTTCGGATACGAGGACCCGGCGGGCGCGGGCACCGAGGTCAGCGGCTTGCCGATGTGCTCGGCCCACGACTCGTCGACCCCGGGGATGCCGACCGGGACCTTGCGGTACCGGTCGTAGTCGTCCCAGGAGATCAGGTGCCTGACCTCGTGCCCGCGCCTGCGCACCTCGTCGGCGACCAGGTGCGGGGTCATGACCTCGCGCAGATTCCCGAGGTGGATCGGGCCCGAGGGGCTGAGCCCGGACGCGACGACAACGGGTTTCCCGGGTGCGCGGCGCTCCGACTCGGCGATGACGTCGTCCGCGAAACGGGAGACCCAGTCGGCCTCGTTGCTCTCAGCCACGGTCCTCTTCTTCCTGAGGGTTCGATGGGGGTGTTCCGACGGCTCCGATTCTCCCAGACATCCGGCCCCCGATCGCCAGCGGATAACCCGGCCTGTGGATAACTCGCCGGCTCCGTCCCCACCTGTGGATAACCGGCTCGGCCCATCGGGGCTCGCGTGGGACACTGGGACCTCGCCTCACCGCGAGGCGAAGTCCGCTATCCACGACACACGGAACGGCACACCCATGGCCTCGGTCACCTCCCTGTCCGCTTCACTCCAGCAGCGTGTCTCGGCCGCCCTCGCGGCCGCCGTGCCGTCGGCCGACGGCGCCGACCCGCTGCTGCGCCGAAGCGACCGGGCCGACTTCCAGGCCAACGGCGTGCTGGGCCTCGCCAAGAAGGCGAAGGCCAATCCCCGGGAGCTGGCCGCCGCCGTGCTGGCCGGGCTGCCCGCGGACGGCCCCGACGGGCTGATCGGCGAGATCGAGGTGTCAGGACCCGGCTTCCTCAACATCTCGGTCACGGACACCGCGATCACCGCCAACCTCGCGCTGCGGGCAGCGGACGACCGGCTCGGCGTACCCCTGGCCGAGCACCCCGGCACCACCGTCATCGACTACGCGCAGCCGAATGTCGCCAAGGAGATGCACGTCGGGCACCTGCGGTCCTCCGTCATCGGCGACGCGATCGTGCGGATTCTGCGGTTCAGCGGCGAGACGGTGATCCCGCGGCACCACATCGGCGACTGGGGCACCCAGTTCGGCATGCTCGTCCAGTACCTGATGGAGCACCCGGACGAGCTGGAGAGCACGCAGACCACCGCGGACTCCGCGGTGGCCGGTGAGGCGTCGATGTCCCGGCTCGACCGGCTCTACAAGTCGTCGCGGACGCTCTTCGACTCCGACGAGGCGTTCAAGGACCGGTCCCGCAAGCGGCTGGTCGAGCTCCAGTCGGGCGACGCGGAGACGCTGAAGATCTGGCAGTGGCTGGTCGACGAGTCGCTGATCTACTTCCACTCCGTCTACGACAAGCTCGACATCGCGATCCAGGACGAGGACATCGTCGGCGAGTCCGGGTACAACGACATGCTGGTGGAGACCAGCGACCTGCTGGAGAAGTCCGGTGTCGCGGTCCGGTCCGACGGCGCGCTGTGCGTGTTCTTCGACGACATCAAGGGCAAGGACGGCGAGCCGGTCCCGCTCATCGTCCGCAAGTCCGACGGCGGCTTCGGCTACCCGGCCACCGACCTGTCGGCGGTGCGGGACCGGACGCAGAATCTGCACGCCACCACCTTGCTGTACGTGGTGGACGCCCGGCAGGCGCTGCACTTCCGGATGGTCTTCGAGACCGCCCGGCGGGCGGGCTGGCTGACCGACGAGGTCACCGTCAAGCACATCCCGTTCGGCACGGTGCTCGGCAAGGACGGCAAGCCGTTCAAGACCCGGGCGGGCGAGAGCGTCAAGCTGGAGGACCTGCTGGACGAGGCGGTGGAGCGGGCGACGGCCGTCGTCAAGGAGAAGGACACCAAGGGCGAGCTGTCGGACGCGGAGGTCGCCGAGCGCGGCGCCGAGGTCGGCATCGGCGCGGTGAAGTACGCGGACCTGTCCACGTCCCTGGGCCGGGACTACGTCTTCGACCTGGACCGGATGGTGTCGCTCAACGGCGACACGAGCGTGTACATCCAGTACGCGTACGCCCGGATCCAGTCGATCATCCGGCGCTCGGGCGACGCGCGGCCCGCGGCCCACCCCGAGCTGCCGCTGGCACCCGCCGAGCGCGCGCTGGGGCTGCTGCTCGACGAGTTCGGCGAGGCGCTGGCCTCGACGGCGGAGACGTACGAGCCGCACAAGCTCGCCGCGTATCTCTTCTCGGTGGCCTCGGCGTTCGCGACGTTCTACGAGCAGTGCCCGGTCCTCAAGGCGGACAGCCCCGCCGTGGTGGAGAACCGGCTCTTCCTCTGCGACGTCACCGCTCGCACCCTGCGGCAGGGTCTGACGCTGCTCGGTATCCGTACCCCCGAGCGCCTCTAGGAGCTAGGACCCCTCGGGCCCCTCCGGCTCGCGGAAGATCGCCGCTGTGTCGAAGTCCCCCTGGACGACGTCGTAGGCGAGCGCCGCGAGCCGCAGGTGGTGCGCGCGGGCGTAGCGGCGGAAGGCGCCGAAGGCGTCGTCCACCGACAGACCCCAGCGCTCGGCGAGCACGCCCTTGGCCTGCTCGATCACGATCCGGTTGGTCAGCGCGGTCTGGAGCTGCACGCGCTCGACCTGGCTGCGCTCCAGGGTCCGCTGCTGGAGGATCGCGATCGTGGCGATGTCCGCGAGCGCCTGCGCCAGCAGCCGGTCCTCCTCGCTGATCGGCGTCGACTCGCGCTGGAAGAGGCTGAGCGCGCCCACCACCCGCTGCCGCAGCCGCATCGGGAAGGCGTGGGTGCGGACGAATCCGGCCTCGGTGGCCCGCGTGGTGAAGTGCGGCCAGCGGGTCCGGGTGATCGGCGCGGTCAGGTCCACGTCGATGCGGGCGTCGCCGGTGCGGAAGCACTCCACGCACGGGCCCTGGTCGTGCTGGGACGCGAAGAGTTCCAGCAGCCGGGTGCTCTCGTCGGACGCGGCCAGCGGGTGCAGCGTGCCGTGCTCGTCCACGAGCAGGATGCCGACCGTCGCGATGTCCAGCAGTTCCGCGCAGCGCTGGGCGAGCCGCTGGAGGAAGTCGATGATGTCGAAGTCGTCGGTGAGCGAGTCGGCGACCTCCACGAAGACTTCGGTGAGGCGTTGCACACGCGTCATGGGGATCAGTCCTTGTCTGCTGCGGTGGAGGGGAGGGTGCCGTCGCCGTTGACATCGAGGCGCAGCCGTCTGGCCACCACATCATGCGCCACGACGCGGATGGGCCGCCCGCTCCGGAAGGCGTGCGCCCGCAGGCGCAGGAGCGCGTCCGCGAGCGGGAGGCCGAGTTGCACGCTCGCCATGCCCGCCGCCTGGTGGACGACGGCGCTGTACAGCGTGCCGGGCAGTTCGGCGCCGCCCTCGTCCCCCAGGTAGCGGGCGGCCAGCGCGTCGGCGAGGACGAGGGCGTCGCCGGTCTGTTCGGTGCCGAGCGCCCCGGCCGTGGCGCGTACGGCGGTGAGCACGCCGATCCGGATGGCGCCGAGCGCGATCGGGAAGCAGAACACCGCGCGGACCGGCAGCCGTTCGGCCTCCGGCACCAGCGCGGGCCAGCGGTCGGCGCGCACGCGGCGCAGGTCGGGTGCCAGGACGGCGTGGCCGGTACGTACGGCGTCGGCGGCCGGGCCCTCGCCGACCGTGTACTGCAAGTCCTCGAAGGCACGGCTCAACGGGCCGGAGCACCAGAGCACTTCGGCCGCCTCCCGGCTCCCCGGGGTCTTCCCCGGCGAGGTGTCCCCCGCCAGAGCCGTCGACACGCCGTCCACCCCGAGCGCCACGGCCGCGAGACGCGCCCGCTGCGGCCACTCGCCCCGGCGCAGCGACACCAGTGCTTCCGCCATCGCGTCACTGATCACGGCTCAGCGCCCAACACCCTTTGTCCTGCGGCTGATCTGTCCGAGCGGCCACCCGCATGGCGTCCCCTCAGCCGGGTGTTGTACGGACGACGGACGCCGTGCGCCCGCCGACCTTATCCCCTGCGTGCGCGATCACCCCGTTTTCCGGAGGTTACGGGCGCACGCCACGTTGACGGTGTACGTCGTCGGGGCCGCGCGCCCCGCGAAACCCCCGGCTCGGGGAGCCCCGGCTCCGTTTGACGCGGGTAGTTATACGACCCACAATCATTGTTATGACTACAATCAATTCGGCATCCGGCAAGCGCGTCCTGCTCATCGGCGCCTCCCGCGGCCTCGGCCTCGCCCTCGCGCGGGAGTGGCGGCGCGAGGGGTGGCACGTCGTCGCGACCGTGCGCGGCACCCGGCGGACGGAACTGCACGACCTCGCCGAGGCGCACCCGGACAGCGTCGAGATCGAGAGGGTGGACGTCACGGTTCCCGAGCAGGTCACGGCGGTGCGCGAGCGGCTGGAGGGGCGCGTCTTCGACCTCCTCTTCGTGAACGCGGGCGTCACGAACGAGCCCGAGGGGACGGTGGCGGAGACGTCGACCGAGGAATTCGTGCGGGTCATGGTGACCAACGCGCTGAGCCCGCTGCGGGTCGTCGAAACGCTCTCGGACCTCGTGACCGGGACCGGCACCATCGGGGTCATGTCCTCGGGCCAGGGCAGCGTGGCCAACAACGAGCGCGGCGGGCACGAGGTGTACCGGGGCAGCAAGGCCGCGCTGAACACCTTCATGCGCAGCTACGCGGCGCGGCACGAGGGCGAGTCCCGGCCGCTGGTGCTGATGGCGCCCGGCTGGGTACGCATCGGCGTCGGCGGACCCGGCGGGCGGCTGACCGTCGAGGAGAGCATTCCGAACGTCGTCAGGACGCTCGATTCCCTCCGGGACAGCCCCGGCCTGCACTACGTCGACTACCTCGGCAACACCGTCGCATGGTGACCCCGCCCCCGGACCCGGCCCCGACGCCGGCCACGGACCCGCACGCGGAACCCCCCGCCCCCTCCGCCTCCGCCGAGACGGTCTGGGCCCTCATGCACGGCTTCGTCGAGGCCCACAACCGCCACGGCGAGCTGGCCGAAGCCCTCGGCTTCCGGCTCGGCGCCGGACGCGGCAAGGCCCTCTTCCTCCTGCGCGACGCGCCCCTGACCCTCACCCAACTCGCCGCGTCCATCGGCGCCGACGCCCCCTACACCACCCTGATCGTCGACAAACTCGAATCCCACGGCCTGGTCGAACGCCTCCCCCACCCCGCCGACCGCCGCCGCAAGCTCGTCACCCTCACCCCGGCGGGCCACGACGCCATCGCCACCGCCGACGCGATCCTCCACCGCCCCCCGCCGGCCCTCTCCGCCCTCTCCCGGAAAGACCTCGCCCACCTCACCGCCCTCCTGACCCGCCTCACCTCCGCGATGAGTTCCGGGCCCGCCCCGAGTCTCCTGTAGTGACCGCCGCCGGAAATCCGGCGCCGGACACGGCCGAGAACACTCACGACAGAGCGCGGAGGACATCGTGACGAGCACCCAGGGCGAAGCGGGCGGCGGACGGCCGCCGGTGGTGGACATGGAGACGTGGCAGGCGGCGCGGGACGAGCTGCTGGTCAGGGAGAAGGCCCATACGCGCGAGGGGGACGCCATCGCGGCGGCGCGGCGCCGGTTGCCGATGGTGGAGTTCGACGGGTCGGTGGAGGTGACGGGCGCGCAGGGCCCGGTGCCGTTCAGGGACCTGTTCCAGGGGCGCAACGAGCTGCTGGTCTACAAGCACATGTGGCACGACGGGGCGCCGCACCAGGGCCAGTGCGAGGGGTGCACGGTCACGGCGTGGCACATGAAGGACGCCGCGTATCTGAACGCGCGCGGCATCTCGTGGGCCGTGCTGACGACGGGACGCTGGGAGGAGGTCCCGCCGTTCGTGGAGTTCATGGGCTACACCGAGCCCTGGTACTCGGTGCGCGACGTGGCCGCGCCGGTCGGCGGGGCGATGGGCCACCTCACCTCCTACCTGCGCGACGGCGACCGTACGTTCCTCACGTACGACACGACGGGCCGCGGCACCGAGGCGGCCAGCGGGAGCTTCGCGCTGCTGGACATGACGCCGTACGGGCGGCGCGAGGCGTGGCAGGACACGCCGGAGGGCTGGCCCGAGGGGAACGGTCCGTGCTGGTACTGGCGCGCGGACGTGGACGGGAACGCGACCTGGGGCCCGACCAGCCGGCCCGTACCGCAGTGGACGCGTCCCGGCGTGACCGCCGAGCAGACCCTGGGCCGCGGCGGCGAACACCACTGACGCGCCGCGGACGCCGTTGACGCGCCCGCCCGCACGCCACCCCGCCCCCGCCCTCACTTCCGTGAGACGAAAAACAGATAAGGCAGGTTGATAAGGTAGCCTTAGCATATGAACGAGGATCTGGACCCCGCAGCCGTCGCCGCCTCCCTCCTGACCGGCGTCGGCGCACTGGTGCGCCGCGCCCGGCAGGTGCCCACCGGCGGGGGCCTCACCATGCCCGAGCGGACGGCGTTGTCGCTCCTGAACCGCTCGGGCCCCACGACCTCCTCCGCCCTGGCCCGGCAGGTGCAGATCACCGCCCAGGCCATGGGCACCACCCTCGCCGGGCTGCGGGACCGCGGCCTGGTCGACCGCGGCCAGGACCCGGACGACGGCAGGCGCGTGGTGCTGACGGTGACCGAGGCGGGCCGGCGGGCGCTGGAGGACAAGCGCAACGCGCGCACCGAGCAGATCACCCGGGCCCTGACCAGCGGCGCGTTCACCCCGGCCGAACTGGCACAGCTCGCGGCGGCGGCCCCCCTGCTCGACCGGCTGGCCCAGGCCGTCTGACGCGACGGACCCCGCCCGAGGACCCGTCGGGAAGCCCCCGGACGCGACAGGAAGCGAGCCGATGTCCCATCCCTCCCAGGCGCTGGGCGACCGGTACAAGTGGACGGCGCTGACCAACACCACCGCCGCCGTCTTCATGTCCGCGCTCGACGGCTCGATCGTCCTGATCGCGCTCCCCGCCATCTTCCGCGGCATCCACCTGGACCCGCTCGCGCCGGGCAACATCGCGTACCTGCTGTGGATGATCATGGGGTACCGGCTGGTCCAGGCCGTCCTCGTCGTCACCGTCGGCCGCCTCGGCGACATGTACGGCCGGGTCCGTATCTACAACTCCGGTTTCGCCGTCTTCACCTTCGCCTCGATCCTGCTCTCCTTCGACCCGTACGACGGCGGCCACGGCGCGATGTGGCTGATCGGCTGGCGGGTGCTGCAAGCCGTGGGCGGCTCGATGCTGACGGCCAACTCCGCCGCGATCCTGGTCGACGCCTTCCCCAAGGAGCAGCGCGGCTTCGCGCTCGGGATCAACCAGGTCGCGGCCCTGGCCGGGATGTTCATCGGCCTGGTCGCGGGCGGCCTCCTCGCCGCGTGGGACTGGCGCGCGGTGTTCTGGGTGAACGTGCCGGTCGGCGTCTTCTTCACCCTGTGGGCGTACCGCACCCTGCGCGACACCGGAAAGCGCGGCGGCGGCCGTGTCGACTGGTGGGGCAACATCACCTTCGCGGTGGGCCTGAGCGCGGTACTGATCGCGGTCACCTTCGGCCTCCAGCCCTACGGCGGCCACACCATGGGCTGGACGAATCCGCTGGTCGTCGCCCTGGTCGTCGGCGGCCTCGCCCTGCTGGCGGCGTTCGTCGTCATCGAGAGACGCGCCACCTCACCGATGATCCAACTGGGGCTGTTCCGGCTGCGGGCCTTCACCTTCGGCAATCTGGCGGGCCTGGCCATCTCGATCGGCCGCGGCGGCATGCAGTTCGTGCTGATCATCTGGCTCCAGGGCATCTGGCTGCCGCTGCACGGCTACGACTACAGCGACACCCCCCTGTGGGCGGGCATCTTCATGCTGCCGCTGACCGCCGGTTTCCTCGCCGCGGGCCCGGTCTCCGGCTATCTGTCGGACCGGATCGGCTCCCGCGGCCTGGCCACCGGCGGCGCGCTGCTGTTCGGCGCCAGCTTCCTCGGCCTGATGCTCCTGCCGATCGACTTCAGCTACTGGATCTTCGCGCTGCTGATCGCGCTCAACGGGATCGCGAGCGGCATGTTCGCCTCCCCCAACTCCTCCTCGATCATGGGCAGCGTGCCGGACGAGCTGCGCGGGGTCGCGTCCGGCATGCGGGCGACCTTCCAGAATTCGGGCACCGCCGTGTCCATCGGCGTCTTCTTCTCCCTGATGATCGCCGGACTGGCCAGCAGCCTCCCGCACACCCTCACCAGCGGCCTGCGGCAGCAGGGCGTACCGGCGCACGTCGCGGCCCAGGTCGGCGGCCTGCCCCCGGTCTCGTCCCTGTTCGCCGCGCAGCTCGGCGTCAACCCGGTGCAGCACCTGCTCGAACCCACCGGCACCCTGGCACGTCTGACGGCGGCGCAGCGGCAGACGCTGACCGGACACGAGTTCTTCCCCGACCTGATCTCGGGGCCCTTCCACTCCGGCCTGGTCATCGTGTTCGCCTTCGGCGCCGTCCTCGCCTTCCTCGCCGCCGTCGCCTCGATGCTGCGCGGCGCCAACCCCGCCGCTCCCGGCCGCGAGCGCCGGAAGCGCGAGCACCAGCCGTCCACGGCTCCCTGACGCCGCCGACGGCCCCTCACCCCAGGAGAGACACATGCCCCTGCTCGGCCGACTCCTCAGCAACCGCAAGTCGGGCGACGCCCACGCGGCGTGGCACCTGCCCAACCTCCAGGGCCCCGACCTGCTGACCCTCACCAGCGAGGACTTCACGGACGGCGGCCCCCTGCCGCTGGAGCAGTGCGCGAAGAACGTCGGCGGCGCCGACCTCTCCCCGCGCCTGGCGTGGACCCCGCTGCCGGACGGCACCGCCCAACTCCTGCTGTCCGTCGAGGACATCGACGTCCCCATGTCCAAGCCCGCCGTGCACTGCCTCGCCCTGATCGACCCGGCGACGGCCGGCCGCCTGGACACCGGCGCCCTGTCCGCGCGTCAACCCGCCCCGGGCGTACGGGTGCTGCGGTCGACCATCGGCCGCGGCTACCACGGTCCCGCGCCGATCAAGGGCCACGGCCCGCACCGCTACGTCTTCCAGCTCTTCGCCCTCGCCGCCCCCGTGACCGACGGCGCCCCGACCACGAAGGACCTGACCCGCGCGCGCCCCCGTACCGTCCTGCCCGCCGTCGCCTCCCCCGTCCTCGCCCGCGGCCGGCTGACCGGGGTGTACGAGCGCTGACCCCGGCCGGCCGCGGCCTTGTGATCCACACTCTTGACGGCATATCGGCGCGTCATATGCGCATTTCGGGCGAACGGCTGTAATTCTGGCGGCCGTTGCGTCGCTCTCCGTCTCCCCCCGCCCGGACCGTCCCGTCCGGGCGGCGAGCGACGCGTGCCCGCCTCACCCAAGGAGCGCAGATGTCCCTGTCCCGTGCCGTGTCCCGCACCCGGTCCCGCCTTCTGGCGGTGCTCAGCGCCGCCGCCGTCGCGAGCGGGCTCGCGGTCGCCGTTCCGGCGGCGCCCGCCGCGGCGGCCGGTTCGTTCGTCGTCAGCGAGGCCCAGTTCGGCCAGATGTTCCCGGCGCGGAACTCCTTCTACACCTACCAGGGCCTGGTCCGCGCGCTGGACGCCTACCCCGGCTTCGCCCGCTCCGGCGACGGCTCGGCGCGCAAGCGCGAGGCGGCGGCCTTCCTGGCCAACGTGAGCCACGAGACCGGCGGCCTGCGGTACGTGGTCGAGCAGAACACCGCCAACTACTCCCACTACTGCGACCGCGGCCAGCCCTACGGCTGCCCGGCCGGCACCGCCGCCTACTACGGGCGCGGCCCTCTCCAGTTGAGCTGGAACTTCAACTACAAGGCCGCCGGTGACGCCCTCGGCATCGACCTGCTGCACAACCCGTCCCTGGTGCAGCGCGACGCCGCCGTGTCCTGGAAGACCGGGCTGTGGTTCTGGAACACCCAGAGCGGCGCCGGAAGGATGACCCCGCACAACGCGATGGTCAACGGCAAGGGCTTCGGTGAGACCATCCGCAGCATCAACGGCGACCTCGAATGCAACGGCAAGAATCCGGACGAGCGCAACGACCGCATCAACCTCTACAAGAAGTTCACCCGCCTCCTCGGCACCGACGTCGGCGGCGGCAACCTCTCCTGCTGACCCCCTCACCGGTCCCCCTGCCGGGGCGGCTAGCCGATCTTTTCAGGGGCCCGCCCCCGCGCGGTTCCCCTGCCCGGACGGCCGGCCGATCTTTTGAGGCGCGCGCCTCTGTGCAGTTCTTTCCGCCAGGACGGCTGGCCGATCTTTTCAGGGGCGCGGGGAACTGCGCGACCAGCCCCCACCGGGCTGTCAGCCCGAAAACAACAGCGTCTGCCCCGCTGGGGCCGGTTCTCAAAGGCGCACCACCGCGCGGGCTGAGCGCGCAGTTCCCCGCGCCCCTAAAAGGATCGGCCAGCCGCACTGGTGAGAAAGCCGTCTGGGGGCGCGCCCCCTAAAAGCACGTGGCCGGCGTTCCGGCAGAAGAACCGCACCGGCGCCGCACCCCGGAGGGGATGAGCTACTTGGGGGAAAGGTGGCATATGCGCGTAGGGGAGGAGGCCGGGGTGGTAGGGATCAGGCGTCCCTGTCCCCCAGGTCAACAGGAGTTTGAGCATGCGGAAGTTGCTCGGTCGGACGGCTGCGATCACGGCGCTGGCAATACTTTTGCTCGCCTCTGTGTCAGGCCCGGCCTCGGCCGCCGGACCCGCACGACAGGGGCGGCCCTCGGCGATGGCCGACGAGTGCTACCGGCACCACGGCGTCTGGTACTGCGCGGACGGCTGGGACTGGTATCCCGACCGCCACAGCACGGGCCCGGTCCTCTGACGAGGCCCCGCGGAGCCGGGCCGGGGCCCGGCGCCTGACCGCCGGGAAAGCCCGGCCCGCAGGGCCGCACCGTACGTCCCGGATCCCGTCCCCACGGTCCGGGACGCACGGCTGTCCGGCTGTCAGTGGTCGCCCCTAGAGTCGGGCGCATGGCGATGCTTCCTAACCCCCTGCCGCGACTCGCGGAGTTGGACCTGCGGCTGCCCGCGGGCACATTGGTCGACACGACGTTCGAGGGCCGCTGGCACGAGCCGCTGCTGTGGATGGCGGACGGCCCCGCGGCGGACGGCGCGTGGGCGAGTCTGCTGCCCGCGCGGGCGGCGGGCCTGCAACCGCTGCTGATAGAGGCGAGCGCGCCGTACTCGAAGGGCCCGGTGGACTGGCAGTTGATGCCCGACCACGCGTCGTACGCCGGGGACCACGACGCCGAGGAAGTGCTCGCCGAGTTCTGGGCGGGCCTGATTGAGGAGGACGCCGAGGACGTCGAGGAGGACGACGTCCTCGCGCCGTACGGCGCGGCGTGGCCGGGCCTGGCCCCCGCCGCGAAGGCCGTGGACGACCCCGACGACCTGGCCGCCGAGGTCACCGCCGACATGGTCGGCTCCGGCTGGCTGGAGAATCCGCGCGCGGCCCTCGTCCACGCCCGCCGCAGCGCCGACATACCCGCAGCGATCGGCTGGAGCGGCCCGCTCAACTACGAGAGCGACCCCGCCCGCCTGTGCGCCGTGCTCCGCTCGTGGGAGGACCGGTTCGGCATACGCGTCATCGCCCTCGCCTTCGACCGCCTCACCGTCTCCGTCGCCGCGCCCCCGAGCACCCGGGAGGAAGCCGAGGCCGTCGCCGCCGAGCACTACGCCTTCTGCCCGGACAACATCGACCAGGGCACCTACGAGACGCTGCGCGAGTACGCGGAGAAGGCCGTCCTCGACGTCCACACGTGGTCCTTCTGGTGGGACTGACGCCCGGTCAGCGGGCGGCGAACTCGCACCACACGATCTTGCCGGGGTTCCGCTCCCCCACGTCCCACTTGTCGGCCAGCGCGTCGACCAGGACGA
The DNA here is from genome assembly GCF_042955955.1 of Streptomyces sp. NPDC008317. Classification (NCBI taxonomy): domain Bacteria; kingdom Bacillati; phylum Actinomycetota; class Actinomycetes; order Kitasatosporales; family Streptomycetaceae; genus Streptomyces; species Streptomyces sp. NPDC008317. The sequence goes on from NZ_JBIBFQ010000009.1 coordinate 412,572, forward strand.
GCCCGCGCCCGGACTCCTCCTGATCGCGCTCACGCCCCGGCCGGTCGGCCAGGTGCGGACGGCCGCCGCCGCTGTCGTGCACCTCGACCCGCAAGGTGGTGCCGAGGTCGCGGCGCAGCAGTAAGAGGAAGCCGCGCCCCGGGGGCACGCCGTGCAGCAGCGCGTTGGTCGCCAACTCGCTCACACACAGGAGGACTTCGTCCTCCCGGCTCTCGAACCCCCACGCGGTGAGGGCTTCCCGCGCGAACTCCCGCGCGGCGGGGACCGAGCGCCGTTCCCGACGGTAGAACCGCTCCCGGCGGTCCAGGTGCTGGACGTCTTCGTTCATGAAGCTCAGCGTCGCGCAGCGTGTTCGGGGTGTACTAGACCTGTTACTCGTACGCGCCGCGTGTACGGGTTAGGACCGATACACGTCGAGTGGCAGTGGGGTAGTTACGGTCGTATGGCACCTCGCAAACGGCGTCCGCCGAACAAGGAAAAGAAGAACCTGTCTCCCTTCCACTCGCTCGGCGCGCAAGTGGCTCTGTTCCGTGCTGCGGCGGGGTACACGCAGGCCCAGTTAGCGCCAATCGTTATCGTGAGCCTGGCCAAGTTGGAGTCGATTGAACAGGGACGTCGCCCCTTGACTCTTTCCCTGGCACAGGAGCTGGACCGCTTGCTGGACACCAAGGGAGCACTGGAGGTGGCGGTACGTCACCTGCCGGAGGTCGACGACGCCATCCCGACCTTCGCGGCGGAGTTCGTCGAGCTTGAGCGCGAGGCACTCACGTACAACTCGTACCAGAACCAGGTGCTGCCCGGCCTTCTCCAGACGGAGGAGTACATGCGGGCGGTGTTCCGTAACGACATCCCCGCTCTCACCGAGGAGGAAATCGAGTTCCGCGTCACGGCTCGCCTGAAGCGACAGGAGATCTTGCAGGGGAAGATCCCGCCGGCCGCGAGTTTCATCATCTCCGAGGCCGCGCTCATGGACCGGATCGGCGGTGACGACGTGTGGCTGAACCAGGTGCAACACCTCCGCGAGTGTGCCGATGTGCCGGGCATCAGCATCCAGATCATCCAGTTGGGCCGGACCACACACGCGGGCCTTGATGGCCCCTTCGTTCTCTTGGAGACACCGGAACACGATCACCTCGCCTACGCTGAAACTCAGCGCGGCAGCCTGTTCATTCACGACCCCGACGGGGTGAGCATCCTTGCGCGCAAGTATGCGATGCTGCGCGCTCAGGCCCTCGATCCCGAGGACACGAAGGGTCTGTTGGACCGGTTGCTAGGAGAGTGATGAACGACCCCCTGAAGTGGTTCAAGTCCAGCTACAGCGGCAGCCAGGGCGGCGACTGCGTCGAGATCGCCTACGACTGGCGCAAGTCCAGTTACAGCGGAAGCGACGGCGGCAACTGCATCGAGGTCGCGGCTCACCCGGCCGCCGTGCACGTGCGGGACTCCAAGGACCCCCAGGGTCCGAGCCTCACGTTCACCCCGGCCGCATGGGCGGCCTTCGCCACCTTCGCCGCGACCGCCACCGCCACGGCGGCGCCGGGTTCTGATATGACCGATAAAACGCCACTTCTTTAGGACATTCCTAAAAATTACCCGGGGGTAAGGTGGGCGGAATCCCCAATTCGCCTCAGTTCACCTCTAGGACACCCCACCTATGAGCACCGTTGTTCGCGGAGATGCCGCCCCCACCGGCTCCGCGCCGCTGCCCGACCTCGCACCGGTCCCTGAGCCCGCCGCCGGAGGCAAGGCCGGGAGCGGGGCACCGCAGCCGAAGAAGCGGCTGTACGTGCTGGACGGTCTGCGGCTGATAGCCGCGCTCATGGTGGTCGCCTACCACTACATGGGCTTCGACGACTGGTTCGAGTCCCCGTGGGGGAAATCCTCGCGCGCGGTCTTCCCCGGCGTCCACGAGGTGGCCGGGTACGGATGGCTGGGCGTCGAGCTGTTCTTCCTGATCAGCGGGTTCGTCATCTGCATGTCGTGCTGGGGGCGGACGCCGAAGCAGTTCGCCGTGTCGCGGTTCGTCCGGCTCTATCCGGCGTACTGGTTCGCCATCGCGGTGACCACGACGGTGCTGGTGACGCGGCCGGGGGGAACGACCCTTGCCGCGAGCGACGTGCTGACGAATGTCACGATGTTCCAGGAGCTGCTGGGCGCGCAGGACGTGGACGGCGTGTACTGGTCGCTCTGGGTGGAGCTGCGGTTCTACCTGCTGTTCATGGTCGTGGCGATGATGGGGCTGACCTACAGGCGAGTGGTCACCTTCTGCATCGCCTGGCTGCTGCTGGCCGGAATCGCGCCGCAGTCGGGGATCGATCTGCTGCAGTTGATGATCGTTCCCCAGTACGCGGCCTTCTTCGTCAGCGGCATCGTGATCTACCTGATGCACCGGGTGGGGCCCACGCCCATACTGTGGCTGCTGCTGGGGGCGTCCTGGCTGATGGCACAGAACCAGCTCACGGATCTGGTGGCCAGCGCCGAGGCGTCCACGCACACCAATCTGTCGTGGTGGTGGTCGCTGGCCGTCGTGAGCATCTTCTACGGTCTCGTCCTGGGCGCCGCGCTCGGGAAGCTGAACTTCTTCAACTGGCGCTGGCTGACGGTCGCCGGTGCCATGACGTATCCGTTGTATCTGCTGCACGAAGACATCGGGTGGGAGATCATCCGGCACACGCACGGGGTGCTCCCGGCCCGCATCCTGGTTCCGGCGCTGGTCGCCGTGATGCTGCTGGCGGCCTGGCTCGTCCACACATACGTGGAGACGCCCCTGGCCAAGGCGCTGAAGAACTGGCTGCTGCCCAAGAAGCCGGCCAAGCCGGCCAAGCCGGTCCCCGCGCCGACAACCGGGGCCGACTCGAAACCGCCCGCCGGGTAGCACCAGAAAACCCACCGGACTCGGGCGTATCTCCGCGTATCGCCTTGGACGAAACCGTGCACCGCCGGTTACCGGCGGTGCTACGGTCTGCCAATCGTCCGCCGCTTTCGGGGCGTACAGGCACCGGAGAGCACCAATGCAGAGCCGTATCTCCTCAGGTCCATTAGCCTCCACTCCCCCGCTCGAATCGGGCCCGCCTGCGTCCGATCATCTTCTGCGCGGATTTCGGCAGTCGGAGTTATCCCGAAGGGCCAGACCGCCCGCTTCGCGTTATGCCGTGGACTTCGCGGTACGGGTCGCGCTCATGTCCGCCGGATACGTTCTGGTACTCGCCTTCGCACGGTCGCCGTTCGTCTCGCCCGGCGGTATCGCGTGGTTCGGCGGAATCACGCTTTTCGCACTGGCGTCCGTTTCCATGGTCGGGTCCTGGTTCCACGACGCGGTGCACGGAAATGTGCGCGGCGGCCGGTGGAGGTCGGAAGCCGTACTGCGTGCGGGGTCGGCGGCGATCGGCCTCGGGCCGCGCTGGTGGTTTCACAAGCACGTGCGGTTGCACCACCGGTACGTGGGAAATCCCGCGTTCGACCCGGACATCCAGTTCGGCTGGTTCGGGCGGGTGACCGCCGAGCAGCCGTGGCACGCCCTGCACCGCGCGCAGCACCTCTACATGTGGCTGCTGCTGCCGTTCTCCACGCTGAACATGCTCAAGCCGAGCGAGCTGTGGACGACACGGCAGGCGGTCGTCCGGCGGGTGGTCGGGCCCCGGGGGCGCGGCTGGCCGTGGTTTCTGCTGGCCGACAAGTACCTGCCGCACGCCGTTGTCTGGATTCCGGTCTTCCTGGTGCTGCCGACGCGCCGGGCGCTGCTGACGTATCTGCTGTTCCACTTGATATCCGGGACCTTCGTCTCGCTGATCACCCAGGTCCAGCACAATACGGATCTGGCCGAATACGGTCCTTCCGTCGACGGAACGGAATCGCTTTCCGCTCAGCTCTCCCGGTCCACCGACGTGGGCGGCGGCCGGGGATTCTGGTACTGGCTCAGCGGCGGCACGACGTATCACTGCGTCCATCACCTCGCGCCCACGCTGACCTTTCCCGAACTCCCGGCGGCGACGGAACGGCTCGTCGCCCTGCTCGCCGGAACCGAAATGGCGGTACGGACGCATCCGTCGATGTGGGCGGCCGTGAAATCGCACGGCCGGCTCATCCGGGCGCTTTCCGTGCCGGAGAGCGGCACGGGACAGAACTGCACGGGACAGAACTGCGCGGGACAGAACTGCGCGGGAAAGAACCCGGCACCGCAGGACACCGCTGGACACGGGGGGAAACTGTGACCGCACCGACCACCGGACCGATTCCCGTGCCGACCGCCGGGGGCGCCGGAGGCGCGGGGGGGCCGACCCCGGTCCCGCCCCCTGGCCCGCCTCCCACGCCCGTCCCGATCACCTCCGAAGCGCTGAACATCAAGCCCTTCCTCGTCGAGCCGATCCTCGTCTCGCGGCTGCTGAAGAAGCGGTCCGTGACGCCGGGCCCCGCCGGCAGCCCCGAGGACGAGCGGTCGCCGTACGTCGTCGCGATCTGGGCGGTGCTCCTCGCCTGCCTGCTCGTGTCCTGGTCGGCGCTGATCATGAACTCGTTCTACCGGCCGCACTGGGACCTCAGCGTGCTCTCGGACGTGTGGTCGTTCCTGTCGCGGCGCGAGAGCGCGGACCCGGACGCGAACGCCGTACCGTTCCTGCGCGACTACCCCTCCTGCATCCTGACCTTCTCGATCGCCTGGTCCGTCCCGCTGGTCTACGGCATCTTCCGCAGCCTCCAGACCCTCCACGAGAGCCTGGACAAGTCCGGCTGCATCCGCTGCGACGACCAGGCGCGCGCCCACCTGAAGTCGGCCGTGGACGACCTCAACGCCAAATACGCCAAGCACGGCAAATACTCCTGGCTGGTGCTGCTCGGCATCGTCGCCGTCGTCACCGGCATCAACCTCCGCCTCCAGGGCCACCTCTTCCACTTCCTGGGCTCCGACGCGCTGTACGACCAGTGGTGGGGGCGGGCCGCGCCGGTCACCTTCGGCGGTGTGGTGTGGATCTTCATGGGCACGGTCGGGATGTACATGGCGTACGCGGAGGGCGTCGTCGGCATCCACTACGTCAAATTCCTCAAGCAGTTGAAGAACGAGTACAAATTCGGCACCAACCCGCTCAACCCCGACAACTTCTACGGCTGGGCGAAGCTGCGGCAGGCGGTGTCCAACCTCCAGGGCGGGCTCACCTGCACCTTCGCGACGTCCTTCGCCATGTTCTTCTTCCTCCAGCCGGCCATCGGCACCTATCCGACGCTGTTGTGCCTGGCGGCTTTCGTGGGCATGGTGCTCTATGTGTTCATCGGCTCGATGACGCACATCAGGCGGCAGGTGCGGGTCGACCGCAAGGAGCAGATCGACCAGATCATCGCCGCCATGCCGGACCCCGACTCGACCGATCCGTCCGCCGGGGTGCGCTACCTGGTGGCGCTGCAACGCCTGCGCGACGTACAGAAGTTGCCGTCCATGCCGATCCGAAACGGCCTGCTGTTCGCGGGCGCGTTGTCCGTCCTCGCGCCGACGGTCGCCATCGCCGTCCAGGTCATCAAGCTCATCAAGCCGTAGCCGTAGCCGTAGCCGCTGGCCGTGGTCGCCATCCCCGCGATCACCGTACTCACCGTAGTCAAGGAGCCCCGATGCTTTCGGTCGCTGTTCAAGGTGGCGCGATGCGGTCCATCTACGCGCTGGGGGTCGTCCGCGGCATGGTCGACCTCGGCATCCACAGCAAGGTGGGTTCCGTGCACTCCTCCAGCGCCGGGTGCGTGGCCGGGGCGGTGCTCGCCGGGCAGGCGCGGGCCGACGACGCGCCGGACCTCACCGGGCTGGTGAAGACGTTCCTGGACGACCTCAGCGGCCGGAACTTCATCGACAGCAGGCGCGTGACGAAGATGGTCGACGTCGACCTGCTCGTCTCCGTCATCCGCGAGCAGACCGGGCTCTCGGTGGCCAGCCTGACCGAGCACGCGCTGACCTTCGAGGTCGCCGTCACCAACGCGGTCACGTCCATCGCCGAGTACTTCGACCTCGGCCGGTGCACCTCGGACGCCGAACTCTTCGAGGTGCTGCGGGCCACCATGGCCATCCCGGTGCTCTACCACCGGCGGGTCCGGCTGCGGTCCCAGACGTACGTGGACGGCGGCATCTCCGACCCGCTGCCGCTGCTGCGCGCGCTGGCGCGCAATCCGAGCGCCGTCATCGCCGTCTCCACGGTCGGCGCGGGCTCGCTCGGCCACCACCTCAGCGGCAAGGAGGCGCTGGTCATCCGTACCGCGCCCGGCATATCCGCCCCGGTGCGCGGCCTGATGCTCGCCTACAACCCGCTGGCGCGGGTCTCCGAACAGATCATGGTCCAGGGCTCGTTCGGGTCCGTCCCGATCCACCGCGTCACCCCGTCCGACCCGGACGTCCTGACCAGCCGGACGGAGACCGACCGCAAACGGCTGCTGCGGGCCGAGGAGTTGGGGTACGCCGACGCCCTGGCGGCGCTGTCCGACTGCGAGTTCGAGGACTTCTCGGAGGCAGGGGCGGGCTAGGGCCTGTCCGGCCCTAGAGCCGCTGGGCGGCCTCGGTCGCCCAGTACGTGAGGATCATGTTCGCGCCCGCCCGGCGGATGGACGTCAGCGTCTCCATGATCGCGCGGTCGCGGTCGATCCAGCCGTTCGCGGCGGCGGCCTCGACCATCGCGTACTCACCGGAGATCTGGTACGCGGCGACGGGCACGTTCACCTCGTCGGCGACGCGGCGCAGCACGTCCAGGTAGGGCAGGGCGGGCTTGACCATGACCATGTCGGCGCCCTCCTCCAGGTCCAGCGCCAGCTCGCGCATCGCCTCACGGAGGTTGGCCGGGTCCTGCTGATACGTCTTGCGGTCGCCCTTGAGCGAGGAGTTGACGGCCTCGCGGAAGGGGCCGTAGAAGGCGGAGGCGTACTTCGCGGTGTACGCGAGGATCGCCACGTCCTGCTTGCCGATCTCGTCCAACGCGTCGCGTACGACGCCGACCTGACCGTCCATCATGCCGGAGGGGCCGACCACGTGGACGCCCGCGTCGGCCTGGACCTGGGCCATCTCGGCGTAGCGCTCCAGCGTGGCGTCGTTGTCGACGCGGCCCTCGGCGTCGAGCACGCCGCAGTGACCGTGGTCGGTGTACTCGTCCAGACACAGGTCGGACATCACCACGAGCGCGTCGCCGACCTCGGACACGACGTCGCGGATGCCGAGTTGGAGTATGCCGTCGGGCTCGGTGCCCTGGCTGCCGACCGCGTCCTTCACCTCGGGCACGCCGAAGAGCATGATGCCGCCGACCCCGGCCGCCGCCGCTTCCGCCGCCGCCTTGCGCAGCGAGTCGCGGGTGTGCTGGACGACGCCGGGCATGGAGGAGATCTCCTGCGGCGCGCTGATGCCCTCGCGGACGAACATCGGCAGGATCAGCTCCGCCGGGGACAGCCGGGTCTCGGCGACCATGCGGCGCATCGCCGGGGTCGTCCGCAGACGTCGCGGGCGCGCGCCCGGAAACTCGCCGTACCGGCTGCTCATGGCTGCGCCGCCTTCCCGTGGGTCCGAACCCGTGGAGATCGAGGCACCCTCACGATCGAGGGCTCTCTCCCACGGTACGCCCGCTCCCGGTGTGCTTTTCCCGACGCCCAGTCGGCTCCGCAAAGGCCCGCGGCAATGCGGAGGAGAAGAAGATCCGTTCGCTTCCGCGCCGCGCAATTCGTCGGCCGCCGCCGTATCCGCGGAAAGGCGCCCACCGGAAATTCGGGCGTTGCCGACGGGCCATCGGCGTCGCGGCCCAGGGGGTGTCGCGGCCTGGTGAATGCGCCTTGCCGATGCGGGCCGGGCTCACCCGGAGCAGAAGCGCGCCTCCGGGCAGCGGTGCGAGGGGCGGTCGTAGCCGGGCGAGGCGAGGTCGTCGTAGAGCGTGGTGCCCATCGAGCGCGGATCGCCCGCGCCGGGCGAGCAGAGGACGACCGGGTACGGGCCGCGGGGCACGAGAAATCCCCGGTGGGCAATTGCCGACCGGGGATCGCCACGCGTATATTGGTTTCTTCTGCGCGCATTCAGCGCACATGAGAAAGGCCCCGATCACGGGGCCAACAAGAACAACCATATCCGACGGGGAGCCGTTTTGTCAAATCGGGAAAGCGTCGAATTGCGGGAAGAGCAGGAATTCATCGACCGCGTCCACGCGCGGGTCGACGCGCTGCGCGGTGTCGCGGCGCAGGGCGTCGAGGACGCGCTGACGCCGGTCGGCACCGGCCTCCAGGCGCGGCTCGAACGCGACATCCGGGTCGCGGAGCGCTCCGGCCTGCTCGCGGCGCTGAACGCGGTCGACGGTTCGCTGTGCTTCGGCCGCGTCGACCGCTCCGACGGTGCCACGCACCACATCGGCCGGATCGGCATCCGCGAGGACGACGCCGACCGTACGCCGCTGCTCATCGACTGGCGCGCGCCCGTCGCCCGCCCCTTCTACCTCGCCACCGGGCACACCCCGATGGGCCTGCGGCGCCGCCGCCACATCGCCAGCGAGGGCCGCACCGTCACCGAGCTGCACGACGAGATCCTGGACCTGGCCGACGGCGAACGCACCGGCTTCGAGGACCCCAACGGCGACAGCGTGCTGCTCGCGGCGCTCAACTCCGCGCGCACCGGCCGGATGGGCGACATCGTGCGGACCATCCAGGCCGAGCAGGACACCATCATCCGCGCCCCGCACCGGGGCGTCCTGGTCGTGGAGGGCGGCCCCGGCACCGGCAAGACCGCCGTCGCCCTGCACCGGGCCGCGTTCCTGCTGTACGAGCAGCGCGAACTGCTCTCCAAGCGCGCGGTGTTGATCGTCGGCCCCAACCCGGCGTTCCTGCGCTACATCGAAGAGGTGCTGCCCGCGCTCGGCGAGACCGGCGTCCTGCTCGCCACCCAGGCCGAACTCTTCCCCGGCGTCCACGCCACCGGCACCGACACGCCGCGCGCCGCCGCCGTCAAGGGCGGCGAGGAGATGGCCGAGGCGCTGGCGACGGCCGTCCGCGACCGGCAGCAACTGCCCGAGCCCGGCGCCCCGTTGATCATCCGGCACGACGACGGCGACCTCATCCTCGACTGGGAGATCGCGTACGAGGCCCGGCAGGCGGCCCGCGACACCCTGCTGCCGCACAACCTCGGCCGCCCGCACTTCGTCTTCCGCGTGATCGACGCACTGACCGCGCAGCTCGCCGAGCGGATCGGCGCCGACCCGTACGGCGGGCCCAACTTCCTCGGGCCCGACGACATCGCGCTGCTCGGCCGGGCCATCGCGGCGAGCAAGGAAGTCCACGCCGCCGTCGACGAGTTGTGGCCGCCGCTGACCCCCGAGGCGTTCCTGGCCGACTATCTGGCCGCGCCGGTGTACCTGCCCGCCGAGGACGCCGACGCGATCCGGCGCCCGCGCCCCGACAACCTCCTCGACGCCCCGTGGACGCCCGCGGACGTCCCCCTGCTGGACGAGGCCGCCGAACTCCTCGGCGTGGACGACAGCGCCCGGCTGGCGGCCGAGGAGGCCGTACGGCAGGAGCGGATCGCCTACGCGCAGGGTGTGCTGGAGCTGTCGCGGGGCTCGGAGTCGTACGAGTTCGAGGACGAGGAGTCCGAGATCCTGGCCGCGCACGACATCATCGACGCCGAGCGGATGGCGGAACGGCACGAGGAGGACGACCACCGCAGCGCGGCCGAACGCGCCGCCGCCGACCGCACCTGGGCGTTCGGGCACATCATCGTGGACGAGGCGCAGGACCTGTCGCCGATGGCGTGGCGGCTGCTGATGCGCCGCACCCCGACGCGTTCGCTGACGCTGGTCGGCGACCCGGCGCAGACGTCGGAGGCGGCGGGCGTCGGCTCGTGGGAGAACATCCTGCGGCCGTACGTCGGGGACCGCTTCGAGCACGTCACGCTGAAGGTCAACTACCGTACGCCCGCCGAGATCATGGAGCTGGCGGCCAGGGTCGTACGGGCGCAGGACCCGCGGTACGTCCTGCCGGTGTCGGTGCGGTCGACCGGCGAGCGGCCGTGGACGCGGGACGCGGGCGGGGACCTGGCGGGGACGGTCGCCAAGGCCGCCGCGGAGCTGACGCCGCTGCCGGGGCAGGGCCGCCTGGCGGTGATCGCGCCGCGCGAGCTGCACGAGGAGATCGCCGCCGCGCTGGACGGTGTCACGGCGGGCGAAGCGCCCGACCTGACCCGGCCGTTGGTGCTGCTGGCCCCGCGCCAGGCCAAGGGCCTGGAGTTCGACCATGTGCTGGTCGTGGAGCCCGCCCGGTTCGGATCGAGCGACCTGTATGTGGCGCTCACCCGCGCCACGCAGCGCCTGGGCGTCGTCCACCGGGAGCAACTGCCCCCGGCGCTGCGGTAGTCGTGGGCCCGTGCGGCCCACCAGGTCCTCGACGCGGGCCCTGGGTCCGGGCCCTGGGTCCGGGCCCTGGACGCGGGCCTCAGACCCAGGCCCTAGACGCGGGCCCTTCTGCGCGAGCCGGGACGGCGCTCGCTGGGACGGGTCACCGGGTCGCCCGCCTCCTCGGCCGCGACCCGGCGGGCCGTACCGAAGTCGGCGAGGGCCTGCGCGAGGGCGAGCACGGACGGCTCGGGCGACATGACGTCCACCCGCAGCCCGTGCTCCTCCGCCGTCTTGGCGGTGGCGGGCCCGATGCAGGCGATCACGGTGACATTGTGCGGCTTGCCCGCGATGCCGACGAGATTGCGCACGGTCGAGGACGAGGTGAACAGCACCGCGTCGAATCCGCCGCCCTTGATGGCCTCACGGGTGTCGGCGGGCGGCGGCGAGGCGCGCACGGTCCGGTAGGCCGTCACGTCGTCCACCTCCCAGCCCAGCTCGACCAGTCCGGCCACCAGCGTCTCGGTGGCGATGTCGGCGCGCGGCAGGAAGACGCGGTCGATCGGGTCGAAGACCGGGTCGTACGGCGGCCAGTCCTCCAGCAGCCCGGCCGCGGACTGCTCGCCGCTGGGCACCAGGTCCGGCTTGACGCCGAACTCCACCAGCGACTGGGCGGTCTGCTCGCCGACCGCGGCGACCTTGATACCGGCGAAGGCCCGCGCGTCGAGCCCGTACTCCTCGAACTTCTCGCGCACCGCCTTGACGGCGTTCACCGACGTGAAGGCGATCCACTCGTAGCGTCCGGTGACCAGGCCCTTGACGGCCCGCTCCATCTGCTGCGGGGTGCGCGGCGGTTCGACCGCGATGGTCGGCACCTCGTGCGGCACGGCGCCGTACGAGCGGAGTTGGTCGGACAGCGACGCCGCCTGCTCCTTCGTGCGCGGCACCAGGACCCGCCAGCCGAACAGCGGCTTGGTCTCGAACCACGACAAGTGCTGGCGCTGGGCGGTGCGTTCGCCGACGACGGCTATCGCGGCGATCGGTCCCTCGGGCGTCGGCAACGCCTTGGTCGCCTTCAGCTCCGCGGCGATGGTGGCCAGCGTCGCGGTCCAGGTGCGCTGCCGGGTGGTGGTCCCGGCGACGGTCACCGACAGCGGGGTGTCGGGCTTGCGTCCGGCGGCGATGAGTTCCGCGGTGGCGATCGCGACGGTCTGGAGCGTGGTGGAGACCACCAGCGTCGCGTCGCTCGCGCCCACCTCGTTCCAACAGCGGTCGCCGGCGGTGGCCGCGTCCACGAAGCGCACGTCACTGCTCAAGTGCACGCCCGCGTAGGCGGGTACGCCGACGGCGGCGGCCACGCCGGGCACGACCTCGAAGGGGATGCCCGCGTGGGCACAGGCCAGCATCTCCTCGGCCGCGGACGAGTCGAGGCCGGGGTCGCCCGCGACCGCACGGACGACCCGCTTTCCGGTCCGCGCGGACGCCATGACAAGCTGGGTGGCAGCAGCCGAGACAGCGGAGATGTCCAACACCTCGCCGTCTGCGGCGGGTTGGGCCGTGCCCACGTCCGCGCGGGCGTGCGTGCGGACCACGTCGAGCACCGGCGCGTCGCCGACCAGCAGGTCGGCACGGGCCAGCGCCTCCACAGCGCGCAAGGTCAGCAGCCCGGGGTCTCCGGGCCCGGCACCGAGGAAGGTGACGTGGCCGGAAGAAGGTCGGTTGGAACCGGCGGTCCCGGCGGTGTTCGTCGTTGCAGCGACGGCGGCGGGGTTCAAAGTGCGCGCTCCCCCATAAGACCGGCCGCACCCTTGGCGAGCATCTCGACGGCCAACTCGCGCCCGAGGGCACGCGCTTCGTCGTCGGACGCCGGTACGGGGCCGGTGATGGACATCTGCACCAGTGAGGCGCCGTCGGTCGTGCCGACGACACCGCGCAGGCGCAGCTCGGTAGTCTGCCCGTCGGCCACGAGGTCGGCGAGCGCGCCCACAGGGGCGGAGCAGCCGGCTTCGAGGGCGGCGAGCAGGGATCGCTCGGCGGTCACGGCGACCCGGGTGAACGGGTCGTCGAGCTCGGCGAGCTGTGCGGCCAACTCCTGGTTGGAGGCGGCGCATTCGACCGCCAACGCTCCCTGGCCGGGAGCGGGCAGTACGGCGTCGGCAGCGATCAGCTCGCTCGCCTCCGCGAGCCTGCCGATACGGTTCAGCCCGGCGGCGGCCAGTACGACCGCGTCGAGCGTGCCGGAAGTAACGTACCCGATGCGGGTGTCAACATTGCCACGGATCGGCACCGTCTCCACGGCCCTGCCGTGTGACCGTGCCCACGCGTTGAGCTGCGCCATCCGTCGCGGGGAGCCCGTGCCGACCCGCGCTCCGTCGGGCAGCGTCTCGAACGTCAGGCCGTCGCGGGCCACGAGTGCGTCCCGCGGGTCCTCCCGTACCGGGATCGCCGCGAGCGTCAGGCCGTCCGCCGCCGCGGTGGGCAGGTCTTTGAGGCTGTGCACCGCGAAGTCGATCTCGCCGGCCAGGAGGGCGTCCCTCAGGGCCGACACGAAGACGCCGGTGCCGCCGATCTGGGCCAGATTCTCGCGCGAGACGTCGCCGTACGTGGTGATCTCGACCAACTCGACCGGGCGGCCGGTCAGTTCCGTCACCTGGGCGGCGACCATGCCCGACTGCGCCATCGCCAGCTTGCTCCGCCGGGTCCCCAGCCGAAGGGGCTGCGCCCCGTGCGAGGAGGGTGCCCCCTCGACGGCTTCCTCGCGCACGGAGGGTGCCCCCTCGGGGGCGCGGGGCGCCGCGGCCTCAGCTGCGGCGGCGCCGCTCGTCTGCGCCGGGTCCAGCGGGGCACGGCCGGTTGTTCCCGGACCACCGGCCGTCACCGGCCGGCCGCGCAGTTCCCCGCGCCCCTGCGGGGCACGTCCAGCCGCGTCCGGCACCGCCTCAGACCCCTCGCGCCCACCCGGCGGCAGCCGCACATCAGACACAGGCCCGCGCCCCTGCGGGGCACGTCCAGCCGCGTCCGGCACCGCCTCAGACACCTCGCGCCCACCCGGCGGCAGCCCCAGATCAGACACAGCCCCGGGCTCGTGCGGGGCACCCGTCTCGTTCATTCAGCGGCCTCGATTCGGTTCTGGGACGCCCAGGGTGGTGCGGGTCGGCGCGGAGCGGACGGCGGCTACGGCCTGCGGGTCGAGGTCGAAGAGCTCGCGCAGGGCGTCGGCGTAGCCCGCGCCGCCCGGTTCGCCCGCGAGCTGCTTGACCCGCACGGTGGGCGCGTGCAGGAGCTTGTCGACGACGCGGCGCACCGTCTGGGTGATCTCGGCGCGCTGCTTGTCGTCCAGATCGGGCAGCCTACCTTCGAGGCGGGAAAGTTCACCCGCCACGACGTCGGCGGCCATGGCGCGCAGCGCCACCACGGTGGGCGTGATGCGAGCGGCACGCTGAGCCGCGCCGAAGGCGGCGACCTCTTCGGAGACGATGCCGCGCACGGCGTCGACGTCGGCGGCCATGGGCGCGTCGGCGGACGCGGCGGCCAGCGACTCTATGTCGACCAGGTGCACGCCGAGCAGGGCGTGCGCGGCCGAGTCGATGTCGCGCGGCATGGCGAGGTCAAGCACGGCGAGGTCGGTGCCCGCCGGGCGCTCGGCGAGGGCGGCGCGCAGGTCGTCCGCGCTCAGCACCAGGCCGGTCGCGCCGGTGCAGGACACCACGACGTCGGCGGTGCGCAGCGCGGCGGACACCTCGGACATGGTGATCGCGCGGCTGTCGAGGGCGCCGTTGTCGGAGGCCAGGGTCGCCGCGAGGCGCTCGGCCCGGTCGACCGTGCGGTTGGCGATGGCCAGCTCGCGCACACCCGCGCGCGCGAGCGTGGCGGCGGCCAGGGAGGACATGGAGCCCGCGCCGACGACGAGGGCGCGGCGGCCGGCGAGCGGTCCCGTCGTCACGGCGAGCTGGTCCAGGCCGAAGGTGACCAGGGACTGGCCCGCCCGGTCTATCCCGGTCTCGGAGTGGGCGCGCTTGCCGACCCGCAGGGCCTGCTGGAACAGGTCGTTGAGCAGCCGCCCCGCGGTGTGCAGCTCCTGCCCCGCGGCCAGCGCGTCCTTGATCTGGCCGAGGATCTGGCCCTCGCCGACGACCATGGAGTCCAGCCCGCAGGCCACGGAGAGCAGGTGGTGGACGGCCCGGTCCTCGTAGTGCACGTACAGGTGCGGGGTCAGCTCTTCGAGGCCGACGCCGCTGTGCTGGGCGAGGAGCGTGGACAGTTCGGCGACCCCGGCGTGGAACTTGTCGACGTCCGCGTACAGCTCGATGCGGTTGCACGTCGAGAGCACCACCGCCTCGGCCGCGGGCTCCGCGGCGAGCGCGTCCTGGAGCAGCTTGGCGCGGGCGTCCCCGGTGAGCGCGGCCCTTTCCAGGACGCTCACGGGTGCGCTGCGGTGGCTGAGTCCGACGACGAGAACGCTCATGCGGGCATCACGGCGGGTACGTCACCGTCCGGGTCCTGGCGGTCCTCGCCCGCCTTGCGCTGCTCGTGGAAGGCGAGGATCTGCAGCTCGATGGAGAGGTCGACCTTGCGTACGTCGACGCCGTCCGGAACGGTCAGCACGGTCGGCGCGAAGTTGAGGATCGAGGTCACACCGGCGGCCACGAGGCGGTCGGTGACCTCCTGGGCGGCGCCGGCGGGCGTGGCGATGACGCCGATCGACACCTGGTTGTCGTCGACGATCGACTCCAGCTCGTCGATATGGCGGACCGGGAGCCCGGCGACCAGACGGCCCGCGAGGGCGGGGTCGGCGTCCAGCAGCGCGGCGACCCGGAAGCCGCGGGAGGCGAACCCGCCGTAGTTGGCGAGCGCGGCGCCGAGGTTGCCGATACCGACGATGACGACCGGCCAGTCCTGCGTGAGGCCCAGCTCACGGCTGATCTGGTAGACGAGGTACTCGACGTCGTAGCCCACGCCACGGGTCCCGTAGGAGCCGAGGTAGGAGAAGTCCTTGCGCAGCTTGGCCGAGTTGACCCCGGCGGCGGCGGCGAGTTCCTCCGACGACACGGTGGGCACCGAGCGCTCGGAGAGTGCTGTCAGTGCCCGCAGGTACAGCGGAAGTCTGGCGACGGTGGCCTCGGGAATCCCTCGGCTGCGGGTCGCCGGTCGGTGAGATCGGCCAGTTGCCACGGTGCTCCTGCGGGTAGAGCTGGGCTGAAGACGACCACGGTCTTTGGGGCCGCCCCGTGGACAGCAGGCTATGTCTTTGTGAACGCGTGCACAAAGATGGTGTCCGATTTGCCCGGCGGACGTGACCGGCATCACGCGCTCCCATTACGGACATTGGGCACCATTCGCCGTGCGGAATCGTTGCTGCGGCGCTTCCAGAGTGCGTCAACGACCCCCGGTAGGCCAGTGGCCTGCGGCCATTCCACCGCGGCGGCCTGCGCCAGCCGCTCGTCCAGAACGGCGGATTCCGCAAATTCGACCGATTCCGCACCCCGAACGTAGTGCGAGAACAGCTCAGCCGTCGCACGGGCGTCACCCAGCGCGGTGTGCGCGTGCCACTCCGTGACGCCCGCTGCCTCGGCGCAGTCGCGCAGTGACAGTCCGTGCGGAACGGGCAAGCGGGCGGCGGCCATCCGCATCGTGCAAAGTTCTGGTATAGACGGCAGCCGCACCCCGACGCGGGCGTACTCGGCGGCCAGGAACGAGCGGTCGCACCCCACGTTGTGCCCCACGAGCACCCGGCCGCGCAGCAGGCTCAGCAGCCGGGCCGCGATGCCGTCGAACGAGGGCGCCCCGCCGAGGTCGCCGCCCTCGATGCCGTGGATGTGCGTCGGGCCGACCGGACCGTGCGGATCGACGAGCGTCGTGAACTCGCCCTGCGGAGTCAGGTCCTTGTCCAGCAGTACGACCGCCAGCTCCACCACCCGGTGCCGCCGCGACGACGAACCGGTCGCCTCGACGTCGACCACGGCAAAGCCGTACGCCGAAGCCTGGCTCGGAGCCGAGAGCACGCGGTCACACTCCTCACGCATCGCCCCCGGCCGTACAAAACGACCTCGATCGTAATCGAATGTGCGCGAGTGCGAGTAACGCCCGCATATCGCCTGTGACACAGGTGCAGTACGGCCGCACGGAGGGTCACGGGTGACAGGTGGTGCGACCCGGCGCCGTACGGGCGCCTGTTCCTCGCGCGAGAGCCCCTTCCTCGTACGAGAGCCCGTTCCCCGTACGCGAACCCGTCGTACGGGCGCCCGGACCGTCCGGCGCACAATGGCCCGTATGACGAACGACGACACCGCGGCGGCCGTGCGCACGGTCACGCTCATCGGCAAGCCCGGCTGCCATCTGTGCGACGACGCGCGCACCGTGATCGAGAAGGTGGCGGGCGAGACCGGCGCGGCCGTGGAGGAACGGGACATCACCCGGGACGAGGCGCTGTACGCGCGGTACTGGGAGCAGATCCCCGTCGTCCTCATCGACGGCGAACAGCACACGTTCTGGCGTGTGGACGAGAAGCGGCTGCGCGCGGCGCTCACCGCGGGCTGACCCGGCCGGGGCCCGCAGCCGGTCACTGTCCGGTCGTGTGGCGTTCACGCCCCCGCATCGTGCGCGAACAGGGCTTGACGCGCCGGGTGGTTATGCTCGCGGTATGGCCGCACGCAGATGGCTCACCCCCCGTAGGCAGGCCGGCACCGAGCGCAGTGTGCTGGCAGGCGAGGCCGCGGCACTGGCCGCGGAGGCCGCCTTGGCCACCAAGACCCGGCCGCGGGACGCGGTTTCCGCCGGGCCGGAGGAAACCGTCACGTCCGCGAGATCCGCGGCGTCCGCGAAATCCGCCAGGACGGGGAAGCCGGACGAGCCCGCGGAACCTGAGTTCCCGGCGCACGACCAGCCCCGCGCGGCGGCCTTCTTCGACCTCGACAACACCGTGATGCAGGGCGCCGCGATATTCCACTTCGGCCGCGGCCTGTACAAGCGGAAGTTCTTCGACACCCGCGACCTGCTGCGCTTCGCCTGGCAGCAGACGTACTTCCGCATGGCGGGCAACGAGGACCCCGAGCACATGCGGGACGTGCGCGAGAGCGCGCTGTCCATCATCAAGGGGCACCGCGTCGAGGAACTGATGTCCATCGGCGAGGAGATCTACGACGAGTACATGGCGGGCAAGATCTGGCCCGGCACCCGCGCGCTCGCCCAGGCCCACCTGGACGCCGGGCAGCGCGTCTGGCTGGTGACCGCCGCACCCGTCGAGACCGCCACGATCATCGCCCGCCGCCTCGGCCTGACCGGCGCGCTCGGCACGGTCGCCGAGTCGATCGACGGCGTCTACACCGGGCACCTGGTCGGCGAGCCGCTGCACGGACCCGCGAAAGCCGAGGCCGTACGCGCCCTGGCCGCCGCCGAGGACCTGGACCTGTCGCTGTGCGCCGCGTACAGCGACTCCTCCAACGACATCCCGATACTGTCCCTGGTCGGCCACCCCTACGCCATCAACCCCGACAGCAGGCTGCGCAAGCACGCCCGCGCCGAGGGCTGGCGGCTGCGCGACTACCGCACCGGGCGCAAGGCCGCCAAGATCGGCATCCCCGCCGCGGCCGGGATGGGCGCGGTGGCGGGCGGCGCCCTGGCCGCCGTCGCGATCAGCCGCCGCCGGCACTCCTGACGCAGCCGTCACGGGACGCCTGTGACCCCCGTGACGCCGCGGATCCGCCGCGCCGCGGGGCGTCCGAAGTGGCGGGAGCGACACGCGTGAACACGACCACAACACGCTCTCTCCGCGACCATTTCACGAGCAGAAGTGGTCAACTAAGGGCGCCTGTTCGATAATTGCTCGATCACCATTCCGCTTAGGAAGTGGCGGAAACGGCGATTTGAGCAACTCGGTGTAGCGTCGCCTGTACGAAGCGTTATTCTCCTCAGACGCATTCCGGTACCCACACGTCGCCACGACGAGTGAACGGTCCCGTACTGCACGTGATGGAAGTTCTGCCTCTGGGAGTCCCGTGTACCCACACGACGGGGTTGACACCTCTGGCCTGGCTGCGTTGCGCGCACTGGTGGTTGACCGCCTGATGCGCACAGTCCCCACGTACGCCGCGCCCGCCTTCGCCACGTCCGGTCCCACCGTCCCCGGCCACGCTTACGCGCTGGCCGAAGTCAGCACAGCCGCAGGCAGACGCACCCGCAGCAGCTCCACCAGCACCACCGGCGCGGGCAACGGCTCCGGCGGCGGTCAGTCGACCGCCACGACCACCGCCCGCCGCCCGGCCTCCGACACCGACAGCGGCCGGATGATGGACCTGGTCGAAAGGGCCCAGGAAGGCGAGACCGAAGCCTTCGGACGGCTCTACGACCACTACTCCGACACCGTCTACCGCTACATCTATTACCGCGTCGGCAGCAAAGCCACGGCCGAGGATCTGACGAGTGAGACGTTCCTGCGCGCCCTGCGCAGAATCGGTACCTTCACCTGGCAGGGCCGTGACTTCGGCGCGTGGCTGGTCACGATCGCCCGCAATCTGGTCGCCGACCACTTCAAATCGAGCCGGTTCCGGTTGGAAGTGACCACCGGTGAAATGCTCGACGCGAACGAGGTCGAGCGCAGCCCCGAGGACTCCGTTCTGGAGTCGCTGTCGAACGAGGCGCTGCTCCAGGCCGTGCGCAAGCTCAATCCGCAGCAGCAGGAGTGCGTGACGCTGCGGTTTCTCCAAGGTCTCTCGGTGGCCGAGACCGCCCGCATCATGGGCAAGAACGAGGGGGCGATCAAGACCCTCCAGTACCGGGCGGTCCGCACCCTGGCCAGGCTGCTACCGGAAGACGCCCGGTGAGTCCGCGTTGTCCCGTACCCCGGCAGGCCGTCATTCGGCCTATCAGTCCGATCATCAGAGCCGACCCGATCATCAGACCTGCGTAACCCAACTGGCCCGGCACTCGTTGCATCACATGCAGACATATCTGTGCCGCGCGCTGCCTGTTGCTGTTCACTCGATCGGGTGGACGGCAGCCGGGAACGCAACCTTCCGGGCGGCATGGGGAGTCGAGTGTGGATGACGAGAGGAGGTGCCGCCCGTGATCGGACAGGCAACGGCACACCGCCGGGCGAACGCCTTCGCCCAGGCCCTTGAGGACGCTGCTGTCCTCGACGAGACCACCGGCGAGCGCGGTGGCGGCGGTGCCGGACCGGCGAGCGGGCAGCACGGCAGCCATGCCGCGGCCCGGCACGCGGATCCCGAACAGGACTCGCTGCTGTCGCTCGCCGCGGCCATCGGCGACCGGCCGGCGCCCGTACTGGACGCCGAGAAGAAGACCGTCCAGCGCGCGCAGCTCATCGCCGCGATGGAACAGGCCATCGCCGACGGCAGTTTCGAGGTCACCGGCCGGGTTCCCGAGCAGCGCTCGGAGGGCACCGGCGGACACGGGGCCCACCGGCTGCGCAAGCTCACCCCGCGCTCCCGGCTGTCCCGGCGGCTCGCGGTCGGCGGCCTGTCCGTCGGCGTCGCCGCCGGTGCCTTCGGCGGAGTCGCGGCGGCCAGTACGAACGCGCTGCCAGGTGACACCCTCTACGGCCTCAAGCGGGGCATGGAGGACCTGAAGCTCGACATGGCGGGCAGTGACGCCTCCCGCGGCAAGGTCTACCTCGACATGGCCTCCACGCGCATGCAGGAGGCCCGGCGGCTCATGGACCGGCAGCGCGGCGGACAGCTCGACGACGAGTCCGTCGGCGATGTGCGCAAGGCGCTGTCCGGCATGCGGCAGGAGGCGGCCGAGGGACACCGGCTGCTCACCCAGGCGTACGCGAAGGACGGCTCGCTCCAGCCGATGGCGCTGCTCAACACCTTCGCCGCGTCGCACCGGCAGGGCTGGACCGAGATGCGGGGCAAGCTGCCCAGCCAGCTCACCGATGTCTCCGACCAGGTCTCGTCGGTCTTCGCCGCCATAGACGATGACGTCAAGCCGCTCGAATCCGTGCTCCCCAAGCCGAAGGACGACAGCTCCTCCGGCTCCCGGGGCCACCGGCGTTCCGGCGGCGGAAGCGACGACGGTACGGGCAGCGGTACGGGCTCCGGCTCCGGCACGCCGTCCGCGCCCGCGTCCGGGGACAGCAAGTCCGGGCAGGCGCCGAGCGGCAACCCGTCGGTGTCGCCCACCACCCCGCAGCACGAGGGCCTGATCGGCGGCCCGCTGCTCCCGCCCCCGCCGAACAGCACTCCCGGCAGCGGCAACGGCGCCACGGACACCCCGTCCACCTCCGCCACCCCGCCCCACTCCGTCACCCTCCCCCCGCTCCTGCCCGGTCTCCTCCCCGGCCTCGGCCTCGGCGTGGACGACTCGAACGACTAGCACCACCGCACGCACAAGGGCGGCCGGCTCCCCGCGAGGAGAACCGGCCGCCCTTTCACGTTCAGAAGAACACCGCCCGACGCGTGGCGGGGCCGCCCTCAGAAGAAGACGGACCGCCTGTCCACCAGCAGCTTGTACAGGGTGTGCTGGATCGTCTCGCGGACCTGGTCGGTCAGGTTGAAGACGAGCATGGGGTCCTCCGCCGCCTCGGGCGGGTAGGCGTCGGTGAGGATGGGCTCGCCGAACTGGATCGTCCACTTGGTGGGGAGGGGGACGAGCCCGAGCGGCCCCAGCCAGGGGAAGGTGGGGGTGAGGGGGAAGTACGGGACGCCGAGCACGCGCGCGAGGGTGCGGGAGTTGCCGACCATCGGATAGATCTCCTCGGCGCCGACCACCGAGCACGGAATGATCGGCACCTTCGTCTTCAGCGCCGTCGCGACGAATCCGCCGCGCCCGAACCGCTGGAGCTTGTACCGCTCCGAGAACGGCTTGCCGAGCCCCTTGAAGCCCTCGGGCATGACCCCGACGACCTCACCGCGCTCCAGCAGGACCTCGGCGTCCTCCGCGCACGCCAGCGTGTGCCCGGCCTTGCGGGCGAATTCGTTGACCACCGGCAGCATGAAGACCAGGTCGGCGGCGAGCAGCCGCAAGTGCCGTCCCGCCGGGTGGTGGTCGTGCACGGCGACCTGCGTCATGAGGCCGTCGACCGGCAGCGTCCCGGAGTGGTTGGAGACCACCAGCGCCCCGCCCTCGGCGGGGATGTTCTCGATGCCCTTCACCTCGACCCGGAAGTACGTGTCGAAGAACGGCCGCAGCACCGACATCAGCACCTGCTCGGTCAACTCGGCGTCGTAGCCGAATTCGTCGACCTCGTACTCGCCGGTGACCCGGCGCCGCAGGAACGACAGGCCGGAGGCGACCTTCCGCTCCCAGTCCCCGCCGAGCAGCCGGTCGGCGACCCCGCCGAGCGCGGCGGCCAGCCCCGGCCCCTCGTCCCCCGCGGCGGAACCGGAATCGGAAGCGGACCCTGAAGCGGACCCGAAAGCGGACCCGGAACCGGAACCCGTACGCGCCCCCGTGGCGGATTCCGCTTCGGTCCCGCCGCCGCTTGCCTGCGCGGGGACCGCTGCGCCCGTACCGCCCGGCTCTGAGCCCGCCTCGGCCGTCTCCTGGGGCTCCGGCACCTCGGGCACCGCCGCCAGCGGCTGCGTGCCCGGCCCGCCCGCGCCGGACGACCCGGCGCCGTCCTTCTTCCTGGCGCCCGCGGACCGGCCGCCGCGCGACCGGCCGGAACCCGAGCCGGACCCCGGACCCGAGCCGGAACCCGAGCCCGTACGCCGCGCCCGCGAATCGTCGCCGAACGGGATCACCTTGGCGTCTGCCATGGTTCGACTCCTTCTGCCTGGTGCGGTCACGCGTGGTCGGCGTCGGTGGCGTCCGCGGCGTCGGGCGCCAGCGCCGCCGCGGCGAGCCGGTCGACGGCGCGCGCCATCCGGTCCGGCGGCAGCAGCCCGGGCCCGCGGCTGCGCGCGAAGTCGGCGAACGTCTCGGCCGTCGTGTACGCCGGCACGAAACCGAGCGTCTCACGCATCTGCCGGGTGTCCACCACCCTGCCGTGCGTCAACAGCCGAATCTGTTCGCGCGAGAAGTCGGTGACGCCCGCGGCCTTCAGCGTCCGCCCGATCCAGGTGACCGCGGGCAGCAGCACCGGCACGGTCGGCTTGCCGAGCCGCCGCGCGGTCTGCGACAGCAGCAGCACCCCGTCGCCCGCGATGTTGAACGTCCCGCTGTTGAGGGTCCCGCGCCGCGCGTCGAGCGCGGCCAGTACCAGCACCTCGTTCACGTCGTCCTCGTGGACGAACTGCAACCGGGGGTCGTAGCCGAGGACGGTGGGCAGCACGGGCAGCGCGAAGAACTCCGCGAGCGGGGTGTCGGCGTGCGCGCCGAGGATGTTCGCGAACCGCAGCACCGCGACCGCGACGTCCGGGCGGCGGCGCGCGAAGCCCCGCACGTACCCCTCGACCTCGACGGCGTCCTTCGCGAAGCCGCCGCTCGGCAGCGACTTGGCGGGCATCGTCTCGGTGAAGACGGCCGGGTCGCGCGGCGCGGCGCCGTAGACGCTGGTGGTGGACTTCACGACCAGGCGCCGTACGGTCGGGGCCTTCTGGCAGGCGCCCAGGAGCTGCATCGTGCCGATGACGTTGGTCTCCTTGACCTGCGTCCGGCCGCCGGAGCCCATCGTGGTGGTGGCGCTGACGTCCAGGTGCACGACGGTGTCGACCGACGTCTGCGCGAGGACCTTGGCGATCATGGGCTGCCGGATGTCGGCGCGGACGAACTCCGCGGCGCCCAGATCGTGCTCGGGCGGTACGGCGTCGACCGCGATCACCCGGTCGACCTCCGGCTCCCGCAGGACGCGGCGGACGAAACGGCCGCCGATCGGTCGCGCGACTCCGGTGACGAGCACCACCTTGCCCACGGTTCAGCGCCTTCCTACGGGGTTGTACGCACCGTACCCGTTCGTTGTTGCGCCGCAGTGACGGCCCGCTGTGCGGGCCGCCGACGTCACGCCGCTGCCCCCTCCGTCACACCTGCCCCGGAAAACGCCACTGCCCCCTCCACCGCCTACGGGCGGTGGAGGGGGCAGGAAGAGCGGCGTACTGCGTCGAGCCCGCTTACTTCTTGTTGCGACGCTGAACGCGCGTCCGCTTCAGCAGCTTGCGGTGCTTCTTCTTGGCCATACGCTTACGCCGCTTCTTGATGACAGAGCCCACGACTACCCTCGCTTCGTTTTCACTCGGTGCGGGGCGTCCGAGCCCACACGACCTACGTCGGCCAAGCCTACCCGCCCGAGGCGGACGAGCATAAACCGAGCCCCACGCAGGCGGTCAGCGGCCCTCGGCGGGCGAGATCAGGCAGATTCCCCCACCCCCACCCCCACATAGGACTCACGCAGGTAGTCGTGGACGGCCTGCTCCGGAACCCGGAAAGACCTCCCCACCCGGATCGCCGGCAGATGACCGCTGTGCACCAGCCGGTACACCGTCATCTTGGACACGCGCATGACCGCGGCAACTTCGGCCACGGTAAGGAACACGACCTCGTTGAGAGGCCTGGTTTCGCTTGAAGCCATGACACACCTGAACTTTCCGCACCTGACGGCCACCGGCTTCCCCTCCGGCGACTCCAACAGTCAAGTGCGCTCCCCCTCAGATTAGGGGCGCATGATGCAAGTGGGGAAGAGGAGTTGCCAATAGTTGATTACTGTGACAGCCACGCCCGATGGAGTACGTAGCGGGTAAGCGGCCGGTAGTAATCGGACCGCACGGTGTCGTCCAGCGGTACCGCGACCGACACCCTGCCCTCCGCTTCCGCGACGAACACCGCGGGGTCGTCGGAGTCGGCGAGACCGATCGCCTCGATGCCCAACTGCCCTGCCCCGCATACGAATCCGTGGTCCCCGACCACCAGCCGCGGCAGCACTCCGCCCTGCTCCGCGGCAGCCGCGAGGGCCGCTCTGACGGGCAGCGGGGAGTGCGTATGAGCACCCGGTTCGCCCGCCCCCGCACCCTCCTGCGAACCCTCCGCACCAGGCACGGGGCGCACCACGGCGACACCTCCCACGTACCAAAGATTGTGACGCCGTACCCCGAACTGTGTCGGCATATCGACGTAGCCGCCGTACGCAGGGGTGAGAATCACGCATCCCGCCGCCGACAGCGCGGCGGCCAAAGAGGCGTAGAAGCCCAACAGCCGATGAGGGTGGCCCGTCCCCAGCAGAACGGGGATACGATCCTGCGCCGCCCTGCCAAGACGCTCGGCGAAGGCGTCCAGCGCCGCCACCGTGCAGTCCGGGTCGATCGTGTCCTGCCCCGAGGTGTCCGCCGGGTCCGGCGACACACCGCAGCGGTCGGCCATCAGCCGCAGCAACTCCGCCGTGCCCCACTCCCCTTCCGGATCCAGCCCCAGCGTCTGGCGCGGATCCCGCGCCGCGAAGAGCCGGTAACTGTGCAGACTTTTCTCCCTCGGGGTCGAGACCCGTCCCGCCAGCCCGGCCGCCACCAGATGCGCGCGCAGCGCGCCGACACTCAGCACCCCTTGATCGTCCCGACTCCCTCCGCCCCCCGGGTACGAAACCGCCAAAAACACCCCGTGCGGGTGACCCGCGCCGAGTGCGCTCCGGACGTAGAAGACCTACGCCACACGCGTACGCGCTCCGCTGTAACGGGTTACCGAACAACGCGGTGACGGCGTGTGCGAAATTGGGGGATTCCGTGGAGAAGGAGCGCCACGCTCGCCGGAAAAGGGGACAACGCGCTACGGCGTGCCGCCGGACAGGCCCTACGGCAGCAGGCCGTGGAGCGGGAAGACCGCGCGGCGGGTGGCGATCACGGCCTGGTCGAGCCGGTCCGCCGGGTCGTAACCGGAGTCGGCGAAGTCCGCCCAGTGCGGATCACGGCCGTCCGTCATCCGCAGCGGCCCCTGCTGCCGGGTCCGGGCGTAGACCTCGTGCCGCCACTCCTCGGGAACCGGCGTCTTCGGCGCGACCGGCGCGCCCGCCGCGATCCCCACCAGATGCGTCCACGTACGCGGCACCACATCGGCCACCGCGTAACCCCCGCCGCCCAGCGCGACCCAGCGGCCCTCCGCGTGGTCGTGCGCCAGCGCGTGACACGCCTCCGCGACCAGCCGCTGCGCGTCCAGCGACACCGCCAGATGCGCCAGCGGATCCTCGAAGTGGGTGTCCGCGCCGTGCTGCGAGACGACCACCTGCGGCCGGAACGCCGCCACCAGCTCCGGCACCACCGCGTGGAAGGCCCGCAGCCAGCCCGCGTCACCCGTCCCCGCGGGAAGCGCCACATTGACCGCGCCGCCCTCCGCGGACGGCCCGCCCGTCTCCTCCGGCCACCCCGTCTGCGGGAACAGCGTCCGCGGATGCTCGTGCAGCGAGATCGTCAGCACCCGCGGGTCGTCCCAGAACGCCGTCTGCACACCGTCGCCGTGGTGTACGTCCACGTCCACGTACACCACCCGCTCCGCCCCCAGCTCCAGCAGCCGGGCCACCGCGAGCGCCGCGTCGTTGTAGACGCAGAAACCCGCCGCCGCGCCCGGCATCGCGTGGTGCAGCCCGCCCGCGAAGTTCACCGCGTGCAGCACATCGCCCTGCCACACCGCCTCGGCCGCGCCCACCGACTGCCCCGCGATCAGCGCGGACGCCTCGTGCATCCCCGCGAACGCCGGATTGTCCTCGGTACCGAGCCCGTACGACAGATCCGCCGCGGCCGGATCGGCGGACGCCGCCCGCACCGCCGCCACGTAATCCGCCCGGTGCACCAGCGCCAGCGTCGAGTCACCGGCCGCGGGCGCCGCCACCACCGACAGCTCCCGGTCGAGCCCGAAGGCCCGCACCAACCCGCGCGTGAGCGACAGCCGCACCGGGTCCATCGGGTGGCCCGGACCGAAGTCGTACTTGGTTACCCGCTCATCCCACATCAACTGTGCTCGGCCGCTCATGGCCGACACCGTACCCGGCGGGCCCGGCCTCGAAGGACTTGGCGTACAACAGCGTGGCCCCCACCAGCACCATCGGCACGAGCATCGCCCCGCGGTAGCTCCACACATCGCCCAGCGCGCCCACCAGCGGCGAGCCGACCAGGAAACCCACGTAGTTGAAGATGTTCAGCCGCGCGATGGCCGAGTCCGAGGCACCGGGGAACATCCGCCCGGCCGCCGCGAACGTCTGCGGCACGATCACGCACAGCCCGAGCCCCAGCAGCGTGAAGCCCAGCATGCCCACCCACGCCCCCGGCGCCACCGCCACCACCGCGAAGCCCGCCATCGCCAGCACCGTCCCCAGCCGGACGACGGACGCGGCACCGTACCGCCGCACCCCGAAGTCACCCACCGAACGGCCGATCAGCGTCGTCACCATGTAGACGGCGTACGGCACGGTGGAGAGCTGCTCCGAGCTGTGCAAGGTGTCCTGGAGGTACTTCGCGCTCCAGTTGGAGACCGTCGAGTCACCGATGTACGCGAAGGCCATCACCAGACAGAGCGGCATCAGCAGCCGCATCACGACGGCCTGCTTCTCGCCCCCCAGCTCGGTGACGGACGGCTGCTCCTGGTCGGCGTACCAGCGGCTCGCCACCAGCGTCAGCGGGATCAGCAGCGCCACCACCGGCCCGTACAGCGCCACCAGCGAGATGTGCCAGTGCGCCCCCGACCACGCCAGACACGCCCCGACGATCCCGCCCAGGCTGTACGAGGCGTGGAAGCCGAGCATGATGCTGCGGCCGTAGGTGTGCTGGAGGCTCACCCCGAGCATGTTCATCGACGCGTCCAGACCGCCGACGCACACCCCGAACAGCGCCAGCGTCACCGCCGCCATCCACAACTGGTCGCCCGCGCCGAGCAGCAGCAGGACCAGGGCCACCACCGGCTGCACCCAGCGCAGCACCGCACTCGGCCTGATCCGCTTCACGACGTACTCGGTCGCCACGCTGCCCAGGCCCGCGAGGATCGGCACCGCCGCCAGGAACACCGGCAGCAGCCCGTCGCTGATGCCGTACCGGTCCTGGATCGCCGGAATCCGGGTGACCAGCAGCGCGAACAGCGCGCCCTGCGCGAAGAAGCTGATCGCGAGCGCGGCCCGCCCGTGCCGCAGCCGGTCGTCCGGCTGCCGGTACTTCACGGGGGCGGCGGGCCCCCCGGGGGCGCTCTGCGCGGCTTCGTCCATGAGCGAGCAGCGTAAACGCGGAAGCTACGGATGAGTAGGTGGCGGGGGTCACAATTGTGATCAACCCGCGCCGGACGGCTCCCCGGACCGCTCCCGCTCACCTCAGCAGCAGGTCGGGCAGCCCTTCCATCGCACCGAACAGGGCCGTCGCGTCGGCCACCTTCTCCGCCGGGGTCATCGCCGTGAACGCGTACACGTCCATCCCCGCCGCGACCGCCGCCCGCACCCCCAACGGACTGTCCTCGACCACCGCGCACCGCTCGGGGGCCACCCCCATCACGGCCGCCGCGTGCAGGAACAGATCCGGCGCTGGCTTCCCCCGCCCCACGTCCTGCGACGAGAAGATCCGCTCCTCCCCGAACCGCTCGTACAGCCCGGTCCTGCGCAGCGCCACCCTGATCCGCTCATGGCTCCCCGACGACGCCAGGCAGTACGGCACCCCCTCCGCCACCAGCCGGTCCAGCACCCCGGCCGCCCCCGCCACCGGCTCCAGCTCCCGCTCGAAGGCCGCGAAGACCCGCGCGTGCAGCTCCTCGTCGAACCCCTCGGGCAGCCGCCGCCCCGACCGCTCCCACACCACGTCGTGCACCCGGTGCACCGCCGCGCCCATGTAGTCCCGGATCGAGTCCTCGTACGTCGTCGGATGCCCCACCTCCGTCAGGTGCCCGGCGAGAATCCGGTTGGATATCGGCTCGCTGTCCACAAGGACGCCGTCGTTGTCGAAGATGACCAGGTCATACCGCATACGGCTACTGTAGTTGGGGGCACGGATCCGGTAGCGTACGGGCCATGTCGAGCCCCGAGGCATCCAAGGCGGGGGCTTTCGGTCACGCCGTCAGCCCCCTGAACCACTGAGTTCGTAGCTCCCTTTCACCGTCCGCCTTTTTCGCACGCTCCTTTTGCGCGGCCTTTCGCGGCCACTCCGCGCTTTTGGGCGGCCCTCCGGGCTTTCGTGCGACTCTCCGCGCTTTCGTGCGACTCTCCGCGCGGCTCTTCGCGCGGCCATGGCTGGACGGCTGCCGCACCCCGGGTGCTGACCGCGGTGACGAGACGACGTTTTCACGTTTCCTCTCGTGCATCTCCTCACCTCGGAGCCTTTTCCCGATGCCTCTCCGTCTCCCTGTTCCGCTGTACCTGCTCGCCATGGCCGTCTTCGCCATGGGCACCTCCGAATTCATGCTGGCCGGCCTCCTGCCGGACATCGCCGCCGACCTCGACGTGACGGTCGGGACCGCGGGCACGCTCACCTCGGCCTTCGCGATCGGCATGGTCGTCGGCGCCCCGCTGATGGCCGCCCTCGCCCGCGCCTGGCCCGCCCGCAGCAGCCTGCTCGCCTTCGTCGTCGCCTTCGCGGCGGCGCACGCCGCGGGCGCCGTCACCGGCAGCTTCCCGGTCCTGTTCGCCACCCGGATCGTCGCCGCGCTCGCGAACGCGGGCTTCCTCGCCGTCGCCCTCACCACCGCCGTCACCCTCGTGTCCCCCGACCGCAAGGGGCGCGCGCTGGCCGTACTGCTCTCCGGGACGACGGTGGCCACGGTCGCCGGGGTGCCCGCGGGCGCGGTGCTCGGCGCCCTGCTGGGATGGCGGGCCACCTTCTGGGCGGTCGCCGCGCTCTGCCTGCCCGCCGCCGCCGGAATCCTCAAGGGCGTTCCGGCCCGGCCGTCGGCCCGTACGTCCAAGGCCGAACCCGGCCTGCGCACCGAGCTGGCACTGCTCACGTCCCCCCGCCTGATGACGAGTCTGCTGCTCGGCGCCCTGGTGAACGCGGCCACCTTCGCGAGCTTCACCTTCCTCGCACCGGTCGTCACCGACACCGCGGGCCTCGGCCGCCTGTGGATCTCGGTGGCCCTGATGCTCTTCGGCGCCGGCTCCTTCGCCGGAGTCACCCTCGCGGGCCGCCTCGCCGACCACCGCCCCGGCCTGGTCCTCACCACCGCGGGCCCCCTGCTGCTCCTCGGCTGGCTCGCCCTGGCCCTCCTGGCCGACCGACCGGCCGCCCTGCTCCCCCTCGTCTTCCTCCAGGGCGCCCTGTCCTTCCTCCTCGGCGGCACCCTGATCACCCGCGTCCTCTACGAAGCAGCCACCGCCCCCACCATGTCCGGCTCCTACGCCACCGCCGCCCTCAACCTCGGCGCGGCCCTCGGTCCCCTGACCGCCGCCGCCACCCTCCGCACGAGCGCCGGCCCCCTCGCCCCCTTCTGGACCAGCGCCCTCCTCGTCCTCCTCGCCCTCCCGCTCCTCCTGTCCTCGACGCCCGACTGATAGGCGGACTCGAAAACCGGTTTTCTGGCGGGTGGCGGAGAACGCAAAAGAGGCCCGGCGTCGGATCCTAAGATCCGAGGCCGGGCCTCTTCCATAAAAATTGTTCGGCGGTGTCCTACTCTCCCACAGGGTCCCCCCTGCAGTACCATCGGCGCTGAAAGGCTTAGCTTCCGGGTTCGGAATGTAACCGG
>NZ_JBIBFQ010000010.1:0-339252 GCF_042955955.1 Streptomyces sp. NPDC008317
CGGCCGTTGCCTTCGGATTCGACGACGACGAGGGTGCCGGTGTCGGCGATCATGAAGTTGGCGCCGGAGATCCCGACTTTCGCGCGGAGGAACTTCTCCCGCAGGTGGAGGCGGGCGGCTTCGGCGAGGTCGGCGGGGGTGTCGGTGAGGTTGTCGGGTGCGGGGCGGCCCCATTTGGTCATCTGGGTGTGGAAGATGTCGCGGATCTGGTGGCGGTTTTTGTGGATGGCGGGGACGAGGATGTGGGAGGGGAGGTCGTTGCCGAGCTGGACGATGAGTTCGGCGAGGTCGGTTTCGTAGGCGGTGATGCCGGCGGCGGTCAGGGCGTCGTTGAGGCCGATTTCCTGGGTGGCCATGGATTTGACTTTGACGACTTCGGTTTCGCCGGTGTCCTGGACGAGGCGGGTGATGATGCGGTTGGCGTCGTCGGCGTCCAGGGCCCAGTGGACGGTGCCGCCGGCGGCGGTGATGTTCTCCTCGAGCTGGAGGAGGTAGTGGTCGAGGTGGCGCAGGGTGTGGTCCTTGACGGCGGCGCCCGCTGCGCGGAGTTGGGGCCAGTCGGCGAGTTCTGCGATGGCTCTGGCGCGTTTGTCGCGGATGGTGTGGGTGGCGTGGGTGAGGTTCGCGCGGAGCTGGGTGTCCTTCGTGGACGAGGCGGCGGCCTTCGGGAACGACGGCAGACCCAGATACGTACCACTCATCGGACCACTCCTCCATTGCGCGCGCCGCCCGTGGCGACATGGACCGGAACCCCGGCGGTCGGGACCGTCAGCGGGTGCTCCCGCGTACTGGCCAGGATCTCCGCGATGTGCACCGGGCGGATGGCGGTGCGCTGCCGGGACATCGTGCCGTCCAGGTGCATCAGGCAGGAGTTGTCGGCCGCGCACAGCACGTCGGCGCCGGTCTCCTCCGCGTGCCGCACCTTGTCCGCGGCCATCGCGGCCGAGACATCGGGATTCTTCACGGCGAAGGTGCCGCCGAAGCCGCAGCACTCCTCCGCACCCTCCAACTCCCGCAGCTCAAGCCCCTTCACAGCCTCCAACAGCCGCCGGGGCCGCTCACCGAGCCCCAGCATCCGCAGCCCGTGACAGGTGGGGTGGTACGTCACTGTGTGCGGGAAGTACGCGCCCACGTCCGTCACCCCCAGCACGTCCACCAGGAACTCCGTCAACTCGTACGTCCTGGGCACCACGTCGGCCAGCGCCTCGCTCAACTCGTCGCCGCGGCCCTCCTCCCGGGCCCGTTCGCCGAGGCGCGGGTAGATGTCCCGCACCATCGCCGCGCAGGAGCCGGACGGCGTGACCACGTAGTCGTATCCGGCGAAGACCCGCGCCTGGCGGCGCGCCAAAGGCTCCGCCTCGTGCCGGTAACCGGTGTTGTAGTGCGCCTGGCCGCAACACGTCTGCCCCATCGGGAAGTCCACCTCGACGCCGAGCCGCGTCAGCAGCGCGACGACGGCCTGGCCGGTCCGTGGATAGAGCGTGTCGTTCACGCAGGTGAGAAACAGGGCGGCACGCATCGCGGCTCCCTCGGGGTCGTGCGGGCGGATGACGGACGGCGGTTGGGCGGGTGACGGACGGTCAGGGGGCGGCGGGGGCACCGGAGATACGGGCGTCCGCCGCGTCCCAGGCGCGCAGGTCACCGCGCGGCTCGTACCGGCGCAACTCCTGCGTGTCGGCGACCAGTTGCCGCATCCGGGCCAGGTCGCCGACAAGGCCGTGGGTGCGGGCCTGGACGAGGATGTTGCCGAGCGCGGTCGCCTCGGTGGGCCCGGCGATCACCGGCAGCCCGGACGCGTCCGCGGTGAGGCGGCACAGCAGTTCGTTGCGGCTGCCGCCGCCGACCAGATGGATGTGGGTGATCTCCCGGTCGGCGAGTTCGGCGGCCTTGCGCAGCACCCTGCGGTGCGCGAGCGCCAGGCTCTCCAGCACGCAGCGGACCAGCGCGCCCCGGCTCTCCGGCGGGCGCTGCCCCGTACGCACGCAGTAGTCCGCGATGGCCGCGGGCATGTCGGCCGGTGCCAGGAACTCCGGCGCGTCCGGGTCGATCACCGCGCCGAACGGCTCCGCGCGGCCCGCGTCCGCGAGCAGCGACGCCAGCTCGGAGGGCTCGCCGCGCGCGGCCCAGACCCGACGGCACTCCTCCAGCAGCCACATCCCCATGATGTTCCTGAGATAGCGGAACGTGCCGTCGATCCCGCGCTCATTGGTGAAATTCGCGGCCCGCGACGCCGCGCTGAGCACCGGCGCGTCCAGTTCGAGCCCGGCCAGCGACCAGGTGCCGCAGGAGATGTACGCGGAACCCGGCGCGGTGGCCGGTACCGCCGCCACCGCGGAGGCCGTGTCGTGCGAGCCCACCGTGGTGACCCGCGTCCCCGCCGCCAGACCCGTGGCCGCCACGATGTGCGGCAGCAACTCCCCTGCGCTGTCGCCCGGTTGCCGCAGCGGCGGCAGCAACGCCGGGTCCAGGCCGATCCGGTCGGCGAGGTCCCGCGACCACTCGCCCGTACGGGCGTCCAGCAGGCCCGTCGTCGAGGCGTTGGTGACCTCCGCACCGACACTGCCGGTCAGCCAGTGCGTCACCAGGTCGGGGATCAGCAACAGCGTCCGCGCGGCGGCCAGTTGGACCGTGTCCCGCGCCGCCGCGAGCTGGAACACCGTGTTGAACGGCAGGTGCTGGAGGCCGTTGGCCGCGTACAGCTCCTGCGCGCCGACCTCGTCCCGCACCCGCGGCGCCACCTGCGCCGTACGGCTGTCCCGGTAGTGGTACGGGATCCCCAGCAGCGCGCCGTCCGCGTCCAGCAGGCCGTAGTCCACCGCCCACGTGTCCACGCCGACGGACGCCACCGCGGCGCCCGACCTCGCCGCCTCGCGCAGTCCGTCCAGAACGCCGGTGAACAGGCCCGGCAGGTCCCAGTGCAGCCCGCTCGGCAGCCGCACCGGCACATTCGCGAACCTGTTCACTTCCGTGAGGGCCAGTTCCCCGCCGCCCACCCGGCCCACGACGACGCGGCCGCTCGTCGCGCCGAGGTCCGCCGCCGCGAACACGCCTGCGGCTGGGCTTGCGCCTGGGGGTTCGCCGATCATGCCTCTCCTTATACGGCCACTCCTGCGGAGTGCGGTCCTTCATTCTTCCCGCCCCGCGCCCCGGAACGGCTCTCCTACGCGAGGCGTTAGGCCGAATCTTTTGGGGGCGCGGGGAACTGCGCGCTCAGCCGAAGCGCTCCCGCAGGTCACCACCGGCCCCAGAGGGGCAATTCGGTGGTGTCCCGACCACCGGCCGGTGGGGGCTTGTCGCGCAGTTTCCTCCCCCAGCCTTACGCCGGGAGGTGCCCCCGGCGCCCCCGACGGGGCACGTCCTGCGCAGGGCGAACGCCTAGGGCCGTGCCCTTGAACACCGGCCCTGCGCAGGGTGACACGCCCTAGCGGAGGAAGGCGGCTGCGACGCCCGCGTCGACGGGGATGTGAAGCCCGGTCGTGTGGGTCAGCTCCCCGCCGGTGAGGGCGAAGACGGCATTGGCGACGTGCTCGGGAAGAACTTCTCGCTTCAAGAGCGTCCGCTGCGCGTAGAACTCCCCGAGCTTGGCCTCCTCGACGCCGTAGACGGCCGCCCGCTTGGCCCCCCAGCCGCCGGCGAAGATGCCGGAACCACGGACGACCCCGTCGGGGTTGATGCCGTTGACACGTACCCCGTACTCACCCAACTCGGCGGCGAGGAGACGCACTTGGTGGGCCTGGTCGGCCTTGACGGCCGAATAGGCGATGTTGTTGGGCCCGGCGAAGACCGCGTTCTTGGAGGCGATGTAGACGATGTCGCCGCCCAGCTTCTGCTCGATCATGACGCGCGCGGCGGCGCGGGAGACGAGGAAGGAGCCGCGGGCCATGATGTCGTGCTGGAGGTCCCAGTCCTTGGCGGTGGTCTCCAGGAGCGGCTTGGAGATCGAGATCCCCGCGTTGTTGACGACGAGGTCGACCCCGCCGAAGGCGAGCAGCGCGTCGGCGAAGGCCGCCTCGATCTGCTCCTCGGAGGTGACGTCCACGGTGACCGCGACGGCCTTGTCGGGACCGCCCAGCTCCTCGGCCACGGCGGCGGCGTTGCCCGCGTCGAGGTCCGCGACCACTACGCAGGCGCCCTCGGCGACCAGCCGCTGGGCGATGGCCTTGCCGATGCCGGACCCGGCACCGGTGACGAGCGCGATCCGGGTGGCCAGCGGCTTCGGCTTCGGCATCCGCCGCAGCTTGGCCTCCTCCAGCTCCCAGTACTCGATACGGAACTTCTCCGACTCCTCGATCGGCTTGTACGAGGAGACGGCCTCCGCGCCGCGCATCACGTTGATGGCGTTGACGTAGAACTCGCCCGCGACGCGCGCGGTCTGCTTGTCCTTGCCGTAGCTGAACATGCCGACGCCCGGCACGAGGACGATCGCCGGGTCGGCGCCTCGCATGGCGGGGGAGTCGGGCGAGGCGTGCCGCTCGTAGTAGGCGGCGTACTCGGCGCGGTACTCCTCGTGCAGCGTGCGCAGCCGGGCCTCGGCCTCGTCGAGGGCCGTGCCCGCGGGCAGGTCGAGGACCAGCGGGCGGACCTTGGTGCGCAGGAAGTGGTCCGGGCAGGACGTGCCCAGCGCCGCCAGCCGCGGGTGCTCGGCGCGCGACAGGAAGTCCAGCACCTCGGGGGAGTCGGTGAAGTGGCCGACCTGCGGCCGGTCCTGGGAGGCGATCGAGCGCAGCAGCGGTGCCAGCGCGGCG
Organism: Streptomyces sp. NPDC008317; assembly: GCF_042955955.1. Lineage (NCBI taxonomy): Bacteria > Bacillati > Actinomycetota > Actinomycetes > Kitasatosporales > Streptomycetaceae > Streptomyces > Streptomyces sp. NPDC008317. Next base: position 4,746 of record NZ_JBIBFQ010000010.1, read on the forward strand.
GCCCGTGCGCGCCGCTCGGACTCCGGCAGCGGCTCGTACCCGTCGAGCATCGCGCCGAACGGGTCGGCCTTGCCGCGCTCCTGGAGGAAGGTCTCCGCGGTGTGGATGATGTGCAGCGAATTGCGTTCGCACTCCTGCGAGGTGGCGCCCCAGGCGGTGACGCCGTGCCCGCCCAGCACACAGCCGATCGCCTCCGGGTGGGCCTCCTTGACCGCCGCGATGTCCAGCCCGAGCTGGAAGCCGGGGCGGCGCCAGGGCACCCACACCACGGTGTCGCCGAAGCACTCCTTGGTCAGCGCCTCGCCGTCGGCCGCGCACGCCAGCGCGATACCGGAGTCCGGGTGCAGGTGGTCCACGTGCGCCGCGTCCACCAGCCCGTGCATCGCGGTGTCGATCGACGGCGCCGCGCCGCCCTTGCCGTGCAGGCAGTAGTCGAAGGCGGCGACCATCTCGTCCTCGCGCTCGACCCCCGGGTAGACCTCGGTGAGGGCGCGCAGCCGGTCCAGGCGCAGCACCGCGAGACCGGAGCCGGTGAGCGTACCGAGGTCGCCGCCGGACCCCTTGACCCACATCAGCTCGGTGTCGGCCCCGGTCACCGGGTCGGGCGCGGTGCCCTTGGCGGACGTGTTGCCGCCCGCGTAATTGGTGTTGCGCGGATCGGATCCGAGCCGGTTCGAACGGCCGAGCAGCGCCCCGACCGTGCTGTCGTCGGAACTGGAGGCGGAAGCCATGCGGTGTCCTTCGGAGGAATGAGTACGGGTGCGGGTGCGACGAGCTCGACCGGCTCGGAGGCTCCACTGCGCGTCGCGGAGCCGGTCGGCCGCGTGGGCTCGCCGTCAGGAGAGTCGGCGAGTGAACCGAAGCGGAGCGGTCGCTGTTGAAAGGGAGAACGCGCGCAGGTTGTGAGGAACGAGCAACCGAGCACGATCGACCGTCGACAGCGACTAAGCGCAGCGGAGGTGAACCGAGCCTTAAAAAATCAAGCGCCCCAGCCGGCCTGTTCGCCGCCGACGCGTTCCGAGGTGATGCGGGTGGCCCAGCCGGAGCCGCGGTAGGCGGCCATCGGGTCGGGGTCGAGACCCAGTTCGGTGCGCACCTCGGCGAGCAGCGGCCGGACGTCGGTGTTGTAGGCGTCCATCAGTACGGCGTTGGCCTCCAGTACGTCACCGGCGCGCTGGGCGGCGCCGAGAGCGTCGAGGTCGACCAGCAGCGCCTTGGCGGTGGCCTCCTGGACGTTCATCACCGAGCGGATGATCGCGGGGATCTTCGCCTCGATGTTGTGGCACTGGTCGAGCATGAAGGCGACGCCGGTCTCCTGCTCCAGGCCGCCGTTCTTGGCGACCTCGTGCATGATCCGGAAGAGCTGGAAGGGGTCGGCGGAGCCGACCATGAGGTCGTCGTCGGCGTAGAAGCGGGAGTTGAAGTCGAAGCCGCCGAGCTTCTTCTCGCGCAGCAGGAACGCGACGATGAACTCGATGTTGGTGCCCGGCGCGTGGTGGCCGGTGTCCACGACGACCTGCGCCTTGTCGCCGAGCTTGAGGCAGTGCGCGTAGGAGGTGCCCCAGTCGGGGACGTCCGTGGTGTAGAAGGCGGGCTCGAAGAGCTTGTACTCCAGCAGCATCCGCTGGTCGTCGCCGAGCCGGTCGTACACCTGGGACAGGGCCTCGGCGAGCCGGTCCTGGCGGGCGACGATGTCGTCCTGGCCCGGGTAGTTGGTGCCGTCGGAGAACCACAGCTTCAGGTCGCGCGAGCCGGTGGCGTCCATGATGTCGACGCACTCCAGCAGATAGCTGACGGCCTTGCGGCGGATCGCGGGATCGGCGTTGGTGACCGAGCCGAGCTTGTAGTCGTCGTCCTGGAAGACGTTGGAGTTGATCGCGCCCAGGGTCAGGCCGCGCTCCTTCGCGTACGCGCCGAGCGCCGCGTAGTCGTCCACCAGGTCCCAGGGGATGTGCAGGGAGACGATGGGCGCGACGCCGGTGGCCGCGTGCACCTGGGCGGCGTCGTCCAGCTTTTCGTACGGGTTACGCGGCACGCCCTCCTGCCTGAACACCTTGAAACGGGTGCCCGAGTTGCCGTAGGCCCACGAAGGGGTCTCGATCCGCTGGGACTTCAGCGCCGCCTTCACGGCCGACAGGTCTGTCATGGCAACCTCTGTGAATCGTTTCATTTGACGGCTCACCTTAAAGGCGACACTGCGCCATGTCAATGGTCATGACGAGAACCCGATGGCGGGCCGGTCGCCGTTATTGAATCGTGTCACATGAGCCGGACGCGCTGCTAGAGGGTCTCTTTCCAGCCGCGATTGGCCGTCCGTCGGGGGTTGATCTCCCGAAATGGCTTCCACGGACTCTTGACGGCCTGATCAAGCGGGGCTAACGTCCCGGCAACTCCATTGAAACATTTCACCCCGCGGCGCAAGACCGGGAGATCCAGGAGACATCAATGACCGACCCCGAACCGGAACGGACTCCGGTCCTCGCGCTGGAGGGGGTGAGCAAGTCCTTCGGCGCGGTACGGGCACTGCGCGACGTCTCACTGCGGCTGTACGCGGGTGAGGCGCACGCCCTCGCGGGGGAGAACGGCGCCGGCAAATCGACCTTGATCAAGGCACTGGCCGGGGTGCACCGACCGGACACCGGAACGGTACTGCTCGACGGCGCGCCGGTGGTCTTCCACGGCCCGGCCGACGCGCGCGACGCCGGTGTGGCCGTCATCTACCAGGAGCCCACGCTCTTCCCCGACCTCTCCATCGCCGAGAACATCTTCGTCGGCCGCCAGCCGCGCCGCTCGCTCGGCCGGGTCGACCACAAGGCCGTGCACAAGGCCACCGAGCAACTCTTCAAGCGGCTCGGCGTCGACCTCGACCCCGACCAGCCCGCCCGCGGCCTGTCCATCGCCGACCAGCAGCTCGTCGAGATCGCCAAGGCGCTCTCCTTCGACGCCCGCGTGCTGATCATGGACGAGCCCACCGCCGCCCTCACCGGCAGCGAGGTCGCCCGGCTCTTCGGCGTCGTCAGGGCGCTGCGCGAGGACGGCGCCGCCGTCCTGTTCATCTCGCACCGGCTGGAAGAGGTCTTCGCGCTGTGCCAGCAGGTCACCACCCTGCGGGACGGCGCCTGGATCGCCAGCGAGCCGGTCGACGGCCTCACCGAGGACGACCTGGTCCGCCGGATGGTCGGCCGTGACCTGGACGAGCTCTACCCCAAGCAGGACGCCAAGGTCGGCGACGTCGCGCTGAGCGTGCGCAGGCTGACCCGTGAAGGCGTCTTCACCGACGTGTCCTTCGACGTCAGGCGCGGCGAGATCGTCGGCCTGGCCGGACTCGTCGGCGCCGGGCGCAGCGAGGTGGCCCGCGCCGTCTTCGGCGTGGACCGCTGGGACGCGGGCGAGGTCGAGGTCGACGGCCGCCCGCTGAAGTCCGGCGCCCCCAGCCTCGCCATGGCCGCGGGCCTGGCCCTCGTACCCGAGGACCGCCGCGAACAGGGCCTGGTCATGGAGATGTCCATCGAGCGCAACATCAATCTCACCGGCTTCAAGGCCACCACCCGCGCGGGCCTGATGGACCGCGGCGCCGAGCGCAGCCGCGCCGTCGACTGGGCCATGCGCCTCCAGGTGAAGTACGCCCGGCTCGCCGATGTCGTCGGCACGCTGTCCGGCGGCAACCAGCAGAAGGTGGTGCTGGCCAAGTGGCTGGCCACCGACCCCCGGGTGCTGATCGTCGACGAGCCCACCCGCGGCATCGACGTCGGCACCAAGGCCGAGGTGCACCGGCTGCTCTCGCAGCTCGCCGCCGACGGCCTCGCCGTCCTGATGATCTCCTCCGACCTCCCGGAGATCCTCGGCATGGCCGACCGTGTCCTGGTGATGCACGAGGGCCGGCTGGCCGCCGACATCCCGCGCGCGGACGCCACCGAGGAATCCGTCATGGCAGCGGCCACCGGCCGCGGAAGGAACGCGGCATGACCATGACCGCCAAACCGGCGTCGGCCGCGCCGCCGGACACGGCCTCCACCGGCGGCCTCCTCGACCGGGTGCTGAAGGTCAGGGAACTGGCCATCCTCGTCGTCCTGGTGCTGATGCTGCTGGCCACCCAGCTCGACAACAGCGCCTTCCTGTCCCAGCAGGGCATCAAGGACCTGCTGCTCAACGCGACCATCCTGGTGCTCGTCGCGGTCGGCCAGGCCATGGTGGTGATCACCCGGAACGTCGACCTGTCGGTCGGCTCCACGCTGGGCATCACCGCCTTCGCCGCGGGCGAGTTCCTGCGCGGCGGCGGCAATCCGCTGGTCGCCATCCTGATCGCGGTCGCCCTCGGCGCCGGATTCGGCATCGTCAACGGCCTGTTGGTCAGCCTCGGCCAGGTGCCCGCGCTGGTCGTCACCCTCGGCACGCTCTACATCATCCGCGGCCTGGACTCGATCTGGTTCGGCTCCAAGCAGATCACCGCCGCCGACCTCCCGTCGGGCTTCGGCAGCTTCGGACACGACGGCCTCGGCGCCGTCCCGTATCTCGCGCTGCTCACCGCGGTCGTGCTGATCATCGCCGCGTACTACCTGCGCAGTTACCGCAGCGGACGCGACCTGTACGCGCTCGGTTCGAGCCCGGAGGCCGCGCGGCTGGCCGGTGTGCCGGTCCGCAAGCGCATCCTCACCGCCTACATCGTCTGTGGCGCCCTCGCGGGCCTGGCGGGCGCTCTCTACCTCGCCCGCTTCGGCAATGTCGACTCCGGCACCGGCAGCGGCTACGAACTCACCGTCGTCAGCGCCGTGGTGGTCGGCGGCGTCGCCTTCACCGGCGGCTCCGGCAGCCTGTACGGCGCCGCGCTCGGCGCCCTGCTGCTGACCTCGATCAACAGCGTGCTCCCCTCGATCGGCGTCAGCTCCGTATGGGTGCAGGCCATCGACGGCGTCCTCCTGCTGCTGGCCATCGCCGTCGACCGGGTGGTCGCGCTGCGGGTCGCGGCGGTGCTCCGTAAGCGGGCCGCACAGACAAGGAGTGCGACAACTCATGCCTGAGCCAACGAAATCCACCGGTCCGGCGAAGGCCGCGAAGCCGTCCGCCGGTACGAAGCCGCCCGCCGGTACGAACCCGTCCGCCGGTACGAAGCCGTCCGCGAGCGCGAAGCCCGCCACCGCGGGCCGTACGGCGACCGGTTGGGCGCGGGACGCGTTCCGCTGGGACACCGTCGTCGGAGCCCTGCTCGTCGTCCTGCTGCTCTGCTCCTTCTCCCTGGTCGACAACTTCGGCAACGCGCTGAATCTGTCGTTCCTGATCGGCAACACCCTGCCGATCGCGCTCATCGCGCTGCCGATGACGATGCTGGTGATCTCCGGCGAGATCGACCTGTCGGTCGGCTCCACCGCGGGCCTGTCCGGCGCCGTCATGGGCAAGCTGTGGAACGACGGCATGGCCATCGAGATGATCATCCCGCTGTGCATCCTGCTCGGCGTGGTCTGCGGCCTGGTCAACGGCCTGCTGGTGACCCGGCTCGGACTGCCCTCGCTGGCCGTCACCATCGGCACCCTGGCCGCCTACCGCGGCATCGCGCAGATCGTGCTCGGCTCCAACTCGGTGACCGACTTCCCGCAGCAGTACCTGGACTTCGGCTCCGCGCGGATCGGCGGCACCTTCATCCCGCAGGCCGCCATCCCGTGGGCCGTCCTGCTGGTCATCGCGGTCGTCGTCCTGCACGCCACCCCGGTCGGCCGCTCGCTGTTCGCGGTCGGCGCCTCGCAGGAGGCCGCGCGCTTCGCGGGCATCCGCACCAAGCGGCTGAAGCTGTCGATGTTCGTCGCCACCGGCACGATCTCCGCGCTCACCGGCGTCTTCTGGGCCCTGCACTACGCCAGCGCCCGCTACGACAACGCCACCGGCCTCGAACTGTCCGTCATCGCCGGTGTGCTGCTCGGCGGCATCGACTTCGACGGCGGCAAGGGCACGCTGGGCGGCGCGATCGCCGGAGTGTTCCTGCTCGGCGCGCTCCAGAACGTGATGAGTCTGATCAACGTCTCCGCGCAGTCCCAGATCCTGATCACCGGAGTCCTGCTGGTGATCTCGGTACTGGCACCGCGGGTGGCCCGGCAGGTGGGCAGGGCGCGAGCCCGGCGCAGAACCGCCGACGCGCCACCACCGGCCGCACTGGCCGCCACCTGACCCCCCGCACCACGCACGTCGTCCGAACACCCTCACCTGGTCGTCACCTGCCGCGAGTGCGGCATCGAAAGGACACCCGCATGTCGTACAGAACCGCCCCCGCCCGTCGCGCCGCGGCCGCGGTCGCCGTTGTCGCCGTCGTCGCGCTCAGCGCCGCTGCCTGTGGCGGCACCACCAAGAAGTCCAGCTCGGACTCGGAATCGGCCTCCGCCGGATCCGGTACGAAGGCGTCGGCCTCCGCCGACCCGAACGCGCCCGTCAAGAAGGGCCTGACCATCGCCTACCTGCCCAAGCAGGTGAACAACCCGTACTTCACCATCTCCGACAACGGCGGCAAGAAGGCCGTCGAGGCGCTCGGCGAGAAGTACAAGGAGGTCGGCACCAGCAGCGGCACCGACACCGCGGGCCAGGTCAGCTACGTCAACACCCTGACGCAGCAGCAGGTCAGCGCCATCGCGGTGTCCGCGCAGGACCCCGGCGCGCTGTGCACCGCGCTGAACCAGGCCCGCAAGAACGGCGTCAAGGTCGTCACGTACGACTCGGACACCAACACCAACTGCCGTGACGCGTTCGTCTCGCAGGCCAGCGCGGAGGACCTGGGCCGTACCGAGGTCCAGTTGATGGCCAAGCAGATCAACAACAAGGGCCAGATCGCGATCCTGTCGGCGGCCCAGACGGCCACCAACCAGAACACCTGGATCGACTTCATGAAGGACGAGCTGAAGAAGCCGGAGTACAAGGACATCCAGCTCGTCAAGGTCGCCTACGGCAACGACGACGCGCAGGCGTCGTTCCAGCAGACCCAGGGCCTGCTCCAGCAGTACCCGAACCTGAAGGGGATCATCTCCCCGACCACGGTCGGCATCAAGGCCGCGGCGCAGTACCTGAGCGGTTCCAAGTACAAGGGGAAGGTCCAGCTCACCGGCCTGGGCACGCCCAACGACATGCGCGCGTACGTCAACAACGGCACCGTGCAGTCCTTTGAGCTGTGGGACCCGGCCAAGCTCGGCGCGCTCGCGGGCTACACCGCCGTCGCGCTGGCCTCCGGCCAGATCACCGGCGCCGAGGGCGAGACCTTCACCGCGGGCGACATGGGCACCTTCACCGTCGGCAAGGACAGCGTCATCGTCCTCGGCAAGCCGACCGTCTTCGACAAGGCGAACATCGGCCAGTTCAACTTCTGAGCCGACGGCACCATCCAGTAAGGCAGTTGGACCGCCGGCCCTGTGGGTCCGGGCCGGCGGTGTGCGGAAGGAAATCCTCAAGTGCGGCGCGTCTGCTTTGTGTTGAAGGTCCGTCAGGAACGGCTGGACGAGTACCGTGCCAGGCACGCGGACGTCTGGCCGCGCATGCGTGAGGCGCTGTCCGCCGCCGGCTGGCACAACTACTCGCTGTTCCTGCGCGAGGACGGCCTGCTCGTCGGCTATCTGGAGACCGAGGACTTCGAGCGGGCGCGCGCCGCCATGGACGGTACGGAGGTGAACGCCCGCTGGCAGGCGGAAATGGCGGGCTTCTTCGAGGAGTTGGACGGCGCCGCGCCCGACGCGGCGATGGTCCCGCTCACCGAGGTGTTCCACCTTCCGTGAACATGAGAGGTTGGAACGATTCAGTTCGTGCCGGATCAACCAGCACGCACTGTGCTTGAATAAGTTCAATGCGTTGATTCCGGGTGAACGTCGAGCACGTCGCGCCGACGCCGGATGAGCGTTACGAGGAGCCCTGCCTGCGGCGGGCGGGACGGAGCAGTGGAGCCCATGGTTGGGATCAAGGACGTGGCACGGCAGGCGGGTGTCTCGGTCGGGACCGTCTCCAATGTGATCAACCGCCCGGACCTGGTGTCCGAGGAGACCAGGACCCGGGTGCAGTCGGTCATCAGCCGCCTCGGCTACATACGGAGTGAGTCCGCCCGCCAACTGCGGGCCGGGGCAAGCCGTATCGTCGCGCTGCTCGTCCTCGACATGGGCAACCCCTTCTTCGTCGACGTGGCCAGCGGCGCCGAGCGCGCCGCCCGCGCCGCCGGACTCGGCGTCATGGTCTGCAACAGCGCGCAGAGCACCAGCGAGGAGGTCGAGTACCTGTCGCTCTTCGCCGAGCAGCGGGTGCGCGGCGTGCTGGTCACCCCCGCCGACGCGACCGGACACAGCCTCAAGACGCTGCGCAGCCAGGGCATTCCGTACGTCCTGGTCGACCGGGTCTCCGCCGACGTCGCCGTCTGCTCGGTCTCGGTGGACGACGTCGTCGGCGGACGCCTCGCCGCCCAGCACCTGATCGCCGCGGGACACCGCTCGATCGTCTACGTCGGCGGCCCGCCCGAACTCCCGCAGGTCCGCGACCGCCGCGCCGGGGCGCTCGCCGCGCTGGCCGAGGCCGGACTGCCGCCCGAATCGCTGACCGAGGTGTCCGCCGAGCGGCTGGACGTCTCGGCGGGCCGCGACGCCGGAGCCCGGCTGCTCGGCCTGGCGCCCCGGCCCACCGCCGTCTTCTGCGCCAACGACCTGCTGGCCCTCGGGGTCCTCCAGGCGGTCTTCGCCGCCAGGATCGCGGTCCCCGAGGAGATGGCCATCGTCGGTTACGACGACATCGAATTCGCCGCCGCCGCGGCCGTACCGCTGACCTCGGTCCGGCAGCCCGCCGTCGCGATGGGGCGGCTCGCCGCCGAGATGCTGCTGGAGGAGACGGCGGACCCCGAGGGCCACGAGCACCGCCAGGTCGTCCTCCAGCCGGAGCTGGTCGTGCGCGGCTCCAGCCTCGGGGCGCGCTGAGGGGGTCCGGCCGCGCGCCCCGCGTTACGTGAGCGGGGCGTCGTTCGGCCGGGTCGGGACGGCGTCCAGCGCGGCGAGGGTCGCGGCGTCGAGCGTGAGCGCGCCCGCGGCCACGTTCGCTTCGAGGTGGGCGGTGTTCGACGTGCCCGGGATGAGGTGGACGTTCGGCGCGTGGTGCAGCAGCCAGGCCAGGCCGATCTGGGAGGGGGTGGCGCCCAGCGCCCGCGCCGCGGCGATCACCGCCGGTTCGTCGGTCACCTTCGGCAGGCCGGGGAAGGCGCTGCCGAGCGGGAAGTACGGCACCCACGCGATGTCCTGCGCGGTGCAGAGGGCCAGCATGTCCTCGTCGTCGCGCGCCACGAGGCTGTACGCGTTCTGCACGCACGCGATGCCCGCCGGGATCGCCCGGCGCAGATTGTCCAGGCTCACGCTGCTCAGCCCGATCGCGCCGATCTTGCCCTCGTCGCGCAGCGCCACCATCGTCGCGAGCTGGTCGTCGAGTTCGACCACCTGGTCGCCCTCGGCCCGCAGGCCCGGCCCGACATCGGTGCGGCGCAGATTCACCAGCGGGATCCGGTCGAGGCCGAGGCTCGCGAGATTGTCCTCCACGGCCGCCCGCAACTCCTCGGGCTTCTGCGCGAGTCGCAGGTGCACCGGGCCGCCGGAATCCGGTGCGGCCCCCACCTTGCTGGCGACCAGCACCTCGTCCTCGGACCTGACCGCCTCGCGGATCACCCCGTTGACGAAGCCGTCGCCGTAGAACTGCGCCGTATCGACGTGGTCCACCCCGAGTTCGACCGCCCGCCGCAGTACGGCGACCGCGGCGGCCCGCCCGGCCCGCTCCGTCAGTTGCATCGCCCCGTACCCGACGCGCGACACCGTCCGCCCGGCCAGCGCCCCCGCCCCTCCGGCCCGCCGCGCCCCGCCGGCCGTCGTCCCGTCCGAGGTCATCCCGCTGGAAGCCATGAGCATCCCGTTCCCGTGCGACACCAGAACAAGCGGAGGTCACTCCGCTTCTTCGACCGTACCACTACCGGAGATCCCTCCGCTTTGCTCCGGCGCTCTCAGCCCGCCCGCGGCGGCGGGCGTTAATTCGGTGGCGGAGGCGGTGGGGGAGGGGCTACGGTCCCTGATGTTGGAGCGGGAGCCGCGGAAGTGGCTCGCCGCTGTCGGCTCGTGAGTACGGCCAGGAGGTGTGACTCGATGACTGCCTTGGTGATGGGCGCTGCCCAGATGCGGAAGTTCATTCAGTTCACCTCTGTGGTCTCCGGCTGACCTCTCTTCTTCTGCCGCGCCGATCGGACGCGCGGTGCCGGGGCCCTGTTGGAAGGGTTTCCCTTGTCTTTCTCGTCTTCTTCCTTCTCGTCGTCGTCCTCCTCTTGGTCCTCACTCGTCCCGTACGGCTGGGACTCGCTGCTGGACGACGCCTTCTCGGCGTACGCGGCGGACGGACTGGTGCCCGCGCGGATCGTGCGGGTCGACCGGGGGATGTGCGACGTCGTCGTCCCCGACGGCGCGGACGGTCTGCTGACGGTCCGCGCCGACACCGATCCGGTGCACTCGCCGGATCCGATGCTCGTGGCGTGCACCGGGGACTGGGCGGCGTTCGACCCGGACCCGGCGCAGCCGAAGGGCCCGTCGGTACGGGCGCTGCTGCCGCGCAGGACCGCGATCGTACGGTCGGCGTCGTCCAAGCGCTCCGAGGGCCAGGTGCTCGCGGCCAATATCGACCACGCGGTGATCGCGGTGTCGCTGGCGGCCGACCTCGATCTGGGGCGCCTCGAACGCTTCCTCTCCCTGGCCTGGGAGAGCGGCGCGCAACCGGTGGTCGCGCTGACCAAGGCGGACCTCGTGCCGGACACCACCTATCTGCTGGAGGACGCCGAATCGGCGGCGCCCGGAGTGCCGGTCCTGGTGGTGAGCGCCACGACCGGGGAGGGGATCGAGGCGCTGTCGGAGCTGCTGGCGGGCGGCACCTCGGTGCTGCTCGGCCAGTCGGGCGCGGGCAAGTCCACGCTCACCAACGCCCTGTTGGGGCGCGAAGCGCAGGAGGTGCAGGCCACCAGGGACTCCGACGGCAAGGGCCGGCACACCACGACCACGCGTGACCTGCTGCCGATGCCGCAGGGCGGGGTGCTGATCGACACGCCGGGGCTGCGCGGGGTCGGCCTGTGGGACGCGGAGTCCGGGCTCCACCAGGTGTTCTCCGAGATCGAGCAACTGGCCCGCGACTGCCGCTTCCAGGACTGCTCGCACCAGTCGGAGCCGGGCTGCGCCGTCCTGGCCGCGCTGGAGGACGGCACCTTGCAGCACCGCCGTCTGGAGAGTTACCGCAAGCTGCTGCGCGAGAACGCGTGGATCGCCTCACGCACCGACCAGCGGCTGCGCTCCGAGATGCGGCGCGAGTGGAAGCAACGGACCGCGGCGGGCCGGGAGATGTACGAGCGCAAGCGCGGCGGGGGCGGCGGCCACCGCCGCCGGTCCTGAACCCGGTCCCGTACGGCCGACCGTACGGGTGCGGACCCTATCCGGCGCCGCCGCCAGGACCCTGCTGGTGGCGGCGCCGCACCGCGATCGGGCTGCCCGCACTCCAGAACGAGCCGACGACACAGGCGACCACGAGCACGACGATCACGACGCCGAGAATCACGCTGTATGCCATGTCGGACCTCCTCGCCTCCGGCACGGCCTTCACCGTGCCCTCACCTTCGCTACCTGTTCGTGACCTTCCCTTCGCCCGACGTTCCCAACCCACAGGTGGGGGACCGGTGTTCGCGCGTGGGTTCGATCCGATGAAGTGACGGTATGTCAGGCGGAGTCGGGCGGTGCCGAGTGCCCTCGGACGGGCGCGGTGCGGCGCTCAGGGGGAAGTGTGGTGCTCGGGCCGGGATTCGGCGCTCAGGCGGAGGCGCGGACCACGAGGTGCGTCGGCGTGACGATGGAGGACAGGGCGGGAACGCTCTGCGGGCCCGTCGGCGGCGCCACCGCGCGCAGGAGGAGGCGGGCCATGAGGCGGCCCATTTCCTCGATGTCCTGGCGGACGGTGGTCAGGGGCGGGTCGGTCCATTCGGCGACGGAGACCATGTCGTCGAAGCCGACGACGGCGATGTCGTCGGGGACGCGGTGTCCTGAGGTGCGCAGGACGCGCAGGGCGCCGGAGGCCATGACGTCGGAGGCGGCGAAGACGGCGTCCAGGTCGGGGCAGCGCTGGAGGAGTTCGGCCATGGCGCGGGCGCCGCCTTCCGGGGTGAAGTCGCCCTCGGCGATCATCCGCGGGTCGGTCTCCGGCAGCACGTCACGGAACCCGTCCAGCCGGTCCACCGACGCCGTCTGGTCAAGTGGCCCCGCGATGTGGGCGATCCGGCGGCGGCCGATCCTCAGCAGGTGCCGTACCGCGTCCCGTGCGCCGCCCCGGTTGTCGCAGTCCACGTACAACGTGCCGTGGTCGCTGTCGAAGTCGGTCCAGCCGGGCCGCCCGCCGATCACCGTGGGCACTCCGGCCCTGCGGGCCAGCACGGGCAGCGAGTCGTCGGTGTGCAGCGAGAAGATCAGCGCGCCGTCGACGTGTCCGCCCGCCAGATAACGGCCGACCCGCTCGTAATCGGCGGCCCCTTCGGTCAACAGCAGCACCAACTGGTTGTCCCGCGCGGTGAGTTCCTTGCTGATCCCGCGCACCTGCTGCGCGAAGAACGGGTCGGTGAAGAACCGCGTCTCCGGCTCGGCGACCACCACCGCGATGGCGTCATTGCGCCGCGTCACCAACGTGCGGGCCGCCTGATTGGGCACATACCCCAGCTCGTCCACGGCCTTGCGGACCCGCTCCACCAGCGGCGCCCGTACCCCTTCGCTGCCGTTGACCACCCGCGAGGCGGTGGCACGCGACACCCCGGCCCGCGCGGCGACGGCCTCCAGCGTAGGACGCGGCGCGAAGCTCGGGTCGGACAAGGGACGTCTCCTTCACGCGGAAATAACAGAAAACCGGGGGCCGGTACGCGCACAGCGTAACGGGTCCCCCGGCGGGGCGTGAGAGCGCTCTCCGTGTCGGTTCGGCAGGTGAGACGGGTGTGCCGTGTGTGCGCCTTGTGCGGGCCGGGCGACGGTGGTGCGAGCGACGCCCGGCGAGGTCCGGCGCGCGGGGTCAGTCCTCCAGGCCCCAGCCGATGATCGAGTACGGGTGGATCCGGATCAACTCGTCGCTCATCTGCGCGCCGAGGTCGTGCGGGCCCACGACCTGCTCGGCGGTGCCGCGGATCTCGACCCCGCGCACCGTCCACGGGTCGGTGCCCGCGATGTCGTCCACGACCAGCGACACGTAGTGGTTCGCCGCCACATTGCGCCACTTCTTCGTGGCGCCCATCGTGTAGCCGCCGATGTCGACCGTGCCGTCCGGGCGCAGGAAGTAGCCGACCGGATTGGCCTGCGGACGGCCCTGCGCGTCCACGGTCGCCAGCCGCCCGAGGCGCTGCGTGCGCAGATAGCGCAGCTCGGCCTCGGTCAGCGCTGTCCTGGGTGTCTTGATCGCCATGCCCTCACCCTCACACGGGTGAGCACACCGGGCCATTGGACCTTTGACCTATCCAGGACCTAGGCCGAGTGGGGACGCGCGGTCGTACGGCCATACGTATGTCCGTACGACCGCACACCCCGTACGTCTCCCCCTGAGCGCGGGGCCGGGTGCCGGTCAGCCCGCGATCACCGCGCCCAGCCACGCGCCCGCCACGACGAGGCACGCCAGGAGTTCGACCAGGACGGAGCCGCCCACCGCGCGCATCGCGGTGCGGGTCGCGGTCCAGGCGGCGCGGTGGCCGCCGAGGCGTACGCGCTCGGTCGCGTAGATCGTGCCGACGAAGCCGAGGACCGCGCCCACCACCGGGATCAGGAAGAAACCGGCGATGGCGAAGGAGCCCGCGACCAGCACGGTGTGCCAGGTGATGCCCGAATCGCGGATCCGGCGCGCCGGGAGCAGCCACACCACCACCTGGACGACGGCCAGCAGACCGGTCGCCCCGGCCAGTACGCCCCAGGTCAGGCTCGTGTGCTCCTGCGTCGCCCACCACATGACGGCGGCCCAGCAGAGCAGCGTCCCCGGCACGCCGGGGGCCAGCACACCGACGAGTCCGAGCAGCATCACCGCGCCGATCAGGCACACCTGTGCGGTCCCCATGAGCCCACCCTGCCCGATGAAGCGCCCGTCCGCCGGGCGGATCACCCTCGGGGCGCAAGGCGAGACCTGTCCGAGACCCGCAGGACCACTCGCGTACGCCGCTCGTACGCCGTCCGTACGCCGTGGGGACGTCGTCGGTCCGCCGCGCCGTCAACCGTCCGGTGGCGCGCTCACCCTTCCGGCGGGACCGGCGGGACCGTCGGCCCGGCCACCGGTCACCGGCCGCCGCGTACGGCCCCGCGCTCATACGTCCGTGTCGCCGCGCGCCACCCAGCCGCGTTCGTAGGCGTGCCAGCCGAGCTGGAGGCGGGTGGTGACCTCGGCGATCTCCATCAGCCGTTTGACCCGGCGCTGCACGGTGCGCAGCCCGAGGTCGAGCTGCTTGGCCGCCGAGGCGTCCGTCAGACCGGCCAGCAGCAGCGAGAGGATGCGCAGGTCGGTGCTGTCCGGCGCTTCGGGGGACTCCTCGGCCACGGTGCCCGTCCCGTCCAGGCTCAGCGGCATCCCCTGCCGCCACACTCCCTCGAACAGCCCCATCAGCGACTCCAGCAGCCCGCTGGCGTGCACGACCAGCGCGGCGGGCTGGGCGAGGCGGCGGGTCAGCGGCACCATCGCCAACGACCGGTCGGCCACCACCAGTTTGGTCGGCACCCGGTCCACCACCCGCACCTGTTCGTTCCTGCCGAGCGCGGCGGACACCTCCGTGAAACCGCTCGGGCTCGTCACGACGGAACGTTCCAGCACCACGCGGTACGTGACGCCGCGTCGGGACGCCTCCTGCTCGGCGTCGTTCTCCGTCCCGGTGATGGCCACCGGGCGGTCGGTGACCAGGGCGCAGACCTCGCTCTCCGCGCCGAACTGGAGTTGCAGGAAGCGCTGCGCCACCGCGTTGGCGCCGGTGACCACCTCGACCAGGTCGTGCACGGCCGGTTCCGTCGCCTCCGCGCGGAACTCGGCGGCCAGGACGGCGGCGGCCAGCTCCGCCTGCTCCAACTCGTGCCGCTGCCGGGTCAGCAGCGCCGACAGCGCCACGGCCGGTGGCGCGGCGACCCAGCGGCCGGGCCGCGCCGACGACTGCGCGACCAGCCCGTGCCCCTCCAGCCTGCGCAGGATGCGGCCCGCGTCCTCCTCGTTCAGCCCGAGGCGGTGCGACAGGTCGCCGACCTCGGCCGCGCCCAGGCCGACCAGCGCCCGGTAGGCCGATTCCTGCACTTCGTCCAGACCGATGGCGCCGAGCACGGAGCCCCCTCCCTGCGGTGATGGTGACGGTGGCGGAAATGAGCCACGGCGGTTTCCCGCCTTGGTCATCTTGTACTCCCGCAGGTCCGCTCTGCCAGTGTGATCGACACCGAGCTTTGCGGAGAGCTTGACGGAGAGCTTCACGGGGAGCTTTCCGGTGGCTTCGCGGGAGTCGGGACGGAGGGCGCCGGGGACGGTGTCCGTGGCAGCCCCCGCAAGAAGTCTCCGGACGCGTCCGAAGGTCTCGGTGCGGTCCCCGGAGGATCTTTCCCGAGGTCCCGGCCGGGGACGGCGACTCCGCCGGGCGGCCCTGCTGTGGGGGCGGGGCCGGCCCGGCGGTTCCACGTTTCCCGGCGGCCCGTGCGGTGGACAATAAGGGCATGAGCCAGCAGGGGGACTCCCACAGCAGCCAAGAGGACGACTGGTGGCGTCAGTTGTACGACGACGACGCGGCCACGCCGTCCGCCACGCCGGATTCCGTCGACGCGCACTTCGATACGGCGCTGGACGCGGTGGCGCCTCCGCCGCCGACGCCGGCCGCCGACACGTTGCGACTGCGTCGGCCCACTCCGCCGCCTCCGCCCCCTTCCTGGCCGGGGCCGCCGCGCACACCGGGTGCGCCTCCGGCGCCGGTCCCGACCACGGTGCCGGTCTCGGCTCCGGAGCCCGCTTCGGTGTCGATTCCGGCTCAGCAGGACGCGTCGCCCGAGGTGCCGGTCGACGTGGTGCCGGTCGACGTGGTGCCGGTCGACGTGGTGCCGGCCGACGTGGTGCCAGCCGAGCGGCCGGCCGAGCCGCCGGTCGAGTCCTCGGCCGAACCACCCGCCAAGCCGTCGATCGCCGCGCCGGACGCGCCGCCGGTCGATGACGCTCCCGCGTGGGACGCCTGGTCGGCCGAGCCGACCTTCGGCACGGCGCCGCCGCCACCGGAAGAGACTCCGGAGGCCGCCGCGCCCGAGCCCACTCCGCCGCCTCGGCCGGAGCAACGCCCTTGGGACGCCTGGTCGTCCGCTCCCACCTTCGCGGAACGCCCCGAGCCGTCGGCCCCCGCCCCGGAGCCCCGCGAGGCGCCGCGCCCCGCGTCCGACTCCTGGTGGACCCGCTCACCTTCGGCCGCCCCCGAGCCGGCACCGGCGCCGGAGCCCGTCGCCGAAGAGCCGGAGGCGCCGGAGGGCGATACGCCCGGAGCCTCGTGGGACGCGTGGTCGGCCACCCCGACCTTCGCCGTCGAGGACCCCCCGCCCGCTTCCCCGGACGAGCCTGCCCTCTGGCCCCGCACCGCCTGGCAGGCCCCGACCCCCGAGACGGCCGAACCGGCACCGGCCGAACCGGCACCGGCCGAGCCGGACGATTCCGGACCGCCGTCGCCGAACGACTCGGCGCTCGACCAACTCCTGGCAGCCCGCCGCCCCGCGCCCGAGCCGCCCCCCTCCGACAACTCCTGGGCCACCCCCGAGCCGGACCGCCCCGAGGCCGAGCCCCACCGCCCGCTTACCGCCCCGACCGGCGCGGCGGACCCCAACTACCCCTGGCCGCCCGCCCCGACCACGCCGAGCGCACCCCCGAGCCCGCAGACCGCCCCGCCCGGACCTGCCCCCGGTCGTTCCCCTTCGGCGGCCCAACCACCCGCCCCTGCGACACCGGACGAGCCCGCCCAGCCCATTCCCCCGCAGCCGTCCGCCCCGCCCGAGCCCCGCCGCCCGTGGGTCCCCCCGACCGAGGCGGAGTCCGCCCAGTCGGGTCCCTCCCCGCAGGCGGCTGACGCCGCGCCTGTCCCGGCCGACCGGGAGGCCCCCACCGCCTCCCCGGAGCCCGGCTCTCCCTGGGCTGTCCCGCCCGGGGCGGAGGTCGATCGCTCCTGGGCGGCCCCGCCGCCCGCCGTACCGGAGCCCGATCAGCCGAGCCCCCCGCAGCAGTCCGCCCCGGCCGAGCCCCGCCTTCCCTGGGTGGGTCCGACTGCCGTGGGTGTGCCGACCGCAGCGCAGAACGATCAGCCGGGTCC
Source organism: Streptomyces sp. NPDC008317 (assembly GCF_042955955.1). Classification (NCBI taxonomy): domain Bacteria; kingdom Bacillati; phylum Actinomycetota; class Actinomycetes; order Kitasatosporales; family Streptomycetaceae; genus Streptomyces; species Streptomyces sp. NPDC008317. Next base: position 22,069 of record NZ_JBIBFQ010000010.1, read on the forward strand.
TTCTCCGGAGGCACCGGCCCAGCCGGGTCCTTCTCCGGAGACGCCTGCGGCCGAGGCCGAACCGGTCGAGCCGGAACCCGATCCGTCACGCCCTTCGCAGGCGGCTGACGCCGAGTCTGTCCCGGCGGTGCCGGGCGAGTCCGACGTACCGGGGCCCGATCAGCCCAATCCCCCGCAGCCGTCCGCTTCGGTCGAGCCCCGCCGTCCGTGGGCGGGGCCCGCGGTCGTCGGCGTGCCGGTCGGCGGGCGGAAGGGGCAGGCGGGGGAGCGGGACGGTGCCGACGCCGGGACCGGGGCGACCGAGGGCGCAGGGAAGGCGGCCGGGTCGGCGGCGGGGTGGGGGCGGGAGACGGCGTTCGTGGAAGGGGAGGTGCGGTGGGCGCCGGAGCTGCCGCCCGGGTGGGTGGCGGCGGTGGGGGCGCGCGACGAGGTCGCGGAGCCGGAGGTGGTGGGCGGGGGACCGCCGACGTACGCGGCGGAGCCGACCGCGTGGCCGGAGGCGGAACCGGACGACCTCGGCGCCCTGGTGGCGGACACGGTGCTGGACGGCGCGCGGTACGGCCGCATGACGGTCCGGACGGTGTCGCTGCGCGGCGACTCGGCGCGGTACCGGGGCCAGCCCCGCAGGGACGCCCTGCTCACGGCCCGCTTCGGCAGCGGCGACGAGGCGCTGCTGCTGGTCGCGATGGCCAGCGGCGCCCGCGCGGCGGACGACGCGCACAAGGCGGCGCAGGACGCGGTGCGGTGGATCGCGGGCGCGGTCGGCCGGAGCAGGAACCGGCTCTCTGACGACCTGCGCGCGGCCCGCAGAGGCTCGCTCAAGTCGGGCCTGCACCGGCTGACCGACCGTTGCTACGGACGCCTGCGGGCCCGCGGCGAGGACCTGGGCCTGGACGAGGGCACGTACACCGCCTCGCTGCGCTGTCTGCTGCTGCCCGCGGACCCGGAGTGCCGGACCCGGCTGTTCTTCGGCGTCGGCGACGGCGGACTGTTCCGGATCAGGGACGACACCTGGCAGGACCTGGACCTGGCGCCGGACGAGACGGCGGCGCCGTTCCGCTTCCGGGCCACCGTCGCGCAGCCCGGCGACGCGCTGGTGATGTGCAGCGGCGGCCTCGCGGAACCGCTGCGCGGCGAGCCCGCGCTGGCCGTCCACCTGGCAGGCCGCTGGGGCGCGGGACCGCCCGGCATGGCCGCGTATCTGGCCGACGCCCAGACCCGCGTCAAGGGCTACGCCGACGACCGGACGGCGGTGACCGTCTGGGACGCGTGACCGGGCGCGCCCCGGCGCTCCCGGATGCGGGGCCACCCACTTCCCGGTGAGATGAGAGGAGTCACCGACGAGGACAGGTGGGCCCGATGGCGAAGCAGACCGTGGCCGAGCAGTTCATCGACGTGCTGGTGCGCGCGGGCGTACAGCGCGTGTACGGGGTGGTGGGCGACAGCCTCAACCCCGTCGTGGACGCCGTACGCCGCAACCGTTCCATCGAATGGGTGCACGTACGCCACGAGGAGGTCGCGGCCTTCGCGGCGGGCGCGGAGGCCCAGCTCACCGGCAAGCTCGCGGCCTGCGCGGGTTCCTGCGGCCCCGGCAATCTGCACCTGATCAACGGCCTGTACGACGCGCACCGCTCGATGGCCCCGGTGCTGGCGCTCGCCTCGCACATCCCCAGCAGCGAGATCGGCACCGGCTACTTCCAGGAGACCCACCCCGACCAGCTCTTCCGCGAGTGCAGCCACTACAGCGAGCTGATCTCCAACCCGGCGCAGATGCCGCGGGTCCTCCAGACCGCCATCCAGCACGCGGTGGGCCGCGGCGGCGTCAGCGTCATCAGCCTGCCGGGCGACATCGCCGCCCAGACCGCGCCGCAGCGCAGCATCGAGCACGCCCTGGTCACCCGCCGCCCCACCGTCCGCCCCGGCGACGCGGAACTCGACGTCTTCGCCCGGCTCGTCAACGGCGCCAACAAGGTCGCCCTGTTCTGCGGCAGCGGCACCGCGGGCTCGCACGACGAGGTGATGGCCTTCGCCGAACGCGTCAAGGCCCCGGTCGGCCACGCCCTGCGCGGCAAGGAGTGGATCCAGTACGACAATCCGTACGACGTCGGCATGAGCGGTCTGCTCGGCTACGGCGCCGCGTACGAGGCGATGCACGAGTGCGACCTGCTGATCCTGCTCGGCACCGACTTCCCGTACAACGCCTTCCTGCCGGACGACGTGACGATCGTGCAGGTCGACGTGCGGCCCGAGCACCTCGGGCGCCGCTCGAAGCTGGACCTGGCGGTGTGGGGCGACGTCGGCGAGACGCTGCGCTGCCTGACGCCGAAGGTGCGGGAGAAGTCCGACCGCAAATTCCTCAACCGGATGCTGAAGAAGCACAGCGACGCGCTGGAAGGCGTCGTGAAGGCGTACACCCGCAAGGTCGACAAGCACGTGCCGATCCACCCGGAGTACGTGGCGTCCGTGCTCGACGAAGAGGCCGCGGACGACGCGGTGTTCACCGTCGACACCGGCATGTGCAATGTGTGGGCGGCGCGTTATCTGACGCCCAACGGCAAGCGCCGCGTCATCGGCTCCTTCACGCACGGCTCGATGGCGAACGCGCTGCCGCAGGCGATCGGCGCGCAGTTCCTCGACCGCCGCAGGCAGGTGGTGTCGATGTCGGGCGACGGCGGCTTCACCATGCTGATGGGCGACTTCCTGACGCTCGTCCAGTACGAACTCCCCGTCAAGGTCGTGCTGTTCAACAACTCCTCGCTCGGCATGGTCGAGCTGGAGATGATGGTCGAGGGCCTGCCCGCGTACGGCACCACCAACCACAACCCGGACTTCGCGGCCATCGCCAACGCCGCCGGGGCCTACGGCGTCCGGGTCGAGAAGCCCAAGGACCTGCGGGACGCGCTGCGCGGCGCCTTCCGGCACAAGGGGCCCGCCCTGGTCGACGTCGTGACCGACCCGCACGCCCTGTCCATCCCGCCGAAGATCACCGGCGAGCAGATCGGCGGCTTCGCGCTGTCGGTGGGCAAGGTCGTACTGGACGGCGGCGTCGGCAAGATGGTGCAGCTCGCGCGCTCCAATCTGCGCAACGTGCCGCGCCCGTAGCCCCGTTCGGCTCCGTTGTGACCCAGGACCGCGCCCTCCGGCACACCCCGACCGGCACCTTCCACCGGCTCGACCCCCCCGTCCCGGTCCAGCGGTGCCCGGACAATCAGCCGTCGCTGTACGGGTACCGCGGGACGGAACAGGGGGCCGACGGAGGAAAAGCAGTCAACTCTGGATCAGATCGAACTCCTCCCACTGCCCGATGGCCGCCCGATTCGCGATCAGCGCCGCCGCGCCCCCGTTCTCGGCCGTCACGTACTGGTTGTTGACCCGCGCCCGCAGGCTGACGCTCCCGTCGCCGTTGCGCACGAGCTGGAACTGCTCCCAGGTGCCGACCGCGTTGACCTTGGCGAGCAGCGGGGCGGCGCCCGCGTTGTCGGCCGTCACGTACTTGTTGTTGGCGTGCGCGCGCAGCGCGATCCAACCGCCGCCCTGGTCGATCTCGTCGAACTGCTCCCAGGGCCCGATGGCCGTACGGTTGGCGATCAGCGGCGCCGCGCCCGCGTTGTCCGCCGTCACGTACTGGCCGTTGGCGTGCGCGCGCAGCGAGACCACCGTGCCGCCGCCGGGCGCGGTGCCGCCGCCGTCCAGACCGATCTGCACATTGCCCAGGTGCTTGGCGGCGGTGGCGGGGGAGCCGGAGACCTGCGCGTAGGGCAGCGCCGTGGTCGGCGCGGCCACCGGCTCGACGAGGTACGACTGCCCCGAGGCGACCGGCACATTGAAGGTGCCCGCGGTGGTCGGCGCGACCACGACGGCGTTGCTCGAACCGTTCACCACCTGCACCGACTGACCCGGCCAGGGGTTGCGCACGCGCATGGTCTGCGACGACCCGGCCTGGATGGCGACCGTGACCGGGGTGCCGTTCTGGACCTGCACGTCCACCTTGGTGTTGCCCTGCACCGAGACCGTGCCCGCCGCGTCCCAGCCGGCCGGCCAGGCCGGGGCGATCCGCAGCAGCCCGTCGTAGTCCTGCACCAGCGCCTCGTTCAGCGCGGTCGCGACACCGGACGCCTGCTCGATGTACGCCTCCGTGCCGACGGTGTTGCCGAGGTCGGCCAGCCCGTTGATGTACACCTGGTGGCTCTGGGTGATCGACGTCAGCCTCGCCGCGACCTCACTGGCCAGCCCGAGCCTGGCCGCGTCGATCGCGTCCATGCTCCAGTCGTTGCCCCCGGTCACCGCCCGGTGGTTGTACGAGCGCACCGCCAGGTCCCGCAGCGACCCCGGGTCGTCGGTGACCAGGTTGTACGGCCACACCGGCTCCAGGTCGATGTTCTCGCTGTTCCTGATCTGCGCGGTCGGCTGGTACGAGTACGCGATGATGTCGTTGTTCGACGCGTCCGCCGACGGCGGCAGCACCTGCGTACGGCCGTAGTCGGTACGCGCCCACGCCGGTATCTGGCCCTGCGCGGTGGTCAGTTGCGAGATTAGCGCGGTGTCCCCGGTGTTGAGGAGCTGCGCCGCCTTGATCACCACGGGGAAGAGCGCGGCGTCCGCGGCCAGGTCGGTCGTCGGGTCCTGCACCGCCCACTGCGTCTCGTGCGCGTTGGCGACCGCGTGCAGCTTCCCGTCCGAGCCGACCTTCTGGTAGTTGAGCAGGAAGGTCGCCGACGACTTCAGCAACGGGTAGTACGTGCGCAGGAAGTTGATGTCGCCGGTGGCCAGGTACTGCTGCCAGATGAACAGGCTGATCTCGGCGCCCGAGGTGATGTTCAGGGCGTTCCAGTTGGGGCTGCCCGGCTGGCTGCACGCCGCGTTGGCGCCGTTGCCGGGGTCGCCGCCGTTGCCGTTGAACCGCATGACCTCGGGGACGCAGGCGCCCGGTGTGCCGCCCATCTGCTGCTTGGTCCACGCCTCGATGGCGGCCAGGTTGTTCTGGTAGAGGTTGAAGATCGGGATGTTCAGCGCGAAGTTGCCGCTGCTGGTGTTCGCGGAGATCTGGGTGCGCAGATTCCACAGCCAGGTCGCGGACGGCGTCCAGTTCTGGTGGTCCTGGCCGAAGTTGAACATGTCGGCGACGCCCGCCTGGCTGCCCGGCACGGTGCCGCGCATCGAGGCGGCCTCCATGTACAGGTACAAGGTGCGCAGCGTCTCCATGTACTGCGCGGTGCCGTCGGCCGAATTCGCCTCAAGGACACCGGAGTTGGCCCAGAAGCCGGACCACCAGGACTGCTGGGAGGACAGCAGCGAGGACTCGGCGGCGGTCGCGTCGGAGCCGAGCAGATTCGCGGCGGTGGTCGCCGCGTTGCCGCCGGTCCAGGTCGGGGCGCCGAGGATCACCCGGTAGGAGCCGTCGGCGTTGGGGGTGAACGCGACCTTCACCTGGGTGGAGTTGACCACCGAGGCGGTGACATTGCGACCGCCCGCGGAGAGCGCGGCCAGCGAGCCGAAGGTACGGCCCGAGGAGCCCGCCTCCTGGTTGTCCACCCAGGTCTCGGCCAGCGTGCCGACGGTGCCCGAGACGGCGGCCTGCGGACCGCGGCCCGACCACAGGCTCAGCGTCGCGGTCTGCTGGGCGCCCGGATCGGCGCCGGTGACGTCCACGATCAGTTCGTCCTTGGTCGCCGACACCCAGGACTTGAGGGTCATGCCGCCGCCGGACTCGGTGAGCACACCGGTGTAGACGTCCAGCGAGCCCTTGAAGTCGCTCGCGTTCGTCAGCGCGGACAGGCCCGGAATCTGCACCTGGCCCGGGGACTTGCGGCCCGGCAGGGTGTCGGCGCGGTTGAGCTGCGCGGTGAAGCCGCCCGCGGCCCAGGCGGCGGCGCCCAGCGAGCCGTTGCCCAGCGGCAGCGACTGCGCGGCGGCGGTGTTCGGCGAGCCGAGCACGATGTTCGAGCGCCGGATCACATTGGGGGTGTCGACATGGAAGCCGCCGTTCTGCCAGGCCGTGGTCGCGGTCGCCGCCGCGGCCGGCGGGGCGGCGGCGGGGACGAGCAGGCCCGCGGTGAGCAGGCCCGCCGCCAGAAGTGCGGTGGTGACGAGCGCGGGTGGTCGGATCATTCGCCGACGTCCGAGTTTTCCTTGCGGTGAGTACACGGGCCCCTCCCGAGGCAACGGGACGACAACACAGGCGCAACACCCAAGAGACACATGGGATGAGTGCGCCACAGAGTGGAGGCCGTGACCGCGTAGTGTCAAGGATTTTCACAACGCCGACTCGGCTATACATCGGACCTCTTCAGGGAGTGGAGGTCAGAGTGCCTGCCCGGGTTGAGAATCCGCGACGGCGGCGGCGCGATCCGCAGACCTCCGATGTGACGTCGGCTGCGCGCATCCGGGACACATCAGGGGATCACGCGCGCAGGACTGGAACCTGTGGGGCTGGGAATGCCTATCGGCAAGAAAGTTCGACCGGGGAATCGCGGCGGCGACCGGAGCGGGGCCATGGAAGAGCCCGAAGCAGGGGAACTGGGGGATCAGACGGACATCACGGGGCAGATACTGCGGCATACGGTGCGGCACGCCGACCTCCCGGCCGTGGCCGAGGTGCGTCGCCTGCTGCGCGAGCATCTGCGGGACTGGGGAGTGCCCGTGCTCTGCGACACGGCGGAGCTGCTCGCCACCGAGCTGGTCACCAACGCACTGCAGCACACCACCGACGGGGCGGTGCTCACCGCCACACTCGTCCCCGGGCGGACGGCCGGGGAGCGGCTGCGCGTCGAGGTCTACGACGACCTCGCCCGGCACCCGAGGCTCCCGGCCCAGGCGACCGCCCCCGAGGACCACGGCACTTCGGGCCGCGGGCTGCTCCTCGTGCAGTCCCTGGCCGACGCCTGGGGCGCGCACTCACGCGGCAAGGGCAAGGTCGTCTGGTTCGAACTCGACGCCCGCCGCGTGTGACAGCGCCCACGGGGCGGGGGCCCGGGTATCTCTCCCGTGCCCCACCACCCGTGGGCGGCAGTCGACAACCGGCTTTCGGCTCAGCCGAATTGGCGTTCCATTTCCTCCAGCTTGCGTTCCAGGGAGTCCAGCCGGGGGAGGGTCATCGTGTCGTCCTCCGCCGTCAGGTCGATGGTGAAGGGGGCCGCGGCGTCCTCGCGTACCGGCTGGAGCGCCGGACGGGCGCGGACGGGGAGTTCGGCCGCGTGGGCCTCTATGGCAGGCTCCGATGCGGCCTGGCCGCTGCCGCCCGCGGCACTGGCCGCCGGAGGCAGTTCGACCTGACGGCCGCCCCGGCCGCCACCGCGCGGCCAGTTCCTGTGCTGCCGGTTGAGCGCCTTGACGCGCGCCCGCTCCAGCCGGTCGTGGTCGCGGCGGCGCATCACGTTCTGCTCGCGCTCCCGCTTGTCCTCCCGGACCTCCTCGACCGCCTCGTCCAGCGTGCGTACGCCTTCGAGGAGCATCAGGGACCAGGCCGCGTACGTCTCACGCGGTGCCCGCATCCACCGCACCATGCGGATCTGCGGCAGCGGACGCGGTACGAGCCCCTGCTCGCGCAGCGCCGCCCGGCGGGTCTGCTTCAGCGCGCGGTCGAAGAGGACCGCGGCCGAGAGCGACATCCCGGCGAAGAACTGCGGAGCACCGGCGTGGTCGATACCGCGCGGCGCGTGCACCCAGTTGAACCAGGCGGCGGCGCCGGCGAACAGCCACACCAGCATGCGCGAGCCGAGAGCAGCGTCACCGTGGCTGGCCTCACGGACGGCCAGCACGGAGCAGAACATCGCCGCGCCGTCCAGGCCGAACGGGACCAGGTACTCCCAGCCGCCGGTCAGGTTGAGGTTCTCCCGGCCGAAGCCGACCAGGCCGTGGAAGGAGAGGGCCGCGGCGACGGCGGCGCAGCAGAAGAGCAGCACGTACGAGGCGCTGCCGTATATCGCCTCCTTGCGGCGACGGCGCTCCTCACTGCGCTCCCACGAATCCACCTGGGCGCCGTCGGCGCTGCTCGAACTCGCCTTGCGGTTGCGGAAGACGAGCACGCAGGCCACGAGGACGACCAGGCCGATGGCCCCCGAGAGCGCCCAGTCCAGCGATATGTCCGTAAGTCTCATGTGCGATTCCTAGTGTCGCTTCCGTCGCGCTCGGGCCGCGGGACGGCTTACGAGCGACATCTTTGCGAAGAGCGCGGATGACTGGAGAGGTTATGGCCCAAGAGCACGCCTTCGGATGGATTGCTCGAACTTCCGTGCCACAACAACTCAGTTGAGCGAGATCGTAGCGTGATCGTCAGGCCGCCGAGACCAGCCGCCTGATCCGGTCCGCGTCGCAGGTCCGCGGGCAGGTGGTGCAGGCATCGGCCGGACTGATCGTATAGAACCGGCAGCAGGTGAGCCGGTCCCGGGTCCGGCTCACGGGCGGTGACGGTACGTCAGTACCGGTCGGGACCGTCAGTTCGCGGAATGCGGCGCCTCCCGCATACGGCGTAGTGCCACCGGGCAGCAGCGCGGCCAGCTCCGCCGCGGCCCGCTCCTCCTCGCCCAGCAACGTCCCCACGCGCCAGAGCCCTTCGGTGATCTCGTCGGTCGCCATGCCCCACAGCGCACGCGGTCCGCGCCGCAGCCGCGGCCCGAATCCCTCCAGCAGCGGCGCGAGATGCTCGGCCAGCGCGGCCCGCAGTTCGTCGCGCAGTGCCGCCTCGTCGGGCACGACGCGGGCGTGGGGGAGCGCCGCGGCCGGGTCGTCCGGCAGGCAGGCGAAGGAGCGCGGCCGTACGGTCATCCGGCCCGCGGCGCGGTGGAAGGACACGTCGGTGACCGCCAGCCGCGGCACCCGGCGGCTGAGGAACCACGGCACGGTGAAGAGCAGGCACGCGGGCCACGCGTAGCGGTGCAGTGCCAGCGCCGCCGCCACGTCGGGCCGCGGGCGGCGGCCGTGGTCGGCCGTGACCTGGGCGGCGACGGTGTCCGTGAGGGCGTCCGCCGCCGCGCCGCCGTCCGCCAGTTCGCGCGCCCCGACCCAGCCGGGGCCGTGCGGCAGCGGCTGGGTCACGTCGGTCGCCTCGGTCACGACGAGGCCGGGGAAGGCCTCGGCGAGCCGGTCGTACGCCATGGTCAGTGGCGAGCCGGTCGGTGCGGCGGGCGGCAGGATTCTGGACACGGGCATGCGGCTCACCATCGGGTGTTTCGAGCGACACGAGATCGTTACGAGGTAAGGCTTACCTTACTCATGGAGAAGGGTTCTTGAGCAAGCCGGGGTGTTTGCCACTACGGCATTCGGGGGAAAGGCGTGCCCGCACGCCCCCCTCCGGCTGCCCCGCGCCCCCCTCCGGACCGCCCTGGCCGCTGCCCGCCCCGGCCGCCGCCCGCGCCGGGCGTGTCGCGTCGGTCCGCTACCGCTGCGCCTCCAGGTCGCGGAGCCAGCGGAGCTGGGTGGCGCGGTGTTCGGCGGAGCCGCCCTCGTGGCCGTTCCAGGGGTAGACGCTGATGTCCTTCGTGCTGCCCGACCAGTGGTTGTACGAGGCGAAGACCGTCGACGGCGGGCAGACCTGGTCCATGAGGGCCACCGAGTACAGCGCGGGAGCCGTCGCGCGGGCGGCGAAGTTGAGGCCGTCGAAGTACGAGAGGGTCGTGAACACGTCGTCGTCCGTGCCGCGTTGGGTCGCCAGGAACAGCACGATCTCCTGGTACGGGTCCCGGTCGGTGAGGGTCAGCGCGCGCCGGAAGTGCGACAGGAAGGGCACGTCGATCAGCGCCGCGGCGACCCCCGGGTGCAGTCCGGCGGCGGCGGTCGCGATGCCGCCGCCCTGGCTGCCGCCGGCCACGTACACCCGCGCGGCGTCGACGGCGGGATGGGCCGCCGCCACGTCCACCGCGCGGACGGCGTCGGTGAAGACCCGGCGGTAGTAGTACGCCTCGGGGTCCAGGATGCCGCGGGTCATGAAGCCGGGGGCTTGCGGGTTGCCGCCGCCGTGCGGGTCCGGCGTCGAGCCCGCGCTGTTGCGGCCCACCGCGCCCTGGCCGCGGGTGTCCACCACCAGCACGGCCCGGCCGGTGGCGGCCCACACCAGATGGTCGTGCGGCAGGCCGCGCCCGCCGCCGTACCCGATGTACTGCACCACGCACGGCACCGGGCCCTCCGCGCCGCGCGGCACGACCAGCCAGGCGGATATCGGGTGGCCGCCCCAGCCGGAGAAGGTCGTGTCGAAGACGTCGACGGCCGTCAACGCGGCGTCGACGGGCAGGAATTCGGCGTCGGGAGCCGACCGCGCCGCCTCGTCGAGCGTGCGCTTCCAGAAGGCGTCGAAGTCGTCGGGCTCGTGGCGCTCCGGCCGGTACGAGCGCAGTTCTTCGAGGGGCAGATCGAACAGGGCCATGCGGACTCCATGGGCGAGAGCGAACCGAGAGTAAACAAGGTCGCACAAGAATAAACGAGACCGCACGCCCGGTCGGCTCCGCCAGCCCGGTCCGTTCTCTCGGACTGGTCCAATGCTGTTGGGGGATAAGGCCGTTGGACCAGTCCACTCGTGGTTCCGGAAGCTGACGTCGGACCTGTCCGACGTCACTGCGTCGCACGGAATCCGGTGCGGGGAATTCCCGTCGGCGGGCGGTGACCGGCGCGCGTACGGCGCTCCGCACGATACCCCGCGGGGGTAATGCGCGGGCGGCCGGGGACACCACCGGCGCGGGTTACGCTTACCGCACTGCGCCACCCGAGTGGCGTCACCAGGCACTGGTCACCGGTCACGGCCAGGACGGCCGGTCACGCTCACGGAGTACGGAGAGGGACGCCGCGTGGAACGAGCCGCACCCGGGGGCGCCGAGCAGGTACGCGGCGACCACCCGCACGCCGGGCAGCCGGAGCTGCCCGCGCCGCGGCGCATGCCCGAGCGGCTGTCCGTACGCGACCAGGTGCTCGGAGCGCTGCGGCACGCGCTCGTCAGCGGTGAGCTGCCGCCCGGCACCGTGCACTCCGCGCCCGCCCTCGCCGGCCGCTACGGCGTCTCCGCCACGCCCATCCGCGAGGCCATGCAACTGCTGGCCCGCGAGGGCGCCGTCGAGGTGCTGCCCAACCGCGGCTTCCGGATCACCGAGCGCAGCGCCCGCGACCTGGCGGAGCTGGCCGAGATCCGCGCCCTGCTCGAGGTGCCCGTCGTCCTCGGCCTCGCCCGCAGCGTCACCGCCGACCAGTGGGAGGCGCTGCGCCCGCTGGCCGAGGCGACCGTGACCGCCGCCGCCCTCGGCGACCGGGCCGCCTACGCCGAGTCCGACCGCGCCTTCCACCGCGCGATGCTGGGCCTGTCGGGCAACCTCCAGCTCGTCTCCGTCGCCGACGAGCTGCACCGCCGCGCCCAGTGGCCGCTGGCCGTCCCGCGCCCGCCGCACGCCGCCCGCCCGGCCCCGGCGGAGCTGCTCGCCGACGCCACCGAGCACGCCGTACTGCTCGACGCTCTCGTCGCGGGGGACACCGACACCGTCGAGGCGCTGGTCAGGGAGCACTTCTCGGGCGCCGCCCGCGGCTGAGCCGGTCGAGACGGCCGAAGACGCCCGCGTATGCCGGTGAGCGGGTCGGCCATGGTCCGGGGAGGGCCGCTGACGTTGGCTTGACCCATGACGACGACAGACGCACGACACGAGACGGTGCTGGTCCTCGGCGGCAACGGGAAGACCGGCCGCCGCGTCGCCGCCGGGCTGCGCGAGCACGGGTTGCGGGTACGGATCGGCTCGCGGGCGGGCGAGCCGCCGTTCCTCTGGGAGGACCGGGGGACCTGGCCGAAGGTGCTCGACGGCGTCCGCGCCGCCTACATCGCCTACTCCCCGGACCTGGCCGCGCCCGAGGGCGCCGACGACGTGGGCGCCTTCGCCGCGCTCGCCGTGGAGCTGGGCGTACGGCGGCTGGTCCTGCTCTCCGGCCGCGGCGAGCCGGGCGCGCTCCGCGGCGAGCGGGCCGTCCAGGACAGCGGCGCCGACTGGACGATCGTACGGTCGAGCTGGTTCGCCCAGAACTTCAGCGAGGACTATCTGCTGGAGCCGGTGCTCGCCGGGGAGATCGCGCTGCCCGCGGGTGAGGTCGGCGAGCCCTTCGTCGACGCCGAGGACGTCGCGGACGTCGCCGTGGCCGCGCTGACCGCGCCGGGGCACGAGGGGAAGGTGTACGAGGTCACCGGGCCCCGCCTGCTCACCTTCGGCGAGGCCACCGCCGAGATCGCCCGCGCCACGGGGCGCGACATCCGGTACACGCACCTGCCGGCCGCCGAGTACGCCGCCCTGCTCGGCTCCCACGGGCTTCCCGCCGAGCTGGTCTCGCTCCTCACCGACCTGTTCACCGAAGTCCTCGACGGCCGCAACGCCCACACCGCGGACGGCGTCCGGCAAGCCCTGGGGCGTCCGCCGCGCGACTTCACCGAATACGCCCTGCGGGCCGCTTCCGAAGGCGCCTGGACCCGGGGCTGACCCCGCGCCGCCCCGGGGAACGCAACCGCGCGGGCCGCCGCCACCGGCCGGTGCCCGGAGACGACCGAACCGCCCCGCCGGGGCCGGTGGCGGGGGCCTGCCCTAGGCCGCCGTGAAGGCCGGGGCGAGCCAGGTGGGGACGCCGTCCAGGAGGGCGTAGAGGCGGGCGGCCTCAAGGCGGAGCCGGGCGGCCTCGGGCTCGTCCTCGACATCGGCCAGGGCGAGCAGCGCCGGGGCGGTGCCGACGAGGTGCCCGAGGGAGACGCGGATGCGGAGGGACTCCGCGAAGCCGTGCCGGGCCTCGGCGATCTCGCCGTCGGCGGCGGCGAGCCCGGCGAGGTGGCGCCAGGTGAAGGAGGTCAGGAACACGTCGCCGTGGGCGACGGCGCCGGCGTGGGCGCGGCGGTAGGCGGCGCGGGCGGCAGCCGGATTGGCGGCGATGTTCTCGGCGACCAGGCCGCGCCGGAAGTCCAGCAGCGGCCTGCCGGGAGAGGCGGGGGACAGCAGCGCGGCGGCGCGGCCGAACGCGGAGCTGGCCTCGTCGGCGCGGTCGCGTACGGAGAACAGCGTCGCGCCGTACGCGAGGTACCCCCGTTCGGAGGCGGCGGCGCCGCGCTCCTCGTCGGTGCCCGCCAGCGCTTCGGCGGCGCGCAGCGCGTCCTCCGCCTCGGACCAGCCGTCGAGGTGGTAGAAACACCCCTCGACCAGCAGTTCCGCCCTCCGTAGCGCGGCTCCGGCGTGGTCGGCGCAGAACGGCGCGAGCAGTGTCGCCGCCTCCGCCCAGCAGCCGCGAGCCCGCAGCCGCCATACGTCCGGTTCCCCGACCACCGATTCCGACAGGGCGGTTTCCGCCACAGTCTCTCCCCCAAGCGCGTCGTCGAGCGAGTGCGAGTTCCTGCTTACGTGCAGTGGCCGAAGTCCAACATGGCGCGGGGGTCCACGCCAAGGGGTTGGAGATCACCTTTTGTGAACGGGATCACTAATGCCTGTTCGGCAGGTCGGACGGTCCAACAGGTGAACGTGTGAAGGAGATTCGACGGCGGCTTCGGCGGGCGCGCCGCCCGTACCGCCGTGCCGTCAGCTCATCCGCAGCGCGAGGAAGAAGTCCAACTTGTCCTCGAGGCGCGACAGATCACGCCCCGTCAGCTGTTCGATCCGCCCGATCCGGTACCGCAGCGTGTTCACGTGCAGGTGCAGCCGGGTGGCGCAGCGCGTCCAGGAGCCGTCGCACTCCAGGAACGCCTCAAGGGTCGGGATGAGGTCGGCGCGGTGCCTGCGGTCGTACGCGCGCAGCGGGTCGAGCAGCCGGGCGGTGAAGGCGCGGCGCACGTCGTCGGGGACGAAGGGCAGCAGCAGGACGTGGGAGGCCAGCTCCTCGTGCCCGGCCACGCAGACCCGGCCGGGGCGGGCCGCGGCCACCCGGCGCGCGTGCCTGGCCTCCTCCAGGGCGCCGCGCAGCCCCTCGGCGGACTGCACGGCGGCGCTGACGCCGATGGTCAGCCGTCCGTCGTCGGCGAGCCCGCGGCCGAGCGGGCCGCGCAGCACGTCGAGCAACCGGTCGGCGTGCAGGGTCGCGGGGGAGTCCTCGCCGCCCTCCTGGGCGCCGGGGACCGGCGGCGGCAGCGGTACCAGCGCCATCGCCTTGTCGTCCAGGTGCGCCACCGCGATCCGGTCCGTCGCCTCGGCCCCGGCCGCCGCCGGGTCGACCAGCACTTCCTCCAGCAGGTCCCGCGCCACCGGTCCCGGCGCCAGGTCGCCGCCCGCCCAGTCGACCCGGGCGACCACGATCTGCCACTGCGGCGCGCCGCCCGCGCCCGGCACCAGGACGGGCGCCGCGGCCCGCAGCCGGGCGCCGATCTCGGCGGGCGGCGCCCCGCCGCGCACCAGCTCGAAGACCTCCGCGGCCAGCCGCCGCCGTACCGTACGGGCCGCGTCCCGCCGCTCCCGCTCCACCGCGATGAGCTGCGTGACGCCGTGCAGCAGGTCCAGGCGCTCCGCGGGCCACTCTCCGGCGTCCGCCTCGACGGCGAGGAACCAGTCGGACAGTACGGTCGCCCGTACGTCCTCAGCCCCCGCGCGGACCGGGAAGAGCGAGTAGATCCGGCCGCCCTGGACCGCGACGCGGTGCGGCGCGGGCCGGGCGGTGCGGGCGGCGGCCTGCTGGGCGCCGGCCAGCTCGGCGCGGACCGAGGCGGCCAGCGACTGGCCCGAGCCGCCGATCTCCCGGCCGACCGCGGACAGCACCCAGGCGCGCAGGTCCAGGTCGCTGCCGAGCAGGTCGAGCACGGCGTCGGGGCCGCCGCCCGCGGGCCCCGACGACATCAGCCGCCGGTGCCGGTCCACGACCGCCGCGAGATCACCCGCCCGGCCGCCGGAGACCTGCCGGACCACGTACTCGGTGACGGTCGCGAAGGCCACCGTCTCGTCCACCGCGAACAGCGGCAGCCGGTGCCGGGCGCAGGCAGCCACCAGATCCTGCGGGATCGTGCTCAGCCCCGCCTCGCCCGCCGCGAGCGCCGCCACCCCGGCGCCGGCCAGCAGCCGGACGAAGGGCTCGCAGTCGCCGGGGCCGCGCCGCCAGGCCAGACCGGTGAGGACCAGTTCGCCGCCGGTCAGATAGCGGCTGGGGTCGCGCAGGTCCGTGGTCATCACCCCGCGGACCGTACGGTCCAGCTCGTCCTCGCCGCCGAGCAGCCGCAGGCCGAGGGCCTCGGTGTCCAGCAGTGCGCGCAGCCGCATAGTCGTCGCCTTGTCCTCTGCCGGGTCGTGGTCGCGGTCCCGGCCGTCGTCGCGGGAGCCCGGGTCGCAGTGTCGAACACCGGTGTTGCGGGTGGGCTGCCGCGAGGTTTCGGAGCGGACCCTTTCGGAGGAATCTACAAGACCCACCCCTTGGCCAGCCAACCGCTTCATGTTTTCGGTGACTGCACCCGGACGGCCCCACAGCCGTGTACTGGGGCCACCCCGCGTGTACAGGACATGAACAGCCCACTCGGATTCGAGAAGAGAACCCCATGGAATTCCTGCGCCCCGCCAGCTGGGAGGAAGCGCTCGCCGCCAAGGCCGAGCATCCCTCCGCTGTGCCCATCGCGGGTGGCACGGACGTGATGGTCGAGATCAACTTCGACCACCGCAGGCCCGAGTTTCTCCTGGACCTGAACCGCATCGGTGAGCTCCAGGAGTGGGAGGCGGCCGAGGACACCGTCCGGCTCGGCGCCTCCGTCCCGTACACCCGGATCATGGAGAACCTCAGAGCCGAGCTGCCCGGCCTCGCGCTGGCCAGCCACACCGTCGCCTCCCCGCAGATCCGCAACCGCGGCGGTGTCGGCGGCAACCTCGGCACCGCCTCCCCGGCGGGTGACGCCCACCCGGCGCTGCTCGCGGGCGGCGGCGAGGTCGAGGCGCAGTCCGTACGCGGCACCCGGCTGATCCCCATCGACGACTTCTACCGGGGGGTGAAGCGCAACGCGCTGGAGCCCGACGAGCTGATCCGCGCCGTGCGGCTGAAGAAGGCGACCGGGCCGCAGCAGTTCTCCAAGGTCGGCACCCGCAACGCGATGGTCATCGCGGTCTGCGCCTTCGGCCTGGCCCTGCACCCCGAGATCCGCGAGGTCCGCACCGGCATCGGCTCGGCCGCGCCCACCCCGATCCGGGCGCGGACGGCCGAGGAGTTCCTGGCCGCCGCGCTGGACGAGGCCGGGCTGTGGGAGAGCCGCGGGGTGATCCCGCCCGCCGTCGCCCGGCAGTTCGCGGAGCTGGTCTCCGGGGCCGCCAACCCGATCGACGACGTCCGCGGCACCGCGTCCTACCGGCGGCACGCGCTGGCCGTCATGGCCCGCCGCACGCTCGGCTGGTCCTGGGAGCAGTACCGCGGCAACGAGCCCCACGAGCTGGACGACAGGAGCAAGCCATGCGCGTGACCTTCACCGTCAACGGCAGTCCGCAGGAAGCCGACGACGTATGGGAGGGCGAGAGCCTGCTGTACGTGCTGCGCGAGCGGATGGGCCTGCCCGGTTCCAAGAACGCCTGCGAGCAGGGCGAATGCGGCTCCTGCACGGTCCGCCTGGACGGCGTGCCGGTGTGTTCGTGTCTGGTCGCCGCGGGCCAGGCGCAGGACCGCGAGGTCGTCACCGTCGAGGGCCTGGCCGGTGAGGGCGGTGAACTCTCCACCGTCCAGCAGGCGTTCGTGGACGCGGGCGCCGTCCAGTGCGGCTTCTGCACCCCCGGACTGCTGGTCGCCGCCGACGAGTTGCTCGAACGCGTCCCCGAGCCGTCCGACGGCGACATCCGCGAGGCGCTGTCCGGCAACCTGTGCCGCTGCACCGGCTACGAGAAGATCCTCGACGCCGTACGGCTGGCCGCCGCCCGTACCGAAGGAGCGGTGTGAGCATGCCCAACACACCCGCGCCCGGCGCCGGTTCGTCCGTCACCCGGACACCCACCAGCCTCACTCAGGGCGCCGCCTCCAAGGGCGGCATCGGCGAGTCCACGCTGCGCCCTGACGGCATCCTGAAGGTCACCGGCGAATTCGCGTACTCCTCGGACCTGTGGCACGAGGACATGCTGTGGGGCTACACGCTGCGCAGCACCGTCGCGCACGCCGAGATCCGCTCCATCGACACCTCGCAGGCGCTGGCCACCTCGGGCGTCTACGCGGTGCTCACCTACGACGACCTGCCCACCGAGGTGAAGAACTACGGCCTGGAGATCCAGGACACCCCGGTCCTCGCCCACGGCAAGGTCCGCCACCACGGCGAGCCGGTGGCGCTGGTCGCCGCCGACCACCCGGAGACCGCGCGCCGCGCCGCCGCGAAGATCCGCGTGGAGTACGTCGACCTGCCGGTGATCACCGACGAGGCGTCCGCCACCGCGCCGGGTGCCGTCCTGGTCCACGAGGGCCGCGAGGACCACCACATCGGCCATGTCCCGCACCCCAACATCGTCCACCGCCAGCCCATCGTGCGCGGTGACGCGGACGCGGCGGCGGCCCGCGCCGACGTGGTCGTCAGCGGCGAGTACGTCTTCGGCATGCAGGACCAGGCGTTCCTCGGCCCCGAGTCCGGCCTGGCCGTGCCCGGCGAGGACGGCGGCGTCGACCTCTACGTGGCCACCCAGTGGCTCCACTCCGACCTGCGGCAGATCGCGCCGGTCCTCGGGCTGCCGGAGAAGAAGGTCCGGATGACGCTCTCCGGCGTCGGCGGCGCCTTCGGCGGCCGTGAGGACCTGTCGATGCAGATCCACGCCTGCCTGCTGGCGCTGCGCACCGGCAAGCCCGTCAAGATCGTCTACAACCGCTTCGAGTCCTTCTTCGGCCACGTCCACCGCCACCCCGCCAAGCTCTGGTACGAGCACGGCGCGACCCGCGACGGCAAGCTCACCCACATCAAGTGCCGGATCGTGCTGGACGGCGGCGCCTACGCCTCCGCCTCCCCGGCCGTCGTCGGCAACGCCGCCTCCCTGTCGGTCGGCCCGTACGTCGTCGAGGACGTCGACATCGAGGCGCTGGCCCTCTACACCAACAACCCGCCCTGCGGCGCGATGCGCGGCTTCGGCGCGGTCCAGGCGTGCTTCGCCTACGAGGCGCAGATGGACAAGGTCGCGGCCGAACTCGGCCTGGACCCGGTCGAGTTCCGACAGCTCAACGCCATGGAGCAGGGCACGCTCATGCCGACGGGCCAGCCCGTCGACTCGCCCGCGCCGGTCGCCGAACTGCTGCGCCGGGTCAAGGCCCGCCCGCTGCCGCCCGAGCGCCAGTGGGAGGTGGCCGGGGGAGCCGCCGACGTACGCGCGCTGCCCGGCGGCCTGTCCAACACCACGCACGGCGAAGGCGTCGTACGCGGTGTCGGCTACGCGGTCGGCATCAAGAACGTCGGCTTCTCCGAGGGCTTCGACGACTACTCCACCGCCCGGGTGCGGATGGAGGTCATCAACGGCGAGCCGGTCGCGACCGTGCACACCGCGATGGCCGAGGTCGGCCAGGGCGGCGTCACCGTGCACGCCCAGATCGCCCGCACCGAACTCGGCGTCACCCAGGTCACCATCCAGCCCGCCGACACCCGGGTCGGCTCGGCCGGTTCCACCTCCGCCTCCCGGCAGACGTACATGACCGGCGGCGCGGTGAAGAACACCTGCGAAGCCGTACGCGAGAAGGTGCTGGAGACCGGCCGCCGCAAATTCGGCACCTACCACCCGGCGTGGGCCACCGCCGAACTCCTGCTGGAGGGCGGCAAGGTCGTCACCGACGGCGGCGAGGCGCTGGCCGACATCGCGGACGTCCTGGAGGACGAAGCCGTCGACCTGGAACTGGAGTTCAGGCACCGCCCGACCGTCGCGTTCGACCTGCGCACCGGACAGGGCAACGGCCACGTCCAGTACAGCTTCGCCGCGCACCGCGCGGTGGTCGAGGTCGACACCGAACTGGGCCTGGTCAAGGTGGTCGAACTCGCCTGCGCCCAGGACGTCGGCAAGGCGCTCAACCCGCTGTCGGTCGTCGGCCAGATCCAGGGCGGCACCACGCAGGGCCTGGGCGTGGCGGTGATGGAGGAGATCATCGTCGACCCCAGGACCGCCAAGGTCCGCAACCCGTCCTTCACGGACTACCTGATCCCCACGATCCTCGACACGCCGACCATCCCGGTCGACGTGCTCGAACTCGCCGACGAGCACGCGCCCTACGGCCTGCGCGGCGTCGGCGAGGCGCCCACGTTGTCGTCCACTCCCGCGGTCCTCGCGGCGATCAGGAACGCGACGGGGCTGGAGTTGAACCGGACCCCGATCCGGCCGGAGCACCTGACCGGAACCTAGGCGGCCGGGGGGCTCCCGCCCCCCGGTCCCCCTTTCTTGTTCGTCTCGGGCCGTCCCCCGGGTCGTGCAGGCCACGCAGATCCCAAATCCCGTACACCGCGTACGAGTGCCCCTGTGAACCTTGGGAGTTGGCACCATGACCCAGACGCCAGTAGAGCCGCGGACGGCGGCGGAGGACGCGGGCGAAGGCTCGCGACAGCCCGCCGGGAGATCCTGGCTCGACCGGTACTTCCACATCTCGGCCCGAGGCTCGTCGATCCCCCGCGAGGTCCGCGGCGGCATCACGACCTTCATGGCGATGTGCTACATCCTGCTCCTCAACCCGCTGCTGCTGTCGGGACCCGACGTCGCGGGGCACAAGCTCAGCCACGCCGCGCTGATCACCGCGACGGCGCTGGCCGCCGCCGTCTCCACCCTGCTGATGGGCTTCGTCGGCAAGGTGCCGCTCGCGCTCGCGGCGGGGCTGAGCGTGGCCGGGGTGATCTCCACCCAAGTGGCTCCGAACATGACCTGGCCGCAGGCTATGGGTATGTGCGTGATCTACGGCGGCGTCATCGTGCTGCTGGTGGTCACCGGGCTGCGCGAGATCGTCATGAACGCGATACCGCTGGCGCTCAAGCACGGCATCACCATCGGCATCGGCATGTTCATCGCGATGATCGGCCTGGTCAACGCCGGTTTCGTCGGCAAGGGCGACCCGCACGGCACGGCCCCGGTCGCCCTCGGCGCGGGCGGCCAGCTGCGCGGCTGGCCCGTGCTGCTCTTCTGCGTGACCCTGCTGCTGATCTTCATGCTCCAGGCCAGGAATCTGCCGGGCGCGATCCTGATCGGCATCGTGGCCGGCACCGTCCTGTCCGTGATCGTCAACGCGGCGGGCGACCTCACGGCGGCCGACTGGGGAGGCAGCGCGCCCAAGCTGGAGGGCAGCGCGGTCTCGATGCCGGACTTCGGGCTCTTCGGCCATGTCGAGTTCGGCGGCTGGGGCTCGATCGGCGGTATGACCGTCGGCGTCATCGTTTTCACTCTGGTGCTCGCCGGGTTCTTCGACGCGATGGCCACCATCATCGGCGTCGGCACCGAGGCCGGGCTCGCCGACGACAAGGGCCGGATGCCGGGCCTGTCGAAGGCGCTGTTCGTCGACGGCGCGGGCGGCGCGATCGGCGGCGTCGCGGGAGCGTCGGGGCAGACCGTCTTCATCGAGTCCGCGACCGGCGTCGGCGAGGGCGCCCGCACCGGCCTGTCCTCGGTCGTCACCGGCGTCCTCTTCGCGCTCGGCCTGTTCTTCACCCCACTGGCCCAGATCGTGCCCGGCCAGGTCGCCGCCGCCGCGCTCGTCGTGATCGGCGCGATGATGATGAGCAACGCACGGCACGTCGACTGGTCCGACCGCGCCGTGGCCGTACCGGTCTTCATGACCGTCGCCCTCATGCCGTTCACCTACTCCATCACCGCGGGAGTCGGCGCCGGGGTCGTCTCGTACACCGCCATCAAGGCCGCGCAGGGCAAGTGGCGCGAGCCGGGGCTGTTCATGTGGATTCTCACGGCCGTCTTCGTCGTCTATTTCGCCCTGCACCCGATCGAGGGCTGGCTCGGCGTCAAGTGACCGCCGGGAAGAGCGAGTTGTAGGAAGAAGGAGCTGGAACGCCATGCTGGACATCGCTGACGAGTTGTACCGCTGGTGCGGTCTCGGGCGTCCGTTCGCCGTCGCGACGGTCGTCGCGACCGGCGGCAGCGCCCCGCGCCAGCCCGGTGCGGCGCTCGCCGTCGACGGCGGCGGCGACGCCATCGGCAGCGTGTCCGGCGGGTGCGTGGAAGGCGCGGTCTACGAGCTGTGCCGGGAGGTGCTGGCCGCGGGCCCCGACGCGGCCGCGGTCCTCCAGCACTTCGGCTACTCCGACGAGGACGCCTTCGCCGTCGGCCTGACCTGCGGCGGCGCGATCGACATCTTCGTGCAGCGGATCGACCCCGCGGTACGGCCCGAGGTCGTCGCGGCGCTGGCCGCGGCCGTCTCCGGCGAGGCGGCGGCGGTGGCCCGTGTGGTCGAGGGCCCGGCGGAGCTGCTGGGCCGGGCGCTGCTGGTCCGCGAGGCCGAGGGCGCCGGTGCGTACGCGGGCTCGCTCGGTGACGACGAGCGGGACCGTACGGCGGCGGCCGAGACCCGCGCGCTGCTGGCCGCCGGGCGCACCGGGACCGTCGTGATCGGCGCGGACGGCAGCCGCTGCGGCGCGCCGCTCACCCTGCTGGTCGAGGCCAGCGTGCCGCCGCCGCGGATGCTGGTCTTCGGGGCGATCGACTTCGCGTCCGCGCTGGTACGGGCGGGCAAGTTCCTCGGCTACCACGTGACGATCTGCGACGCACGGCCGGTCTTCGCCACCGCCCGCCGCTTCCCCGAGGCCGACGAGGTGGTCGTCGACTGGCCGCACCGCTACCTGGAGGCAGAGGCGCGGCAGCGGCGGCTGGACGGCCGTACGGCGGTCTGCGTCCTCACCCACGACGCCAAGTTCGACATCCCCCTGCTGGAGCGGGCGCTGCGGCTGCCGCTGGCCTACATCGGCGCGATGGGCTCGCGCCGCACCCATCTCGCGCGCCTGGACCGGCTGCACGACACCGGGGTGACCGAACTCGACCTGGCCAGGCTCCACTCGCCGATCGGCCTCGACCTCGGCGCCCGCACGCCCGAGGAGACCGCCCTGTCGATCGCCGCCGAGATCGTCGCCCACTCGCGCGGCGGCTCCGGCGCCCCCCTCACCGGCGCCCGCACCCCGATCCACCACGAGCCCAAGACCCCGTCCCGCCGCCTGGGCTCCCCGGCCGCGTAGCGGCCACCGGCCCGCCGAGACCGGGTGCGGGTCCCGATCGGGACCCGGACCCGGACCTCGCCGCACCCCCCATTGCGAGGCCCGGGTCCAGGGCGGCCCGAACTCCTGTTGGCGGTGTCGGTCAGCGTGCTTTGAGCGGCGCCTGGACGACCGGGGGCAGTTCCACGATGTCCGAGGGGTCCGGGGCGGGGCTGCCGGGCATCTGGCCGGGATGGTCGACGACGCCGGTCGTCACGCGGGCGAAGGAATCGGAGAAGTCGCTCTCTCCGTGCCAGTCGACGCGGTCGCCGCGGTAGGTGTACGTGCTCGGGTCCAGGATGAGGTACTCGTGCGTTCGTTGCCGATCGTGGAAATCGAAGGCGATGGCGAGTCCCGGCCGACCGGCCGCGTCTCGCATCGGCGTGCTGACCAGCGTGGTTCCGGGGATCAGCGCCAGCGCGTGGTAAAGCGCGGCGTTGATCCGGGGCGGGACGGTCGATGCGGTCCGCAGAATGTGGAGGATCCTGGTGAACTGCGCTGCGGGTGTGACGGCCGGGGGCCGTTCACCCAGGCTGTGGAATATTCCGTTGGTGGGGGCCGCGCCCGGCTCTTCTCCTGAACTGTTGAAGAAGGGGTCAGTACTCACCCGCCTGAGGAGCTCGTGGGGATCGGTGGGCAGTCGGGACAGAACCTCGCGGGTCTCCCGCGGATGGTCCCCGACCTTCCCCGAGCGGAAGGGGGTGAAGACATCGCGCACCTGGACGGCAGTGCGGTTTCCTGACGCCAATGACTTGCCGACCGACGCGCTCTTGAGACCGTCGTACCGGTACCAGGACCGCTCGTGCCCGCACGTCGTCACGCAGACAACATCGTCCGTGTACAACCACTGGTGGAGACCCGGCTCCTTGCCCGGGCCCTTCGCGGCGTTGTCCGCGGCGGCGTCCAGCACCTGGGCGACCGTCATGGCGTGTACCGGCCGGGGCTGCGCTTCCCGGACGGAGGAGGTCGCGACGATCGTGGTGGCCGCCACGCCCGCGGCCAGGCCCGCGAACGCGGTCCGACGTACGGCGGGACGTGCGAGCATCCCGCGGGCGGCCACCGGCGGCTTTCGTCGGGATGCCCGCTCTGTTTCCCGCTGTTCGGCTCGTACCTGTTCCAGCAGGGCCAGCTCGGCACCGAGGCGTTGCTTGAATCCGACCGGGGTGTTCATCGGGTGACCTCCGTGAGGGGGGAATCGAATGCGGCGGACGGGGTGGTGGATTCGGCACGCAGGGCGGCGCGGGCGCGGTGCAGGCGGACCCGGGCGGTCGCCTGGGAGATCCGGAGCACCTTCGCGGCCTCCTTGGTCGTGAGACCGTCGACAGCGACGAGGTCGATCACCGCGCGCAGCGGCTCGGAGAGCCCGGCGTGCCGGGCGAGCAACTCCCTGGCCGCCCATTCGGCGTCGATGCGCTCCTCGAAGCGCTGCATGTCCTGCTCGTCCAGCAGCCGCCGACCGCTGACCGCGGCCACCGCGTCCCGCTCACGTACCGCGCGGCGGGCATGCGCGGCCGTGGTGTTCCGGGCGATCCCGTAGAGCCACATGAGGTGCGTGCCGCGCCTGGGGTCGTAACCCTCGAATGCCTCCAGCGCGGCCACGAAGACGTCGGCGGTCAGGTCGGCGGCCAAGTGCCGGTCGGTGGTTCTCCGGGTAATGAAGCCGAGAACGGCGTCGAAGTGCGCCTCGTACACCTCGCCGAACGGGGTTCGGTTCCGTCCGGGCTCGTGCGTGGGTATCTGCACGCGGGGACCTCCTGTGCTGTCTGCCACCTGTCACCCATCACTTGGTTCGGGGACCGAAAACCGTTTCTTCCCGCAGGTCAGGGTGGTCAGTGGCTCGGCCGTCGCGCGCACCGCCCGCACCGCCCGCCCGCCGTCGCGGACAGCGACTGTCCGCGACGGGCCCTAGCGTAGGAGCCATGCTCACGCCGCTCGACCGCCGCACTCTCAACCGGACCCTGCTCGCGCGCCAGCTTCTGCTGGACCGGCGGCGGACGGCCGCCGAGGACGCCGTCGCCCATCTGCTCGGACTCCAGTCGCAGCACCCCACCTCGCCCTATCCGGGCCTGTGGACCCGGCTGAACGGCTTCCGCTTCGACGAGTTGGGCACGCTGCTCACCGAACGCGCGGTGGTGCGCGTCGTCTTGATGCGCGGCACCGTGCATCTGGTGACGGCGGCGGACGCGCTGCGGCTGCGGCCGTGGATCCAGCCGATGCTGGACCGGGGGTTTCGCGGCTCGCAGTGGGCGGCCGGGGCCGCGGGCGTCGACCGCGCGGAACTGGTCGCGCACGGCCGCGAGGCGCTGGCCGAACGGCCGCTGGGACCCGCCGAGTTGCGTACCGCGCTGAGCGCCCGCTGGCCCGACGCGGACCCCGCCTCGCTGGTCAACGCGCTACGGGTGTGGGCGCCGCTGGCACAGGTGCCGCCGCGCGGGCTGTGGGGCGCGAGCGCCCAGCCCGCCTACGCCCTGCTGGACGACTGGCTGGGACAGCCGATGGCCGACCCCGCCGCGACCGCCGCGGAACCGGCCGCGCTGGTCCGCCGCTACCTGGCCGCGTACGGCCCCGCCACCCCCGCCGACATGCAGAAGTGGTGCGGACTCACCGGCCTCAAGAAGGTCTTCACCGCGCTGGACTGCCGGACCTACACCGCCGAGGACGGCAGGGAGCTGTACGACCTGCCGGACGCGGAACTCACCGACCCCGCCACCGAGGTCTCCGCGCGCTTCGTCGCCGACTTCGACAATCTGCTGCTCTCGCACGCCGACCGCACCCGCGTCCTCGCCGACGAGCACCGGCCGCGGGTGATGACCGTCAACGGCATCATCCGCGGCACGGTCCTGGTCGACGGATTCGTCGGCGGCACCTGGCGGTTCGAGCGTGCCAAGGACACCGCGGCCGTCGTCGTCGCGCCCTTCGCGCCGCTGCGCCCGGCCGACCGGGACGCGCTCGACGCGGAGGGTCTGCGGCTGCTGGCCGCCTCCGACCCGCGGGCGCGGACGCCCGAGGTGCGGTTCGAGCGACCCGCCGGGTGAGGCGGCGCGCTGCGACCGCTCAGCGCGCCGCCTCGAACGCCCGCCCCGCCGCCGTCTCCACCGGACCGCTGTGGAACAGCCCGCTGCTCGGCTTGCTGTCGTCGGCGGGCAGCCCGAACCAGGCGTACCGCTGGAGCCAAGGCAGCCCGTCGAGCATCTTCGTCGCGGCCGTCACGAAGGCGGCCTGCTGGCTGTCGGTCGGGAAGCGGACGCCGTTGGCGAAGTCGATCAGCGCGAATTCGGTGAGCCAGATCGGCTTGTTGTACCGGTTGTGGACCGCCGTCAGATACGACTTGAGCTGGGAGACCGCGTTCGGCGTCGTGAAGTCCCCGCCGTACCAGTGCAGGGCGATGAAGTCGACGCGGTAGCCGCGCTGTTGAGCCCCCGACATGAACCGGTCGAGCCAGCCGCCGGCCGTGTCACCGCCGTAGGCGACCGCGGGACTGCCGAGCACCTTGCCGTTCGTCATCAACTTCGGCCACAGCGACAGCGCCTGATCCACCGTCATGTTCGCCTGGCCGCCCATGTCCGGCTCGTTGAAGCCCAGCAGGTACGGACCCGCCGCCTTCGCCTGCGCCAGCGCCGTCGGACTCGCGCTGTCACCGCCCCAGATCATCGGCACGAAGCCGGGTCCGCTGATGCCGCCGTGCGTCGTGGACCACGTGTAGTACCAGCCCGCGCCCGACCGGTCGAGCGCGGTGTTCACACCGGGGAAGGACCACACCCCGACGCCCTTGCGGACCGAGGAGACCGGCGCGACCGGCGGCGGCGCCGCGGGCGGCGGCGCGTGGGTCGTCGGCGTGGGCTTGCGCGGCGGCTTCGTCGTCGGCTTGGCGCCGGTCCTCGTCGCGGACGGCGTGGGGGAGGGGGAGGCGGTCGTGGCGGGCGCCGAGATCGTCACCGAAGGACGGATCGGCGTGCTGTCGGCGGCCGGGGTGCCGGGGGACCGGTCGGCCGACAGGTGCACGGCCAGCAGCGCTCCGGCCGCCACCGCCGCGACCGCGCCCATCGCGGCGGCCGGGACGCTCAGCGGACCGTGCAGCAGCCTGCCGCGGATTCCCCGGGGCGCACCGCTCCGCCGTGGGGGGCGGTGTCGCGGAGCGGTGCGCGGGGCCGCCGCTTGGGGAGCGGCCTGGGAGGGGGGTATCGGGGAGTGCGCGGGCGGCGGGCCCGCGGGGCCGGTGTGCGGGGGCACCGCCGGGGCGTGCCCGCCGAAGGGCGCGCTGAACGGCATCCCGAGCGGCACCGGCAGCAGCGGCAGCCCGCTGAGCAGCCGGTCCATCGGCAGCAGCGTCCGGCCGCGCTGCCCGCAGTCCGGGCAGCCGCGGATGTGCCGCGCGAAGCGCTTGCGCCACAGCGGGCTCGGCACACCGTCCCAGCCGCTGGTCACATGCGTGAGACCCGCGCAGCCGCCCGCGTCGCCGAGCGCCCGCACCACCGTGCGCGAGGTTTCGAGCTGTTCCTTCATCCGCTGGACCTTCACCGCGGCGTGCTGCCGGGTCAGGCCCAGGGCGTCGGCCAGCTCCGAGCGGCCGAGGTCGCCGGTCTCCTCCAGCCACCACAGCGCGAGCAGCGTACGGTCGTCGCGGTCCAGCCAGCGGGTGGCCTCCGCGATCTCCCGGCGCTGGTCGGTCAGCCCGAGCCGCAGGATCGTCACGGCGGCGAAGTCCGAGGCCGGGTCCGGTATCAGCTCCGCCGCGTCCAGGGCGGTCTGCTGGTGCCACGCCGCCTTTCGCGCCTGCTCGCGGTCGCGCACCTGGCGGACCGCGATGGCCACCAGCCAGGAGCGGAACGCCGCCGGGTCGCGCAGGTCGGACAGGCCGCGGACCACTCGCAGCAGCGTCTCCTGCACCACGTCGTCCACATCGTCGTGCCCGTCCAGGGCGCGCCCGACGATGTTGTAGACCAGCGGCAGGCACTCCGCGACCAGCCGGTCGAGTGCCGCCTGGTCGCCCGCCCGCGCGGCACTCACCAACGCGGGGTCGGGACCGACCCGGTCGCCTGCGCGCATGCTGCTCACACTCCGTCCTGGCCCGGACTCCGGCCGGGTGACACGTATCTGCCCTCGGACAGGAGACGCTGCCACGACCAGGGGGATAACAGAAACCCGCCGGCCCCCCGGACTTCCCGCGCGGGGAGGTCCGGGGGGCCGGCGACCGGACGGCGGGCCGGGCCCCCGGTCCGGGGGCCCGGCCGCGCCACCGGATCAGGAGGACGGCACGGTGTCCGTGAAGGTGGTGCCCGCCGTGCGGTAGGCCGCGACCTGGGTCTGCACCTGGGCGGGCGTCAGCACCTGGTCCTTGAGGAAGTACACGTAGTCGACCTGCTGGTTGTACGAGCGCGGGGTGTTGCTCGTCTGGCCCGCGAGGTCGATCAGCCAGTGGTTGAAGTCGATCCACTGCGGCGTCTCGGGCAGGTACGGCTCGCCGTGCTGCGCGACCTGGTTGCCGTCGATGTAGTAGGTGATGTTCGTGTTGTCGATGGTGATCTGGAGGTTGTGCCAGCCGTCGAGGCTGCCGTACTGCTGGCCGTGGGTGTTGACCGCGTTCCACGGGTCCGGGTTGTAGGTCTCCCAGGACGTCTCGTACATGATGTTCTGGGTCTCGCCCCAGCCGCCGTTGGGCAGGTACTCGAAGTCCTGCTCGCTGTAGTTCGGGTCCATCGGCGCGTTGAGCGGCGTGAAGGTGAAGAAGGTCTGGTTGACGTGGTCGCCGTCGGGGCCGCCGGTCGGTGTGTCGTTGAACTTGACCCGGGCCGCGTAGGTGCCGTTCTTGAACTTCCTTGCGGTGGTCTGGAGTTCGGTCTCCTTGGTGCCCGCCGCCGTGCCGTCGGTGGTGAGCCGCAGATTCATCACCTTGTTGCTCGCGCCGTCGGCGACGAAGGTCACGTCCTGCGGCGACCAGGTGGCGCCGGCCACACCGGGGCCGCCCTGACCGGACTTGACCGTCCAGCCGTGCTGCTGCACGGCCGGGTCGGAGCTGGAGGTGTAGGTGAAGTCGTCGAACATCGCGGGACCGGTCGGGTTGCCGGTCGGCGGGGTGGTCGGGGGAGTGGTGGGCGGGTTGGTCGGGTCGTTGCCCGCGGGCGCGGTGCCCCAGACCACGGCGCCGCTCTTCTGCACCGTGACCTTGTTCCAGTTCGCGTAGGCCGTCTGCGAGCCGTTGAAGGAGTAGTCGTCGGACTGCGTGAGGGTCTGCCAGTCGGCGCGGTAGAACCGCAGTTGCATGTCACCGGTGTTCTGACCCGGCGTCAGCGAACCCGCGCCCGAGGTGAAGCCGATCTCCAGGTAGCGGTCCGCGGTGGCCGTCGGATTGGCCAGCGTCCCGAAGGTGCCGGTGATGTTGCCGCAGCCCTTGACCGCCCACGAGCACGCGAAGCGGTAACTGACGTTCGGGCCGTCGGACTTGAAGTAGTACCGCACGGTGACGGTGTTCAACGGCACCGTGGTGCTGCCGGTGTTGGTGACCTCCAGCCACGGCTCCGACTGGTCGGCGGTGGCGCCGGAGGCGCTGGTGCGGTACTGCGCGCTCAGCGAGTCCTGCGCCGCCGAGGCGGGCATCGCGGTGAGCGCGGCGCAGGCGAGACCGGCCGCCGTACAGACGGCCATCGCCGTACGGACGCGGGTCGACATGCGGAACTTTCCTGACACGGTGATCCCTTTCCAGAGGGGGGTGATGGTGCGGGACTACTGGGAGATGGTCCGGGGAGAGGTGGTGCGGGAGGTGGCTCGGGGGGTGGGCGGCGGGACCGCGGGGTGCGGGATCGTCCGGTGGGCGATACCCAGCGCCGCCAGCCGGTCCTCGTGCCGGAGCAGGGCGGGCAGGAAGTCCGTCGACCAGTCGCCCGCCGGATTCCAGGCCCGGTCGGCGAGCGCGCACAGCCGGGGGAAGACCAGGTACTCGGCGTGTTCGGCGGTCGGCACGAATTCGCTCCAGAGCTGCGCCTGCGTGCCCAGCACCCGTGCCGCCGCGGCCGGTTCCCAGTCGGCGGGTACGGTCTCGCCGCCGTGCACGGCCCGCAGGTCGACGATTCCGCCCGCCTGGCCGAGCGGTTCACCGGGCTGTTCGGTCTGCGGGTAGTCCAGATACGTGGAGCGGTGCGGCGCCATGACCACGTCGTGGCCGCGCCGGGCGGCGGCCAGCCCGTGGTCGGTGTCCCGCCACGGCATCACGGTGAACTCCGGCGGCAGCGTGCCCGAGTCCTCCGCCCAGCACAGCGGGCGCCGCCCCGCCTCGATCAGGAAGTCGCCGATCCGCCCGAGGAACCAGCCGCGCAGGTCCTTGGGCGCGGCCAGGCCCAGCTCCGCCGCGCGCCGCCGCGCCGCCGGGCTCTCCTCCCACTCGGTGACCGGGCACTCGTCGCCGCCGATGTGCACGTACGAGGAGGGGAACACGTCGAGCACCTCGCCGAGCACGGTGCGGCAGAAGTCCAGCACCTCGTCGTGGACGCCGAGGATGTTGCGGCACACACCCCACTCGGTCCACACGTCCAGCTCGCGCCCCGGCACGTTCCCCAGGTGCGGATAGGCCGCCAGCGCCGCGCGGGTGTGCCCCGGCATCTCGATCTCCGGCACCACCGTGACGCCGCGCTCGGCCGCGTAGGCGACCAGCGACCGCAGCTCTGCGGCGGTGTACGCCCCCGCGTGCGGCAGGTCGTCGAACCGGCCGCTGCCCGAACGCCCGATCATCGAGCGGGACCTGGCCCCGCCGACCTCGGTGAGCCGGGGGTAGGCGGCGACCGGCATCCGCCAGCCCTGGTCGTCGGTCAGGTGCAGATGCAGCACGTTCAGCTTGTGGAACGCCAGCAGGTCCACGAAGCGCCGCAGGAACGACACCGGCTGGAAGTGCCGGGCGACGTCCAGCATCATGCCCCGCCAGCCGAACCTCGGCACGTCCGTGACCTGCACGCACGGCATGCGCCAGGCCACCCCGCTCTCCGGGCGCTCCGACAGGGCCTGCGCGGGCAGCAGTTGACGGATCGTCTGCACACCGTGCAGCAGCCCCGCCGGCCTGGCCGCCCGCAGCAGCACCGCGTCGGGCCCGACGGTCAGGCCGT
Organism: Streptomyces sp. NPDC008317; assembly: GCF_042955955.1. NCBI lineage: Bacteria > Bacillati > Actinomycetota > Actinomycetes > Kitasatosporales > Streptomycetaceae > Streptomyces > Streptomyces sp. NPDC008317. The sequence continues at coordinate 52,231 of NZ_JBIBFQ010000010.1, forward strand.
AGCCCTCCGCGCCGAGACCGCCGAGTTCGGGGTCGAGCGCGAGCACCACCCGGCCGGTGGGCGAGGGCCGCAGCGGCAGCCCGGTGGCGGGCGCGAGCAGCGTACGCAGCAGGTCCGCCGCGCCCTGGGCGCCGTCGCTCGCCCGGACGGACGTGGTCGCGTCGAAGGTGAAGTGGCCGGGGATACGGGCGAGATGGGAGGGGTGCGGAATGATCACAGCGGCTCCAGTGGGGGCGGCGGGGGTCGGCGGTCGACGGCGTCGAGCGAGGTGACCTGGGAGCGGGCGTGGGGAGCGGTCGCGGGCAGGGGGCGCGGACAGAGGGCGCGGGGAGCGGTCGCGCGGTCAGCCCTTCACGGCGCCGGCGGTCATTCCGGTGGTGACCCGGTTCTGGAGGACGAGGAAGACCAGCAGCACGGGCAGCATGAACAGCGAGGAGGCGGCCATCGTGGCGCCCCAGTCGGTACCGAAGACATTGCTGAACGAGGAGAGCCAGACCGGCAGCGTGCGGGCGTCCTGGTTCTTGATGATCAGCGTGTTGGCGAAGGCGAACTCGTTCCACGCCGTGATGAAGCCGAACAGCGACGTGGACAGCAGGCCGGGCGCGAGCAGCGGGAAGGTGACCCGGCGGAACGCCTGCGGCCTTGTGCAGCCGTCCACTTGGGCGGCCTCCTCCAGTTCCACCGGGATCGCCGCGAGGAAGCCGCGCAGCGTCACGATCGTGAACGGCAGCGTCGTCATGAAGTAGACCAGCGTCAGCATCGACAGCTTGTCGAGCATGTCGGTGTCCCGCGCGATCACGTACATCGGGATCAGCAGCGCCTCCCACGGCGCCATCTGCGCGGTGAAGACCAGCAGGATGAAGGCCCGCCGGCCGCGCCAGCGCATCCGGCCGACCGCGAAGGCCGCCAGCAGCGCCACCACCAGCGACATCAGCACCGCGCCGAGCGTCACGGTCAGGCTGTTGCGCCAGAAGGTGCCGAAGCCGTCGGCGTGCATGGCCGTGCGGAAGTGCGCGAAGGTGGGGTGCAGCGGCAGGAAGGACGGGGTGTCGGCCTGGATGGCGGTCGTCGGCTTGAAGGCCGTGATCACCATCCAGTAGACGGGGAAGGCGGCGACCGCCAGCGTGAACAGCGCGGCCAGATTGAGCGGCAGCCGCCGCAGGGACCCGCGGCCCGGCCGCTTCCGACGGCCCGCGCCGCCCGCGCCGCCCGGTCCGCCCGGTCCGCCCGGTCCGCCCGCGCGCGGGGCCTTACCAGTTGCGGTGAACGTGCTCACTGCGCGCCCTCCTCACGGAACATCCGGCGCAGGTTGAAGACCAGCACGCCGAGCAGGATCAGGACGGTCAGCGTGGAGACCGCGGACCCGAGGTCGTACTTGTGCAGGGACTGCGCGATCTGGAAGGCGTAGACCGGCAGCGTGGTGGTCGCCCCGTTGGGACCGCCCTCGCTGATCACCCAGATCTGGGCGAAGCACTTGAAGCACCAGATCACCTCAAGCGAGGTGATCAGCGCGAACAGCGGGCGCAGCATGGGGAAGGTGACCAGCCGGAAGGTCTGCCAGGCGCCCGCGCCGTCGATCCTGGCCGACTCGTACAGCTCCGCCGGGATCGTGGTCAGGCCGCCGTAGAGGGTCAGCGCCGCGAACGGCACGGACTGCCAGACCACCAGCGTCACCAGGATCGCGAAGGTCGAGCCGCCGTGCGCGAACCAGGTGTAGTCGCGGTACGACTCGAAGCCCAGCTTTACCAGTAGCCAGTTGACCACTCCGAAACGGGACTGGAACAGCCACTGGAAGATCGTGGTGGCCGCGATCACCGGAGTGGCCCAGGCCAGGACCAGACCGCTCATCACCGCGAGCCGCATCCGCTTGCCGAGCTTGACGAGCATCAGCGAGACCAGCGTGCCGAGCACCATGATCAGCACGACGTTCAGCCCGGTCCACCACAGGGTGCGGCGGACCACCGTCCAGAACTCCGGATCGTCCAGCACCGTACGGTAGTTGGCGAAGCCGACCCAGGTGGCGCCGCCGCGGATCAGCTCGCCGAGGCCGAAGTGCTGGAACGACATGACGGTGTTTCTGACCAGCGGGTAGACCAGCAGGAAGGCCGTGCCCACCACGGTGGGGGCGACCAGCAGATACGGCCAGACCGCGGCGAGCGGGCGGCGGCGGCGCCGGCGTTCGCGGGGCGGCGGTGGCGGTTCCGCGACGGCCGGCCGTGAGGCGGCGTTGGGAGCGGTGAGCACGGCGGTTCTCCTCGGGGCGCTGATCGGACGCTGTCGGGCGGACGCGGATCAGATAGGGAGCGGGCGGGGCGTGGCCGGTCAGGAGGCGGTGTTGAGGGCCTTGGTGACGGCCGCCGAGGCCGTCTTGCCCGCCGCGTCCGGGTCGCTGCCGGTCAGCACCTGCGTCATGTACTGCTTGATCGGGTTGTTGGCCTCGACCGCCGCCCAGTTGGGCGAGTTGGGCGTGGCATGGCCGTTGGCCGCGCCGACCGCCATCACCGAGGCGCCCTCGTTGCCCGCCAACACCCCCGCGAGCGAGGTGCGGTTGGGCACGTAGCTCATCTCCTTGGCCATGTCCGTCTGCCACTTGGTGCCCGCGAGCGCCTTGACCACCTCGTAGGCGAGCGCCTGGTGCCGGGACGCCTCGGGGATCACCAGGTCGGAGCCGCCGGTGAAGACCGCGCCCGGCTTGTCGGCGGTCTTGCCGGGGATCGGGAAGAAGCCGATCTTGTCCTTCATCGCGGGATTGGCCTTGACGATGGCGTCGGCGCCGCCGGGCACCGAGATGATCTGCGCGCTCTTGCCCTTGGCGAAGACGTCAGCCTGGAGCGGCTTGGCCTCGTCGGAGTCCTTCGGGCCCTTCCCGAGCGCCTGGAGCCGCTTGTAGAACTCCATGCCCGCCTTGGCCTGCGGGGTGTCCAGCGCGCCCTTCCAGTTGTCGCCGTCCTGGACCGCCAGGTCGCCGCCCTCGTCCCAGATGAATCCGGCCAGCGCGTACCAGGTCTGTCCCGGCAGGTAAATGCCGTCGTTGCCCCCGGTGTTGAGCTTGGTGGTGTCCTGGATCCACTCGTCGCGGGTCTTGGGCGGCGCGGCGATGCCCGCCTTCGAGAAGAGGTCCTTGTTGTAGATCACGACGCGGTTGGCCGCGTACCAGGGGATGCCGAACTGCTTGCCGTCGATCTTGCCGGGGTCGGCGAGGCCGGGAATCCAGTCGGCGCCCTGGAGGTCGGTCACCTTGTCGGTGAGGTCCTTGACGCCGCCGCTCGCCGCGTACTGCGCGACCTGCGTGTTGCCGACCTCCATCACGTCGGGTGCGTCGTTGCTGGCCAGCGCGCTGGTGATCTTCTGGCCTATGCCGTCCCACTCCTGGATCTGGATGTCCAGGGTGGTGCCCTTGTGCCCGGCCTCGAAGTCGGACCTGAAGCGGCTGAGGAAACCGTCGGACATGCTGCCGCGCATGATCCACACGGTGAGCTTGGCGGGGGCCGGCGTCTTGGCGGAACCGCCGGTGCCGCCGGAGTCACCGGAGCCGCCGGATCCGGAGGAGGAGCCGCACGCGGAGAGCGCGGCGACGGCGAGGACGAGCGCCGCGGCGCCGGGAACGAGTCTGGATCTCACGGGGATGTCACCTCGGGCAGGGAGCGAACAGGACTTACCACTTGCCAACTGGTCTAGTGCTGGTCAGTGAAAATGGCATAGACCACTGAGCACGTCAAGAGTTCGCGCACCCGTCGCCCGCCGACCCGCCGTCCGCCGCGCACCCGCCACACGCAGGCCGTATACGAATGAGGCCCCCGAAAGCCAGGTGGCAAGGAGCGCTGGCATACTGGTCAGCATCTGGATAACCTCAGCTCACCAGCACGTCACATGAACCCACCGGCACGCCCCCGAACTCAGCAGCACGTCATACGAACTCACCCGCACGACGGCGGCACACCGGTGACCCGTCGGCGGCAGGAAGGTGCCCCCCATGGCCAGCGAGCCGCCGCGCTCGGCGCTGAAACGCGAACGGGTCCGCGACTACCTGATGGAACTGGTCGAGTCGCGCGCGCCCGGCGACCCGATCCCGTCGGAGCGCACCCTGTGCGAGCAGCTCGGCGTCTCCCGCCCCACGCTCCGCTCCGCCGTGGACGAACTGGTCACCACGGGACTGCTGGTCCGCGAACACGGCCGCGGCATGTTCGTCGCCCGCGCCAAGATCACCCAGGAGCTGGCGCTCGACGGCCAGGCGCACCGCCTCCCGCAGGCGTCCGGCACCTGGGCCAGCCGCGTCCTGGAGTTCACCACCGTGCAGGCGGGCGCCCGCGTCGGCCGCAAGCTGCGCATCTCCCCGGCCGCCGAGATCACCTACATCGCCCGGCTCCGGCTGGTCGACGACGAGCCGATGGCCATCGAATACCTGCACGTCCCGGCCGACCTCGTGCCCGGCCTGCACGCGGCGGACATGGAGTCCGGCGACTTCTACGACTTCCTGCGCGCCCGGCACGGCGTCCACGTGCACGAGGCCGTCCAGTCCATCGAGCCCACCGTGACCAACGACGAGGAGGCCCGGCTGATCGGCGTGCCCGTCCTGTCACCGGCGCTGCTCTTCGAACGGCTCACCAAGGACGCCACCGGCCGCCCGGTGGAGTACGTCCACTCCGTCTACCGCGGCGACCGCTACCGGATCGTCTCCCGGCTGGCCCTCGGCGACGCCGCGCCCGCGACCGCGCAGTCCGCCGACCGGCACCACCCGGGCATCCCGCCGGGCGACCTCGCGGGGCGCGGGGACGTGACGGCGCAGATGGTGGGGGAGGTGCAGCCCGCGGGCTGAGGCCGGGGGCGTACGTGCTCAGGGTGCGCCGCGGCGCACCCTCAGCGTGCCGGGGTCTCGAACGGCGAACTACGGTGCCAGGCCCGCCGGTTGCTGGCGTATGCCGTCGCCGCCCTCGTCCCCTTCAGCGGCGCCCGCCGCGGCGCCGTCGGTGCCGCGGCGCGGGCAGGGGCGGCCCGCCGCCGGATCGGTCCAGGAAGCCGGGGGCCGGGCGGTCAGCAGCGGGTCGACGGTCAGATGCCGGGCGCCCAGCGGCTCGGCCATCGCGCGCAGCGCGCTCTCCGAGAGCTTGATCCACGGCTGGGTCGGCCCCAGCACCGAGCGCAGCCGCTGGTCACTGGTGAAGGCGACCGCCGTCCTGCTGCCGACGGGCGTACGCCACAGCCGTACGACATAGCCCGCGGGCCCCTGTCGCACCGGCACATACAGCGGCCCTTCCGGTACGGGCACGGATTCCGCGGTCGGCGAGACCGGCCCGGGGGGCGTCTCGCGGGCCGTCGCGGGGGCCGTCTGCTCGTGGGGCTGTCCTTCGGGAGTCCGGTCACCGGGTCCGTCGTGCTGGCTCACGTGCATGCAGCCACCGTAACCCGGCCGCCGGACGCGCATTCGGCGAGGTCGAGGCGTGGACACCGCGCCGACCGGGCGCGCGCGCCGCTTCGGCCGCCCGCCCGCCCCGCGCCCGGCACCCGCCGATCGAGTGACGCGTCCGCCGGTCACGGCCGCGGACCGCCGTCGTCCATGTGTCCTCGCCACGCTTATGGCGTCCGATCCGGGGCGAACGTTACGTTTGCGCCATGACAGCGCCGAACACCGTACTCACCTGGCAGGTCGAGGAGACCGGCGGATACGAGACCGCGTGGGTCGAACTGGCCGCCGGACGGCTGCGCGCGCACGGCCGCGCGGTCGGACTGAAGCCCGAACCGTACTGGCTGAGCTATGAGTTGGACACCGACGCCGGGTACGTGACCCGGCGGCTGCACGTCACCTCGCACACCGTCGACGGCACCTACGACCTCGAACTGCGCCGGGACGAGCGCAGCCGCTGGACGGCCAACGGGCAGGTCGTCCTCGCGCTCGACGGCGCGCTCGACTGCGACCTCGGCATGTCACCGCTCACCAACACGATGCCGGTGCTGCGGCACCAACTCCACCGCAACGAAGGCCATCAGGACTTCCTGATGGCCTTCGTCCCCGTCCCGACCCTCGCCGTCCGCCCCTCCATCCAGGGCTACACCCACCTGACCCCGCTGATGTCAGGGGCCCGGCTCGGCTACGCCTCCGGCACGTACCGCAGCGAGATCGACGTGGACGCCGACGGTCTGGTCGTGCACTACGAGGGCCTGGCCACGCGCCTCAACCGGGCGGCCCCCAAGCTCTGAGGGCCCGCCCGCCGCCCCGCGGCCGGGTGCTCAGACGCCTCCGCCCTCCTCCGCGAGCACGGGACCCTCGGCCCCGCCCTTCGTCCGCCGCGCCCGGCTGATCGCGACGGCGGCCAGCACCGGCGGGACCGCCGCCAGGAGGAAGCAGAGCGCCAGCGGCACGCCGGCGACCAGCAGCGCGGCCACGGCGCCACCGGCCGAAGACCCGGCGTTGACGGCCGAGTTGACCCAGGTCGTGGCGCGGGTGGTGGCGCCGTCGGGCGCCGAGCCCGCCGCCGCGAGATAGGCGGTCGAGAGGATCGGCGCGGTCAAGGTGCCCGCGGCGGCGACGCACAGGCCGAACACCGTGAGTACGGGGGCGGCGGCCGTGACCGAGACGAGCGCGGCCAGGACGAGGAGCAGGCCGGGGAGCCGGGCGGCGGCGGGCAGCCGCCAGGAGATCCGGCCGTACAGCAGGCCGCCGAGCGCGCTGCCCGCCGACTGCGCGGCGAGGATCCAGCCGACCGCCGAGGGGTGGTGGTGCCGGTCGGCGAAGGCGATCACGAACAGCTCCACGCAGCCGAGGCAGCAGCCGATCCCGGCGGCGGCGTACGCGGCCCTGCGGACGCCGCCGCCCTTCTCGCCGAACAGCCGCAGCCGCTCGGCCGCCGAAGCGGTCGACGTGTGGCGCGGCGGCAGCAGCCGGGCGGCGGGGGAGGTGACCATCGCGAGCGTGCCGCAGCCGATCAGGGCGCCGGAGAGCACCAGCCCGTTCACCGGGTGCACGGCCACCACGAGCAGCGGCCCGCTGAGGAAGATCAGCTCCTCCGCGACCGTGTCGACGCTGAACGCCCTTTGCAGCAGCGCCTCGTCGGGCGTCAGCGCGTCCCACAGCGCGCGCATCGTCGGCCCGAGCGGCGGACACAGCGCCCCCGCCGCGCCGCTGAGCCCGGCGAACGCCCACAGCGGCGTGCCGGGCTCCCGTACGGCCGCGGCCAGGACGAACAGGGTCGTGGCGAACGGCAGCGCCAGCGTGGTCAGGCCGCGCCTGGCACCCCAGCGGTCCACGAGCGCGGCCCGCGCGGGGCCGAGCAGGACGGACACGGTCGCGAAGAGCGTGGCCAGCAGCCCGCCGCGCGACAGCGACCCGGTGGCGGAGGTCAGGGACAGGACGAGGGAGAGCGAGACGACGCCGTAGCCGAGGCGTCCGAAAAGGGCCGCACCGAAGGTGCGGCGGGCATGGGGAAGGCGGAAGACGGCAGCGTAGGACGCAGCCCGGGCAGGCGCGGACATGGGGGTGATCCTCGGGTTTCCGGGGGAAGGCGGGCGGTTTCGCGTATGCCGCGCAGCGCCGTCAACCCGCCGTCAAGGCGGGGCCGGTCGTCTGTGGGCGCTTACCGCTGCCTAGACACGGTGGGGGAGGATCATGCGCCGCACCCTACCCGTCGGACAGGGTGCGGGAAAAGAGAGACCGGCCGCCCGGCCTGTGCGCACGGGGGCGGCGCACTGGCCGGGCGGCCGGTCGGGGGGCCGGGGGTGCCGGGTGTCCCGTCCCCACGATGACCCGGCGGCCCGGTCCCCTTGACCCCGGCCCACTACCGCTCACTGCGGGGCCGGGGGGCTAGGGGAGCCCGGAGGCTTGCTTACATGTGGACGGCCTGGACGGTGGTGTCGCCCTGGCTGGGACGGCCGCTGCGGTACATGAGGGCGGCGAGGACGAAGCCGACGGCGAAGAGGCCCGCCGACCACCAGTAGGCGGTGGAGTAGCTGTGGAGCTGGGCCTGCGCGACCACGGCCGGGGACGGCTTGTGGCTGGACAGGTAGCTCGTCGCGGCGCTGGCGGCCAGCGTGTTCAGCAACGCCGTACCGATGGAACCGCCCACCTGCTGCATGGTGTTGACGGCCGCGGAGGCCACACCGGCGTCGTCGGCGGCGATCCCCGCGGTGGCCACGCTCATGGCGGGCGGCAGGGCCAGGCCGATACCGAAGCCGATGACGAGCAACTGCGGCAGGACGTGCGCCGCGTAGGTGCTGTTGAGGTCGAGGACGGTCAGCCAGGCCATACCGGCGCCGGCCATCGCCATGCCGAGCGGGACGATCGGGCGGGGCCCGAACCGCGGCATCAGGTTGTTGGTGGCGATCTGCGCGGAGACCATCAGCGCGCCGATCATCGGCAGGAACGCCAGACCGGTCTTGACCGGCGTGTAGTGCAGCGACGCCTGGAGGAAGTAGGTCAGGAAGAGGAAGACGCCGAACATCCCGGCGCCGGAGATCGCCAGCATGATGAAGGACGCGCCGCGGTCACGGTCCAGCAGGACGCGCAGCGGCAGCAGCGGGTGCGCGGCCCTGGTCTGCCACCAGGCGAAGGCGCCGACCAGCACGCCGCCCGCGACCAGGAAGCCCCAGGTCATCGGGGAGCCCCAGTGGTGGGTCTCGGCGTTCGAGAAGCCGTAGACCAGGCCGAACAGACCCGCGACGACCATGACCGTGCCGGGGACGTCGAGCTTGGGGCGGTCGGCGGGAGCGCCCTTGCGCAGGAAGGCCATACCGCCGACGAAGGCGAGGACGGCGAAGATCAGGTTCACGTACAGCGTCCAGCGCCAGCTCAGGTGCTCGGTGAGCACACCGCCGAGCAGCAGGCCCACACCGCCGCCCGCGCCCGCGATGGCGCCGTAGATGCCGAACGCCTTGGCGCGTTCCTTGGCGTCGGTGAAGGTCGTGTTGAGCAGCGACAGCGCGGCCGGCGCGAGCAGGGCGCCGAACAGGCCCTGGAGGGCGCGGCCGGTGACCAGCACCTCGAAGTTCTGCGCGGCGCCGGCGAGGGCGGAGGCGCCCGCGAAGCCGACGACGCCGATCAGGAAGACGATCTTGCGGCCGATGAGGTCGGCCAGGCGTCCGCCGAGCAGCAGCAGGGAGCCGAAGGCGAGGGAGTACGCGGTGACGATCCACTGCCGGTTTCCGTCGCTGAAGCCGAGGGCGTTCTGGGCGGACGGCAGGGCGATGTTCACGATGGTGGCGTCGAGGACGACCATGAGCTGGGCGAGCGCGATGACGCTCAGCACCCACCAGCGGTGGTTCGCCTTCTCTGTCTTCTGCACCGGGCCCGTGGGGCCCGCGCCGAGGGGCCCTGAGGCCGCGGCGGAGTCGCCGACGTGCGCGTCGGCGGTGGACTGGGATGACATGAGGCGGGACTCCTGAGGAGGAACGGGACGGGCAGGAACCGACCGGAACCGCTGCATGAACGAAACGGTTTCGTACTCCAACGACGGTACGACCCGACCTATCGAAACGCAAACGTTTCGTTGCCGCGTGCCCTGTGCCTCTGATCACATCACCCGATCCACCCGTCCCACCAGGCACGACGGCCGGGCGGGAGGGGTGAGGGCGCTGGTCCACCGCGCGCGTACATGTCACATCCGGCGCCGCGGGGTCCGTCCTACTGGTCGGCGCGCCCCGTGACCGCGACCGTCACACCCAGGCCGATCATCGCCAGACCCCCGGTGCCGCCGACCGCCGCCAGCCGCCGCGGCGAGCGGGCGAACCAGGTGCGGGCCGCCGACGCGGTCAGCGCCCAGACGCTGTCGCAGATCAGCGCGATCACCGTGAACACCAGCCCGAGCAGCAGCATTTGCTCGTGTACGTGCCCCGCGCCCCGGTCGACGAACTGCGGCAGCACGGCCGCGAAGAACACCATCGTCTTCGGATTCGTCACGCCGACCACGAACCCCTCCCAGAGCGTACGGAGATCCCCCCGGGCGGCCCCGGCCGGTTCGTCCGCGCTCATCGCCGCCGACAGCGCGCCCCGCTGCCGGAACGCCTTCACCCCCAGATAGACCAGATACGCGGCGCCCGCCAGCTTCAGCGCCACGAACACCGTCACCGACCGCGCGACGATCTCCCCGAGCCCCACCGACACCGCCGTCACCAGCACATACGCGCCCGTGGCGTTCCCCAGCACACTGCCCAGCGCGGTCCGCCGCCCGTGGGCCAGCGCCCGGCCGAGCACGAACAGCACGCTCGGACCCGGAATCAGCACCAGCACCAACGACATCGCCGCGAACCCGGCCAACCGGTCGACCGACATCCCGTCCCCCTCCACGCCTCGACTCCCGCCGTCCGCGCCGTCGGCGCGCCGCAGGTCCGACGAGCGTAACGGCGGGCCCCCGGCCGAGGCCCCCCAATAACGCCGCCGTTCATCCGCCCGAGGTCAGGGCAGCAGGCCCTCGCGGCGCGCCGCGACCACGGCCTCAAGTCGCGTGTGGGCACCCAGCTTCCGCATCGCGGACCGCAGATAGCTCTTCACCGTCTCGGGCCGCAGCCGAAGCCGCGCGGCAGCCGCCGCGTTGGTGGCGCCCGACGCCACCGAGGCCAGCACGTCCAGCTCGCGCGGGGTCAGCGGCGCCGGGCGCGGGACCCGCGACGCCGCGCCGGAGGGGACCGCGGCCGAGGCCAACCGGGCGCAGGCGGACAGCAGTTCCTGCCGCAGCCGCACATCGGGGATGCGGGTGGCCAGCGCGCGCAGTTCGAGATGCGCCTCGCGCACCTGCTCCCAGGCCCGGGGGTCGGCGGTCAGCGGCTGCTGGCAGAAGGAGAGCAGCCGCTGGGCCTCGTCCCGTACGGCCAGGGCCTGCTCCAGTTCGCGGACCGCGTCGAGGGCGACGGACAGCGGACGGTCGCCCAGGGCGTACGGCTGCCGCAGCGCGCCGTAGAGCACCCCGCGCACCCGGCGGCGGACGACGACGGGCACCGCGAGCACCGAGCGCAGCCCCTCGGCGGCGACGGGCGGGTCGTACTCGTGGCTGATCACGCGGGACGAGCCGTAGTCGGTGACCGAGCAGGGCCGGACCGTGGCCAGGGTCTTGCCGCCCAGACCGTTGCCGGTGGTGATGGCGAGGCCCCGCAGCGACTCGGTGTCGGTACCGGACATCTCGGAGATACGGAACTGCCGGGCGCCGTAGCCGCCCGCCTGCCCCGCGGCGCCGGTCACCAGCCCGCCGAAGGCCACCGGCAACAGCCCCGACCTGCGCATTCGCAGCAACGCGGCCCGTACCTCGACCGCCTCGCCCCGCTGACCGTCCACCCGATCCACCTCCTCGCCCCCGACCGTCCACCCCGGCCAGGAGCCCGTGACTCCCGGCCGGACGGAATCGGACACCGGCTCTCACCCCCGTCCGGGGGTAGTGAGACCCAGGTCACTACCGCACGATGCTACCGAGGGGTCCATCGATGAGGAGGACAGATGGCGGCAACGGACGCGACCGGTGCTTTCCGGGCCGCCCGTGACTTCCTGCTGCGGCACCGTGAGGACTACCAGGCGGCCCGCGAGGGCTTCCGGTGGCCGGAGCCCGAGGAATTCAACTGGGCGCTGGACTGGTTCGACGCCATCGCGAAGGACAACGACCGCACCGCGCTGTGGATCGTCGAGGAGGACGGCACCGAGGTCAGGATCTCCTTCGCGGAGATGGCCGAGCGGTCCGCGAAGGTGGCCAACTGGCTGCGGGCGCGCGGCGTCCGCGCGGGCGAGCGGGTCCTGGTGATGCTCGGCAACCAGGCGGAGCAGTGGGAGACCGCGCTCGCCGCCATGAAGCTGCGGGCCGTCGTCATCCCCGCCACCCCGCTGCTCGGCCCCGCCGACCTGCGCGACCGTATCGACCGCGGCGCCGCCCGGCACGTCGTCGTACGCGCCGCGGACACCGGGAAATTCGCCGAAGTCCCCGGCGACTACACGCGGATCGCGGTCGGCGGCGCCCCCGACGGCTGGCTCTCCTACGAGGACGCGTACACGGCGGACCCCGGCTTCGTACCCGAAGGGCCGACCCCCTCGGGCGACCCGCTGATGCTCTACTTCACCTCGGGCACCACCGCCAAGCCCAAGCTGGTCGAGCACAGCCACCTCTCGTACCCGGTCGGCCACCTCGCCACGATGTACTGGATCGGGCTGCGGCCAGGTGACGTCCACCTCAACATCTCGTCACCCGGATGGGCCAAGCACGCCTGGTCGAGTCTGTTCGCGCCGTGGAACGCCGAGGCGACCGTCTTCGTGCACAACTACACGCGCTTCGACGCCGCCCGGCTGATGGCCGAGATGGCACGCGCCCGGGTGACCAGTTTCTGCGCCCCGCCCACGGTCTGGCGGATGCTGATCCAGGCCGACCTCAGCGCGCTGGGCACCCCGCCGCGCGAGGCGGTCGCGGCCGGTGAACCGCTGAACCCCGAGGTCATCGAGCACGTACGGCGGGTGTGGGGCGTGCTGATCAGGGACGGCTTCGGGCAGACCGAGACCGCCGTGCAGGTCGCCAACAGCCCGGGCCAACTGGTCAAGGCCGGCTCCATGGGACGGCCGACGCCCGGCTACACGGTCGCGCTCGTCGACCCGGTGACCGGCGAGACCGGCGACGAGGGCGAGATCTGCCTCGACCTGCGCCAGGGCCGGCCGGTCGGCCTGATGACCGGGTACGCGGGCGAGCCCGAGCTGACCGCCGAGGCGATGGGCGGCGGCTTCTACCGCACCGGCGACATCGGCTCGCGCGACGCCGACGGCTACATCACGTACATCGGCCGCGCCGACGACGTCTTCAAGGCGTCCGACTACAAGATCTCGCCCTTCGAGCTGGAGAGCGCGCTGCTCGAACACGAGGCGGTCGCCGAGGCGGCGGTCGTGCCCGCGCCCGACGAACTGCGGCTGGCCGTACCGAAGGCGTACGTCGTCCTCGCCGAGGGCTGGGCCCCGGACGGCGAGACCGCCAAGGCGATCTTCGCGCACTCGCGGGCCGTCCTCGCCCCGTACAAGCGCATCAGGCGGCTGGAGTTCGCCGACCTCCCCAAGACCGTCTCCGGCAAGATCCGCCGCATCGAGCTGCGCGAACGCACGATGCACGACGGGAGCGGCGAATTCCACGAGGAGGACTACAAGTGAGCGCGGCGGGCGGCCCGGCGGCCCGGAGCGCCGAGCCCTCCTACGCGCACGGGACAGGGGAGACGCCGTTGCTCGGGGACACCATCGGGCGCAATCTCGACAGGGCGATCGCCGCGCACCCCGCACGCGAGGCCCTGGTGGACGTGGCGAGCGGGCGGCGCTGGACGTACGCCCAATTCGGCGCGGACGTCGACCGGTTGGCGCGCGGACTGCTCGGCCGCGGGGTGATCAAGGGCGACCGCGTCGGCATCTGGGCGGTCAACTGCCCCGAGTGGGTGCTGGTGCAGTACGCCACCGCGCGGATCGGCGCGGTCATGGTCAACATCAACCCGGCCTACCGCGTGCACGAACTCGACTACGTCCTGCGGCAGTCTGGCATCGAGGTGCTGATCGCCTCCACCGGCCACAAGACCAGCGACTACCGCGGGATGGTCGGCGAGGTGCGCGGCAACTGTCCGCTGCTGCGCGAGGTCGTCTTCATCGGCGACCCGACCTGGGACGCCCTGCTGGCCGCCGCCGACGGTGTGTCCGAGGATCAAGTCGCCGCCGTCGAGGCGACGTTGAGCTGCGACGACCCGATCAACATCCAGTACACCTCGGGCACCACGGGCTTCCCCAAGGGCGCCACGCTCTCGCACCACAACATCCTCAACAACGGCTATTTCGTGGGCGAGACGGTCGGCTACACGCAGGAGGACCGGGTCTGTCTGCCGGTGCCCTTCTACCACTGCTTCGGCATGGTGATGGGCAACCTCGGCATCACCACGCACAGCGCGTGCATCGTCATCCCGGCCCCCTCCTTCGACCCGGCCGCGACCCTGCGCGCCGTCCAGGAGGAGCGCTGCACCTCGCTCTACGGCGTCCCCACGATGTTCATAGCCGAGCTGGGACTGCCCGACTTCGCCGACTACGACCTGTCGTCGCTGCGGACCGGCATCATGGCCGGATCGCCGTGCCCGGTCGAGGTGATGAAGCGGGTGATGGCCGAGATGCACATGGCCGAGGTGTCCATCTGCTACGGGATGACCGAGACCTCGCCGGTCTCCACCCAGACCCGGATGGACGACGCCCTCGAACACCGCACCGCCACCGTCGGCCGGGTCCTGCCGCACCTGGAGGTCAAGGTCGTCGACCCGGTCAGCGGCGTCACCGTGCCGCGCGGCGAGCCCGGCGAACTGTGCACCCGCGGCTACTCGGTGATGCTCGGCTACTGGGAGGAGCCGGAGCGCACGGCCGAGGCGGTGGACGCCGGGCGCTGGATGCACACCGGCGACCTCGCGACGATGCGGGACGACGGCTATCTCGCCATCGTCGGCCGGATCAAGGACATGATCATCCGCGGCGGGGAGAACGTGTACCCGCGGGAGATCGAGGAGTTCCTGTACACCCACCCGAAGATCTCCGACGTGCAGGTGGTCGGGGTGCCCGACGAGCGGTACGGCGAGGAGATCCTGGCCTGCGTGATCCCGCGCGACCCGGCCGACCCGCCGACCCTCGCCGAGATCAAGGACTTCTGCGCCGACCGGCTCGCGCACTTCAAGGTGCCGCGCCACCTGCGGATCATGGACGCCTTTCCGATGACGGTCAGCGGCAAGATCCGCAAGGTGGAGCTGCGGGAGGACTTCAAGCCCGAAGGAGCGTGACCGCCGGGCCCGTGCACCTCAGACCCGTGGACCTCAGACCCGCAGCGGCACGACCGCCGTGGGCGCGTGGCCCGGCTCGGTGGCCAGCTCCTCGAATTCCACGACGTTGCTGATGTCGGCCGTCGTGCTCATCGAGATGTTGGTGATCCGCTCCAGGATCGCCTCGACCACCACCGGCACCCGGTACTCGGCCGCCAGCTTCTTGGCCTGCTCGAACGCCGCGCCCAGCTCGGCCGGGTCGGTGACCCGGATCGCCTTGCAGCCCAGGCCCTCGACCACCTTGACGTGGTCGACGCCGTAGACGCCCAGCTCGGGCGAATTCACGTTCTCGAACTCCAGACTGACCTGGAAATCGATGTCGAGACCGATCTGCGCCTGCCGGATCAGCCCCAGGTACGAGTTGTTCACCAGCACGTGCACGTACGGGATCCGGTGCTGCGCGCCGACCGCCAGCTCCTCCAGCATGAACTGGAAGTCGTAGTCGCCGGACAGGGCGACGACCTGCGCGTCCGGGTCCGCGGTGGCGACACCGAGGGCGGCCGGGATGGTCCAGCCCAGCGGGCCCGCCTGGCCGCAGTTGATCCAGTGCCGGGGGCGGTAGACGTGCAGCATCTGCGCGCCCGCGATCTGCGAGAGGCCGATGGTGGTGACGTACCGCGTCTCGGGGCCGAAGGCCCGGTTCATCTCCTCGTAGACGCGCTGCGGCTTGATCGGGATGTCGTCGAAGTGCGTACGCCGCTGCAAGGTCGCCTTGCGCTCCAGCGTGGAGTCGATCCAGGCGCGGCGGTCGGGCAGCCTGCCCTCGGCCTTCAGCTCGCGGGCGGCCTCGACGAAGAGCGCGAGCGCGGCCTTGGCGTCCGAGGCGATGCCGTAGTCGGGGGCGAAGATCTTGCCGATCTGGGTGGGCTCGATGTCGACGTGCACGAAGGTGCGGCCCGCGGTGTAGACGTCGAGCTTGTAGCCGGTGTGGCGGTTGGCCCAGCGGTTGCCGATGCCGAGGACGAAGTCCGACTCCAGGAACGTGGCGTTGCCGTACCGGTGCGAGGTCTGGAGGCCGACCATGCCCGCGTTCAGCTCGTGGTCGTCGGGGATGGCGCCCCAGCCCATCAGGGTCGGGATGACCGGGGTGCCGGTCAGCTCGGCGAATTCGACCAGCAGGTCGCTGGCGTCGGCGTTGAGGATGCCGCCGCCCGCGACGATCAGCGGGCGCCGCGAGGCCAGCAGCATCGCGAGCGCCTTGTCGATCTGTGCGCGGGACGCGGCGGGCTTGTAGACCGGCAGCGGCTGGTACGTCTCCGGGTCGAACTCGATCTCGGTGAGCTGGACGTCGATCGGCAGGTCGATCAGCACGGGTCCCGGACGGCCCGAGCGCATCAGGTGGAACGCCTGCTGGAAGACGCCGGGGACCTGCGCGGCCTCCAGCACGGTGGTCGCCGCCTTGGTGACCGGCGCGGCGATCGAGGCGATGTCGACCGCCTGGAAGTCCTCCTTGTGGATCACGGAGGTCGGGGCCTGGCCGGTGATGCACAGGATCGGGACGGAGTCGCCGGTCGCCGAGTACAGGCCGGTGATCATGTCGGTGCCCGCGGGGCCCGAGGTGCCGACGCACACCCCGATGTTGCCGGGGCTGGTGCGGGTGTAGCCCTCGGCCATGTGCGAGGCGCCCTCGACGTGCCTGGCCAGCGTGTGGCGGATGCCGCCGGACGCCTTGAGCGCCGCGTAGAAGGGGTTGATCGCGGCCCCGGGCACACCGAAGGCGACGTCGACGCCCTCCAGCTTGAGGATCTCCACGGCCGCGCGGGCGGCGGTCATACGAGGCATGAGGTCCCTTTCCTGCTTCTGTCGGCGACTACTTCCCTCCACGCTTTCCGCTATGTGGAAAAGTAGTTCTGCGATATGGAATGAACGTAAGCCGTGCCGGTGCGCGCGTCAAGAGGCGTCCCGGGCAGCGAAAAGGCGCCCGGCGCGCGGGAATTCGCGCTGCCGGGCGCCTCGGGGCACCGTGAAGGGGGGCGGGTCAGCCGGGGGTGCCGGGGCCCGTCCTGATCAACTCGTCCGCCGCGTCGTTCACCGGCTGCGGGGTGCCGGTCAGGTCCATCACGAACAGCGGTACGCCGAGCTGGTCGGCGCGCAGCCGCGCGTCGTGCGCGTAACCGGCCAGCGAGAAGAAGGCCCCGACCGCGTCCTCGTTGGCGCAGTTCAGCCAGAGGCACTCCACGTCACGGGCCGCGGTGGGCTGCGTGGTCGGGTCGACCTGGGCGACCAGTCCGTCCCCGCGCAGGTCGATGCCGTTGGCCGTACGGTCCCCGGCCAGCCGTATCCCGCCGAAGCCCAGCCACTTCAGGAACTGCGCGGCGGCGGTCAGCGCGTCCCTGCCGGTCCTGATCGTGACCGGCCGGAACGGCGGCCGGTCCGTCGGCGGCGGCGGAACCTGCCCGGTGGGCTCGGGCGGCGAATCCGCCTGATGCGCCCCCGCGGGCACGGCCCCGGCCTCCTGCGCGGCCTCGCCCGCCAACGGCAGACGGATCAGGGCGCCGCAGGCGCAGTCGAACTCCGGCTTCGGCCACTCGTCGGCCCGGCCGCAGTCGGGACACCGCAGCCGTACCCACGAGTCGTCCCACGTCTTGTGCCCGATCTGCTCGGGCGCGCCCCCGGACAGCACCGGGAGCGCGAGCGGCGCACCGCACGCGCACGGGAAGGTGGGCGCGGTGTACGTGTGCTCACGGTCGCAGGCCGGACAGCGCACGAGCACCCTCTCTGCCATGTGGACAACTCCCGGTCTGCGGCGGCGGAATGTGCCTATGACAACGTGCACATCCCATAGTGCAGGAGTTTGCCGCACCTGGACCACGGCCGGGAGCACTCCCCGTACGCCAGGGCATGACGGCCTTCCGTGACGAGCGGGCTCGAAGAGAGGAAGAGGGTGGTACCGCCCGGTGGTGCGTTTGGGCGCGACAGGACAAGTCACGCACCACCGGGCGGAGTTCATGGGGTCAGGACATCGGGTGTGTCAGTCCTCGACCGGGAGGCCGGACAGCCGCTCCACACCGCGCAGCAGCGCGGAGTGGTCGAGGCCGCCGTCGCCCTGGGCGCGCAGCGAGGCCACCAGGTTGGCCACCACGGAGCCGACCGGGAGCGCGGCGCCGACGGTACGGGCGGCGTCGGTGACGATGCCCATGTCCTTGTGGTGCAGGTCGATCCGGAAGCCGGGCGCGAATTCGCGCGCGAGGAAGTTGTCCTTCTTACGGGTCAGCACGGTGGAGCCGGCCAGACCGCCGTTGAGCACCTCAAGGGCGGCGTTCAGGTCGACGCCGGACTTCTCCAGGAAGACCACGGCCTCGGCGCACGCCTGGATGTTGACCGCGACGATCAACTGGTTGGCGGCCTTCACCGTCTGCCCCGCGCCGTGCGGGCCGCACAGGATCACCGTCTTGCCGAGCGCGTCCAGCAGCGGCTTCGCCTCGTCGAAGTCGGCCCGCTCACCGCCGACCATGATCGACAGTACGGCCTCGACCGCGCCCGCCTCGCCGCCGGACACCGGCGCGTCCAGCACGCGGATGCCCTTGTCCGCGGCGGCCTTCGCCAGGTCCACCGAGGTCTGCGGGGTGATGGAGGAGGTGTCGATGAGCAGCGCCCCCGACCGCGCGTGCGCCAGGATGCCGTCCTCGCCGTACGCGATGGCCTCGACCTGCGGCGACGCCGGGACCATCGTGACGATCACATCGGCGTCCCGTACGGCCTCGGCGATCGACCCGGCGGCCGTGCCGCCGTTGGCCGCCAGCCGCTCCAGCTTCGCCGCCTCCAGCGTGTAACCGGTGACGTCGTATCCGGCCTTGATCAGATTCTCGGCCATGGGGGAGCCCATGATGCCGAGTCCGATCCAGGCGACCTTGGGAAGGTGGGTGCTCATGGGGTCCTCTCAGGGGATGGTGGGGTACGGGAGCGCGGCCCGCGTGCCGGGGGCGCGCCGCTCCTCGCGCGTCTACGGGCGCGGCTGCCTGCCGGGAATCCAGCCGAAGGCGTTGCCCGAGCCGTCGGCGCCCGGCTTGTACTCCAGACCGGTCCAGCCGGTGTAGCCCGCCTTCCGCAGGCGGCCGAGCAGCTCCTCCAGCGGGAGGGTGCCGGTGCCGGGGGCGCCGCGGCCCGGATTGTCGGCGATCTGGACGTGCCCGGTCCTGTCGGCGTAGCGGTCGATGACCTCGGGCAGGTCCTCGCCGTTCATCGACAGGTGGTACAGGTCCAGCAGGAAGCGCGCGTTGTCCAGGCCGGTGGCGGCGTTGACCCGGTCGACGACCGCGACCGCGGCCGGGGCGCTGACCAGCGGACAGCGCGGTGACTCGGGTGCGTTCAGCGCCTCGATGAGCAAGGTGGCGCCGACCCGGTGGGCGGCGCGCGCGGCCAGCACCAGGTTCTCCAGCGCCAGCTCGTCCTGGACCGCCGGGTCGACGCCGTCGACCCGGTTGCCGTACAGCGCGTTCAGCGCGGTGCAGCCGACGGACGCGGCGAAGTCCGCGGCGACGTCGATGTTGGCGCGGAAGCGGTCCGACTCGGCGCCGGGCACCGACAGCGCGCCGCGGTCGGGCCCCGGCAGCTCGCCCGCGTAGAAGTTCAGGCCCACGAGCCGGGTCCCGGCCGCTTCGAGCGCGGACCGCAGCCCGTCGAGCCGGGCCTGGTCCGGCGTGGGGTCGTCGGTCCACGGCCACCACAGCTCGACCGCGTCGAAGCCCGCCGCGGCGGCGGCCGCGGGCCGCTCCAGCAGCGGGAGTTCGGTGAACAGGATCGAGAGGTTCACATCGAAGCGCGCGTCGGTGAAGCTCACTAGTGTGCGCCCCTTCCGTATTGCGGAAGTTGTTTTCTGTCTTGTGGAACATTGAATCAGCCCCTCGGCGGCTGTCAAGTCTCCGCGGCCCCGTCCGCCGCCGGTCCGCACCCCTCCGCCCGTCCGGGCCTTCTCCCGTGCGCGCGTCCGCGTGCGATCCGGTCGGCGGCGCCCCTGCGCAGCTCAGGCCGGGCGCGGGTGTCACGGAATGGCGCTGGTCTATTCCTCTGGCGAGCGCGCCCGGTCAAAATCCGACAGAAACTTGACACGTAAATCAAAGTCGACCTCGGGGTGACGGGCATAAAGCCGCCCGGTGAGGGGTAAGGGGAATGCCGCTTTACGCTCCCGCAATACTGCGAAGTATGTCCGATTACTCGCATCCGTACCGGAGGGATACGGTCCGGTGTGTCCCGATTCCGGGAGCGAGTTCACATTTTGGGTACACCGACCCCATCTAACAGACCGGTAACCCGGTGTCACGTGATTTTTCCCTGGACAAGGCAAAGAGTGCTGCCGTACTGTCCTCGGTGACCGCCAATAGGTATGACCCTCAGGGGATTCTGCCTCACTCCGGCCCACTCCCGCCGGGTGTGACAGCGGTCGTAACGGGGCAACGGGGATGGTGGATTGGTGGTCTGGTCCAACGCGCTCGAAAATAGTGCTGGATTACCAACGGCAAAAGGCGATACGCCGCCGCAGGTAGTCCCGCAGACGCGATTCACGGTACTCGGAATGCTGGCCGTCACCGACGGCAGCGAATCCGCGGTGCTTCAGCCGTCGCGGCCCGCCGCACTCCTGGCCGCATTGCTGCTGAATGCCAATTCCGTCGTCTCCGCCGACTTCCTGCAACGCGTCATCTGGGGCGAGGAGACTCCTGCCCAGGCCAAGTCCGCCCTGCACAGTTGCGTCCTGCGATTGCGCCGGCTGTTCGGCAAATACGGGATCGCGGGCAACACCATCGAAGCCGTACCCGGCGGATACCGGCTCACGGCGGACGCCGCGACCCTCGACCTGGTGCAGTTCCGCGAACTCCTCGACCAGGCGTACGCCACCGAGGAGCCCGACGCCGAATTGCGTCTGCTGCGCTCCGCGCTCGCCCTGTGGCAGCCGCCGCTGCTGGCCAACGTCCCCTCCGACCTGCTGCACCGCGACGAACTGCCCCGGCTGCACGAGGAATGGCTGCGCGCGATCGAGCGCGTCTTCGACCTCGAACTGGCATGCGGGCGGCACCGGGAGGCGGTGGCCGAGATCTGGCCGACGGCCCGCGCCCACCCGCTGCACGAGCGGTTCACCGAGCAGTTGATGGAAGCGCTGTACCGCGTCGGCCGCCGCGCCGAAGCGCTCGCCGAGTACCGGCGGGTCAAGAACCACCTCGCCCAGGCCCTCGGCGTGGACCCGGGACCCGCACTGCAACGCCTCGAACTGGCCATCCTGCGCGGTGAATCCGAGCAGAGCCCGCCGCCGCAGGGCCGGCCGGTGACCCGCGGCGACCCGCGCCCGGCGGCATCCGGAGGCCCGGCGGCGGTCCGTGACGCGGGCGCCGACCCGGTCGCGGGCGAACCCGTCGAGGGCGGTCGCGTCCTGGACAGCCTGGTCGGCGCGGGACTGCTCGAAGAGGGCCCGCGCGGTCTCTACCGGATGCACGAACTCCTGCGGGTGTTCACCCGCGCAGCGGCGGCCGACGGGGTCGGCGGCGCCGCGCCCCCCGGACGCACCGGGCACACCCCCACCCCATCGCAGCGGCCGAGCGCCGTGGAACTGCATCCTACGGAGGCGTGACTGACATGGTGTCACCGTATGACGAGATCGCCGACACCCGGCCGCGGATCCGCCGGGACGTGCTCTACACGCAGACCCCGACCGGCGTGCACTTCCACAACGCGCGCGGCGGCTTCAGCGTCGTCATGCCCTCCGCCTACCGCTTCGCGACGCTGATCGTCCCGCACCTGACCGGCGACCACACCGTGGCCGCGCTCTGCCAGGGCCTCGGCGACAAGCAGCGCGAGATGGTGGTACGGCTGGTAGGCACGCTCTACGCGCGTGGTTTCGCCCGCGACGCCGTCCCCGCGCGGAGCGACACCGAACCGCTCGATCCCGCCGTCACCGAGCGCTTCGCCGCGCAGATCGACTACGTCGACCACTACACCGACGGCGCCGCCGACCGCTTCCGGCGCTTCCGGCAGGCCCGCGTGGCCGTACTCGGCGACGACGCCCTCGCCCGCTGGGCCGTCCTCGGCCTCGTCCGCAACGGCTGCGCCGCCGTCGCCGTGCCGCGCGCCGTCGACAGCCCCGGCAACCGCTTCGCCGAAGTCCTCGACGAGGCACGGGCGTTGCGCGCCGAGAACTGCCCGGTCGAGCTGGACTGGCTGGACGACCCGGCCGACGCGGAGGGCGCGCCCGGCACATACGGCTGGGAACACCTCGACGGTTACGACACGGTCCTGGTCACCGGCGAACGCGGCCCCCGGCAGATCGCCCGGCTCCTCGACGCGGGCCTGCCCGCCGGCCGACTGCTGCTCCCCGCCTGGACGTTCGGCGAGTCCGTCGTCATCGGCCCGCTCATGGCGACCGACACCGCCGGCTGCTGGACCTGCGCCGCGCTGCGGCTCGGCGCCAACGGCGAGGCGGGCGCGGCGGCCGACCTGTGGAGCGCGGTCGCCCCCGCGGGGCCCCGCGACAGCGCCGCCCCCGTCGTCGGCGGACCGCTCGCCGCGATGATCGGCAACCTCCTGGCGTACGAGGTCTTCCGCCGCACCACCGGCGTCCTCCCGGCCGAGACGGAGAACCAACTCCTCGTCCAGGACATCGACTCGCTCGACACCGTCGCCGAACCGCTGCTCCCGCACCCGCGCTGCCCGCACTGCGGTACGGCGGCGGCCTCGGAGTCGGCCACGGCCTCGGACGCGGCCTCCGCGGACGCCCCGCTCGAACTGGCCGCCCTGGACAGCGAGTCGGCGGCCGAGGTCGGGGCCGCCGCGTCGCCGCTCGGCGGACCCGTCTCGGACGGCGCGGGCGAGGAGGACGCCGCGCAGGCCGCCCTCGCCGAGATCACCGGCCGGTCCGTCCTCGTCCAGCGCAGGACCGGCGTCTTCCAGGCGTACGCCGACGAGGAGTGGGCGCAGACACCGCTGAAGGTCAGCACCGTCGTACTCGGCACCGGACACCGCGCCCGGCGGGAGATCACCGCCTTCGACGTCCACCATGTCGCGGGCGCCCGGCTGCGGGCGCTGTACCGGGCGGCCGAGGTCTACGCGGAACACGTCGTTCCCGTCCAACAGGCGCTGTCCGGCGCGGAGTTGGAGGCGGCGCGCGGCAAGTGGCGGTCCGTCGACCCGGCCGCGCTGAGCATCACCAGCGGACTCGGCACCGCGGCCGGGCTGGTCCCGCGCTGGTGCGCGGCCACCTCGCTGCTCAGCGGCGAGACGCTGCTGGTGCCCGCGGCGGCGCTGCGGCCGTTCGGCCCCGACAACCGCGAGCGGATCGTGGAGGCCACCTGCGCGGGCACCGGCGCGGGCGGCACCGCGGCCGAGGCCGCCACCCGAGGTGTGCTCACCGCGCTCGCCCACGACGCGCTGCGCCGTGCCGTCGGCGGATCGCTCGCCGTACAGCACGTCCCCACCGCCGAGTTGGAGGGCGCGGACGCCGAACTCACCTTCCTCGCCCGCTCGGCCGCCGGGCTCGGCGTCGACCTGGAGATCCTCGACCTCGGCGCCCATGAGGAGCGCGTCCTGCCGGTCGTGCTGGCCCGCGCCGCCGATCCGGCGACCGGACAGGCCCGTTGGGCGGTGGCGGCGGGAGTGCGCTGGCGCGACGCGGCGCTCGACGCCGTGCGCGACCTGCTCGGCGCCGTGCAGGTCGGCGGCGCGCCCGACGCGGGCGACCCGCTGCTGGCCGACCTCGCCCCCGGCACCGTCGCGGTGACCGCCGAGACCCGCGCCGACCTGGCCGCCGCCAGCGACTGGCCCACGGTCGCCGACCGCCTCCGCGCCACCGGCCGCGACCTGCTGACCGCCCACACCCACGCCCCCGACCTGGCCGCGGGCCGCGTCCACACCACCCGCGTCCTGCTCACCACCGCCCCGGACCGGCCATGACCGCGGATCTCCTCGCGGACGCGTGCACGGCCCTGGCCGATCGCCTCACCGCCGGCCTGGCGGCCCACGCGCCTGTCGCCGACCCAGCCGCCGGGCCCGCCGGGACCGGTACGCCGGTGGCGCCCGGTGCTCGTGGTCAGGCGGTTGGCGTCGGCGTCGCGGAAGACCGTGGCTCGGCGCGGGCTGGAGCGGCTGTGGACGTCGGCGCGCCCGGTGCTCGCGGTCAGTCCGGTGGCGTCGCCGGTCCGGCCCCGGCGCGGGCCGTACCGGCCGTGGCGGTCAGCGCGCTCGGTGTCCGTGACGAACTGACGCTGCCCGCGAGCGACTTCGACGGTCCGTCGACCGAGACCGTCGGCGTACGCGTCTACGGGCACCACACCGTCGTCGGTCCCTTCGCGCCCGGCGGCCGGGCCGGGTGCGGGCGGTGTCTGGCGCGGCGCTGGCAGAGCGTGCGGGCGCGGGCGCTGCGGGAGGCGCTGGAGACGGGTACGGGCACGCGCGCCGCGGGACGGCCGCCGCGGGCCACGGCCTTCGGGGTCGACGGCCTCGCCGCGCTCATCGCGGCCCACCACCAGCGGGGCGGGGCAGGAGGCGGGAAGACCGGCGGCGACAGCCGTCTGCCGTACGCGTTCCTGGTCGACATGGAGACCCTGCGCGTCACCCGCTTCGCCTTCGTGCCGGACGCCGAGTGCCCCCAGTGCGGGGAACGCGCCGCCGATACGGCCGAAGGCGCGCGGATCGGCTTCGCGCCGTCGCCGAAGCCCGCGCCGGACGTGTTCAGGGCGCGGCCCGCGGACGACTACGACGTGCCGTTCGAGGCGTTCGTGAACCCGGCGGCGGGCATGCTCGGCCCCTCGGTCGTGCCCGATCTGATCTCGGCGTCCACGTCCTCGACGGTCGGCTCCTTCCTCCTGCGGTCCGGCGACTATCTGCGCGAGTGCTTCTGGGGCGGCCACACCCCGCGCTACCGCTCCAGCGAACGCGTCGGCCTGCTCGAAGGACTTGAGCGCTTCGCCGGGATGCGCCCGCGCGGCAAACGGACGGATGTCACCGCCGCGTACAGCGAACTCGCCAGCGGCGAAGCCGTGTTGGACCCGCGCACCTGCGGCCTGTACACCGACGACTTCCACCGCGCCGAGCCCGGCGTACGCCCCTTCGACCCCGAGCGGCCGATCCCGTGGGTGTGGGGCTGGTCGCTGCGCGACCAACGGCCGGTGCTCGTACCGGAGATCCTGGCGTACTACCACGCGCCCGGCGGCCTGGAGAACCGCTTCGTACAGGAGAGCTCCAACGGCTGCGCGTCCGGCGGGAGTCTGGCCGAGGCCGTGTACTTCGGGCTGATGGAGGTCGTCGAGCGCGACGCGTTCCTGCTCGGCTGGTACGCGAAGGCGCCGCTGCCCGAGATCGACGCGAGCGGCAGCGGCAGCCCCGAGACCCGCGCGATGATCGACCGGCTCGCGATGTACGGCTACCGGGCCCGGTTCTTCGACACCCGCGTCACCTTCCCGATCCCGGTCGTCACGGCCGTCGCGGAACGGATCGACGGCGGCCTCGGCCGGCTCTGCTTCGGCGCGGGCGCGGGCCTCGACCCGGAGGCGGCGCTCGCGGCCGGACTGTGCGAGATCGCCACCGACGCGGTCAACCTGCGCCGCAGGACCGCCCGCGACGAACCGCGACTGCGCGCCCTGGCCGCCGACTTCGACCGCGTCCAGGTGCTGCACGACCACCCGCTGCTCTACGGGCTGCCCGAGATGGCCGTCCACGCCGACTTCCTGCTGCGCGGCGACGACCGGCCGCGCGTGGCGCTGGGCGACCTCACCACGACCGGGGTCGGCGCCGTACCGCCCGCCGACGACCTCGCCGACGATGTCACCGCCTGCGTCGAGGCGGTCGCCAAGGCCGGGTTCGACGTCATCGCCGTCGACCAGACCATGCCGGAACAGCGCGCCCTCGGCTTCCACACGGCCGGAGTCATCGTGCCGGGTCTGCTGCCCATCGACTTCGGCTGGCGCCGCCAGCGCGCACGCCATATGAGCAGGACGCGGACCGCGCTGCGGGAAGCGGGGCTGCGCGAGCGGGACTTGACGGCCGACGAACTCAACCAGGCCCCGCATCCGTTCCCTTGAGCCGCCCGCCGTCCCCGCGGCCTCACGGAGACCGAGACCGAGACCGAGACCGAAACAGAGCACCGAGCCCCGACCCGACACCCCGACCAAGCCCCGAGACCTGAGCCCCGAGCCCCGAGACCTGAGCCCCGAGACCTGAGCCCCGAGACCTGAGCCCCGACCGTCGACCGAGAGAGGAACGCCCGTGGGATTCGCCCATGAGTACGCGACCGCCATCGTCCGGCGGGGCCGGTATCCCATGGAACCCGCCGACTTCGTGCCCGACTGGGCGGACCGGCCGAGGAAGGGCAAGCACTTCCCCGGCGCGGAGACCTTCCCGCTCCCACGCGACGAGGCACCGGCCGAAGCCACCGTCCAGCAGGGCCTGTTCGGCCCGCGCGGCACCGGCGCCTTCACCCTGCCGCTGCTCGCGGGGATGCTCCAGGAGTCCTACGGCCTGGTCGGCAGGCGTCTTGCCGTACAGGCCAACTCCGACCTCGGCACCCTGCCGATGTACACCCAGGCCAACTGGTCGCGCGGCACCGCGTCGGGCGGCGGCCTCTACCCGATCGGCGTGCACTGGGTCAGCGGCCCCTCCGGCCCGCTCACACCCGGCGTGTACTACTACTCGACGCCCCACCACCACATGCGGCGGCTGCTCGCCGGGGACGCCACGGGGGAGGTCCGGGCCGCGCTCGGCGGCCGACTCGGCGCGGACTGCGACCAGTTCCTCGTCCTCGGCGTGCGCTTCTGGCAGAACGCCTTCAAGTACAACAGCTTCAGCTACCACGTCGTCACGATGGACATCGGCGCTCTGCTCCAGACCTGGCGGATCTGGGCGCGGGCCCGCGGACTGCACATCGGCGCCGCGCTGTGGTTCGACGAGGCCCGGCTCGGACGGCTGCTCGGCCTCGGCCAGGACGAGGAGGGCGTCTTCGCCGTCGTACCGCTGACCTGGGACGGCGCCCCGTCGGCGGCCCCGGCGCTGCCGGCCGGCGACCCGCCGACCGCGCCACGGGTCCGCCACGCCGACCAGGAGCGCTCCCGCACCACCATGACGTTCGAGACCGTACGCCGGATGCACGCGGCGACCCTCGACGGCGCCGCGGACCGACCGGCCCCCGGAACGCTGGACACCGCACTCGCGCTGCCCGTGCCCGAGGGCGGCGAGCGGACCGCGCTGCCCGCCCCCCGGCCCCTGGACACCCCCGTCGGACAGGCGCTGCGGGCCCGGCGCAGCAGCTTCGGCCGCTTCCAGGCCGTCCGCCCGCTGCCCGCCGACGCGCTGTCGACCGTACTGGCCGCGGTCGACGCGGCGAGCAGCCTCGACACCGACACCGAGACCCCCGGCGCACCACCCCTCAGCCGCGCCTACGTCTTCGTCAACCACGTGGCGGGCATCGCGCAGGGCAGTTACCTCTACGACCGGGAGGACCGTTCGCTGCGGCTGGTCAAGGCCGGGGCGCCGGGCGAATTCCTCCAGCGCAACTACTTCCTCGCCAACTACAACCTGGAGCAGGCGGGGGCGGTGATCGTGCCCGTCGCCCGCACCACCGCCGTGCTCGACGCGGTCGGCGACCGCGGCTACCGGCTGGTCAACGCCGTGATCGGCGCCGTCTCGCAGGCCGTCTACACCGCGTCCGCCGCGGCCGGGCTCTCCTGCGGCGTCGCGCTCGGCTTCGACGCGATCTCCTTCACCGAGGAGCTGGCGCTCGACCGGACCGGCGAAGTGCCGCTGCTGATCATGATGATCGGCCACGAACGGCCCCGCCCGGCCGACTTCCGCTACGAGATCGCCTGACCGGGCGGCAACGGCCGCTGACGGCGGCCGAGTCCAGAACCCCGCACGACCTCGCACGACCTCACACGGCCCCAGGGCCCGAGGGACCGCAGAACCTTACGACCGCAGGGCCTTACGACCGCAGAGCCCGAGGACCGCAGGGGCCTTACGACCGCAGGACGGAAAGGAGCGGCATGAGCGTCATCGCCGACGCGCAGGACACCGAGGCGCCACGGAGCTGGCTGCTGCACCGCCGCTTCATGCTGCGGGTGGCGGGACTGCCGGTCGAGGCCGTCCACCGGCTGCGCTGCCCCGACACCCGGCGCTGGGCCGACCGCGTGCTCGCCGCCGAGGAGCGACTGGCCGCGCTCGCCGCCGAGTTGAGCGACCCGCTGACCGTCCTGGTCAAGGCCACCGAGGACGACACCGAGCGGCGCGCCGTGCTCGCGCTGCGCCGCCAGGTCTTCAACGACCGGCTGCCGCGCGACCCGGACGCCGTACGGGACCTCGCCGCCGCGCTCGGCGGCCCGACCGGCGAACTCCTCACCGACTGGCTGGAGTCCCGGCTCGGACTTGAGCAACTGCGCGGCGATGGTGGCCCGTTGCTCGACCGGGACCTGGCCGCGAGCCGCGCGGAGCTGCGCGGCCTCGCGGGCGAGGAGCGGCTGCGGCTCGCCCTCGCCCTGGCCTCGCCGACGCTGGACGGCCAGCTCGACGCGTTCATCGCCGACCGCGCCGCCGTACCGGACAAGCGGACCAGGAAGAAGGAGCGCTCGCTGCTGGCGTACCTCTACAGGACCGCCTGCAAGACCAGCCCGTTCAGCACCTTCACCGCCGTCGCCGAGGGCCGGTTCCGCGAGGTCGGGCCCGAGGTGCGGACCGGCGGCGACTGGACCAGCCACCCCCGGCTGAACGTCGTGGTGCTCGCCAGGCTCGCCGAGCTGATCGGCGCCGACGACACGCGGCGCGGCGACCTCCCCGTCGCCCTGTCGGCGGGCTGGGAACTGGACGAGAACCGTATCCGCTACGTACGCCGCTCGGTCACCGCGGGCGACGACAGCGCCGCCGTCAGCTTCGACGCGGCCCACGACCGGCTCTTCTTCCTGCGCCACAGCGACATCCTGGAGCGGATGATCGCCCTCTTCCACGGCGAAAAGCCCGTCAGATACGCCGAGTTGACGGCCTGGCTGGCGGCGGAGACCGGAGCGAGCCGGGACGAGGCGGCGCACTACGCCGCGACCCTGCTCGACCTCGGCATCCTCCAGATGACCGGCCTCGCCACCGATGTGCACGCCCCCGACCCGCTGCGGTCCTTCCAGAGCGCGCTGCGCGGCCTCGGCCGCGACTGGGCCGACGCCGTCGCCGACCGGCTCGACGCCCCGGCCGCCCGCGTCGACGCCTGGGCCACCGCCGACGTACCCGCCCGGCGCGCGCTGCTCGCCGGGCTGCGCCGCGACCTGACCGCGCTCCAGACCGAACTGGGCGCCGCCGCGCCGTCGTTGCCGCAGACCCTGCTCTACGAGGACGTCCGCGAGGACGCGGTCGAGGCCGACGTCACGCAGTGGACGGAGCTGGCCGCCGCGCCGCTGCACGCCCTGACCGGCATGCTGCCCGCCTTCGACGTGGCCCTCCCGCAGCGCCTGGTCCTCAAGGGCTTCTTCCTGGCCCGCTACGGCCGTGGCGGCCGGTGCGACGACCTGCTGCGGCTCGTCCACGACTTCCACGAGGACATCTTCACGCAGTACCTCCAGTTCACCTCGATGAAGTCGCCCTGGGCGGCCGACGGCGGCCATGCGCCGGAGGAGAACTGGCTCGGCATGCCCGAGGTCACCGCGGTGGACCGGGCCCGCGCCGAGTTCACCCGCCGGATGCGCGACGCCTGGGCCGCGTACGCGGCGGCGCCCGGCGGCGAACTACGCCTGGACGAGGACACGGTGGCCGCCGTCACCGCCGAACTCGCCCCGCTGGGCACGTCCTTCGCCCCGCACAGCCACTTCCTGCAACTCGCCCGCCGCGCCGAGGACCCGCTGGTGGTGCTCAACAACTCCTACGGCGGCCTGTCCTTCCCCTTCACCCGCTTCACGCACTGCTTCGACGCGGCACCTGAGAACGGCGGCACGGCGGCACCCGGCGGCGCGGCGGCGGACGGCGGCGACCCCGCACCCGGCGGCCTCACCGACCGGCTGCGCGAGACCCTGCGCGAATGGCAGCCGCCCGGCGCGGTGTTCGCCGAGATCACCGCCGGGTCCGCCACCACCAATCTCAACCTGCACGGACGGCTCACCGACCACGAGATCGTCTGCCCCGGCGAGAGCAGCACCGTGCCCGCCGCCGGCCGGATCGACCTGGACGACCTGTACGCGGAACACGACCCGGTGGACGACCGGCTGGTGCTGCGGTCCCGGCGGCTCGGCCGCGAGGTCGTCCCGCTCTACCTCGGCTACCTCGTCCCGATGGTGCTGCCCGAGGTGCCGCGCACGCTGCTGCTCTTCTCGCCGACCTCCCGCGCGGCGGTCGACGTGTGGCGCGGCGTACCCGCGGGCCCCGAGCGCGACGGCGTCACCGCGCGGCCCCGGGTCCGCTTCCGGAGCCTGGTGCTGCACCGCAGGTCGTGGACGGCGGCGCCCGGCGCGCTGCCCGCCCGCGAACCGGGCCTGGACGAGGCCGGGTTCTATCTGCGCTGGCAGCGCTGGCGGCGCGACCACGGGCTGCCCGACCGGGTGTTCGCCACCGTCCACGAGGAGAAGGCCGACGACGCGAGCGGCTTCGGCGCGGTCTTCGGCGGCTCCAAGCCGCAATTCGTCGACTTCGACAGCCCGTTGTCACTGATCGCGCTCGACGGGCTGACCGGCGGCGGCCGTACCAGGACCGTCTTCGAGGAAATGCTGCCGGGCGAGCAGGAGTTGCACGTCCGCTCCCCGCGCGGCCACCACGTGGCGGAACTGGCCGTCGAAATCGTCCCCCGCGCGGCGGAACCGGCCGCGGCGGGCCACCACGGAAGGCAGGACAGCTCCGTATGACCACCTCCGGGGCGCGATCCGCCCCCGTCACCGGCCCGCGCCCGACACCGCGGTCCGCGCCCGAATCCGCGGCCGTGCCCGCACCGGCAGGCGCTTCGGGGCGCGGCGACTGGCAGGCGTTCCACGTCTTCTACGCCGCCAGCCCCCGCCCCTTCCTGCTCCAGTGCGTGCGCCCGCTGGTCGAAGGGCTCACCCGCGACGGCCTGTTGAGCGGCTACTTCTTCATCAACTACTGGCTGGAGGGCCCGCACATCAGGGTGCGGCTGCGCCCCTCGTCCCCGCAGGCCGCACCCGTGGTCACCGCGCGCGCCACCGCCGCCGTCGACGCCTTCCTGCGCAAGCGCCCCGCGCTCTACGAGGTCAAGGGCGGCTTCCTCGCCGACCTGTACAACACCCTCTTCGAGCTGGAGTTCCCCGGCGGCGAGCGCAACGGCCTGGTCGACGAGGAGGGCCGCATGCGCCTGCGGCCCAACAACTCCTTCAGCCTCGAGCCCTACGAGCCCGAGTACGGGAAGTACGGCGGCCCGGCCGGGGTCGAACTGGCCGAGTGGCACTTCCAGCGCTCCAGCGACCTGGTCATCGACGCGCTCGCCACCATGAACCTGCACCTGCGGACCGTACTGCTGGGCGTATCGGCCCAGTTGATGATGACCATGTCCGGGTGCCTGCTGCGCGACGACACCGCGCTGCTGGAATTCCTCGACCGCTACCACGAGTTCTGGAACTCCGCGTTCTCCGGCACCAACTACACCGCCCAGGACGGCTACGACCGCGCCTACGGCACGATGGAGGCGCTGCCCCAGCGCTTCCAGGAGATCCGCGCGGCGGTCGCGGAACCCGCGCCCGAGCGGCTGCCGACATTCCTCGCCGGGTGGGCCGAGCACTGCCTGGAGCTGCGCGAACGCGTCATGGCCCTGGCGGACGGCGGCGACCTGGTCTTCCGCTCCTGGGACGGCACCCGCGACCTGCCGGTCACCGACCCCGGCCAGGCGCTGCCGATGCTGCTGTCGCCGTACATGCACATGACCAACAACCGGCTGTCGGTCACCGTCCGCGACGAGGCGTTCTTGTCGTACGTCCTGGCCCGCGCGCTGCGCGAGCCCCGGACGCCGCCCGGCGCCGACTCCGACGGCCGGTCCGAGCCGCAGCCCTCGGCGGCGCCATGACCACCGGCGGCCTGCTCGAACTGCGGCCCGCGCTGCGCCCCGGCATTCTGGTCGGCCCCGCCCTGATGCGCGGCCCCGCCCTCGTCCATCTGCTCAAGGACCCGGTCACCGGGGTACGGCTCGAAGTCGGCGCCAAAGAGCACTTCATCATCGCCCGGCTCGACGGCAGCCGGTCGCTCGCCGAGATCGGCGCGGAGTACGCGGACCGGTTCGGCGCGCGGCTCGGCGACGCGCAGTGGCAGCAGATGCTGCGGCTGCTGTCGACCCGTCAGCTCCTCGACGGCGGTGGCCGGCCGGTCGTCGTGCCCGTCGCCAGTGCCGAACCGGCCTTCAAGTCAACGCTGTTGAGCGGGAAGACGCGCATGGTCGCGGACGCCCCCGCGCTCATGGACACCCTGCACGGCGCCACCGCCTTCGCCCGCAGGCGCGCCGTCCTGTTCCCGCTGCTCGCGCTGGCCGTCGCCGTCCTCGCCCTCGTCGGCCTCCGCTTCGGCCAACTGGCCGACCAGACCGGGCGCCTGTACGACCAGCCGGTCGCGCTCGCCGCCGTCGGCTGTGTGCTGTGGGTCAGCCTCGGCCTGCACGAACTGGCCCACGGGCTGGTCGCGCGGGCGTACGGGCTGCGGGTCGGGGAGATCGGGCTCCGCCGGGTCTGGGGCTTCATGACGTACCTCTACTGCGAGGTGCACGACGTCCAGTTCCTCGACCGGCGCGGCCGTCAGGTCGCCGTCGCGGCGGCGGGCGCCGTCATGAACCTCCTCTTCCTCGCGCCGTTCTGGCTCGTCTGGGCCCTCCTGCCGGAACACGCCCAGGCCCTCCCCTTCTTCGGCGGCCTCATCCTCCTCGGCACCGCCATGGCCCTGCTCAATCTCCTGCCGCTCCCGCCGCTCGACGGCTACAAAGCCCTCGGTTACACCCTGGGCACGCTCCAACTGGCCACCGAGAGCCGCCAGTTCCTGGGCGTGGCCGCGCGTGCCCTGCTCGGGCGGAGGGCCGACTCCGGCCGGGACGGCGCGGCTGCCGCCGCGACGACTGGCCGAGTGCCCGGCTCCGGCCGGAACGCCCGCGCGCGGCTCGCCGCCTACCCCACGCGGCTGCGCCTCATCTACGGCGGATACGCCGCCTGTTGCGCGGTGCTGGCCCTGGCGGCGCTCGCCGTGGCCGGACTGCTGTGCCGCGCGGCACTGCCGGACGACTGGCGCACCTGGACCCCGTACCTCCCGGTGGCCCTGGTCGCCGCGGCCCTCCTCCTGCGCCTGCTCGGCCTGCGCGCCGCGGCCATGCGCGAGGCGGCGCTCGCGCGCCGGACGCCGGGGGAGACGGCCGACCTCCGGCCGGGAAGCGGCTCCGCGACGACCGCCTCGGGCGCCGTCGGCGCGGGAGCGTCGGCGCCCACCGGCTCCCCGGCCGCGCGGCGGGCGTCCGCGGCCGACGGGGCGCGGCCGTCCGGCGTGGCGCACGCCCTGCCGTCGTCCGCGACGACCGCTACGGGCGCCGCGGGCGCGGCGGCGGGCGCGAAGGACTCTGAACGGCCCGCGTCAGCGGGGACACCTCAGGAGCGGGAGAAAGGCGACATGAAACGAACCGCACGTCCGACGGGGCCGGCGATCGAACTGGTCGGGGTCAGCAAGCGGTACGGCGAGGTGCACGCGCTCGACGGGGTGTCGCTGACGGTCGAGCAGGGCGAGTTCTTCGGCGTTCTCGGGCCCAACGGGGCCGGAAAGACCACGCTCGTGGAGATCGTGGAGGGGATGCGGAAGGCGGACGCGGGCAAGGTCGCCGTGTTCGGCCAGAGCCCGTGGCCGCGGAACATCGCGCTGCTGCGGCGGATCGGGGTGCAGACCCAGGCGTCGGCCTTCTTCACGCGGCTGACCGCGTGGGAGCACCTGGAGACGGTCGCCGCGCTCCAGGGCGTGGACCGCGCCGCCGCGCGGCACGCGATGGACCTGGTCGGGCTGCGGGACAAGGAGCGCAGCCGGGTCGACGACCTGTCGGGCGGCCAGCGGCAGCGCCTGGCGCTGGCCACCGCGCTGGTCCACGAACCCGACCTGATCTTCCTCGACGAGCCGACCGCCGCGCTCGACCCCGAGGCGCGCCGCGCCCTGTGGTCGGTCCTGCGGGACCTGCGCGGCGAGGGCCGCACCATCGTCTACACCACGCACTACCTGGACGAGGCGGAGGCGCTGTGCGACCGGGTGGCGATCATCGCCGACGGCCGCGTCGTGGCGCTCGACAGCCCCGGCTCGCTGATCAGGTCGATGGCCGCGCCCGCGCGGCTGCTGATCCCCGCCGGCCGGATCACGCTCGACCAGGCGCGCGCCGTCGAGGGCGTCGACCGGGCGTTCATCGAGGGCGCCGAGGTCGTCGTCGAGACCCGGCACGCCAACCGGGTGCTGGTCGCGCTCGGCGAGTTCGTGGACATGGACGCGATCCAGACCAGGACCGCGACCCTGGAGGACGCGTATCTGCGGCTGACGGGACCGGGCGCCGGGGGAGCCGGAAAGGCGGAAGCCTCGGGCCCCGACACCGGGACCGGCCCCGACACCGGTCCCGGTCCCGACACCGGGACCGCCACCACGACGGCCGCCGTCGGAACGGAGCACCGTCCATGACCACCACCACCGCCTACTCCGCGCTGACCAGGGCCACATACCTGGCGTCGATACGCGACCGCACCACCGTCTTCTTCACCTTCGCCTTCCCGCTGGTCTTCCTGGTCGTCTTCGGTCTGCTCTTCCGCGGCCAGTCGGTCGACGGGGGCCTGGCGTACATCAACTACGTGGCACCCGGCGTGCTCTCGTGGGGCGTCGGCAACGCGGCGCTGTTCGGCCCGGCCTTCGCGCTGATGCACTGGCGGCGCGACGACATCCTGCGGCTGATCTGGCGTACGCCCACGCCGCTGCCCACCGTCCTCGCCTCGCGCTTCGTGGTCGCCGTCGTGGTCGGTCTGTCGCAGGCGGTGCTGTTCACGGCGGTCGCGCTGCTGCCCTTCTTCGGCCTCCACCTGGACGGGAGTTGGCCGCTCGCGCTGCCGCTGCTGGTCTTCGGCGTCGCCGCCTTCCTGGCGATGGGCCTGGTCGTCGGCAGCCTCGCCGACACCCCGGAGGCGGTCGCCGCCATCGCCAACTGCGTGATGGTCCCGATGGCGTTCCTGTCCGGCTCCTTCTACCCGGCGGACCTGCTGCCCGGCTGGATCCAGACCATGTCGTGGGTGCTGCCGCTGCGTTACCTCGACCACGGCCTCACCGATGTGCTGGCGGGGCGCGCCGACTTCGCCTCGCTCGCCGTCGACTGCGGCGGCCTGGCCGCCTTCACCGTCGTCTTCGGGCTGATCGCCGCCCGCACCTTCCGCTGGAGCAACCGGACATGAGCCTCGACACCGCGGTACGGCCCGCTCACGTGCCCGAGATCCCCGGGCAGACGCCGCTGGAGTCCGCGGGCCGCGACCTGGAACGGCGGCTGGCCGCGCGAGCCGCCCGCGCCGCCGCGCCCGCGCCCGGGACCGCCGTCGTCGGCGGCACCGATGTGCTGCGCCCGGAACCGGCCGAGACCGCGGGGCGGCGCGCCCGTGCCACCGTGCACCTGACCGCCGACGCCGTGCTCGTCGGCCCCTGGGGCGGCTCGCCCGCCGAGGCCGCCTGCGGCACCTGCCTGGCCATCCGCTGGCAGCGGCTGCGCACCCGTACCGAACGCGAGGCGCTGGAGACGGGCCTCGCCCGTACCGCCGCCGGGCGCTGGCCCGTGCTGCCCGACTTCACGGTCGACGCGGTCTGGGCCCTCTACGAACTGACCCTCGGGCGGAAGGCGGAGACCGGTTCGGAGACCGGTTCGGAGACTGGTTCGGAGACGGGGGCCGGGACCGGCGGCCACGACCTGCCTCGGGTCACCCGGTACGACCTGGAGACCGGCCTCGTCCAGACCGTGCCGCTGCTCGCCGACCCGCTGTGCCCGCATCCGCACGGCGCCCCGCCCGCGACGACCGCACCGACCCGGCCCGACCTGCCAGCACCCGACGCGGCGGGCCTCGACGTACCCGCCGCCGACGTATCCGGTACCGGCCCGTCCGGGCCCCACCCGTCCGGGCCCGGGCACTTCCTCGCCACCGGGCCCGAGGCCGAGCCCTTTCCCGTCTCGCGGCCCAAGCCCACCCCCGACAGCTACCGGCTGCGGTCACCCGGCGCGTACGCCCTGCCGACCGCCGCGCTCGCCAACCCCGTGTGCGGGGTGCTCGGCGCGGGCACCTGGAGCGATGTCACCTCGCCGACCACCGCGCCTGTCGCGGGCAGCGTCTTCATGCGCGGTTACGCGGGCCTGACCGACGTCACGTGGAGCGGCCAGGCCAACTCCTTCGCGCACAGCAGGGACTTGGCGTTCCTCGAAGGGCTGGAGCGGTACGCGGGCACCCACCGCAGGGAGACCGGCGGCGTCGTCACCGACTCGTACGACAACCTCGGCGACGCGGCCCTCGACCCGCGCGACTGCGGGCTCTACACGCCGGAGACCTACGCCGCCGACCCGATGATCGCGCCCTTCGACCCGGCGCGGCCGATCCCCTGGGTACGCGGCTGGTCGCTGCGCGACGAGCGGGAGGTGCTGGTGCCGGCCCGGCTGGTCTACTACAGCGCGGGCACCGCCGCCGACCACTTCGTCTTCGAGTGCTCCAACGGCTGCGCGATCGGCAGTTGCCTGGAGGAGGCCGTGCTGTTCGGCCTGCTCGAACTCATCGAGCGCGACGCGTTCCTGCTCGGCTGGTACGGCAACGCCCGGCTCACCGAGATCGACCTCGGCTCCTGCCGCAGCCCGGTGGTGCGCGCCATGACCGACCGGGCGGCGCTGTGCGGCTACGACGTGCACGCCTTCGACAACCGCATCGACCTCGCCGTGCCGGTCGTCACCGGCCTCGCCGTCCGCCGCGACGGAGGCCCCGGCACGCTCGCCTTCGCCGCGGGCGCCGCCTTCGACCCGGAGACCGCGGTGGAGTCGGCGGTCTCCGAGATCCTGACGTATCTCCCGCACCTGCCACGGCAGGTGACGGAGCGTCCGGCCGAACTGGAGGCGATGGCCGAGGACTTCGACCTCGTCCGCCGACTCCCCGACCACGCGGCCCTGTTCGGCCTGCCGCGGATGAGGGAGCACGTCGGCAGCTACCTGGAGCCGCCCGCCGTAAGGCCGTTGGACGAGGTCTACGCGCGGTGGGAGCGGGACCGGCCGCGCGGGCTCGACCTGCGCGACGACGTCCTGTGGTGCCGGGACGAACTGGCGCGCGCCGGATGCGATGTCGTCGTGGTCGACCAGACCACCCCGGAGCAGCGGCGGATGGGCCTGCGGACGGTCTGCACGCTCGCGCCAGGTCTGCTGCCGATCGACTTCGGCTGGCCGCGGCAGCGCGCGCTGACCATGCCCCGGCTGCGTACCGCACAGCGCCGCGGCGGCCTGCGCCCCGACGACCTGCGCGACGACGAGGTGCGCCGCGTGCCGCACCCGTTCCCGTAGGAACCCGCAGGAACCCTGAGGAATCTCCGAGGAAACCGACGATGACGACGCCGCGACATGACTACTCCGCGGACCGGGGAGGCCGGTCCGCGGAGCGTGAAGCGGGTGGTGGCTCGTCAGGCGGTGCAGCTCGTGGTGCTGGTGGTGCTGGAGCAGGTGCTGGTGCTGGAGCAGCTCGTCGACGAGCCGAGCATGACCTCGCTGGCGTCCGAGTAGTCGGTGATCTCGAAGGTCTCCGACTCGAGCTCCAGGATCTCCTGGGCCAGAGAGGCGAGCGGCGTGTCCAGCTTGGAGATGTCAGCCATGATGACTCCTTCTCAGCAGGGAGCGCGGCCCGCGACGGACCGGCCCCATCTTTCTACGCGCGTCCACTGGCGAATCACCCTGCCGCCCGCTGTCATCCCGCTTGCACCGCCCGCCGCCCCTGTCACGTGACCCGCATTCCGGCACCCCCGCCCCCGACCCCCGCCCGGAGCGCCCGATGAACCCGCCGACCGGACCCACACCCGTATCCGGACCCATGTCCGGGCCCCCGCCCGCCTCAGGAACCGTCTCCGACGCCGTCCTGACCCGCGCCGCCGAGCTGTATCTGGACCTGCACCGGCACCCCGAGCTGTCCGGGGCCGAGGAGCGCACCGCCGCCCGCTTCGCCGCCGCGCTCAGGGCCGCGGGACTGCGCGTCGAACGCGGCGTCGGCGGCCACGGCGTGGTCGGGGTGCTGGCCAACGGCCCCGGACCCGTCGTCATGCTCCGCGCGGAGCTGGACGCCCTCCCCGTACGCGAGAACACCGGCCTGGCGTACGCCAGTTCCGCCACCGCCGCGGGACCCGACGGCGCCCCCGTCCCCGTCATGCACGCCTGCGGCCACGACATGCACCTGGCGTGCGCGGCGGGCGCGGCGGCGTCGCTCGCGGGGGCCGCCGACCGGTGGCAGGGCACGCTCGTCGTCGTCGGCCAGCCGGCCGAGGAGACGCTCAGCGGCGCCGCCGCCATGCTCGCCGACGGCCTCTACCGGCGCTTCCCCGTGCCCGACGACGTGCTCGCGCAGCATGTGGTGCCGCTGCCCGCGGGCATGGTCGCGCACGCGCAGGGCCCGCTGCTCGCGGGCAGCGTCACCCTGGAGATCGTGCTGTACGGCCGCGGCGGCCACGCGTCCACACCGCAGTTCGCCGCCGATCCGGTGATCACCGCGGCGGCGGTCGTCCTGCGCCTCCAGACCGTCGTGTCGCGCGAGACGGGTCCCGGCGAGCCGCTGGTGCTCACGGTCGGCTCGGTACGGGCGGGCACGCCCGGCGCGGGGAACGTCATCGCGGACTCCGCGACCCTCCAGGTGACCGTGCGGGCCTTCTCCGACGCCGCGCTCGACCGGGCCGTGGCCGCCGTCCACCGGATCGCGCGCGCCGAGTCCGCCGCCTCGCCCGACCCGCAGCCGCCCGCTCCCGACCTGCGCGTCCTGTCCCGTTCCTGCCCCACCGTGCCCGACGCCGAGCTGACCACCGCCGTGCGCCGCGCCCACGAGGCCGCCTTCGGTCCGCAGCGCGTCACCCGCTGGCAGCCGTCGACGGCCACGGAGGACTTCGCGCTGTACGGCGACGCGGGCCGCGCGCTGCACGGCGTGCCGGGGATACGGACCGGCTACTGGATGCTCGGCGCGGTCGGCCCCCGGCAGTGGGTCGAGGCGGGCCGCGGCGACACGGACACGGCCGGGCGGCTGGCGGCACTGCCGCCGAACCACTCCTCGCGGTTCGCCCCGCACCCCCGCCTCACCCTCGAAGCGGGTATCGCGGCGATGACTGTGGCGGTACAGGCCCGTATGCCGTCGGTTAAGGTCGCATCGACCGCGTCGAGCGTATCGACGACGCCGTCCCGGCAGGACCGTCCGGCAGGGCGGGGGACGGCGGGCACGTAGCGCAGCCACCCGAGGGGCCCTGGTGAGACTGAGGCTGGAATTCACGACCGAGCCGTTCGACCTGGACGAGCCGCCCGAGCACGCGGTGGTGGCCCGCGAGGTGGTCGAGGGCGCGTCGCTCGACGCGGTGGACGTCGGCCCGTTCGGCAACACCGCCGAGGGCGAGGCCGACGCGGTCGTCGCGTCCGTCGCGGAGCTGCTGCGGCGCACGCTGGCGGCGGGCGCCACCCGGGTGTCGCTCCAGGTCAACGTGGTCGCGGCGGCCGGGCGGGCGCAGGAGGACGGCAAGTGACGGGCACCGGGGGGCACCCCTTCGCCGCGGCGGTGAAGCCGTTGGTGGACGCGATGGGCGCGGAGATGGTCGCGCCGCACGAGGCGCGCGGCGACGACGTGGTGCTGAGCTGGGAGGGCGAGGAGGTGGTGGCCGTCCGGCTGCCCCATCTGGCCGACTCCCTCGACCACCTGCTGGCCGACCTCGAACGCCGGCACGGCTCGCTGCCCGCCCTGGGCCGCAAGGACAAGCAGACCGTCGTCCGCATCCTGGAGGAGCGCGGCGCCTTCTCCGTGCGGCACGGCGTGGAGACCGTCGCGTCCGCGCTCGGCGTCAGCCGCTTCACCGTCTACAACTACCTGAACAGGGAGAACGCCCTGAACAGCGAGAAGAGTGCCCGCGAGAGCGATTGACCGGCCGTTGTTTCCTCTTCCGTCCGCCCCCGGACGGCTTTGTTACCGGAAGTTTTCAACAAACTGTTGACGTCGTACGGCGGCGGCTCTTAGCTTGCGACTGTGACTTCCAGCGCATC
The DNA here is from genome assembly GCF_042955955.1 of Streptomyces sp. NPDC008317. Taxonomy (NCBI): domain Bacteria; kingdom Bacillati; phylum Actinomycetota; class Actinomycetes; order Kitasatosporales; family Streptomycetaceae; genus Streptomyces; species Streptomyces sp. NPDC008317. Next base: position 92,153 of record NZ_JBIBFQ010000010.1, read on the forward strand.
GCCGGGTCTTTCCCGGCTCAACGAGGCCACCTCGTCAGCGGCGTCCGCGCTGCTCCACGAGGTGTGCGCCAGTACGGCGTGGGACGCAGCGCTGGCCGCCGGACGGCCGTACGACCGCCTCGACGACCTGCTCGCGGCGAGCGACACCGCCATGGCGGCGCTCACCGCGGACGACCTCGCGCAGGCGATGGCCGGACACCCGCCGATCGGCCGCCCGACCCCGGGCGACGCCACGTCGGCGCGGGAGCAGAGCGGGGTCGGCGCGGCCGAGCGCGAGGAACTGCTCGCGCTCAACCTGGCCTACCAGGACGCGCACGGCCATGTCTTCCTGATCTGCGCCACCGGCAGGACCGGTGAGCAGATGCTGGCCGCCCTCAAGGAGCGGATCGGCAACGACACGGACACCGAACGCGAGATCGTCCGCGCCGAACTGGGAAAGATCAACCGCATCCGGCTCACCCGCCTCGCCGGAGCCGGAGCCGGAGCCGACACCGGGACCGGCACCAGTGGCACCGCCGGAGCCGGAGCCGCACGCGAGGCCGCGTCCGAAGGAGATCCCTCATGACCGACACGTCGGTGTCCACGCACATCCTGGACACGAGCGTCGGCCGCCCGGCGGAAGGCGTGCCCGTCCATCTGTCGGTGCGCGCCTCGTCCGGCGGGATCTGGTCGCCGCACGGGTCGTCGAAGACCGACGCCGACGGCCGCTGCAAGGATCTCCCGGCCCTGCCGGAAGGCACCACCCACGTACGGCTGCACTTCGACGTGGAGCCGTACCTCACCCGCCAAGCCAACGCACAGCAGGACGCCCCCCGCGCAAGGGACAGCGGAGCTTTCTTCCCGGAGGTGGCGATCGTCTTCGCCGTCAGGCCGGGCGAGCACTATCACGTACCGCTGCTGCTCAATCCGTTCGGCTACTCCGTATACCGAGGGAGCTAGCACCGATGACCGCCACTTCCCGCCCGTCCCACCCGGTTTTTCTCGGCCAGAACCAGTACGGCAAGGCAGAGAACCGCGTCGTCCGGATCACCCGCGACGGCGGCACGCACCACATCAAGGACCTGAACGTCTCGGTCGCGCTCTCCGGCGACATGGACGACGTGCACCTGTCCGGCTCCAACGCCAACGTGCTGCCGACCGACACCACCAAGAACACGGTGTTCGCCTTCGCCAAGGAACACGGCATCGAATCCGCCGAGCAGTTCGGCATCCACCTCGCCCGGCACTTCGTCACCAGCCAGGAGCCGATCAAGCGGGCGCGGATACGGATAGAGGAGTACTCCTGGGAGCGGATCGCCGCCTCCGAGGCGGCCTCCCGCTTCATCGGCGCCGACGAGATCCAGCACTCCTTCGTCCGCAAGGGCCAGGAGACCCGCACCACCGAGGTCGGCTACGACGGCGAGAACTGGCAGGTCGTCTCCGGCCTGAAGGACCTGGTGGTCATGAACTCCACCAACTCCGAGTTCTGGGGCTTCGTCAAGGACGAGTACACGACCCTCAAAGAGGCGTACGACCGCATCCTCGCCACCGAGGTCACCGCCCGCTGGCGGTTCAACTGGACCAGCGACGAGCGGCGCGCCCCGCAGTGGGAGAAGGCGTACGGGCAGGTCCGCACGGACCTGCTGGAGGCGTTCGCCGAGACGTACTCGCTCTCGCTCCAGCAGACCCTCTACGCGATGGGCTCGCGGGTCATCACCAGCCGCTCCTACGTGGACGAGGTCCGGCTCTCACTGCCCAACAAGCACCACTTCCTGGTCGACCTGGAGCCGTTCGGCCTCACGAACGACAACGAGGTCTATCTCGCGGCCGACCGTCCGTACGGCCTCATCGAGGGCACCGTGCTGCGTGACGGCGCCGAGCCCCGCATCCCGGTGACGGACTGAGAGGCACCACCATGAGCAACCGCATCGTCATCGAGAACTGCGGCGTCGCGACCGTCGACGCCGACGACACCGAGTACGCCACCGGGCACGTCGTCGTCGCGGACAATCTGATCGAGTCCGTCGGAGCGGGCCCCGCACCGGCCGGTCTGGAGAACGTCACCCGCCGGATCGACGGCACCGGACACCTCGTCACCCCCGGCCTGGTCAACACCCACCACCACTTCTACCAGTGGATCACCCGCGGCCTCGCCCAGAACAGCAACCTCTTCAACTGGCTGGTCGAGCTGTACCCGACCTGGGCGCGGATCGACGAGCGGATGGTCTACGCGGCGGCCTCCGGCTCGCTCGGCGTGATGGCCCGCGGCGGCGTCACCACCGCGATGGACCACCACTACGTCTTCCCGCGCGGCGCGGGCGACCTGCTCGGCGCCGAGATCCGCGCCGCCGCCGAACTGGGCGTGCGCTTCACCGCCGCCCGCGGCTCGATGGACCGCGGCAAGAGCGACGGCGGACTGCCGCCGGACTTCGCCGTGGAGACCACCGAGGGCGCGCTGCTCGCGACCGAGGAGGCCATCGACACCCACCACGACGCCTCCTTCGGCTCGATGCTGCACATCGCCGCCGCGCCCTGCTCGCCCTTCTCGGTCTCCACCGAACTGCTGCGCGAGGCCGCGGTGCTGGCCCGCCGCAAGGGCGTCCGGCTGCACACGCACGGCAGCGAGACGGTGGAGGAGGAGAAGTTCTGCCACGAGCTGTTCGGCATGGGCCCGACGGACTACTTCGAGTCCACCGGCTGGCTCGGCGACGACGTGTGGATGGCGCACTGCGTCCACATGAACGACTCCGACATCGCCGCCTTCGCCCGGACCGGAACCGCCGTCGCGCACTGCCCGTCGTCCAACGCCCGGCTCGCCGCGGGCATCGCCCGGGTGCCCGACATGCTCGCCGCCGGGGTCCCGGTCGGTCTCGGCGTGGACGGCACCGCGTCCAACGAGTCCGGTGAACTCCACACCGAACTGCGCAACGCCCTGCTCATCAACCGCCTCGGCGGCGGCGAGAAGGCGCTGAACGCCCGTCAGGCCCTGCGCCTGGGCACGTACGGCGGCGCGCGCGTGCTCGGCCGTACCGCCGAGATCGGCTCCCTGGAAGCCGGGAAGCTCGCCGACCTCGTGCTGTGGAAGCTGGACGGCATCGCGCACGCCTCGATCGCCGACCCCGTCGCCGCGCTGGTCTTCGGCGCGGCGGCCCCGGTCACCCTGTCGCTGGTCAACGGTGTGCCGGTGGTCGAGAACAACCGGCTCACCCGCGCCGACGAGGACGCCATCGCGCGGCTGACCAGGACCGAGGCGCAGCGCCTCGCGCGGATCGCGGGCCTGGCGTAACACCGTAGGCACCGCCGTGAAAGCGACCGGTCGGGGAGGGACGGCCCCCGACCGGTAGCCGGACCCTGTCCTGACACGGGTCCGGCGACACCGCCCCCGGACCGTGGGACCACGGTCGGCCCCGCGGCTCCGGGGGCGGTGCCTCCCCGAAACCACGGCCCGCACCCCGGCGCGCACCCCGGCGCGCGCACCGGGGCCGGGCGCCACGGCGGGTACGCGACGACCTCCCGCTCCGCGCCGTTTACTATGCGTTCAGCCGGACGTCCGCACCCCGCCGGGTGCGGGGCGCGGCAGGCAGGATTCCGCCACAGCCAGAGGTGAGCGCCCGTGAGCCCGACCGAGCCCGTATCCGCCGAAGGCTCCGCCGCCGAGCCCGCCACGGGGGCCGTCACCCTGGTCACCGGCGGCACCGGCACCCTCGGCCGCGCGCTGGTCGACCGGCTGCTCGCCGCCGGCCGCCCGGTACGCGTGCTCAGCCGCGGCCCGCGTGGGGCCGACGACGCGCGGCCGTACGAGTGGGCGGTCGGCGACCTGCGGACCGGCGTCGGCATCGACGGCGCGCTCTTCGACGGCGTCGGCACGATCGCGCACTGCGCGACCACCAACGGCCGCGGCGACGTCGAGGCCACCGAGCGGCTGACCGGAGCGGCGGTGCGCGCGGGCGGCGACCCGCACCTGGTGTACATCTCGATCGTCGGCGTCGACCGCGTCCCGCTCGGCTACTACCGCGCCAAACTCGCCGCGGAGACCGTCGTGGAGCAGTGCGGGCTGCCGTGGACGGTGCTGCGCACCACGCAGTTCCACGACCTGGTGGCCCGGCTCACCGTCGCGCAGCGACGGCTGCCCGCGATCCTGACGCTGTCCGGAGTGAGCTTCCAGCCGGTCGACGTCACCGAGGTCGCGGACCGGCTCGCGGACCTGGCCGGAGGCGAACCCGTGGGCCACGCACCGGACTTGGGCGGTCCGCAGATCCGCAGCGCCGCCGATCTGACCCGCGCGACCCTGCGCGCGGCGGGCCGCCGCAGGCTCGTCGTACCGCTGCGGCTGCCCGGCGCCCTGGCGGGCGCGCTGCGCGCGGGCGGCAATCTGACCCCCGATCACGCCGACGGCCGGATCACCTACGACTCCTGGCTCGCCGCCCGCACCCCGCCGAGGAAGCCGGGGCTCACAGCGCCCGGTGCATGATGTGCAGGCCGACATAGCCCAGACGCGGATGCCGGAACCCCTCGGGGACCGTACCGATCACCCGGAAGCCCAGTGACTCGTACAGCTTCACCGCGTAGGTGTTGGACTCCACCACGGCGTTGAACTGCATGGCGCGGAAGCCCTCGCGCTCCGCCCAGCGCAGCGCCTCCTCGCACAGCGCGCGGCCCGCACCGCGGCCGCGGTGCGCGGGGTCGACCATGAAGCTGGCGCTGGAGACATGGGCGGCGTTGCCGCCCTGGTTGGCGTTCATCTTGGCGGTGCCGAGCACCGTGCCGTCGTCGCCGACGGCCACGACCGTCCGCGCGGGCGGCGCGAGCAGCCAGTAGTCCCTGGCCGTCGCCTCCGGGATGTCCGTCGGATAGCTGAAGGTCTCGCCGTCCGCGCAGATCCGCCGCAGGAACGGCCAGATCAGCGGCCAGTCGGCCTCGGTCACATCACGGATGAGCATGCGGAGCAGCATGAACGGCCGCCGGCGCCGGGTGCAAGCGCGTTTCGGCGCGGCGGCCGTTCCCGGGCGCCGGGGCTCAGTCCGCCAGCAACTCGTAGGCGGGCAGCGTCAGGAAGTCGACGTACTCCGCGTCGAGCGCCGTGCGCAGCAGCAGCTCATGGGCCTCGGTCCACTTGCCCGCCGCGAACGCCTCCTCGCCGATCTCCTCGCGGATCGCGGCGAGTTCGTCGGCGGCCACCCGCAGCACGAGGTCGTGGGTCGCTTTCTCGCCGTTCTCGAAGACGACCCCCGCGTTGATCCACTGCCAGATCTGCGAGCGGGAGATCTCGGCGGTGGCGGCGTCCTCCATCAGGTTGAAGATCGCCACCGCGCCGAGGCCGCGCAGCCACGCCTCGATGTAACGGGTGCCGACCTGCACCGCGTTGCGCAGCCCGTCGAAGGTCGGCTTCGCGTCCAGCGAGGCGATGTCGATCAGTTCGGCCGCGGTGACGTGCACGTCCTCGCGCAGCCGGTCCTTCTGGTTCGGCCGGTCGCCGAGGACCGCGTCGAAGGAGGCGCGGGCGATCGGCACCAGGTCGGGGTGCGCGACCCACGAGCCGTCGAAACCGTCCCCGGCCTCACGGTCCTTGTCCGCCCTGACCTTCTCGAACGCGACCTTGTTGACCTCCGCGTCGCGCCGGGACGGGATGAAGGCGGCCATCCCGCCGATCGCGTGCGCGCCGCGCTTGTGGCAGGTGCGCACCAGCAGTTCGGTGTACGCACGCATGAACGGGGCCGTCATCGTCACCGCGTTGCGGTCCGGGAGCACGAAACGGGCGCCGCCGTCACGGAAGTTCTTGACGATGGAGAAGAGGTAGTCCCAGCGGCCCGCGTTCAACCCCGAAGCGTGGTCGCGCAGTTCGTACAGGATCTCGTCCATCTCGTACGCGGCGGTGATCGTCTCGATCAGCACGGTCGCGCGCACGGTGCCCTGCGGGACGCCCACGTAGTCCTGCGCGAAGACGAACACGTCGTTCCACAGCCGGGCTTCGAGGTGCGACTCGGTCTTGGGCAGGTAGAAGTACGGACCCTTGCCGAGGTCGATCAGCCGCTGGGCGTTGTGGAAGAAGTACAGGCCGAAGTCGACCAGGCCGCCGGGGATCTGCTCGCCGTCCACGGTGAGGTGGCGTTCCGGCAGGTGCCAGCCGCGCGGGCGCATCACGACGGTGGCCAGGTCCGCCGGGTCGCCGAGCGCGTACGACTTGCCCTCGGGGGAGGTGAAGTCGATCCTGCGCTCGTAGGCGTCGATCATGTTGACCTGGCCGCCGATGACGTTCTCCCAGGTGGGGGCGGAGGCGTCCTCGAAGTCGGCGAGCCAGATCCGCGCGCCGGAGTTCAGCGCGTTGATGGTCATCTTGCGGTCGGTGGGGCCGGTGATCTCCACCCGGCGGTCGTCGAGCGCGGCGGGCGCGGGGGCGACCCGCCAGTCGCCGTCCCGGATGTGCGCGGTCTCCGGGAGGAAGTCGAGGGTGCCGGTGCGGGCGATCCCGGCGCGCCGCTCCTGGCGGCGGGCCAGCAACTCGGCGCGGCGGGGCGCGAAACGGCGGTGCAGCTCGGCGAGGAACACCAGCGCCTCGGGGGTCAGCACCTCCTCCGCGCGGGGGACGGGCCCGGCGGCCTCGGAGACGACGGCCGGAGACGGCGCTGATGCGGACATGCTGTCACTGCTCCAGAGTGCGAGTGTGTCTGGCGCCCGCCGGGGTGCGGGACTGGCACCGGGTGCCAGGGCCGGTCCGAGGTACGGGCGGTTCTGCAAGGTGGAGTATAGATTTCACAGTGCGGAAGTTCAACGCTTTGTGGCACGGGGTGCAGCCGCAGGCTCCGCCGGGTCCGGGGCGGGCCGGAGAAGCCCCAGGTCGGCGGGGGTGTCGATATCGGCCGGGTCGCCGATGTCACCGCACTCCACGAGCACGGTGTGGTCGGCGTGCTCGCGCAGATACGTACGCGCCCCGCGGTCCCCGGTGGCGCTGCCCGCGACCCCGGCCCAGCGGGCGCCCCCGATCAGCACCGGGTGGCCGCGCCTGCCGTCGTACACCGCGCAGGCCAGGGCCGACACCAGGGCCTCGCCTCCACCGGCCGCCGCCAGCACGCGGGCGACGGCCGCCGCGCCCACGCCGGGCTGGTCCACCAGGCCGATCAGCGCCGCGGCCGGGGCGTCGGCCGACGCCGCGAGCGAGGCGAGCCCGGCCCGCAGCGAGGAGCCCATGCCCTCCTCCCAGCGCGGATTGCGCACCACCACGCAGCCGGAGAGGTCGGCGCGCTCCACCACCTCGTCGGCCGCCGCGCCCAGCACCACGTGCACCGGGCCGCAGCCGCCCGCGCGCAGCACCCGTACCGCGTGCTCCACCAACGGCCGCCCCTCGTACGGCAGCAGCGCCTTCGGCCGCCCGCCCAGCCGCCGCCCGCCACCGGCCGCCAGCAGCAGTCCGGCTACCTCGCCCTTTGTGTGCATAACTCCTGCATACCGTGACGGGACCATGGCCGAACAGGCCGCGGTCGGCGTGGCGTGTTCCGGTATCGTCGGCGTGGGGGCCGGAAGGGGCGGTGACCGGCCGAGGGAACGGGGACTGATGGGCGCTCAGCACTTCCAGCCGCTGACGGCCGAGGATCCGACCGGCGTCCCGGGCTACCGGATCAGCGCGCGGCTCGGCGGGCGCGTCTACCTCGCGCACGCGCCGGGCGGCATACCGGTCGCGCTCCGCCTGATCGACCGGCTCCCGCCCGACGTCCACGCCCTGCGGCAGGTGCACGGGCCCTACGTCGTCCCCTTCGTCGACGGCGGCGCCGACGACTCCGGCGCGGGCCCCTGGCTCGCCACCGCCTACGTCCCCGGCCTCTCGCTGCGCACCGCCGTCACCACCACAGGGCCGCTCCCCGTCCCCAGCGTCCTGCGGCTCGTCGCCGGAATCGCCGAAGCGCTGCGCACCATCCACCACCGCGGCCTCACCCACGCCGCCCTCACCCCCGCCCACGTCCTCCTCGCCGCCGACGGCCCCCGCGTCAAGGACTTCGCCCTGACGGGCGTGGCCGCATCCGATACGTCAGCCGCCGCGTCGTCGGCGAGCCGGACGGCGCCCGCGGGCGCCGCGGAGGGCTCGCCCGCCCAGGGACCGGCGCCCGTCTCGCTCATGGGGGAACCCGTCGCCGACGAGCCGCCCGCCGCGGCGGCGTTCCTGGCGCCCGAGCAGCTGGCGGGGAAGGCCGGGGGGCCCGCGGCCGATGTGTTCTCGCTGGGGCTGATCGCCGCGTACGCGGCCGTCGGAGGGGCGGCCGTCGGGGGCGGGGAGGCGGATCTCAACGAGCTGCCGGGGGAGCTGCGGGAGATCGTGACGCGGTGCCTGATCAAGGACCCCGCGCTGCGGCCGTCGCCCGCGCAGATCATCGCGATGTGCGCGCAGGCGGCGCCCGACGCGTCGCGGCGGCGGGCGGACCGGTGGCTGCCGCCCGCGCTGCTGGCGGCGATCGTTCCGGCGATGCCGCCGCCCGCGCCGCCGATACCGGTGGCGCCGCCGACCGGGCATCCGGGATCGCTGCACCACGGGTGGGCGCGGCCGAGCGCCGGGCACGTACCGTACCGCCCCCACCTGCCGCACTTGCCGCACCTCCCGCGCCCGCCCGCCCGGCGCCGGGGCGGCACCGTCCTGGCGGCGGTCGCCGCCATGGCGGTCGTGGCCGCCGTCGGGGCCGTCCTCCTCGACCGCTCCGACGACGACCACCGCGCGAGCGGCGCGTCCACCGCCTCCACCGCGCCCGCCGCGGCGCCCACCACCTCGCCGCCGGACTCCGGCGCAGGAGGCGGGGACGCGACCGGCGCACCCGAGCAGCCGAGCGGCATCCGTTACGCGGGCATACGGCTCCCGGCGGGCTCGGGCCTGTCGCTGACCCAGGACCCGCCCGTGGTGCTCCCCGGCCCCTTCACCGGGGACATCGGCTTCACCCCGGAGCCCGAGGCGTTCGGCACCGACCCCGCCCACGGCACCGTCGCCCTGCTGGACCCGGCAGCGCCCGACACCCTCGCGGGCTGCCGCGGCGCCGCCGCCGCAAGCCCTTCCATCCCGCGGGACTCGGTGAGCGCGGGCTCGCGCGTCTGCGTACAGTCCGCCGACGGCACGGTCGCGCTGGTCGTCTTCCGCACGCTGACGCCGAAGGGCGCTCCGGCACCCAGTGCCAGTCTGGACGTCACCGTGTGGCGGACCGAGGGGCGCAGCGCCGAGGCCAACCAGGACGGCATTCCAAACCCACAAGCGCTCGGCACAGTGAATTTGGCGCATTTTTCGAAGACCGTATAGCGCGACCGGCTTCGCTTCGCGTTAACTGATCGGCCCCGGAGGCCACGTCGGAGAACCGGGGGCGGAGTGGGTGTGAGACAGAAGTACGCGCTGGGGGAGACACAGGTGGTCAGTGCGCCGGGGGCGGCGGAATTACGGGCGGCGGTGGCTCGCGTTCAACGGGAACTCGCGGCGTATCGCCCGGCGTTGCCGGACCGCGCCGTCGCGGAGGACGAGCTGGCCGTCCTGGCCAGGCTCGCCGCGCAGCCGGCGCCGGCCGCGATACGCGACGCCGAGGCCGTTCGGCACTCTCTTTTACTCGTCGCCGCCGCTCTCGGTTCGGTCAGCGCCCTGACCGAACCGCTCGCGGAGCTGCACGAAACGGTGGAGCGCGCGACGCCGACGTGCTGACCGTGCGGGTGCCGTTCTTTACGGGTGCCGCCCGTGCGTGGGCCGGTCCCGGTCCATGGACGGGCGCAGGAGGTGCGCCTCAGGAGGACGGCGACGGCGCCGTCGTGGTGGCCAGGGCGAGCGACAGGGCCTGGGCCACCTCGTGGAGGACGGGGATGATCTTGTCGGTGGCGGATTCGGTGACGCGGCCGGCCGGGCCGGAGATGGAGATGGCCGCGGCGGTGGGGGAGTCGGGGACGGTGACGGCGAGGCAGCGGACGCCGACCTCTTGTTCGTTGTCGTCCACGGCGTAGCCCATCGCGCGGATGCGGCCGAGTTCGGTGAGGAAGTCGTCCGGGTCGGTGATGGTGCGGTCGGTGGCGGCGGGCATGCCGGTACGGGCGAGCAGGGCGCGTACCTCCTCCGGGGGAACGTCGGCGAGCAGGGCCTTGCCGACGCCGGTGGAGTGGGGGAGGACGCGGCGGCCGACCTCGGTGAACATCCGCATGGAGTGGCGGGAGGGGACCTGGGCCACGTAGACGACCTCGTCGCCGTCGAGCAGCGCCATGTTGGCGGTCTCGCCGGTGGCCTCGACCAGTTCGGCGAGGTAGGGGCGGGCCCAGGTGCCGAGCAGGCGGGAGGCGGTCTCGCCGAGGCGGATCAGGCGGGGGCCGAGCGCGTAGCGGCGGTTCGGCTGCTGGCGGACGTATCCGCAGCTCACGAGGGTGCGCATCAGACGGTGGATGGTCGGCAGCGGGAGCCCGCTGCTGGAGGACAGCTCGCTGAGCCCCACCTCGCCGCCCGCGTCCGCCATGCGCTCCAGCAGGTCAAAGGCCCGTTCGAGGGACTGGACGCCCCCGGCGCGGTCAGCAGACACGTGCGATCCCCTCGGCAAGGTCGGCGTTCGTCGGCAATCATGGCGGTGCGGTGGTACGGCGGTACGGCAGTGCGCGAAGGCGTCGGCGGCCAGGTCACCAGCCGTGCCGACGGTGTTGCGAAATGCGGTTTCCGCTCTGCGGAAGCTTACACGCCCTTGACGGTGTGCGGGATCTTCCTGCACATTGCGTTTCAACGAATTGTTGAAGGTGTGGTGGGAGGGTACGTGAAGGACGCGGAGGAACTGATCCTGCGCTCGCGGCGCGTCGTGACGCCGGAGGGCGAACGGCCCGCGGCGGTCGCCGTCAGCGGCGGAGTGATCAACGCGGTGCGGCCCTACGAGACCCCCGACCCGGCCGGTGCGCGCGTGGTCGACCTCGGCGACGACGTCCTGCTGCCCGGCCTGGTCGACACCCACGTGCACATCAACGACCCCGGCCGCACGGAGTGGGAAGGCTTCGCGACGGCCACCGCGGCGGCTGCGGCGGGCGGCATCACGACGCTCGTCGACATGCCGCTCAACAGCGTCCCGCCGACCACCACCACCGCGCATCTGACGGTCAAGCGGGACACCGCGCGCGGCCGGGTGCACACCGACGTCGGCTTCTGGGGCGGCGCAGTCCCCGGCAATGTCAAGGACCTCCAACCCCTGCACGACGCGGGCGTCTTCGGCTTCAAGTGCTTCCTGCTGCACTCCGGCGTCGACGAGTTCCCGCAGCTCGACCCGGCCGAACTGGAGGAAGCCCTCACCGAGTTGACCCGGTTCGACGCCCTGCTCATCGTGCACGCCGAGGACCCGGGGCTGATCGACGGCGCCCCGCGGCGCGGCGGCCCGCACTACGCCGACTTCCTCGCCTCCCGGCCGCGCGCCGCGGAGGACACCGCCGTCGCCGGTCTGATCGCGCTGGCCGAGCGGCTCGGCGCCCGCGTCCATGTGCTGCACCTGTCCTCCTCCGGGGCGTTGCCGCTGATCGCCGCGGCCAAGCGCGAGGGCGTCCGCGTCACCGTGGAGACCTGCCCGCACTTCCTCACCCTGACCGCGGAGGAAGTCCCGGACGGGGCAACGGAGTTCAAGTGCTGCCCGCCGATCCGCGAGGCCGCCAACCAGGACGCGCTCTGGCGGGCGCTGGCCGACGGCACCATCGACTGCGTGGTCTCCGACCACTCGCCGTCCACCGTCGACCTCAAGCGCAAGGACACCGGCGACTTCGCCGCCGCCTGGGGCGGCATCTCCTCGCTGCAACTCGGCCTGCCCGCGGTCTGGACCGAGGCCCGGCGCCGCGGCCACACCGTCGCCGACGTCGCCCGCTGGATGTCCGCGGGACCCGCCCGGCTCGCCGGACTCACCGCCAAGGGCGCCATCGCCGCGGGCTACGATGCCGACTTCGCGGTCCTCGCCCCCGAGGAGACCTTCACCGTCGACCCGGCCCGCCTGCACCACCGCAACCCGATCACCGCCTACGCGGGCAGGACCCTGCACGGTGTCGTACGCGGCACCTGGCTGCGCGGCGAGCGGATCGCCGACCACGGCGCGGTGACCGGCGAGCCCGTCGGCCGGCTCATCGAACGGCCGGCCGACGGGAGTTGAGACCCCGTCAGGGGCGGGCGCGCGGAAGGGGTGCCGCATCCCCGGGACGGCACCCCTCATCCGCGACCGCGATCTCAGGCCGCGCGCCGCACCCGGCGCCGATGGGCGGCGATGATGTCCGCGTAGCGGCGACCGCTGCCCTTGATCGTGCGCTTCTGCGTCGGGTAGTCGACGTGCACCAGACCGAAGCGCTTGTCGTAGCCGTACGCCCACTCGAAGTTGTCCAGCAGCGACCAGGCGTAGTAACCGGCCAGCGGCACCCCGCGGCGGACCGCCCTTGCGCAGGCGGCCAGGTGCTCCTCCAGGTAGGTGGCCCGCTCCGGGTCGTCGACCTGTCCGTCGGGACCGACGGTGTCGTGGTAGGCGGAACCGTTCTCCGTCACGAAGATCCGGCTCGCGCCGTACTCCTCGGAGAGCCGGACCAGAAGCTGCTCCAGGCCGTCGGCGTTGACCTCCCAGTCCATCGCGGTCCGCCGGACGCCCGGCAGGTACACCGACTTGGCGTACGGCGCGGGGCCCGTCGGGTCGTCCGTGATGACATTGCGGAAGTAGTAGTTCAGACCCAGCCAGTCCAGCGGAGCGGCGATCGACTCCAGGTCGCCGTCCTTGATCGGCAGGTCCACGCCGTACAGCTCCACCATGTCCTGCGGGTAGCCGCGGCCGTGGATCGGGTCCAGCCACCAGCGGTTGGTGTGTCCGTCCGCGCGCCGGGCGGCGGCCACGTCGGCGTCGCGGTCGGTGGCGGGCTCGCACGGGCTGAGGTTGTTCACGATGCCGATCCGCAGATCGGAGTGGGCCGCGCGCAGCGCCTGCACGGCCAGGCCGTGGCCGACGTGCAGGTGGTACGAGGCGCGGACCGCCGCCGTCAGGTCCGTCCAGCCGGGGGCCATGGTGCCCTCCAGGTGGCCGATCCACGCCGAGCACAGCGGCTCGTTGAGCGTCGCCCAGTCCTTGACACGGTCGCCGAGCGCCTGCCCGACGACGGCCGCGTACTCGCCGTACCGCTCGGCGGTCTCCCGCTCGGGCCAGCCGCCCCTGTCCTGCTGCGCCTGCGGCAGGTCCCAGTGGTACAGCGTGGCGTTGGGCGTGATGCCCGCTTCGAGCAGGGCGTCGACCAGCCGGTCGTAGAAGGCGAGTCCGGCGGCGTTGACGGCGCCGGAACCCTGCGGGATCACCCGCGGCCACGCGATCGAGAAGCGGTAGGAGTCGAGGTCCAGGGCGCGCATCAGCTCCAGGTCCTCGGGCCAGCGGTGGTAGTGGTCACAGGCGACGTCGCCGGTGTCGCCGCCCGCGACCTTGCCGGGGGTTCGGGAGAAGGTGTCCCAGATGGACGGGGCCCGGCCGTCCTCGTCCACCCCGCCCTCGATCTGGTAGGCGGCGGTGGCCGCGCCCCAGACGAAATCGGCGGGAAGAGAGCTGAGGTCGTTCACAAGCAGCCTTTCGGTGGGGTCACTTGACGGCGCCGGCGGTGAGCCCGGCGACGAGGTAACGCTGGAGGAGGAGGAATCCGGCGACCACCGGCACACTCACCACGAGCGACGCGGCCATGACCTGGTTCCAGTACACGTCGTTCTGGCTGGCGTATCCGCGCAGGCCCACGGCGAGTGTCCTGGTCGAGTCATTGGTCATGACGGACGCGAAGAGCACTTCGCCCCACGCCGTCATGAACGCGTAGACGCACACGGCGACGATGCCGGGGATGGCGGCCGGCACGACGACCCGGAACAGCGCGCCGAGCGGGCCGCAGCCGTCCACCTTCGCGGCCTCGTCGAGGTCGCGCGGGATGGAGTCGAAGTACCCGACCAGCATCCAGATGGAGAAGGGGAGGGAGAAGGTCAGATACGTGATGATCAGGCCGAGCCTGCTGCCGTAGAGCTGGATGCCCGTGCTGTTCCCGATGTTGACGAAGATCAGGAACAGCGGCAGCAGGAACAGGATGCCGGGGAACATCTGCGTCGACAGCACCGTGACGGTGAAGAACTGGCGGCCGGGGAAGCGGTAGCGGCTCACGCCGTACGCCGCGAAGATCGCGATGACCACCGAGAAGAGGGTGGCGCTCACCGACACGATCAGCGAGTTCATGAAGTAGTGCCCGAGCGGCACGGTCTTCCAGATGTCGACGTACGGCCGCAGGGTGAGGCCGTTCGGTATCCAGTGGAACGTGCCCTGCACGTCCTGCAACCGCTTCAGCGACGAACTGAGCATCACGTACACGGGAGTGAGCACGAAGAGCAGCAGCAGGGTCAGAACGACCCGGCGGGTCCACAGGAAGGACTTCGGGGAGGCCATCGGCGACGGCTGCACGGGGATCCTAGGCATCGACTTCCCGCTTCCGTGTGAACAGCAGGTAGAACGCGGTCACCACGAGCAGGAAGAGCAGCAGGAGCACGGACATCGCCGAGCCCGAGCCGAAGTTCCATGTGATGAACGACGACTGGTAGATGTGGATGGAGATCAGGTCGGCCGCGTGCGGTGCGGAGTTGCCGAAGAGCACGAACGGCGTGTTGAAGTCGTTGAACGTCCACAGGAAGAGCACCAGGACCAGTACCTGGTTCACCGGCCGCAGCGACGGCAGGGTGATCTTGCGGATCTGCTGCCAGATGCCCGCGCCGTCCATCGCCGCGGCCTCGTACAGCTCGCGCGGGATGTTCTGGAGACCGGCCATCAGGCACAGGAACGCGAACGGCCAGGACTTCCACACCGACACGATGACCAGCGCCCAGAAGCTGTTGTCACCGATCAGCCAGAACGGCTTGTTGGAGGTGAGGTGCAACTGGTCGTGCAGTACGTGGTTCACCAGGCCGGTGTCCTGCTGGAACATGAACGCCCAGGTGATGACGGCCGCGTAGACCGGCAGCGCGTACGGCACCAGGAAGATCGCGCGCATGATCGCCCGGCCGCGGAAGGCGTCCTGCATGAGGATCGCCGCCGCGGTGCCGATCAGCCAGGACAGGCCGACCGACAGGACGGTGAACATGACGGTCACCCAGAACGAGTGCAGCAGCGCCTCGCCGACGGGCTGGTCGAACTTGACCGCCACGCGGTAGTTGTCGAGACCGGTCCAGGGCGCGCTGCCCCAGTCGCGGATGAAGAACTGCGTGAGCCCTTTGAAGCTGATCACGATGCCGACGACCATCGGCACCAGGTGGATCAGCAGTTCCAGGATCAGTGCGGGGAAGAGCATGAGGTACGGCACGCCGACGCGGCGCAGCCGAGCGGGAATACGCGGCCGGAGCCGGCCCCTTCCGACGGGCTTGCCGTCGGAGGGGCCGGCCTCGGGAGCGCTCCGAGGAGGGGCAGTGGCAGTCATGGAGCCGATCCTTAGGAAGCGGGCATCTGCTGCTGCGCCTTGGTCAGCGCGGCCTTGACGGAGTCGGTCGAGACGTCCTTGCCGGCCGCGGCGTCCGCGAACAGGTCCTTGACCGCGGTACCGACCAGGGTCTCGAATTGGGCCTCGTTGGCGACC
Source organism: Streptomyces sp. NPDC008317 (assembly GCF_042955955.1). Taxonomy (NCBI): domain Bacteria; kingdom Bacillati; phylum Actinomycetota; class Actinomycetes; order Kitasatosporales; family Streptomycetaceae; genus Streptomyces; species Streptomyces sp. NPDC008317. Next base: position 107,699 of record NZ_JBIBFQ010000010.1, read on the forward strand.
TGCGGCAGCGGGGCGGCGGAGCTGCCCAGCACGCTCGCGAGGGTCTTCAGGTCCGGGGTCTGGAAGGCGGGGTCGCTCTGCGCGGCCTTGACCGGCGGCAGCGAACCGTACGTCGAGTTGAGGGTCTTCTGCTCGGCGTCGCTGGTCATGAAGTTGACGAACTTCAGGGCGCCGTCGATGTTCTTGGAGTTCTTGAAGACCGCCATGTTGATACCGGCGACCATCGAGGTCACACCGGCGTCGCCGGTCGCGCCCGCCTGGAGGGTCGGGACGGGAACCACGCCGTACTGGTCGGGGTTCATGCCGTGCGACTTGATCGAGGTGGCGGCGGACTGCCACATCATCATCGCGGCCTTGCCGGTGGCGAAGTCGGTGATGGTCTGGTTCTGCGCGTACTCCGCGTTGCCCTTCGCGGCGATCTTGTCCTTGGCGATGAAGTCGACGTACTGCTTCACCGCGGCGACGTTGTTCGGGGTGTCGAAGGTCGCCTTGCCGGACGCGTCGAACCAGTCGGAGCCCCGCTGCTTGGCCAGCACGAAGGCGTGGTGGATGTTCTCGGAACCGTTGCCGCCCTCGACCGCGAGGCCGTAGTGGCCGTCCTTGGTGAGCTTCTTGCCGTCGGCGACCAGTTCGTCCCAGGTCTTGGGCGGGTTGGCTATGCCGGCGTCGGCGAACATCTTCTTGTTGTAGTACAGGCCGTACGCCATCGAGTACAGCGGCACCGCGGCCGGGTCCTTGCCGGCCGCGCCGGCGGCGGCGATCGACGCGGGCGCGAACTTGTCCTTGCCGCCGATCTTCGCGAAGGTCGCGTCGTCGAAGGGCAGCAGGGCGCCGGTGGCCTGGAGGGAGGCGGACCAGGTGTTGCCGATGTTCAGCACGTCGGGACCCTGGCCGGAAGTGGCCGCCGCGAGGATCCGGTTGAGCAGGTCGGACCACGGGATGACCTCCAGCTTGACCTTGATGCCGGTCTGCTGGGTGAACTTGGCGAGTTCGGGGGTGAGCACCTGCTTGTCGTTGTCCAGGCTGGTGCCCTGGTTGCTGGCCCAGTACGTCAGCGTCTTGCCGCCGCCGCCACTGGTGCTCTTGCCGCCGCTGCTGCTGTCGTCCGAGCCGCCACAGGCGGAGACGGTGAGACCGAGCGCGGCCACGAGGGCAGTGGCCGCGAGGAGTCTGCTGGAGGTGCTGGAGGTGCGCATAACGGGTCCCTCTCAGAGGTGGGTTCGCTTCAGGAAGTGAACAGCGCCTGTGCCTTAATTCAGGCCGTGATTTAACTTGTGAGAAAAGGTGGCGTCAAGACCCTGTGCAGCGATAGATTCACGCCGGACGAGACGGGAGGGCGACAAAGTGGCTGAACGCGGCAAGCGAACAGTGCGTGACCTGCGGCGGGGCAACCGTGCATCGCTTCTGCGTCATTTGTATTTCGAGGGACCCCTCAGCCGCCAGGAGTTGGGCCGGGACACCGGCCTCAGCGCCGGGTCGATCAGCAACGTCGTCGGCGAGCTGATCGCCGACGGCATGGTCGAGGAGGCGGGTGCCGTCGAGTCCGACGGCGGCCGGCCGCGCATCCTGCTCCAGGTCTCCGCCGGATACGGATACGTGGTCGGCGTGGACGTCGGCGAGACCCGCGTCAGGGTCGAGCTGTTCGACCTCGCGCTGACCGAACGGGCCGCGGCCGACCTGCCGTTGTCCGACAGCGGCCACGACGTCGACCACGTCGTACGGCTCGCGCTCGAAGGCATCGAGTCCGTGGTCCGCGAGGCCGGGATCGACGACAGCGAGGTGCTCGGCGTCGGCATCGGCGTCCCCGGCATCGTCGAGCAGGGCGACAACGCGCCCGGCGAGGGCGACGGCGTCGTCGTGCACGGCCAGACCATCGGCTGGGAAGCCGTCCCCTTCGGCCGCCTGCTGCGCGCCGGGACCGCCCTTCCGCTCTACATCGACAACGGTGCCAAGACCCTCGGCCAGGCCGAGATGTGGTTCGGCGGCGGACGCGGCTCCGGCAACGTCGTCATCGCCCTCATCGGCTCCGGCGTCGGCGCGGCCGTGGTCGCCGACGGCACCCCGTACCGCGGCGCGAGCAGCAGCGCGGGGGAGTGGGGCCACACCACGCTGCGGGTCGGCGGGCGCACCTGCCGCTGCGGCTCACGCGGCTGCCTGGAGGCGTACGTCGGCGCCGAGGCACTGCTCGGCCGCTGGCCGTCGGCGCCCACGGGGGTCAGCGAGGAGACCGGCCTGGCCGCGCTCATCGCCGCCGCCGACCACGACCCCGAGGCCGGGGGACTGCTCGCCGAGGCCGCCGAATACCTCGGCGCCGGGATCGCCGACCTGATCAACCTCTTCAACCCGCAGCGCATCGTCATCGGCGGCTGGGCGGGACTGCTGCTCGGCCCCCGGCTGCTGCCCACCGTCCGCGAGGTCGCCGCCGCGTACTCCCTGCACCACCCCTGCGCGCAGACCTCCATCGAACTGGGCAGGCTCGGCGCCGACGCGGTCACCGTGGGCGCCGCGACACTGCCGCTGGCCCGTTTCCTCGACGCGGGCGGCGAGCGGACCGTACGGCTGCCCGCGCAGCCCGCAGGGCCCGACGGCGGCGGCCCGGCACTCGGCGGTCCGGGTCCGGCGCGGAACCGGATCGCGCGGGCGATACGTTGACGGTGAGGCTGGTGGTGTGCCGCGCCGGGGCTACGCTCGGGCCGGCGGCCACCCGCCCGCCGCGCCTTTGCCCGTCGTCCTAGGAGTACCGCTGTGACCCTCCAGCAGCAGATCGTCGGCAACGCCATGCAGATGGCCGTCTGCACCCTCAGCCCGGGCCAGACGGTGTACTGCGAGGCGGGGAAGTTCCTGTTCAAGACGGCCAACGTCGCGATGGAGACGCGGCTGGGCGGCCCCGGCTCGGGCGGTTCAGGCGCAGGTTCCGGGTCCGGCTCCGGCGGCTCCGGTGTGGGCGGCATGCTCCGGCAGGCCATGGGCACCGCCATGCAGGTCGGCCAGCGCGCCCTGGCCGGGGAGTCGTTGGCCTTCCAGTGCTTCACCGCCTCGGGCGGGGAGGGCACCGTCGGCTTCGCCGGTGTGCTCCCCGGCGAGATGCGCGCCCTCGAACTGACCGGTTCACGCGCCTGGTTCGCGGAGAAGGACGCCTTCGTCGCCGCCGAGTCCACCGTCCAGTTCGGCATCGCCTTCGCGGGCGGGCGCCAGGGCATGAGCGGCGGCGAGGGCTTCGTCCTGGAGAAGTTCACCGGCACCGGCACCGTGATCATCGCGGGCGCGGGCAACTTCATCGACCTCAACCCCGCCGAGTTCGGCGGCCGGATCGAGGTCGACACCGGCTGCATCGTCGCCTTCGAGGAGGGCATCCAGTACGGCGTCCAGCGCATCGGCGGCCTCAACCGCCAGGGCGTCATGAACGCCGTCTTCGGCGGTGAGGGCCTGTCCCTGGCCACCCTCGAAGGCAACGGCCGGGTCATCCTCCAGTCCATGACGATCGAAGGACTCGCCAACGCCCTCAAGAAGTCCCAGGGCGGCGACAAGCAGGGGCCCACCGGAGGTCTGTTCTCCACGCACGCGGGCTGACCCCGGCCGCCGCCGTTCCGGCCGGGGCGGGGTCCGGCACGGAGTGTCGGTCACACGCCCCAGTCGGCGCGCACCGAGGCGAAGAAGGAGTGGAAGTCGGGGAAGGTCTTCTTGACGCAGCCCGGCTCGTCGAAGGTGGTGCCCGGCGTGCGCAGCCCGGCGACCGCGAAGCTCATCGCGATGCGGTGGTCCCCGTGGCAGGCGATCTCGACCGGCGCGGGGGTCCCCGGCGCGATCTCGATCCAGTCGCGTCCCGTGGTGACCGTGATGCCCTGGTGCCGCAGATTCTCCGCGCACGCCTCCAGCCGGTCGCACTCCTTGACGCGGGTGTTGTAGACGTCCTCGATACGGACCGGCCCGTCGGCGAAGGGCGCGATGGCCGCGAGCGTCGGCATCGTGTCCGAGATGTCCCGCATGTTGACGGTGAGACCGCTCAGGCGGCCCGTGCCGGTGACGGTGGTGGCGTCCGGGCCGATCTCGACGTCGGCGCCCATCGACCGCAGGACGTCCACGAAGCGCAGGTCGCCCTGGAGGGCGTCCGCGCCGAGCCCCGGCACGGTCGCGGTGCGGCCGGACAGCGCGGCGGCGGCGAAGAAGTAGCTGGCCGTGGAGGCGTCGGGCTCGATCGGGTAGTCGACGGCGCGGTAGCCGCCCGGCGGCACCACGAAGGTCGCGCCCTCGCGCGCCACCTCGACGCCGAAGCGCCGCATCATCGCCAGCGTGATCTCCACATAGGGCGCGGAGACCAGGTCCGTGACGTGGATCCGCAGCCCCTCGGCCATCAGCGGCCCCGCGAGCAGCAGCGCCGTCAGGAACTGCGACGACAGCCCCGCGTCCAGGTCGATCGCCCCGCCCTTGAGACCGTCCGCGACCACCGTCAGCGGCAGATGCCCCTCGGCCTCCTCGTGCGTCAGGTCCACGCCCAGCGAGCGCAGCGCCGTCGTGAGCGGCGCGACCGGGCGGCGGCGCATCTGCGCGGACGCGTCGAAGCGGTACGTGCCGTGGCCCGCGGCGGCCAGCGCGGGCAGGAAGCGGGCGGCGGTGGCGGCGTCACGGCAGTACACGTCGGCCTCCGGCACGGCGGGCCCCGACGGGCGGCCGGTGATCCGCCACGCCTGCGGATCGCGCTCGACGCGGTACCCGAGCCGGGTCAGGCCCTCCGCGAACCCGTCGGTGTCGTCCGACAGCAGCGGCCGGCGCAGCACAGTGGTGCCCTCGGCGGCGGCGGCGAGAAAGAGCGCCCGGGCGGTCACCGACTTGGAACCGGGGACGGCGACGACTGACACGGGGTGCCTCCTGGCAGGTAAGGGGCGCGCGCGTACGGCTCGGCCGCCGCCGTGATTCTAGAGCCTGCCCCCGCACGGGCCCTGGCCGGGGAGAGCGGTCAGAAGGTCACCGGGAGGCGGTGCACACCGCGGATGAGGAGGCCGGGGCGCCAGGTCAGGGCGGCCGGGTCGGCGGCGAGCGCCAGGCCGGGGCAGCGGTCCAGCAGGGTCCTGACGGCGATCCGGCCTTCGAGCCGGGCCAGCGGCGCGCCGAGGCAGTAGTGGATGCCGTGGCCGAAGGCGAGGTGCCCCTGTGGGGAGCGGCGGATGTCGAACGTGTCGGGCGCCGGATAGCGGCCGGGGTCGCGGTCGGCGGACGCGAGGGCGATCAGGACGGAGTCGCCCGAGGGCACGCGTACGCCGCCGATCTCCAGGGTCTCGCGGGCGAACCGCCAGGTCGTGGTCTCCACCGGACCGTCGTAGCGCAGCATCTCCTCGACGGCGCCGTCGAGCAGTCCGGGGTCGGCGCGCAGGGCGGCGAGCTGGTCGGGGTGCCGGAGCAGGGCGAGGACGCCGTTGGCGATGAGGTTGACGGTCGTCTCGTGCCCGGCGACCAGCAGCAGGAAGGCCATGCCCACCAGTTCGTCGGACGAGAGCCGGTCGCCGTCCTCGTACCGCGTACGGATCAGCGCGCTCAGCAGGTCGTCGCGCGGCGCGGCGCACCGCTTGTCCTCGATCAGCTCGACCAGGTACTCCGACATGGCCTGGACCGCGTCGGCCTCGGCCTCGGGGCCGGTGGGGCCGACGATCTCGTTGGACCAGCCGCGGAACGCCTTGCGGTCCAGGTCGGGCACGCCGAGCAGTTCGCAGATGACGGTCATCGGCAGCGGGAAGGCGAGGGCGTCGACGAGGTCGGCGCTCCCACCGGGCAGCATCGCCTCGACGAGGTCGTCGGTGATCGCCTGGACGCGCGGGCGCAGCGCCTCGACGCGGCGCGGGGTGAACTCCCGTGACACCAGCTTGCGCAGCCGGGTGTGCCGGGGCGGGTCGGCGTCCAGCATGTGGCTGGCGAAGCCGCCCGAGACGTCGCCGTCGGGCAGCAGCGACTGCCAGTTCTTGCTCAACCGGGTGTCGGCGAGCGCGGCGCGCGCCTCGTCGTGCCCGACGACCAGCCACATCGCGCCGGTGTCCGCCGTCCGGACGTGGTGGACGGGGCCGCGCTCGCGCAGCCGCGCGTAGACGGGGTACGGGTCGGCGGTGAAGTCCTCGCCGTACGCGCGGGCGTAGACATGCAGATCCACCGTCTCCGGTGTGCTCACAGCTCCCCCTCGGGTCCGCGTCCCCCACGGACCAGCCTAACCAGGGGACACGGCGTTCAGACGGTGTCCGCCAGCCGTTCCAGGAGCTCGGTCAGCCGTTTCGTCACGGTCTCGCGGTCGCCCGACGTCAGCGCCGAGCCCATGCCGACCGCGACGGCGCCCGACGCGACCCACGAGGGCGCGTCGGCCACGGTGATGCCGCCGCAGGGCAGCAGGGCCGCCTGCGGCATGATCGCCAGCACGTCGGTGACCCACGCGGGGGTGAACGAGGTGGCCGGATAGAGCGTCAGCGCGTCCGCGCCCAGCTCCATCGCCCGCACCACCTCGCCGGGCGTGGCGACCCCGGGGAACACCGGTACGCCGTACCGGTGGCCGGTCTTCAGCACGTCCTCGTCCAGGCTCGGCGACAGCAGGAACCGCGCGCCCGCGTCGATCGCCATCCGCGCCGACACCGCGTCCAGTACGGTCCCCGCGCCGATCACCGCGTCGTCCCCGACCTCGCGCACCAGCGTCGTCACCGCCTCCAGCGCGAAGGGCGTCGTCAGCGAGATCTCCAGCGTCGTCAGCCCCGCGGACAGCAGCGTGTCCGCCGTTGCCGCCGCCTGGTCGTAACTCTCGCTACGGATCGTGGCGAACACCCGCTGCGCCAGTGCGGCTCGCGTGGTTTCCCAGCGGTACACGGCGTATCGCCGTCCTTCCTGAGGCTGCGGGCTGCTGCGCGGGCGCACCGAAGCGCGCGGGCGCGAACGGACCGTGCGCCGGTGGGGCGGTGCACGCGATCAGCACGGTACCGGCAGCCGCCTCGCCTTTCGCCGGGGGTGGGGGCAGCTGTCACCGCAACGTGACATGAGAGGAGCATGAGACCTGCGGTAAGCCTGCCCCCTGTTCCGCCCCGCACCCATCCTTCAGGGCGGGGCGCTGGCGGGTTCGTTGCCGTGGGCGGTGAGCTGATCTTTTCAGGGGCGCGGGGAACGCACCTTCCTGTGTCCCAGATGGCGGCGGCTCGCCGGGGGGAACGGTTTTGCGGGGAGAGGACGGCGTCAGCCGTAGCTTCGGGGGCGGAGAAGCCGACCTTGGGAGGGGCCGCATGCGCACGCGTACCGCCGCCGTCGCCGTGACGACGGGCCTGCTCGCGGCAGCGACGTGTCTGCCGGACGGAAGCGCCGCAGCCGCGACCGGCAGATTCTCGTACACGTTCATGACGCGGCAGGGGCCGCTGACCAGTGTGCTGACCGACCCGCCGAGCGGGCAGTGCCTCGTGCTGCCGGAGGTGATCGGGCCGAGGGCGTACGGGGCGGCGTACGCGCCGTGGAACGAGACGGGGGAGACGGTGCGGGTCTATACGGGGGCGGACTGCACCGGCGGGTACGCGACGCTGCGCCCGCACAGCCGGCGCGCCCCGGAGCAGGTCACGCTGCGGGCGGTGTGGGTGGGGTGACGGCGGGCTCGCGGGGGAGGTCGAGCGAGAAATGGGTGCGGTAGGCGGCGAGCACGGCCTCGGCGTCGGGGAGTTCGCGCTCCTCGCGCGTGCCGGAGGCGGTGAGGACGAGGGTGCGCCCGCTGAGCGTCGCGCGCCCCTGGGGGGTGAGGCGGGAGCAGATGAGGGACGTGCGGAAGTGCGAGACGGGCGAGGTGCGCTGCCACCAGCAGGTGGCCTCGAAGTCCGCCAGCAGCCGGGGCCGCCGCTCCAGCAGATACTGCGGCTCACCGTCGCGCACGACGACAAGATCCCCCGCGTCCGAGTGGGCGTCGGCGTCGGCATCGGCGTCCGCGATCCGGAACACCCCTCCCGGATCGCCCTGTTCACCCCGCTCGGCGTAGCGCAGCGGAAAGTGACTGTGGCGGCCGAAGCCGACATCGGCCAGCCACGTCTCGCCGTCCGCCGTCCGTACCCGCAGCGCGAGATGGTCGTACGGCGGCCCGACGCGGCCGTCCTTCCCGTACACCCGCGCGGCCAGCAGCTCCACCCCGTAGCCGAGCGAGCGCAGCAGCGCGCCGAAGGCGCCGTTCAACTCGTAGCAGAATCCGCCCCGTCGGTCCGTGACGACCTTCTCGAAGAGCGCGGGCTCGGTGAGCACGATGTCCTGGCCGAGGTGGATCGACAGGTTCTCGAAGGGGACGGCGAGCTGGTGCCGCAGGTGCAGTTCGCGCAGCCCCGCCGCGTCGGGGACGGCGGGCCGTTCGGCCCCGATGCGCTGGAGGTAGGCGTCGGCCTGCGAGGAGTCCATGCGCTCCTTTATACGTCCGCCCGCCCCGGCATCGGTGATCCCGGCCCTCAGACGAGCAGGTCCGCCAGGACATCCGTGGCCCGCACCACCCAGTCCGGATCACCGTGCCGCCGCCCCCACACGGCGGCCGTCACCGCGCGGTACTGCGCCCAGCGGCGGGCCCGTTCGCGGTCGATCCCGGCCGCGTCGGCGAAGACCGCGACGCGGCGCAGCAGGGCCGCCTTGAGGTCGGGCGCGGCCAGCAGGTCCTCGTAGCGGCCGCGCAGCAGCGTGGCCGTGTCGTACGCCGGGTCGCCGACGTACCCCTTGGGGTCGATGGCCAGCCACGGCTCGCGTGCGGAGGCCAGCACATTGGTGAAGTGCAGGTCGCCGTGGACGAGGGTGTCCGGCTGGTCGGGGCCCAGCTCCGCGAGGGTGGCGAGCGCGGCGTCGACGGTACGGGCGGGCAGCGGCTGCGCCAACTCGGCGAGGTCCGCGCGCAGTTCGGTCGCCCAGGGCTCCGCCTGGTCGCGCAGCCTGGGCAGTTCGGCGGGCGCGGGCACGGCCAGCCGCCGCGCCAGGGCGCCCGCGAGGGCCACCGCCTCGTCCACGTCGGGGACTTCGGCGAGCGAGCGCGGCTCGGCCCGCTCCAGCAGCATCGCGGACCGCGCGTCGTCGCGCGCGTACAGCCGGACGGCACCGCGCCCGCGCCACACGGCGAAGGCGTCCGGCTCGTGGACGTTCCCGGGGTGGGGGAAGGAGACCTTGAGGACGGCGGACCGGCCCTCGCCGTCGCGTACGGGCAGCACCACGCCGACCTGCCCGTGGACGACGGCCGCCTCCGGTACGCAGTCCCAGCGCTGGAGCAGTTCGTCGACGAGCGTCGGCAGCCCGGCGATCCACTCGCGGCCCCGGTCCGCCTCCCGGGCCACCGTGCCGCGCGCGAAGTCCTCGGGAATCTCGACCATCACGTCACCCTAGCCCGCGGCCCGCGCGCGAAGGACGCGAAGGACGCGAAAGAGGGGCCCGGCCGCGAGGAGGGGAGGCGGCCGGACCCCGGACGGTCAACGCGCGCTGGATCAGGGCGCGTTGACCAGCTCGTACGCGGGCACCTTGACCGTGCGGTGCCCCGGCGTGCCGCCCAGGATCACCTTGCGCAGCGCCACGTTGTTGCCGTAACTGCTCTCCTTGAGCCGGTGGTCGGGGTTGGCGATCACCTGGATGTAGTACGTGCCGTTCGCCAGCTTGCTGATGTCGAAGGACTGGCCCGGGCGGTACTGCGAGTACGTGTCGCCGTTCCCGACGTCCAGCACCTCGCGCACCGACAGCGCGCTGTGCTCACCGCAGGCGGTCGCCAGATCGGTGTTGTTCGGGTGCCAGTTGGCGTTCTTCACCGTGTAGTCGATGGCGTCGGTGTTGGCCAGGCAGAAGGCTTCCTTGCCGCTGCGGACGATCAGCTTCTTGTCGGAGCTCAGCAGCCGGTAGCTGGCGAAGTCCGAGAAGTGCCAGTGCTGGTGGCCGACGCGCGGGTCCCACTCCATGGTGCCGGTGGGCGTGTAGCCGACCTGCTTGCCCTTGGCGTCGTAGAAGTACTGGTAGGCGTCCATCTTCTCCTTGCCGGGAGTGCGGAAGCCGTCCACGACCAGCGGCGCCGGGCCCGCGTCCCACACGGTGGCGCTGAAGGCCAGGTAGTCGGTGCCGGTGGCCGGGGCGTCGCCCTCACCGCCGTCGCTGCCGTCGGTGATCGCGATGCCGTACGCGGGCAGCGCCCGCAGGTCCGGCTTCGGCACGTTGGACGGCACGCCCGCCGCGCCCGTCGGCCGGTGCGCGGCGGCCCTGAGCGTGCCCGGCGCGGAGCCCGCGCGCGGCTGTCCGCCCGGCAGCGCGGCCGACAGCCGCGACCGCGCCGCGCCCGACCCGTCCTGCACCGTCCGCACGGTCACCTTCACCGTCGGCTGGTCGTTCGGAATCCCGAACACGTCCCGGTACTTCTTCGCCACGGAGATCTTCGCGGTGTACGTGCCGGCCTTCAGGTCGACCCCGCCGTCCGGGCCGATGCCCTGCGAGGCCGCCGCGGCCCAGCCCTTCTGGACGCCCCACACCGAGCCGAGCGTGAACGGGTTGTCGGAGCAGCCGTCCGGGTACGGCGAGGTGGCCGGGGCGTCCGGACGGATGCGGCCCGACGCGGAGTTCGGGCAGAAGGTGTCGCTGGTGCTCGCGACCTTCACGCCCTTGCTGTCGGTGATGGTCACCTGGAGGAAGCCCGGCAGCCCGGCGAAGTCCTTGACCAGCCCTGCGGGCAGCTTCTTCGTGACCGTCTTCGAGCCGCCGCGCGTCACCTGCGCGACGACCACCGGGTCCTTGTACGACTTACGGGTCACGCGGAGTTCGAACGGCGCCTTGTCGGCGGTGAGGTACGCGCCGAGGTCCAGGTAGACGCCGGTGTCGCCGTCGTAGCGGTCAGCGGTGACCGAGGTGGAGGCGGCCACCAGCTTCAGCTTGGGGGTCACGGGCGTCGCCGCTCCGGCGCCGGGTGCGGCGCCGACGCCGCCCGCGACCACGGCGAAAGCCGCCGCGGCCACGAGAGCCGAGCGCCTGAGACGTCGGCTGCCTTGGGTATGCGTCATCGAATTCCTCGCGTCCAGGTGCGGTTGGGTCTACCTGCGAACAGGGACGCGAGCGCGCACAGGTTGCCGCGCGGGCGAAAGAACGCCAATTTCTGTCCTGATAATGCCTTTACGGCATGTCGGGTGTACGCGGGCCGCGCCGTGTGCCCGTTCCGGAATCAGCTCGCGCCGAGCGGGGTCATCAGCTCGCGCCGAGCGCGGCCCGGCAGATCGGGCACCGGTCCTTGCCGTCCCACTCGGACCAGCCGAAAGCCTCCGGTGAAAGGGAAAGACCTTCCAACTCCCTGCGCACGGCCACCCGGTAGGTCCACACCGCGCCGAGATAGGGGTGATAGACGTCGTGGAAGGCGACGGACGTCGAAGCGGCCCCCGCCGCGACCGCCCGCTGAACGGCGCGCAGGTGCTCGAACATCGCCTGGCCCGCGCCCGCGACGGCGGTGGAGGCGTCGATGAAGAGCCGCTCGCGCGCCTCGTAGATCCCGGCGTCGTCGAGCGCGGCGCGCGACGCGGCGTCCACGTCCGGCTCCGCGCCCGGATTCTGGGCGATCCGGCGCAGGCCCGCGTGGCAGACCCCGGTGGCGCTGATGAAGTCGATGTAGACCGCCCGGCGCCGCGCGTCGGTGCCCCGGCCGTCCTCGTGGCGGCGGCGCAAATGGTCGGCGAGCACGGTGCCGGAAATGGCGATGCCACCGCCGCTGAGCGTCGCGACGAGCGTTCCCCAGTCCACATCTGCCCCCAGTGATGTTCCGCGCCGCCGGTCCCCGTACCGGGCCCGGCGGAATTCCGCCGCGGTCCCGGAGATGATCACGACATCGGCACCGGAAATCTACGCGTGGACGCGGACTTGACCAAGTCATGACGATTTGGTGAGGCCGCCACGCGAACGTACTGACCGGTACGTTCGTATTTCTGGTATGACGCTCCCGCAGACGAAGCCCCCATTGCGCAAATACCGCGACGTGGCACCGGAGGAGGACGTCCCCACCACCCGCACGACCGGACTCGACCCGGACTTCTGGTATCCGCTCGCCCGGTCCCGCGACCTCAAGAGCGGCAAGACGCTGGCCGTGAAGTACGCCGGGACGGAGATCGTCCTGGTCCGGCCGGAGAAGGGCGCGCCGTACGCCCTGGAGGACCGCTGTGCCCACCGCCAGGTCCCGCTGAGCATGGGCGTGGTGAAGGACGAGCGGCTGCTCTGCGGCTACCACTGCTGGACGTACGACCGCACGGGCGCGTGCGTGAACATCCCCTATCTGGACCGGAAGCGGAAACTGCCCAACGGCGTGCGCAGTTACGCGTGCCGCGAGGCGTACGGATTCGTCTTCGTCTTCCCCGGCGATCAGGAACTGGCCGAGGTCACGCCGATGCCGGAACTGCCCTCGTACGCCGACCGCCGGTACAAGACGCGCGTGCTCGACCGGGACATCGCCTGCCACTACTCGTTCATGCACGAGAACCTGATGGACATGAACCACCAGTTCCTGCACCGCAGTCTGATGGGCCGGATCCGGGCCAAGCTGCTGGACGTCCGCGAGGGCGAGGACTGGCTGGAGGCCGACTACTCCTTCTCGCGCACCGAGGGCAAGCAGTCCCTCGGCGAGCGCCTGATCATCGGCAGCGGCAACGACGACAAGTACGCGGACCTGATGACGATCCGCACCGGCTACCCGTACCAGACGCTGCGGTACTGGACCGACGGCAAGCGCGAGGAGCCCCCGGCCCTCGACCTGTGGAACGCCTACATGCCCACCGACCAGGCCCAGCACCACAATCACACCTACGGCCTGATCATGATCCAAAAGCCCCCGGTCCCCGGCGTGATCCACCTGCTGTGGCCGGTCATCACGCTCTTCACCGAGGGCATCTTCGGCCAGGACCGCGTCATCGTCGAGGCGGAACAGCGCGCCTACGAGAGCCAGGGCGCCGACCTCAACAACGAGGTCTTCCCGATCATCCAGTCCCTCAAGTCGCTCCTCGCCCGCAAGGGCGTGCCGATCCCGCCCGCCGCATGCGGCGGCCCGGCCCAAGGCCCCGCGGACAGGCCCTAAAGACGGGGCCGGGTCCCGGGTGCCGGGCGCGCCCGGTCGTACGCCTCGCGGGCGGCCCGCGTGGCCGGGCGGTCCGACACCTCGGCGACCGGGACGTCCCACCACGCCTCGGCGCCGGGTCCGGGCCGCGCGGGGTCGGTCTCGACGTACACGGCCGTCGCCCGGGGCGACTCGCGGGCGGCGGCCAGCGCGGCGCGCAACTCCTTGGCCGTACGGGCGGTGAAGACCTCGAGGCCGAGGCTGGCGGCGTTGGCCGCGAGGTCCACCGGCAGCGGCTCGCCCGCGAAGGACCCGTCAGGGGCGCGGAACCGGTAGGCGGTGCCGAAGCGTTCGGCGCCGACCTGCTCGGACAGGCCCCCGATGGAGGCGTATCCGTGGTTCTGGACGATCACCACATTGATCGGGACGCCCTCCTGGACGGCGGTCACGACCTCCGTCGGCAGCATCAAGTACGTGCCGTCGCCCACGAGCGCGAACACCTCGCGGTCGGGCGCCGCCAGCTTCACGCCGATGGCGGCCGGGATCTCGTACCCCATGCAGGAGAAGCCGTACTCGACGTGGTACTGCCCCACGTCCCGCGCCCGCCACAGTTTGTGCAGGTCACCCGGGAGGGAACCGGCCGCGTTGACCACCACGTCCCGGTCGTGCAGCACCGCGTCCAGCGCCCCGACGACCTCGCTCTGCGACGGCGGTCCCTCGCCGCCGCCGTCACCGAAGGCCGCGTCCGTACGGGCCCGCCAGTCGGCCAGCGCCCGGCGCGCGTCGGGGGTCCGCCCCGGTGCCTGATGGCCCGTCAACTCGGCGGCCAGGGCGGCGATTCCGGCCCGAGCGTCGCCGACGAGCGCCAGTCCGGCCATCTTGTGGCCGTCGAAAGAGGCGATGTTGAGACTGACGAAGCGCGCGTCGGGCGCGAAGAGCGCACCGGACGCCGTGGTGAAGTCCGTCCACCGGGTGCCGACGCCGAGCACCACGTCGGCCTCCCGCGCCGCCGCGTCGGCGGGCGCCGTACCGGTGTGCCCGATGCCGCCGAGCGCCTGCGGATGGTCCCACCGCAGCGCGCCCTTGCCTCCTTGCGTCTCGGCCACCGGAATGCCGGTCGCCGCCGCCAACTCGGCCAGCGCGGACGCCGCTTCGGAGATCCGCACCCCGCCGCCCGCGACGATCAGCGGCCGACGCGCGCCGCGCAGCAGGGCGGCGGCCTCGGCCACCGCGTCCGCGTCCGGCACTGGCCGCCGCACCTGCCAGACCCGCTCGCGGAACAGCTCGTCCTGCCAGTCGTACGCCTCCGCCTGCACGTCCTGCGGCAGCGCCAGCGTCACCGCGCCCGTGTCGACGGGGTCGGTCAGCACCCGCATCGCCTGGAGCAGCGAGGCGGGCAGCATCTCGGGCCGCCAGATCCGGTCGAACCAGCGCGACACCGGCCGCAGCGCGTCATTGACGGTGATGTCGTACGCCCAGGGCACTTCGAGCTGCTGGAGCACCGGGTCGGCGGGGCGGGTCGCGAAGACGTCACCGGGGAGCAGCAGCACCGGCACCCGGTTGATCGTCGCGAGCGCCGCGCCCGTGACGAGATTGGTCGCGCCGGGACCGATCGACGTCGTGCACGCCATCGCCGAGAGCCCGTGCCGGGTCCGGGCGTAGCCGACGGCCGCGTGCACCATCGCCTGCTCGTTGCGCCCCTGGTGGTACGGCATCGCCTCGGGCCCGGCCGCCAGCAGCGCCTGGCCGACGCCCGCGACATTGCCGTGCCCGAAGATGCCCCACATCCCGGCCACCGACCGGTGGCGCACGCCGTCCCGCTCGGTGAACTGGACGGACAGGAACCGGACGAGGGCCTGTGCGACGGTGAGTCTGACGCTCATACGGTGCCGCCCTCCTGCTTCGTGACCGGCGGCGCGTACAACGGCAGCCGGGGGTCGGGGAGTTGGTCCGCCCATGACGCGCGGACCCACGCGTGTGCCGGGTCGTCGCTGATCAGCCAGGCCCGTTCGGCGCCGGGGCCCGCCATCACGTTCAGGTAGTACATGTCGTAGCCGGGGACCGCCATGCTCGGGCCGTGCCAGCCGTCGGGGATCAACACCGCGTCGCCGGTGCGGACTTCGGCGAGGACGTCGGTGGCACCTGCTGGGGAGGGGTAGACGCGCTGGTAGCCAAGCGCGGCCGGGCCGCCGCCGAACTCGTAGTAGTAGATCTCTTCGAGGACCGACTCGTGCGGGCCCGCCTCGTCGTGCTTGTGCGGCGGGAACGACGACCAGTTGCCGCCCGGTGTCAGCACCTCCACCGCGATCAGCCGGTCGCAGGCGAAGACGCCCGCCGCCGCGAAGTTGTTGACCTGGCGGCTCGCGCCGCCCGCCCCGCGCAGCTCCACCGGCACCGCGGAGGCCGGGCCGTACCGCGCGGGCAGCCGCCGCTCGCAGCGCGCCCCCGCCAGCGCCAGGCGGCTGCCGCCGGGGCTGACGACGGTGACCTCCGCGTCGCGCGGCACATACGCGAAGTCGCTGACGCCGCTGAACACACTGACCCGGCCGCGCAGTTCGAAGGCGGCCTCGGTGCCGTCGGCCTGCGTCACCGTCACCGCGCAGCCGCCCGCCAGCGGCAGCACGATCCACTCGCTGTCCCCGGCCGCGAAGCGGCGCAGGGCGCCCGGCGCCAGGGTCAGGGTCCGCAGGGACGAGTACGACCAGCCCGCGACGGCCGGATCCACCCACAGGTCGAAGCCGTCCTTTTCCGCGGTGCCCGCGGCCAGATGGGTCACTGGGGCTCAACTCCTTCGGCGGGCGCGGCGGGCGCGGCGGGCGTGCCGGGCGCGGTGGGCGTGCCGGGCGCGGTGGGTGGCGCGAGCACGGTGGGTGGCGCGGGCTCGCGCAGCAGCTCGTCGATCTCCCGGCGGGTCGGCATCGCGTCGGCGCACGCCAGGCGGGAGGCGACCAGGGCACCGGCCGCGTTGGCCGCCCGGAGCACGTCGGGCAGCGGCTCCCCGGACAGCAGGCCCGCGCACAGGGCTCCGCCGAAGGCGTCACCGGCCCCGAGGCCGTTGACGGCCTTCACCGGGACCGGCGGCACCGAGTGCTGCTCGCGGGCGGTTCTGCCCAGCACTCCGGCCGGGCCCTGCTTGACGACCGCCGTCCGCACGCCGCGCCGCAGCAGCAGCCCGGCCGCCGTCTCCGGGTCGCGGCTGCCGACCGCGATCTCCGCCTCGTCCAGATTGCCGACGGCCACCGTCGCGTACGCCAGCGCGCGGGCGTACAGCGCGGGGGCCTGCGCCGGGTCCTCCCAGAAGCCGGGGCGCCAGTCCAGGTCGAACCACACCTCGCCGCCCTCGCGGGCGTCCAGCGCCGCGAAGACGGTCGAGCGCGTCGGTTCCACCGCCAGGGCCGAGCCGGTGATCCACAGGGCCCGCGCCGTCCTGACCGCCGCGCGGTCCAGCGTGTCCGGTTCGAGGCACTGGTCGGGCGCGACCGGGCGCCGGTAGAAGTAGATCGGGAAGTCGTCGGGCGGGAACAACTCGCAGAACACGACGGGGGTTTGCACCCCGGGCACGGTCGTGACCAGCTTGTCGTCCACGCCGAAGCCTTTGAGCGCCGTGCGGACGTACGTGCCGAACGGGTCGTCACCCACGCCCGTCAGCACGGCCGTTCGCAGCCCGAGACGGGCCGCTGCCACCGCCACGTTTCCGGCCGTCCCGCCGAGCGATTTCGCGAACGTCCGCACCTCCGCGAGCCCCACCCCGCTCTGCTCGGGATAAAGGTCCACCCCCACCCGCCCCAACGTCACCACGTCATACGCCCCGCCCTCAGGGAGCGGGGAGATGTGCCTCTTGTCGGTGGGGGGTGTCATTGGTGGGTGAGCCAGTGGAGGGAGGCGCGGATGGCGGGGAGGGGGCCTTGGCCGGGGGGTGGGGGGGCGGTCAGGACGGTGTCCTGCTCCATGACGTACCAGCCGGGGTAGCCGGCGGATTCGAGGTGGGTGATGAGGGCGCTGAGGTCGAGGCCGCCCTCGCCGAGGGGGCGGTAGAGGCCCTGCTGGACGGCGGAGGTGTAGGTGGTGCGGCCGTCCCGGACGGCGTCGGCGGCGGCGGGGTCGACGTCCTTGAGGTGGACGTGCGTGACGCGGGAGGCGGCCCGGCGCGCCAGGGCCACCGGGTCGGTGCCGCCGATGAGGAGGTGCCCGGTGTCGAGGCAGAGCCCGATCCGGCTGCCGTCGAGGACGCGGTCGACCTCGGCGGGCCCTTCGACGACGGTGCCGACATGGGGGTGGAGGGCGGCGGTGACGCCGAGCGAGGCGGCGAGGTCGGTGACGGCGTCGAGCCGGTCCAGCAGGGTGCGCCAGCCGTCGGCCGACACGGCGGGACGTTCGTCGTAGCCGTCGAGCCCGGTGGCCGCGGCCAGGACGAGCGTGCGGGCGCCCGCGGCGGTGAAACGGTCGAGGTCGGCCCGGATGTCCGGCAGCGGATCGTGGCCGGGATCGTGCAGCACGGCGGGCACGAAGCCGCCGACCGCGGTGACGCCGTGGGCGGCCAGCAGCGGCCCCGGCAGAAAGCCGTCGGGCCCGAACTCACTGGCGGTGATGCCCAGCTCCGTCATCTCCGCCAGCACCCGCTCGGGCGTCAACTGGTGCCCCCAGCCGGGCACTTCGCACACACCCCAGGAAATCGGCGCCCCCGCGATCCGCTCCCGCTTCATGCCGTCACCACCTCCGGTGTCCCGTGGACCCCGCCCCGCGGGCGCCGCCGTCCTGCCCGGCTCACGCCACCACTCCGCTCACGTCGCCCTCACGTACGCGCATGCCCACGTCGGCGACCGTCACCGGACGTCTCTCGCGGCGCGAGACCTCGCACGCCTCGGCGACGAGCAGCGCGCGCAACGCCTCCCGACCCTCGCAGGGATTCGGCTCCAGGCCGCGTACGACGCGCAGGAAGGCGGCCAGTTCGGCCCGGTAGGCGGCGGCGAAACGGTCGAGGAAGCCGGGCCAGGGCGCCGTGGGCAGGGCCGCGACCGCGACCGGCTCCATCGAGCGCAAGGGCGTCCGCGGGCCGACGCCCACCGCGATCTGGTCGTCGGTCCCGGCCAGTTCCATCCGGACGTCGTACCCCGCGCCGTGGTAGCGGGTCGCCGTCGCCGTCGCGAGGACACCGCCCTCCAGGGTGAGCAGCGCCGCCGCGGTGTCGGCGTCGCCCGCCGCGCGGAAGAAGTCGTCGCCGCCGTTGGCGCCCGCCGCGTACACCTCGGTGATCTCCCGGCCGGTGACCCAGCGCAGCACGTCGAAGTCGTGGATGAGGCAGTCGCGGTAGAGGCCGCCGGAGAGCGGGACGTACGCGGCCGGCGGCGGCGCCGGGTCAGAGGTGACGGTGCGCACGGTGTGCAGCCGGCCCACCCTGCCCGCCCGTACGGCCTCGCGCGCCGCGCGGTACCCGGCGTCGAAGCGCCGCTGGAAGCCGATCTGGAGCACGGCGCCCGTGGCCTCGACGGCGTCGAGCGCGGCCACCGTACCGGCGAGGTCGAGCGCCACCGGCTTCTCGCAGAAGGCGGGGACACCGGCGCGGGCGGCGCGGGTGATCAGCGCGGCGTGCGACGCGGTGGCGGAGGCGATGACGACGGCGTCCGGCGCGCTGTCGAAGAGCGCGTCCACCGAAAGGGCCGCGCGCCCGCCGACCGACGCGGCGACCTGCCGGGCGCGTACCGCCTCGGTGTCGGCGACCGTCACCTCGTCGACGTCCTCGTGGGCGGCCAGCGTGGCGGCGTGGAAGGAGCCGATCCGCCCGGCGCCGATGAGTCCGATCCGCATAGCTGCTACTTGCCCCTTCACCGCGGGAGACGTGCGCGCTGTCCCAACCTCCCGCGCCGCCCGCCCCCTGTCAACGCTTTGTCCGGACATAAGGACTTCCGGTGATCATGGGTGGCCGATACGCTCCCTCCGTGCCCAAGCAGGAGCCCACGCACGCACCCCCGCACGAACCAGGCCGCGAAGCCGTGCCGCCCGGCCGTGGGCGCCCGCAGGCCCGGCCCGTCCACCGCGATCTGCGGCTGGCCGTCGACCGCGCCAGCCCCGTACCGCTCTACTTCCAGCTCGCCCGGCAGCTCGAAGCCGCCATAGAAGAGGGCGCGCTCGCCCCCGGCAGCCTGCTCGGCAACGAGATAGAGCTGGCCGCGCGGCTCGGCCTGTCCCGGCCGACCGTCCGGCAGGCCATCCAGTCGCTGGTCGACAAGGGCCTGTTGGTGCGCCGCCGGGGCGTCGGCACCCAGGTGGTGCACAGCCATGTCGCCCGCCCGCTGGAACTGAGCAGCCTGTACGACGACCTGCTCGCCGCGGGCCGGCACCCCAGCACCCGGGTGCTCGCGAACGCCCGCGGGCCCGCGCCCGCCGCGGTCGCCGCCGCCCTGGGCCTGCCGGAGTCCTGCCAGGTCGCCGTCGTGCACCGGCTGCGCCTCACCCACGGCGAGCCGATGGCGTACCTGTGCAACTACCTCCCCTGCGACCTGCTGGAACCGGCCACCGGCGAGCTGGAGACCAACGGTCTGTACGCGCTGATGCGGCACCACGGCATCACCCTGCACAGCGCGGAGCAGACCGTGGGGGCCCGCGCGGCCACGGCCGAGGAGAGCCGGCTGCTGGCCGAGCCGCCGGGCGCGGCGCTGCTGACGATGCAGCGCACCACGTACGACGACCGGGGCCGCGCGATCGAGTTCGGCTCCCATCTGTACCGGGCCTCGCGCTACACCTTCGAGTTCCGGCTGCTGGTCAGAGCCTGAGGCAGGACCGGTGCGAAGACGCCCGCCGACCGCGTACGGACCCCCTCGCCGACTCCGGGAAGGCACCCTCTACCGCACCCCCGCCAACCCGCCGCACCGGCCCGCCGGGCATCGCGCCGTACCCCTTGACGGATACTTGGGCCGCCGGGATGGTCGCTCGCAACACTCTCATCCCGGCAGTAACAGGAACCGCAGGGAAAGGCAGGGCCTCGTGGCGATGGCAAGGGCGGGAACACGGGTGGTGGGCGTGCTGATGGCGGCGGTGCTCGGCGCGGTCTGCCTGGCCGGGTGCAGCAGCACCGGCGGCAAGCGCGCGGAGGACCGGGCCAAGCAGGCCGCGGCCAACGGCTCCGCCGTCAACACCCCGCACTGGACCTTCGCGATGGTCACCCACTCCGGCGCGGGCGACACCTTCTGGGACATCGTCCAGAGCGGCGCCAAGCAGGCCGCCGACAAGGACAACATCAAGTTCCTCTACTCCAACAGCGACCAGGCCAACGAGCAGTCGCAGCTCGTCCAGGCCGCCATCGACCAGCACGTGGACGGGCTGATCGTCACGCTCGCCAAGCCCGACGCGATGAAGGCCGTCGTGCTCAAGGCGGAGAAGGCCGGTATCCCGGTCATCACGATCAACTCCGGCTCGCAGGAGTCCAAGGAATTCGGCACGCTCGGCCACATCGGCCAGGACGAGACCATCGCGGGCCGCGCGGTCGGCGACGAGCTGAACAAGCGCGGCAGGAAGCACGCCCTGTGCGTGCTCCACGAGCAGGGCAACGTCGGCCACGAGCAGCGCTGCGCGGGCGCCAAGGCCACCTTCTCCGGGACGATGGACAACCTCTACGTCGACGGCACGAACATGCCCGACGTGCAGTCCGCCGTCCAGGCCAAGCTCCAGGCCGACAAGAGCATCGACTCCGTCGTCACCCTCGGCGCGCCCTTCGCGGCCACCGCGGTCAAGGCCAAGGACCAGGCGGGCTCCTCCGCCGAGGTCGACACCTTCGACCTGAACGCGCAGGTCGCCGCCTCCCTCAAGGCGGGCACCATCGGCTTCGCGGTCGACCAGCAGCCGTACCTCCAGGGCTACGAGGCGATCGACCTGCTGTGGCTGTACCGCTACAACGGCGACACCCTCGGCGGCGGCCAGCCCGTCCTGACCGGGCCGCAGATCGTCACCAAGGACGACGCGGAAGCCCTGCTGTCGTACACCAAGCGGGGCACCCGTTGAGCGGGCAGAGCACGCGCACCCCGGACGGCGGCGCCCCCGACCTGCTGGTGAGCCCGGTGGACGACGAGCGGCTGGCGCCGAGATCCGTCGTGCGCGCCCTGCTGGCCAGGCCCGAGCTGGGCTCCGTCGTCGGCGCGGTCGCCGTCTTCGTCTTCTTCTCCGTCGTCGCCGACGCCTTCCTGCGGGCGTCCAGCCTCGGCACGGTGCTGTACGCGTCCTCCACGATCGGCATCATGGCCGTCCCCGTGGCGCTGCTGATGATCGGCGGCGAGTTCGACCTGTCGGCCGGTGTCCTGGTGACCAGCTCCGCGCTGGTCTCCTCGATGTTCAGCTACCAGATGACCGCGAACGTCTGGGTCGGCGTCGGGGTGTCGCTGCTGGTCACCCTCGCCATCGGCTTCTTCAACGGCATCCTGCTCGTGCGCACCAAACTGCCCAGCTTCATCATCACGCTGGGCACCTTCCTGATGCTCACCGGCCTCAATCTGGGCTTCACCAAGCTCATCAGCGGCACCGTCTCCACCAAGACGATCGCCGACATGGAGGGCTTCCCGACCGCCCGCGACCTGTTCGCCTCGCACTGGACGATCGGCTCCGTCGACCTCCAGGTCACCATCTTGTGGTGGCTCGGCCTGGTCGCCGTGGCCACCTGGGTGCTGCTGCGCACCCGCGCGGGGAACTGGATCTTCGCCGCGGGCGGCAACGCGGACGCGGCCCGCGCGGTCGGCGTCCCCGTCGCCCGTACCAAGATCGGCCTGTACATGGCGGTCGCCTTCTGCGCCTGGATCTCGGGACAGCACCTGCTGTTCTCGTTCGACGTGGTGCAGTCGGGCGAGGGCGTCGGCAACGAATTCCTGTACATCATCGCGGCCGTCATCGGCGGCTGCCTGATGACCGGCGGATACGGCAGCGCCATCGGCTCGGCGGTCGGCGCGTTCATCTTCGGCATGACCAACAAGGGCATCGTGTACGCCCAGTGGAATCCGGACTGGTTCAAGTTCTTCCTCGGCGCGATGCTGCTGCTCGCGACGCTGCTGAACGCCTGGGTCCGCAAGCGGGCGGAGGCCGCGGCATGAGCGCAGAACCCGTCCTCGACAAGGTCCCCGCGCCCGCCGGCGCCCCGCTGGTCGAGCTGACCGACGTCTCCAAGTCGTACGGGAACGTCCGCGCGCTGCGGGACGTCTCCCTCGAAGTGCGCGCGGGCGAGATCACCTGCGTCCTCGGCGACAACGGCGCGGGCAAGTCCACCCTCATCAAGATCATCGCCGGGCTGCACCAGCACGACACGGGCCGCTACGCCATCGAGGGCGAGGACGTACGGCACAGCTCGCCGCGCGAGGCGCTCGACCGCGGCATCGCCACCGTCTACCAGGACCTGGCGGTGGTCCCCCTGATGCCGGTCTGGCGGAATTTCTTCCTCGGCTCCGAGCCCACCCTCGGCCGCGGCCCGCTGCGCAGGCTCGACGTGGCCGCCATGCGCGCCACCACCCACCAGGCGCTGCTGCGGATGGGCATCGACCTGCGCGACGTCGACCAGCCGATCGGCACCCTGTCCGGCGGCGAGCGCCAGTGCGTGGCCATCGCCCGCGCCGTGCACTTCGGCGCGAAGGTGCTGGTCCTGGACGAGCCGACGGCCGCCCTCGGCGTCAAGCAGTCGGGTGTGGTGCTGAAATACGTGGCCGCCGCGCGCGACGCGGGGCTCGGTGTGGTACTCATCACGCACAATCCGCACCACGCGTATCTGGTCGGTGACCGGTTCATTCTGCTCAAGCGAGGCGCGATGTCGGGCAGCCACCTGAAGAAGGACATTACGCTGGACGAGCTGACCCGAGAGATGGCCGGGGGCAGCGAGCTGGACGAGCTGACCCACGAACTGATGCGCCGGACGACCACCACACCACCGGCGACCGACCCGGAGACCTCCGCTTGAGTGCCAATCGTGAACGTGTGTACCGCGGCGGCGCCGCCAGGGCGACGGTGCTCCAGACCGTCGGCCGCCGCGAGAGGCGCTCGCATCTGACCGCGCCCCGCGTCCCCACCGTCGGTATCGACATCGGCGGCACCAAGGTGATGGCCGGGGTGGTCGACGCGGACGGGGTCATCCTGGAGAAGATCCGCACCGAGACGCCCGACAAGTCCAAGAGCCCCAAGGTCGTCGAGGACACCATCGTCGAGCTGGTCCTGGACCTGTCGGAGCGGCACGACGTGCACGCGGTCGGCATCGGGGCGGCGGGCTGGGTCGACGCCGACCGCTCGCGGGTGCTCTTCGCCCCGCACCTGTCCTGGCGCGACGAGCCGCTGCGCGACCGGCTCGCCGAGCGCCTGCTGGTCCCCGTCATGGTCGACAACGACGCGAACACCGCGGCCTGGGCCGAGTGGCGCTTCGGCGCCGGGCGCGGCGAGGCCGACCTGGTGATGATCACCCTCGGCACCGGCATCGGCGGCGCGATCCTGGAGGACGGCCAGGTCAAGAGGGGCCGCTACGGCGTCGCGGGCGAGTTCGGCCATATGCAGGTGGTGCAGGGCGGTCACCGCTGCGCCTGCGGCAACCGCGGCTGCTGGGAGCAGTACAGCTCGGGGAACGCGCTGGTCAGGGAGGCCCGCGAGATGGCCGCCGCGGATTCCCCGGTCGCCTACGGGATCATCGACCGGGTCGGCGGCAGCATCAGCGAGATCACCGGACCGCTGATCACCGAGCTGGCCCGCGAGGGCGACGCGATGTGCGTCGAGCTGTTCCAGGACATCGGCCAGTGGCTGGGCATCGGCATCGCCAACCTCGCCGCCGCCCTCGACCCGTCCTGCTTCGTCATCGGCGGCGGCGTCAGCGCCGCCGACGACCTGCTGATCAACCCGGCCAGGGACGCCTTCCGGCGCAATCTCACCGGCCGCGGCTACCGGCCGGAGGCGCGGATCGCCAAGGCCGAGCTGGGCCCCGAGGCCGGTATGGTCGGCGCCGCCGACCTGGCCCGGCTGGTCGCCCGCCGCTTCCGCCGCGCCACCCGCCGCCGCGTCGAGCGGTACGAACGCTACGGCCGCGTCTACGGACGGCAGGGAGCCCAGTCGTGACCACCACACCCTTCGACCAGGACACCCTGGAGCCGGGCCCCGAGCCCGACGGGGGACCGCCCGCGGACGGCGACGCGGGCCGGGCGCGGCTCGCACCGCCGCCGCGGAACCCGCCGCGCTGGGTCCGCTGGACCGTCGTCCCGCTGCTCGTCCTCGTACCGATCGGGTACGTGCTGATCTCCGCCGAGCAGAGCCGGGACAGCGGGGTCACCAAGCAGAAGGAGGCGGCCCTCAGCCATCTGGAGCTGGCCGTTCCGACCATCCTCCAGCGGCAGATATACCAACTGCCCTTCCCCGACGGCACCACGGGCCCCGGCTACCTGGAGACCAACTCCTGGGACACCAGCGCGCTGTACGTCCAGTTCACCACCACCTCCGGCGGCCTGGACACCTTCCTCGCGCAGGTCGGCAGCGCCCGGAACGTGCTGCGCGGGGGCAAGGACGCGATCACCGCCGCGCAGGCCAGGACGGCGGGCTGGGACTTCCTCACCGGCCGCACGTATGTGGGCATCAGCATGCACCAGGCCGGCGACAAACCGGACCGCAACATCGTGGTGGACCTCACCGACCCGGACGTCCCCACGGTGTACGCGGTCTCCACCGTCAACTTCCGGCACGGCTTCAAGGGATGACGGCGGCGGGGCGCCGATGTCAGGGGCGATGACAACGATGGCCCATGACAGTCCTCGCGGGCCCGCGGAAGCGGGCCACTCGGATTTCGGAAGCACACACTCCACTCGGTAGCGTGAGGCGATGAGCGACTCGACCGACGGCGATCTGGACCCGCGGCCCCCCCTTCAGCACCGCTTCGACGGCCCGGCCGACGCCCCCGTCCTGATCCTGGGCCCAGCCCTCGGCGCCACCTGGCACATGTGGGACCGGCAGCTCCCGGCGCTCACCGAGCAGTGGCGGGTGCTGCGCTACGAGCTGCCGGGCCACGGCGGCGCGCCCGCGCATCCCGCGGCCTCGGTCGACGACCTGGCCGCCCGGCTGCTCGCCGTCCTGGACGACGAGGGCGTCGACACCTTCGGCTACGCGGGCTGCTCGCTCGGCGCCGCCATCGGCGCCCGGCTCGCGCTGCTGCGCCCCGACCGGGTCGCCGCGCTCGCCCTGGTCTCGGCCGCCGCGCGGTACGCCACCGCCGACGTGTGGCGGCAGCGCGGCGTCGTGGTCCGCGCCAACGGCCTGGACCGCACGGCGCTGGCCAGCCCCGAGCGCTGGTTCACCGGCCCCTTCCTCGCCACCCAGCCCGCGATCACCGACTGGGCCGTGCAGATGGTCAGGACCACCGACGCGGACTGCTACATCGCCGGGTGCGAGGCGCTGGCCGCCTTCGACATCCGGGACGCGCTCGGCAGCATCAAGGTGCCGACGCTGGTGGTGGCGGGCGCCGACGACACCGAGACCCCGCCCGCCGACGCCCGGCTGCTGGTCGCCGGAATACCGGACGCCCGGCTCGCGGTCGTCCCGGCCACCGGCCACCTGGCGCCCGTCGAGGAGCCCGTGGCCGTCGGCGACCTGCTGGCGACGCACTTCGGCAGCGTGTGGACCGAGCCGGTGTCCGTGTCGACCGGCTCCGTCGCCGTACCCCCGGCCCCCGTCGTACCGCCGCAGGCCGTCGCCGCGCCGCCCGCCGCGGTGGCGCCCGACACGTACGAGGAAGGGCTGCGGATACGGCGCGAGGTGATCGGTGACGCGGAGGTCGACCAGGCGCTGGCCCGCGCGGAGGACTTCGGCGCCGACTTCGACAGCTTCCTGACCCGCTACGCCTGGGGCGAGGTCTGGTCGCGGCCCGGCCTCGACCGGCGGACCAGGAGCTGCGTGACGCTGACCGCGCTGACCGCCACCGGCAGGCTGGAGGAGCTGGCCGACCACACCAGGGCGGCGCTGCGCAACGGCCTGACCCCGGCGGAGATCGAGGAGGTCCTGCTGCACACCGCGCTCTACTGCGGCCTGCCCGCCGCCAGGGCCGCGGTGGACACCGCGCGTACGGTGATCCGGCAGGAGACCGGGGCGCACCCGTAGCAAGATGGAGGCGTACCGGAAAACGCCCAGCACGAAGACCCAGCATCCGAAGATCCAGCATCCGAAACGCCCAGCATCCGAGAACCCAGCATCCGAGAACCCCAGCACCCGAGTACCAGAGAAGCCAGAACGCGCTGCCGAGGACGGACCCTGTGAAGCTCACGAAGAAGCGCCACGCCTGCATCCGGCTGGAGAAGGACGGGCGCACGCTCGTCATCGATCCGGGCACCTTCAGCGAGGAGGACGCGGCGGTCGGCGCCGACGTCATCCTGGTCACGCACGAGCACCTGGACCACTTCAACGCCGACCGGCTGCGCGCCGGGCTCGAAGCCAATCCGGGCGCGGAGCTGTGGACCCTGCGCGCGGTGGCCGACGAGGTCTCCGCGGCCTTCCCCGGCCGCGTGCACACCGTCGGCGACGGCGACACCTTCACCGCCGCGGGCTTCGACGTCCAGGTGCACGGCGAGCTGCACGCCGTGATCCACCCGGACATCCCGCGGATCACCAACGTCGGCTACCTGATCGACGGTTCGCTCTTCCACCCCGGTGACGCCCTGACCCTGCCCGGCACCGCCGTGGACACCTTGCTGCTGCCCGTGCAGGCCCCCTGGAGCAAGATCTCCGAGGTCATCGACTACGTCCGCGAGGTCAAGCCGCGCCGCGCCATCGACGTGCACGACGCGCTGCTGACCGACCTGGCCCGGCCGATCTACGACACGCAGATCGGCGGCCTCGGCGGCGCCGACCACGTACGGCTGGCGCCCGGCGACAGCACGCAGGCGTAGCAGCGCCGCCACCGGGTCACTGTCGGACCCACCGGTTAGGTTGGGGAGCATGCGCATCGCGACCTGGAACATCAACTCGATCACCGCCCGCCTTCCGCGGCTGCTCGCCTGGCTGGAGAGCAGCGGCACCGACGTCCTGTGCCTCCAGGAGACCAAGTGCACCGCCGAGCAGTTCCCGCGCGACGAGCTGCGCGAGCTGGGGTACGAGTCGGCGGTGCACGCCACCGGCAGGTGGAACGGGGTGGCGCTGGTCTCCCGCGTGGGCCTGGAGGACGTGGTCGAGGGCCTGCCCGGCGGACCCGACTGGGAGGGCGTGCACGAGCCGCGTTCGGTCTCCGCGACCTGCGGCGCGGTCCGTCTCTGGTCGGTCTACGTGCCCAACGGCCGTGAGGTCGACCACCCGCACTACGCGTACAAGCTCCAGTGGTTCGA
The DNA here is from genome assembly GCF_042955955.1 of Streptomyces sp. NPDC008317. Classification (NCBI taxonomy): domain Bacteria; kingdom Bacillati; phylum Actinomycetota; class Actinomycetes; order Kitasatosporales; family Streptomycetaceae; genus Streptomyces; species Streptomyces sp. NPDC008317. The sequence goes on from NZ_JBIBFQ010000010.1 coordinate 135,017, forward strand.
GGCGCTGCGCGCCGCCGTCGCGCAGGACGCGGCCGGTCCGCGGCCCTTCGCGGTGCTCGGCGACTTCAACGTCGCGCCGGTGGACGAGGACGTGTGGGACCTGTCGGTCTTCGAGGGCCAGACGCATGTCACCGCCCCCGAGCGCGCCGCGCTGGCCGCCCTGCGCGAGACCGGCCTCACCGATGTGATGCCGCGCCCGCTGAAGTACGACCGCCCGTACACGTACTGGGATTACCGGCAGCTCGCCTTCCCCAAGAACCGCGGGATGCGGATCGACCTGGTGTACGGGAACGAGCCGTTCGCCAAGGCCGTCGGCGACGCGTACGTGGACCGCGAGGAGCGCAAGGGCAAGGGCGCCTCCGACCACGCGCCGGTCGTGGTGGACCTGGAGGTCTGACCGGGGGCCGCCGCGGCGCGCGGGGGCGCTCCGGCGGCCGGTCCCGGCACGCGCGCCTGTGGTCGCGGCGGCACGGCAGGTGCGACGCTGACCGCATGGACATCCCCCTGATCGGCAAGTGGCGCAGAAGACACGGCGTCGCCCGCGGTTTCGCCGTGTACACCGACGGCGCCCCCGACGCGACCGGCGTCGCGGAACTGCTCGGCGAGTGCGAACTGCTGCGCGCCCGCGCCGCCGACGACGGGGTGGACCTGGACGACACCCCCGAATCGCTCGCCGCCCTCGACCAGTTGGCGCCGAGCTGGCGGGACGACGAAGAGGTGCTGTCGGACCTCGGCAACGACGCGGGTCTCTACCTCGGCACCGTCATGGTGCTCACGGTCCCCGACGCGGCGTGGGAGATCCTGCCCAACGGCCAGCCCGTGGTGCGGCTCGCGTCCGGCCGCGAGATCGACACCGTGGCGATCGGCCACGCCTGGGCCGAGAGCGGCAGCCCCGAACTGTCCCAGGTGCTCGCGGAGTCGTCGGAAGACTGAGCCCGTACGGCGGTGCGGCTGTCACCCGATCCAGTGGTCATCACCACACAGTGGGGTGCGGTCCAGGGCGTGTCACCACGCGATGGCCGCGCAGGGCACTAGAGGACGTGCATGATGGCGCCGAAGGTCCCCCTTTTCGCACCAGTCCCCACCAGCTCGGTACCGGAGGCACGACGTGGACTCCCTTCAGCAGCTCCCGAACATCGGGTCGGTCCTGGCCGACCGCCTGCGCCGCGCGGGCGTCGACGACGCGGGCGAACTGCGACGGCTGGGCTCCGGCCGCGCCTTCGAGAAGATCCGGCCCGAACTGCCGGAAGACGCCTGCACGCACACGCTGCTCGCGCTGGAGGGCGCGCTGCGCGGCATGCGCTGGACCGCGATCCCGCAGACCGAACGCGACACCCTCGTCCATCGCGTGCTGGGCTGAGCGCGCGGATGACCCGGGAACCCCTGATCGTCCTGCGCGGAGTCAACAAGCACTTCGGCCCGCTGCACGTGCTCAAGGACATCGATCTGACCATCGGCCGCGGCGAGGTCGTCGTGATCATCGGTCCCTCGGGTTCCGGGAAGTCCACGCTGTGCCGGGCCATCAACCGCCTCGAACCCGTGGAGTCGGGCACGATCACCATCGACGGCGTGCCGCTGCCCGCCGAGGGCCGCGAGCTGGCCCGGCTCCGCGCCGATGTCGGCATGGTCTTCCAGTCCTTCAACCTCTTCGCGCACAAGACCGTCCTGCAGAACGTGATGCTCGCGCCGGTCAAGGTGCGCGGCCGGGGCAAGGCCGAGTCGGAGCGGCAGGCCCGCGAACTGCTGGACCGGGTGGGCCTGGTGGGGCACGAGGACAAGTTCCCCGCGCAGATGTCCGGCGGCCAGCAGCAGCGGGTGGCCATCGCCCGCGCACTGGCCATGAACCCCAAGGCGATGCTCTTCGACGAGCCCACCTCGGCCCTCGACCCCGAGATGATCAACGAGGTGCTGGAAGTGATGCGGCAGCTCGCCGAGGAGGGCATGACCATGGTCGTGGTCACCCACGAGATGGGCTTCGCCCGGTCCGCCGCGCACCGGGTGGTCTTCATGGCGGACGGCCGGATCGTCGAGGACCGGGTGCCGGAGGAGTTCTTCACCGCGCCGCGCAGCGAGCGCGCCAAGGACTTCCTCTCCAAGATCCTGCACCACTGATCAGCACCTGGACCGCCATGCGACGCACTCACCGGCCCGCCCGCCCGGCGCGCCCGGCGGCCGTGGCCCGTCTCGCGGCGCTGGCCGCGGTGACCGGGCTGGCCGCGCTGACCGCTGTGACCGGCTGCGGCAAGCAGGGCAGCCCGCCCGCCAAGGGCCCCCGCGCCGACGCCCTGCCCGCCTACCGGGTCAACCGCGACTTCTCGCTGCCCGCCTCCGCCACCTGGTCGGCCGCCCACCGGCGCGGCAGGCTCGTGGTCGGCGTCAAGGACGACCAGCCGTATCTCGGCGAGCGCGACCCGGCCACCGGCACGTACTCCGGTTTCGACATCGAGATCGCCAAGATGATGGCCGTCTCGCTCGGGTTCGCGGCCGACCGCGTGCAGTACAAGCCGATCGCCTCCGCCAACCGGGAGACCGCCCTGAGCAACGGCCAGATCGACTACTACGTCGGCACGTACACCATCAACGCGCTGCGCAAGAAGCAGGTCGGCTTCGCGGGCCCGTACTACATGGCCGGGCAGGGCCTGCTGGTGCGCAAGGACGAGAAGGACATCAACGGGCCGCAGGACCTGAAGGGCAAGAAGGTCTGCTCGGCGGCCGGTTCCACCCCGATCCAGCGGATCGAGCGCGACTACCCCGACGCCACGCCGGTCACGTACGACACGTACTCGGTGTGCGTGGACAATCTGCTGACCTACCAGGTCGACGCGGTCACCACCGACGACTCGATCCTGCTGGGCTACGCGGCCAAGGCGCCGAACGAGATGAAGCTGGTCGGCAAGCCGTTCTCGAAGGAGCCGTACGGCATCGGACTGGCCAAGGGCGACACGGCGCTGCGGGGCGCGCTGGACGACGCGATCGTGGCGCACGAGCGCGACGGCGACTGGAAGAAGGCGTACGCGGCGACGCTGGGTCTGTCCGGGGTCCCGGCGCCCGTACCGCCGCCGGTCGACCGGTACTGAGGGGGAGACACACCGCGTGAACGTCCTGACCGACAACTACTCGCTCTTCGGCAAGGGCCTGTGGGGCACCGTCCAGCTCACCCTGCTCGCCGGGGCGCTCTCGCTGGTCGTCGGGGTGATCGTCGCCGGATTCCGGGTGTCGCCCGTCAAAGCGCTCCGGGCGTTCGGCACCGCCTGGGTGACGGTGCTGCGCAACACCCCGCTGACGCTGCTGTTCTTCGCGGTGCTGCTCGGCCTGCCGCGCTTCGGACTCGTGCTGCCCTTCCGGGTGTTCGCGATCCTGGCGCTGGGCGCGTACACCTCGGCGTTCATCTGCGAGGCGGTCAGGGCCGGGATCAACACCGTGCCGCTCGGCCAGGGCGAGGCGGCCCGCAGCCTGGGCATGACCTTCACGCAGACGCTGAGCCTGGTGGTGCTGCCGCAGGCCGCCCGCGCGGTGATCTCGCCGATCGGCTCCACGCTGATCGCTCTGGCCAAGAACTCCGCCATCGCCGGGTCCTTCTCGGTCACCGAACTGCTCGGCACGTACAAGCCGCTCAACGAACTGGGCTACAGCATCGTGTGGACCTTCGTCTGGATCGCCGTCGGCTATCTGATCGTCACGTTGACCATCAGCGCGGTCTTCACCGTGCTGGAGCGGAAGCTGGGGGTCGCGCGATGAGCGAGAGCAGCGCGCTGTACGACATTCCGGGGCCCAAGGCGCTGGCCAGGCACCGGCTGTACGCGTGGCTCACCACGGCGGTGCTCGCGGCGCTGGTCGGCTTCGTCGTCTACAAGCTGGTGGACACCGGGCAGTTCTCCGCCGTGAAGTGGCGGCCCTTCGCCTACGCGGGCATCCAGCGGCTGTTGCTCAAGGGCCTGGCCAACACGCTGAAGGCGTTCGCCTGGGCGGCGGTCCTCTCGCTGGTCTTCGGCGCGGTCTTCGCCGCCGGACGGCTCTCGGACCACCGGCCGGTGCGCTGGTTCAGCACGCTGGTGGTGGAGTTCTTCCGCGCGATGCCGCTGCTGGTGATGATCTTCTTCATCTTCATCGCCCTCAAGCTGGAGCCGATGACGGCCCTGGTCATCGGCCTGACGCTGTACAACGGCTCGGTGCTCGCCGAGGTGTTCAGGGCCGGTGTCAACTCCGTGCCGCGCGGCCAGGGCGAGGCCGCCTTCGCGCTCGGCATGCGCAAGACGCAGGTGATGGCGCAGGTGCTGGTGCCGCAGGCGGCCCGCGCGATGCTGCCCGCGATCGTCAGCCAGCTCGTGGTGGCCCTCAAGGACACCTCGCTCGGTTACCTCATCACCTACGAGGAGTTCCTGTACGCGGGCAAGCTGATCGCCACCAACCTCGACTACGACCTGCCCTTCATCCCGGTCGTGATGGTGATCGCGCCGATCTACATCGGCATGTGCATGCTGCTGTCGTGGTTCGCCAACTGGCTGGCGCGCCGTGAACGGCACAGCCCCAAGGTCAAGGACGTGCCGGTCACGGTCGCCACACCGCCGGAGATCTGAGCCCGACGTCCCGCTCAGCGGTTCACCTGTCGTCGAACGGGACCGACAGTGTCGAGGGGTCGCCGGCCGGGGAGGAGAAGCCCACCGTCGCGAACGCCGGATTCTCCCCGATGTAGAGCGGGTCGACGGTGTCGACGACCAGCGCGAGCCGGTGCCCGGCCGGTACGTCGTACGCCGTCGCCTGGAGCGCGATGTCGGTGCCGAACGCCTTCCCCGGCGTCTTCCCGATCCAGGTGTACGGCGCGTGCGCGACGAGCTTGCCGGTGCCGAGCGCGTCCACGTCGTAGAGGTACGCGATCACCGTGCCGTTGGCCGCGGACGGGGTGAGCGTGGTGTGCAGCACGCTCGTGCCGCGCACGTGCTGGGCGGTGGCGTACGGCTGCGACTGCCACACCCCGGCGAAGGCGCGCGGCAGCAGCGGGATCGACGCGGTGGGCGGGGCCTTGGCGAACTGGTCGAGCAGGCTGGACAGGAAGATGACGCCGCCGTCTGCGCCGGAGTCCACGCCGGTGCCGATCGTGGTGTGCCAGCCGGTGCCCGCGTCGCCGCCGAGCGCCCCGGTGCGCGCGCCCTTGGCGCCCAGCGCCAGCTTCTCGGTCCGCGACGGCACCGAGGACCAGTCGGCGTACCCCTCGTAGGCCCCGGTGGAGCGGGAGGTGAGCTGGACCGGCGGCTGGCGGTCGATCCCGTTGTCGGTGCCCTTCAGATAGTGGTCGAGCCAGGCGCGGGCGTCGGTCCAGGTGTCGTTGGGCAGCCCGAGCAGTCCGGTCGCCTCCGCCGTGGCGTGGTCGCCGGGCCGGAACTCCAGCCGCTTGGGGCCGGTCAGCCTCTCGTAGAAGTCCGCGTACTGGTTGGGCGGGAAGAGGCTGTCGCCCCAGGCGTTGGCGAGCATGACGGCGGTGTGGTTGGCGTTGAGCCGGTCCACGTAGGTCAGCGGGGAGCGGAGCTTCGCCCAGGCGATCATGGTGTCCTCCGACGCCAGATTCGCGCTGAGGAAATTGGCGAGGATCGACTGGAGTTCGGCGCTGGGGCGGCCGGTCAGATACGCGGAGCCGCCGAGCAGGGCCGCCGCCTGGAGGTGCGGGGTGCGGCCCTGGTAGATCGACTCGACGAGGTCGGCCCAGCCGCTGAGCGCGGCCACCGCCTTGATCCGCGGGTCGTGCGCCGCCCCCAGCAGCCCGATCCCGGCGCCGTACGAGACACCGGCCATGCCGATCCGCGCCGGGTCCGCCGGGGTGTTGGCGAGGGTCCAGTCGATGACCTTCGAGACGTCGGCGACGTCCGGCGGGCCCGCGGTCTCGATCTCGCCGCCGGAGAGCCAGAAGCCGCGGCTGGTGTAACTGACCACGACATAGCCGGAGTCGGCGAGCAGTTTCTCCTGGGCGAGGTACTCCAGGTCGTTGATCGCCCAACTGCTGGGCAGGACGACGACGGGGTAGCGCTGCGAGCCGTCGTAGCCGCCGGGGGTGTAGACGTTCGCCTTGAGGGTGATGCCGCCGGAGCCGGGGATGTCGACGAAGCGCAGGGCCGACGCGGCGGCCGGGTCCGCGGCGGCGGACACCTTCGGTACGGGGGCGGGGGCGGGTGCCGCGGTCGCGGCGGGGGCGAGGCCGAGGGCCGTGGAGGCGAGCAGCGCCGCGCCGACGACACCCGCTGTGGTTGCTCTCATGGACTGCTCCTGACACGCCGGATGCGAAGTGACTGGAGAGTAACCACGCGGACTTACCGAAGGTAACTCGCGTGCATGTTACGCACGGGTAACGATTGATGGGGAAGGTGCGACACCAGGGGCGCGACAGACCGCGCCGCCGCCCCGTTTGTCCGGCCCCGGGCCGGGCAGCCGCACCGCGGGGGGACAGCGGCCGAACGCGGGGGAAAGCAGGAAGAGCGGCACGCACGGGAGCGGGTGGCGGCACGAGGCGGCCACCACGCCACGAAGGGAGAGACGCCGCCATGAACGACGTCACCACGCACGACACCGAACCGGTCGACACGGCCGAGCTCACCGAACTCGCCCAGCAGTTGCGGGTGGACGCGGTACGCGCCGCCGACGCCGCCGGGTCCGGCCACCCCACGTCGTCGATGTCCGCGGCCGATCTGGCCGCCGTCCTCTTCGCCCGCCATCTGCGCTACGACTTCGACCGCCCCGACCACCCCGGCAACGACCACCTGATCCTGTCCAAGGGCCACGCCTCACCGCTGCTCTACGCCGCCTACAAGGCCGCGGGCGCGATCACCGACGAGGAACTGCTGACCTTCAGGAAGCTCGGCAGCCGCATGGAGGGCCACCCCACGCCCCGGCTGCCCTGGGTCGACGTCGCCACCGGATCGCTCGGCCAGGGGCTGCCGATCGGCGTCGGCGTCGCGATGTCCGCCAAGCGCCTGGAGCACCTGCCGTACCGCACCTGGGTGCTGTGCGGGGACAGCGAGCTGGCCGAGGGCTCGGTGTGGGAGGCGTTCGAGCACGCCGGCATGGAAGGGCTCGACAATCTCACCGCGATCCTCGACGTCAACCGGCTCGGCCAGCGCGGCCCCACCCGGCACGGCTGGGACCTGGGCGCCTACACCCGCCGTATCCGCGCCTTCGGCTGGAACACCGTCGAGATCGACGGCCACGACATCGCCGCCGTGGACGAGGCGATGACCACCGCGCGCACCAACCGCGGCGCGCCCACCGCGATCATCGCCAGGACCCGCAAGGGCCGCGGCGTCGCGGCCGTCGAGGACCGCGAGGGCATGCACGGCAAGCCGCTGCCGGACGCCGAGGCCGCGATCCGCGAGCTCGGCGGCGTACGCGACCTGCGGGTCCACGTACGCCGTCCGCCGGACGCCGAGCGGCGCGAGCGCGGCGGGAACCCGTCCGCTGCGCTGCCGGAGTACCGGATCGGCGAGGACGTGGCCACCCGTACCGCCTTCGGCGAGGCGCTGGCCGCGCTCGGCACCCGGCGCGAGGACGTCGTGGTCCTGGACGGCGAGGTCGGCGACTCCACCAAGGCCGAGCTGTTCTCCAAGGAGCACCCCGAGCGGTACGTGGAGTGCTACATCGCCGAGCAGCAGCTCATCGGGGCCGCGGTCGGCTTCGGCGTACGCGGCTGGACACCGTACGCGGCCACCTTCGCCGCGTTCCTGACCCGCGCGCACGACTTCCTGCGGATGGCCGCGGTCAGCCGCTCGGACCTCAACGTCGTCGGCACGCACGCGGGCGTCGCGATCGGCGAGGACGGCCCGTCGCAGATGGCGCTGGAGGACCTGGCGATGATGCGCGCGGTGCACGGCAGCACCGTGCTGTATCCGTGCGACGCCAATCAGACGGCCAAGCTCGTCGCCGCGCTGGCCGACCGCACCGGCGTCGGCTATCTGCGGGCCACCCGCGGGGCCACCCCGGTGATCTACGGGCCCGAGGAGGACTTCCCGATCGGCGGCAGCAAGCTGCTGCGCGAGCACCCCGAGGACCAGGTCACCCTCATCGGCGCGGGCGTCACCCTGCACCAGGCGCTGGCCGCCGCCGACCGGCTCGTCGCCGACGGCATCCGCGCCCGCGTGCTCGACCTCTACTCGGTCAAGCCCGTCGACACCCAGGCGCTGCGCGCCGCCGCGCGGGCCACCGGCCGCTTCGTCACCGTCGAGGACCACCACCCCGAGGGCGGCCTGGCCGACGCGGTCCTGGAGTCCTTCGGCAACGGTCACCCGATGCCGCTGCTCACCCGTCTGGCCGTCCACACCATGCCCGGCTCCGCCACCCCCGAGGAACAGCTCCACGCGGCGGGCATCGACGCCGACGCCATCGCCGCCGCGGCCCGGACGCTGATCGGGCACACACACGAATGAGTGGAGAGCACACCCTGACCAGCACCGACCAGGACCTGACCGGCGACGACCCGGAGCCCTCCGGGCACACCGGAACGGGCGAGACGGAGACCGGCGACACGGCGGCAGGCGATACGGAGACCGGCGACACGGCGGCAGGCGGCACGGAGGCGAGCGGTACGGACGCCGGTGACACGGACACCGGCCGTGCGGCGTCCGGACCGCCGAAGCCCGGCGCGGACGCCACCGGCGGCGAGCGCGACGAGGGCACCAAGGGAGCGGTGCTCGTCGCGCTCGGCGCCAACCTGGTGATCGCCGCCGCGAAGACCGCCGCGGGCCTCTTCTCCGGATCGCCCGCGCTGCTCTCGGAGGCCGCGCACTCGGTGGCGGACAGCCTCAACGAGGTGTTCCTGCTGCTGTCGCTGCGCCGCAGCCGCCGCGCGCCCGACAGCGACCACCCCTTCGGCTACGGCAAGGAGCGCTACTTCTGGTCGCTGCTCGCCGCCGTCGGCATCTTCGTGCTCGGCGGCTGCTTCTCCTTCTACCAGGGCATTCACGCGCTCGGCGGCACGGAGGACGAGTCCCGCAGCGGATATGTGGCGGGTCTGGCCGTCCTGCTGATCGCGCTGCTCGCCGAGGGCGCTTCGCTGCTCAAGGCGGTGGTCCAGGCGCGCCGGTCCGACGAGGGCGCCGACGACCCGGCGCTGCGGACGGTCCTCGCCGAGGACAGCACCGCCGTGATCGGTGTGCTGTTCGCCGCCGCCGGCATGGTCATCCACATGACGACCGGCAACGCGCTGGGCGAGGCCATCGCCTCGATGGCGATCGGCGCCCTGCTGATGGTCGTCGCGTTCACCCTCGGCCGCACCGCCCACCACCAGCTCATCGGCGTCTCGGTCGACGCCGAACTGCGCGACGGCATCCGCGAACTGCTCCTGGGGCAGGGGGAGATCGACACCGTCGAGGAACTGCTCACCATGCGGCTCGGCCTGGACTCCACGCTGGTGGCCGCCAGGATCGACCTGGTGGGCGGCCTGGACAGCGAGCGGGTCGAGGAGGTCAGCCTGCGCATCCGGCGCGACATCCACGCCAAGTGGCCCACCGCCGACCGGGTGTTCCTCGACATCACCGACGCCGGAACGGAACGTGAAGCCCGAACGACGCGGGAGCGACGGGCCATTGACAGCGATGCGAGCACACCCGAGCCTGAGCATCGTCAATGACGACACCAGGGGAGGGCTCGATGGCCGCAGGTCTGGGCAACGGAAACGGCACCGCGGGCGACAAGGACACCGAAACCGGGAGCGTACGGGGCAGGACGTCCGGCAGGCGCACCGCCGTCACCGTGGCCGCGGCCCTCGGCGGGGCGCTCGCGCTCACCGCCGCCACCGTCTCGCCCGCGGCGGCCCACTCAGGAGGCCGCCCGCCCTGGCACGGGCGCCCGGCACCGGCCGTCCACTACGTCGCGCTCGGGGACTCGTACACCTCAGGCCCGGCCATCCCCACCCAGGTCGACGCCAACTGCGCGCGCTCCGACCGCAATTACCCGTCGCTGGTGAACGACGCGAACGCCTTCGCGTCGTTCACCGACGTGAGTTGCGGCGGCGCCACCACCGCCGAGATGTGGAAGCCGCAGGGCACCAACGGCCCGCAGCTCGACGCCGTCCACCGGGACACGACGCTGGTCACCGTGCAGATCGGCGGCAACGACGTCGGCTTCGGCCCGATCATCGCCACCTGCGCGGGGCTGAGCGTCACCGACGTCACGGGCAGCCCGTGCAAGGACCACTACCGGGCCACGGGCGTCGACCAGCTCACCGTGACCATCCTCAAGACGGCCCCCAAGATCGCCCAGGTGCTGCGCGCGGTCCACAGCAGGGCGCCGCACGCGGAGGTCGTCCTGGTCGGCTACCCCGACCTGCTGCCCGACGACGGCGTGGGCTGCTTCCCGTCCGTGCCCTTCGCGGCCGGGGACTTCCCGTATCTGAGGGACGTGGAGAAGAAGCTCAACGCGATGCTGCGGGTCGAGGCGCTGCTCGGCGGGGCGCGCTACGTCGACACGTACAAGCCGACCGTCGGGCACGACATGTGCAAGGCGCCCGCCGACCGCTGGATCGAGCCGCTGGCCCCGGCGTCACCCGCCGCGCCCGCGCACCCGAACGCCAAGGGCGAGCAGTCGATGGCCCGGGCGGTGCTGAGGACGGTCGGGACGGGACACCGCGCCGGTCACGGTCGGTAAGGCTCAGGGGTACCCCTGAGTCGCGGGCGCGCCGGGCGTCATGGATCATGACCTCATGCCGGTCCTGATAGCCGCGTGCGCGTTCGCGATGACCTTGGTGGGCGGGTTCGTCGCCCAGCGCATCGGCGACCGCAGGCACCTCGTCCTCGGCCTCGCGGCCGGTCTGATGCTGGGCGTCGTCGGCTTCGACCTGCTGCCCGAGGCGCTGGACATGCAGCCGCGGGACGTCTTCGGCGTCCCCGCCGCGCTGCTGATGTTCGTCGCCGGCTTCCTGGCCCTGCACATCGTCGAGCGCTCGGTGGCGATCCACCGGGCGCACGAGGGCGAGTACGCGCCGCACGCGCACGGCCACGGGCACGCCCACGCCCCGGTCAAGGGCATCGGCCTCACCGCGGGCGCCGCGCTCGTCGGGCACAGCGTCATGGACGGCTTCGCGATCGGCGCGGCCTTCCAGGCGGGCAGCACCGTCGGCATCGTGGTGGCCATCGCGGTCGTCTCGCACGACTTCGCGGACGGCTTCAACACGTACACGATCACCCGGATGTACGGAAACGACCACAGCAGGGCGCGGCTGCTGCTCGGCGCCGACGCGCTGGCGCCGGTGGCGGGCGCCGCGGTCACCCTCGCCTTCACCATCCCGGCCGGTGTCCTCGGCCTCTACCTCGGCTTCTTCGCCGGTTTCCTGCTCTACCTGGCGACCTCGGACATCCTCCCCGAGGCGCACAGCCCGCACCCGTCGACCTCGACGCTGCTGTGCACGGTCGGCGGAGCGTCCCTCATGTGGCTGGTGATCGGTCTGGCGGGATGACCTTGCCGCCCTTGGGCGCCTTCGGCGCCGTCGTCGCGGCCTTGGTGACGTCCGCGACCAGCTCCACCACGTCGGAGCCGTACGCCTGCGAATTGACCACCTTCAGCAGCAGGCAGAAGGTCGCGTCGGCGCCGTGCTTGCGGGCCAGCCGCACCTGGTGCCTGGCCAGATAGCGGACGGCGGCCTGGTTGGCGATGCCGCGCTGGCCGGAGGAGAGGAAGACCGGGCGGTCGTTGCCCGAGTCGCGGGCGGCGGCCAGCCGGGCCAGCAGCACGTACTCGACGGCGCCCTTCTCCATCAGGTACGTCTCGCCGCCGACGCTGATCGCGCCCTGCTCGGGTCCCGGCGCCGGGTCGGTGTCGATCTCGACGCCCGGCAGCATCGAGCGCAGATGCGCGGCCAGCCGGAGGTTGGCGGCCGGGCCGCCTATGCAGAATTCGGTGCGCGCGCCGAAGCCCTGCCAGGCCGTGTCGTGCGCCAGCACCTCGGCGTGCGCCCCGCACTCCTTGATCACCGCGGCCAGCTCCAGCAGCGCGAAGGCGTCGTGCCTGGCCAGGCTCCAGCCCCGCGAGCCGGGGTCGCGCGGCACCACCAGCAGGCACTCGGAGTCCTTCGGCAGGCCGAAGAAGCGCTGCTTGCGCTGGAGCCTGCGGCTGAGCAGGTAGGTGCGCGCGAACCAGCCCAGGGCGGCGCCGATGGCGAGGGCCACCAGGCCCAGGACGAGATTGCGGAGGTCGTCGCTCATGGCGCGGCATCGTAGCGGTGTTCGACCCACCGCGGGGATACGCGGTCCTGACGGGACAGGAGAGGTGAAGTTACGCTTCCGGGACGCCCGTTGAGTGGAGGACTCCGCAATGCGACGCACAAGTGACAGCAGTGGTGGCGACACCGGTCTCCGTAGCGGCCCGGGTGGCAGCCCCGGCGGCGCCCGGGGCAGGGCCGCGGGCACGCGTTCTGACAGCGGACCGGACGGCGGTCCGGGGGGCGGTCCGGAAGGCGGTCCGGGCGCGTCCCGTACGGCCGTCCGCGGGTCCCGCGTCCGCAGGACCGCCGTCCGCGCGGTCGCCGCGCTCGCCGTCACCGCGGCGGTGGCGGCGGTCACCGCCGCGGCGCCCGCCCGGCACGGCGGCCCCGCGCATCCGCCCGGCTCCACCGCCAAGACCCCGCTGGCCGTCGGCTACGGGGGAGCGGTCGCCAGCGTGGACGCCGACGCGTCGGCCGCCGGCATCGAGGTGCTGCGGCGCGGCGGCAACGCCGTGGACGCGGCCGTCGCCACCGCCGCCGCCCTCGGCGTGACCGAGCCGTACTCCTCGGGCATCGGCGGAGGCGGCTACTTCGTCTACTACGACGCGCGGCAGCACAAGGTCTCCACCATCGACGGCCGCGAGACCGCCCCGCGCAGCGCCACCGACCAGCTCTTCGTCGAGAACGGCCAGCCGCTCGCCTTCGCCGACGCGGTCACCAGCGGGCGCAGTGTCGGCGTGCCCGGCACCGCCGCCACCTGGCAGACCGCCCTGGACTCCTGGGGGAGCCGCTCGCTCGGCGACGTCCTCAAGCCCGCGGAGCGGATCGCCCGCGACGGCTTCACCGTGGACGCGACCTTCAACTCCCAGACCGCGGCGAACCAGGACCGCTTCAAGGACTTCCCCGCCACCGCCGCGCTCTTCCTGCCCGGCGGACAGCCCCCGGCGGTCGGCTCCACCCTGCGCAACCCCCAACTGGCGGCCACGTACAAGGAGTTGGGCCGCAAGGGGATCAACGCGATCTACCGCGGCGACATCGGCGCGGACATCGTCAGGACCGTACGCAAACCCCCGGTCGACCCGGCGTCCACCCGCGTGGTGCGCACCGGTGACCTGACCGCCGCGGATCTTGCCGCCTACCACGCCAAGACCCAGGCGCCGACGCACACGACCTACCGCGGCCTCGACGTGTACGGGCCCGCGCCCTCGTCGTCCGGCGGGACCACGGTGGCCGAGGCGTTGAACATCCTGGAGCACACCGACCTGGCGCACGCCGACCAGGCGCAGTATCTGCACCACTACATCGAGGCCAGCCGGATCGCCTTCGCCGACCGGGGCCGCTGGGTCGGCGACCCGGCGTTCGAGCAGGTGCCGACCGCGGGGCTGCTCTCCAAGGGCTTCGCCGCCTCGCGGGCCTGCCTGATCAAGGACGACGCGGCGCTCACCAGCCCGCTCCCGCCCGGCGACCCGGCGCACCCCACCCCGTGCGCCGCCACCGGCAAGGCCGCGCCGACCACCTACGAGGGCGAGAACACCACGCACCTGACCGTGGCCGACAAGTGGGGCAACGTCGTCGCCTACACCCTCACCATCGAGCAGACCGGCGGCAGCGCGATCACGGTCCCGGGCCGCGGCTTCCTGCTCAACAACGAGCTGACGGACTTCTCCTTCGTGCCCGCCAGCCCGGCCGTGCACGACCCGAACCTGCCGGGGCCCGGCAAGCGGCCCCGCTCGTCGATCTCGCCGACGATCGTGCTGAAGAACGGCCGGGTGGACTTCGCGGTCGGCTCGCCCGGCGGCGCGACCATCATCACCACCGTGCTCCAGGTGCTCACCGAACACGTCGACCGGGGCCTGCCGTTGGTGGACGCCATCGCCGCGCCGCGCGCCAGCCAGCGCAACGCGGCGGCGACCGAACTCGAACCGGCCCTGTGGAACAGCCCGCTCAAGGCCCAACTCGAAGCCCTCGGGCAGCACTTCACGCAGAATCCGGAGATCGGCGCCGCCACCGGTGTGCAACGGCTCTCCGACGGCCGGTGGTTGGCCGCGGCGGAGCCGGTACGGCGCGGCGGCGGCTCGGCGCTGGTGGTGGTTCCCACGCGCTGACCTGCCTCGACGCGGCTACTCCGCTCAGGCGGCCGGGACGGCGGGCAGCAGGGCGATGATCTCGTCCGTGCCCGCCGTCTCGGCCAGCCGCGGAAAGATCTTGGCGAACGCGTGCGCGTGCGACTCGGCGTCGGTGTCGGTCACCGCGTCGGCGGCGACCGTCACGTGGTAGCCGTGTTCGTGCGCCGCGCGGGCGGTGGACTCGACGCCGATGCTGGTCGATATGCCGGCCAGCACGATCTGCGTGACCCCGCGGCGGCGCAGCTCCAGGTCGAGCGCGGTCCCGTGGAAGGCGCCCCACTGGAGCTTGGTGATCCTGATGTCGCCGTCCTGGACATCCAGTTCGTCCACCAGCTCCGTCCAGTCGGCGGGCAGCGAACCGCTCATGGCCGGGCCCTCGTTGCGTCCTGGCGGGCCCCCGGCCACGTTCACCAGCACGACCGGCAGCCCGCGCTCGCGGAAGGCGGCGGCCAGCTTCGCGGCGCGCGCGACGATCTCGCGGGCCGGGTGCGCGGTGGGCAGCGCGACGATGCCGCGCTGGAGGTCGATGACGACAAGGGCGGTGCGGGGGTCGATCGTCGTGGCGGTCATGCGGGTAACTCCCTGTGCGGTGAACGGTGTTGTCGTGCTGTTCGGGTCGCGGGGTCGTGGCTGTGCGGTCACGCCTTGACCAGGCGCTGGAGGATGCCGAGCGCCTCGGTCAGCCGCCGCTGGTCCTCGGCGGACAGCTCGGTGGCGATCGCCTCGGCGAGCCAGCCGCGCCGGGCCCGGCGGCCGGTGCCGCGCAGCCGGACCCCTGCCTCGGTGAGGGAGAAGACGACCTGACGGCCGTCGGTGGGGTGCGGCGAGCGGGCGACGAGGCCGCGTTCCTCCAGGGCCGCGAGCGTCATCCGCATGGACTGCGGCCGGACGATCTCGGCGCGGGCCAGGGCGGCGGTGGTCGCCGGACCCTCGCTGCCGATCCGCCCCAGCACCGAGACCTGCGAGGGCGTGAGCGCGCCCTGCGCCGAGGCCGACGCGGTGCGCAACCGGCGCTGGAGCTGCGCGATCACCGTGGTCAGCTCGTCGGCGACCCGCGCCTGGTCCTGAGTGGGCATGGTTGCACCGTACGACCTCGACAGGAAAACTTGCAAGTTTGACTGTCGAAATCGTCCGCCGTTGAAAACTCCCCGTAGCAGCGCCGTAACACTGTGGGTGTCGAATGCCCACCGGGCGCGGGGAGCGGGGGCGGCGGATGCGAGGGTGTGATGACAACGGAACTGGCCGGTGCGGCAACGGAGTTCACGTTCTACTTCCGGTCGATGGTGGCGGCGCTCGGGGACCGTCCCGGCTGGTACGGGGTGTTCGCGGGGCGTGAGCCGGAGGCCGCGCACGCCTACGAGGGCGGCGCGGACATACCGCCCTGGGACGTCGTCGGGGCCGTCCTGCACGATCTGGCCGCCGCCGTCCGGGCGCCGCTCGACGAGGCGGAGGTGTCCCGTGCCCGGGTCCTGCACCGCGCCGCCGTCGCGGAGTGGGACGCCGCGCCCGGCGCGGAGAGCGCGCTCCGCCTCCGGCTCGAAGTGACCTCGCGGGCCCGTGACATGGCGCTGCTGCGCGAGCGCGAGGCGGCCCGCGCCCTCGACCAGGCCCCCGCCGACCCGGCGGGAGCCGCCACCGCCCGGCTCGCCAACATCCTCGCCTGGGCCCGCGACGACCGTGAGCGGGCCGCCGCCCGCTGCGACGAACTCCGCGCCCGGCTGGCCGCCTTCACCGCGCCCCCGGCCGCCGACTGGTTCCGCCAGACGCCCGAGCGGCATCCCGCCGCCCAGCCCTCCCCGCCCGCCGAGCGCCATTCCGCCGCCCAGCTCTCCCCGGCCGCCGAGCGGCATCCCGCCGCCCAGCTCTCCCCGCCCCCCGAGCGCGACCCCGCCGCGCCCGCCGCCCGTACCGCCTCCTGGGCCCGCGACCCCCGCCCCGAGGAAGCCGCGCGACCGCGGCCCGCCAAGGCGGCCGGCGCGCGCACCAAGGGCGCCTCCCGCCCGCGCGGCGCACGCTTCGCCGGGGCCTTCGAGGAGGCGGCGGGCGCCGAGGAAACGCCCCTGGAGCGGTCGGTGCCGCGCGGCGCGCGTTTCGCGGGCGCCCCCGCCGCCCCGGCCCCGCAGGCGGAGACCGCCCAGGGACCCGTACGCGCCACCCCGCGCGGCGCGCGCTTCGCCGGCGCCCCGGAGAGCGCGGAACCGCGCCAGGCGCGGCCCACCCTCGACCCGCGCTGGCTGGCCGAGGCGCGGCAGGAGGCCGCGCGCCTCGGCGAACTGCGCCGTACCGGCCAGAGCGGCGCCGCCTACGTCGTCATCTGCGAGGCGGCGGAAGGCCCGGCGCCCCGACTGCCCTACCTGCTCAGGGAGTTGGAGCGCACCGAACTGGCCGCCGATGTCGCCACCCTGCTCTGGGAGGTCGCCGCGCTGCCCGGCGCCCCGCTGGCCGCCGCCGCCTCTGAACTGGCCGCCGCGGGCCGTACCGGCGACTGCCGCACGCTTCTGCACCAGGCCGCGTCGCGCCCGCCCGCCGACCTGGCCACGATCGCGGGCGACCTGGCCGACGCGGGGCACCACGAGGAGGCGGGCGAACTCCTGCGGACGCTCGCCCGGGCGCGTCCGCCCGAGGACGCCGCCGCCGTGGTCAGAGCCCGCCCCGGCCTGGCCGTTCCCGTCCTGGACGCCGCGGAAGCCGTCTCCAAGTCCCGCCGCCGCGACATCGTGGCCGCCCTGCGCCGGGCGGGCCTGCCCGGCGGCTGACGCGGGCGCGCGCCGCCGAACGGGTTCCCCGAGGGGGAAACGTGATCGTCTTCGCCCGGTAACGGTAGCGGTCTTGCCACAGTGGGTAGGGCGCTTCTACGTTCTTCCCCACGGCTGGGATCTACGGGCGTAGAACGGGACTACCGGCGTGAAGCTGCCACGTCTGAGGAGCTGCTCATGAGCAATGTCGTGCGTGCCGCGCTCGTCCAGGCCACCTGGACCGGCGATACGGAATCGATGATCGCGAAGCACGAGGAACACGCCCGGGCCGCCGCCGCGCAGGGCGCGAAGGTGATCGGCTTCCAGGAGGTGTTCAACGCCCCCTACTTCTGCCAGGTCCAGGAGGCCGAGCACTACCGGTGGGCGGAGCCCGTCCCCGACGGGCCGACCGTCCAGCGGATGCGGGCGCTGGCCCGCGAGACCGGCATGGTCATCGTCGTGCCGGTCTTCGAGATCGAGCAGCCCGGCGTCTACTACAACACCGCGGCCGTGATCGACGCGGACGGCACCGTCCTCGGCAAGTACCGCAAGCACCACATCCCGCAGGTCAACGGCTTCTGGGAGAAGTACTACTTCAAGCCGGGCAACCTCGGCTGGCCGGTCTTCGAGACCGCCGTCGGCCGGATCGGCGTCTACATCTGCTACGACCGCCACTTCCCCGAGGGCTGGCGCGCCCTGGGCCTCGCGGGCGCCCAGATCGTCTACAACCCGTCGGCCACCAGCCGCGGCCTGTCGGCGTACCTGTGGAAGCTGGAGCAGCCCGCGGCGGCCGTCGCCAACGAGTACTTCATCGCCGCGATCAACCGGGTCGGCCGCGAGGAGTACGGCGACAACGACTTCTACGGCACCAGCTACTTCGTCGACCCGCGCGGCCAGTTCGTGGAGGGCACCGCCTCCGACACCAAGGAGGAACTGCTGGTCCGCGACCTGGACCTGGACCTGATCGACGAGGTCCGGCAGACCTGGGCCTTCTACCGCGACCGCAGGCCCGACGCCTACGGCGACCTGACGGAGGGCTGAGCGATGGCCACCGCGACCGAGAGCGCGCACGCCGCGCTGCACGCCCGCCACCGCGCCGTCCTGCCCGACTGGCTGGCCACGTACTACGCCCGGCCGATCGAGCTGACGCACGGCGAGGGCCGCCACGTCTGGGACGCCGAGGGCAACCGCTACCTGGACTTCTTCGGCGGCATCCTCACCACGATGACCGCGCACGCGCTGCCCGAGGTCACCGCCGCCGTCGCCGAGCAGGCCGGGAAGATCCTGCACTCCTCGACGCTCTACCTCAGCCGCCAGGCCGTGGAGCTGGCCGAGCGGATCGCCCGGCTGTCCGGCATCCCCGACGCCCGGGTCTTCTTCACCACCTCGGGCACCGAGGCCAACGACACGGCCCTGCTGCTGGCCACCGCCTACCGCCGCTCCAACCAGGTGCTGGCGCTGCGCAACAGCTACCACGGCCGCTCCTTCACCTCGATCGGCATCACCGGCAACAGCGCCTGGTCGCCGACCAGCCTGTCCCCGCTCCAGACGCTGTACGTGCACGGCGGGGTGCGCAGCCGCGGGCCGTACGCGCATCTGACGGACGCCGAGTTCACCGCCGCGTGCGTCGCGGACCTGGAGGACATCCTCGGCCAGGCCAACGGCACGGTCGCCGCGCTCATCGCCGAACCCGTCCAGGGCGTCGGCGGCTTCACCTCGGGCCCCGACGGGCTGCTCGCCGCCTTCAAGCGGGTCCTGGACCGGCACGGCATCCTGTGGATCACCGACGAGGTGCAGACCGGCTGGGGCCGTACCGGCGACAACTTCTGGGGCTGGCAGGCGCACAGCGGCTCCGGCGCGCCCGACATCCTCACCTTCGCCAAGGGCATCGGCAACGGCATGTCCATGGGCGGCGTGGTGGCCCGCGCCGACGTCATGAACTGCCTGAACGCCAACTCCATCTCCACCTTCGGCGGCAGCCCGATCACCACCGCGGGAGCGCTGGCGAATCTCACCTACCTCCTCGACCACGACCTCCAGGGCAACGCCCGCCGGGTCGGCGGCCTGCTCAAGGCCCGCCTCACCGCCGTCTCCGCGGGCCTGGGCATCGTCCGCGAGGTGCGCGGACGCGGCCTGATGCTCGGCGTCGAACTGGTCGAGCCGGGCACCGACACCCCGTCCCCCGCGGCGGCCTCCGCCGTCCTCGAAGCGGCCCGCGCGCACGGACTGCTGATCGGCAAGGGCGGCCTCGCGGGGAACGTCCTGCGGATCGCCCCGCCGCTCTCGCTCACCGTCGCCGAGGCCGAGGAAGGCGCCGACCTGCTGGAGGCGGCCCTGAAACAGGCGCAGAGCGAACTCGCGGACCAGGCACCGGGCGAATCCGAAGGAGGGACCGCGCAGTGACCGCGACCCGTACCGTGATCCGCGGCGGCCTCGTCATCACCGCCGCCGACGAGATGCACGCCGACGTCCTGATCGAGGGCGGCAGGATCGCCGCCCTCGCCGCCCACGACAGCGACACCGCGGCGGGCTGGACCGCCGACACCGTCATCGACGCCACCGGGAAATACGTCATCCCCGGCGGCGTCGACGGGCACACCCACATGGAGATGCCGTTCGGCGGCACCACCGCCTCCGACACCTTCGAGACCGGCACCCGCGCCGCCGCCTGGGGCGGCACCACCACCATCGTCGACTTCGCCATCCAGGGCGTCGGCGCGTCGCTCCGCTCCGGGCTCGACGCCTGGCACGCCAAGGCCGACGCGCAGTGCGCGATCGACTACGCCTTCCACATGATCGTCTCCGACGTGAACGAGCACTCGCTCAAGGAGATGGACATCCTGGTCGAGGAGGGCGTGACCAGCTTCAAGATGTTCATGGCCTACCCCGGCGTCTTCTACAGCGACGACGGGCAGATCCTGCGCGCCATGCAGCGCGCGGCGGGCAACGGCGGCCTGACGATGATGCACGCCGAGAACGGCATCGCGATCGACGTCCTCGTCCAGCAGGCCCTCGAAGCGGGGAAGACCGACCCGCGCTACCACGGCGAGGTCAGGCACGCCCTGCTGGAGGCCGAGGCCACCCACCGCGCCATCCAGCTCGCCCGCGTCGCCGGCGCCCCGCTCTACATCGTGCACGTCTCCGCGCAGCAGGCCGTCGCCGAACTCACCGCCGCCCGCGACCTGGGCCTCAACGTCTTCGGCGAGACCTGTCCGCAGTACCTGTTCCTGTCCACCGACAACCTCGCCGAACCCGGCTTCGAGGGCGCCAAGTACGTGTGCAGTACGCCGCTGCGCCCCCGCGAGCACCAGGCCGCGCTCTGGCAGGGCCTGCGCACCAACGACCTCCAGGTGGTCTCCACCGACCACTGCCCGTTCTGCTTCACCGGGCAGAAGGACATGGGCGTCGGCGACTTCTCCAAGATCCCCAACGGCATGCCCGGCGTGGAGAACCGCATGGACCTCCTCCACCAGGGCGTCGTGGACGGGCACATCAGCCGCCGCCGCTGGATCGAGATCGCCTGCGCCACCCCGGCCCGGATGTTCGGCCTCTACCCGCGCAAGGGCACCATCGCGCCGGGCGCCGACGCCGACGTGGTGATCTACGACCCGCACGCCGAGCAGGTCATGTCCGCCGAGACCCACCACATGAACGTCGACTACTCCGCCTACGAGGGCAAGCGGACGGCCGGCCGGGTCGAGACCGTGCTGTCCCGCGGGGTGCCCGTGATCGAGGACCGGTCGTACGTGGGCCGGGCCGGTCACGGCCAGTACACGCCGCGCGGCATCTGTCAGTACCTGATCTAGCCCTCAGCCTCACAGAAGGAGCGGCGCCATGGACTTCGGCCTCGTGCTGCAGACCGATCCACCCGCCTCGAACGTCGTCGGCCTGATGCGCCGCGCCGAGCGCAACGGCTTCACGTACGGCTGGACCTTCGACTCCGCCGTGCTGTGGCAGGAGCCGTTCGTCATCCACAGCCGCATTCTCGACCACACCGACCGGCTCAAGGTCGGCACGATGGTCACCAACCCCGGCACCCGCACCTGGGAGGTGACCGCCTCCACCTTCGCCACCCTCAACTCGATGTACGGCAACCGCACGGTCTGCGGCATCGGCCGCGGCGACTCGGCGATGCGGGTCGCCGGGCGCAAGCCCAACACCCTCGCGCGGGTCGGCGAGGCGATGACCGTCATCCGCGACCTCGCCGAGGGCCGCGAGGCCGTGGTCGACGGCACACCGCTGCGGCTGCCGTGGGTCGAGAACGGCGAACTGCCGGTCTGGATGGCGGCGTACGGCCCGAAGGCGCTGGCGCTGACCGGCGAGAAGGCCGACGGCTTCATCCTGCAACTCGCCGACGTCTACCTCACCGAATGGATGGTGAAGGCGGTACGGGACGCGGCCGAGAAGGCGGGCCGCGACCCGGCCTCGGTCACCGTCTGCGTCGCCGCGCCCGCCTACGTCACGGCCGACGACTCGCCCGAAGCCCTCGCGCACGCCCGCGAACAGTGCCGCTGGTTCGGCGGCATGGTCGGCAACCACGTTGCCGACCTCGTCAGCCGTTACGGCGAACACTCCGACCTGGTGCCGGAGGAACTGACGGAGTACATCGCCCAGCGGCACGGCTACGACTACGCGCACCACGGCCGCTCGGGCAACCCCGACACCGCCTTCGTGCCCGACGAGATCGTGGACCGCTTCTGCCTGATCGGCCCGGTCGACCGGCACCTGGACAAGCTGCGGGCCCTGCGGGACCTGGGCGTCGACCAGTTCGCGGTCTACGACATGCACGACGCGAAGGAGGCGACGATCGACGCGTACGGCGAACACATCATCCCGGTGCTGGGCTGAAGCGCGCGGCCGGGTCCCGGCGCGTGGCTGACCTGGGGGAGCGGGCCCGCGGCGGCAGCGCCGCGGCTGCCCGCGCCCGTGGGACGGCCGTTGTCCACAGGGCGGGAACCGCGCGGCGCCCGGGTCTGATTGGATGGCGGCATGGGCAATGAGGTCGGTGCGGTATCGGGTGACGCGGCGGGCGCGGACGGCGTCGGCGACGGCGTGGACGACGCACTGCTCGCCGCCGTCGAAGACGTGATCAGAGCGGTGGTCGCCGCCGAGGTGGTGCCGCGCTGGCGGCGGCTCGGCGACGACGACATCTCGCGCAAGAGCGGCCCGTACGACCTGGTCACCACCGCCGACCGGCGCGCCGAGGAACGGCTCACCGAAGAGCTGACCGCGCTGCTGCCCGGCTCCGTCGTGGTCGGCGAGGAGGCGGTGAGCGCCGACAGCGGCGTACTGGAACGGCTGGGCGGCGACGACCCGGTGTGGGTGGTCGACCCGGTCGACGGCACCTCCGCCTTCGTCCGCGGCGAGGACGGCTTCGCCACCCTGGTCGCCCTCGTGCGCGACGGCGTACCGCTCGCCTCCTGGACGTACGCCCCGCAGCGCGGCCTGTTCGCCACCGCGCGGCGCGGCCGGGGCGCGCATCTGGACGGCGAGCGGCTGCACACCCGCACCCCCGAGGCGGGCGAGCCGCTGCGGCTGTCCACCTCCAACCCGGTCTACCGCACCGGCTACGAGCGCGACGCCCTGACCCGGCTGGACGCCTCGGGCGCGGTCTGCACCCCCTGCACCTGCGCGGGCCTGGCCTACCTGGACGTGGCCCGCGGCGCGATCGACGCTGTCGCCTTCTTCTGGGAAGCGCCCTGGGACCACGCGGCGGGACTGCTGCTTGCCACCGAGGCGGGCGGCGTCAGCCGTACGGCGTCCGGCGCGCCCTTCTCGATCCCCGGCGGCAACGAACTGCCCTTCACCCTCGCCCGCGACGAGGCCACCGCACGGCAGGTCACCGAGCTGATGGCGGCCGGAAGGTGAGCCGCGCGGTCGTGGCCGACGCCGTCGTCGTCGGCGCGGGTCCCAACGGGCTGACGGCGGCGGTGGAGTTGGCCCGCGCCGGGCTCTCCGTGCAGATCTACGAGGCCGCCGACACTGTGGGCGGCGGCGCCCGCACCGAGGAGCTGACGCTGCCGGGCTTCCGGCACGACCCCTGCTCCGCCGTGCACCCCTTCGGCATCGGCTCGCCCGCCTTCGGCGCGCTGCCGCTCGCCGAGCACGGCCTGGAGTGGCTCCAGCCGGAAGTCCCGATGGCGCACCCGTTCCCCGACGGCACCGCCGCCGTTCTCGCCCGCACGGTCGGCGAGACCGCGGCCTCGCTCGGCGCGCGCGACGCGGGCACCTACCGGCGGCTGCTCGCGCCGTACACCGGTCACTGGGACACCCTCGCCGCGGACTTCTTCCGGCCGCAGTGGGCCGGGATACCGCGTGACCCGTACCGCTTCCTCCGGTTCGGCCTGACCGGCACGCCGCCCGCCGCCGTCCTCGCCCAGCGCTTCCGCGACCCCAAGGCGCGGGCGCTGATCGCCGGGCTCGCCGGGCACGCGATCACCCGGCTCACGCAGCCGTTCACCGGGGCGATGGCGATGATGTTCGCGCTCGCGGCGCACGAGAACGGCTGGCCGGTCGCCCGCGGCGGCTCCCAGGCCATCTCCGACGCGCTGGCCGGGCACCTCACCGAACTGGGCGGCGTCATCCGCACCGGCGTCACCGTCCGCAAGCTCGACGAGCTGCCGCCCGCCCGCGCCTATGTCTTCGACACCTCGCCGACCGCGCTCGCCCGGATCGCCGGACTCGGCGACGCGTACCGCGGCTACCGCTACGGCGCCTCCGTCTTCAAGATCGACTACGCGCTGGACGGGCCGGTGCCGTGGACGTCCCCCGACGCGCGGCGCGCGGGCACCGTGCACATCGGGCCCAGCTACACCGAGATCGGCGACGCCCTCAACCGGGCCGTGACCGGCCGCCCGCCGCAGACGCCCTTCCTCATCACCGCCCAGCCGTCCGTGATCGACCCCTCCCGCGCCCCCGAGGGCAAGCACGTCTTCTGGGCCTACGGGCACGTCCCCCACAACTGGCACGGGGACGCCACCGATGCCGTCGAGCGCCAGATCGAGCGCTTCGCGCCGGGTTTCCGTGACCTCGTCCTCGCCCGCGCCGTCACCGGGCCCGCCGGTCTCGCCGCCCGGAACGCCAACTATGTCGGCGGTGACATCGCCTGCGGCGCCTACTCCGGACTCCAGTCCGTCATCCGGCCCCGCCTCGCCGCCAATCCCTACACCACCATCCGCCCCAACCTCTTCCTCTGCTCCTCGGCCACCCCGCCCGGCCCCGGCGTCCACGGCATGCCCGGCCACCACGCCGCCCGCGCCGTCCTCCACCA
Source organism: Streptomyces sp. NPDC008317 (assembly GCF_042955955.1). NCBI lineage: Bacteria > Bacillati > Actinomycetota > Actinomycetes > Kitasatosporales > Streptomycetaceae > Streptomyces > Streptomyces sp. NPDC008317. The sequence continues at coordinate 159,323 of NZ_JBIBFQ010000010.1, forward strand.
CCTCCGCCGCGCCGCCCGCCGCTGACCCCGCCGCGCGGCGCCTATTCCGAGGGCGGCCCGCCGATCTTTTCAGGGGCGCGGCGCCCGGGCGGTCACTCTGCTGTGGGCGGCACGCCGAGTCTTTAGGGGCGCGGCGCCGGGACGGTTTCTCAACCAGGGCGGCACGCCGAGTCTTTAGGGGCGCGGGGAACTGCGCGCCCAGCCACCGCCGGGCTTTCAGCCCGAAAACACCCAGCAACTGCCCCGCTGGGGCCGGTATTTACAGCTCGCCACCGTTGGTGGCTGGCCGCGCAGTTCCCCGCGCCCCTAAGAACAGGCCCTGCGCCAGCCCAGCGCAGTTCCCCGCGCCCCTAAGAACAGGCCCTGCGCCGGCTCGGCGCGCAGTCCGGGTCAGGGGAGGGGGAGGCCGCGGCGGGCCTCGTGGACCAGGCGGGCCGCCGAGGCCACGGTCGCCGAAAGCTCCTCGGCCGAGAGCCCACTGCGACCGAGAAGAACGCCGACCTCGTCGGCGAACCCCGCGGGAGCCCCGGAAAGCACCGCGGCCGCGGGGAAGGCCCCCTTCTCGTTCAGGCACCACACCCGGTTCCAGGCGTGCAGCGCCTGCGCGAGGACACCGAAGGCCCGCGACAGGCAGAGGGACACGTGCACGTGATCCCCCTTGACGGCCGACTTCGCGGCAGCGGCCACCGTGAACTCCGCCTCCCACGCGGCCTCGACCAGAGCCCGCCGCAACGCCTCGGGGTACACCCGCGTCTCGGCCCGGAGCGCCGCCAACTCCCCGTCGGTGTCGGCGAGTACGTGCCCGAGGGCGACCTCGCCCGGATAGCAGGGCGACCAGAAACCGAGCGGGTGCCCCGGCTGGATACCGACCTCGTAGCGGCCCTCGCGGCAGTCCTGCCACACCCGCCGGACGCGGTCGACGTCCCGCAGGATCCAGTCGACGGCGACCCCGTCCACGCGCAGCCACGCCCCGGCGTTGACCCACGGCCCCCACCCGCCCGGCGCGGCCACCTCCACCGGTTCCCCGGTGAACTCCCGCGCGAGCGCGGCCAACGCGGCCACATCCGGCTCGCCCCGGTAGTACACCCCGAGGTCCCAGTCCGAGTCCGCGCGGTGCGTCCCGCGCGCACGGCTGCCCCCGAGCAGCACCCCGACCACCCCGGGCACTTCCCGAAGGGCTTGGGCCATGGCGACCACGGGAACGTCCGGCGCGGCGGCGAGGACCTCGGGCAACGGCGGCTGATCAGCATGCATGCCGTGACGGTACGGGAGGGCGGGGCGGCCCCGCGCGCCTATTTCCGCTGCCCGCGCGGTGCCCGAGGCGACGCCTTGCCACGGTGCCGCGCCGTACCTATCCTTACTCACCAGTAAACTTACTCTGGAGTCAGGAAGGCCCGACATGGCGGCGCTCGACGACATCGACCTCGAACTCCTCGACTTCGGCACGGTCGAGCCGAAGGAATTCGCGCGGATCGTACGGGATCTTCCGGCCCGCCGGATCGCGGAGTTCATGAACGGAGCGCAGCGCCGACGGGTCCTGGACGAGGTCTTCCACCGGATGGGCACCCTCTTCAAGCCGGAGTCGGCGGGTCGCCGCGACGCCCTGATCCGCTGGCGGATCACGGCGGGGGACGAGGCACCGGACGTCTACGAGACGCACATCGCGAACGGCGCCTGCGCGGTCACGGCCGAGGACACCGGACGTACGCCGCAGCTCACCCTCACGATGGCCGCGCCGGAATTCCTCAAGCTGGTCTCGGGCAACGCCTCGGGCCCGGCGCTGTTCTTCACCCGGAAGCTGAAGGTGCAGGGGGACATCCGGCTGGCCGGCGGCCTGACCTACTTCTTCGACATCCCCAAGCCCTGACCGCCCGCGGCCACATACGCCCGTACGGCCGCGACCGCCGCCCGCTCGTACGGTCGCGGCTGCGCGTCCGGGCCGAGCACGGCGCCGGTGACCAGCCGGAACAGCAGGGCGCGGACGAGGAGTTGGGCCCACGCGTCGGGGTCGGGGACACAGCCGTCCCCGGCGGGGCCGAGCGCGAGGACCGCGGGCCCCGCCCCGTACCAGAGCAGCGCGTCGACCACCACGACGGCCGCCGCCCAGTCGGCGGGGTACCAGTACGGCGGCCAGTCGATGACCGCGGGCGGCAGGCCGTCCGCGAAGAGCACATTGCCCAGCAGGTCGCCGTGCACGACCTGCGGCGCCGGTGCGGCTGACGGCTCGAACGGGCGGCGTTCTGCGGCCAGTTGGGCGATGAGCGCGGCCACCTCGGCGTCACCGTCGCCCCCGTCGTCCAGCGGCGACTCCTCCCAGGCGACCCGGGCCGCGTACGACCACGGGCCCTCGCGCGTGTCGAGGAAGCCGGGGCGCGGTACGTCCGCGAGCGCCGCGTGGAAGGCGGCGGCCGTCCGCAGCACATCGGCGGGCCGCCCCGGGTCGGACCGGCCGGCCACGTACTGCCACGCCTCCCAACCCTCCGCCGTCCAGCCGCCGTTCGCCGCCCGGACCGGCCGCGCGACCCGGAAGTGCGGGGACGCGGGCAGCGCGGTCAGCACCTCGGCCCGCCACGCGGTCTCGGCCGCGAGCCCGGTCGGCTTGAGCACCACCTCGCCGTCCCGCCAGGTCTGCCCCTGCCCGCCCGGCAGCGGCACCGGCCGCCCCGGCGCGCCGAAGGCCGCGAGCACGGCGGCAGACGGCGGGACCGACCCGGCTGGCTGGGTGGATTCGATCATGAGGCAAAATCCTAGATCCGGGGTCGCGGACCCGGCGACGGATATACCGCGCGGCGGCACGAGCCGGACGGTTCGACGGCACATGCGCCGCAGGCGAACTCGCCCCGCCGACCCGGCCCCCGACCTTGGCCATGTCCCCAACAGGCCCCGCTGCCCAGCCGGTTGACGTGACGTCAGTTGACGCCCGCGCGGCGGCCGTTCTCCAGCTCCACAGGACCGGCGCCCGCGGCGAGGGCGGCCAGGGCCGCGTGGACACGGCGGGCGGCGCCCGGCGAGAAGTAGGAGTCGATCTCGTCGGCCGGGACCAGCTTCCAGGAGTCCAGTTCCTCCTCCTGGAGCCGTACCGCCGCCAGCCGCGTCTCGTCCAGTACGCCGCCGTCGTAGAGGTAGCTGGCCAGCGGCGGCCTGCCGGGCCCCGTCACCCAGTCGACGGCGAGCAGCGGGCCCGGCTCGATGTCCAGACCGATCTCCTCCGCGCTCTCCCGGCGGGCGGCCTGCCGCGGCGTCTCGTTCAGATCGGACTCGATGGTGCCGCCCGGCAGCGTCCAGGTCCCGTCGTCGCGGTAGTTCGGCTCGACGATGAGGATCCGGCCGTCGGCGGACCTGAAGAGGGTGTTCGCTCCCGAAATGATCTTCGGCAGCCCTGCGATGTACGTGGCGAAGTCGGTCGTCGTCATGCCGCCAAACCTACGACCACGGGCCGCGCGGCGGACTCGCGATCCGGTGATCGCGCGGTGACACAGCGCGGTGCCCATGGGCAGGCGGGCCCGGCCGGGATAGGGTCCCACCGGCGCGATGTTCCGTTTTCGGATGGGGAGTACGACAGTGTCCGACGCTGCAACAAGATCCACGGGACGTGTGCTGATCGCCGCGGACAAGTTCAAGGGCTCGCTGACCGCGGTGCAGGTGGCCGCGCATGTCGAGGCGGGGCTGCGCAAGGGCGCGCCCGGTGTGACCGTCACCTCCGTACCGGTCGCCGACGGCGGTGACGGCACCGTCGAGGCCGCCGTCACCGGCGGTTTCGAGCGGCGCACGGTACGCGTCACCGGACCGCTGGGCGAGCCGGTCGACGCCTCGTACGCGCTGCGTGACCGTACCGCCGTGGTCGAGATGGCCGAGGCGTCCGGCCTCCAGCACCTGCCGTCCGGCGTCTTCGCGCCGCTCACGGCGACCACGTACGGCACCGGCGAGCTGCTGAAGGCCGCGCTCGACGCGGGCGCCCGCACCATCGTGCTCGGCGTCGGCGGCAGCGCCACCAACGACGGCGGCGCGGGCATGCTCAGCGCGCTCGGCGCCCGGCTGCTGGACCGCGACGGCGCGCCCGTCGCGCCCGGCGGCGGCCCGCTGGCCGCGCTCGCCACCGCCGACCTGTCCGGGCTCGACCCGCGGCTGGTCGACACCGAGATCGTCCTCGCCAGCGACGTCGACAACCCGCTGCTCGGGCCCAAGGGCGCCGCCGCCGTCTACGGGCCGCAGAAGGGCGCCTCCGAGGCCGACGTCGCCACGCTCGACGCCGCCCTCGGGCACTACGTCGACGTCCTCGCCCTCGCCGAGGGTCCGACCGCCGCCGCGGCGGCCGACGCCCCCGGCGCGGGCGCCGCGGGCGGCATCGGCTACGGGGCCCTCGTCGGCCTCGGCGCCACCTTCCGGGCCGGTATCGACGTCATGCTCGACGTCCTCGGCTTCGCGGCCGCCCTCGACGGCGTCGACCTCGTCATCACCGGCGAGGGCTCCCTCGACGAGCAGACTCTGCACGGCAAGGCGCCGGTCGGCGTCGCCCAGGCCGCCCGCGCCCGTGACATCGACGTCGTCGCCGTCTGCGGCCGTCTCGCGCTCAGCCCCAGCGCCCTCGGCTCCGCCGGGATCCGCCGCGCCTACCCGCTCTCGTCCCTGGAACCGGACCCGGCCGTCTCCATCCCCAACGCAGGCCCGCTCCTGGAACAGCTCTCCGCCGAGCTGGCCCGCGACTTCCTGACCTAGCAAGCCCCCAGCGCCAGCGCCAGCGCCAGCGCCCCAGCCCCAGCCCCAGCCCCCAGCGCCAGGCGCAGGTGTGCGGAAACGACTGCGGCCCCTCCGCCGAGAGCGGAGGGGCCGCGGGCCGTAGCGGCGCACCGGGGGCTGACCCCGGAGGACATGTCAGCGCAGAGCGTCCGCCCTGGCCTCACGGCGATTGGCCCGCATCGTATTGACGCGGCGCGTGGTCGCGAAGCAGGGGATGACCGCCGCGGCCACGCACTGGAGGGCGGCGCCCGTCTGGAGGAGCAGGTGGCCGCCGGGGACGTCGAGGGTCCAGGCGGTCAGGCAGCCCATGCTGATGAGGATCCAGCCGAGGGTGATGACGGCGAGGCGTCCGCGCGGCTTGGGGTACTCCACGCGGCTCACCATGAGCCAGGCGACGCCGACGATGGCGACGACGGTGGGGATGAAGGGCAGTTCCAGCAGGACGACGGAGACGACCGTCATCGCCCCGAAGGGGCTGGGCATGCCCTGGAAGACACCGTCCCTGATCGTGGTGCAGGAGAAGCGGGCGAGCCGCAGCACCACGGCCAGGACGACCATCACCGCGGCGGCGGCCGACACCTTGCCGTGGGCGTCGTCGGCGACCAGACCCCAGACGACGACGAAGTAGGCGGGCGCGAGGCCGAAGCTGATCAGGTCGGAGAGATTGTCCAGCTCGGCGCCCATCGCGGAGCTGCGCAGCTTGCGCGCGACCAGCCCGTCGAAGAGGTCGAAGACGGACGCGAGCAGCATGAGCGTCACCGCGGTGGCGGCGCTGTGCTTGGACATGCCGCCGACGGTGGTGCCCATCAGGTGCGGGACCAGGACTCCGGTGGTCGTGAAGTACACGGCCATGAAGCCACAGATCGCGTTACCGAGAGTGAGCGCGTCGGCGATGGACAGCCGGGTGGACAGCGGAAGGTCGGCTACCTCGTCCTCCAGCTCGGTGACCCAGTGCGACTGCGCCTGCACCGGAGTGTGAGTGTGGGCCTTTGCCTGCGTGTCGGGTTCAACCACGGTCAAGGCGAGTCACCCCAGCCGTGGTGGTCTGCCCGACCTCGACGTCGGGCTCGATGCCCTCCGGCAGGTACACGTCGACCCGCGAGCCGAACCGGATCAGGCCGATCCGCTCGCCCTGTTCCACCTTGCAGCCGCGCGGCACGTACGGAACGATCCTGCGCGCCACCGCGCCGGCGATCTGCACCATCTCGACATCGCCGATCTCGGTGTCGAAGTGCCAGACCACCCGCTCGTTGTTCTCGCTCTCCTTGTTGAACGCCGGTACGTATCCGCCGGGGATGTGCTCGACGGAGGTGACCGTGCCCGCGAGGGGCGCGCGGTTCACGTGGACGTTCAGCGGGCTCATGAAGATCGCGACGCGGGTGCGCCCGTCCTTCCACGGCATGATGCTCTGCACCACACCGTCCGCGGGACAGATCACACGGCCCTCGGCGATCTCGCGCTCGGGGTCGCGGAAGAACCACAGCATGCCCGCGGCGAGCGCGGTGGCGGGGACGGCCACCGTCGCCCAGCGGCCTGAGCGGCGCGCGCGGACAAGGCTTACCGCCGCGGTGGCGACGGTCGGGAGGAGCCACGGCGACGCTCCGCGCGCGAGTCGTACGCCGACAAGGCCGTCGCGTGGTGCAGAGGAATGGCTGTGGGGCATGGAAGACCTTCGTAGCGGAGGGTGCCGCGAATTACTTCTGGGGACGGCGGCTTTAACCCGATGGTATCGGTTGACACGGGCAACTCGGCAAGCTCAAGGGCGAGTCGATGGCTGGTTCCCGTGCCGCGACGGCTCACGCAGTGTGACCTTCCCCTCGGGTAAATGTCAATAAATACGGACATTCTTCCTTCGGTTATCCCTGGAGACGATACTCCTCCAGCAGTCGCCGCCCGATGATCATTTTCTGGATCTCGGCGGTCCCCTCGCCGATCAGCAGCATCGGCGCCTCCCGGTACAGCCGCTCGATCTCGTACTCCTTGGAGAAGCCGTAGCCGCCGTGGATGCGGAACGCGTCCTCCACCACTTCCTTGCAGAACTCCGCGGCCAGGTACTTCGCCATCCCGGCCTCCAGGTCGTTGCGCTCGCCCGAATCCTTCTTACGTGCGGCGTTGACCATCATCCGGTGCGCGGCCTCCACCTTGGTGGCCATCTCGGCGAGCTTGAACTGGATCGCCTGGTGCTGTGCGATGGGTTTGCCGAACGTGTGCCGTTGCTGTGCGTAGGCGATGCCCAGTTCGAACGCCCGCTGTGCCACACCGCAGCCGCGCGCGGCCACATTGACCCGGCCGACCTCGACGCCGTCCATCATCTGGTAAAAACCCCGGCCGCTCTGTCCGCCGAGCACCCGGTCGGCCGGAACCCTCACGTCCTGGAGGATCAGTTCCGTGGTGTCGACGCCCTTGTAGCCCATCTTGTCGATCTTTCCTGGCACTGTGAGGCCGGGGACCGAGGCGTTGGCGCCGAAGCCGGGCTCCTTCTCGATCAGGAAGGTCGTCATCGACTTGTGCGGCGGCGCGTCCTCCGCCTGCCCCTCGTCGGTCCTGCACAGCACCGCGACCAGATGGGAAGAACCGCCGTTGGTCAGCCACATCTTCTGGCCGTTGACGACGTACGCGTCCCCGTCGCGTACGCCCTTGGTGCGAATCGCCGACACGTCGGAGCCCAGTTCCGGCTCCGACATCGAGAACGCGCCGCGCACGTCGCCCGCCGCCATACGCGGCAGGAAATGGTCCTTCTGCTCCTGTGTGCCGTGCTGCTTGATCATGTAGGCGACGATGAAATGGGTGTTGATGATGCCGGACACGCTCATCCAGCCGCGCGCGATCTCCTCGACCGTCAGCGCGTACGTCAGCAGCGACTCGCCGAGGCCGCCGTACTCCTCGGGAATCATCAGGCCGAAGATGCCCAGTTCCTTGAGCCCTTCGACGATGTCCGTCGGATATTCGTCGCGGTGCTCCAACTCCGTGGCGACCGGCAGGATCTCCTTGTCCACGAAGGAGCGGACGGTGGAGAGGATCTCCTTCTGGACGTCGGTCAGCCCGTCGGTCTGCGCGAGGCGGCTCATGACTCAGCTCTCTCCCAGCTCGGGACGGCCGGGCTGTTCCCCGCCGCGCTCCTTGATGTACGTGGCGGTCGGCACCAGCACCTTGCGGCGGAAGACGCAGACCAGGGTGCCGTCCTGCTTGTATCCCCGGGTCTCCACCTCGACGATGCCGCGGTCGTTCTTCGACTTCGACGGGCGCTTGTCGAGCACCGTCGTCTCGCCGTAGACCGTGTCGCCGTGGAAGGTCGGCGCCACGTGCTTCAGCGACTCGATCTCCAGATTGGCGATGGCCTTGCCCGAGACATCGGGCACCGACATCCCGAGCAGGAGCGAGTAGATGTAGTTGCCGACGACGACATTGCGGCCGAAGTCGGTTGTCTTCTCCGCGTAGTTGGCGTCCATGTGCAGCGGATGGTGATTCATCGTGAGGAGGCAGAAGAGGTGGTCGTCGTACTCGGTGACGGTCTTTCCCGGCCAGTGCTTGTAGATCGCACCGACCTCGAACTCCTCGTAAGTGCGGCCGAACTGCACGTCATACCTCCAGCTTTTCCAGCTTGTTCGCGAGCCGGATCTCGTCCACGATCCGGCCGATGATCCCGGTGATTCCGAAGTCCTTCGGGGTGAAGACGGCCGCCACTCCGGCCTCGATCAGCGCCTTGGCGTCCGCCGAGGGGATGATCCCGCCGACGACCACCGGGATGTCGTCCACCCTGGCCCCGCGCAGCCGCTCCAGCACGTCCGGCACCAGAGCGGCGTGCGAACCGGACAGGATCGACAGACCCACGCAGTGCACGTCCTCGGCCACCGCCGCCGACACGATCTGCTCGGGTGTCAGCCTGATCCCCTGGTAGACCACCTCGAAACCGGCGTCGCGGGCGCGTACGGCGATCTGCTCGGCGCCGTTGGAGTGCCCGTCGAGACCCGGCTTGCCGACCAGCAGCCGCAGCCGTCCGCCGCCCAACTCCTTGGCCGTCTCGGCGACTTTGCGCCGTACCTCGGCCATCGGACTGCCCTCCTCGGCGGCCACCGCGACCGGCGCGCCGCTGACCCCGGTCGGCGCCCGGAACTCACCGAACACATCGCGCAGCGCCCACGACCACTCGCCGGTCGTCACCCCCGCCCGCGCGCAGTCCAGCGTCGCGGGCATCAGATTGTCGGTGCCCGCCGCGGCCGAGCGCAGCGCGGTCAGCGCCTCCTGCGCGCGCGCCTCGTCACGCGCCACCCGCCAGTCGTGCAGCGCGGCCACCACCCGCGCCTCGTTGGCCGGGTCGACGGTCATGATGGCCGTGCCGAGGTCGGCGGTCAGCGGACTGGTCTCGGTGGACTCGTAGACGTTGACGCCGACGATCTTCTCCTCGCCGGACTCGATCCGGGCCCGGCGCTCGGCGTGCGAGGACACCAACTCCGACTTCAGATAGCCCGATTCGACCGCCGCCATGGCGCCGCCCAGCTCCTGGATGTGCTCGATCTCGGCGGTGGCGAGCGCCACCAGCTCCTCGACCTTCGCCTCGATCACATGGCTGCCGTCGAAGATGTCCTCGTACTCCAGCAGGTCGCTCTCGTGCGCCAGCACCTGCTGGATGCGCAGGCTCCACTGCTGGTCCCAGGGCCGGGGCAGCCCCAACGCCTCGTTCCACGCCGGGAGTTGCACCGCGCGGGCGCGGGCGTCCTTGGACAGCGTGACGGCCAGCATCTCCAGCACGATCCGTTGGACGTTGTTCTCCGGCTGCGCCTCGGTCAGGCCGAGCGAGTTGACCTGCACGCCGTAGCGGAAGCGGCGCTGCTTGGCGTTCTCGATGCCGTACCGCTCGCGGGTGACGGTGTCCCAGATCCGGCCGAAGGCGCGCATCTTGCACATCTCCTCGACGAAGCGCACGCCCGCGTTCACGAAGAAGGAGATCCGCGCGACGACATCGCCCCTGCGCTCCTCCGGGACCTGCCCCGAGGCGAAGACCGCGTCCAGGACGGCGATCGCCGTGGACATCGCGTAGGCGATCTCCTGGACCGGCGTGGCCCCGGCCTCCTGGAGGTGGTAGCTGCAGATGTTGATCGGGTTCCACTTGGGGAGGTGGTTGACCGTGTACGTGATCATGTCGGTGGTCAGCCGCAGCGACGGGACCGGCGGGAAGACATGCGTCCCCCGTGACAGGTACTCCTTGACGATGTCGTTCTGCGTCGTGCCCTGGAGCGCGGTGAGGCCCTCCTCGCCGAGTCCTTGCTCCTCGGCGACCACCTGGTAGAGCGCCAGCAGCCACATGGCGGTGGCGTTGATGGTCATCGAGGTGTTCATCCGCTCCAGCGGAATGTCCTGGAACAGCCGCCGCATGTCGCCGAGATGGGCGATCGGCACGCCGACCCGGCCGACCTCGCCGCGGGCCAGCACGTGGTCCGCGTCGTAGCCGGTCTGGGTCGGCAGGTCGAAGGCGACGGACAGGCCCGTCTGGCCCTTCTCCAGATTGCGCCGGTACAGCTCGTTGGACGCCTCCGCGGTCGAGTGCCCCGCGTAGGTCCGCATCAGCCAGGGCCGGTCCTTCTGACGCCCTGTCATCGGGCGTCCCCGGCAGGGGAGTCGGGGACACCGGACGTCGCGTCGCGGAACAGGTTGATCGAGGGCAGGTGCTTCGCGCGCAGCTCCGGGTCGGTGACGCCCATGCCCTCCTCGGGGGCCAGCGCGAGGACGCCGACCTTGCCCTGGTGGAGATTGCGGTGCACGTCGTACGCCGCCTGCCCGGTCTCGGCCAGCGTGTACGTCCGCGACAGCGTCGGGTGGATCTTCCCCTTGGCGATCAGCCGGTTGGCCTCCCACGCCTCGCGGTAGTTGGCGAAGTGCGAGCCGACGATCCGCTTCAGGCTCATCCACAGGTAGCGGTTGTCGTACTCGTGGGTGTAGCCGCTGGTGGACGCGCAGGTGACGATCGTGCCGCCCTTGCGGGTGACGTAGACCGAGGCGCCGAAGGTCTCGCGGCCGGGGTGCTCGAAGACGATGTCGACGTCCTCGCCGCCGGTCAGTTCGCGGATCCGGGCGCCGAACCGCTTCCACTCGCGCGGGTCCTGGTGGTGCTCGTCCTTCCAGAACCGGTAGCCCTCGGCGCTGCGGTCGATGATCGCCTCCGCGCCCATCGCCCGGCAGATGTCCGCCTTCTGCGGGCTGGAGACGACACAGATCGGGGTGGCGCCGCCCGCCAGCGCGAACTGCGTGGCGTACGAGCCGAGTCCGCCGCTCGCGCCCCAGATCAGCACGTTGTCGCCCTGCTTCATGCCCGCGCCGTTGCGCGAGACGAGCTGGCGGTAGGCCGTGGAGTTGACCAGTCCGGGCGCCGCGGCCTCCTCCCACGTGAGGTGCTCCGGCTTGGGCATGAGCTGATTGGACTTGACCAGCGCGATCTCGGCGAGGCCGCCGAAGTTGGTCTCGAAGCCCCAGATCCGCTGCTCGGGGTCGAGCATCGTGTCGTTGTGCCCGTCGGCGGACTCCAGCTCCACGCTCAGGCAGTGCGCGACGACCCGGTCGCCGGGCTTCCAGGCGTTGACCCCGGCGCCGGTGCGCAGCACGACGCCCGCCAGGTCGGAGCCGATGACGTGGTACGGCAGGTCGTGCCGCTTGGCGAGCGGCGACATCCTGCCGTAGCGCTCGAGGAAGGAGAAGGTCGAGACCGGCTCGAAGATCGAGGTCCAGACCGAGTTGTAGTTGACCGAGCTGGCCATCACCGCCACCAGGGCCTCGCCGGGCCCGAGTTCGGGCAGCGGGACCTGGTCGAGGTGGAGCGAGGTGCGGGGGTCCTTCTCGCGGGTGGTGAGTCCGGCGAACATCTCGGCCTCGTCCTTGCGGACGGTGACGGCGCGGTAGGACTCCGGCAGCGGGAGGGCCGCGAAGTCGGCGGCCGAACTGTCAGGCGCGAGGATCGCGTCCAGGATTTCCTTCATGGTGTCTGACCTCCGGCGAAGCGTGCTGCTGCTGCGTTGGCGCTGGGGGAACGCAGGGGCGGATGGCTGGGGGTGCCGTCGTCGGTCCGGCGGGTACGGCGGTGGAACTGACCATGTGCGCGGTGGCGCGGGGATACCTGTGACGCAGGCGGGTCCGGGCCTTGGGGACAGTCGGCGTACGGGGGATATCCGTACGCCGGCCGCCCGGACTACCGTCACGGTATGGCACGCAGTGCCAGTCGTAAAGACACTGCGTGCCAAAAATTTGTCTCACGTGTCACCGGGACGCCACAAACGAGCGGCAGCGGCCGACCGGGGTTCCGGTCGGCCGCTGCCGTGGTTGCGGGTGCGGTGGGGCGGGCGCTCGGGCGCCGGGCGGGCGCCGACGGCACCCGGGGCGCTCAGGCGCGGCGCAGGGCCTGCTCTATCGTCCGCAGGATCTCGGCCGGGGAGGCGTCGGTGCGGGCGACCGCGACCACCACCTCACCCTGCCGCGACACGGTCGCCGCAGGCTCCACCGCGACCCGCGACGGTATCCGGCCCGCGCCGATGCCGCTGCCGAAGGTGGCCTTGATGACGTCGAAGGCGTGGTTGAGCTGCGCCTCCACATCGCCCTTGCCGTCATTGCGCAGCCAGCGCCGCAGGACGTGATTGTGCGCCGCGACCACCGCGGAGGCGGCCACCTCGGCCAGCAGCGGGTCGTCGTCGCCGTCCCGGTGCGCGCCCTCGTCGAAGTGGCCCAGCAGATAGCGGGTGAACAGCCGCTCGTACCGGGCCACCGAGGCGATCTCGCGCTCCCGCAGCGTCGGCACCTCGCGGGTCAGCCGGTACCGCTCGACCGACACCTCCGGCATGTACGCGTACATCCGCAGCACCTCGGTGATGCCCCGGCACACCGTGTCCAACGGGTGCTCGTACGGCTCCGCGGAGTCCAGCACCGCCTGCACCCGTACCAGCGTGTCGTCGTGGTCCGGGAAGATCGCCTCTTCCTTGGAGCGGAAGTGCCGGAAGAACGTACGGCGCGCCACCCCGGCCGTCGCCGCGATGTCGTCGACCGTCGTGGCCTCGTAACCCCGCTCGGCGAACAGGTGCATGGCCGCCGACGCGAGGTCCTGGCGCACCCGGTGGCGCTGGGCCGCGGCGCGGCGGCCGTTCGCGGTCTCAGGTGGGTCGGACTTCGCGGGCTGGGACATGTGGGGAACGTAACACGGCGCGGCCCCCCGTCCGGCGGCCGGGGGGAAACGTCCCCAGTCCGCCGGACGACCGCGGTCCGACCTGCGCTCACGCCCGCCGGACGGCGCGCCGCCGGTGTCGGCGCGGCGCTCGGTGCCGTGCCCTGTTCCGCTGCCGGGGCGCGCCTCAGCGCCGGGCATACTCGCGGAAGCCGCGGCCGGTCTTACGGCCCAGGCAGCCCGCGGACACCAGGTGTTCCAGCAGCGGCGCGGGCGCCAGGCCCGGATCGCGGAACTCCTCGTGCAGCACCTGCTCGATCGCCAGCGACACGTCCAGGCCCACCACGTCGAGCAGCTCGAACGGGCCCATCGGATAGCCGCCGCCGAGCTTCATCGCCGCGTCGATGTCGTCCACGCTCGCGTAGTGGTCCTGGACCATCTTCACCGCGTTGTTGAGGTACGGGAACAGCAGCGCGTTCACGATGAAACCGGCCCGGTCGCCGCAGTCCACCGCGTGCTTGCGGACCGCGCCGCACACCTGGTGCACCGTCGCCCGCACGTCGGCCGCGGTCAGCACCGTGTGCACGACCTCGACCAGCTTCATCGCGGGCGCCGGGTTGAAGAAGTGCATCCCGACGACGTCCTGCGGGCGTCCGGTGGCCCGCGCGACCGCGACCACCGGCAGCGACGAGGTGGTGGTGGCCAGCACCGCGCCCGGCTTGCAGACCTTGTCGAGCGTCTGGAAGAGCTGCTGCTTGACCGCCAGATCCTCCGCCACCGCCTCCACCACCAGGTCGGCGTCGGCGAAGGAGTCGTACGAACCGGACGGCGACACCCGCGCCACCGCCGCGTCCCGCTGCTCCTGGGTCAGCCGGCCCTTGGTGACCGAGCGGTCCAGCGACTTCGCCAGCCGCGCCACCGCCGATTCCGCCTTCTCCTGGGTACGGGCGGCCACCACGACGTCGAAGCCCGCCTTCGCGAAGACCTCGGCGATACCGGTCGCCATCGTGCCGGACCCCGCGACGCCCACCGCGCGCACCGGCCGCCCGGCCGGCCGGGTGTCCCCGGCGCCCGGAGTCTCCGCGTCCGGCACCACGACCGCGCTGCCCGGCGCCTGGTAGCTGTAGAAACCCCGGCCCGACTTACGGCCCCGCAGCCCGGCCGCCGTGAGCTGCTTGAGCACCGGCGCGGGGGCGTGCAGCCGGTCGTGGGACGCCTCGTACATCGCCTCGAGGACGGTCGTGGCGGTGTCGACGCCGATCAGGTCGAGCAGCGCCAGCGGGCCCATCGGCAGCCCGCAGCCCAGCCGCATCGCCGCGTCGATGTCCTCGCGGGTGGCGTACCGCGCCTCGTACATCGCCGCCGCCTGGTTGAGATAGCCGAACAGCAGGCCGTCGGCGATGAAGCCCGGCCGGTCGCCGACCGGCACCGGCTCCTTGCCGAGGCTCCGCACGAGGGCGGTGACGGCCGCCGTGGTCTCCGGCGACGTCAGGACCGTCGACACGACCTCGACCAGCTTCATGGCGGGCGCGGGCGCGAAGAAGTGCAGCCCCAGCACCCGGTCGGGGCGGGAGGTCTCGGCCGCCAGCCGGGTCACCGACAGGGCGTTCGTGCCGGTCGCCAGGATCGCGTCCGGCTTGGCCAGCCGGTCAAGCTCGGTGAAGACCTCGCGCTTGATGTCGTAGCGCTCGTCGACCACCTCGATCACCAGATCCGCCTCGGCGGCGGCCCGCAGATCGGGGAACGTACGGAAGCGGGCCAGCGCGTCGCCGCGCTCCGCCTCGGTGCTCCGGCCGCGCTCCACGGCGCGCGCCGTGGAACGCTCCAGCGCCGTGACCGCGCGGCGCGCCGCGCTCTGGTCGATGTCGATGCCGATCACCTCGTGACCGGCGCGGGCCATGACCTCGGCGATGCCGGTGCCCATGGTGCCCAGGCCCACGACCGCGACGGTCGCCAGGGGCGCCGCGCTCGCGGCGGGGGGTGAGGATGCGGTCGCTGACGATGAGGGTGTGGACGGACGGTCCATCGCGTGACTCCAGACGCTGGGGAGACCGGAGCGCGCCACGCGCGCACACGGCTGAAGGAGTGAGGTGGAGTCGCGGGCCGGAAGTGCAGGGGTGCGTGCCCGCGCGAAGAGATAGGCGAGCCCTGTCCCGGGGCCGCGCCGCGATGATGCCGAACCGACGAGTGTTCCCGTCCACGGCGGCTGCGTCACCGACCACCGTGCACGTCCCCCGAGCGTAACCGGCGAGTAACTTCCCCGCCAGTCCTGTGCCCATGTGATCTGCGCCGCCCCCATCTGAGCGCCCCGCCCCCACCGGCCGGTGGTCCGCGAACGACCGATCCGCCCCGCCGGGGCGGTAACGGGCAACTCGGCTCCTACAGTGGGGAGATGGACGTCGAGACCCGTGAACGCCTCGCTCGCAAGCTCACCGCTGTGGGTGAACCGTTGGAGGTGAGGGAGGCGGCCGCCGTGGAGTTGGCGGAAGCGGGAGACCGGCGGGCGTTCGAGACGCTGGCGTTGTTGCTGAACTACCGGGACGAGTCGCGGGCGAGCCGCGCCGCCGAGGCGCTGGCGCGGCTGGCGGACCCGCGGACCGGGCGGGCCGCCGCCGCGCTGGCCACCAACGAACTGCGGGTCGCGTACGCGCTGCCCGCCATCCGCCTCCTGGTCCGAATGCGGGCGCCCGAGGCCGTACCGGCGCTCACCACCACCCTGGAGCGGCTGCTCGCCCGGCCGGCCCCCGCGCCCCACGAACGCATCGCGCTGGCCTGCGTGGAGGGCCTGGGCGCACTGTGCCCGCGGCAGGCGCCCCCCGCCGCCCGGCACGCGCTGCGCGCCGCGACCGCCCACCCGCCACTGGCCCCGGCCGCCCGCGCGGCGCTGTCCGACGCCTAGGGCCTGACGCCTGTCCGGAACCGCGCGAGGTCATAGCAGCGTGAGCTGGGTGTTCTCCGCGGCGGGCCGTGCCGCCGGCACCTGGTCGCCGGACACACCCGCCTCCGGCTCGCCCGGCTTCCGGAAGCGCCGCGTGCCCTCGCTATGCGCGGGCCCGCAGCCGAACTCCGTGGCGAATTCGTGGACTTGGCGGGTGACCCGGCGCTGGTACCACGTCGGGGCGTACGCGCCGCCCGCGTACATCGTCTCGTAGCGCCGTACGAGATGCGGGTGGTGCCGGCCGAGCCACGCCATGTACCACTCGCGGGCGCCCGGCCGCAGATGGAGGACCAGGGGCGTGATCGATGCGGCGCCCGCCGAGGCGATGGCGCGGACGGTGGCCCGCAACTGCTCGGGGGAGTCGCTGAGGAAGGGCAGGACGGGCGCCATCAGCACGGTGGGCGGCAGCCCGTTCGCCCGCAGGGTGCGGCAGACCGCCAGCCGGGTCTCGGGGGAAGGCGTACCCGGTTCCACGCTGCGCCACAGCTCGCCGTCGGTGAAGCCGACCGACAGCGCGATGGACACATCGGTGACGCTGGCGGCCTGCCGCAGCAGTTCCAGGTCGCGGAGGATCAGCGAGCCCTTGGTGAGGATCGAGAAGGGGTTGGCGCGGTCGCGCAGCGCGGCGATGATGCCGGGCATCAACTGATACCGGCCCTCCGCGCGCTGGTAGCAGTCCACGTTCGTGCCCATCGCGATGTGCTGGCCCTGCCAGCGCGCCGACGCCAGCTCCCGGCGCAGCAGCTCCGGCGCGTTGGTCTTCACCACGATCTGCGAGTCGAAGTCGATCCCGGTGTCGAGATCGAGATAGCTGTGCGTCTTGCGCGCGAAGCAGTACACGCAGGCGTGGCTGCACCCGCGGTACGGGTTGACCGTCCACTCGAAGGGCATGCGGGACGCCCCCGGCACCCGGTTGATGATCGACTTCGCCCGTATCTCGTGGAAGGTGATGCCGCGGAAGCCCGGCGTGTCGAAGGTCCGGGTGACCGCGTCGGCGCCGAACAGCGCCGGCGCGCCACCGGCCGCCGCGTCGTCGCCGCTCAGATGGTCCCAGCGCATCGCGCCCTCCTCCGGTTGTCTCCGGCCGGCCGTCTCCGGTCGCCCGTCCATCCACAATAGAACACAGATTCGATAAGCGCGTGTGGTTGGCTTGTGCGGCGCGCCGGGAAGGCGCGCGACCTGGCACGGACCTGAGGAGAAGTCATGGCGCTGGTCGAGGCCACCACGGAGCGGATCGTCGACGCGGAGCCGGAGCGGGTGTACGCCGCCGTCGCCGACTACGCGGGCACCCGCGGCCGGGTGCTCCCTGAGCAGTTCAGCGAGTACGAGGTCCGGGAGGGCGGCCACGGCGCGGGCACCGTCGTCCACTGGAAGCTCCAGGCCACCAGCAAGCGGATCCGCGACTGCCTCTTCGACGTCTCCGCGCCCGCCGCGGACACGCTGGTCGAGACCGACCGCAATTCGACGCTCGTGAACACCTGGACGGTCACCCCGTCGGGCGAGGGCCGCAGCAAGGTCGTCGTCGTCACCACCTGGCAGGGCGCGAGCGGCGTCGGCGGCTTCTTCGAGCGCACCTTCGCGCCCAAGGGCCTCGGCCGTATCTACGACGCGCTGCTCGCCTCGCTGGCCGCCGACGTCGAGAAGAAGTGAGGCGCCGAGCGGGATGGGGCCGAGCGGAATGGGCCGAGCGGAATGGGGCCGAGCGGAATGGGCCGAGCGGAATGGGCCGAGCGGAATGGGGCCGAGTGGAGTGAAGTGAGGGGAGTGCACGCGGGGGAGTGAAGTCCCTTACGGTGCCGCTGGTTTCGCGATCGTTCACTGATACGGGTGGTTTCGCGTACTTCCTGAGAATCGTCGCGCTTGCTCGTCGTTGTCGCTTAATGCGGGAAACGGTGGCCAGGCAGGCGCGACGAGGGGAGTGGCAGTGGGTGGCAGCACGCTGATCGAGCGTCCGGCGGCCGTGGACGACGAACGGCCGGGGGAGGGGACCGGGGGCGCGGCCGAGGAGGCGGGCGGCGCCTCGGGACCGCCCGGCGGCAACGGCGCCGCGGTCGACCTCACACCGCGCCGGGTCCGGCTGGTCTTCGTCGGCCTGATGCTGGCGCTGCTGCTGGCCGCGCTCGACCAGATGATCGTGGCCACCGCCCTGCCGAAGATCGTCGGCGAGCTGCACGGCCTCGACAAGATGTCCTGGGTCGTCACCGCCTATCTGCTGGCGTCCACCATCGGACTGCCGATCTACGGCAAGCTCGGCGACCTCTTCGGCCGCAAGATCGTCTTTCAGTTCGCGATCATGACCTTCGTCATCGGCTCCGCGCTGGCGGCATGGTCGCGCACCATGGACGAACTCATCGCCTTCCGCGCCATCCAGGGCATCGGCGGCGGCGGACTGATGATCGGCGTGCAGGCGATCATGGCCGACATCGTGCCGCCGCGGGAACGCGGGCGCTACATGGGCCTGATCGGCGCCGCCTTCGGCCTCGCGTCGGTCGCGGGACCGCTGCTCGGCGGCTTCTTCACCGACCACGCCTCCTGGCGCTGGTGCTTCTCCATCAACGTGCCCTTCGGCCTGGTCACCCTCGTCGTGATCAGCCTCGTGCTGAAACTCCCCAAGCCCGCCGTCCGGCCCCGCCTCGACGTGCTCGGCGCCCTGCTGCTGGCCGTCGGCTCCACCTGCCTGGTGCTCGTCACCACCTGGGGCGGCTCCAAGTACGGCTGGCAGTCCCGGGAGATCCTCGGCCTCGGCGCGGGCGCCGTGGTCAGCGCGCTGCTCTTCGTGCTCGTCGAGCGGTTCGCCGCGGAACCGGTCATCCCCTTGCGGCTGTTCCGCGACGGGGTCTTCAACACCACCGCCCTGATCGGCGGGATCGTCGGCGTCGCCCTGTTCGGCGCGGCCAGCTATCTGCCGACCTTCCTCCAGATGGTCGACGGCGCGAGCGCCACCGGATCGGGGCTCCTCATGCTGCCGATGATGATGGGCGTCGTCCTCGCCTCCATCGTCGGCGGGCAGTTGATCAGCAGGACAGGGCGCTACAAGATCTTCCCGATCATCGGCGGCGCCCTGTCGACGGCCGGCATGTATCTGCTGTCGCTGATGGACGCCGACACCCCGCAGGCCGAGTACAGCGTCTACATGGCCGTACTCGGTCTCGGCATCGGCCTGATGCTGCCCGTGCTGGTGCTCGCCGTGCAGAATTCGGTGCGCCCCACCGACATCGGCGCGGCCACCAGCGCCAACAACTACTTCCGGCAGATCGGCGGTTCGGTCGGCGCGGCCGTCTTCGGCACGCTCTTCGCCGACCGCCTCGCCAAGCGCCTCGCGGTCGAACTCCCCAAGGGCGCCCACCTGCCCGACGCCCAGTCGGTCACCCCCCAACTGGTCCGCACACTCCCCGCGGCTGTGCGCGACGGGTACGTCAACGCGTACGCCGAGGCCATGCCGCGGATCTTCCTCTACCTGGTGCCGGTGCTCGCGCTCGGCTTCCTCTTCGCCTTCCTCCTCAAGGAGAAACCCCTGGTGACCCAGCACGGCCCCGCTTCCCCGACGACCACGTACGACGGCGACACCGCCACCGACACCCTCACCGGCGCCGACGGCGCGCCCGGCTTCACCGTGACCGACTCGGCCGTGCCGGGCGCCCGCAAGAGCTACGCGGGCGGTGTGCCCGTGTGCGGCACCGTCCAGCACTCCGACGGCAGTTCCGTCGGCCGCGCCGCGCTCACCCTGATCGACGTCACGGGACGGCAGATCGGCCGCGGCGCGACCACCGAGGACGGCCGGTACGCGCTGAGCACCCCGGGCAGCGGCAGCTATGTGCTGATCGCCGCCGCGGGCGGCCACCAGCCGCAGGCCGTCAGCATCACCGTCGCCGACCGCCCGGTCGAACTCGACGTGGTGCTCGGCGGCGCCGGACGTCTGGCGGGCGCCGTGCGCACCGCGGACGGCACCCCGGTCAGGGACGCCATCGTGACCCTGACCGACATCCGCGGCGACGTCGTGGCGACCTCCCGCAGCGGACGCGAAGGCGCCTACGTCCTGAGCGAGTTGGTGGCGGGCGAGTACACGCTGGCGGCCAGCGCGCCCGCCTTCAGGCCCGCCGCGCTGCCGGTGTCGGTGCAGGCGTCGCGGGAGACCCGGCAGGACGTGGAGCTGGCGGGCGGCGCGGTGCTGCGCGGGACCGTACGCGCCCCCGGCGGGCGGCTGGTCGAGGACGCGCGGGTCACGCTGCTGGACGCGGCGGGCAATGTCGTGGACTCGGTCACCACCGGCCCCGACGGGCACTTCCGGTTCGTGGACCTCGCCGCCGGTGAGTACACGGTGATCGCCGCCGGTTACCCGCCGGTCGCCACCGTCCTCCAGGTCGCGGGCGGCGGCAGGACCGAGCGGGACCTCCAGCTCGGACACGCCGACTAGGGCCTGTCCGGCGGATACGTCGGTCACGCCGACGAGGACAGCGCCGCCGCCGTACCCGCCGTGGACGCGCGGCCGTATCCACCGCCGTACGGAACGGGCAGTGACCCTTACTCCACAAGAGTGAGGGTCACTGCCCGTTGGCGTTCCCGGTCACCGCGGCCGTCGGGCGCCGGTCGGCCGGTCGGACAGCGGGCCGTTCAGGTCGGACAGCCTGCCGGTCAGCGCCCGGCCGGTGCCGCGCCGTCCGGCCTGCCGCTGCCGTCCACGTCGTTCTTGTTGCACTGCGTGCCGCGGATCAGCGCGTACGTGCCGCCGATCCGGTACGTGCCGGGCGAGGGCGCGTACAGCCGCGTCCAGTCGCCGTCCTGGATGAGACAGCCGTGCTTGTTGTCGTTGGCGCCCTCGATGCCCAGCACCGGCGACCACGGGATGCGCAGGATCACCGAGCCGCTGGTCGGCATCGTCACGGTCAGCTCGGCCGGACTCGCCTCGTCCACGATCGCGGGCGGATCGGCCAGCGGATCGGCGTTCGCGACCCTGTAGAGCTTCCAGTAGTCGTCGTGCCAGACCGGCGTCAGCCAGCTCTGGCCCGCCGCCACGATCTTCGCCTCGGCCACCGCCGCGCCGTCCGGGGTGTCCGACGGCAGCACCACGTAACCGACGCTCCAGCGCTGGAGCCACTGCCGGTAGGTCTCCGCGGTCAGCGTGCCGTCGTAGAAGAGCGGATTGCGCTCGACGTCCGCCTGCCGGTTCCAGCCGCGCGCCAGGTTGACGTGCGGGGCCAGGCCCGACGCCTCCCAGTGCGAGCGCAGCGGTACGACCTCGACCCGGCCCTTGTCCGCGCGCACCTTGGTGAGCTGCGCGATCAGCGGCGCCGCGTGCTCGACCGTGGACGAGGGCGCCGAGGTGTTCACCAGGTCCACCACGGGCTTGGAGATCTGCCAGCCCGCGACGCCCAGGAAGGCCAGGTAGAGCATCAGCGCCATCCGGCCGCCCCTGGTCCACGCCATGGCCACGATCAGCAGCACGGTGCCGCCGAACAGCAGGGCCAGCCGCTCCACATTGCTGCCGATCGGCGACGGGATGACGTACGTCAGCGCGACACCGGCCGCGTAGATCCAGCTCCCGACGCGTACGACGCGCCATTCGCGCGGCACCACCAGGGCGATCGCCACGGCCGTGGCGAAGGGGATGATGGCGAAGAACCACTTGAAGGGCTGCACCCCGTAGAAGGGGAAGAGCAGCGAGGTCGCGCCGACCACCAGGGGCGGGCAGACCGCCATCACATACGCGTCCTTGCGGCGCCCGGTGAGGAACAGCGCCGCCGCGACCACCAGGATGAAGAGCCCCGCGACCGGGCTGCACATGGTTGCCAGCGCGCCCATCAGCGTGGCGGTCAGCACCCGCGGGGTGCGGCGCGCGCCTACCGGCGGGTCGGTGGGGAACAGCAGCAGCGTGGCGATCAGACCGAAGAGGACGCCCAGCGCGAAGGTGACCCGCCCGGAGAGCACGTCACCCCAAAGAGCGAACGCCGTCCACAGCGCGGGCAGCATCGGGCGCTTGATCCGGGCCCGGATCAGCAGTAGCGTCGCCGCCGTCGTGGACAAGGTGCCCGCGATCACGGCGGTGGTCCGCACCCCGAGCCCGGCCATGATGTACGGCGACAGAATGCTGTACGACGCGGGGTGCATGCCGCCGTACCAGGACAGGTTGTACGAGGCGGAGGGGTGGGCCCTTATGAAGTCCGTCCAGGCGTACTGCGCGGCCATGTCGCCGGAGTCCTTGGCCAGGAAATAGGCCCAGATCACATGCAGGACCGCGGCGAGCACCGTGGCGGCCACGACAGGATTGCGCAGGTCGACCCGCCGGAAAAGGGCCCCCGGTCCCCTCATGGCGGTCCAGCGCGCAGGCTGCCAGGTGGTCACGTGGCCTCTTCCAGTCGCGGATGCGGTGCGCCCCGGCCGGCATCCCTTCCGGCGAGGGGGTCGAACTCCACCGACGTGAGAGAGTTCGAACAGAGGGTTTGGACGCTAGCACGGGCAGTTTGGTTGCTCGCGCGCGGGCGTGCGCCCGGATTCGTACTTTCCCTCCCCTGGCACCCGGACCGGTCGTACCGTGGTTAACGGCATCGTAGATCTTGTGCCGGGGCGGTTCCCACCGCACTCCGGCCCCGGACCGCGGGGCCGAGGGAAGGAGCCCGACGAACCATGGACCGCCGTCAACCGCCGGAGCCGTCCGGACGTATCCCGCTCGCGGTGATCGTCGTGGACGCCGCCGGGCTGGTGTCGCACTGGAGTACGGGTGCGCGCCGGCTGTTCGGCTGGACACGGGAAGAGGCCGTCGGGCGGAACGCGCTCGACCTCTTACCGGTGGGCGGCGCACTCGACGTGCCCCCGGACGCAGCCCCGGGCGGCGGCACGGCGGGCACCGCGTACCCGTACGACGTCACCGGGCCCGACCTGGAGTCCTCGCTGGCCGGTGCCAGCTCCTACCCGACGGCGGGTCGCGCCCGGTTGTACGACTGCGTGCGGCGCACGGACGCCGACGGGGACGGGCGCGTCCCCCTGGACGTGCTGTGGTGGGCCTACCCGCTGGTCGGTCCGGGCCCCGAGCGGCTGCTCGTGCTGGCCACCGACGCCTCTTCCGCGGCCGGTTCCTCCGCCGCTGCCGGGACGCCCTCCGCGATGACCGACCCCGACGCGGCGGAGACCGACAGGTCGGGGGCGGCGGACTGCTCGGAGCGGATAGCGCCCGGCTTCGCGCTGCACACCGAATTCCCCGGTTCCGACCAGCTCGCCAGGCAACTGCCCGAGATCCTGCCGAGCATGAATCCGCTGGAGAGCGGGCGGATCGTGGCGCAGGTGCTGGAACTGGGCTATCCGGTGCTGGAGATAAGCCAGCACGACCGGGTGCCGGTCACCCCGGACTGGGGCGTGCCGCGCCGGGCCGAGCGGCAGGCCAGACGGCGCGCCGCCGAGGCCGCCGCGGCGGCCGACCCGCGGGCCGTCCCGGCCGACGAGTTGGCGCCCGACCTCGAATACGCGGCGGTCCGCGAACACCTCGAATTCCTCAACGAGGTGAGCGGCCGGATCGGCACCTCGCTCGATCTGGCCAGGACCATTCAGGAAGTCAGCGCGGCCGTCGTGCCGCGCTTCACTGATGTTGCGGGCACATATCTGCGCGAGCAGGTGCTGGCGGGTGAGGGCTTCCCCGACGGGCCGCCCGACGTCACCACCATGTGGTACCGCGTGGCGGTCGAGCACACCGACGAACCGGGCCGCTGGGACGACGTGGTGCCGGTCGGCGAGTCCATGCCCTTCCCCGCGCAGACGCCGTTCTTCCAGTGCATGACCACCGGCGACCCGGTGCTCGTGCCGCGGATCAGCGAGCCGATGGGCAACGCGATCGCCGCGCAGTTCCCCAAGCGCGACATCAGCCCGCTGATCAACAACCGCTCGATGCTCGTCGTCCCGCTGAAGGCGCGCGATGTGGTGCTGGGCTTCATGATCCTGCTGCGCCACCGCGAGCGGGCGGTGTTCAACGACATGGACCGCGTGACGGGCGCGGAACTGGCCGCCCGCGCCGGGCTCGTCCTCGACAACGCGCGCATGTACACGTATCAGGAGAATGTCGCCGACACCCTCCAGGACAGCATGCTGCCGCACATCGCGCCGCGGATGCCGGGGTGTGACGTGGCGACCCGCTACCTGCCGGGCGAGCGGCTGGGCCGGGTCGGCGGCGACTGGTTCGACAGCATCAAGCTGCCCGGCTCGCGGCTGGCGCTGGTGGTCGGCGACGTGATGGGCCACGGGCTGAACTCGGCCGCGATGATGGGCCAGTTCCGTACCGCCGTGCAGACCATGGCCGGGCTCGACATGCCACCGGCCCAACTGCTGCGCAATCTGGACGACCTGGCGCAGCGGCTCGGCGAGCAGTATCTGGCGACCTGCCTCTACGCGGTCTACGACCCGGTCGAGTCCGATCTGCTGATCGCCAACGCGGGACACATCCCGCCGGTGCTGGTCCGCGCCGTCGACGGCCGCAGCGAGCTGCTCGACGTGCCCACGGGCGCGCCGCTGGGAGTCGGCGGGGTGCCGTTCGAGACGGTACGGGTGCCGGTCGCGCCCGGCGACCGGCTCATCCTGTGCACCGACGGCCTGGTGGAGGTGCGCGGCCAGGACATCGGCACCGGTCTGGCCGCGCTGTGCGAGAGCGCCGCGCACCCGGCCGCGTCGATGGACGACGCCTGCGACACGATCATCCGCGCGCTCAACCCGCGCGGCGGTCGCAAGGACGACGTGGCGCTGCTGATGGCCCGGCTCAACGGCATCCCGCGGCACGACGTGATGACCTGGGAGCTGGAGCCGGAGCCGCGCGAGGTGGCGCGGGCCCGCGGCCTGGTCCGCGAGACGCTGCTCGGCTGGGACCTGGCGGAGATGTCGGAGACGGCGGAGCTGCTGGTCGGCGAGGTGGTCACCAACGCGGTGCGGCACGCGCACACCCGGCGGATCGGGCTGCGGCTCGTCCGCGCGGGCGCGCTGCTGTGCGAGGTGACCGACGACGACCACGCGGTCCCCGTCCTGCTGAGCGCCGGGCCCGACGACGAGGGCGGGCGCGGCATGCGGATCGTCAGCAGGCTCGCCCGCGAGTGGGGGACCAGCCGCTTCGCGCAGGGCAAGTCCGTCTGGTTCGAGCAGCCGCTGCCGGGCCGGAGCCGCTGATCCCGCCGGCGCGGTCGGTTCCGTCCGAGGCGTTCAATACGCCGCTGCCGTGGATTCCGTCCGAGGCTTCGGTTCCGTCCGTGGCGTCGATGACGTCGGCGCCGTCGATTCCGCCCGGGCCGTTGACTCCGAAGTGACGGTCCGGTAGCTCCTGATGCGGGCACGGTCGGCGGCCGCGCCTGTGCCTTTTTCTACGATCGCGGTCCTGGGGAGTGGTGAGTACGCGTGAACGTGTCCAGCGGGTATGAGCAGGCGTGGGAGAGTTTCTGGCAGGACGCGCCCCACGAGCCCGGCGGAGTCTTCTGGGACTGCGACCCCGAGCTCGCGGCGGAACAGCACTACCCGCACTTCCGGGCGTACTTCGACCCCGGCCTTCCGGTGGTGGACCTCGGCTGCGGGAACGGGACGCAGACCCGCTTCCTGGCCGAGCGGTACGACCGGGTGGTCGGCGTGGACCTCTCGCGGGAGGCGATCGACCGGGCCAGGCGCGACGATCCGCACGGGGCGGCGGAGTACCAGCGGCTGGACGCGGTGGACACCGACGCGGTGGAGCGGCTGCACGAGGAGATCGGCGACGCCAACGTCTACATGCGCGGGGTGCTGCACCAGTGCGAGCCGGAGGACCGCGGGCGGCTGGCGGACGGCATAGCGGTGCTCACCGGGCACCGCGGCCGGGCCTTCGCACTGGAGCTGGCGGAGGCGGCCAAGCCGGTGCTGATGGGGCTCGCGCAGGGGCCCGCCGGCCCGCCGCAGAAGCTCGGGGCGATCTTCGCGCACGGCATCGCGCCCGGCGAGGTGTCGGACGCGGCGCTGCCCGGATTCTTCCGGGCCGCCGGGCTCGAAGTGCTGGCCGACGGTGAACAGCCCCTGGTGACAACGGAGTTCAGGGTGGACGGGACACGCATAGAGATACCGTCGAAATGGCTGGTGGCGGGCCGTACCGGCTGATTCCCCCACCCGCTTCACTGGTCTGGACCACTGAAGTTATCCACAGGCTGGGCCCGGCCCTGGTGCGCCCTCCGGCCGCCGCGTAACGTGACGCAACATGAAGATCCTGATCTCGGCGGACATGGAAGGCGCGACGGGTGTCACCTGGCCCGCCGACGTGCTGCCCGGCAGCGAGCAGTGGCAGCGCTGCCGCCATATGTTCACCTCCGACGTCAACGCCGCCGTCGCGGGCTTCTACGACGGCGGCGCGGACGAGGTGCTGGTCAACGAGGCGCACTGGACCATGCGCAATCTCCTGCTGGAGAAGCTGGACGAGCGCGCCCAGATGCTCACCGGCCGCCACAAGGACCTGTCCATGGTCGAGGGCGTCCAGCACGGAGACGTGGACGGCATCGCCTTCGTCGGCTACCACACCGGCGCCGGGACCGAGGGCGTCCTCGCCCACACCTACCTCGCCAACTCCATCACCGGCGTGTGGGTCAACGGCGTCGCCGCCAGCGAGGGCAGGCTCAACGCGCTGGTCGTCGCCGAGTACGGCGTCCCCGTGGTGCTGGTGACCGGCGACGACAGGACCGGGATCGACGCCGAGGGGTACGCGCCGCAGGCCCGTACCGTCGCGGTGAAGGACTACGTGTCGCGTTACGCGGCCGTCTGCCGCCCGCCCGCGCGCACCGCCGCCGACATCAGGGCCGCCGCCAAGGACGCCGCCGCGCTGGCCGTGCGCCACGAGCCCGCGCAGGCCGGGCCCTTCACCGTCGAGCTGGAATTCGACGCCGTCCACCTGGCCGGGGCCGCCACCGTGGTGCCCGGCGTGGAGCGGACGGGGGAGCGGCGTGTCGCCTACACGCTGCCCACGATGTACGAGGGCATCAGGGCCTTCAAGGCGGTCACCACACTCGTGTCGCAAGCGGTGGAGGAGCAGTATGGCTGAGCGGACCGCCGAGCGAGACGTCCGGCACGACGCCGTGGACGCGCGGGCACTCGACGAGGTCGTGACCTTCACGTCCGACCTCATCAGGATCGACACCACCAACCGCGGCGGCGGCGACGGCAACGAACGGCCCGCCGCCGAATACGTCGCCCAGCAGCTCTCCGACGCCGGGATCGCAGCGCAGATCGTGGAATCCGCGCCCGGCCGCGCCAACGTGCTCGCCCGGATCGCGGGCAGCGACCCGGCCGCCGACGCGCTGCTCGTCCACGGCCACCTGGACGTCGTGCCCGCCGAGGCCGCCGACTGGACCGTGCACCCCTTCTCCGGCGAGATCAGGGACGGCGTCGTCTGGGGCCGCGGCGCCATCGACATGAAGAACATGGACGCGATGGTGCTCGCCACCGTCCGCGCCTGGGCCCGTACCGGACACCGCCCCACCCGCGACATCGTGCTCGCCTTCACCGCCGACGAGGAGGACAGCGCCTCCTACGGCTCCGGCTTCCTCACCGAGAAGCACGCCGACTTCTTCGAGGGCTGCACCGAAGGCATCAGCGAATCCGGCGCCTTCACCTTCCACGCCAGCGACGACCTGCGGATCTATCCCGTCGCCGCGGGCGAGCGCGGCACCGCCTGGCTCAAGCTCACCGCACACGGCAAGGCGGGCCACGGCTCCAAGGTCAACCGGGACAACGCGGTCAGCCGACTGGCCGGCGCCATCGCCCGGATCGGCGAGTACGACTGGCCCGTCCGCCTCACCGCCACCGTCACCGCCGCGCTCACCGAACTGGCCGCGCTCTACGGCGTCCCCGCCGACCAGGCCGCCCTGGGCGATGTCGACACCCTCCTCGAACGGCTCGGCGCGGCGGCCGACCTGGTCAGGCCCACCGTCCGCAACAGCGCCAACCCGACGATGCTGCAAGCCGGTTACAAGGTCAACGTGATCCCCGGCTCCGCCACCGCCTACGTCGACGGACGCATGCTGCCCGGCGCCGAGGACGAGTTCGCCGCCACGATGGACCGGCTCACAGGACCCGACGTCGACTGGGAGTTCCACCACCGCGAGATCCCGCTCCAGGCCCCGGTCGACTCCCCGACCTACGCCGCGATGCGCGAGTCGCTGGAACACTTCGACCCGCAGGCGCACGTCGTGCCCTACTGCATGTCCGGCGGCACCGACGCCAAGCAGTTCTCCCGGCTCGGCATCACCGGCTACGGCTTCTCACCGCTGCGGCTGCCCCCAGGCTTCGACTACCAGGCGCTCTTCCACGGCGTGGACGAGCGGGTGCCCGTCGACGCGCTGCACTTCGGCGTCCACGTCCTCGACCGCTTCCTGCGCGCCACGGGAACGGAGGCCGGAGCGTGACCACGACCACCGGGAGCACCACCCCGCACGGCGCCTGGCCCTCACCCGTCGACGCCACCACGGCCGCCGCACACGACGGCAGCCCCGAATTCGTCGGCATCGTCGGCGACGACGTCTGGTGGACCGCGCCCCGCCCCGCCGAAGGGGGCCGCCGCGCGCTGATCCGCCGCAGGCCCGACGGCACCGAGGAATGCCCGCTGCCCGCGCCGTGGAACGTCCGCAGCCGCGTCATCGAATACGGCGGCACCCCCTGGGCGGGCGCCGTCGTGGACGGCGCCCCGCTGGTGGTCTTCGCCAACTTCGCCGACCAGCGGCTCTACGCCTTCCGCCCCGACGAGCCGCAGACCCCGCCGCGCCCGCTGACCCCGGTCGGCGCCGTCGGCGGCGGACTGCGCTGGGCCGACCTGACACTGCACCGCGAGCGCGGTGAGGTCTGGGGAGTCCTGGAGGAGTTCACCGGCGACAAGCCCACCGACGTACGCCGCGTGCCCGCCGCCGTACCGCTCGACGGCTCCGCCGCCGACGACCGCGCGGCCGTACGCGAACTCGCCCCCGCCACGCACCGGTTCGTCACGGGACCGCGCCTGTCGCCCGACGGCACGCGGGCCGCCTGGACCGCCTGGGACCACCCGCTGATGCCCTGGGACGGCACCGAACTGCGGATCGCCGACGTCACCGCCGACGGCACCTTCACCGCCGCCCGCACCCTGATCGGCGGCCCCGAGGAATCGGTCACCCAGGTCGGCTGGGCGGCCGACGGCACCCTGCTCGCCGCCACCGACCGCACCGGCTGGTGGAATCTGCACCGCGTCGACCCGGCCACCGGCGAAGCCGTCAACCTCTGCGCACGCCAGGAGGAATTCGGCAACGCGCTGTGGAAACTCGGCCACCACTGGTTCGCACCGCTCGACGACGGCCTGATCGCCGTCCTGCACGGCGTCGGCGCCCTGCGGCTCGGCCTGCTCGACCCCGCCACCGGCGAGGTCACCGACGCCCCCGGGCTCTGGACCGAGTGGAATGCGACCCTCGCCGCGTCCGGCAGCCGCGTCATCGGCGTCGCGGGCAGCGCCCGCACCTCGTACGAACTGGTCGAGCTGGACGTCAAGACCGGCCGCACCCGCGTCATCGGCAGCGCGCACCACGACACGGTCGACCCCGCCTACGTGCCCGACGCCCTGGCCAGGACCTTCACCGGCCCCGGCGGCCGCGAGGTGCACGCGCAGGTCTACCCGCCGCGCAATCCGCTGGTCACCGCCGAGGGACCCGCGCCCTACGTCATCTGGGTGCACGGCGGACCCACCAGCCGCGCCGCGATGGTCCTCGACCTGGAGATCGCCTACTTCACCTCCCGCGGCATCGGCGTCGCCGAGGTCAACTACGGCGGCTCCACCGGTTACGGCCGCGCCTACCGCAACCGGCTGCGCGAACAGTGGGGCGTGGTGGACGTCGAGGACTGCGCCGCCGTCGCCGAGGGGCTGGTCGCCGAAGGCGTCGCCGACCCCGCGCGGCTGGCCATCCGCGGCGGCAGCGCCGGCGGCTGGACCAGCGCGGCGGCCCTGACCACCACCGACACCTACGCCTGCGGCACCGTCATCTACCCGATCCTCGACCTGCGCGGCTGGTCGCGGGAGGGCGGGGAGACGCACGACTTCGAGTCGGAGTACCTGGAGTCGCTGATCGGGCCGCTCGACGAGGTGCCCGAGCGCTACCGCGACCGCTCGCCCGTCCACCACGGCGACCGGATAGACGTGCCGTTCCTGCTGCTCCAGGGCCTGGACGACGTGATCTGCCCGCCCGTGCAGTGCGAGCGGTTCCTGGAGGCCGTCGCCGGACGCGGCATCCCGCACGCGTATCTGACCTTCGAGGGCGAGAGCCACGGCTTCCGCCGCCTGGACACCATGGTTACCTGCCTGGAGGCCGAACTCGCCCTCTACGGGCAGGTCTTCGGCTTCACGCCGGAGGGCGTCGCGCCGCTGGAGCTGCACACATGACGGAGAGTTCTACGGCTGCCGCCTCCTCCGCTTCCGCCGCCGACGCCTCTGCCGGACGGGGCTCCGGGGGCGGACCGCGGCAGGCGGCCGGCCCGGTCGGCGGGCCGGTGCCCGCGCTGATCCGCCCCCGGCGGCTGGCGCCCGGCGACCGGATCGGCGTCGTGGCGCCCAGCGGCCCCGTACCGCGCGAACGCCTCGACGCGGGCCTCGACATCCTGCGGAGCTGGGACCTCGACCCCGTCGTGGCACCGCACGTCCTGGACGACCACCCCTCCGGCTACCTCGCGGGCACCGACCGGGCCCGCGCCGACGACCTCCAACAGGCGTGGTGCGACCCGTCGTTGGCTGCCGTGCTGTGCGCCCGCGGCGGCTACGGCGCGCAGCGCATGGTCGACCTGCTCGACTGGGACGCCATGGGCGCGGCCACGCCCAAGGCGTTCATCGGCTACAGCGACATCACCGCGCTCCACGAGGCGTTCGCGACCCGGCTCGGCCTGGCCACGCTGCACGGCCCGATGGCGGCGACCGAGACCTTCCTCAAGGACGGCCCCACCCAGGACCACCTGCGGCGCACCCTCTTCACGCCCGACGAGACCCTGACGCCCACCTCCCCGACCGCCCGCACCCTCGTACCGGGCCGCGCGGCCGGGGTCACCCTCGGCGGCTGCGTCAGCCTGCTCGCCTCCGACCTCGGCACCCCGTACTCCCGCCCGTCCGCCGCGGGCGGCATCCTCGTCCTGGAGGACATCGGCGAGGAGCCGTACCGACTCGACCGCATCCTCACCCAACTCCTGCGCTCCGGCTGGCTCGACGGCGTCGCCGGAATCGTCCTCGGCTCCTGGCAGGACTGCGGCCCGTACCCCGCCGTCCGGTCCCTGATGACCGACCTCCTCGGCGGCCTCGGCGTACCGATCGTCGAGGAATTCGGCTTCGGCCACTGCGAGTCCACGCTGACCGTGCCGCTCGGGGTGCCCGCGGTGCTGGACGCGGACGCGGCGACGCTCACGTACGAGGTGCCCGCGCTGGTGTGAGGCGGCGCGGGGAGTTCTTACGGAGCGCTGACGCCCCGGCCGGGCCCGGTCCATCGGCCCGGCCGGGACCGTACGGTCGGGCCCATGCTGGTACTTGTCACGGGAGGCGCGGGCTTCATCGGCTCGCACATCGTCACCGCGCTGCGCACCGCCGGACACCGGGTACGGGTCCTCGACGCGCTGCTGCCCGCCGCCCACCGGGCCCCGCCGCCCGTGCCCGACGGCGTCGAATGGCGGCACGGCGACGTCCGCGACCGGGCCGCCGTCGAGGAGGCCCTGCGCGGCGCCGACGCGGTCTGCCACCAGGCCGCCATGGTCGGCCTCGGCAAGGACTTCGCCGACGCCCCCGACTACGTGAGCTGCAACGACCTCGGCACCGCCGTGCTGCTCGCCGCCATGGCCGACGCGGGCGTACGGTCGCTCGTCCTCGCCGGGTCGATGGTCGTCTACGGCGAAGGACGTTACGAGTGCGCGCGGCACGGCGTCGTACGGCCGGGGCCGCGGCGGGTCGCCGATCTCGACGCGGGCCGCTTCGAACCGCCGTGCCCCCGCTGCGGCGAACCGCTCGCGCCCGGCCTCGTCGACGAGGACGCGCCCGCCGACCCCCGCAACGTCTACGCCGCCACCAAGCTCGCCCAGGAACACCTCGCCGCCGCCTGGGCCCGCGCCGCCGACGGCCGGGCCGTCTCCCTGCGCTACCACAACGTCTACGGGCCCGGCATGCCCCGTGACACCCCCTACGCCGGTGTCGCCGCCCTCTTCCGCTCCGCCCTCGCCCGCGGCGAGGCCCCCGCCGTCTTCGAAGACGGCCGCCAACGCCGGGACTTCATCCACGTCGCCGATGTGGCCGCCGCCAATGTCGCCGCCCTCGCCCGGCTCGGCGACCGGCCGCCCGGCGGCCTGCGCCCCTACAACATCGCCACCGGGACGCCGCGGACCGTCGGCGAGATGGCCACCGTGCTGTCCGCCGTCACCGGGGGGCCCGCGCCCCGCGTCACCGGGGCGTACCGGCTCGGCGACGTCCGCCACGTCACGGCCTCCGCGGCCCGCGCCCACCACGAACTCGCCTGGTCCCCCCGCGTCCCCTTCACCCAGGGCGTCACCGATTTCGCCCACGCCCCCCAACGCCCGTCGGCCTAGCCGGCCAGGAACCCCCCCACCCCGCAGGCGGCTGCGCCCCCGAGCGCGCGGGAACTGCGCGAGCAACCCACCACCGGCCGGCGGTCCGGGGACGACCGACTTGCCCCCTGCCCCTGAAGGCACGGGGTGCCGCCCGTTAGAGGGGGGCGGCGGGGAGGACGACGTCGAAGCGGCAGCCGCCGGGGACGTTGTGCACGGCGGCACGCCCATGGTGGGCCTCGACGATGCCACGGACGATGGCGAGCCCGAGCCCCGCCCCCGCCGGAGGCGTCCGCGCCCCGGTCCCGCGCCACCCGGTGTCGAAGACGCGGGGAAGGTCATCGGCGGGGATGCCGCCGCAGCCGTCGGTGACGGAGAGCACGACGGAGCCGGAAGCGGCGTCGCGCCGAGCGGAAACGGCGACGGTGCCGTCCGCGGGGGTGCGGTGGATGGCGTTGGCCAGGAGGTTGGCCAGGACCCGCGTCATCTCACGGCCGTCGACCTCCACCGGCACCGGCTCGACCCCGTCGCCGACCAGCCGTACACCGTGCTCGCGCGCCAGCGGATTGGCACCCGCTATGGCGTCGCCGACGAGGTCGTACATCGACATGCGGGTGGGGGAGAGGGCGAGAACGCCCGCCTGGATGCGGGAGAGTTCGAAGAGGTCGCCGACCATGCCGCTGAGCCGGTCGACCTCGGCCCGTATCTGCTTGTGGTAGCGGGCCGGGTCCTCCGCTATGCCGTCCTCCAGCGCCTCGGTCATCGCCCGCAGCCCGGCGAGCGGCGTCCGCAGGTCGTGCGAGATCCACGCGACCAGCTCGCGGCGCGACGCCTCAAGGGCGCGCTCGCGCTGGCGCGAGTCGGCCAGCTTGGCGCTGGTGACGGCCAACTCGCGGCCGAGTTCGGCGAGTTCGGCCGTGGGCGCGTGCGCGGGAGCGGCGAAGGCGTCGCCGTCGCCGAAGGCCCGCGTGGCGGCGGCCAGCGCGCGGCTGCCCGCCACGACCCGCCGCCCCAACAGCAGCGTGACGCCCAGCGACACCACGGCCGCCATCCCGCACACCGTTGTGACCACACCCAGGTCGTGCTGCGACAGGAACATCGCCCACGCCACCGACAGCGTCCCCGCGAGCATCGCCGCCACCGTCACGACGGCGACCACGGCGAGCGACAACGCCACCGACCGGTGCCGCAGCAGCCGCAGCGCGACCGCTCCGAGCACCCCGGCCGCCCCCGCCCCGGCCGCCGCGTAGGCGGCGATGAGCACCACGTCACGCATCGTGTCCCCCGCCCGATGCCGGGGCCGCGCCCATGTCCCGGTCGCCCACCGGGTCGTCCGTGGGGTCGTCCGCCGGGTCGTCGGACGGGTCGAAGCGGTAGCCGACGCCCCAGACGGTGGTGATCAGGCGGGGCCGGGCGGGGTCGGCCTCGATCTTCTCGCGGAGGCGGCGGACGTGGACGGTCACGGTGGAGAGGTCGCCGAATTCCCAGCCCCAGACGCGGCGCATGAGTTCCTCGCGGCCGAGGACGCGGCCCGGGTGGTGGAGGAAGAAGGCGAGGAGGTCGAATTCGCGGATGGTGAGGGGGAGTTCGGCGCCGTGGCGGGTGGCGCGGCGGGCGGCCGGGTCGAGGGCGAGGGAGCCGGAGCGCAGCCACGCGCCGGGGGCGGAGGCGGGGTCGGGCGGGCTGCCCGCGCGGCGCAGGACGGACTCGACGCGGAGCACCAGCTCGCGAGGGCTGAACGGCTTGGTCACGTAGTCGTCCGCGCCGACTTCGAGCCCGAGGATGCGGTCGTCCTCGTCGCCACGGGCGGTGAGCATGACGACCGGCACGGGTCCGTTCTCGCGGATACGGCGGCAGACCTCGAGGCCGTCCATGCCGGGCAGCATGAGGTCGAGGACGACCAGATCGGGCCGGAGGGCGGCGGCGCGGGCGACGGCGGAGGGGCCGTCGGCGACGCGCTCGACGGCGAAGCCCGCCCGGTCGAGGTAGCCCGCGACGACCTCGGCGACGGTCGGGTCGTCGTCCACGACGAGGACCCGGCGGCGCGGGGCCGGGGCGGCGGGCACGGTGGGGCTGGTCATGCTGTCGAGTCTGACACCCGCCACGGACAGTGACGCCGGGCCGGAGGCCGGGGAGCGGTGCCGTCCGTGTTTCGTAAGGATCGCGGGTCCGTTATGTCCCTTGCGTCTCCGTAGGGTGATCCGTGTGACCAAGCCATCGCCCACCGTGGCCGGCGTCCCCGGCGTCCCCGGCGTCCCCGGCGTCCCCGGTGACGTCCGGTCCGCCGTCCCGGCCGACCTCCGCCCGGACGCCCGCCCCGATGTCCGTGCCGGCTCCCGCCCCGGCCCCCGTCCCCCCGCCGTCGCGGACGTCGTCCTGCCGTGCCTCGACGAGGCCGCCGCCCTGCCCTGGGTGCTGGACCGCGTCCCGCCCGGCTGGCGCGCGATCGTCGTGGACAACGGCTCCACGGACGGCTCCGCCCGGATCGCGGCGGAACACGGCGCGTACGTCGTGCACGCGCCCGTACGCGGCTTCGGCGCCGCCTGCCACGCCGGACTGCTCGCCGCGACCGCCGACGTCGTCTGCTTCTGCGACTGCGACGGCTCCCTCGACCCGGCGCTGCTGCCGACCGTTGCGGGGCCGGTGCTGGACGGCGCCGCCGACCTGGTGCTCGGCCGCCGCCGCCCCACCACCTTCCGCGCCTGGCCGCCGCACGCCCGGCTGGCCAACCTCCAGCTCGCCCGGCTGCTGCGCCGCCGCACCGGTCTGCGCCTGCACGACCTCGGCCCGATGCGGGCCGCCCGCCGCGAGGACCTGCTCGCGCTCGCCCTCACCGACCGCCGCTCCGGCTACCCGCTCCAGATGGTGGTCCGCGCCGCCGACGCGGACTGGCGGATTCGCGAGACCCCCGTCCCGTACGCGCCGCGCACCGGCCGCTCCAAGGTCACCGGCACCTGGCGCGGCACCTGGCACGCGGTCCGCGACATGACGGCGGTGCTGAACGAAAGAGCCGGTGACGGGAGAGCCGGTGGCGAGATGGCCGGTGACGGGAGAGCCGGTACCGAGATGGCCGGTGACGGGAGAGCCGGTACCGAGATGGCCGGGAACGCGACGGTCGGCAGCGAGTCGGCCGGTCACGCCACCGCGGGCACCGACTCGACGGTTACGGCGGGTGCCCGATGAAGGCCGCGACGACGCTGCTGGTGATCGCCAAGTCGCCGGTGGCCGGGCGCGTCAAGACCCGTCTGACGCCGTACTGCACGGCCGCCGAGGCCGCCGTCCTGGCCGAGGCGGCGCTCCGGGACACTCTGGCCGCGGGCCTCGAACTCCCCGTGAGCCGACGGGTGTTGGTCCTGGACGGCGCTGCGGGACCGTGGCTGCCGGACGGCTACGAGGTCGCACCGCAGACCGGCAGCGGCCTGGACGAACGGCTGGCCGGGGCCTTCGCCCTGTGCAAGGGACCCGCGCTGCTGGTCGGCATGGACACCCCCCAACTCACCGCCGCCCTGCTGGAGTCCGCGCTGCGGCCGGACGCGTGGGACACCCGCGACGCCGTCTTCGGACCCGCCGCCGACGGCGGCTTCTGGGCGCTCGGCCTCGCCGAACCCGCCCGCCCCGACCTCCTCCTCGGCGTCCCCATGTCCACCCCGCACACGGGCGCCGTCCAGCGTGCCCGCCTCACCTCCGCCGGACTCCGCGTCCACGACCTCCCCTTGCTGCGGGACGTCGACACCCCGTCCGACGCCGCCGACGTCGCCGCCCTGGCACCGGCCACGCACTTCGCCGCGGCCTGGCGCCGCCTCGCCCCCATGAGCCGTCCCGCCGCCACCGCCGCCGCGCCCGCCGCTCCAGCCCCCGCTGGTGCCGCCCGGTGACCACCTCCGTACCCGTCGCGCGGTCCGCCACCGCGACCACCTGGGGCGGCGATCCGTACGCGCGCGCCCTGGTCAGCGGGCGCGGGCCGCTGTTCCTGCGGCGGGAGGACGGCTGGCTGCTGCCGCTCGAGGTCGAGCGCTGGTGCGCGCCGCCGGACGCCGCCGACCGTACGATGCTGCGCCGTTGCCGTGGCCCGGTGCTGGACATCGGCTGCGGTCCCGGGCGGCTGGTGGCCGCCGTCGCCGGGTACGGGGTGCCGGTCCTCGGGCTCGACGTGAGCCCCGCCGCCGTGGCCCGCACCAAGGGCGCGGGCGGCGCGGTCCTGTGCCGCTCGGTCTTCGACCGCCTTCCCGCGGAGGGCCGTTGGGGCACCGCGCTGCTCGCCGACGGCAACATCGGCATCGGCGGCGACCCGCACACCCTCCTCGCGCGCGTCCGTGAACTCCTCGCCCCCGGGGGCCGGTTGCTCGCCGAGGCCGCGCCGCACGAAGTGGACGAGCGGGTGACCGTACGCGTCGAGGACGCCCACGGACGGCAGGGCCGCGACTTCCCGTGGGCCCGCCTGGGCCCCCTCGCGCTGCGCGCCGCCGCGCGCGCCACCGGCTGGTCGGTGGCGGAGGAGTGGTCGACGTCGGGCCGCCGCTTCGCCGCTCTGGTCAGCGTGCGGTAGGAGGGTGACGGCTCGCGCAGCGGCGTCCCGACACGGAGCCCGGTACGTCAACTCGGCGTCAGCGTGGCCTCCATGACCCGGTAGCGGCCGGACGGGATGTCGTTGTCCATACGGATCCGCAGCGTGCCGGGCTCACCCGCGTCGACCGCGATGCGCCAGATCCACCCCTCGGCGTACTCGCCCTCGACGTCGATGCCGTGCGGTCCGGGCGTGCCGTGCATCAGCAGCGGGGCAGGCTGCTGGTGCCAGGAGTCCGCCCACAGCGCGGTGAGCCGGGTGTTCTCGTCGGTCGCGCCGACGGTGAGCATGCCGTCCTGCGGTCCGTCGTCCGGGTGCTGCCAGGTGTAGGTGACGCAGGCCAGGTGACCGGCGGCGCCGAGGACGACCCGGGCGCCGGCGGGGGCCTCGTGGAAGGGGTCGGTGGGCATGAGCCGGAAACCGGACCGTCCGTGCCAGACGCCGGGGACATCGGGGAATACCGTCATGCCCCCATCCTGGACTCCCCGGGGCCGGGCCGCTCGAAGGCGCGGTCCCGGGGCCGGAACACGAGGTCAGCGGCGCCGCCCGCGCGCCGTGCGTCCCACCGCGGCCACCCCCGCCCTCCCGGCCGCTCTCAGCCGTGGACCCGCACCGCGTACCCTCCGCCCCAGTTCGCGCCGCCGCGCCCACCCCCGGCGGCCGACCGCCCCGCACAGGGCGAGGGCCAGGACCGTACCCACCGCGATCGCGAGGCCGCGCGGATAGTCCAGGGGGAGGACGGACGGGTTGGCGGTCGGGCGCGGGCGCAGGAGCACGGGCAGGGCGATCAGGACGAGGCTGCCCGCGACGACGAAGGGCCACCGCGGACGGAGGCCGGGGCGGGTCGCGGCCAGGGCGCCGAGAGCGAGGACGGCGGGGACCAGGACACCGTCGTGGAGCACGACGGCGCCCACGAGCCACTCCACCACCGCGGGCCAGTCCGAGATATGAGGGTCCGTCAGAAGCAGCGTCGCGCCGAAGGCCATACCGGCGAGGCCGACGGCGCCGACGCCGTACCGCAGGAGGGTCGCCGGGCGTACGGCGGTGGGGCGTCTCATGTCAGCACCTCGAGACGGGTGACCCATTTGGTCTGGAGGACGCCCGGCCGGTTGGGGGCGATGATCCGGGCGGGGAAGCCGTGGTCGGGGGAGAGGACGTCGCCGTTCAGGGACAGCGCCAACAGGGTCAGCGGGTCCCGGGCGTAGAGGTCGCCCATCTCCATCACGGCGTAGGCGCCGTGCTGTTGGAGCGAGACGACGCGGACCCGCGCGTGGTACGGAGCGCCCGCGCGGTCCAGGAGGTCGCGGATCCGGATGCCCGACCAGTGCGCGTTCTTGCTCCAGCCCTCGACGCAGGCGATCGGCAGCACCACGGAACGCTGTGGCAGCGCGCGCAGTTGAGGCAGCGTCAGTTCGTACGGGCGCGGGCCGCGTACGGACAGACGCCAGTCGGCCAGGCGCGCCGCCGTGATGCCCGCGGCGGCGGCCGTACGGTTCACCGGCAGGTGCTGCGGGCCGTGGTCGGGGTGGCGCGGGGCCAGCAGGTCGAGGTCCTTGAGCGGGGTGAGGCTCTGCCCGACGGTCGTCACCGTCACGGCGCCGACCGCCGCGCCCACCGTGGCCAGGAAGGCCCGCCGGTCCCGGCCGTCGGCGGCGGGCAGCCGCAGCGTGCCCGGTGAGCGGCGCCACCAGTGCGCCGCGATCTCCGGCGCCTTCACCGCGATGTGCAGCGCCAGCGCGCCCACCACGACCCACGCCAGCGCCCAGTGGGCCGGACGGAAATTCCACGGCCAGGGGTACCACTGCACGGTGTTGAGCAGGCCGGTGACCAGTTGCAGCAGCGTCGCCGCGACCAGGACCAGGATCGACAGCCGCTCGAGGCCGTGCAGTACGGATCGCAGCGGCGGCCAGGCGAACAGCCGCGGATAGACCGTCCACAGCTTCGCCAGCACCAGCGGGATCGCGGCGATGCCGGTCGCCACATGCGTGCCCTGGGTCAGCCGGTAGCCCCAACTCGGGCGGCTGGGAAGGTGGTTCACCGCCCAGCTCGGCGGCTGCTGCAAGTAGTGGCTGACCAGCCCGGTCACGAAGCAGACGACCAGCGCCGCCCCCAGCACCCGCCCCAGCGACACCGCCGTACGCGCGTCGTGCAGCCGCCCCCTGAACGCGCCCTCCCGCAGCGGCCCCACCCGCGCCCACGCCGGAAACAGCACCCCCGCGGGCCGAGCGTGAGGCTTCGGGGCCCGCGGGGCGGGCCGTGCGGGAGGTGGAGGAGGTGTATCGGTCATGAGGCCATCTCACCCCCGCCGAGGCCCCCGCAGGAGCGCGCGACTCCTTACGGAACGCGTACGTCGCAGCGGTTCGGCTCCCGCTCGCCACGACCGGATGCGAGCGTGTGACCTGTGGGAATCCGTACCTCGCTCCTCGCCGCCCCCCGCCGGGCCGCCGCCGGCACCACCCGCCCAAGCGGCGCCGACACCGCGCCCCCGCGCCGCGGCCGACCGGCGACCGCTCTCGTCGCCCTGCTCCTCACCGCGCTCGTCGCCGTCGTCGCGGCGACCCTCGCCGTCGGCGGCACCGAAGGCCGTC
Source organism: Streptomyces sp. NPDC008317 (assembly GCF_042955955.1). Classification (NCBI taxonomy): domain Bacteria; kingdom Bacillati; phylum Actinomycetota; class Actinomycetes; order Kitasatosporales; family Streptomycetaceae; genus Streptomyces; species Streptomyces sp. NPDC008317. The sequence continues at coordinate 198,808 of NZ_JBIBFQ010000010.1, forward strand.
CGGACCGCCTGCCGTACTGGTACGCCGCCGCGTGGGCCCTGTTCGCGGCGGCCCTCCTCGTGCTCCGCAAGGTGCCGCGCCGCGCCGCGACCGTCCTCGTCGCCGCCGGAGGCGTCGCTCTCGCCCTGACCGGCCTGGCCACGGCCCCCCGCACCAGCAACGACATGTACCGCTACGCGTGGGACGGCGCGGTGCAGGCGTCGGGTGTCTCGCCGTACGCGTACCCGCCGAACGCGCCGGAGCTCGAACGGCTGCGGGAGCCATGGCTCTTCCCCCGCCAGGCCGACGGCCACTGCGCGGACTGGACGCAGATCCCCACCACCGCCGGTGACTGCACGCGGATCAACCGGCCCTCCGTGCACACCATTTACCCGCCCGTCGCCGAGGGCTGGTTCCTCGCCGTGCACGCGCTGTCGCCGCCGGGCACCCGGTACAAGCCGATGCAGGCCGGCGGCGCGCTGCTGGCCGCGGCGACCACGGGCGCGCTGCTCCTGGCGCTGCGGCGGCGCGACGCCGACCCCCGCCGCGCCGCCCTGTGGGCGTGGTGCCCGATCGTGCCCGTGGCGGCTGTCAACGACGCGCACATCGACACCCTCGGCGTGCTCCTGACCGTCCTCGCGCTCGGCGCGACCGCGCGGCCCGTGCGCCGCGGCGCGCTGCTGGGCGCCGCCGTCGCGGTGAAGCTGCTGCCCGGCCTCGCCGTGCCCGGCGCGCTCGCCCGCCGCACCCCGCGCGAGGCGCTCCGCGTCCTGCTCCCCGCCGTCGCCGTAATCGTTCTCGCCTATCTGCCGTACGTCGTCGCGTCCGGCGGCGGGGTGCTCGGCTACCTGCCCGGGTACCTCCAGGAGGAGGGATACGAGCCGGGCAGCGTACGGCGCTTCGCCCTGCTGCGGCTGGTGCTGCCGGACGGTGCGGCGGGCCCGGCCGCGATCGCGGCCGTCCTCGCGGTGGTGGTGTACGTACTGCGGCGTGGGGACCGGAACCGGCCGTGGAGCGGGGCCCTGCTCGTGACCGGCACCGCGCTGCTGCTGACCTCACCCTCCTACTACTGGTACGCGCTGTCGGTCGTCGCCCTCGTCGCGCTCGACGGCCGCTGGGAGTGGCTGGCCGTACCGCTGGCCGGACTCGCCCTCTACACCGGGAACGCGATGGGCGCCGGTGCCCATGGAAACGTGCTCCAGGCAACCGCGTACGGAGCCGCCGCACTGATCATCGTCACGGGCGCCGTTGTGCGCCGGAACACCTGCGGTAGCACCGTTGACACCCTGCCGCCGCCGTGTCGTACTTAGTGCTTGCCCGGCCGTTCAGCAGTGGCCCCTTCGGCACCCGCGATACGCGCACGCTCTGTGCCGCCGTCACCGAAGCCGCCCGACGGCCGTGGTGGACGGGGTCATGTGGGGGCTGTACCCGACGTCGTCACGCAGTCGCAGCCAGTACGCGCTTCGGCTTCTGGGGGAATGCGGTGGCGAGAGAGCACTATCCGACGACGGCCGAAGTCATCCAGGGCGCACGGCTGTTGACGTTGCGATATCCGAGACTGTGCCGACTGCGGGCGGTCGGCCGGTCGCGGGCCGGGCGGCCCCTGCTCATGCTGACGGTGGATCAGGCGGAGGGCGGGAGCGAGCGGAACGCGCTCGTGGTGGCGGGACCGCACGCCAACGAGGCGGCGGTCGGCGGTGCCACGGTGCTCCGGCTCGCGTACCAGCTCGCCGCCGAGCGCGAGGGCGGCCACGGCGACGGCACCGCCTGGCACTTCCTGCTCTGCATCGACCCGGACGGCGCGGTGCTCAACGAGCCCTGGCTGCGCGGGCCTTACACCCTGCGCGGCCACTACGAGCACTTCTTCCGGCCGTGCGCGGCGGAACAGCCCGAATGGCTGCCGCCGCCGGGAGCCCCCGACGCGTCGCTCCCCGAGACCCGCGCGCTGCTCGGCGTACTGGACGCGCTGCGACCGGTGTTGCAGTGCTCGCTGCACGGCATCGACGTGGGCGGCAGCTTCGTGCAGCTCACCAGCGACATCCCCGGCGTGCCCGCGCGGATCGGCAAGTCGGCCGCCGAGCTGGACATCCCGCTGGAGAGCGGGTCCTCCGACGCCTTCCAGTGGCCGAGCCCGGGACCCGGCGTCTATGTGATGCCGCCGGACGGCGACCCCGCGACCGTCGGCGACGGCGCCAACTCCACCTGGGCGCACGCCCGCCGCTACGACGGTGTCACCGCCGTCGTCGAAGTGCCCATGTGGGCCTGCGACCGTACCGCCGACATCTCCCCGCACCCCGCGCCCGACCACGCGCTGCGCGTCGCGGGCGCGGCACTCCGCCGCGACCTGCCCCGCGTCGCCCGGGTCCTGGACCACCTCGACCCGCGCCTGGTCGGCGCGGACTCCCCGATGCTGCGCACCGTCAAGGAACTCGTCGGCATCGGCCCCCGGCTGTCCGCCGACTGGGACCCCGCCGTGCGCCCGCCCGGCGCGCTCCCGCTACCGCCGATGACCACCGCGCGCGTCACCAGCATCGAGGTCTACGCGCAGCGCGTCCCGCTGCGCGCCGCCGCGATGCTCCGCCGCGTCGCCGACGTCCCCCGCGTCACGCGCCTGGTGGACGAGTGGTGCGCGGCGTACGAGAGCGCCTACCGGCCGCGCTGGGTGCCGATCGCCGACCAGGTCGAGCAGCAGGCGCGCAGCGTCATCGCGGTGTACGAAGAGCTGCGTACATGACCACGTCCTTCAACTCCCCGCCGACGCGCGCCCAGTCGCGCAGCAGCCCCTCGCGCTGGTAACCGGCGCTCTCCGCGGTGCGCAGCGAGCCGGTGTTCCACGGCTCGGCGTACAAGTCGAGCCGTGCGATGCCCAGTTCGTGCAGGCCCCACTCGGTGATCGCCTTCAGCGCCGAACCTGCGGCGCCCGCGCGGCGCGCCGAGGCGAGCACCCAGTAGCCGACCGTGGCGCGGTCCGCGCTGATGATGTCGAGCCCCACGTTGCCGACCGCGCACCCGTCGGACGCCCGCGCGATCACCATCGGGTAGCGGCCCGCCGCCGGCCGTCCCCACTGCCGCTCGACGAAGGCGATCCCCTCGGCGTCGCTGTAGACCGGCGGCACGGTCGTGATCAGCGGAATCAGCGGGTCCGTCGACGCCTCGCGCACCGTGTGCAGGTCGGCCATCGACCACGGGCGCAAGGTGTAGTCGCCCGCCCCGAGCACCGGCGGTTCCCTGAGGTCGGTGAGGACGTCCCTGCGGTCCGAGCGGTGCCTGTGGTCCATGCGTCCGATGCTGCCAGCAGGGGGCGCGGCGGGCGAGTCCATGACGGACGTACGGGGCAGGGGCCCGCGGCCGGCCCTGGTCACCCTTCGCCGCCCCCGTGCCCCGTCACCCGTTTCTGCCCGTGCCCCCGTGCCCCGCCACCCGTCCGTGTCCCCGCGCGCCCCCGCGCCCCGCCCTCCCCGTCACCCCCGCGCGCGGACGGGTTCACGCCCCTTCGGCGACCGCAGGAACAGCGCGGAGGCCACCGCACCCGCCGCCACCAGGGCCGCGTTGACCAGTACGGCGAGCGAGATCCCGCCGAGGAGTACGTGCGGCGCCGCCGACGAGGCCGCGCCCGCGCGGGCGGTGACGACCGCGCTCATCACCGGGATGCCCAGCGTGATGCCGATCTGCTGCGTCATCGTGGCGAGGCCGGTGGCCAGACCCTGCTCCTCGTCCGGCAGCCCGGACGTCGCGGTGACCATGAAGCCGACGATCGCCAGCATGTTGCCGACACCGCCGACGAAGGTCGCCGCCAGCAGGAGCCCCAGCCATCCGCGGCCCTCCCCGAGCGGCACCAGCGACGCGGTGGCGACCGCCTGGACCCCGCCGCCGACGATCAGCGTCGGCCGCGTGCCGATCCGGCCGATCACCCGCGCCCCGAGCACCCCGCCCACGACGGTGCCCGCCCCCAGCACACCGAAGGCGAGACCGGTCGCGAGCGCCGAGAACCCCAGCACCTTCTGGAGGTAGAGCGTCATCAGGAAGACCAGCGACGTCTCCGTCACGAAGGCGATCAGCCCGGCCGCGTTCCCCCACACCACCGACCGGCGGCGCAGGAACCGTACCGGCACCAGCGGCGCCGGGGCCCGCCGCTCCACCGCGACGAAGGCGGCCAGCAGCGCCGCGCCCACCGGCAGGGCGGTCAGCGTCACCGGGGAGAGCCAGCCGCGCTCGCCCGCCGACGTGAAGCCGTAGACGACGGCGAGCAGCCCGCCGGTGACGGTCACCGCGCCGGGCACGTCGAGCCGGGGCCGCGCGGCGGGGCGGCTCTCGGCGATCAGCGCGGGCGCCGCGAGCAGCACCACGGCGGCCACCGGCACATTGACGAAGAACGCCCAGCGCCAGCTCAGCAGGTCGGTCAGCACCCCGCCGAGCACCGCGCCCGCCGTGAAACCGGCCGACATCAGCGCCCCGTTCAGACCGAGCGCCCGGTCCCGCAGCGGCCCCTGCGGGAACGACGTGGTCAGCAGCGCCATCCCGGCCGGGGTCACGGCCGCTGTCGCGAGCCCCTGGGCGACCCGCGCCGCCAGCAGCATCGCCGGATCCGTCGCCAGCCCGCCCGCCAGCGACGACACCCCGAGCACCGCCATCCCGGCCAGGAACACCCGGCGCTGCCCGAACAGGTCCGCGACCCGGCCGAACAGCAGCGTGAATCCGGCGGCGGCCAGCGCGAACGCCGTCGCGATCCACTGGAGATTCGCCAGCGAGAAGCCGAGACCGCGGCCGACCACCGGCAGCGCCACGTTCAGGATCGAGAAGTCCACCGCGATCATGAACTGCGCGCCCAGCAGCAGCATCAGCGTCCAGCGCTGCCGCGCGCTCATCGGCGGCGGGCCGGACCTCGGGGCGGTGTCCGGTGCCCCGGCCCCGTCCGTCCGCGCTCTCCCCGTCCCGGCCGCGCGGCCCGCACCCGTCGTCGGTGCGGATGCGGATGCCGGTGTGGGTGCGGGTGCCGGTGCGGATGCCGGCGTGGGTGCGGGTGTAGGTGTGGGTGCTGGTGTCGGTGTCGGTGGCGTCATCCTGCGGCCCTCCATAGCGGTGGTGCGGTCACCACGGAAGGCTCGTCGGCGGCGCGGCCCGTACCCAGACCCCCGTTCTTCGTACGCGGGCGGTGCCTACGCGGGCCGTACGTACCTCGGCGGTGCCTACCACCGGCAGGGTCAGGCTCCGCGCCGGGCGCCGGGGCAGACTGGACGCATGGACGGCACCGCGCGCACCCCCTCCGCACTGGGCGAATTCCTCCGCACCCGGCGGGCGCGGCTGCGCCCCGAGGACGTCGGCGTCGTCCCGTACGGTGCCCGGCGCCGCGTACCGGGCCTGCGTCGCGAGGAACTGGCCCAGCTCGCGGGCGTCAGCGTCGCGTACTACACACGGCTCGAACAGGGCCAGAGCGCCAACGCCTCGCAGGCCGTGCTCGACGCGCTCGCCACCGCGCTGCGGCTCACCGACGACGAGCGCGCCCACCTGCGCCACCTCGCGCGCCCCGGCCGCGCGGGACGCCGCGCCCCGCAGCGGGCCGAGACCGTACGGCCCGCCACGCGGCAGCTCATCGCCGCCATGGACGCGGTGCCCGCCGTCGTGATGGGCCGCCGCTACGACGTCCTGGCCTGGAACGCGCTCGGCCACGCCCTCACCGCGGGCCACCTCGACCCCGACGCGCCCGACCGCCCGGCCGACCGCCCCAACGCCCAGCGGATGCTCTTCCTCGACCCGCACACCAGGGAACTGCACCCGCACTGGGACGAGGAGGCCCGGCGCGCCGTCGCCTCCCTGCGGCTGGCGGTGGGCGAGGCGGCCGACGACCGCGGATTCGCCGAACTCGTCGGCGAGCTGTCCATGAAGAGTCCGGAATTCGCCGCCCTGTGGTCCCGCCACCCGGTCAGCAACTGCACCACCGGCACCAAGACCTTCCACCACCCAGTGGTGGGCCGCTTCGACCTCGCCTTCGAGATGCTGCGGACCGGCGACGGCTCGGGCCACCGGCTGCTGCTGTTCAGCGCGGCGCCCGGCACCCCGGACGAGGCGGCGCTGCGCCTGCTGGCGGCGAGCGCCCAGGCGAGCACACAGGGGAGCCCGTACGCGAGCACGCAGGTGAGCGCACAGGCGCACACATCGGACGCGCTCACCCGTTCGGAGTAGTCCGCAGCCCGCCCCGGCGCCCCCGCACCGATCATGAACGCAAGGGGACAGCGCCGAACCGGGAGCAGGTGAGCGTGGTGAGCACCGAGAAGCCGCCGAGCGACAGCAGGTTCGGTTCGCTGGTGACCCCGGGCCGGGTGACCGTGGCCGTGCTCGCGGTCCTCGCCCTGATCTTCATCTTCGAGAACACCCGCGACGTCAAGATCCGGCTGCTGATCCCCGAGGTCACGATGCCGCTGTGGATGGCGCTGCTCGGCTGCTTCATCGTCGGCGCGCTGGCCGGGATGTACCTGCGGCGCGGCGGCCGCAACAGGGGCGGGCGCTGACGCCGGGACCTCGTGCGGGGCGCCGCGATCCGTGGGGTACGCGCGGGTGCGGTGCGATCAGCGGCTTGGACCGGCGGTTTGGACCGGCGGCTTACGGGCCCGGCGGCGTGACCAGCGGCTTGCCGAGGCACACGCTCAGCTCGTCGTGCCGGTAGTAGCCGAATTTCGGCACCGGCAGGTAGCCGCACGAGCGGTACAGCGCGATGGCCTCCGGCTGCCGCTGACCGGTCTCCAGCACCATCCGGGTCCTGCCCGCCGCCGCGGCCGTCCGCTCCAGCTCGGCCAGGATCGCGCGGGCGAGACCGCGCCCGCGCGCCCGCGCCACCACGAACATCCGCTTGATCTCCGCGTCGCCGTCCGCGTGCCCGTCGGGCGAGTCGTCCTGGGCGCGCCAGCCGCCACTGGCCACGGCGTGCCCGTCCTCGTCGTAGGCCAGCAGGTACAGCCCGCGCGGCGGGTCGAAATGGGCCGCGTCCATGAAGGTCGAGTCCCCGTCGCCGTACCGCTCCACGTACTCCTGCTGCACCAGGTCGTTGAGCTTCACCGCGTCGGGGTGGTCGTAACGCGTCGTTCTGATCTCCACGCCCGATATCGTACGTGCGCGGTCGTACGCACGTGCGGACGGGGGATACCGAAGCGGTCCCGCCGACCAGCCCCGGTATCGTCCAGCGCATGTCGACCACCGTCACCACCGTGAACGTCAACGGACTCCGCGCCGCCGCCAAGAAAGGCTTCCTGACCTGGCTGGAGGAGACCGAAGCCGACGTGGTCTGCCTCCAGGAGGTCCGCGCGGAGCCCGACCAGCTCACCGTCGAGCTGCGCGACCCGGCGGGCTGGCACGCCTTCCACGCGCCCTCCTCCGCCAAGGGCCGGGCCGGTGTCTCGCTGTACACCCGCGAGGAGCCCAGCGCCGTCCGCGTCGGCTTCGGCGCCACCGAATTCGCCGCCGCCGGCCGCTACCTGGAGGTCGACCTGCCCGGCACCGGACCCGGTCTGACCGTCGGCAGCCTCTACCTCCCCTCCGGCGAGGTCGGCACCGAGCGCCAGGCGGAGAAGGAGCGCTTCATGAAGGACTTCGCCGTCCACCTCGGCGCGCTCCGCGACCACGCCGCCGAAACCGGCACCCATGCCCTGGTCTGCGGCGACTGGAACATCGCGCACCAGGAAGCGGATCTGAAGAACTGGCGCGGCAACCGCAAATCCGCCGGCTTCCTCCCCGAGGAACGCGCCTGGCTGACCGAACTCTTCGGCCCCGCGGGCTGGACCGACGTCGTCCGCCGCCTCCACCCCGACGTCGAGGGCCCCTACTCCTGGTGGTCCATGCGCGGCCAGGCGTTCGACAACAACACCGGCTGGCGCATCGACCTCCAGGTCGCCACCGAAGCCCTCGCCGCCGCGGCCACCACCGCCGTCGTCGAGCGCGCCGCGAGCTACGACCAGCGCTGGAGCGACCACGCCCCGGTGACGGTCACCTACGACATCTAGGCCACGGCGGCGCGGCGCGCGCGTCACACCCCCGGCTCCACCGTCTCCAAGTCACTGACGAGCGGCGCGGAACTCCGTGGCCGGGCCCGGTGGGCGATGGCATGCTGAGTCCGTGAACGGACCGCACATCACCGTCAGTATCCCGGCTGAGCTGCACCTCTTCGTGGCCGCCGACCGGCGCCGCGAGGAACCCTGCACCGTGGTCACCGACGGCACGTCGTCGCTCGGGCACGTCGTGGAGTCGCTGGGCGTGCCGCTCACCGAGGTCGGCGGGCTGTCCGTCGACGGCCGCGCGGTCCCGAACGCGCACGTCCCGGCGCCGGGCGAGGCGGTACGGGTCCACGCGGTCGTACGGCCGCAGGAGGTGCCGGGCGCGCCGCTGCGCTTTCTGCTCGACGTCCATCTCGGCACGCTGGCGCGGCGGTTGCGGCTGCTCGGGGTCGACGCGGCGTACGAGAACGAGGACATCGGCGACCCGGCGCTCGCCGCGCTCTCGGCGAGCGACCGCAGGGTCATGCTCACGCGCGACCGGGGCTTGCTGCGCCGCCGCGAACTGTGGGCGGGCGCGTACGTCTACAGCGACCGCCCGGCCGACCAACTGCGCGACATCCTCCAGCGGTTCGCGCCCGACCTCGCGCCCTGGACCCGCTGCGTCGCCTGCAACGGCCTGCTGACCCCCGCCGACAAGGAGTCCGTCCGCGACCGCCTGGAGGGCGGCACCGAACGCTCCTACGACGTCTTCGCCGCGTGCGCCTCCTGCGGCCGCGTCTACTGGCGCGGCGCCCACCACACCCGCCTCGAAGCCGTCGTCGCCGAAGCACTCCGCGACGCCGCCCCCACCCGGCACTGACCCCACCCGGCACTGATCCCGCGCGGCACTGACCCCGCGCGGACCGGCACCGCGCGGACCTTCACCGCGCGCCGGAGCCGCTGGTGGGACCGTCCGGCGCCTCCCATGGGACCGGGCAGTGCCCTGCCCCCATGGGACCGGCCAGTGCCTGCATCAGCCCGACCGATACCCGCGCCGAAGGCCGCTTGCCCACCGACAAGAGAATGCGTCTGGACAAAAAAAGTTTTCGGTGAGACGCTGAAGCCATGTTGGACGTGAGCGTGATCGAGAACCCCGAAGCGGCGGCGACGTCGCTGGACCCGATACGGTCCCGGCTGCTGGCCGAGCTGGCGGCTGGCCCGGCATCGGCGACGATGCTCGCGGCGAGGGTGGGGCTGCCGCGGCAGAAGGTGAACTACCACCTCAAGGCGTTGGAGAAGCACGGCCTGGTCGAGCTGTCGGGCGAGCGCAAGAAGGGCAATGTCACCGAGCGGCTGATGCGGGCGACCGCGGCCTCGTACGTGATCTCGCCGATGGCGCTGGCCGCCGTGCAGCCCGATCCGGCCCGCTTCCGCGACCAGCTCTCGGCGCGCTGGCTGCTGGCTGTCGCCGCCCGGCTGGTGCGGGACGTCGGCACGCTGATCACGGGCGCGGACCGGGCACGGCAGCGGATCGCGACCTTCGCGCTCGACGGCGAGGTCCGCTTCGGCTCGGCGGCGGACCGCGCGGCGTTCGTGGACGAACTGACCCGCGGCATCGCCGCGCTGGTCGCCAAGTACCACGACGAGGAGGCCGAGGGCGGGCGTCCGCACCGGATCGTCGTCGCCCTGCACCCCACGGTGAAGACCCCCGAGGCCCCCGCCGTCACGAGCGGTGGCGCCGATGCCTCCGCTGTCGAACCGGCCGTCGGCCGGCCCACCACACCCCCTGAGGAAGCGTCATGAGGAAGCTTGTCGTCAGTGAGTTCCTGTCCGCCGACGGAGTCATGGAGGCGCCCCACGAGTGGCACGGGTCGTACTTCGACGACGACATGGCCGGTGCCGTGTCCGCCCAAATGGACGCGTCCGATGCCCTGTTGCTCGGCCGCACCACCTACGACGGCTTCGCCGCCGCTTGGCCCGCGATGGCCGGCCAGCCCGGCGGCGACCACATGAACGGCATCGCCAAATTCGTCGTCTCCAGCACGCTGGAGAAGGCCGAATGGAACAACTCCACCGTCCTCAGCGGAGATCCGGCCGCCGCCGTCCGCGAGCTGAAGCAGCGGGACGGCGCGAACATCACCGTGATGGGCAGCGCGACGCTCGTGCAGTTGCTGCTCGGGCAGGGCCTGGTGGACGAGTTCGACCTGCTGGTGCACCCGATCGTGGTCGGCCGCGGCAAGCGGCTGTTCCAGGACGGCCTGCCGCAGACCCCGTTCACCGTCGTCTCCTCCGAGATGTTCGCGTCCGGCGTCCACCACGTCGTCTACGCGCCGCGGAAGGCGTAGGGCCCGTCCGCCCTCCCGCACCCGCACGGCCCCCATCCACGTATCCCCTGGAGCAAGGAGCTCTGAACAACCATGTCCAAGCACTTCGAGATCGTCCGTGAATTCGAGGTCGACGCCAGCCCGTCGCAGGTCTGGGACGCCATCACCACCGGTACCGGGGGCTGGTTGTGGCCCATGGAGTACGAGCCCAAGGAGGGCGGCGCGGCGCCGTTCGGCGGGACCGTGGTCGCGTGGGACCCGCCGCACCGGCTGACCGGGCGCACCGAGGACGCCGAGGGCATCTCGGTGCAGACCTTCAACCAGGTCGACCACCTCATCGAGCCCCGCGAGGGCGGCGGTTCATGGGTGCGGTACGTGCACAGCGGCATCCTCGTCGAGGACTGGGACAACCAGTACGACGGCGCGAATAAGCACACCGACTTCTACATGCACACCCTGCGGGAGTACCTGCGGTACTTCACCGGCCGCATCGCCGTCTTCGGCGGCGCGGAAGGCCCGAAGGCGTCCGGCGCGCCCGACGCCTTCGAGACGGCGGCCCGCGCGCTCGGGCTGGCGGACGACGCGGCCGAGGGCGCGACCGTACAGGTCGAACTGCCGGGCGCGGGACGGGTGGAGGCCGTGCTCGACTTCCGCAACCCGTACTTCATCGGGCTCCGCACCGACCAGGCGATGTACCGCTTCTTCGGCCGCAACCACTTCGGCGCGACGGTCGGCGTGAGCGTGCACGACTTCGCGCCGGGCGCCGACGCCGAGCGGATCGGCGCGGACTGGACGCGCTGGCTCGCCGGGGTCTACGCGTAACGCCCCCTCCCGCGGCCGGAGTCGGGCCTTCGCCGTACCGGAAATCCGTTATCCCCGCCGCTCCCCGGCCGTCTCCTGATCGCCGGTGAGTCGGCATGTGCGGGACGTACGGGATGCGCTGGCCACAGGCATCAACGGTATTGACGGCGGCCACGGCGCGGAGGAAGCGATGGGACGCAGAGCTCGGCACGGCGGACGATCACGGCGCGGTGCCGTGTCGGCGGCGGTGGCGCTGGCCGTCGCGGCCCTGTGCGTGGCGGTCTGGGTGGTCTCCGGCCAACGGCCTGGCGGCGGTTCGGCCGACACCTCGGCCACGGCGGGCGCCGCGCCCGTATCGGCGGGGCAGGTCACGACCACGGCCGCGCCGTCCGTGACACCGACCGTCACCCCCTCCGCGACGACCGCCGCCAAGAAGCCGAAGCCGACCGCTTCCCGGCAGCCCCCGCGGCCGACCGCGACGCGCACCGCCGCGCCGCCCGCCGGTGCGAAGCTCCCACCGCGTTCCGGCACCCGGGTGTTCACCTTCGTCAACGACGTGGACCAGACGATCTGGCTCGCCTCGGGCGAGCAGACCGCCCGGCCCGCGCTCACCACCACCGGCTGGGTCCTGCGCCCTGGGCAGACCCTCGGCGTCCGCGTGCCCGACCACTGGAACGGCCGCTTCTGGGGCCGTACCGGCTGCTCCTTCGACGCCTCGGGCCGCGGCCACTGCGAGACCGGCGACTGCGACGGCCGCTTCCAGTGCCCCGGTTACGGGGTGATCCCGGCGACACTGGCGGAGTTCAACCTCAACTCGTGGGACGGGATGGACTTCTACGACGTCAGCCTCGTCGACGGCTCCAACCTCCCGATGTACATCAACCTCGTCGGCGGTACGACGAAGGACCCGATCTCGGCGAACGGCTGCTCGGCCGCGGGCTGCACCCACGCCGTGGACTGTCCGGCCGCCCTCCAGGTGACGTCCGGTGGCCGGGTGGTCGGTTGCGAGTCGCCCTGCGGGGTCTTCGACACCGACCAGTACTGCTGCCGCGGCACGTGGGCGCCGCGCTCGATGTGCCTGCCCGACCAGTGGCCGGTGAGGTACGCGGACGTGTTCAAGAAGGCCGAGCCGTTCGCGTACTCGTATGTGGACGACGACGCGACCAGCACCTTCACCAGCCGGGGCGAGGCCGGGTACCGGATCACTTTCGGGCTGAGCCGCTGAGCCGCTGAGCCGGTGAGCCGCTGAGGCGGTGATGCGCTGATGCGGTGAGCCGCTGAGCCGGTGAGCCCGTGAGGCACCCGAAGGGCCCGACCGGCCGGTCGGGGAGGACGTACCGACGCCGTATGTCAGGGCGGAGTCGGGGGCGGGAAGGGCGGCGGCCGTGACCGGCGCCGGGACGACGACGCGGGCGGCGCGGAAACCGCCGTCGTCGGCCCGGCCGACCGGGGACGGCCGCCGCCGATCCGCGATGAGTTTCGGCCGCGCCCGCGGTCCTATGGGGAGCAGCGGGCCCGTGTCCCGGGCGCGCCCCGACGAAAGCAGGCGTGAACGATGGCGACTTTCGTACTCGTCCCCGGCGCGGACGGCCGCGCCTGGGGCTGGCACCGGCTCGTACCGGAACTGCGCGCCCGCGGGCACGAGGCGGTGACGCTCGACCTGCCCGAGGACAGCGCCGCCGACCTCGACGCCTACGCGGACGCGATCGTGGCGGCGTGCGGCGACGTCGACCGGCTGGCCCGGCCGCTGGTCCTCGTGGCGCTGTCGCTCGCCGGATTCTCCGCGCCGCTGGCCTGCGAGCGGCTGCGCGCCGACCGGCTCGTACTCCTCAACGCGATGGTGCCGCTGCCCGGCGAGACGGCGGGGGAGTGGTGGGACCACACCGGCCAGCAGGCCGCCCGCGAGGCGTACGCGCGGGAGGAGGGACGCGACACCGCGTTCGACGTGCGCGTCGACTTCTTCCACGACGTGCCGCGGGAGATCACCGAGGAGGCCATGAACTCCGCCCCGTCGGGCGGCGCGCCGGAACGGGTCTTCACGCAGCCGTGGCCGCTGACGGCGTGGCCCGATGTGCCGACCCGCTTCCTCCAGGGCGCGCAGGACCGCTTCTTCCCGCTGGAATTCCAGCGGCGGCTGGGCAAGGAGCGGATCGGCGTGGACGTCGAGGAACTGCCCGGCGGGCATCTGCTCGCGCTGAGCCGACCGCGCGAGCTGGCGCAGGCGCTGGTGCGGGACGTGTGAGCCGCGTGCGGCCGACCGCGTAACGGTGACTTCCCCCCGGCCTCGGGGACTTCCTGGCGCAGAGGCCACTGCCCGGCGGGCTTCCCGGCAGGGAGAGGGGTTTCCGACTTCCTGTACAGTTGTCCAGGAAGTCGGAGAGCGGTAAGTCCGGTCAACGGAAGGCGTGGTGCACGGTCGTGAAGGTCGTCGCGGGAATCCTGGTCGGCGGGGTCGCCGCCTTCCATGTGTACGCGCTCGTGCTGGAGATGTTCCTGTGGCGCGGTCCGCGCGGCCGTGCGCTGCACGGGCTCGACGACGAGGGCGCCAGGATCACCGCGCCGCTCGCCGCCAACCAGGGCCTCTACAACGGCTTCCTGGCCGCCGGACTCGTCTGGGGCCTGATCGCCTCCGACCCGGTGGGCTTCCAGGCCCGGGTGTTCTTCCTGTGCTGTGTGATCCTGGCGGGTGCGTACGGCGCGGCGACCGCGTCCCGCAAGATTCTCTTTGTGCAGTTCGCGCCCGCGGTCGTGGCGCTGGCGGCGGTGCTTGTGGCTGGATGAGGGGTGTGATCGCTACGGGTGAGGTGAGCGGGGGGCGCGCGACGTCCGATCCCCGTACGCTCAGGACCCGCGCCCGGCTGCGGGCCGCGCTGCTCGACGAGTGCGCGCAGCGCCCGCTGGACCAGGTCAGCCTGTCGGCGGTGGCGCGCCGCGCGGGGGTCGGCCGGGCGACCCTGTATCTGCACTACGACGGTCTCCAGGCGCTCGCGGTCGACTCCTGCGCCGACGTCGTACGGGAAGCGGCCGACGCGCTGCACGCCTGGACCGCGCCGCCGGGGCCCGACGCGCCGCCCGCCCCGCTGGCCGAATTCCTCGCCGTCGTGGCCGGGCGGGCCGACCTCTACCGCGGTCTGATCGCGGAAGGCGGCGGCGGCCCGCTCGGCGCGCTCCTCCACGACGAACTCCGCGCTCGTTCGTTCGCCGACCGCACCCGCGCGGGCGCCCCGTCGCCCGCGCTCGCCGCCTCCGCCACCGCGGCCGTGTTCACCGGCCTGCTCGCCGACTGGCTGCACGGCCGTCTGGACCTTTCGCCGGACGCCTTCGCCGCTCACGTGTGGCGGCTGCTGGTCGCGATCCACCGCGCCGTCCGCTGATCCTTCGCTGACGCCCGGTCAGGGCGTACGGTGTGCGCGGCGGGTGCGGACGGTGGGGGATATGCGGGGCAAATCGGGCGAGAGGTCACCCTGGGTGGTGCATATGGGTCTGAGTTTGCGAGGATCGCCGGGATGACTTCCGCTCCCGCGGGCTCCTTCGCTGAGAGCCGCTCCACAGAAGGCCGTGGCCGAAACCGCCACCGGCGTCGGAAACATGTGCTGCGACGGAGGGCCGGGATCGGCGCCGCCGCGTTCGTCGTGCTGGCGGTCGTCGGCGCCGGATATGTGGTGATGGACCGGCACGGCGCGGGTTCCGCCGCCGCGGACAGCGGCAGGAACGGCGGCTCCGGGCACGGTCAGGCCGCGGTGCCCGGCGCGTCCGCCAAGGCCGCGGGCCCCGGCACCCTGAGCGTCAAGGACGAGGCGCCCACCGTGATCCCGGGCCTCGGCCCCAAGACCCGCTCCGCGATCCCCGCCGCCACCCGGCAGGTGCTGGTGGCCTCGGGCAAGGCCAAGAACTCCGCCGACTCCACCGTCACCCTGTGGTCCCGTACCGCCGACGGCCACTGGAGCGCGGGCGCGGCCTGGCCCGCGCACAACGCCCTGCGCGGCTGGACCGACAAGCACCACTCGGGCGATCTGCACAGCCCTATCGGCGTGTTCACCCTCAGCGACGCGGGCGGCTTCGACGCCGATCCGGGCGCCAAGCTGCCCTACCACCACTCGTCCGCCTTCCGCGCGGGCGGCGTCGGCTTCGACGGCGAGCCGCTGGACGCCGCCTTCGACTACGTCATCGCCATCGACTACAACCGCGTGCCCGGTACGTCCCCGCTCGACGGCACCCAGCCGCTCGGTGCCAACCGCGGCGGCGGCATCTGGGTCCACGTCGACCACGGCGGCCCGACGCACGGCTGCGTCAGCGTCTCCGCGGCGCACATGGTCGACCTCCTGCACACGCTCGTCCCGGCCGACCACCCGGTGATCGTGATGGGCGACCACGCCTCGCTGTCGGCGTAGTCCTCTCCCGGTCTCCGCGCCCGCTGACGGATCGCCGAGGCCGCGCATCCGCACGCCCGCCAGCGCACCGCGAATTGCGCCACCATGCCGACGGTGACCCGCCCGAACACGACCGAGAAGACCCACAGGGCGGCACCCTCGCCCCGGGCCCCGCCCACCGCCGCCCACGGGTCAGACACCCGAACTCCCGCCCACCCGCTCCGGCAGCCCGCCCACGACGTCATACGCCCGCTCCTCCGGCACCAGCCGCTCCGCCCCCTCGACGTCCCCGGCCCCGACCAAGCGGTGCACCTCCCGCGCCAGCGGCGTCACATCCCTGATCCCCACGATCCACGTGTCCGCGTACTCCCGCACCGCCTCGCCCGACAGCCCGAGTTGCAGCGACCGGTACGGCAACGGCCGCAGCCGCACGTCCCGTTCGGGGTCCCACTGCACCCGCGCGGGAGCGCGCTTGAGCTGCCGACGCCACGCGTCCCGGTCGGCGTGCACGTCGGGGGAGTAGTGGGACAGACACGCGTGCCGAAGCGCCCACTCGAATCCGTCACGGGTGATCTCCACCGCGAGCACCGTCTCCTGCCCCGCCTTGGCGCCCCAACCGCAGCGGTACATCATCCACAGGAACGACGGCTTGATCCACGTCATGCGGTCCCGGCTCCAGGAGGCGGGGAAGCGGCCGTCGCGGGCGGCGGGGAGGCCGATCGCGGGAGCGTAGGCCTGGTAGACGGTGATCGTGGTGGGGGTGTGGAGGGCGCGGACGCGCCGGGCGGGTTCTCGCATGGGGACACAGTGCCGTCGCGGCGGTGGGGGTGGCCAGCGAATTGTGGGGCGGGGACGCCCGGCGAAGGGGGTGAGGGGAGGGCGAGGGCGGGGCGTTACTCCCCGGGGAGTACGGGTGGGAGCGGGGCGGGTTGACCGGGGGAGTACGGCAGAGGCATACCGCCGGGCGATGCGGCGCGGCGGCGTACGCGGGAGTCTGGTGAGGCACCCCGGACCGGCACACGGGTGGCCGGGAGTCCGGCCTCCGCCGGGGCTTTCGCACCCGCTCGCGAGGAGGCACGGCCATGGAAGACGAGCAGGAGCTGACGGACTTCGCGCGCCGATGGACCGAGGCGGAACGGCGCGGCGACGTGACCGCGCTGGACGCGCTGCTGACCGACGACTTCAGCGCGGTGGGACCGCGCGGCTTCGTCCTCGACAAGAAGCAGTGGCTCGACCGCTACGCCTCCGGCGCGCTCGTCCACGACGCCTTCACCTGGGCCGAGGTGACGATCCGTCAGTACGGGCGGGCGGCCGTCGCCACCGGGGTGCAGGGCCAGCAGAGCATCTTCGACGGGCGGGACGCGGACGGGTACTTCCGGGTGACGCAGACGATCGTCGAGACCGACGGCGTATGGCGGTTGGCCGCGCTCCACCTCAGTCCGACCGGCGACCGCCCGGGACCGGAGGCGTAGACGATGCGGATCAGTATCAGTGTCGCCCACGACGCCTGGCCCGAGGGACCGCGCGGCTCCGCACGGCAGTTGGAGCGGGTCGTCGCCACCGCCGACGAGATCGGGCTCGACACGGTGTGGGTCACGGACCATCTGACGCGGACGGACCCGACGCGGACCGACCCGACGCGGACCGACCCGACGCGCTCACCGGACGAGGCGGTCCTGGAGGCGTACACGACGCTGGGACTCCTCGCGTCGCGCAGTGAACGGGTGCGGCTCGGCGCCATGGCGAGCCCGGTCGGCAACGACGCGGCCGGCCCGCTGATCACGGCGGTCACGACGCTCGACGTCCTGTCCGGCGGCCGGGCCTGGCTCGGCATCGGCGCCGGATACGCCGACCACCAGGCCGCCGCGCTGGGCCCGCCCGCGCCCGGCGCCCCCGAACGCTTCGAGCGGATCGAGGACGTGCTGCGGCTCGCGCACCGGATGTGGTCGGGCGACGACAGCCCCTTCCGCGGCGCGCACTGCGACCTGGCCAGGCCGTACCCCAGTCCGCTGCCGCTCAGCGGCCCGCACCCGCCGGTGCTGATCGGCGGAAACGGCGAGGCACGGATGCTGCCGCTGGTCGCGCGGTACGCCGACGCCTGCAATCTGCTCGACGTGCCCAACGGCGGCGCCACCATCCGCCGCAAGCTCGACATCCTCGCCGTGCACTGCCGCAAGATCGGCCGCCCGCTCGGCGACATCGACACATCCGTCAGCGTCAGGCTGCGGCCGCAGGAGTCGGCGGATGAACTCGTCGCGCACTGCCGCCACTTCGCCGGTCTGGGCATCGGGCACGTGGTGCTGGTGCCCGGCGGCCCGTGGACGGAGGCGTCGACGCGGACGCTGGCGGCGGCGCTGCCCGCGGTCCGCGGCCTGCACCGGGAGGAGGCGGCCGGGCCGAAGGCCGCCCGCCTCGACACCTACCGGGCGCCCGCGTTCGGCGGCGCCGTCCCCGTCTGAGCGGGACGGGAAAGGCAGGCGGAGAAGGAACGGCACCCCACGGCCGGCGGTCGCCGTGGGGTGCCGTGCTGCGCGGCCGCGGTCGGCCCTGGAACCAGGACCGTCAGCCGTTGCCGCGCGGCAGGACGAGCGACTGGATCTGGGGAAGCCCCTTCCAGTCGTTCGAGGCGATCGTCGCGTGAGCCGCGGCGAGTTGGGCGATCCGCGCCTGCGCGTCGGCCGGGGACGGATTCGCGTCGTCCAGGGCGGGCGCGACATTCTGCGAGTCGGTCATCACGAGCAGGTAATGGCGCGCGTCGTACCAATTCGTGTCGACGTTGAGGAACGCCGAGGCGTCACCGTCGAAGATCACGAACCACGGGCGCAGCGAGGCGTCGGAGTAGCGCGAACGCGGGTCGCCCGACTGCACGTTGTGCACGGTCGGGAAGACCTGGGCGGTCGAGACGTGCCCCTTGAGGTAGCTCGCGTACTCGACGTCCGTCCACAGCGTGTCGGTCGGGTTGTTCTCCTCGACGGTGCCGGGGATGATCTCCAGGATCACCTTGCCCGCGAGTTGCTGCCGCGTCGGCCAGTTGCCCGCCTGGGCGGCCTCGTCGAGCGTGCCGTAGCTGCCGCCGCCGGGCTTGGCCAGCAGGTCGGACGGCTTGAACACCAGGCTGCCGAGGTGCGCGCTGATCGACTGGTCCAACTTGGCAGGGCTCATGCCGAGGTTGGCCTGGAAGCCCGCCTTCATCTCCAGCTTGATCATCAGCGGCGCGTGGCCGGGGTGCGCGCCGAGCCAGACGCGTACGTCGTCCAGGCAGCTCTCCAGGTCCTTGTTCGCGCCGCCCGTGTAGAGCTGCGACGGCGAGGACGCGTCCACGCAGTTGTTGCCGTTGCTGGTCAGGCTGGAGTGGCTGACCTTCCACTCCTGGGTGAAGAAGTCGTCCCACACGTCCAGTTCGATCAGCGACGTGCCTGTGTCCAACGCCTGGGCGAGGTACGGGAAGGCGGCGGGGTCGTAGGTGTTGTGCAGGCCGGACGTCGTGGCGCCCGAGAACGGCAGGGAGCCGGTGTCAGCGGCGGACGCGGATGCGCCGCCTCCGGCTCCGGCGACGGTGAACGCCAGGCATGTGGTGAGCACGCCGAGCAGCGCCGTGCGCAGTCGTAGGGAAACTCGTCGGGACAGCGGACCGGTCACGTGTCCTCCAGTGGGGGGGTGTCTCTCCGTCCGGACGGTGACTGCCGAGCGTGAATCGACGGAGACATGTCACGTAACACGATCTGGAATCCGGCTGTCAGCTACGAATCGAGACGATCTGCAACGGAATTGACGCCACGTCAGGGGCGCTTCGGTGGGTTGTGGGGCCCGCGTCCCGTCTGTACTGTTTTCAGCTCGCGCCCAGCAGTCGCAGCGCCGCCGTGGTGGCCGCGGCGGCGAGCACCACCACGAGGAAGGGTGCCCGGCGCCACGCGCACAGACCGCCGACGGCGACCCCGGCCGGGCGGGCGGCTCCGGCGAAGCCGTGGCCCTCGGTGAGGCTGGAGGTGGCGACCAGGGCGGCGAGCAGCACGACGACGCAGAGCGCCATCAGCCGTTCCAGGCGCGGCGAGAGGGTGACGCGGGCGCGCAGCACGGGCCCGGCGAAACGGAAGGCGAAGGTGCCCGCGCCCAGGGCGACGGTGGCGAGCAGCAGGCTCGTCCCCGTACTCATCGTCCCGCTCCGGTCCGCACGGCGGGGTCCGGCTCCTCGCGACGACCGCCCGCCCGCGCCGCTCCGACCCCGGCCAAGGCGAGCAACACCGGCAGTCCGGCGGGCAGATACGGCGTCGCGGCGAGTGCGATCGCCACTCCGGCCAGCGCTGCCCTGCGCGTCGCGGAGTCGCCGAGGGACGGCAGTACCAGGGCCAGCAGCACGGCTGGGAAGGCCGCGTCCAGCCCGAAGGCGTCGGTGTCGCCGACCGCGCCGCCGCCCAGAGCTCCCAGGACGACACCGGCGTTCCAGCAGACGAACAGGCCGATGCCGCACGCCCAGTACGCCGCCCGCCGCCGTTCGGGTTCGCGCTGGGCGAGGGTGAAGGCCACGGTCTCGTCCGCCATCAGATGGCTGCCCGCGATGCGGCGGAGCGGCCCGGTGCCGAAGACGTCGCCGACCGCGAAGCCGAACGGTACGTGCCGCGCGTTCACGAGCAGGCCCGCGACGACCGCCGCCACCGGATTGCCGCCCGCCGCGACGATGCCGATGAACATGAACTGCGACGCGCCCGCGAAGACCACCACCGACAGGAGCATCGGCAGCCACACCGGCAGGCCGAGCCCCACGGCGATGGCGCCGAACGACACCCCGACGACGGCATCGGCGACGCAGACCAGGGCGATGTCCCGCACCAGGTCCTTCTCCGGAGTTCGCCATATCGAACGCATCGCCGCCTATAATGAACGAAGTGAGGATCGTTCGTCAAGGCGAACGAGTGGACTTGTTTGGCGAACGAAGGGTGCGGCGATGGCGACGGACAAGGGGGCGCACGCGTCAGGAGAGTCGGGGGAGCCGGGACGCGGCGCGGACGAGGGTGGACGGGAGCGGCAGAGCGGGCGGGCGCCGCTGGCGGCCATCGCGGAATCCCTCCAGCGCGAGCGCCGCCGCGCGGGCCTGTCCCTCGCCGAGGTCGCCCGCCGCGCGGGCATCGCGAAATCCACGCTCTCCCAGCTCGAATCGGGCACCGGCAACCCCAGCGTCGAGACCCTGTGGGCGCTGAGCGTCACCCTGAACGTGGCCTTCGCCCAGCTCGTCGACCCGCCCCGCCCCCGCGTCCGCGTCGTCCGCGCGGGCGAGGGCGTCGCCTTCGCCGCCGAGCGCGCGGATTACGTGGCCACGCTCCTCGCCTCCTGCCCGCCGCACGCGCGCCGCGACATCTACCTGGTGTCCGTACAGCCCGGCACCGCCCGCGAGTCCGACCCGCACGCGCCCGGCATGATCGAGCACGTGGTGCTCAGTACCGGCCGCGCGCTGGTCGGCCTCACGGATGATCCCGTCGAACTCCACCCCGGCGACTACATCGCCTATCCGGGCGACGAGTCGCACATCTTCCGCGCGTTGGAGCCGGACACCCTCGCGGTGCTCGTCCAGGAACACCACTGACGCCGCCCTGAGTCAACTCCGTGCGCAGCGCCCGTGGTGGCGGTGCGTCAGCCCGCGCGGAGCGTCAACGCGGCCGTGTGCAGGGTGCCTTGCGTGCGGAACTGGAGGAACAGCCGCCAGTCTCCCGCCGTCGGAAGCTCGGCGTGGAAGGCCAGTTCGGGGCCGCCGTGATCGCCGTTCACGGCCGTCGTCGGATGCAGTTGCGCGAACGCCAGATCACCGGCGTGGAACGCCGTCAGGTGCGCGTACGTCCCCAGGTACGGCTGGAGATCGGTCACCGGGCGGCCGTTCCTGGTCACGGTCACGGCCAGCGGATGCGCCATGCCCGACATGATGTCGCCCTTCACCGTCACCGTGTAACCGTCCACCGTGGCGCTGGTCTTGGGCGCGGGCAGCGGCACGGGCGACGAGGCGGTGCCGGGGACCGTGACCGTACGGCTCAGGACGACGTCCGTCCCCTTGCCGGGGCCCGCGTCCGGCGTGAAGGACGCGAAGAACCGCCACGCGCCGGGTGTGAGCGCCGCCAGCCGCGCCGTCCAGGTGCCGTCCTTCGCCATCCCCGGATGCACGTGCTGGAAGCCGGTGAGATCGGACCGGACCGCGTAGAAGTGCATCCGCTGCGTCTGGTCGAGCGCGAAGGCGGTCAACGGCCTGCCGTCGGGCGCGGTGACGGAGAAGCGGTACGTGGCGGGCGCGCCGGAAGGCAGCCGCGCGTCGGGGGAGACGAGGCGGTAGCCGTCGCGGTCGGCGGACAGGCCGTTGGCGGAGGCTGGGGCGTCCATGCCGTCCATGCCGTCCATGCCGTCCATGCCGTTCATGCCGTTCGTGGAGGGCGTGGACGCGGTGGGCGACGTGGGCGACTCGGGTGACGACGCCGGGGCGTGGCCGTGCGCCTGGCCGGTGGTCGTGGAGGAGCCGCCGCCGCAGGCGGTCAGGCCGAGCAGCAGAGCGCAGGTCGCGGCGGTGGCCGCGAGGAGAGCGGGCCGGAGTGTTCGCATGATGCTCTTTCGGGTGAGCGCGCGGAAAACGGCGCGCATATGGATGCGATGCGGACGGATGTGAGGGCGCGACGCCGCACCGGGAACTCCCCGGCGCGGCGGGTCCCTTCACGTCCGCGCGACGCACACCCGCAGCAATATCGCCCGCCCGCCCGGCGGCGGAGCGCGCCGCCGGTCCCGAGACGGCGCGGTGCCGGAGGCGGCCAACCCCGCCCCCAGCAAGGGCGGTACGGCGGAGGCGACCTGCGCCCAGCCGGTGAGCCGTGCCCGCGCGCGTACGGGCGTGGCCCAACACGTACCGCCGGAGCCGGTCTTGGCGACGTGGGGGGCGGGGGTCTGCGGCCGTACCTGCGGAGTCGAGTGGGTGGTGGCGGCGACGGGTGCGGTAGCGGACATCCGCGCGATACCCATGTCCGTGCCCATGTTCATGGCCATGGGCACGCCGTGGCAGCCCTCGCTCGCGGAAGCCGGTGCGCCGTGCATGAAGAACAGCCCGAGGAGGACCGCGCACACCGCCAACAGCCGGGGCGTACGCGGCCGGTGCGCGTGTGCCGTACCGTCGCCGTCCGCTGTCACCCGGTTGACGATATACCCCCAGGGGGTGTCTTGCTCAGGCGGGTGCCCGCGTGTTAACGCTGCGGGTACACGGTCCATGTGCGATGCCCGCGACACGTAACCACGTAACCACGTAGACACGCAGACGGCCGACCGGAAGGCGCGAGAGATGTCCGTACGCAGCGAGCGCGAAGGTGCCGTCACCACCGTGGTGTTGTCCAGGCCGGAGGCGCGCAACGCGGTGGACGGGCCCACGGCCGCCGCGCTCGCGGACGCCTTCCGCGCCTTCGACGCGGACGATGAGGCGGCCGTCGCCGTCCTCTGGGGCGAGGGCGGCACCTTCTGCGCGGGCGCCGACCTCAAGGCGATCGGCACCGCACGCGGCAACACGGTCGCCGACGACGGCGACGGCCCGATGGGGCCGACCCGTATGCGGCTCGGGAAACCGGTGATCGCCGCCGTCTCCGGGCACGCCGTCGCGGGCGGTCTCGAACTCGCGCTCTGGTGCGACCTCCGCGTCGCCGAGGAGGACGCCGTGTTCGGCGTCTTCTGCCGCCGCTGGGGCGTGCCACTGATCGACGGCGGCACCGTACGGCTGCCCCGGCTGATCGGCGCGGGCCGGGCGATGGACCTCGTCCTCACCGGCCGTCCGGTCGACGCGGCGGAAGCCCTCGCCATCGGCCTCGTCGACCGTGTCGTCCCGCCCGGCACCGCCCGCGCCGCCGCCGAGCGACTCGCGGCCGAGATCGCCGCCTTCCCTCAGACTTGCCTGCGCGAGGACCGGCTCTCCCTGCTGGAGCAGGAAGCTCTGCCCGAAGAGGCCGCCCTGGCCGTGGAGTTGGCGCACGGCCGGACCTCCCTGACCGAGGCGGCGGCGGGCGCCTCCCGCTTCGCCTCCGGCGAGGGCCGCCACGGATCGTTCACCTGACGCCGTACGCCCGCTGTCGGCCGTACGTGCCGGCCCCGTAGTCCTGTCCGGGTCCCCGGACGGCCGCCCACGTGCCCGTTGTGCTCGCGGGCATGATCGTCTGGCTCAACGGCACCTTCGGCGTCGGCAAGACCACGACGTCCCGGCTGCTCACCGAACTCCTCCCCGACGCGCGGATCTTCGACTCCGAGACGGTCGGCTCCGTGCTGCGCCCCGTCCTCGACTCGGTCCCCGTCGCCGACTTCCAGGACCATCCGCCGTGGCGCGCCCTCGTGGTCGAGACGGCCGCGCAGATCCTCGGTTACGTCGGCGGGACGCTGGTCGTACCGCAGTCGGTGCTGGTGCGGGCGTACTGGACCGAACTGCGGGACGGGTTCGCGAAGTCCGGCATTCCGCTGCGGCACTTCGTGCTGCACGCCGACCCGTTGACGCTCGCCGCGCGGATCGACAACGACCCCGAGGGCACCGGCATCCGACGCTGGCGGCACGACCACGTCGCCCCGTACGCCGACGCCCTCCCCTGGCTGCGCGAGGAGGCCGAGATCGTCGAGACGGCGGACGTCGCCCCCGACGAGGTGGCGCGGCGGATCGCGGCCGCGGTGACCGCCCAGGGCGTGTCCGTGAAGTCGCCTCTGGCTGACGGCGCCTGGCACGCACGCCCGCCGCGTCGCCGGAACACCCGAATAGCTCCGCTTTGAGGCCACCCCGGCGCCTTGCGCTCAAGGGCCCCCGGACGGAGGCCGGGGGAACACCACACGCCGCCTGGACCGCCCATGATCCGCCGGACACGCCTTAGGGCGTAACGGCCGCGAAGCCGCGTGCCGTTCGCCCGTCGGCCCGGCGGGGGTCATCCCCGGCCCAGCCGCAGGGCCCAGGCGAGGCAGCCGAGCGCGGCGGTCGTGGTCAGGACGCGGGCGACGTTCCAGCGCAGCCAGGCGGACTCGAACTGCTCCCGGACGGCGGCGAGATCGCGGATCTTCGACGGGTCGCCCGCCGCGGCGAGCTTGTCGTTGAGCGGGACGTTGAAGCCCATGGTGACGACGAGCGAGGCGGCGTAGAGGGCCACCCCGGCGATGATCCACGGCAGCGCGGGCCGTCCGTCGCCGCGCCAGTGCAGCGCCGCCGCGATCCCGCCCAGGACCAGGGCGCCGCCGAAGGCGAGGCTGAACCAGCCGTTGAGTATGGCCACGTTGACGCGTTGCATGGCCTCCACGAACGTCCGGTCGTCGGAGGCGGCGAGGC
Organism: Streptomyces sp. NPDC008317; assembly: GCF_042955955.1. Lineage (NCBI taxonomy): Bacteria > Bacillati > Actinomycetota > Actinomycetes > Kitasatosporales > Streptomycetaceae > Streptomyces > Streptomyces sp. NPDC008317. The sequence continues at coordinate 223,544 of NZ_JBIBFQ010000010.1, forward strand.
CCGGCATGACGGCGACGGAGAAGGCGAAGTACAGGCCCGCCATCAGGCCGGTGGCGAGCGTGGCGGCGAGCAGCACGAGACTGCGGATGTCGCCGGACATGGCAACTCCTCTGGGTCCTCGGGGACGAGCGGTCGGATTCCGGCCCGACTCGGGGCGCTGGTAGGCGGGTTGGCGGTCCCGACCGGAGCGGTCCTGCGGGAGCGGCCGCTCCCGGCGCGGCTGCCGCTCCGGGTCCGCCGCGCCGCCGCCGGACATCGGCTGAGGCGGCGGCGTACCGTACGGCCACGCCGCGTAATGCTGCTGGTGCGGAGCCTGTTGAGGTGGCTGCTGAGGTGGCTGTCGAGGTGCCCGCTGAGGTGTCCGGTCGCGGGGCGCGGTATGCGCGTTCGGTGTCATGGCCTCAGTGAAACGGCGGCGAGGGCGGCGGGACCATCGTCGAAAAGCTCACCCCCATGCGCGGGCGTCCAGTCCTAGGCTGGGCGCATGGACGCACTGGCGAATCTGCTGGACGGGCCGCGGGCCCGAGGCGCCTTCCTGCTGCGGTCGATCCTCACCCCGCCCTGGTCGCTGCGGATCGAGGACCGGGCGCCGCTGACGCTGGCCCTGATGGTGCGCGGCGACGGCTGGGTGGTGCCGGACAAGGGCGACCCCGTACGGCTGTGCCCCGGTGACATCGCGGTGATCCGGGGCCCGGAGCCGTACACGGTCGCGGACGCGCCGGCCACCGAGCCGCAGATCGTCATCCATCCCGGACAGGTCTCCGCGACCCCGCAGGGCGTCGAGTTGTGCGAGGAGATGGACCTGGGGGTCAGGACGTGGGGTGATGTGCCGCCCGAGGCGGTGGGTACGGTCGGCGCGGCGGGACCGGTGCGGTCCGTGTCGGGAGCCGTCGGCGTCGGCGCAGGTCAGAGGGGTGCCGGGACCGCCGAGGACTCCGTGGTGATGATCACCGGGACGTATCAGATGCGCGGCGAGATCAGCCAGCGGCTGCTCTCCGCCCTGCCGCACGTCCTGGTCATGCCGGGCGACGCCTGGGCCAGCCCGCTGCCCGCACTGCTCTGCGAGGAGATCGTCAGGGACGAGCCGGGGCAGGAGGTCGTCCTCGACCGGCTCCTCGACCTGCTGCTGATCGCGGTGCTGCGCGCCTGGTTCTCCCGCCCGGAGGCCGGCGCGCCCGCCTGGTACGTCGCCCAGAGCGACCCGGTCGTCGGCCCCGCGCTGCGCCTGCTGCACGACGACCCCGCGCACCCGTGGACGGTCGCGGCGCTGGCCGCCAGGACCGGCGTCTCCCGCGCCGCCCTCGGCCGCCGCTTCACCGATCTCGTCGGCGAACCGCCCATGTCGTACCTGACCAACTGGCGGCTCTCCCTCGCCGCCGACCTGCTGCGCGAGCCGGACGCCACCATTGGCGCCGTGGCCCGCAAGGTGGGATACGGCAGCCCCTTCGCGCTCAGCGCCGCCTTCAAGCGCGTCCGCGGCATCAGCCCGCAGCAGCACCGCGAGGGTGTGGTGGCGGAGGGGAGCGCGGCGTCCTGATCCGTCCGGCGGACTCAAGGGGGCCTTCGGGGGGGGGGCGTACGGGCGCCTCGTACGAATCCTGCGTCCCGCGCACCGTTCGGTTTGAGCCGGGGTATCGGGCCGGAATTGTTTAGGCTGGCTGCATGAAGGACTGGGATCTCCGCAAGCTGCAAATCCTCCGCGCGCTGCGCGACACCGGTACGGTCACGGCCGCCGCGGGCGCGCTGCGGATGACCCCGTCGGCCGTCTCGCAGCAACTGGCCGCGCTCTCCAAGCAGATCGGCACGCCGGTGTTGGAGGCGCGCGGTCGCGGCGTACGGCTGACCGGCGCCGCGCACGTCCTGCTCAGACACGCCGAGGTCGTCTTCGCGCAGCTCGAACGCGCGGGCGCCGAGCTCGACGGGTACGCACAGGGCGAGGTCGGCGTCGTGAAGGTCGGCGCCATCGCCACGTCCATCACGCGCCTGGTGGTGCCCGCCGCCCGGCTGCTGCGCCGCGACGCGCCCGGCATCACCTTGTCGGTGCGCGAGGCGGAGGCCGCCGAGGTGTACGAGGAGCTGGCCGCCGGAGACGTGGATCTCGCGTTGTCGCTGGCTGTGGACGCGCCGACGGCCCGCGACACGCGCTTCGTGATCGCCCCGCTGCTCACCGACCCGCTGGACATCGCGCTGCCCGCGACGCATCCGCTGGCCGCCGCGCCGGGGCTGCGACTGGCCCAGCTCGCCGAGGACCCGTGGATCTTCGGCAGTCGCGGACCGTGGCGCGAGATCACCCTGGCGGCCTGCGCCGAGGCCGGATTCGTGCCGGAGCAGGCGCACGCCGCCGCCGACTGGCCCGCGATCTTCGCCCTGGTCGCGGCCGGAATGGGGATCGCGCTGGTGCCGCGGATGTCCGCGTCCGGCGCCCTGACCCAGGACTTGGCGGTACGGCCGCTGGACGTGGACCGGCCGCGGCGCCGGATCGTGGGCGCGGTGCGCGGCGGCTCGCAGGACGCCCCGCTGCTGCGGCGGACGCTGGGGGCGCTGCGGCGGGCCGCGGAGCTGGACCCGACCATGCAGTTGGACTGAACAATGGCTTCAGTAAGTTTCGATGGACGTGAAGGGTCGGGTCGGCCGAGAGTAGAGACATGACGACGACAGAGACGCATGAGACGACGGCAGCGGGATCGGCGCCGGGGACGGCACCGGCGGGGGGAACGGCTGGGGGAGCGGCGGCAGGCGCGGCGGCCGGAACCGGGGCCGGCACTTTCACGGACCTGACCTCCTTCACGGGTGACGCGCTTCCTTACGGCGGCGGCAACCCCTTCGCGGACTACCGCCGCGTGGAGCTTCCCTTCGCGGGACTCGCGGACCTGGCCGACCGCAGGCTGGGCGCGGGGGTGGTCGCCGCCAATGACGAGTTCTTCGCCGAGCGGGAGAATCTGCTGGTGGCCGGGCCCGCGGTCTTCGACCCCGAGCGCTTCGGGCACAAGGGCAAGATCATGGACGGCTGGGAGACGCGGCGCAGGCGGGGGGCGTCCGCGCAGGTCCCGCACCCCGATCCGGCCGACCACGACTGGGCGCTGATACGGCTGGGGGCGCCGGGCGTGATCCGCGGCCTGGTGATCGACACCGCGCACTTCCGGGGCAATTACCCGCAGGCGGTGTCGGTGGAGGCCACCGCGCACTCGATGTCGGCGGCGCCCGAGGATCTGCTCGACCCGGCGGTGGAGTGGACCGAGCTGGTCCCGCGCACGGCGGTCGGCGGGCACGCGGAGAACGCGTTCGCGGTGCATGTGGAGCGGCGCTTCACCCACCTGCGCCTGCGGCAGCACCCCGACGGGGGGATCGCCCGGCTGCGGGTCTACGGCGAGGTGGCGCCCGACCCGGGGTGGCTGGCCGAACTGGGCACCTTCGACCTGGTGGCGCTGGAGAACGGCGGCACAGTGGAGGACGCCTCCGACCGCTTCTACTCCCCGCCCGAGCACACCATCCTGCCCGGCCGCTCCCGGAAGATGGACGACGGCTGGGAGACCCGCCGCCGCCGTGACACCGGGAACGACTGGATCCAGTACCGGCTCGTGGACCAGGGCGTGATCCGCGCCATCGAGATCGACACGGCCTATCTCAAGGGCAACGCGGCGGGCTGGGCGACGCTGTCGGTCCGCGACGGGGAGGACGGCGAGTGGATCCCGCTGCTGCCGCGGGTCAAGCTCCAGCCGGACAGCGTGCACCGCTTCCTGGTCAACCCGATACCGGCCACCCACGTCCGGATCGAGATCTTCCCCGACGGCGGCATATCCCGGCTGCGGCTGCACGGCTCGCTGACCGAGCGCGGCGCGACCAGCCTGGCCGAGCGGACGGAAGCCATCAGCTAGCGCGAGGCCGACATCGGACAGGCCCCCGTGGGGGAGGGGGTCCCGTTCGTCAGGGTCTTCTGCGGGAGGGTCCTCAGCGGGCGGGGCTGAGGATCTGTTCCGACCAGGAGACCAGGTGCTCGAAGAGGTCGGTCCTGCGGCGGAGTACGGCCAGGGGGTCGTAGTCCACGTCGTAGGCGGCGGAGCCGACCCGGCCGCCGACGGCGAGGCGGGTGAGCATCAAAGGGGCGAGCCAGCAGTATTTGGCGGCGCCCGCGGCGGCCACCGAGCGGCGCAGCTCGTCCTCGCCCAGGGCGGCCCCGGCATCGCGGGCACCGGCCAGATAGCCCTCGATGACGGCGGCGGAGATCTCCGGCAGCAACTCCCCTGGTATCAGGCCGTCGGCGACGCAGTCCGGGATGAGGTTGGCGATGTCCTCGCCCACGGCGCCTTCCCCGACGAAGGCCCAGTCGAGCAGGACGGTACGGCCGCCGGCCGGTCGGGCGGCCGGGGCGCCGGGGGAGTGCGCGGGGGAGTCGTCCTGGGCGATCAGGTTGAGCGGCCAGACATCCAGGTGGCACAGGGTGCGGGGGCCGGACTCGGCGGCGGCGAGCAGGGTGTCGCGCTGCTCCCACATACGGCGCAGGCCGGTGCGCAGGGCGGCGGGCCAGACGGCGGCGGCGTCGGGCAGGTCCCAGGGGAGTTCAGCGGGCAGGGACTTGCTCTCCACGTACTGGCGGAGCCAGCCCCGGGAGAGCCAGGGCTCCGCAGGGAGCCGCCCGGTCCAGCGGGCCTGTGCGAAACCGAGGCCATGGGCGAAGGCGGCCAGGCGCTCCACCGGCCACTGTGAGCCGGGCACCCCGGTGACGTCCTCCAGCCACAGGGCGAAGGAGCCGTCCGCCCGCTCGTCCGCGGCGAGCAGGCGGGGGCCGTCGATCCCGGCGTCGGCGAAGACGGTCGCGGTCAGGCCGTCGCGGTAGGCGAGCGGCTCACGGCGCCAGTGGTTCCAGTGCCGCGGCTCGGGGCTGGTCTGCCAACTGCCCGAGCCCTTGGGGACGCACACCTTGAGGACCGCGCTGCCGTCGGGGCCGGTCACCCGCCAGATGCCGTCGGTGGCCTGGTTGTCCTGATTGTGGGTGAGCTCGGTGTAGGACCAGGTGGGTGCCGCACCGCCGAGGGCCGAGGCCACGCAGGAGGGGACGAGCGTCACGGGGGTCACTGGGCGCCGAAGAGCTTCAGCAACTCGTCCTTGCCGAACATCCGGGCCGTGTCGACCGCGGACGGCACGCCCGCGGCCGGGTCGGCGCCGCCGTCGACCAGGGCGGTGATGACGTCCTGCTCGCCCTTGAAGACGGCGCCGGCCAACGGGGTCTGGCCCCGGTCGTTGGCACGGTCCGGCTCCGCGCCGCGGGCCAGCAGCGCCCGCACGGTCTGCCCGTGACCGTGGTAGGCGGCGAGCATCAGCAGGGTGTCACCGCGGTCGTTGGTGAGATTCGCGGGGACTCCCGCGTCGATGTAGGCGGCCAGTTTGTCGGTGTCGCCCTGCCGGGCGAGGTCGAAGACCTGGGCGGCGAGCTGAAGCAGCTCGGGGTCGTGAGCGGGCTCGCTCTCGGCGGCGGGATCGGGCGTCGGCTCGGTCATGATCCCAGCCTACGCAGCGGGGCACTGTCCGTTGAAGAAGGAGATCACCACGCGTCGCGGCGCGCCCTGGCCGACCTGGACGTCCACCGGGACGCAGGCGTGGCCGTCACCGGCGACGAAGAAGCCGCCGATGAAGACGACGGGCTGGGCCGGGCAGGCGTCGAAGGTGATCGCGGGGGCCGGGGTGGACCCGAAGGCACGGCCGTACTCCAGTCCGGCCTTGGCCCGCTGCTCGGCGCCGATGGTCAAGGTGACCGTCGACCCGGTCCGTATGGAGGCGGCGACCTTGTAATGCCAGCCGTCGGAGTTGTGGTAGCCGTGGCCGGTCTGGTCGCCGTCCGCCAGGGCGCGCAGACCGGTCCAGGTGAGGGGACCCACCGTTACATCGTTCTTCGCGGTGGCCGGTGCGGCGGAAGACGAAGCGGAAGCATCGGAAGAAGAGGAAGTAGAGGAAGGGGAGGTGGGTGCGATGGTGGTCGAACCAGTGGATCTCGCGGGGCTGTTGCCCGTGGTCACCTCGGTGGCGGAGCCGCCGGGCGAGCGCACGGCTTCGACGCACGCCACCGGGCGGGGGTGCTCGATGCTGCCGACCGGGGGCGGTGCCTCGATGGTGACGCGGGCGGAGTCGGTGACGACGGGGCGGTGCGTGGAACCGCCCGAGGAGCAGGCGGACAGCAGGGCGATCACCCCTAACGCCACACCGGACGCTCGTATCCCGCGACCAGACATGCGCATCACTCCCTCACGCAGGACGGTACGTGGTCAGCCGAGCGGCGGCCAGACCACCAACTGCCGTACCAGCGCGGGGTCTCCGGTCAGCCGCAGCGCGTCGGCCCCGTCCCAGGGGGCCCTGCGGTACAGCGCCAGCAGCAGATCGCTGGCGGGGCCGGAGAGGGTGGCACCGGGCTCCGGGCCGTCGCCGGGTCCGCCGCGGACCGCCGAGGCACCGGTGGTGTCGAGGATCAGGGTCCAGGCCGGGCCCTCGTCGGCGACCAGCGCGACACGGGCCGGTGCGTGCGGCCAGCCGTCCATCGAGCCGAAGCCGACGTGCAGGAATTCATCCAGGGCGTCGGCGGCGAGGGCGGGCGGCAGCGGTTCGGTGACCCCCGCGGCCTCCTGCGCGTCGCGGGCGTGGACGGCCGCCTCCTGGACCTGGTGGCGGGCGACGGAGCCCGAGGTTGCCGCGTTGCCCGACTCCGCCCACCAGGTCCAACAGCCGGTGTCGGGACCGGCCGCCCGCAGGGCGTCGAGCAGCAGCACCGTCGAGGCCGCCGACCAGGACGGCAGGTCGTCCCCCGGCATGCGGTCGCCGAGCACCCCGTCCGACGGCGGCCGGACGGCGGGGCCCGCGGCGACCGTCGCCGCCCAGAAGCGCTGCACCTGGCCGACATGCGTCAGCAGATCCCGGACGGTCCAGTCGGGGCAGCCCGGAATCCGGGCCTCGACGGGTGCGGCCCGCGCGGCCTCGCGCAGGACCGCGGACCGCTCCTCGATGAGTTCGAGCCAGTCGGTGAACCGGAGTTCGGGCGAGGCCGGCGTCTGCGAGGAGCGCGAAGTCGTCATGGCCACCGTTGTAGCAGCGACCACCGACAATGCCCCCGGTCCGGCGGCCGGGACAGCCCGCGGGCTCCCTGTCCGGTGCGGTGCGCGGAAGATCGAGAAGGCCGCGCCCGGCCGGTCCCGCGGCCGAATTTATGGCCGGATTTCTGACCGATTCCACAGGTTTTGCCCAACCCTGACCACGGCGGGCTCTGTTCACCGCGACGGGAAACCTGTTCCATGGTCATCAGACGGCCGCCGCGACCGAAGGCGGCCACGTGTGCCAGAAGAGGTGGCCTTGCCTACGACCGTGCGGCGTACCGCTGTGAGCATTCCGGCCGCGGCCCTCGGCCCGGAGAACCCGCTGCCCGCATTGCGCCCGCTCGACGAGCTGCACCGGCTGGACCTCAAGGACCGCGAGGGACTGCCCGCCGACATGGCCAGGCAGCTCGGCTACGCGCCGCTGCGCTCGGTGCTGCCGGTTCGCGTCCTCGACGGCTACGGCCGGGACCGCGCCCCGGCCGCCCTCGACGCACTCGTCATCGAGAACGACCGCATCCGCGCCACCGTGCTGCCCGGCCTCGGCGGCAGGCTGTACTCGCTGGTCCACAAGGCGACCGGACGTGAACTGCTCTACCGCAACCCGGTGTTCCAGCCCGCCGCGTTCGCGCTGGCCGGTGCCTGGTTCTCCGGCGGCGTGGAGTGGAATCTCGGCGCCACCGGCCACGCCGCCCACACCTGCGCCCCGCTGCACGCCGCCCGCGTCCCCGCCCCGGACGGCGGCGAGATGCTGCGCCTGTGGGAGTGGGAGCGGCTGCGCGACCTGCCCTTCCAGATCGACATGTGGCTGCCCGCCGACTCCGACTTCCTCTACGTCGGCATCCGGGTCCGCAATCCGCACGAGCGCACCGTGCCCGCCTACTGGTGGTCCAACATCGCCGTTCCCGAGACCGACCGCACCCGGGTGCTCGCCCCCGCCGACGCCGCCTGGCACTTCGGCTACAGCCGCACCCTCAGCCATGTGCCGGTCCCCGCGCCCGAGGGCGCCACCGACATCACGTACACCACCCGCTCCGAGCACGCCGCCGACTATTTCTTCGACGTGGCCGACACCGACCGCCGCTGGATCACCGCGCTCGACGGCGAAGGACACGGCCTCGTCCAGACCTCCACCGACCTGCTGCGCGGACGCAAGCTCTTCCTGTGGGGCCACGGCCGCGGCGGGCGGCGCTGGCAGGAGTGGCTGACCGAGCCCGGCACCGGCGGCTACCTGGAGATCCAGGCAGGTCTCGCCAGGACACAGCTCGAACACATCCCCATGGCCGCGGATTCGGAATTCTCCTGGCTGGAGGCGTACGGACCGCTCGCCGCCGACCCCGCGCTCGTGCACGGCGACGACTGGTCCGCCGCGCGCGCCGAGGCCGGGGGACGACTCGAGGCCGCACTCCCGCGCGCCACCGTCGACGCCGCCTACACCGCGTGGCTGGCGCACGCCGACACCGACCCCAAGGACCTGCTCGCCACCGGCTCCGGCTGGGGCGCCCTCGAAAGCGAGCGCGGCCACTTCCACCTGCCCGGCACCCCGTTCCCCGCCACCACGCTCGGCGACCCGCAGAAGCCCTGGCTGGAACTGCTGCTCGCCGGGATCTTCCCGAGACCCGCCGCCGACGCGCCGCCGGGACCCGCGCTCGTCTCCCCGGAGTGGCGCGAACTGCTGGAGTCCGCCGACACCTATCCCGGCAACGAGTGGTTCCGCGACTACTACCTCGGCATCGCCCAGTGGGCCGCGGGCGACCGCGCGCAGGCCGTGCGCAGTTGGGAACGGTCGGTCGCCGCCCACCCCTCGCCGTGGGGCCTGCGCGCCCTGGCCGTCGCCGAGGCCGACGCGGGCCAGACCGACCGCGCCGCCGACCGCTACCTGGCCGCGTACGACAGCCTGCGCGAGACGTTCACCGCGCTCCCGGACCGCCCGGACGTCCGGCGCGCCCTGATCGTCGAGGCCGTGCCCGTCCTGCTCGCCGCGGGCCGCGCCGCCGACGCCGAACGCGTCCTCGCCGATCCGGACCAGGCCCCGGAGGGCGACCGGCACGGCCCCGACTGCGGGCGGCTTCGGCTGCTGCGCGCGCAGACCGCGCTCGCCCGCGGCCAAGTCGCCGAGGCCCGCGCGCTGTTCGACGAGGGCTTCGTCGTGGAGGATCTGTACGAGGGCGCCGAGGCGCTGACCGACACCTGGTACGCCATAGCCGAGCGCCTTGTCGCGGGCGACGGCCCCGTCACCGACGACATCAGGACCCGCGCGCGGGCGGAACACCCGCTGCCCGCCGCGTACGACTTCCGGATGCGGCCGGAGACGGTGCCGTAGGGAGCGGGCGGTCCCGGGCGCACAGCCACTGCGGCCGACGTCCGTTGGCCGTCGCGCCGCCTACGCCCGGCTCGCGGCGACCAGCGCCGCCGTCTCGTCCGCCGTCAGGTCACCGGGGCGGCGGCCGTCGCGGGCAAAGGAGTTGGCGGTACGGCGCAGCGCCTCGTTGACGGGCGTCGGCACGCCGAAGCGGCGGCCCAGCAGCACGATCTCGCCGTTGAGGTAGTCGGCCTCGATGGAGCCGGTGCCCCGGGTGAGGCTCTGCCAGGACGAACCGCCGCCGCGCTCACCGCCGTTGACGGGCAGCAGCTCCACCCGGTCGCCGCGCACGCGGGCCTGCTCCTCCTGGCTGACGTGCGTGACACCGGCCGCGTCCAGCACCGCGACTCCTTCCGCGCGGGCCCGTTGATACACCTCGAACAGCGGCCCCTCACCGATCGGACCGGACACCGCCTCCAGGGAGTTGCCCAGATTCGAGAGCAATTTGCCGTACTTCCACGCCATCACGTCCTGCGAGACCGGCGCCGCGAAGCCCGAGCCCTCAAGGTCGGCGGCGATCCGCCGCGTCGTGTCGTCCGCGCCCGACGGATAGCGGCCCAAGGTCAGAATCCCGGACAGCGGCGCACCCGGCGCCTGCACGACACCCGGCTCCAGGTGGGAGGCCGGCAGCCAGACGCACATCCCGTGCACGTTCGGGAAGCGGCGCAGCGCCAGCCGCTCGTTCTCGACCCCGTTCTGCGCGCACACCACGGCGGGACCGGCACCGTCCGACCCGACCCCGTACCCGTCCCACCGCGTCAGCACCGACGCCGTGTCCTGCGTCTTGACGCCCAGCACCAGCACGTCGTCGGGCCGCGCCCGCAGCGCCTCCGGCCCGTCCGCGACGGGCACGGGCAACGTCAGCGTGCGGTCCGGCAGTTCGAGCCGCAGCCCCCGCTCGCGCAGCGCGTCGAGATGCCCGCCGCGCGCCACCAGGACGACCTCGTGACCGCCGTCGAACAGCCGCCCGCCGATCGTGCCGCCGACCGCTCCCGCTCCGATGATGATGTATCGCACACCGAGAGACTCGCACACGCCCGCCCCGGTCCCTCCACCGCACCGCGCCGAAAACCGGTGGCCGGGCGCCCGCGCCCCCCGCCACAGTGATCGTCGGGGAGAACACCCGACCACCACCATCCGACCACCACATACGGGGGGACCGTCATGTCCACATTGCGCGTGACCGCGGAGCGGCTCACCATCCTCGACCACCCCAACGCCGACGCGCTCGAACTGGCGCAGGTCGGCCTCTACCGCGCCGTGGTCGCCAAAGGTGCCTACCGCAGCGGCGACTTCGCCGTCTACATCCCCGAACAGGCCGTGCTGCCCGAGCCGTTGATCACGGAGCTGGGCCTGACCGGCAGGCTGGCCGGAAGCGCCGCGAACCGCGTCAGGGCGGTCCGGCTGCGCGGCGAGCTGTCGCAGGGCATCGTCTGCCGCCCGGCCGCGCTCGACGGTACGGACCTGGAGCGGGCCGCCGCCGGGGGAGCGGACTTCGCCGAACGGCTCGGCATCGTCAAATGGGTGCCTCCGGTGCCGGTGTCGATGAGCGGCGACGTGGAGTCGGCGCCCGACCTGCTGCCCTGGATCGACATCGAGAACCTCAAGCGCTATCCGGACATCTTCGCGCCGGGCGACCCGGTCACCGTCACCGAGAAGCTGCACGGCACGGCCTGCTGCCTCACCTACTACGCGGACAGCGGCGCCGTGCACGTCACGTCCAAGGGCCTCGGCGGACAGCGCCTCGCCCTCACCGAGACCGACCGCAATCTCTACTGGCGCGCCGTCCTCGGCCACGGCCTGCCCGCCGTCGCGGCCCGGCTCGCCGAGCGGCTGGGCGCCGACCGGATCGGCGTCTACGGCGAGGTGTACGGCAGCGGTGTGCAGGATCTCGGCTACGGCGCCGACGCCCGCGCGCAGGGCGCGCCCGGTTACGCGGCGTTCGACGTGTGCGCGGACATCGGCGGGCGGGTGCGCTGGCTGGACGCCTTCGCGCTGCTGGCGGGCGAAGTGCCGCTGGTGCCCAAGCTGTTCGAGGGCCCCTTCGACCAGGAGGCGGTGCTGGCGCTGGCCCAGGGCACGGAGACGGTCTCCGGCCGCGGCCTGCACCTGCGCGAGGGCGTCGTGGTGCGCACGGCCGACGACCGCTACAGCGACGTGCTCGGCGGCCGGGCCATCGCCAAGGTCGTCAGCGACGCCTACCTGACCCGCAAAGGCGGCACGGAGTACGAGTGAGACCGGCCCCCGCGAGACCGCCGACCGCGTGACCGCCAGCCGCCGACCGTGGGCCGACGCGCTTCCCCGAACAGCGTCGGCCCACGGTCGGCCCACCCCGGACCGTCAGCCCGCCCCGACCCGTCCGGCCCCCGCCTCCGCGCCGCCCTCCAGCCGCGCCCGCAACCGCCGCTTCGCCTCCGGCCACTCCTCGGCCAGCATCGAGAAGAAGACGCTGTCGCGCCACGTCACACCGTCCGAGCGCAGCCGGTGGCGGCGCCAGACCCCCTCGCGGACCGCGCCGAGCCGCGCGATGGCCCGCTGCGACCTGATGTTGAGATGATCCGTCTTCCAGCAGATCCGCCCCATGCCCAGCTCCTCGAAGGCATGGCCCATCAGCAGCAGCTTGGCCTCGGTGTTGACCGGGGTCCGCCAATGGGCGCGGCCGTACCAGGTCCAGCCGATCTCCAGCCGCTCGTCCCTGGCGCTCACGTCGTGGTACGTCGTCCAGCCGACGGCCCGGCCGCCCGCCCGCTCCACGACGGCGAAGGCGAGACCGCCCGCGGCCTCCGCGTCGGCGGCGACCCGTACCGCGAGATCGCGCAGCTCGTCCTCGGTGCGCGGCGGCTCCACCGGCAGCCAGCGCCACACCTCCTCGTCACCGCCGCCCGCGGCGAACAGATCGGGCACATGGCCGGGAGCGAGCGGTTCGAGGCGGACGAAACGGCCTTCGAGCACCGTGTGAGCGGGGGTTCTGGCAACCATGGACGCACCGTAACCAGCGGCCAGCGGGTCCTGGCAACGCGATTTCACCTCGTGGACCGCATGCTCTCGGCTCAGCCGGGTACGTGCGGGGGATCCGAGCACCGTTGACGCCAGAAGCGGCGAGAGGAACCAGAAGCGATGACCGACATCACCCCCGACGGCCTCGACCCGGACAGCGGCCTGCCCCCGGCGCAGCGCGCGCTGCGCGAGATCGCCCACGGCAGCGAGAACGTCGTCGCCCTCAGCACGCTCGCGGTCAGCGAAGTCCTGCTGCCGGTGCCGGGCGTGGACGAGGACCCCAACGGCGGCGAGCCTCCCCGGCAGATCCAGCTCCCGGTGTACGAACAGGAGGACGGCCGCCAGCTCGTGCCCGTCTTCACCTCCGAGACCCGGATGGCCGAAGCGCTGCCGACGACCAGTCGCTACCGGCTGGTCCAGCTCGCCGTGCTCAGCGGCGCCTGGCCCTCCGACGAACTGATCCTGTCCATCGACACCGGCAGCCCCGACTCGCTGAGCATCTCGGGCGAAGGCGTCCGCGCCCTGGCCGGGCTGGTCGGCGGCCAGAACTGACCGCCGCCCGCGTCGTCAACCCCGCCCCAGCCGCCTGAGGCGGCTCCGAGCAGGCCCCGGCACGCCCCGCGCCCCCGGTCAGCCCCGGTACACCACCAGCCCGCCGGGCACCTTGTCGAGCAGCAGCTCACCGGGCGCGGGTGCCACCTCACCGTCGTAGGCGAGGTGGACGCCCTCGCCGGGCAGCCGCAGCCGCAGCCGCCGTACGGTCGCCGACGTGTACACCGGCGACCGGGTCAGCACCCCGGTGAGGGCCGCGCCCAGCAGCCGGGTACGGGCGAAGGGCCCGCCGTCCACGATGCGCACGTCCAGCACGCCGTCGTTGAGGTCGCGGCGGCGCACCGGGGCGAGCCCGACGCTGGAGTAGCGGCAGTTCCCCGCGAAGATCAGCCACACCGAGCGCGGCCGTCCGTTCACCTCGATGTCCACCGGCTCGCAGGTCCGCAGGACGTGCACGGCGGCCAGCACACTGGCGGGCCAGCTCCCCACCCGCCGCGACCAGCGCTCCCGTACCCGTACCAGCTCCGGGTACGACCCGATGCTGAAGGTGTTGAGGAAGGGCGCCGACTCGCTGTACGGCGAGTCCAGGCTGGTGTGCCGGGCCACGTCCACATTGGCCGCCCGGCCCGCCGCGACCGCCTTCGCGGTGTCCTCGACGGTCTCCAGGCCGAGGTCGAGCGCGAAGTGGTTACGGGTGCCGCCGGGGAAGACCGCCAGCGGCAGCCGGTGGCGCAGGGCGACGGCCGTGGCCAGGCACACCGTGCCGTCACCGCCGCACACCCCGAGCGCGCCGCCCTGCTCCACGGCCGTGCGCGCCGCCTTCTCCAGCATCTCCAGCAGGTCGTCGTCCTCGGTGCACTCACCGACCGACGCCTCGGGCAGCGCGGCGGCGATCCGGTCTACGGGCGCCGACAGCAGCGGCGGCGGCCCCGACGCGGAGTTCACCACCACGTGCAGCCCGCGGCCCTCGGGCAGCGACGGCACCTGCGCGTCGGCGCCCGGCTCCGGCTTTCCCGGAGCGGGCGGCACCAGGGCGCGTACGACGGCGGCGGCGCCAAGGCCCAGGGCCGCGCCCGCCACCACGTCACTCGGATAGTGCACTCCGGTGTAGATCCGTGAGAAGGCCACGCTCGCGGCGAGCGGCGCGATCACCAGGCCCCAGCGCGGCGACTCGATCGCCATGCCCGCGGCGAAGGCGGCGGCCGAGGCCGCGTGGCCCGAGGGGAACGACGAGGTGATCGGCTGGCGGTGCAGCCGCCGTATGACCGGGACGGTGTCGAGTATCGGCCGCGACCGCCGTACCGCGCCCTTGCCCGCGGTGTTGACCGTCAGCGACGCCAGCGCCAGCGAGCCCAGTCCGCGCGCCGCCGCCCGGCGTCCGGTCCTGCCGCCGGTGGCCGCGACGCCCGCGGCGACGGCGAACCACAGCCGGCCGTGGTTCGCGGCACTGCTCAGCCGGGGCAGCACCGGCTCCGCGCCCGGCCAGTGGCGCTCCGCCACCTCGGCGAACAGCGCCTTGTCCCAGTTCTTCCAGGGATACGTCATGCGGGCCGGTTACCCACGCCTGGCCGCGGCACACCGCCTGATCAAGGCCGTTGCCGTTCCGTCACGGACGGCCGCCCGCGTATCCGCCGGTACCGCACCCGCGCCGCCGCCCCCGTGTCCGCCGTCCACCGGCGCCGCCGCTGTAGTCTCACCGGGTGAACGAAGCTCACCCGCACACCCCTTGGCCAGAGCCGGAACTCGTGATCTTCGACTGCGACGGTGTGCTGGTCGACAGCGAGAAGATCGCGGTGAAGGTGGACGCGTTCGTGCTCGCCGCGGTCGGCTGGCCGCTGAGCGAGGCCGAGATCGTGGAACGGTTCGTGGGCCGCTCCTACCGCGACATGACCACCGCCATCGAGAAACGCCTGGGCCGCTCCCTGCCCGAGGACTGGGACGCCCCCTACCGGCACCTCTACCAGGAGGCGTTCGACGCCGACCTGACCGAGGTCGACGGCATCACGCAGGCCCTGGACGCGCTCACCCTGCCGAGCTGCGTCGCGTCGAGCACCAGCCACGAGGGACTGCGCCACACGCTTGGCCTCACCGGGCTCTACGAGCGTTTCGAGGGCCGGATCTTCAGCGCGAGCGAGGTCGAGCACGGCAAGCCCGCCCCCGACCTCTTCCTGCACGCGGCCCGCAGCCTCGGCGTCGAGCCCGCGCGCTGCGTGGTCGTCGAGGACAGCCGGTACGGGGTGGCCGCCGCCCGCGCGGCGGGCATGCGCGCGTACGGCTACTGCGGCGGACTCACCCCCGCGGGCTGGCTCGAAGGCCCCGGCACGACGGTCTTCGACGACATGCGCGACCTGCCCGCACTGCTGCTGCGCTGAACGCGGGTCGCGCCTCCTCCTCCTCACCCGCGCGCTCGGCCGTCGGCCGCCCCACCGGCCGTTCCGTCGGATGCGGACCGCGCCGTTGCGTCGGATGCGGACCGCGCCGCCGCGGGAGAAAGTGGGCCCCAGGGGTGCCCACCTACACAGCGGAGGTAACCGGATGCGGCTCGGCCCGCGGTACGACCTGCGACCCGACTCGGGACTGCCGCTGCCCGCGTACTGGCGGGAACGGACCGCCGACGCCCGGCCCGGCGCCGAGGTCCCGGGCGGCGGCCCGCGGCTGCTCGACGCCGCCTGCGGCTACTGGGCCCGGCGCGGCCTGCCCTGCCGCGCGGACCACGTGCTCGCCGCGCCCGGCGCGGAGCCGCTGCTCTTCGCGCTGCTCGCCGCCGTCGACGGCGACCCGGTGCTGGCCCGCCCCGCCCCCGCGTGGCAGGCCCCGGTGGCCCGGCTGCTCGGCCGTCGGGTGCACACCGCGCCCACCCCGCCCGAGGGCGGCGTGCCCGACCCCTTCGCGCTGCTGGAGACCGTACGGCGGGCGCGCGCCGCCGGCGCCGACCCGCGGCTGCTGGTGCTGTCCGCCGCCGACGACCCGACCGGCACCGTCACCGCGCCCGAGCTGCTGCACGAGACGTGCGAGGCCGCGGCGGAGGCGGGGCTGCTGATCGTCTCCGACGAGACGTACTCCGACACGCTCCACCACCGCGACACGGTGCTGCTCAGCCCGGCCGAGATGCTGCCCGACCACACCGTCGTCCTGGCCGACCTGGGCGCCACGCTGGTCCCGGCCGCGGTGCCCGCCGCGCTCGCCCGCTTCCCCGCCACCGCCCACGGCGCGGCCTGGCGGGAGCGGGCCCTCGACGTACTCGCCGCGCTGCGCGCCGTGCTGCCCGCGCCGGTCGCCGCCGCCACCGGATACGTCCTCACCGAGCCCGCGGAGGTCACCGACCGCACCGCCGCGGCCAACCGGCTGCACGCGCGTACCGCCGCTGCCGCCTTCCGCGCGATCACCGGCGCGGGGGCGACCTGCCGTCCGCCGCGCGCCGGTTTCCAGCTCTATCCGACGCTGCCCGCGCCCGGCCTGGACGCCGCCGCGCTGGAGGAGCGGCTGACCGTGGCCCTCGGCTACCCCGTACTCGGCGGCCACCGCTTCGGCGACGACCCGGACGAGCCGCGCGTGCGGATCAGCACGGGGCACCTGCACGGCGCCACCGAGGACGAGCGGCGGGTCGCGCTGGCCGCGCCCGACCCGCTCGCCGTCCCGCATGTCGTCGCCGCGCTGGCCGCGTTGGCCGTCGCCGTCAGCGGCCACGCCACCGGGTACCCGGAGGGCGGGTCGGGCCCCGCGGGCGGGGCGGTCGGTGAATGCGCGGGCATCGGCGAATCCGCGGGCATCGGTGAATCCGCCGACATCGGCGAATCGGCGGACACCGGATCGCGGGGGCGTGGGACCTGACCTATTTTTTGGGTAGGTCGATGAACGATGATCGGGGATCCGGTGGGTGCGAGCGGTGTTCGGGACGGCCGGGCGGGCCACACGCGCCTCGCCCACCCTCCCCACACCCTGTGCCGCGGCCACGGGTCCTGCCGGTCCCGTCGGGCTTCCCGGCCCGGCCGGAACCGCCGGGGCCGCCGCCCCGGCTCGAACCGCCGGGGCCGCCGCCCCGGCCCGCTGTTGCCCGGCGAGTGTCGCCGACGGCGCCGAGACCGTGACGGATGGGAGTCCCGATGACCGATCAGAGCGAGCGCACCCTCGCCGAGAGCGAGAGCACCCTCGCCGGTCCGCGTCCGCTGGGCGAGTTGAGGACCTGGCCCAAGTCGTTCGCCGACCGGCTGACGGACCCGCTGCCGGGGCTGCGCGACGTCCTGCGCTCGGTACGGGAACGCAGCATGCGCCCGCCGGCCGCCGCGCTCGCGCAGGTGCCGTCGCTGCCGGTCGAGCAGGGACCGCTGCCCGCGACGACGGCGGGCACGGTCAGCCTCACCTGGGTGGGACACGCGAGCTGGGTGATCGGCATCGGCGGGCTGACCGTGCTCACCGACCCCGTGTGGTCCCGCCGGATCCCCGGCACCCCGGCCAGAGTCACCCCGGTGGGCGTGCCCTGGGAGACGCTGCCCCCCGTGGACGCCGTCGTCATCAGCCACAACCACTACGACCACCTCGACGCGCCGACGCTGAAGCGGCTGCCGCGCGACACCGCGCTGTTCGTGCCCGCGGGCCTGGCCGCCTGGTGCCGCCGCCGAGGCTTCACGCGGGTCACCGAACTCGACTGGTGGGAGGCGGCGGAACTGGGCGGTGTCCGCTTCGACTTCGTCCCCGCGCACCACTGGAGCAAGCGCACGCTCACCGACACCTGCCGCTCGCTGTGGGGCGGCTGGGTGCTGACCGACGGCTCGGGGCGGCGCGTCTACTTCGCCGGGGACACCGGCTACGGCCACTGGTTCCGCGAGATCGGCCGCGCCCACCCCGGCATCGACCTCGCGCTGCTGCCGATCGGCGCCTACTCGCCGCGCTGGATGCTCAGCACCGTGCACACCGACCCGGAAGAGGCCGTACGCGCCTGCCTCGACGTGGGCGCGACCGCGATGGCGCCCATGCACTGGGCGACGTTCCTGCTCTCCGCCGAGCCGCCGCTGGAACCGCTCACCCGGCTGCACGCCGCGTGGGCCGCGACCGGCCGCCCCCGCGACGACCTGTGGGACCTGCCGATCGGCGGCTCACGGGTGCTGTCCGGCACGCCGTGAGGGCACGCCACGCCGAGGCACGGCACGCCGTGAGGGCAAGCCCGGCGGCCTGATCGCGGGACGGGCCGCCCCCGCTTGCGGCGCGCGGCCTACTTGCGGCGCAGCCGCCGCACGACCATGGGCCCCGCCGCGAAGGCGAACGTCAGCCCCACCGCGAGCGCCACCCCCTGCCACGGCTCGGGGAACAGCGACCCGCCCAGGATGCCGACCAGTTGATACGCCGCCGCCCACACCAGACAGGCCGGGATGTCGCCGCGGACGAACCGCCGCAGCGACATCTCGCCCAGCAGGCACGCCACCATCACCGGGATACGGCCCGCCGGGATCAGCCGGGACAGCACCAGGACGGCCGCGCCGTGCGCGTCCAGCCGGTTCTGCGCCTTCTCCAGCGTCGTGTTGTCCACCCGGTCCTGGAGCCGGTGCAGCCAGCGCGAGCCGTTGCGGGACCGCACCCCGCGCAGGCCGAGCCAGTACAGCGCCACGTCCCCGAGGAAGGCGGCGAAGGACGACACGAGGAACACCCCGAGCAGCGCGAGCGGGGGTTGCGACTGGTGGAAGGCGACGACGGCCGCGCTGGAGACCACCGCGCCGGTCGGCACCACCGGCACCAGCGAGCCGAGCGACACCAGCAAAAACAGCGACGGATAACCTATGGCCTGCTGCGTGGTCTCGGACGCGGGGGAATTGGCGGCGGCCGACGCCAGGAAACCGATCACCCGCGGCTCTCCCGCCCGGCGTCCTCGACCAGCACCGACTGCCCGTGGTCGAGCCGGTGCACCGACACCCGCGGGGCCAGCCGGGCGGCGATCCGCACGAACTCCTCGCCGGGCGTGTGGAATTCGTGCGGCCGTACCGCGTCCATGCCGATCGGCCAGAATGTGCCGTAGTGCACCGGCACCGCGGCTCGCGGCGCCAGATCGGCCAGCACCCGCGCGGCCCGCGCCGCGTCCAGATGCCCGTGCCCGAGGAAGGGGCCCCAGCCGCCGACCGGCAGCAGCGCCACGTCGCAGGGGCCGACCGCGTCGGCCAGCCCGTCGAACAGCCCGGTGTCCCCGGCGAAGTACGTGCGCGCGGCCCCCTCCATCACATAGCCGAGCGCGGGGGAGCGCTCAGGCCCGTACGGCAGCCGCCGTCCGTCGTGCGCGGCGGGCACCGCCCTGACCGTCAGCTCCCCGCCGTCCGCGCCGCGTACCAGGAGCGAGTCGCCCGCGCCGACCTCCACCAGCCGCAGCCGGTCACGCAGCCGCCGCAGCCCCGGCACCGCGGCGACCGCGCCGCGCGGCAGGACCACGGTGGTGCCCGTCGCCAGCCGCCGCACCGAGTCCAGGTGCAGGTGGTCGGCGTGCAGATGAGAGATGAGTACGGCGTCGGCCGCGGTCGCCGACGCGGGCGGTACGGCGCCGCGCCGCCTGCGCAGATGGGCGAGCCGCCGGGTGAACAGCGGGTCGGTGAGCACCCGTACCCCGGAGTCCCGCACGGTCACCGTGGCATGGCCCCACCACGTGATCTCCACCGCCACCGCGCCCGTCCTTTCCCGGCATCCGTCCAGGGCGCCCGTATCGCACACACGCGTCGCACCTCCCCGGTCAGGGGACTCGTACCGTGCCCGCGCACACCCTCGCAGGCCCGAGCGTATGCCCTGCCGAGGGCCGGGCCCGGCGCGCGGCCCGACGGGGCGCCGGGACGCGGCGGGCGGTATGGCACTGTGGAGGTGTGCCGCAGCCTGCGAAGAGACGGGAACGGGCCGTCGGCCGGAGCGTGGTGAGGGCCGTCGGCCGGGTGCTCGCTGTGTGGATGGTCTCCAGCGCGACCCTGGCCGTACTCGCCTGGGTGCTCCCCGACTTCCGCCTCGAGGCTCCCAACGGCGACAGCCCCACCCAGATCGCGGTGACCTCGGCGATCGGCGCGGGCGCCTTCGGCGTACTGAGCGCGCTCGTGTGGCCGCTGCTGGTCCGCGCCCTGCTGCTGGTGCCCGCGCTCGTGCTCGGCGCCCTGGTCTTCTTCCTCAACGGCTCGCTGCTGCTCGTCGCCCTGCGCTTCACCCCCGACGGCCGCGGCCAGGTCGCCCCGGCCACCGCCGTGGTGATCGCCGCCGTGATGTCCGCGACGTCCTCCGCCACCAGCACCGCCCTCGCGGTACGGGACGACGCCGCGTACGGCCGCAGGCTCGCCCGGCTCGCGGGCCGCAGAACCCGCGCGAGCGACCCGCCGCTGCCGACCACGCCCGGCACGGTCTTCCTGCAACTCGACGGCGTGGGCCACGACGTGCTGCGCGACGCCCTCACCGCCGCGCCGCCCGCGATGCCGACCCTGGCCGGCTGGCTCGGCACCACCCACCGGCTCACCCCGTGGCGCACCGACTGGAGCAGCCAGACCGGCGCGAGCCAGCTCGCCATCCTGCACGGCACGAACCACGACGTGCCCGCCTTCCGCTGGTTCGAGAAGGAGACCGGCCAGCTGATGGTCTGCAACCGGCCCTCCAGCGCCGCGGAACTGGAGCGCCGCGCGGTGGCCCGTACCGGCTTTCGCGGCCTGCTCGCCGAGGACGGCGCCAGCCGCGGCAATCTGTTCACCGGCGGCGCGGAACAGTCCGCGCTGGTGATGTCGGTGGCGGCCCGCCGCGACAAGTTCAGCCGCTCCAGATCCGGCTACTTCGCCTACTTCTCCGACCCGGCGAACGCGGTGCGCACCGCCTGGTCGTTCAGCGCCGAGGTGTGCCGCGAGATCGGGGAGTCGACGGCGTCGCGGCTGCGCAGGGACCGGCCCCGGATCAAGCGCGGCGGCCTCTACCCGCTGCTGCGCGCCTTCGCCACCGTCGTGGAACGGGACGTGGCCGTGGCCGCCGTCATCGGCGACATGCTGGCCGGAAGGACCGCCGTCTACGCGGACCTCGTGGCGTACGACGAGGTCGCCCACCACTCGGGCCCGCGCAGCAAGGACGCGCGCAAGGTGCTGGGCCGGCTCGACCGCTCGGTGGCGCTGATCGCCGACGCCTCGCGGTACGCGCCCCGGCCGTACCGCATCGTCCTGCTGTCCGACCACGGGCAGAGCGAGGGCGAGACCTTCGAGAGCGCGTACGGGGTGACCTTCCGCGAACTGGTGCGGGCCGGTTGCGGGCTGGCCGGGACCGAACGGCAGGCCAGGCGGCGGGCGGCGCGCGGCGCCGAGGCGCGGGCGGCGGCCCGCACCGCGCTGCGCCGCCCCGAGCAGGAGCGGCGGGCGCAGGAGGAGGCCGAGTGCGCGGGGCCCGCGTCGCAGCCGGTCGTGCTGGCCTCGGGCAACCTCGGGCTCGTCGCCTTCCCCGAGATCGAGGGGCGGGCCACGCTGGAGGAGATCGACCGCCGCTCGCCCGCGCTCCTCGACGCGCTCACCGGGCACCCCGGTATCGGCTTCGTGCTCGTGCACAGCGCCGAGCGCGGTCCGCTCGTGCTGGGCCCCGACGGCTCGCAGCGCGAGCTGGCCACCGGGCGGATCAAGGGCGACGACCCGCTCGCGCCCTTCGGCGAGGGCGCCGCGGACGCCGTGCTGCGGGCGGACGGCTTCCCCCACATCGCCGACCTCATGGTCAACTCCGCCTGCGATCCGCGCTCCGGAGCCGTGCACGCCTTCGAGGAACAGGCCGGTTCCCACGGGGGCCTGGGCGGCCCGCAGAGCCACCCCTTCCTCCTGACCCCCGTCGAACTCCCCGTGCCGCCCGCCCCCCTCGTCGGAGCCGAGGCCCTGCACTCCCTGCTGCGCACATGGCTCACCCCGCCGCGCCCCGCCTCATCCCAGGAGAAGCGGCCCGGCGAGGAGCGATCCCGCGAGGAGCCCATCCACCAGGAACCCACCCACCAGGAACCCATCCACCAGGAACCGGTTCGTGAGGAACCGACCCGCGCGACGACGGCGTGAACCGACCTGACGCCGCCGCCGGTCAGGCCGTGGCGCCGCCGTCGATGACCAGGTCGGTGCCCACGGTGGAGGTGGCCGCGGGGGAGGCGAGGTGGAGGACGGCGGCGGCGATCTCGGCGACGCTGGACGCGCGGCCGAGGGGGATCTGGGCGCGCAGGCGGGCGGCCTTGGCGGCGGGGGTCTCGCCGGGGCGCGAGGACATGGGGGTGTCGACGGCGCCGGGGCTGACGGCGTTGATCCGGACGCCGTCGCCGATGTGGTCGAGGGCGGCGGCGCGGGTGAGGGCGCTGACGGCGGCCTTGGCCGCGGTGTACGCGCCGAGGCCGGGAACGCGGCGGTGGGCGCCGATGTTGGAGGCGACGTTGACGACGGCGCCGCCGCCGTGCGCCCGCATGTAGCCGATCTCGTACTTCATGGAGAGCCACAGCCCGGTCAGGTTGGTGTCGAGGCTGTGCCGCCAGTCGGCCTCGGATATGTCGGCGACCGGGGCGGGAGGGGTGATGACGCCGACGTTGTTCACGGCCACGTCGAGGCCGCCGAAGCGGGCCGTCACGGCGTCGACCAGGCGCTCGACGTCCGGCGCGACGGTGATGTCGGCGGGTACGGCGGCGGCCTCGCCGACACCCTCGGCCGCGATGAGGGCGACCGTCTCCTCAAGGGTCCGCTCACTCCGCCCGGCGACGGCGACGCGGGCGCCCGCACGGGCGAAGGCGAGCGCGACGGCCCGCCCGATACCGCTGCCGCCGCCGGTGACGAGGACGGCCCTGCCGGTGAAGGTGTCGGACATGACGGCTCTCCAGATGCCTTGGGTGCCTACGGGAATGAGAACGATCGGTCGCGAAAAGGGGGCTCGGACCCGTCCGTTCAGTCGAGCAGGGCCAGCGCCTGCGCCGCGGCGTCGCGCGGGCGTTCCGGGTCGCCGCCGGCCTTGCCGACCACGCGGATCCCCTGGAGCAGCACCAGGAGCATGCGGGCCAGCGCCCGCGGGTCCCGCCCGGCGGGCAGCTCGCCCTGGGCGCGGGCCCGCAGCAGCGCCGAGGTCAGCCCGGCCTCCAGCAGGTCCCAGCTCGCCTCCACCCGGCGGGCCGCGGCCCGGTCGTGCGGGGCCAGTTCCACCGCGGTGTTGGTCATGAAGCAGCCGCGCCGCAGTTCGTCGCGCGCGGACTCCTCGGCGAAGCGGGTCACCACCGCCCGTACCCCCGGCAGCGCGGGCCCCGGCTGTGACAACTCCTCCAGCAGCCGCGGATCGCACAGCTCGCCGTAGCGGCGCAGCGCCAGCAGATACAGCTCGTGCTTGCTGCCGAAGGTGGCGTAGACGCTCGCCCGCGCGATGCCCAGCGCCTCGACGAGGTCGGCCATCGACGTGGCCTCGTAACCGCGCCGCCAGAACAGCTCAAGTGCCGCCTGGAGCGCCGTGTCCGGGTCGAATTCCTTGCTCCTCGCCATGCCGATGACCCTAGGGTCAATGAGAACGGTCGGTCAAGAAAGAGCCAATCGTCAACTGAAGGTTGACGATCGAGGAATCGTCAACCTAGAGTTGACGCATGACCCAACACCCGGTACGACTCGACGACCTCATCGACTACGTCAAGGAACAGCACCCCGGCAGCGAACCGCTCGAAGACCTCCAGCACGCGGTGGCCGTCGCCACCCACGTCGGCGAAATCGCCGACCACCTCATCGGCCACTTCGTGGACCAGGCCCGCAGGGCGGGCGCCTCCTGGACCGACATCGGCCAGCACATGGGGGTGAGCAAGCAGGCCGCGCAGAAGCGGTTCGTGCCCAAGGTCCCCGAGGACCTGGAGTATCTGAGCGTGGAGGCGGGCTTCAACCGCTTCACCGCGCGCGCCCGCAAGACCGTCGCCGCCGGACAGGAGGAGGCCCGCGGCGCCAGGCACAGCGCCGTGGCACCCGAGCACCTGGTCCTCGGCCTGCTGGACGAGCCCCACGGCCTCGCCGCCCTGTGCTTCGGCGCCCTCGGCGTCAGCGCGGAAGCCGTCCGCGCCGCCGTTTCCACCCCCGGCACCGAGGAAGAGCCCCTCAAGGGCAACCTCCCGGTCAGCCCCGCCGCCAAGAAGACCCTCCACCTGGCGCTGCGCGAGGCCCTGCGGCTCGGCCACAACTACATCGGCACCGAACACATCCTGCTCGGCGTCCTCAGCGACGACCAGGAACCCGCCGCCAGAGCGCTCGCCGGCCTCGGCGTCACGCACGAGGCGGCGGAGGCGTGGACCCTCGCGAGCCTGGCCGACCTCGCCAAGGAGTGACCGGCACGGCCGCCCGGCGCCGGCCCGGCCCTCCCCGGCCGGTCCGGCGTCGCCCCTCAGCTCTCCTTGCGCAGCGCCAGCAGCCGGTACACCGGGTCGGGGCGCGGCACCTGCTGGCCGGGAAGCAGCGCCAGCCGCCGCACCAGCGCGCCGGCCTGCTCGTCGTCCAGCGCCAGCGCCGACGCGTAGTAGCCGCGCTCCAGATCCCCGGCGGTCCGCTCGGGGGAGCGGCCCTGCCCGTGGCCGGTGAAGCGCGCCTCGCCCGCCCTGCGCAGCCCGTGCTCCGAGGCGACGGCCAGGATCCGCGGGGCCGCGTCGTACGCCTTCCGCACCCGGTACGGCGCCAGCAGTTCGTCCACGTCGCTGTTCATGTCGTGGCCCGAGTCCTTGTCGACCGTCGTCACGAACACCCCGCCGGGCCGCAGTACGCGGGCGCACTCGGCGACCACCGCGGGCGCGTCCGGCAGCAGGTGCAGCAGCCACACCGCGCTCACCGCGTCCAAGGACGCGTCGGCGAAGGGCAGCCGATGGCAGTTGCCCAGCACCACCGACGCGCCGAGGCGCTCGGCGGCCACCTGGGCCATGCCCTCGGAGGAGTCGACGCCGAACACCCGCAGTCCCGGCCGGTCGAGCAGCCCGGTGACCAGACCCGTACCGCAGCCGATGTCCAGCAGTGTGCCCGCGCGTTCGGGCACCAGGGCGAGGATCGCGCGGGCCGCTGACCGGGCCCGCGGCACACCGCCGCGCGTGGCGTCGTAACGCGCCGCCTCCACGTCGTAGTCCAGCATGTGCGAAATGCTAGAGGCCCCAGGTGAACAGGGGTTCACCCGGGACCTTGCGCGCCGGTTACGTGGTGAGGCCAGTGTTACGTCTGGCCGAAGGGTCCGGATCCGGCCCGAGGCGGGTGCCGTTGTCCGGATTCACCGGTTCCGCGCGGCCGGGCCCGACCGGCCCGAGCGCGGCGCGCTCCAGCGCACCGCAGGTGCCGCCGACCGCCCGTCCCCCGCACGGCGCGGACGGGCGCGGCGGGAACCGGACACCGCGATGGCTCGCGCACGCCCTTCGGCCCCACGTCCCGTCAGCGCGCCGCACGTTTCCGTATACGCGTCACACGGCGCCCCTCGGGCTCGGTGGGGGCCCTGCGGGGCTTGTGGGTGCGGAATCCCACGGCTCGGCGGTGAACCCGCCCTGAGAAACGGCGCGTTACCGCGACCGGACGTGACGGCGGCGCGGCAGCCGATAACCTCGCCGGATGACTGAGCTGGACGGCGGCGGTACGCCGACGGGCGCGTCCGGGACCGGGCGGCGGCAACGGCAGGCCCGCGATCTGGGCGGCAGGCCCTTCCCGGACATCGCGGTCGAAGGAGCGGACGGGCAGCGCGAGGCGCTGGCGCGGCTGCGCGCCTGGGCCGAGCAGGAGGCGCAGGACGCCATCGACTGGTACCAGCGCGACAAGCGGCGCAAGCGCACCGCCTCCCGCACGCTCCAGGCGCTGGCCATCGCCCTCGCGGTGGCCGGTACGGCCGTGCCGCTGGCCACCGCGGCGAGCGGCGGCTCCGGGCAGGGCTGGGGATACGTCCTGCTCGCCCTCGCCGCGGGCTGCAAGGGCTTCGACCACTTCTTCGGGCTGTCCGCGGGCTGGATGCGGGACATCACCGTCGCCCACGCGCTCCGCGGCGAGCTGAACGCCGTACGCCTCGAATGGGCCGCCGACGTGCTGCGGGCCGGGCCGGGAGGAGCCGCCGCCCGTACCTCGGGGCCGCTCGAACCGGCCGAGGTCGAGCGCCAGTTGGCCCTCATCGCCCGGCTCGTCACGACGGTGCGCGGCCACGTCGAGTCGGAGACCGTCGACTGGCGTACGGACCTGAGCGCGCGCATCCGGCAGCTCAACGAGGCGGACGGCGGCCTGTCAGGCGCGGCGGTACCGGCCGCACCAGGCGGACCGGCCGCATCCGGGGGACCGGCCGCGTCCGGCGACCGGCAGCCCCTGGCGTAGGTTCAGCCCCTGACGTGGGCTCCCTGACGCAGGCACGGCGGGCCGGGCTCCCGCCTCAGCCCCGGTAGAGCGCCTCGATCTCCCGCGCGTACACGTTCTCTATCGCCCGCCGCTTCAGCTTCAGCGACGGCGTCAAGGTGCCGCGCTCCTCCGAGAACGGCGCCGCCAGGATGCGGAAGGTGCGGATCGACTCGGACTGCGAGACAAGGGTGTTCGCGGCGACCACGGCCCGCCGGATCTCCGCCTCCAGGTCCGGGTCGTGCACCAGCTCGGTGGCGGGCAGATTCGGCTTGCCGCGCATCCGCAGCCAGTGCTCGACGGCCTCCCGGTCGTAGGTGATCAGCGCGGCGACGAAGGGCCGGTTGTTGCCCACGGCCACGCACTGCGCGACCAGCGGGTGCGCCCGGACCCGCTCCTCCAGCGCGACCGGCGACACGCTCTTGCCGCCGCTGGTCACCAGGATCTCCTTCTTGCGGCCGGTGATCGTCAGATAACCGTCCTCGTCGAGCGCGCCCAGATCCCCGGTGGCGAGCCAGCCGTCCCGCAGCACTTCCTCGGTGGCCTTGGCGTTGTTGAGGTAGCCGTGGAAGACCTGGCCGCCGCTCAGCCAGATCTCGCCGTCGTCGGCGATGGCCACGGTGGTGCCGGGCACCGGCTGGCCGACGGTGCCGAAACGCGTCTGCTCCGGCGGGTTCGCGGTCGCGGCGGCCGTCGTCTCGGTCAGGCCGTAGCCCTCGTAGATCGTGACGCCCGCGCCGGAGAAGAACAGGCCGAGCCGCCGGTCCATCGCCGAGCCGCCCGAGATCCCGTGCCGCACCCGGCCGCCGAGCGCGTCGCGGACCTTGCTGTAGACCAGCTTCTCGTAGAGCTGGTGCTGCATCCGCAGGCCCGTGCTCGGACCTGGGCCGGTGCCGAAGGCCCGCGCCTCCACCGCCTCCGCGTACCGCACCGCGACGTCGACCGCCTTCTCGAACGGCCCGAGCCTGCCGCCCGCCTCCGCCTTGCGGCGCGCGCCCTGGTAGACCTTCTCGAAGACGTACGGCACGGCCAGGACGAACGTCGGCCGGAAGGCGGCGAGGCTCGGGATGAGTTCGGCGGCCGTCATGCTCGGCTGGTGGCCGAGGCGGATCCGGTGCCGTACCGCGGCGACCTCCACCATGCGGCCGAAGACGTGCGCCAGCGGCAGGAAGAGCAGTGTGGACGGCTCCTCGCCCGGCTTGCTCCGGAAGACCGGCTCCCAGCGGGCCACCACGTTCTCGGTCTCCGCCATGAAGTTTGCGTGCGTGAGGACACAGCCCTTGGGCCGCCCGGTGGTGCCCGAGGTGTAGATGACGGTGGCGACGGCGTCGGGCGTGACGGCGAGACGGTGCCGCTCCACGACCTCGTCGCCGATCTGCCGCCCGGCCTCCGACAGTTCGCTCACGCAGTCGGAGTCGAGCTGCCACAGCCGGGTCAGCGCGGGCAGTTCGTCCACGGCCGCGCCGATCGTCATGGCGTGGTCCTCGTGCTCCACGACCGCCGCCACCGCGCCCGAGTCGTGCAGCATCCACCGCACCTGCTCGGAGGAGGAGGTCGGATAGACCGGTACGGACTGGGCGCCGATCGCCCACAGCGCGAAGTCGAACAGCGTCCACTCGTACCGGGTACGGGACATGATCGCGACCCGGTCGCCGAACCGTACGCCCTCGGCCAGCAGCCCCTTGGCCACCGCGAGCACCTGGTCGCGGAATTCGCTCGTCGTCACGTCCTGCCAGACGCCGTCCTCGTCCGCGCGACCGAACACCACCTTGTCGGGGGCCTGCCGTGCGTTGCCGAACACGGCATCCGCCAAACCTCCGGCCTGTGGCGTCGTGGCCATGGGGGGGACGGTGAACTCGCGCAACGGGTGCTCTCCTCATACCGCACAGTGCGGGGCCCGTAAGCTATCCGATCCGCCGCACGGGCGGGAGGGCCGTGGCAGGGCCGTGTTATCGGACATCTGTGCTGGTGACGGGCGTATGACCGCGTCTCACAAGGGAGTCGTGCCCACGCGGCCGTTTCCGATGCTTCCGCCGCCGTACTTTTATCTCCACCAAATCTGCGCCGACCGGTCACTGGCGCTCCACTGTCCCAGGGGCCACGTGCGCCCCGCGTCCGGCCCCGCCCGCGGCTCCGCGTCGTTCGGCCCCGCGTCATCCGCCCCGCGCCTGGTCAGGACAGCGGCTTGTGCAGCCGGTCGCCGCCCGCGAGGATCGCCGCGGCCAGCGCGTCGGCCGCGTCCTGGGCGCGGGCCTGCCGCCGCCCGTGCAGCAGGACGAAGTCCACCGCGCCCAGTTCCGGCAGCCCGGACCGGGCGGGCAGCCGTACCAGCCCGGCGGGCACCAGCCCCTGCGCGTGCGCCATCACGCCGAGGCCCGCGCGGGCCGCCGCGACCAGACCGCTGAGCGAGGCGCTGGTGCACGCCACCCGCCAGGCCCGCCCGTCGCGCTCCAGCACCTCCAGCGCGCGGGCGCGGGTGATGCCGGGCGGGGGGAAGGCGATCAGCGGCACCGGACGGTCCGGGTCCAGGCGCAGCCGCTCGCCGCCGATCCACACCAGCTTGTCGCGCCACACGAGCCGTCCGGGGCCGTTCGGCCCCTGCCGCTTGGCCAGGCACAGGTCGAGCCGTCCCGCGTCGAGCCACTGGTGGAGGGTGCCGGACAGTTCGACGGTCAGCTCCAGGTCGACCTCGGGGTGCTCGCGCCTGAAGCCCTCCAGGATCTCCGGCAGCCGGGTCAGCACGAAGTCCTCCGAGACGCCGAAGCGCAGCCGTCCGCGCAGCCGGGTGCCGGTGAAGAAACCGGCCGCGCGCTCGTTCGCCTCCAGGATCGTCCGGGCGAAGCCGAGCATGGCCTCGCCGTCCTCGGTCAGCTCCACGCCGTGGGTGTCGCGGGCGAAGAGCCGGCAGCCCGCCGCCTCCTCCAGGCGCCGCACATGCTGGCTCACCGTGGACTGCCGCAGCCCCAGGCGCTGCGCGGCCTGCGTGAAGCTCAGCGTCTGCGCCACGGCGAGGAAGGTCCGCAGCTGCACGGGATCGAACATGCCCGCAAGTCTAGTCCGGCAATCGCGTTCCGTGATGACAGTGAGTACGGCAACCGGGCTTCCCGATCGCCGACGCCCCGACGATGCTGGAGCGGTGCCATCAGATACCGCGCCGCAGGACCCGCCAGACACCGCGCCGCAGGCCGCCGGGACGGACACCGCGCCGCAGGCCGTGACAGATACCGCGCCGCGGGCCGCCGCGACGGACACCGCGCCGCGGGCCCCGAAGCGGTCGGGGCTGCTCAAGCGGCTGCCCGTCGACCCGTACATCGCGGCCCTGCTCGCCACCGTCGCCTTCGCCGCGCTGCTGCCCGCGACCGGGACCGCCGCGCACACCGCGAGCCGTGCGAGCAACGGCGCGGTCGCGCTGCTCTTCTTCCTCTACGGCGCCCGGCTGTCCACGGGCGAGGCGCTGACCGGGCTGCGCCACTGGCGGCTGCACCTCACCGTGCTCGCCGCCACCTTCGTCGCCTTCCCGCTGCTGGGCCTGGCCGCCCGCGGCCTGGTCCCGTACGTCCTGGCGCCGCAGCTCTACCCCGGCTTCCTCTTCCTGTGCCTGCTGCCGTCCACCATCCAGTCCTCGATCGCGTTCACCTCGATCGCCCGCGGCAACGTCGCCGCCGCCATCTGCGCCGGGTCCTTCTCCAGCCTCGCCGGGATCGTCCTCACCCCGCTGCTGGCCGCGGCCCTCATCGGCGGCGACTCCGGCGTCGACGCGCACGCGCTGCTCGACATCTCCCTCCAACTGCTCGCGCCCTTCGTCGCCGGGCAGGTGCTGCGCCGCTGGATCAACGGCTTCCTCATCCGGCACCGCAAGGTGCTCGGCTACGTCGACCGCGGGTCGATCCTGCTGGTCGTCTACACCGCCTTCAGCGCGGGCATGGCCGAGGGCATCTGGCACAAGGTCCCGGTGCCGCGGCTGGCGGAACTGCTCGTCCTGGAGGCGGTGCTGCTCGCCCTGATGCTCGGCCTCACCTCCTTCGGCGCGCGCCGCCTCGGCTTCGACCGGGCCGACCGGATCACCATCGTCTTCGCCGGGTCCAAGAAGAGCCTGGCGTCCGGACTGCCCATGGCCACCGTGCTGTTCGGGTCCGGCGCCGGGCTCGCCGTACTGCCGCTGATGCTCTTCCACCAGATGCAGCTCATGGTCTGCGCGGTGATCGCGAAACGCTGGGCACGCCGGCCGGACCCGGAGGTAAACGCTGGGCACGCCGGCCGGACCCGGAGGTAGCGTGGCGCGATGACCAGGACGACGACGCCACGCGACCAGCCGGACCCGCCGCCGCTCCGCGGCGACCTGCGCCCGCCGGGGCTGAACGCGGATGAGCCGACGACGCTGCTGAGCTTCCTCGACTATCTGCGGGAGGCCGTCGTCGCCAAGGCGGAAGGCGTGCCGGACGAGGTCGCGAAGGCGCCGGGCGTCACCTCGGGCACCAGCCTCCTCGGCCTGGTCAAGCACCTCACGGCCGTCGAGTTCAACTGGTTCGTCTGGGCCTACGAGGGCGCCGACCTCCCGCTGCGGGACGACGAGATCCCGCCGTCCGACGACGAGAGCGGCGCCGACCTGATCGCCGCCTACCGCGCCGCCGCCCTGCGCAGCAACGAGACCGTCGCCGCCTGCGCCGACCTCGAACGCCCCGGCGCCCGCTCCCTGCGCGAGACCCCGGCGCCGTCCCTGCGCTGGGTGCTGGTCCACATGATCGAGGAGACGGCGCGGCACGCTGGCCACGCCGACATCATCCGCGAGCGGTACGACGGGGACGTCGGCCGCTGACGGCCCTGTTCAGCGGATCACCCGATGAGCCGGTGACCTGATGACCCGGTGACCCGGTGACCCGATGACCAGGTCACCCGGTGTGCTCCGCCGCGAGCACGATACGGGACTCGCCCGCGTACACGTTCATGGAGTTGCCGCGCAGGAAGCCGACGAGGGTGAGACCGGACTCCGCGGCCAGATCGACGGCGAGCGAGGAGGGGGCGGAGACGGCGGCCAGTACGGGGATGCCCGCCATCACGGCCTTCTGCGCCAGTTCGAACGAGGCGCGGCCCGAGACCATGAGGATGTGTCCCGCCAGCGGCAGCCGGCCCTCGCGCAGCGCCCGGCCGACCAGCTTGTCCACCGCATTGTGCCGCCCCACGTCCTCCCGCGCGTCCAGCAGCTCGCCGTGCTCGTCGAAGAGGGCGGCGGCGTGCAGCCCGCCGGTGCGGTCGAACACGGCCTGCGCGGCGCGCAGCCGGTCGGGCAGCGAGGACAGCAGCGCCGGGGTGAGCCTGGGGGAGTCCGGATCGGTGATCGGCAGCCGCGTCGCCGTACGCACCGCGTCCAGGCTGGCCTTGCCGCACAGCCCGCAGGACGACGTCGTATAAACGTTCCGCTCCAGCGAGATGTCCGGAAGCGGGACACCGGGCGCGAGCTGGACGTCCACGACGTTGTACGTGTTCACGCCGTCCGCGGTGGCGCCCGCGCAGTACACCACCGACCTGACGTCGTCGGCCGCGGCGAGCACGCCCTCGCTGACCAGGAAGCCGGTGGCCAGCGCGAAGTCGTCGCCGGGTGTGCGCATCGTGATGGCGAGCGGCTTGCCGTTCAGCCGGATCTCCAGCGGCTCCTCGGCCACCAGCGTGTCCGCGCGGTGCCCCGCCACGCCGTCCCTGATCCGCAGTACGCGGCGCCGCTCGGTGACCCGTCCCATGCCTCAAGAGTGACATAGGTAGGGTGATCGGGAACTCGCCGCCGAGCACCACGGACCGACCAGGATGGCAGACCGAGATGAGCGACCAGCCGACCGCCGAGCACTCACTGGTGAGCGACGAGGAGGCGTTGGAAAGACTCCGCGCCCTGCGCGGCAGCATCGACAACCTGGACGCGGCGCTGGTGCACCTGCTCGCCGAGCGCTTCAAGTGCACCCAGCAGGTCGGTGAGCTGAAGGCCGCCCACCACCTCCCGGCCGCCGACCCGGCCCGCGAGGCCGACCAGATCGCCCGGCTGCGCCGCCTCGCGGAGGACGCCAAGCTCGATCCGGCCTTCGCCGAGAAGTTCCTCAACTTCATCATCGACGAGGTCGTACGGCACCACCGTGCCATCGCCGCCCGTCCGAAGCAGGCCCCGAACAACGGTTCCTGACCGGCCCCGTGAACGGCCGCTCCTGACCGTGCGTCAAGTGCCCGGCGCCCGCACCCCGAAACCCGGTGGTGGGGCGCCGCGTTGAACCTGGCACAGCACACGCACACACAGGGAGCCACCACATGAAGCTCACGATCTTCGCGGCGACCGGGGGGATCGGCCGGCTCCTGGTCGATCAGGCGGTCGACGCGGGACACGACGTGACGGCCGTCGTCCGCAATCCGGCGCGACTCACCCGGGACGTCCACTCCGTCACCGCCGACCTCACCCACCCCGACGCCGACGCGCTGCGCGGCGCGGTCGAGGGCGCCGACGGCGTCCTGTCCGCGTTCGGTCCCAGCTCACGGGCCCAGACCGGCATCACCTCGGTCGGCACCCGCGCCATCGTCGAGGCCATGCAGGCCACCGGCGCCCGCCGGATCGTCGTCGTCAGCGCCGCGCCGGTCTCCACCACCCCGTCGCCCGGCCGTCCGAACCCGCCCAAGCACGACCCGGGCGAGGGCCCCCTCATGCGCTATGTCGGCGCCCCCATGGGCAAGCTCTTCCTGGGCAAGCACTTCGCCGACCTCGCCCTCATGGAGGACATCCTCCGCGACAGCGGCCTCGACTGGACCTCCGTCCGTCCGCCCCGTCTCACCGACAAGCCGCTCTCCACCACCTACCGCACCGCCGTCGACCAGAACCTCCGGGGCGGCGCCCTCGCCTCCCGTGCCGACGTCGCCCACTTCATGCTCCACGCCCTCTCCGACCCCGCCACCGTCAAGCAGGCCATCGGCATCGCCACCTGAGCCCCCACCCGCCCCCACCTGCTCCGCAGCGTCCGTCCGGGCCCCGCACCCGGCCGGACCGCCCGCCGCAATCCCAGGTGAGAAGCACTCCGAATCCTTGGTATCGTTGACCCCGTCACCACGACCCCGCGGGTCGCGGTTGCACACCCCGTCCGGGTGGCGGAATGGCAGACGCGCTAGCTTGAGGTGCTAGTGCCCTTTATCGGGCGTGGGGGTTCAAGTCCCCCCTCGGACACCCATGGTTTTCCTGACAAGGCCGCCTTCGGGCGGCCTTTTTCAGCCCTCTGCTGACAACGATGTCGCGTACGTGTGGTGTGCGGTATCAGGCAATTCGCTGACAGCCGCCGCTCGGGTGTGGGGACAATGGCTCCATGAGCGGGGACGAACCCACAGCGTCAGAGAACCTGATCATGAACGTCCAACTAGGCGGCCACCCCGTCGAATTGGCCGCCGAGGCAGACCGCAGAGACGCCGCGCAGCGGTACGGGCACTACATCGTCCGCGGCCCGCTCTTCGCCCTGGCGGCGTGCGCACCGGGCGACGTCGGATGGCGGTTGCTGACCCCCATGACGGACGGCTTCCCCCAGGCGTCGCGCGACGCCCTCAACTCCCGCCTCTGGTTCCGGGCCAAGGAGGACACCGACGACCCGGCGCTGCGCCGGGAACTGCTGTCGGCGGTCGACCGCCTGGAGTCGGAACCCCTCGACGAGCTGACCGTGGCCGGGACCCGCTACCGGGTCGTCCGCGGCGACGAGTTCTTCTACACCCACGACGGCAAGGTCGAGCCGCCGCGCCCCACCGACCCCGATCCCGCGGTCCTGGACTGGGACGACCGCGCCGCGGACCCCGAGCTGGACGGCGACGTCGTCATCGACCACGCCGCCGCGACCGGGGTGATGGCGAGCGCCGAACGCCTCGCGCTGCGCGACCTGCACTACCGCAGCCTCCGCTACCCCGCCGACGTACGGGCCGACTCACGGTCCGCGCTGCGGACGCATCCGGGAGTCGTCCTGCTCCCGGCGGCGTTCCGGGTGGTCGAGCGGACGGACGTCGGCTGGGAGCCGGCCATCAACATCCTGGCCACCCCGCACGCCGCCCGCCGGGCCCTGGCCGACGCGCTGACCACCATGTGGCCCCGGATGTACGAGCTGGACGCGGACGAGGAGGCCGACTACGCCCGCGCCGCCGAGGAGTTCCGCGCCGCCGGCCGGGCGAACGAACTCGAGGTCGGCGGCCGGCAGTTCTCTGTGGCCCGCGTCGCGCGGCTGATCCGGGTCGGCGCCGACGGCCCCGAGCCGCCCCGCCCCTCCGACGTCGACCCGTACGGCCCGTCGAAGATCCACCCCACGATGGACGAGCACGGGAACATCACCTACGACGAGTGACCACCGGCCCGGTGCGGCGACGTGCCCACCGGGCCGCCGGGGATTCGTGTGACGGATGCGACGACCGCATTCCGTCTGTCTTGATCATGCTTCTCGCGTGTCACGGGGGCGTCCCGGTGGGATTCCCCGCGCAACCGCCGCCCCTGCCGGGTGCCTCCATCAGCGCAGAAGGTCCGCGACGGGCGGGCCGGCACCCGACTTACGGAGTAGCAATGCGCAGCAGCAAGAGGCTCTCGGTTCTCGCCCTCGTCGTCGTGGCCGCCGGAATGTCGCTCACGGCCTGTGGCCCCGACGACTCCAGCGCCTCCGGTACGACGGCGTCGCCCAGTGCCCCCGGCGCCACGTCGTCGCCCAGTGCCGCGCCCGGCCAGGACAGCTCCTCCGGTGGTTCCGGTGACGGCTCCAGCAGCGGTTCCAGCGGCGGTTCCGGCGGTACGACCGGAGGCTCCGGGTCGTCGAACGGCGGCTCGTCGAACGGCGGCTCCTCGAACGCCGGGTCGGCGGCCGGCGCCATGTGCAAGACCTCGAACCTGGCCATCTCGGCCGAGCACGGCATCTCGGGCGAGGGCATGGAGCTGATCCACTTCAAGAACACCGGCTCCGGCTCCTGCACGATGCACGGCTTCGCGGGCATCGACCTGAAGAGCGGCACGGACACCGTGAACGTCGCCCGCCGCCCCGGCAGCGAGGTGCCTACCGTCACGCTGGCTCCCGGCGAGCGCACCGAAGCCGTCCTGTACTACCCGTTCAACAGCAGCGGCGGCAGCGGCTACACCTTCACCACGATGACCGTCACGCCGCCCAACGAGACCCACTCCACGAGCGTCGGCGCGACCATCAACATCCCGCTCGACAACCCCGACGAGAACGTCCAGACCGCTCAGATCCACATGAATGCGGTCGGCGCGGGCAAGTGACCGTATTCTGTCTCCGGTTCAGCCCAGCGACGCGCTCGCCGCGCGCAGCTCATCGAGGGCCGTGACGAGGTGCCCGCCCAGGTCGTCCCCGGCGTCGCGGTCGCCCTCGGACCAGACCGCGTAACCCCGCTTGAAGGCGAGGAGGCCGAGTTCGCCCGCGAGGGCGGCGGTCGGACCGGGAATCCCGCGCGCCGCCAGGGCGCTGGTCATCGCGTTGGCGAGGCTGACGCTCTTGAGCGCGTCACGTTCCTGGAGCTCGGCGCTGGCGGCGACGGCCGCCTTGAGGCGGGGGGCGAAGTCGCGGTTCATGGGGCCCATCGCGGTCGAGGCGCGCGCGAGACCGGCGGCGACCGCCTCCAGCGGGCTGGCGTCCGCGGGCGCCTCGGCGATTCCCTCGGCCAGCAGCCGGCTCAGCGTCTCCTGCCCCGCGACCAGCAGCTCGCGCTTGTCGGGGAAGTGCCGGAAGAAGGTGCTCTTGGTGACCCCGGCACGCTCGGCGATCTGCGTGACGGTCGTGGCGTCGTACCCCTGCTCGGTGAACAGGTCGACGGCGGCCACGACAAGGCGTTCGCGCGCCCCTGGTTCCCACCGACTCATGAGGTCATCCTATCTGACGGGACTCTTGTCCCATCAGTCTGTTACGGTGATGGGACAAGAGTCCCGTCACTTGTGGGAGTGTTTCCATGCGCGTCTTCGTCACCGGCGGCACCGGTCTGATCGGCTCCGCCGTCGTCGCCGAACTGCTCGGCAACGGCCACACCGTCCTCGCACTCACCCGTTCCGACGCGTCCGCGCGAGCCGCGGAGGCGGCCGGGGCCGAGGCGATCAGGGGAGACCTCGCCGACCTGGACGCCCTGCGTACCGGCGCCGGGCGCGCCGACGGGGTGGTCCACCTGGCGTTCGCCAACGACTTCAGCAGCGCCGAAGCGGTCGCGAACGCGGTCGCCGAGGAGACCGCCGCCCTCGCGGCCCTCGGCGAGGCGCTGGTCGGCAGCGACCGCCCCTTCGTCACCGCCTCCGGCACGCCCTACGTGCCGGGCCGCGCCTCCGTCGAGAGCGACCCGGTGCCGACCGAGGGACCCGTCGGCGGTCGCGGTCGGGCGGTCACGGCGGTCCTGGACCTGGCCTCGCGCGGGGTCAGGAGTTCGGCCGTGCGCCTGCCGCGTACGGTCCACAACGAGGGCGCGGGCGGCTTCGCCGGTCTGCTGACCCACATCGCGCGCCAGAGCGGCGTCTCCGGCTACCCGGGCGACGGCACCCAGCGCTGGCCCGCCGTGCACGCGCTCGACGCGGCGGTGCTCTTCCGGCTCGCGCTGGAAGGCGCGGAGGCCGGGACCGCCTGGCACGCCGTGGCCGACGAGGGCGATCAGGTCCGGGACATCGCCGCGGTCATCGGCCGCCGGCTGAACCTGCCGGTCGAGTCCGTGCCCGCCCAGACGTACGGCACTCTCGGCCCGATCTTCGCGGCCGACCAGCCCTCGTCCAGCGCCCACACCCGCAAGGTGCTCGGCTGGGAGCCGAAGCACCCCGGTCTCCTGGAGGACCTGGAGAACATCCAGCCCTGAGCGGGCGGCGACCCGGTCGGCTTCCCGGTCCGAGGTACGCCAAGGCACTCAGCGACCTCGGCAGCCTCAGGGTTTCCGGGCTCGGGGTTTGCGGGTCTCGTCCCGGTTGATGCCCGTCCCTACGCCTCGGCCGCTCCGAGCAGTCCCCGGACCTCCTCCGCGGTGGTCTCCTGGAGCTCGTCCGTGACGAGGAGCCAGCGCGTCACACCGATCGACTCCAGGAACGGCAGATCGTGGCTGGCGACGAGCAGGGCGCCCTCGAAGGAGTCCAGGGCGCCGGTGAGTTGACGCAGGCTGGCCAGGTCGAGGTTGTTGGTGGGCTCGTCCAGCATGAGGAGTTGGGGCGCGGGAGCGGCGAGCATCGTCGCGGCGAGCGCGGCGCGGAAGCGTTCGCCGCCGGAGAGGGTGCCCGCGCGCTGCTCGGCCCGCGCGCCCTTGAAGAGGAACCGCGCGAGCTGGGAACGGATGTGGTTGTCGGTGACGCCGGGCGCCCGCCGGGCCACATTCGCCGCGACGCTCAACTCCTCGTCCAGCACGTCGAGTCGCTGCGGCAGGAACCGCAGCGGTACGTGTCCGACCGCCTCGCCGGACAGCGGCGCCAGCTCACCGGCGAGGGTGCGCAGCAGCGTGGTCTTCCCCGCCCCGTTGCGTCCGACCAGCGCGACGCGCTCGGGGCCGCGTAGCTCGAAGGTGCCGTCGAGCAGCCGGCCGTACCGGGGGCGCAGCGCGCGCAGGCTCAGGACCGTACGGCCGGCGGGCACGGCGGTGTGGGGGAGGTCGACCCGGATCTCGGCGTCGTCACGGACCGCGTCCGCGGCCTCCTCGCGCCGCTCGCGCGCCTCGTCGAGCCGGTCCTCGTGCACGCCGCGGAGCCTGCCCGCCGACTCCTGCGCCGACCGCTTCTTCTCGCCCGCGACGATCCGCGGCGCCCGCCGCTGCGCGTCCAGCTTCTTGTCCTGCTTCTGGCGCCGGGCCACCTTGATCTGCGCCTCCTCCAACTCCCGCTTCTGCCGCCGTACATCGGCCTCCGCGGCCCGCAACGTCCGTCCGGCCGCCTCCTGTTGCGCGGCCAGTGCCTCCTGGTACGCCGACCAGCCGCCGCCGTACCAGTTCACGGAACCCGTCCGCAGTTCGGCGATCCGGTCTACGCGCTCCAGCAGTTCACGGTCGTGGCTGACCACGACCAGCACGCCGGAGCGCCAGGAGTCGACGGCCTCGTAGAGCCGCCGCCTGGCCACCAGGTCCAGATTGTTGGTGGGCTCGTCGAGCAGCAGCACATCGGGGCGCTCCAGCAGGAGCGCGGCCAGCCGCAGCAGTACGGTCTCGCCGCCGGACATCTCGCCGACGGCCCGGTCGAGGCCGATGCCGCCGAGACCGAGCGTGCCGAGCGTCGCCAGCGCCCGCTCCTCGACATCCCAGTCGTCGCCGACCGTCTCGAAGTGCTCCTCGTCCACGTCACCGGCCTCGATCGCGCGCAGGGCGGCCCGCCGCTCCGCGATGCCGAGCGCCTGGTCGACGCGGAGGCCGGTGTCGAGTGTGATGTTCTGCGGCAGGCAGGCGAGGGTGCCGCCGACGCTCACCGAGCCCCGCGCGGGGCGCAGTTCGCCGGAGAGCAGCCGCAGCAGCGTGGACTTGCCGGTGCCGTTGGCGCCGACGAGCCCGGTCCGGCCGCGGCCGATGGTCAGGGACAGGCCGTCGAACACGGGCGTGCCGTCCGGCCACTGGAAGGACAGCCCCGAGCAGGTCAGGGACGCGCCGGGCGGGGTGGCGGTGGGATGGGCCATGGTGGGTCTCGCAGTCGAAAGCGCGGTGGATGGGGGGCTTCGTATGCGAGCACCACGCGGCGACCTGGCCGGACAGCGGGAGGGTGCGGGCCTCCGTGAGGTGACGGACGGCCCGGGGCACCGAGGTCGCATCTGCGCGGACGTCACGGCGCGGCGGGAACGCCGACTGCCACGTGACGCGTATACGGCGAAGCGAAGGCCGTACCGCGCGATGATCGCGGACCTCAGATGCGCAACGTCCACCTCTATCGGAGACAACAGGACCTGATCACGGTACCGCAGAGGTCCGGCACGACGAACCCGATTTACGGCCCCCGGCCCCCCGGCCCCCGCGCCTCCCGGCCCCCCGCGCCTCCCGGCACCCGGCGGGCTCGGCCTCCCGGCGACGCTCGCCCCCCCCTCGGCCCCCGGCTTCCTCGGGCGCCCTCTACGGCGCCGCGCCGCGCGCCCCCGTCACTTGGTGAGGGACAGCCTCATCTGCTCCTCCTCCACGATCCGCCGCGCGAGCGACTGCTCCGAGATGTCGACCGCGTCGGGAGTCGACTCCGCGAGGTCGCTGCGGCGCGCGTAGGCGTCGAAGAGCACCTGCTTGGTGCCGAGGATGTCGAGCATGCGCTGGTCGACGCTGTCGGCGATCAGCAGCCGGTGCACGCGCACGTGGCGGATCTGGCCCATGCGGTGGGCGCGCCCGATGGCCTGGGCCTCCAGGGTCGGCTTGACCTGCGGCTCGCAGAGGATCACCACCGAGGCGGCCTGCATGTTCAGCCCGGTGCCGCCCGCCTGGATCTGGCTGAGCAGCACCGCGTGGCCGGGCACCGCCGCGAAGGCGTCGACCATTTCCTGGCGCTCGGTGGCGGCGACCGCGCCGGTCAGCGGGCCGAAGGCGGCCGGGCCGAGCGCGTCGTGCACGGTGGTCAGCACATCGCGGAAGAAGGAGAAGACGACGACCTTCAGCTCGTTCTCCTCGGCCTCCTTCACCAGTTCGCGCAGCCGCTGGAGCTTCGCCGAACGATGGGGCGCCGCGTAGGCGGCGCGCCGCATCGCCATGAAGTTCCCCTCCGCGACCGCCGTCCGGTAGGCGGCCAGATCCGTACGGCTGAACTCCTCCCACTCGTCGGACTGCGCCAGCTCCGGCAGTTCGGTGAGCACGTCCTGCTGATTGCGGCGCAGATAGGCCGGGGCGACGGCCCTGCGGAACGCCTGCGAGCCCGCGACCGCGTCGCTGTGCCGGATGTGGGGGAGCAGGTCGGGCTGGAGGTGGTGCACCAGACTGCGGAATTCCTCGACGCGGTTCTCCATCGGGGTGCCGGTCAGGAACAGCACGCGGTCGGTCCTGGCCGTCCACAGCGCGACGGTCCGCGACCTGCGCGTGTCCGGGTTCTTCACGTAGTGCGCCTCGTCCACGACGAGCATCCCCAGCGGCACCCCCTCGGGCACGTCCAGCGAACTCAGCGCGTCGTACGTGGTGACGGCCACGCCGCCGTCCCGCACCCAGTCCGCCAACGCCGCTTTCCGGTACGGGCCGTGCAGCCGGTACGCGTCCAGGGCGCTGCGCGACTCGATCTCCCGCGACCAGTTGACCAGCACGCTCGCCGGGCAGACGACGAGGAAGTGCGTACGGCCCTCCGCCCGCAGGTGGGCCAGGGCCGCGATGGCCTGGATGGTCTTGCCCAGGCCCATCTCGTCGCCGATGATCACCCGCCGCTGGGCCAGCGCGAAGCGCGCGCCGAACGCCTGGTAGCCGCGCAGCGACACCCGGCGGTGCGTGTCGTCAAGACGCTGTCCGCGCACCCGCTCGGAGACCGACGACGGCAGGAAGCCTTCCGCCGCGTCGATGTCCGGGGCGAGTTCGGCGATCTCCGCGAGCAGGACGGTGTACTCCGACGGCCTGACCTCGAAGTCCAGCCACGCCTCGGCGGCGGGCGCCGCCGGGCGCAGCAGGTCGGTGCTCGCCTGGGTCAGCAGCAGCCCGGTGCCGTCGGCGGTGTGCTCCGCCAGCAGCTCCTCGATCCGCCGCACGGCGTCCTGCGCGCGCAGCCGCCCGAGCCTGCCCGCCAGCAGCATCCGCAGCCGGGCGCCCGCCGGGCGGGCGGCGGCCAGCAGCGGTGTCAGCTCGGCGTCCACGCGCGCGGCGGTCTCCACGGCCCGCGGAATCTCGGGACCCGCGTTGACCAGCCGGTTGAGCGCCATCACCAGGGCGGTGGTGTCCGGGTCGTCCCGGTCGGCCGGATCGATACGGACGGCCACGTGCTCCTCGGCCGCGGACGCGATCTGGCGCGCCGCCGCTATGGCCTGGTCGGCGCTCTGCGCGCCCACGCCGGGGACCTGCCGCAGCTCGTACGACCGGGCGCCGTAGACCTTGCCGACCGTGTCGTACCCGGCCTGTTCCATGGCGCCGAGGCGCAGCCTGCCCTCGGTGACGTCCTTGAGCCGGGCGACCGGGATGCCGTCCAGCTCGCGGCGGACCCGTACCTCCCGCAGCGGGACCAGCGCGGCCTGCACGTCGGCGCGCACCCGTGTGTGGTCCGCGGTGACCGTACGAGCCGAGGCGACGAGCTTCGCGGCCTGGCCGGACACCTTCCGCGCCTGCTTGCCGACCGGCGCCTGCCGCGCACCCGCCTCTTCCTGTCCGACACCCCCGTCCGCGTCCATGGCTCCCCGTCTCCCGCCGATTCCGATTCCGATGCCGGTCCCGATGCGGCCGATGCGCGTGTCACCACGGATGCCGGGCCCGTCCGCTGCGGCACATGATTCCACCCCCCACCGACACCGCGACGGCCCCCGGCCAAATCTCCGGTGGCCGGGCTGCCCGGACTTCCGGACCGCCCGAGCCGCCCGCGCGGTCCGGGAGCCGAAAACGGGTGGGCCCGGGCCCCCGCGCCCCGGCAGACTCACCACCCATGAGCGCCCACATCACCCGCGTCAATCCTCCCGCCCTCCACCAGACCCCCGGCTACCACCACATCACCGTCGTCGAGGCCGGGCGGACC
The DNA here is from genome assembly GCF_042955955.1 of Streptomyces sp. NPDC008317. NCBI lineage: Bacteria > Bacillati > Actinomycetota > Actinomycetes > Kitasatosporales > Streptomycetaceae > Streptomyces > Streptomyces sp. NPDC008317. Next base: position 265,418 of record NZ_JBIBFQ010000010.1, read on the forward strand.
GCCTACCTCGCCGGTCAGTGCCCGCTCGACGCCGAGGGCCGGATCGTCGGCCGCGGCGACTACGCCGCCCAGGCCCGCCAGGTGGCCGCCAACGCCCTGACGGCGCTCGAAGCCGTCGGCGCCGGGCCGGGCGACGTCGTGCGCTCGGTCATCTACGTGGTGAGCGACGACCGCGAGACGCTGTCCACGGTGTGGGACGCGCTGAACGCCTCGCCGCTGGGCGGCGCCTTCGACACCGCGAGCACCCTGCTCGGGGTGGCACAGCTCGGCTTCACCGCGCAGTTGGTCGAGCTGGACCTGACGGCCGCGCTGGCTGGCTGACGGGCCTGTGTGCCGGAAGGGCGGGCGTGCCTAGGGTGAGGTCATGACGCAATCACCGTTCATCGAGATCGACGGCCGGGCCGCGACGGTGGAGGCCATCGCGCCCGCGCTCGGCGGCTACGGCCACTTCACGGCGATGCAGGTACGCGGCGGAAAGGTGCGCGGCCTGGCGTTCCACGTCGAACGCCTCGACGCCGCAACGCGGGAGCTGTTCGGCGCGGGCCTGGACGGCGAGCGCGTACGGGCGCACGTGCGGCACGCGCTGGCCGGGTCGGGGCGCGCGGACGCCTCCGTGCGGGTCAACGTCTTCCAGCCGGTGGAGGGCGCCGACGAGCCGGTCGCCGTCATGGTCGCCGTCCGCCCGCCCGCCGGTGTCGAACCCGGCCTCAAGCGCCTCAAGTCGGTGCCCTACCAGCGCCCGGCCGCCCACCTCAAGCACGTCGGCGGCTTCGGGCAGGCGTACTTCGGCCGCCAGGTGGCCGCCGAGGGGTACGACGAGGCGCTGTTGGCCGGTCCCGGCGGCGAGATCGCCGAGGGCGCCATCACCAACGTCGGCTTCATCGACGGCGACACCGTCGTCTGGCCGGACGCCGCCCCGCATCTGCGCGGCATCACCCTCCAGATCCTGGAGCGTGAACTCGTACGGGCCGGTGTCCCGCAGGACCGCCGCCCGCTGCGGCTCACCGACGTGGGGTCGTACGACGGCGCCTTCCTGGCCAACTCGCGTGGCACGGCGGTCATTTCGGAGATCGACGGCGTGCCGCTGCCCACGCGGTCCGAACTCCTGACGCGGGTGGGGGAGTTGTACGAGTCCGCGCCGTGGGACGCCATCTGACGGCGCCGGTCGGGCGGTCCGCGACGTGACGGCGGGGGCGCGGTCCGACGGCCCCCCATTACGTCTCCGGCCGCCCGCCGACCACGGTCACCGCCTCCGCTCCGGTGCGGCAGCCCGCCGCGAGCGACGCGGCGAGGTCCGCGCCCGCGAGACGGGCGGCCAACAGGCCGCCGGTGAAGGCGTCTCCGGCGCCCGTGGTGTCCACCGCGACGGCCGGGACGCAGGGCACCCGTACCGTCACCTCGCCGTTCACGGCGGCCAGCGCGCCGCCCGCGCCGAGGGTGACCACGACCGTGCCGCCGCCGCGCGCCGCGCTCAACTCGGCCGCCGCGCGGGCCGGTTCGGGCGCACCGGACAGCAGCGCCGCCTCCGCGTCGTTGGGCAGCAGCAGATCCGTACCTGCCACGTCGGCCAGGAAACGGGCCACGCCGGCCTCGCGCAGGAAACCGGCGGAGGCCGGATCGACGCTCACCGGCAGCGACCGGGCGCGCGCCGCCTCGGTGACCACGGCCGCCAACTCGCGTCCCCACTCGGAGAAGTAGAGATAGCCGGAGAGGTGGACGTGCCCCATGCCGTCCAGCAGCGCGTCGTCCCAGTCGGCGGGGCCGAGCCGGAAGGCGGCGCCGCTGTCGGTGACCAGGGTCCGTTCGGCCGCCGCGTCGACCAGGGCGATCACCACGGCCGTCGGCGCCTCGTCGTCGACCCGCAGCACCGGCTCCACGCCCGCGGCCTCCAGCGCGGCGCGGTGCCAGTCGGCGGAGTCGGCGCCCGCGCGGGCCAGCAGCCGCACCCGCGCGCCCCGACCGGCCGCCCAGCAGGCCACGTTGGCCCCCGCGCCGCCCGGCCGCACCGCGATCCGGGCGGCGGTGTCGGTGTCGGCGGCGAGGGGCCGCGCGTGCCGCGCCACCACGTCGGTGACGACATCGCCGACGACGAGGAGTCCGGGAGGCACCGGTTCCACGGCGGCGCGTCCGGCGCTGTCGGACGGCCTCGCGCCATCCGACCGTCCCGTGCCGTCCGACCGTCTTATGTCGTCCGCCGGTCCCGTGCCGTCGCCCGTCCCGTCGCCCGGTCCGGCGCTGTCGCCGGTCATGCGCGCTGCGACCAGCGCACCGCGATCCCGGCCGCGAGCCGGACATTGCCGCGTACGGCCGCGAGGTTGGACTCCAGGGACGCGCCGCCGGTGTGCTCGGTGAGGTAGCCCAGCAGGAACGGCGTGATCGCCTGTCCCGTGACACCCCCGGCCTCGGCGGCGGCGAGCGCGTCCGCCAGCACCCGGTCGTGCAGCTCCGGGTCGAGCTGAAGCTCCCGCGGCACGGGATTGGCGACGATCAGCGCCGAGTCGTGCCCGCCCAGTGCGTCCTGCGCGGCCATCACGTCCGCGACCTGCCGCGCGGACTCGACCGTCCAGTCCACGGGCTCACCGGAGTCGCTGAGGTAGAAACCGGGGAAGCGGTCGGTGCCGAAGCCGAGTACGCCGATGCCCAGGGTCTCCAGCCGCTGGAGCGTGGCGGGCACGTCCAGGATCGACTTCACGCCCGCGCACACCACCGTGATCCGCGTCCTGGCCAGCAGCCCCAGGTCGGCCGACTCGTCCTGCACGGTCACCCAGTCGCGGTGCACCCCGCCGAGGCCGCCCGTACCGAACACCCGGATTCCGGCCCGCGCGGCCAGGAACGCCGTCCCCGACACGGTCGTCGCCCCGCTCGCACCCGCCGCCAGCGCGGGCGCCAGGTCCCGGAACCCCAGCTTGCGCAGCGACGCGTCCTCGGCGACCCGCTCCACTTGCTCCTTGGTGAGCCCCACCCGCGGCACCCCGTCGAGTACCGCCACGGTCGCGGGCACCGCGCCCTGCTCCCGGACGATCTCCTCCAGCTCGCGTGCCACCCCCAAATTGCGCGGCCGCGGCAGGCCGTGCGCGATGATCGTCGACTCCAGCGCCACCACGGGCGCGCCGCTCGCGACGGCGTCCCGCACCTCGTCGGAGAGGGTGACGGCCGGGATTGCGTTCGCTGCCGTGTTCGGTCCTGATCCAGATGTGCTCATGATCCCTACCTGGCGCGGCGGCGCCCCCGCCAAACCTCCCGGCGCCCTGTGCGCGCGGCGGCCATCGCATCGATTTGGTGTGAGCGCCGGCACCCCGTAGGGTGGTGTTCATCGACGCGGGGTGGAGCAGCTCGGTAGCTCGCTGGGCTCATAACCCAGAGGTCGCAGGTTCAAATCCTGTCCCCGCTACTGAAGAGGAAGGGTCCGGCACTCAGGTGCCGGGCCCTTTCGCTTGTCCCGGGCCCGCGCCCGCGGTCGCCGGACCGGTCCTCAGTGCTTTCCCGCGTGCGGCGCCGCCGGGCGGTACGGCGGGGTCGTGCGGCCCGGCTGGTAGCGCGAACCCTGCCGCATGCGGCGGACGACCAGGACGGCGTCGATCGCGGCCAGCAGCGCGACGGCGGCCAGCACCGCGGCCCAGACCGGCAGACCGGCGAGCGCGAAGCCCACGGCCGCCGCGGTGCCCCAGACCACGCCGCACAGCGCGAGCCCCAGCCGCAGCCGCAGCGGGCTGCGCGCCTGGACGGGTTCGTATCCGCTTCTGCGCATCCGTGCCATCTCCCTCACCTCCAGCATCCACCTCGGACGGGCCCGGCGGGAGCCTCTGCCCAGGTGGGCCGGAAATTCGGGGGCGGTACGCGGCGGCGCCGCGTAGGGTGCGGGCCGTGACGGTGATCATCAGACAGTACGGTCCGGCGGACGCCGAAGCCGTCGCCGCCGTGGGCCGCGAGACCGTCCCGTACATGGTGACGACCGCGCGGACCGTGCACGCGCAGGTCACCGACGCACCCGAGAAAACACGTTTCCTGATGCTCGTCGCGGAGACCGGCGACGGCCGGATCGTCGGCAGTGCGAGAGCCGGGCTCTTCGCGGACAACGACACCCCCGGAATGGCCTTCGTCAATCTGAACGTGCGCGCGGGGGAGCGCGGCCGGGGCATCGGCGGCGCCCTGCTGGCCGCCGCCGAGTCCCATGTCGCCGGCCTCGGGGCGAGCACCGTCTACGCGTGGGCGATCGACGAGCCCTCGGCGCACGCCTTCGCCGCCCGGCACGGCTACCGGCGTGGCCGGTCCGCGAGCTTCCTCCGCCTCGACCTCACCCCCGGCGCGCCGCTGCCCGGCGTGCCCCCGCTGCCGCCCGGCGTGCTGCTGCGCCCCGCGTCGGACTACGCCGCCGACCCGCGCCCGGTCTACGAGGCCGACGCCGAGACCATCGAGGACGAGCCGGGCGATGTCGCCACCGGCGTCCCCGGCTACGCGGACTGGCGCGCCACCTCCTGGGACCGGTCCGACTACGACCACGACCTGACGACGGTCGCCGTCGTGGACGGTGTGGTCGCCGCGGTCGTCAACGTCCAGACCGACGGCCACGACCGCTACTGGTCGGGGGGCACCGGCACCCGCCGGGCCTTCCGGGGCCGCGGACTGGCCAAGGCCGCCAAGGCCCACTCCCTGCACCGAGCCCGCGCCGCGGGCTACACCGAGGCGTTCACCAGCAACGACGACGGCAACGCCGCGATGCTGGCCGTCAACCGGTGGCTCGGCTATCGACCCTGTGGCAACGAATGGCGGTACTTCCGTGACCTCTCCGATCGACCATGACATCCCCTGGTCCGACGCGACCTGGCTCAACCCGCCCGCCGAGGCCGTCGCCGACAGCACCGGTCTGCACGTCACCGCCAACGAGGGCAGCGACTTCTGGCGCACCACCAGCTACGGCTTCGTCCGCGACGACGGCCACGCGCTGCTCACCCCCTTCCCGTCCGGCACCGCCATCGAGGTCACCTTCGTCGCCGACTTCACCGAGCTGTACGACCAGGCCGGTGTCCTGGTGCGCGTCGACGCCGAGTCCTGGATCAAGGCGGGCGTCGAGATCTCCGACGGTTCGCCCCAGGTCGGCGCCGTCGTCACCCACGGCACCTCCGACTGGTCCCTCGCCCCGGTCCCGGACTGGGCGGGCCAGGAGGTGACCGTCCGGGTCAGCCGCTCGGGCGACGCCGTGACCGTCCGCGCCCGCCGCGCCGACGACCCCTGGCGCACCATCCGCCTGGCCTGGCTCGACCCCGCCGCCGACGCCCGCGCGGGCCTGTTCTGCTGCGCACCCCAACGCCCCGGCCTGCGCGTCCACTTCACCCGCCTCTCCTCCGGACCCGCCGACGCCTCCCTGCACTGATCCCGCCCTCACCCGCAGGCCGAGCGCCGACTCCGGCCGCCGCTAGGGCTGTTCGCGCAGGACCGTGTCGAGGACGCGGGACCACTGGCGGACGATTCCCGCGCGGCGGGCGGAGTCGTCGCTGAGGAGGTTGGCGAGGCCGAGGCCGCGGGCCATGTCGAGGGTGGCCTGGACGGTCTCCCTGACGCCGGGCAGGGATTCGTCGGCGCCGAGGAATTCGACCGCCAGGCGGTGGGCCTCGCGGCCGATCCGGGACTCCAGCGCGGCGACGCCGGGGCGGAGCTGTTCCTCGTCGGAGGCGGCCACCCACAGGTGGAGAGCGGCCCGGAACAGCGGGCCGGTGTGGACCGCGACGAGCATGTCGACGACGGCGTAGGTGCGGTCCTGGCCCGCGCGGGGGAGGGCCAGGGCGCGCTCTCTGACGGCGGCGACCCACTCCTCGGCCATGTGCCCGATGGCCGCGGTGAACAGCTCCTCGCGGGTGCGGAAGTGGTGCTGGGCCGCCCCTCTGGAGACACCGGCGCGGGCGCACACCACGGCGACGGTGCTGCCCGACCAGCCGTGCTCGGCGAGGCACGAGACGGCGGCCTCCAGTATCCGCCGACGGGTGGCGCGGCTGCGGTCCTGTTTGGGGGAGCGGTCGGTCACCAGGTCCATGACGGGTCCGGCCGTTCGGTGCGGGCGGCGGCGCCCTCCGTGGTCCGCGCGACCGCGCGGAAGGGCGCTGCGGCGCGGGTGCGTAGTGGTGCGGTGGTCACGGGCGCCTCCTCGGCGGTGTGTCGTCAGTAGGACTTCGGCAGTCCCAGTGTGTGGTGCGAGACGAAGTTGAGGATCATCTCCCGGCTGACCGGGGCTATCCGGCCGACACGGGACGCGGTCAGCAGCGAGGCGAGACCGTACTCGGCGGTGAGGCCGTTGCCGCCGAGGGTGTGCACGGCCTGGTCGACGGCCTTGGCGCCTGCTTCGGCCGCCGCGTACTTCGCCATGTTCGCGGCCTCGCCCGCGCCCATGTCGTCGCCCGCGTCGTAGAGGTAGGCGGCCTTCTGCATCATCAACCGGGCCAGTTCCAGCTCGATGTGGGCCTGGGCGAGCGGGTGCGCTATCGCCTGGTGGGAGCCGATGGGAGCCTGCCACACCTGCCGGGACTTGGCGTACTCGACCGCCTTGTCCAGGGCGTAGCGGCCCATCCCGATGGAGAAGGCGGCGGTCATGATCCGCTCCGGGTTGAGCCCCGCGAAGAGCTGGAGCAGGCCGGCGTCCTCGTCGCCGACGAGCGCTTCCGCAGGTAGCGCGACATCGTCGAGGAAGAGCTGGAACTGCTTCTCGGGCGCGGCCAACTCCATCTCGATCTGCCGGAATTCGAAGCCCGGTGTCTCCCGGTCCACGATGAACAGGCAGGGCTTGAGCTTGCCGGTGCGGGCGTCCTCGGTGCGGCCGACGATCAGTGTGGCGTCGGCGATGTCGACACCGGATATGAAGACCTTCCGGCCGGTCAGCCGCCACCCGCCGGTGTCGGGGTCGCGCCGCGCGGTGGTGGTGATGCGGTGCGAGTTGGACCCGGCGTCCGGTTCGGTGATGCCGAAGGCCATCCGCAGCGAGCCGTCGGCGATCCCGGGCAGCCAGCGCCGCTTCTGCTCGTCGGTGCCGAAGCGGGCGATGACCGTGCCGCAGATCGCGGGGGAGACGACGAGCAGCAGCAGCGGGCAGCCAGCCGCCCCCAACTCCTCCAGCACGATGGACAGTTCCGCCAGACCGCCGCCCCCGCCGCCGTACTCCTCAGGCAGGTTGACCCCGAGGTATCCGAGGCCGCCCGCCTCCTGCCACAACTCGTCGGTGTGCTTGCCCGCACGTACGGTGGCCGAGAAATATTCGCGACCGTAGCGGCGGGCGAGGTCCCCGACGGCCTTGCGCAGGGCGCGCCGCTCGTCGCTTTCCAGCAAGGCGCTGTCGAAGGTTCCCTGAACGGTGCTCATGGCGTGGTTTCCTCCTTGACGACGGCGAGTACGGCGCCGACGTCGACCTGTCGGCCGACCTCGGCGGTGAGCTCCGTGAGTGTCCCGGTGGCGGGAGCGGCGATCACGTGTTCCATCTTCATCGCTTCGAGCCAGAGCAGCGGGCGGCCTTTTTCGACCCGGTCGCCCGGTGAGAATTCACCTATCCGGATGACCGTGCCGGGCATCGGCGCAAGCAGCGAACCCCGCGGCGTCAGATCCTCCGGGGCGGTGAAGCGGGGCAGAGCGGTCAGAGCGCATGACACGAACGGGGAATCGACGAACACCCGTTCGGCGTAAGCGGCGACGTCGAACACCCGCCGCACACCGTCGATGTCGAGGACGACACGCCGGGCCGACGCCGACACCAGCCGGATACCGTCGGCGCCGGTCGCCTCCAGACCGGCGCGGCCGAGCCGGTAACCGACCTCGTACTCCCGGCCGTCCGGCTCGCTGCGGAAGCGTTTCACCTGCGGCTGCGACGGAACGTTCCGCCACCCGCCGAGCCGGACCGGCACCGGCCCGCGCGCCGACGTACGCCCGGCCGCGTCGGCGAGCGCGGCGGCCAGCGCCGCGAACCGCACGGGGCCGCCGTCCCCGTCGGCCGGCCCCGGCGCGTCCGTGGTCGCCCCCGACGCCCCGATGAGCGCGTCCAGGCGGCGCTCCAGGAAGCCGGTGTCCAGCCGCGCGGCGGCGAAGTCCGGGTGCCGCAGCACCCGTACGAGCAGGTCGCGGTTGGTGACGGGGCCGTGCAGCCGGGCCCGCTCCAACGCGTACGCGAGACGGCGTACGGCCTCGGCGCGGGTCGGCGCCCAGGCGATCACCTTGGCGAGCATCGGGTCGTAGTGGACGCCGATCGTCTCGCCGCCGCTCACCCCCGCGTCCAGCCGCAACCCCGCGTCGAGCCCCGGCGTCACGGCGAATTCGGCGTCCACGCCCGGCAGTTCGAACAGATGCAGCGCGCCCGGCTGCGGCTGCCAGCCGCGGGCCGGGTCCTCCGCGTAGAGCCTGGCCTCCACCGCGTGGCCGTGCGGCCGCGGGGGCGAGGGCGGCAGCGCGGCCCCCTCGGCGACACGGATCTGGAGCGCGACGAGGTCGAGCCCGGTGACGCACTCGGTGACCGGATGCTCCACCTGGAGACGGGTGTTCATCTCCAGGAAGTACGGACGCCCGTCCCGCGCGACCAGGAACTCCACGGTGCCCGCGCCCGTGTAGCCGATCGAGCGCGCCGCGCGGGCGGCGGACTCGTGCAGCGTACGGCGCACCTCGTCGCCCAGACCCGGGGCCGGGGTCTCCTCGATCACCTTCTGGTGCCGCCGCTGGAGCGAACAGTCGCGCTCGCCCAGCACCCACACCGTGCCGTGCGCGTCGGCCAGCACCTGCACCTCGACGTGCCTGGCCCCCTCCGCGTACGGCTCGACGAACACCTCGCCGTCACCGAAGGCGGCTGCGGCCTCCGACCTCGCGGCGGCCAACTCGCTCTCCAGCGCGTCCAGTTCGCGTACGACCCGCATGCCGCGACCGCCGCCGCCCGCGGACGCCTTCACCAGCAGCGGCAGGTCCGCGGCCGTGACCCGCGCCGGATCGAGCGCGGAGAACAGCGGTACGCCCGCCGCGGCCATCAACTCCTTGGCCCGCGTCTTGGACCCCATCGCCTCGACCGCGTCCGGTGGCGGACCGATCCACACCAGCCCCGCCGCCTCCACCGCACGCGCGAACTCCGCGTTCTCCGACAGGAATCCATAGCCGGGATGCACGGCGTCCGCGCCCGCCGCGAGCGCCGCCGCGATCAGCAGATCGGCCCGCAGATACGTGTCGGCGGGCGCGTTCCCCGGCAGCCGTACCGCCGCGTCGGCCTCCGCGACGTGTGCCGCGTCCGCGTCGGCGTCCGCGTACACCGCCACCGTGGCGATGCCGAGCGTGCGGCAGGTACGGAAGACACGGCGCGCGATCTCGCCCCGGTTGGCCACCAGCACGGAGCCGATGTCCTTGTGGCGCATCGGAGGTGACTGCCCGTCAGCGGTGAAGTCCCCGCTCGGCGAAGCGCTGCTCGAATCGGTCATCGGAAAGGGACCCCTCACATCCGGAAGACGCCGAAGCCGCCCCTGGCGCCCTCGATCGGCGCGCCATGGACGGCGGACAGGCACAGGCCGAGCACCGTACGGGTGTCGCGCGGGTCGATCACGCCGTCGTCGTAGAGCCGTCCCGACAGGAACATCGGCAGCGACTCGGCCTCGATCTGCTGCTCCACCATCGCCCGCAGCGCGGCGTCGCCCTCCTCGTCGTAGGGACGGCCCTTCGCCGCCGCCGACTGCCGGGCCACGATGGACAGCACCCCGGCGAGCTGCGCGGGACCCATCACCGCGGACTTGGCGCTCGGCCACGCGAAGAGGAACCTCGGATCGAAGGCCCGGCCGCACATCCCGTAGTGCCCGGCGCCGTAACTCGCCCCGATCAGCACCGATATGTGCGGGACGCGCGAGTTGGCGACCGCGTTGATCATCATCGCGCCGTGCTTGATGATGCCGCCCTGCTCGTACTCGCGGCCCACCATGTAGCCGGTGGTGTTGTGCAGGAAGAGCAGCGGAATGTCGCGCTGGTTGGCGAGTTGGATGAACTGCGCCGCCTTCTGCGACTCCTCGCTGAACAGCACGCCCCGCGCGTTGGCGAGGATTCCGACCGGATAGCCGTGCACCTCCGCCCAGCCGGTGGCCAGGCTCGGCCCGTAGAGCGGCTTGAACTCGTCGAAGGCCGAGGCGTCCGTGATCCGCGCGATGACCTCGCGGGGGTCGAAGGGGGTGCGCAGATCGCCGGGCACGATGCCCAGCAGCTCCTCCTCGTCGTACGCGGGGGGCAGCGGGTCGGGACGCGGATCGGGCCCGGATTTACGCCAGTTGAGGCGGGCGACGACGCGCCGGGCGGTACGCAGCGCGTCCGGCTCGTCCAGTGCGAAGTAGTCGGCGAGGCCGGAGCGCCGGGCGTGCATGTCGGCGCCGCCGAGCGATTCGTCGTCGCTCTCCTCGCCGGTCGCCATCTTCACCAGGGGCGGCCCGCCGAGGAAGACCTTGGACCGCTCCTTGACCATGATGACGTGGTCGGACATGCCCGGGATGTACGCGCCGCCCGCCGTCGAATTGCCGAACACCACGGCCACCGTGGGGATTCCGGCCGCCGACAGCCGCGTCAGGTCCCGGAAGAGGGCGCCGCCGGGGATGAAGATCTCCTTCTGGCTGGGCAGGTCTGCGCCGCCCGACTCCACCAGGCTGATCACCGGCAGGCGGTTGGCGAAGGCGATCTCGTTCGCCCGCAGCGCCTTCTTCAGCGTCCACGGGTTGCTGGCGCCGCCGCGCACCGTCGGGTCGTTGGCCGTGATCAGGCACTCCACGCCCTCGACCACGCCGATGCCGGTCACGAGGGAGGCGCCCACCGCGAAGTCGCTGCCCCAGCCGGCCAGCGGGGACAGTTCGAGGAACGGTGTGTCCGGGTCGAGCAGCAGCTCGATCCGCTCCCGTGCCAGCAGCTTGCCGCGATTCCGGTGCCGCTCCTGGTACTTCTCGCCGCCACCGGCCAGCGCGGCGGCGTGCCCCGCCTCGACCTCGGCCAGCCGTTCCAGCATCGCGGCCCGCCGCTCGGCGAAGTCCGCTCCGCGTATGTCGACCTGCGTCATGACGTGCTCCCCTCCGCGCCGCCGCGCGGCGGCCGTCCCTTGCCCGGCGGGCCCGCGAATGCCTGCACGATCGACAACCACGCGTCCGCGTCCGGGCCTTGGGCCCGTACCGCCACGTCGTCGCGGTGCCTGCGCCGCACCGCCAGCAGGCAGAAGTCCAGTGCGGGGCCGGTCACGCGCTGCTCGGCGTCGTCCGGGCCGAAGGTCCACAAGGCGCCGTCGGGCGCCGTCAGTTCGAGTCGGAATTCCGTGCCGGGCGGGGTGCGGCCGTGCACCGCGAAGGCGAAGTCCCGTGCCCTGAAGGCGATTCGGGCGACGTGCCACAGGCGGTGAGTCGGTGGGCGCTCGACGCCGAGCGCGTCGGCGATGTCCTCGCCGTGGGCCCATGTCTCCATCAGGCGGCCCGTCGCCATCGACGCCGTGCTCATCGGCGGTCCGTACCAGGGGAAGCGGCTGCCCGGCGGTTCGCCGGTCAGGGTCGCCCAGAGCCGGGCTCTGCCCGACCGCCACTTCTCCAGCAGCTCCGGCGGCGGCAGCATCGCGCCCTCCCGGGCGCCGTCCTCCACGTACGCGTCCAGCCGCGCCGCCGCGTCGCCGACCTCGCGGGCGAACGCCTCCGCGTCCTTGACCGCCAGCAGCGCCTGGGCGTCAGTCCAGGCCAGATGCGCGATCTGGTGCGCAACGGTCCAGCCTTCGGCCGGTGTCGGCGTCGCCCACTGCTCGGGCTCCAGCCCGGCCACCACGTCGTCGAGCGCGTCGCTCTCCGCTCTCAGATCGGCCAGGACGGTACGGACGGACTGCGGATCGGCCATGGCCATGAGGGTGGCAGGCGGGGCCCGCAACAATCAAGCATGCGTGCATGATTGTTTCCCGCCCCCACCAGGTCGGTGTCCCTGCGACAGCCGGTGCCCCGCTGGGGCCGGTTTTCAGGCCGCGCCACCGTCGTGGCTGAGCGCGCAGTTCCCCGCGCCCCTGAAAAGACCGGGCGTGCCGCCTAGGGCCCGCACGGCTCTCGGGAGCCGGGTCCCGTCAGGGGGCGCGAGGAACTGCGCGACCGGCCCCCGCCGGGCCTGGGGCCCGAAAACTGACAGCAACTGCCCCGCTGGGGCCGGTTTTCAGGCCGTGCCACCGTCGTGGCTGGTCGCGCAGTTCCCCGCGCCCCTGAAAAGACCGGGCGTGCCGACCTCGGTAAGAAAATCGCGCGGGGCCGCGCCCCCAGAGCGCCCACCTTCGGGAGGTGGACGTCGTAGGGGCGCGGCCCGAAGGGGATTAGGCGCGGGCGGCGCGGCGGGCGAGAAGGGCTTCGCGGCGCTCGTCGAAGCGGGTGGCCTGCTCGTTGAGGCCGCCCATGAAGAGGCCGAGCTCCTGCTGGGCCTGGAGGCCCTCGGGGCCGAGACCGGAGATCTCGAGGACCTTGAGGTGGCGCAGGACGGGCTGGAGGACGTCGTCGTGGTGGATGCGGAGGTTGTAGATGCCGCCGATGGCCATGCGGGCGGCGGCCCGCTCGAAGCCGGGCATGCCGTGTCCCGGCATGCGGAATTCGACGACGACGTCACGGATGGCCCGCATGGCGAGGTCGGGGGCGAGCTCGAGGGCGGCGGCCAGGAGATTCCGGTAGAAGACCATGTGCAGGTTCTCGTCGGTGGCGATCCTGGCGAGCATCCGGTCGCACACGGGGTCACCCGACTGGTGTCCGGTGTTGCGGTGCGAGACGCGGGTGGCCAGCTCCTGGAAGGCGACGTACGCCACGGAGTGGACCATGCTGTGCCGGTGGTCGTGCTCGAAGCCCTCCGACATGTGCTGCATGCGGAACCGTTCCAGCTCGACCGGGTCGACGGCGCGGCTGGTCAGCAGGTAGTCGCGCATGACGATCGCGTGCCGGCCCTCCTCGGCGGTCCAGCGGTGCACCCAGGTGCCCCAGGCGCCGTCACGGCCGAAGAGTGTCGCGATCTCGTGGTGGTAGCTGGGCAGATTGTCCTCGGTGAGCAGATTGACCACGAGGGAGATCCGGCCGACGTCCGTGACCTTGGACTGCTCGGGGGCCCAGGCTTCGCCCCCCATTATTCCGTCGAAATTGCGGCCGTCGCTCCACGGCACGTACTCGTGGGGCATCCACTCCTTGGCCACGCCGAGGTGCCGGTTGAGCTCCCGCTCGACGACCTCCTCCAGCGCGTAGAGCAGCGTCGCGTCGCTCCAGACGTCGGGTTGGGCACGGTCGGGCGAGGTCAAGGTCACGGGGGCTCCTGGGGACGGGAGAGGGGACGGACATGGGACGGGGGTGTACGGGACCCGCACGGGCTGTACGGATCGTACGGACGTACGTACGCGACATGCGATCGGTCGGTCGTACGGCGCCGCGGACGGATCCACGGGCACCTACGCACGGCCTGCGGGTGCAGCGGAGATTCGCACCTACGCCTACGTAAGTTACGCAACCGTAGGTTAAGGCGGCGTAAGAAGGCAACCAGCCAATATGGCTGCACCGGCCACCCACCTCGCGTCGAGCCGGACCCGGCGGCGCGGCGAGACCCGGCGACAGCCCTTGGCCCGACCGGAGGCACGCCCTCCGCCGACCGGAGGGCAAGCCTCCGCCGCCCGCCGTGAAAGCCCTTCGCCCGCCTCCCGTCGCACCCGATAAACTCCGCCCTCTTATGAGTGCCACTCTCGTCGCCAAGAATCTCGCCGCCGGACACGGCGACCGTGTCCTGTTCTCCGGCCTGGACCTGATCGTCGCCCCCGGCGACGTCATCGGTCTGGTCGGCGCCAACGGCGCGGGCAAGTCCACGCTGCTGCGGCTGCTCGCCGGGCTCGACACACCCGAGGACGGGACGCTGCGGCTCAGCCCGGCCACCGCCACCGTCGGGCATCTGCCGCAGGAGCCCGAGCGGCTGCCGGGCGGGGAGAGCGTGCGGGAGTTCCTGAGCCGCCGCACCGGGGTCACCGCCGCCCAGGCGGCCCTGGACGCCGCCACCCAGGCGCTGGTGGACGAGGCTCCGGGCGCCGACGACGCGTACGCGACCGGACTCGACCGCTGGCTGGCGCTCGGCGGCGCCGACCTGGACGAACGCGCCGAGGAGGCCGCTGCCTCGCTCGGCCTCGGCGTCGACCTGGACCAGCCAATGTTCTCGCTCTCCGGCGGCCAGGCCGCCCGCGCGGGACTCGCCTCGCTGCTGCTCAGCCGCTACGACGTCTTCCTGCTGGACGAGCCCACCAACGACCTCGACCTCGACGGCCTGGAACGGCTGGAGAAATTTGTCGGCGGCCTGCGCGCCGGTACGGTCCTGGTCAGCCACGACCGCGAATTCCTCACCCGCACCGTCACCCGCGTGGTGGAGCTGGACCTCGCCCAGCAGCAGGTCAGCACCTTCGGCGGCGGCTACACCGCCTATCTGGAGGAACGCGAGACGGCCCGGCGGCACGCCCGCGAGGAGTACGACGAGTACGCCGACACCAAGGCCGGACTCGAAGCACGGGCGCGCATGCAGCGCGGCTGGATGGACAAGGGCGTCAGGAACGCCATGCGCAAGGCGCCCGACCACGACAAGATCGCCCGCAAGGCGCGCGCCGAGGGCAGTGAGAAGCAGGCCGCCAAGGCCCGGCAGACCGACCGGATGATCGAGCGCCTGGACGTGGTCGAGGAGCCGCGCAAGGAGTGGGAACTGCGGATGGAGATCGCCGCCGCGCCCCGCTCGGGCGCCGTGGTGGCCACCCTGCGCGGCGCCCGCGTGCGCCGCGGCGACTTCGCCTTCGGGCCGGTCGACCTCCAGATCGACTGGGCCGACCGGGTGGCCATCACCGGCGCCAACGGCTCGGGCAAGTCCACCCTGCTCGCCGCGCTGCTCGGCCGCCTCCCGCTGGACGAGGGCCACAGCGCGCTCGGCCCCGGCGTCCTGGTCGGCGAGGTCGACCAGGCCCGCGGCCTCTTCCGCGGGCAGGAACCGCTCCTCGACGCCTTCCGCGCCCCGGCGCCCGACATGGATCCGGCCGAGATCCGTACGCTTCTCGCCAAATTCGGCCTCAAGGCCGCCCATGTGCTGCGCCCCGCCGCGACCCTCTCGCCCGGCGAGCGCACCCGCGCCGCGCTGGCGCTGCTCCAGGCCCGCGGCGTCAATCTCCTGGTCCTCGACGAGCCGACCAACCATCTCGACCTGCCCGCGATCGAACAGCTCGAAGCGGCGCTGGCCGCGTACGAGGGCACGCTGCTGCTGGTCACCCACGACCGGCGGATGCTGGACGCCGTGCACACGACCCGCCGCGTCGAGGTCGCCGACGGCCGCATCACCGAGCGCTGAGCGAACCTTCGAGCGCGCACAGGGCGTGTCCGTAAAGTCGCGTCGTCCGCCCGGAGAGCGGGGCTGGCGGTGTCTGGTGCGTGCGATCGGCAATGGCGGTGGGGGCACCCCCGGACGAAGTCTGGGGGAGGTCGTCCTCATAGTGGGCCTATTCGGATGAGCCCGACAACGCGGCGAGCGTGCGTGCCAGGCGCCGCCAGCCAGACGAGACTTTGCGGACACGCCCTGGGCCCCGATTTCCCGAGGCGGCCCGCGCCGCGTTCCCGACGGCGCCCCCGGACCCTCCGGGCGGGAGGGAACCCGGTGGCGTCCGGCTGCGTCCCATCCATGACCGGACCCCGAACCGGCCACCGGAGGAGGACACGATGCGCGCTCGGACATTCGCCGCTGCCGCCGCCGTACTGCTGGTGGCCGGTTGCGGAAGCGCGAGCGGCGTACGTGTCGGGTCGCCCGATCCGAGCGACAGCAGCACCCGGCCGGTCTGCGGTGACGTCACGGTCACGCCCGGCGGCGGGGCCGAAGGCCGCGAGGTCTGCCTGAGTGTCGGCAGCACCCTGCGGGTCGCCACCGCCCCCGGCGACCGGCCGCCCGGCGAGCGGGGCGCCGCCCTCTCCGAGATCTCTCCCGGCGTCTACCGAGGCGCGCGGGTGGGCACCGCCGAACTGAGCGGGTTCCGGCGCGCCTGCCCCGGCGCCACCCCCGGTGTCATGTCCTGCCATGCCATCGCGGGGTGGAAGATCACCGTCGACGTACGGTGATCGGCACCATCGCGGGACCCCGGGTCGGCAGTGGGGGCCGGCCCGGGTCCCGCGATCCCTTCGGCGCGGCACACCGCCGCGGTTGACCCGGTCGGTCTTCGGCGCGGCACGCCGACACGGCTGCCGCCGACTCAGTCTTCGGCGCGGCTCGGCCGGGCGGCGGGCGACAGGCCGTCCATCAGCAGGTCCAGCAGGCGGCCGGCCTTGGCCTCGCGCCCGGGCCGGGGGGCCACGGTGAAGATGCCGATGAGGGCGGCGGCGATGTCCTCGGCGGTGACATCGGAGCGGAGGTCGCCCGCCGCACTGCCCGCGTCGAGCATCGTCGTGATGGCCGTCAGCAGCTCGGTCCGGGTCCGCGCATGGGTGATCTCGCCCGACTCGATCATCGCGAGGAGCGTGTCGAGCATGCCGTTCTTGGTCGCGATCCAGTCCCCGAACAGGTCCGTCCAGCGCCGCATCGCCGCGGCCGGGGGCAGCTGACCGAGCAGCTCGCGGGCACCGGTCGTCAGTCGTACGACCTGGTCCTGGTAGACCGCGTCGACCAGCGACTCGCGGGTCGGGAAGTGCCGGTAGAGCGTGGCGATCCCGACCCCGGCCTCGCGGGCGATCGCCCGCATCGACGGCTCGGCGTCGGCCGACATGAACACGCGGGTCGCCACCGCGAGCAACTGGTCGCGGTTGCGGGCCGCGTCCGCCCGTGGCGCGCGGGGCTCCGCGTCCGCCAAAACGGATCGCGCTCCGTTTATGTTACGGTCATTCATGTAAACGGAGCATAGTCCGTTTCGGTGTGTTCCCTCGGTCCCAAGGAGACAGGCGCACATGAAGGCACAGAGCGATCAGCCTCCCGCGGACGGGAGCAGGGCGGTCCGGCTCGAGTCGTTCGGCGGCCCCGAGGCCCTGGAGGTCCGCGAGGTTCCCGCCCCGCAAGCCGGGCCGGGACAGATCCGCGTACGGGTCACCGCGGCCGGTCTGAATCCGATGGACTGGATCATGACCGCCGACGCGGACACCGTCGCCCGGTTCGGCCTGAGCCTGCCGGCCGGGTTCGGCACCGACTACGCGGGAGTGGTCGACCAGGTCGGTGCCGAGGTGAGCGGGTTCGCCCCCGGCGACCGGGTGTTCGGGGGCGCCCTGTCCCGCGCGGTCGCCGACTTCGTGGTGATCGACCCGGCCGGGGGGACGGCGGCGAACGAGGCTCATCACACGCCCGACGGCGTCGACGACCGTACCGCCGCCACCCTCACGATCGCCGGCCGTACGGCATCCGCCGCCCTCGCCGTCATCGATCCGGGCCCGGGCGACACCGTGCTGATCGGCGGCGCGGCGGGCGGGGTCGGGGTCTTCGCCGTCCAACTGGCCCGGATCGCGGGAGCGCGCGTGATCGGGACGGGATCGGCGGCGTCGGCCGACTATCTGCGCGAGCTCGGGGCGGAGCCGGTCGTCTACGGCGACGGCCTGGCCGACCGGGTCCGATCGCTCGCTCCCGGCGGCGTCACGGCCGCCGTCGACCTGCACGGCGTGGAGACCGTGCACGCCGCCAGGGAACTCGGCGTCCCGGACGGTCGCGTCTGCGCCATCGCCGCGCAGGTCGACGGGGTGCCCGCGGCCAACGGCGCGAACGCGGCTCCCGGCGCTCTGGAGGAGATCGCCCGCCTGGTCGCCGCGGGCCGGCTCCGGGTGCCGATCGCGGAGACCTTCCCGGTCGAGCGGATCCGCCGCGCTGCCGAACTCCAGGCCGGCAGGCACGTGCGGGGCAAGGTCGTCATCGACCTCTAGAACCTGGCCGTGGCGACGGCGAACGCGGTGCCGTCGTCACAGATGCGGCGGAGAGGGCTTCCCGCCCCTGTGGGGCCGGGGCGGGAAGCCCTCCCGTCGCCGGGTGTCGCCGATCCGGAGGACCCCGGCGGACGACGGGCTAGCCGACGTTGACCGCCGCGTCGTCGATCAGGAACGACGTCGCGAGGCTGGAGTCCTCGGTGCCGGTGAACTTCAGGGTGACCGTCTGGCCCTTGTAGGAGGACAGGTTGACCGAGCGCTGGACGTAGCCGGTGCCCTTGTTGAGGTTGGAGTACGAGGCCAGCGTGGTGCTGCCCGCGGCGACGGTGAGCTTGTCGTACGCCGTGGTGGTGCTGGTCTCCTGGCTGCTGACGTAGAGGTAGAAGGTGAAGGTGGCGCTGGTGCAGGAGGCGGGGATCGTCACCGACTGGGAGAGCGTGTCGGTGTGGGTGGTCCCGTAGCCGTTCAGCCACGCCTTGTACGAGCCGCTGTGGGCGGGGGCGCCGGTGCTGTTGTCGATGACGCCGGAGGACGTCGTCCAGCCGGTGTTGCCGCTCTCGAAGCCGGGGTTGGTCAGGAGCTGCGCGCTGGTGCAGCCGCCGCCGCCCGACCCGGTGACCGTCCAGGTGAAGGACGCGCTGCCGGAGGCGCTGGTGGTGTCCGTGGCGGTGACGGTGACGTTGTACGTGCCCGCCGCCGTCGGGGTGCCGCTGATCAGACCGGTGGAGGAGTTGATCGACAGACCCGTCGGCAGGCCGGAGGCGCTGTAGGTGAGGGTCTGGCCCGAGGCCGAGTCGCTGGCGCTGATCTGGAGCGAGGCCGCGGTGTTGACCGCGGTGGACTTGGCGCCCGGGTTGGTGACCGTCACCGTGTTGCCGCCGGTCGAACCGCCGTTGGTGAAGGCGGCCGTGCCGTTCGGCGTGCCCAGCCCGGTCGGCCCGTCGTATCCGGCCTTCGCGGTGCACAGGTAGGAGCCGCCGCACGAGCCGTTGGAGCCGCTGGTGACATCGTTCAGCGAGCCGGTGTGGGAGTACGGGTAGGAGGCGGGGGTGGTCCCGGCCGCGGGGGTGCCGGCCAGGGCGTAGACGGAGGCGATGATCGGCGACGAGGCGCTCGTGCCGCCGTAGACCTGCCAGCCGGACGCCTGGTAGCTGTCGTAGACGGCCAGGCCGGTGGCCGGGTCGGCGACGGCGGAGACGTCGGCGATGGTGCGCTTGGCGCAGCCGGTGTCGGTCTGCCAGGTGGGCTTGGCGTCGTAGGCCGAGCAGCCGGAGCCGGTGCCCTCGGTGCTCGAGGTGTTCCAGACGGACTCGGTCCAGCCGCGGGTGGTGCCGCTGGCCCGGCTGAGCGCGGTGCCGCCGACGGCGGTGACGTACTTGGACGCGGCCGGGTACTCCGCGCCGTAGCCCTCGTCGCCTGAGCTGACGGTGATGGCGACGCCCGGGTGGTTGAAGTACTGCGAGTCGGCGGTGGTGTCGGAGGAGTCCTCGCTGCCGCCGTAGCTGTTGGAGACGTACTTCGCGCCCTGCGTGACCGCCTGGTTCACCGCGGTGCCCAGGTCGTCCATGCTCGCCGAGGTGGCCTCGACCAGCAGGATGTGGCACTGCGGGCAGACCGCGCTGACCATGTCCAGGTCGAGTGAGATCTCACCGGCCCAGCCGGAGTCGGCGCTCGGCAGCGACGTGGTCGAGCCGTTCTGGTTGATCTTCTTGAAGCAGCCGTTGGCCGTGGTGCAGGCCGGCAGCCCGTACTGCGCGCGGTACGTGCTCAGGTCGGCCGCGGCGTTGGGGTCGTCCTGCGCGTCCACGATCGCGACGGTGGCTCCGGCGCCCGCTGACGACGGCAGCGCGTACGCGCTCTGGAGGTCGGTGGGGCCGTAGCCGGAGGGGGTGGCGTTCGGGGTGATGCCGAGGTGGTGGACGACGTCGGTACGGGTCAGCGCCATGCAGGCCATCTGGCCCTTCTTGGCGGGAACGGCGCACAGGCGCTGGGTGGGAGCGGCCGACGACGCGGACGCGGACGCGCCGGACGACGTGCTCGCGGACGTGCTCGACGACGCGGAGGCGTGCGACGACGCGGACGTGCTCGACGACGCGGAGGTGGCTGCCGCGCCCGACGCCGGGGTGCTGGCGACGGACGGCGCCGCGGTGGCCAGCAGACCGCCGGTGACGAGAGCCGCCGCCGACAGTACGGCGACCGCCGTGCGGCGGACGGCCCGTCTGGCCCGGCCGGGGTGTGACGACTTCAATGAACTGCCCTCCATGGGGGGATCGGCTCCCGAGGGCGTCCGCCGCTGACCTTCATGTCAAGGTCATGACAACCGATCATGCGACGGCGACGCCTGGGACTTCGTGTGGCGCACGTTCACTGGTGATCCGGATGTCATCTACTGCCGACTGCCACCACCGTGAGTGGTGACCGATGCTGAACGTAGTGACCGAGGGCCCAAGTAACTACCGGCCTATGGCAAAGAGTTGCCCTCGGATCGGCCTGGATCCGACCCCGGCTCGCTTCCGCAAGTCGATCTCCGCCGTATACCTTGTGGCGCCATGGAGACGGAGGAAGAACCGGTCAACGACCTTGTCGCGCTGGGTCTCGCGCGGTACGAGGCGCGGGTCTATCTCGCCCTCGTGCGACGTGAGTCGTACACGGCGGCGGAGGTCGCGCGGGCGGCGGACGTACCCCGGCAGCGGGTGTACGACGTGCTCGACACGCTGGTACGGCGGCGGCTGGCGACCGCGCACCCCGGCCGGGTCGCCACCTTCTCGGCCGTCGCGCCGGAACTGGCCGTCGCCCGCCTCATGGCCCTCCAGCGTGAGACTCTCGAACGCCTCGACCGCGTCTCCTCCGCGCTGACCGCCGCCCTCGTCCCGGTCTGGGCCGACGGCCGCACGCAGACCGTGCCGATCGACTACGTCGAGATCCTGCGCGACCCCAAGTCGATAGCCGAGGCGTTCACCGACATCCAGGGCCAGGCCAAGACCGAACTGCTGAGCTTCTGCAAACCGCCCTTCGTCGCCCCGGCCGCGAACACCCCCGGCATCAAGGTGGTACGTCGGCTGCGCCGCTCGGGCGGCTCGGTGCGGGCGATCTACACCCACGACTCGCTCGACGACACGGAGGTGCTGGAGAACGTACGGCGCTTCGGCGCGGCGGGCGAGGAGCACCGTTTCACCTCCGCGCTGCCGCTGAAGCTGGTGGTCGCCGACGCGTCGCTGGTGCTCTGCGACATGCCGGACCCGGTGGCCGGGACCGGCGCGACGACCGCGCTCTACATCGAGCACCCGGCGCTCGCCGCGTGCCTGCGGCTGGCGTTCCTCACCGTGTGGGAGAGCGCGGAAACGGTTCCGAACGCGCGGCCGTGACCCGTACGGCGGCTGCGGGGCGCCCTGTCGCCCGGCTGTCGGCCGGGCGGCGCTCGGCTGTCCGCCGGGCCGGCCGGCTCCCGTGGGACCGCTGTCCGCGAGCTGTTCGTGAGCTGTCGGTGAGCTGTCCGCGTCGCTGTCCCGAAGGCGACGCGGACCTGTGGCGAAGCCCACGGAACCCCTCGATCCCGCGGTCAGTGCCTATACAGTGACCGCGTGGCCGTGTTCCTGCTGGGAGTCAGTGCCGCGTGCTGCCTCGGCCTAGGTTTCGTGTTGCAGCAGCGTGCGGCCGCGCGTGCCTCGCTCGCGGACTTCCTGTCCTTCCGGCTGCTGCTGCACCTGGTGCGGATGCCGGACTGGCTGCTCGGTGTCGGCCTCATGGTCTGCGGCCAGGTGCTCGGAGCCGTCGCCCTCGTCTACGGCGAGGTCTCCCTGGTCGAACCGCTCACCGCCACCAATCTGCTCTTCGCCATGGCGCTCGCCCGCTGGCTCACCCCACGCCAGTCCCTCGGCCTCAGCGGCTGGGGCGGCGTCGTCCTGCTCGCCCTCGGCGTGACCGCCTTCATCGTCGCGGGCCAGCCGGAGGGCAGCGCGGCCGAGGCGGGGGCGCTGCGGCACTGGCTGGTCTTCGGCATCGTCGCCGGGCTCGCGCTGCTGCTCACCGGCGCGGCCAAGCGGCTGCCGCCGTCCTCCGAGGCCACGCTCCTCGCGCTGGCCGCGGGCCTGCTCTACGGGCTCCAGGACGCCCTCACCCGGATCTGTAGCCAACTGGCCGGTGACGAGGGTGTGGCCGCCCTCGCCGTGCACTGGCAGCCGTACGCCATCGCCGTCATCGGCCTCACCGGCATGCTGCTCGTCCAGAGCGCCTTCGAGACCGCCTCGCTGCGGATGTCGCTGCCCGCGCTGACCGCCGCCCAGCCGCTGGCCGGAATCGCCTGCGGCATAGGTTTCCTCGGCGACCGCCTGCGCGTCACCCCCGGCGCCCTCGCCTGGGAGGCCGCCGGTCTCGCCGCCATCACCATCGGCGTGATCCTCCTCGGCCGCCACCCGGCCATGCCGCCGGGCGCCGCCGACCGCGTGGCGGTGGGCGCGACCCGCATGCGCTGAGCCTTCAGCCGGGCCGTGAGGGGGACGCCTGCAACCTCCCGCGTCCACTCCGCCGGGGACCGCGTGCCGGTGACCCGTACGCGCTGAGCCCTGAGGGGGACGCCCGCGACCCCTGCGCCCACTCCGGCGCGGACCGCGTGCCGGTGCGACCCGTATGGGCTGGGCGTTCAGCCGGGCCGGTCATGGGGACGCCTACAGTCCCCGCGCCCACTCCCACGCGGCCTCCGTGCCCAGGAAGCGGCCGATGTCGGCGACCTCGGCCGTGATGCCGGCGGCGACCGGGGCGGGGAGGGGGCCGGTCAGCGGCTCGACGCGGAGCGTGAGACGGCGGCCCTGCCAGGTGTGGCGCCAGGTGGCGACCACCGCGCCGTCGCGCAGCACACAGGGCATGAGCATGCCGCCGCCCGTGGCGATACGGGTCGCGAAGGCCGGGTCGAGCAGGGCGTCGCGGTCCTGGTAGCCGAGCAGATACGGGTCGAAGTGCCCGGTCAGCCGTACCTGCGGCCGGTCCGCGGGCCGCGCCGGAGGCGGCGCCGTGCCGGCCGCGGCCCACAACGGCTCGCCGTCCGGGCCCGCGACCTGCGCGAGCCGGTCCGTCGCCGCCCGGTGGCCGCGCCTGGCCTGGCCCAGGGGCAGCCCGGACCAGCGCGCGAAGTCGGCGACCGACGCGGGGCCGTAGGCGGTGGCGTGCCGGACGGCCAGTTCGGCCAGCGCGTCGTCGCCGGTCGGGCCGTCGTCGGGGACGTCTTTCAGCCACCACTCACGCACAGCACGCCCCTGGCCGCCGCGAAGAGTACGAGGTGCGCCGGGGCCTGGCCGCCCGGGTCCACGGCCACCCCCTCCGCCGCGAGCAAATCGACCAGTTCGGCGCGCGGTACGGGCGGCCGGTCGGCCAGCACCCGCTCCAGGGCGGGCAGCGCCCGCTCGCACAGCTCCTCGTCGAGGCCCAGCCGGGCGCGGCGCCCGCGGTACGCGTCGGCCGCGCGCGGCCCGAGCAGCGCGGTCAGCCAGCGGACGTCCTCGGCCGCCACCGCGTGCAGGGTGCCGCGCATGAGCCAGGTGCGGACGACGGCGCGGCGGTCCGCGCCGCACGCCGTGTCCACGTCGGCCGCGGTCGGCGCGCCGTGGGTGCCGCCGGTCCGCGCCCTGACCTGGAGGCGGCACGCCTTCGCGTCCTGCGCCTGGAGACCGGCCGAGAGCCGGACGGCGTCCGCCACCGTACGATCGCTGCCGCTGCCGCTGCCGCTGCCGCTGCCGCTGCCGCTGCCGCTGCCGTCGCTTTCGCCCGCGCTGCCGCCCGCGCTGCCGCCCGCGGCGTCGCTTCCGTCCTCGGTCAGGCCCTGGGAGCGGGCCCGCCAGCGGCGGACCTCGGCCGTCGTGAGCCGTGCCATCGACTTCGTTCCTCCGCTCGGTCGGCCGCGCAATTGCTTCAGTCCGCTGCCGGGGTCCAGGTGAAGCGCGGCTCGCGGCGTTCGAGGAAGGCGGCGACGCCCTCGGCGGTGTCGCCGCTGAGGGCGGCCTGCCGGGCCCAGTGGGCGGCGCGGGCCGCGTCGTCCGACGCGTCCGCCGTCGCGGTGAACTCCTTCGCGGCGGCCTGCGTGAGCTGCGAGCGCGACCGCAGCACCCCGGCGAACTCCGTGACCCGCTTGTCCAGCTCGTCCTCCG
This sequence comes from Streptomyces sp. NPDC008317, assembly GCF_042955955.1. Taxonomy (NCBI): domain Bacteria; kingdom Bacillati; phylum Actinomycetota; class Actinomycetes; order Kitasatosporales; family Streptomycetaceae; genus Streptomyces; species Streptomyces sp. NPDC008317. The sequence continues at coordinate 289,410 of NZ_JBIBFQ010000010.1, forward strand.
GCAGCACCTCGTCCACCAGGCCGGTGCGCAGCGCCCGCTCGTCGTCGATCAACTCGGCCGAGAACAGCAGGTGTTTGGCGGTACCGGGCCCCGCGAGCCGCACCAGGCGTCGGGTGGAGGCGGCGCCGTAGACGATGCCCAGGCGCGCGGGCGTGATCCCGAAGCGGGCGCCCCGCGCGGCGAAGCGCAGGTCGCAGGCGACGGCGAGCTGGCAGCCGCCGCCCACGCAGTAGCCGCGTACGGCCGCGATCGTCGGCTTGGGGAAGGCGGCCAGCGCCTCCTCCGCGGCCATGGCGGCGGACTGCGCGCCGCTCGACGAGACGGGGTCGGCGAGGTCGGTGATGTCGGCGCCCGCGCAGAAGGTGTCGCCCGCGCCGGTGAGGACCAGCACGCGGACGGCGGGATCGACCGCGAGGTCGTGGAGGAGTCCCGGCAGCGACTGCCACATGGCCGTCGTCATCGCGTTGCGCCGGGCCGGATTGCTGATCGTCACGGTCGCGGTGCCGTCCGCGGCGCTGACGAGCAGCCCAGGGCCGGAGGTGGACATGCGTGCTCCTTCACGGGGGCGACATGCGCTGGCCGGTGCCGACAGATCCTATCGACCGGCGCGCGGCCGGCCGGGGGCGCACGGCGCCCGCGCCGGGAGGCACCGGTACGCCGTGCCAGGACGCACCGGTACGCCGGTGCACGTGCAGATGATCTCGGTCGAAGAGTTCGGGAAGCGTCCGAAGACTGCCGCGAATCGATCGAAAAAACGAAGTCGGCGATCGTTTCCGGTCAAAAATTACAGAAAGGTGCGGACTTACGGTTTCCTGCCTGTTCGGCTCCCGCCGTTACGGACACTCGACCTGTGAGGCGGAAGCTGCCGGGGTTGTCGGCAGGGGCCGCGGGGACACGTCACGCGAAAGCGACGGTGGGTGCGGTCATGGAGGTGCGCGGGAGCGTCCCGCCCGATCAGGCTCCGGCTCCGAGACCGTACGAGGGGGTGTGGCGGTTCACCGCCCCGGCTCTCGACTCGTCCGTGCCCCAGGTGCGGCGCGGGGTGCGCGCCCTCGTCGCCGACCAGGGGGTGCCGATCGACGAGGACCTGCTGTACGGACTGCTGGTCATCGTCTCGGAGCTGGTCACCAACGCGGTGAAGCACGCGGCCGTGCTGTCGCCCGAGATCACCGTCGAGGTCGCGGTCGGCGCCGACTGGATCAGGATCGCCGTCGAGGACAACCACCCGTACCGCCCCAGGGCGCTGGAGGCCGACCACGGGCAGACCGGCGGGCGCGGGCTGCTGCTGGTGAAGACGATCACCGCGGAGGCGGGCGGCCAGTGCGACATCGCGCAGACCGAGACCGGCGGCAAGGTGATCTGGGCGGCGCTCCCGCTGCGGACCACCGCCCTCTGAAACCCCGGCCCGTCCTGCGCTGACCTGCCTGCCCGTCCTGACCTGCGTGCCCGTCCCGCGCTGCCCTGCCCGTCCTGCCCGGTGCCGGACGGGGCCCGCCGGACGGGGGCTACCAGCCCGCCGTACCGCCGGTGACCTCGCGCACGGTCGGCAGCGCCGCGTCGAGCACCGTCTGGAACCACGCCGAGAAGGGTCCGTCCGCGCGCAGCCGCGCCAGCTCCTGCGGGCCCACGAACGCCGTGTCGTCGATCTCCTCGGGGTCCGGCCGCAGCGCGTCGCCGATCAGCCCGACGAACAGGTGGTTGTACTCCTGCTCCACCAGACCGGAGGCCGGGTCCGGGTGGTTGTAGCGGACCGTGCCCGCCTCGCGCATCAGCACCGGCGCCGCGCCCAGCTCCTCGGCGGTGCGCCGGGCCGCGGCCACGAACGGCTGCTCACCGGGGTACGGGTGCCCGCAGCAGGTGTTGGACCAGACACCGGGGGAGTGGTACTTGCCCAGCGCGCGGCGCTGCAACAGCAGCCGGCCCTCGCCGTCGAAGAGGAACACCGAGAAGGCGCGGTGCAGGCGTCCGGGTGCCTGGTGCGCGGACAGCTTCTCCGCGGTGCCGATGGTCCGGCCGTCCTCGTCGACGAGTTCGAGCAGGATCGGTTCCGCCACGGCTTGACCCGCCGGGGTCTGCTCGGCATCTGCCAGGGTCTGCGCGGCAACACCATTGGGCGACTGTACGGCGGTGGGGGAGCCGGGTCGGCCGGTGGCAGGACTGGTGGGCATGTCCATCCTTCGCTTTCGACGACAGGCCCTCAGTCTGCCTCACTTCGCGTGCCGCTCAGTGGCAGAGCCGCGCCTCGTGCTCCGCGTGCCCGACCGGCTCCAACTGGAAGGTGCAGTGCTCCACATCGAAATGCGTGCCGAGGCAGCCCTGAAGGTCGTGCAGCATCTTCTCGTAGCCGACCGCCTCCAGGACCTCCTGGCTGACCACCACGTGCGCCGACAGCACCGGCATCCCCGAGGTGATCGTCCACACATGCAGATCGTGCAGGCCCTCCACACCGGGCAGCCCCTCGATGTGGCTGCGGACATCGCCCATGTCAACGCCCTTGGGCGCGGCCTCCAGCAGGACGTCGACGGCCTCGCGCAGCAGCTTCCACGTGCGCGGCACGATCATCAGACCGATCAGCAGTGACGCCACCGGGTCGGCCTGCCGCCAGCCGGTGGTCATGAACACCACGGCCGCCACGATCACCGCGAGCGACCCGAGCGCGTCCGCCATCACCTCGAGGAAAGCGCCCCGCACATTGAGGCTCTCGCGCTGCCCGCGCATCAGCACAACGAGTGATACGGAGTTCGCGACCAGACCGATCGCGCCGAAGACGACGGTGCCGCCGGCGTCGATGTGCTGCGGGCTGATCAGCCGCCGTACGCCCTCGTAGAAGATGAACGCGCCGACGCCGAAGAGCAGCACCGCGTTGAGGACCGCCGCCAGGATCTCGGCGCGCGCGAAGCCGAAGGTGCGGCGCTCGCTGGCGGGGCGGTTGGCGATGTGGATGGCGAGCAGCGCCATCGCGATACCGGCCGCGTCGGTCGCCATGTGACCGGCGTCGGCGAGCAGCGCGAGGGAGTCGGTGACCGCGCTGCCGACCACCTCGACCGCGAGCACGAAGAGCGTGATGCCGAGCGCGATCCGCAGCCGGCCGCGGTACGCGGAACCGGCCGTGCCGTCGGCGCCCGGCCGCAGACCGTGGCTGTGGTCGTGACCGTGGCCCCTCTTCCGGCCGCCGTCGCCGTCCTTCCGATCGTCGCCGTCCTTCCGCTCGCCGCCGCGCTCCTGGCCGCCGCTGCGCGTGCGACCTTCGCCGTGGCCGTGCGCGTGGCCTGACCCCATGGCCGCGTCCCCCTCTCGTCGGACCGCCGTGCCATCCGGTGTGCGGCGGTCAGTCAACACCGGTTACCCACCGTGGGCAAGCCGGTACTGGAGACCGTTGTCATGTGCGGTGACCTGCGGTGATGAGGCGCGCAGAAGGGGCGCGGGGAACACCGCCCACCTCACTCGTACGGGTGAGCGCGTCCGTCGTTTGTCCGGGCGCCCGTGATCAACGATGATGATCACGCCGGGCACGCCAAGTTCAGGCGAACGGGCGGTGAACGGTGGCGGACGTGGATCCGATAGCCTCTGCCGTCGTGCCTGGCCCGGACTTGCCGACCGCGGCCCTTACAGGCAAGCCCTTCGCACGCATCCAGGGAGTGAGTTCCTCTGTCGACCGCCATTCTCACCGGCCCGCCCGCCGCGGGATCAGCGTCGCCGCTCGCGGACGACCTGCGGGCGCTGGGATTCCAGGTGGTCGAGGCGGACACGCCCGTCGCCGTCGCCGCGCGGCTCGCCCAGGTGCCCGCCGCCGACCGGGTCGCCGTCGTCGACCGCCGCTTCGTCGGCCACCGGCACGCGCTGCGCCTGGCCCTGACCGACCCGCGCTTCGACACCGCCGCGATTGCGGGCGCCGTGTCCGCGAAGGCCGCAGGCCGCCAGGCGCTCACCGCCGCCGTCACCGGGCTGACCGCGCAGGGCGGCGCCACCGTCCCGTCGCAGACCGCTCCCTCCGTACCGGCCTCGTCCGTATCGGCCCCCACCGGCACCCTGCTGTCCGCCGCCGACGGCGACACCGCCCCCGCCGCCCGCGCGGCCACCTCGGCCGCCGTCGTCCCCGACGCGCTGGCCGCCGCCCTCGACGCGCAGGGCGCCGCCCCGCACCGCCCCGAGCTGGGCGTCCTCGTCGCGGCCGTCCCCGCCGACGCCGCCGAGCGCGCCGCGACGGCCGAGGCCGTCGCCGCCGTGGACGAGGAGGCGGTACGGCTGCGCAGCGCGGTGAAGTCCCGCGACGGCTTCTTCACCACCCACTGCATCAGCCCGTACTCGCGCTACCTGGCCCGCTGGTGCGCCCGCCGCGGCCTCACCCCGAACCAGGTCACCACCGCGTCGCTGCTGGTCGCGCTGATCGCCGCGGGCTGCGCGGCCACCGGCACCCGGACCGGATACGTCGCGGCGGGCGTCCTGCTGCTCGCCTCGTTCGTCCTGGACTGCACCGACGGCCAGCTCGCCCGCTACTCGCTCCAGTACTCCACGCTCGGCGCCTGGCTCGACGCCACCTTCGACCGGGCCAAGGAGTACGCCTACTACGCGGGCCTCGCGCTCGGCGCCGCCCGCGGCGGCCACGACGTATGGGCGCTCGCGCTCGGCGCGATGGTCCTCCAGACCTGCCGCCATGTCGTCGACTTCGCCTTCAACGAGGCCAACCACGACGCCACCGCCAACACCAGCCCCACCGCCGCGCTGTCCGGCAGGCTCGACAGCGTCGGCTGGACGGTGTGGGTACGGCGGATGATCGTGCTGCCGATCGGCGAGCGCTGGGCGCTGATAGCCGTGCTCACCGCGGTCACCACCCCGCGCGTCACCTTCGTCGTCCTGCTGGTCGGCTGCGGCCTCGCCGCCTGCTACACCACCGCGGGCCGCGTCCTGCGCTCACTCACCCGCAAGGCGCAGCGCACCGACCGGGCCGCCCAGGCGCTCGCCGACCTCGCCGACAGCGGGCCGCTCGCCGAGGCCGGGGCCCGGATCCTGCGCCCGCTCGCCGGTCGTATGCCGTCCTTCGCGGCGCCCGCGGTCGCCCTGCTCGGCGCCGCCGCGGTCACCGCCACCGCCGCGCTCTCCTCCCGGGGCAGCTGGTGGCCGCCGCTGGTGGCCGTGGTCTACGTCCTGACCTCGTCCTTCGCCGTCTCCCGGCCGCTCAAGGGGGCCCTGGACTGGCTGGTCCCGCCGATCTTCAGGGCCGGTGAGTACGGCACGGTGCTGGCCCTCGCGGCCGTCTCCGGGGTAAACGGGGCGTTGCCCGCTGCTTTCGGTCTGGTGGCCGCGGTCGCCTACCATCACTACGACACGGTGTACCGCATCCGCGGCGGCACCGGGGCGCCGCCGCGGGCCCTGGTACGGGCGGCCGGCGGACACGAGGGCCGCACCCTGGTGGTCGCCCTCCTGGCCGCCGTCGCACACCACACAGGCTTCACGGTCGCGCTGACGGTGCTCGCCGCGGCGCTCGCGCTGCTGGTCCTCACCGAGAGCGTCCGCTTCTGGGTGTCCGCAGGGGCTCCCGCTGTACACGACGAAACAGGAGAACCCGCATGATCGGCCTCGTGCTGGCGGCCGGCGCCGGAAGACGCCTGCGCCCCCACACCGACACCCTGCCCAAGGCACTGGTGCCGGTCGTCGGTCCCGAAGGGGCTGCGGACAGCCTGACCGTCCTGGACCTCACCCTGTCCAACTTCGCGGAGATCGGCCTGACCGAGGTCGCCGTCGTCGTCGGCTACCGCAAAGAAGCGGTCTACGCGCGCAAAACGGCGCTGGAGGAGAAGTACGGCCTCACCCTCACCCTGATCGACAACGACAAGGCCGAGGAGTGGAACAACGCCTACTCCCTGTGGTGCGCGCGCGACGTCCTCAGGCACGGGGTGATTCTGGCCAACGGCGACACCGTGCACCCGGTGTCGGTGGAGAAGACCCTGCTGGCCGCGCGCGGCGGCGGCAAGCGGATCGTGCTGGCCCTGGACACCGTCAAGCACCTCGCCGACGAGGAGATGAAGGTCGTCGCGGAGCCCGGCAGGGGAGTGCGGCGGATCACCAAGCTGATGGACCCGGCCGAGGCCACCGGTGAGTACATCGGCGTCACCCTCATCGAGGGCGAGGCGGCGGCCGAGCTGGCCGACGCGCTGAAGACCACCTTCGAGCGCGACCCCGACCTGTACTACGAGGACGGCTACCAGGAGCTGGTCAACCGCGGCTTCACCATCGACGTCGCCCCGATCGGTGACGTCGCCTGGGTCGAGATCGACAACAACGACGACCTCGCCAAGGGGCGGGTGATTGCGTGCCAGTACTGACCAGGCTCATCCCCTCCCCGGTCGTCGTCGACATCAGGGGCGGCGCGATCGCCGACCTGGCCGTACTCCTGGCCGATCAGCGGATCTCCACCTCCGGCAAGCTCGCCTTCGCCGTCAGCGAGGGCTCCGGGCTCAAGCTGCGCGACCGGCTGGCCCCCGAGCTGCCCGGCGCGGACTGGTACCCGGTGCACGGCGGCACCATCGACGCGGCCGTGAAGCTCGCCGACTCCATGCGCGGCAAGCGCTACGACGCGGTCATCGGCCTCGGCGGCGGCAAGATCATCGACGTCACCAAATACGCCGCCGCGCGGGTGGGCCTTCCCATGGTCGCGGTCGCCACCAACCTCTCGCACGACGGCCTGTGCTCACCGGTCGCCACCCTGGACAACGACAACGGGCGCGGCTCCTACGGTGTCCCGACGCCGATCGCGCTGGTCATCGACCTCGACGTGATCCGCGAGGCGCCCGCCCGCTACGTCAGGGCCGGCATCGGCGACGCGATCTCCAACCTCTCCGCGCTCGCGGACTGGGAGCTGTCCCACCGCGAGAACAGCGAGCCGATCGACGGCCTGGCCGCGGCGATGGCCAGGAGCGCCGGCGAGTCCGTGCTGCGGCACCCCGGCGGCATCGGCGACGACGACTTCCTGGTCACGCTCTCCGAGGGCCTGGTGCTGACCGGCATCGCCATGTCGATCAGCGGTGACACCCGCCCGTCGTCCGGCGCGTGCCACGAGATCAGCCACGCCTTCGACCTGCTCCACCCGCAGCGGGCCGCCGCCCACGGCGAGCAGGTCGGCATCGGCGCCGCCTTCGCGATGCACCTGCGCGGCGCGCGCGAGGAGTCGGGCCTCATCGCCGAGACCCTGCGCCGCCACGGACTGCCCGTTCTCCCCGAGGAGATCGGCTTCACGGAACCGGAGTTCGTCGAAGCGGTGCGCTACGCGCCGCAGACCCGCCCCGGCCGCTTCACGATCCTGGAACACCTGGACCTCTCCGCCACCGAGATCAGGGACGCATACGCCGACTATGTCAAAGCCATCAGTAGCTGAACTGCGCCCGGTCGTTCACCCCCCGGGGGTCAAGGACCGCCGCAGCGGCGAACACTGGGCCGGCCGGCTCTACATGCGTGAGCTGTCGCTGCGCATAGACCGGCACCTCGCGCCCACCCGCGTCACGCCCAACCAGTTGACGTACCTCATGACCGTCTTCGGCGTCCTCGCCGCCCCGGCGCTGCTGGTGCCCGGGATCGCGGGCGCCGTCCTCGGCGTGCTGATGGTGCAGCTCTACCTGCTGCTGGACTGCGTGGACGGGGAGATCGCCCGCTGGAAGCAGCAGTTCTCGCTGTCCGGCGTCTACCTCGACCGCGTCGGCGCCTACCTGTGCGACGCCGCCGTCCTGGTCGGCTTCGGACTGCGCGCCGCCGACCTGTGGGGCAGCGGCCGGATCGACTGGCTGTGGGCGTTCCTCGGCACCCTCGCCGCGCTCGGCGCGGTGCTGATCAAGGCCGAGACCGACCTCGTCGGGGTCGCCCGGCACCAGGGCGGGCTCCCGCCGGTCAAGGAGGCGGCGTCCGAGCCGCGCTCCTCCGGAGTGGCGCTGGCCCGCAAGGCCGCCGCCGCGCTGAAGTGGCACCGCCTCGTGCTGGGCGTCGAGGCGTCCCTGCTCATCCTGCTGCTCGCGATCGTGGATCAGGCGCGCGGCGACCTGTTCTTCACCCGGCTCGGCGTCGCCGTGCTGGCGGGCATCGCGCTGCTCCAGACCCTGCTGCACCTGGTCTCCGTCCTCGCCTCCAGCAGGCTGAAGTGAGCACGCAGGGGACGCCGCTGCGCGTCGGCGCGGTCATCATCACCATGGGCAACCGCCCCGCGGAGCTGAACGACCTGTTGGACTCGGTCGCCAAGCAGCAGGGCCCGCCGGTGACGGTCGCCGTGGTCGGCAACGGGTCACCGCTGCCGCCGCTGCCCGCCGAGGTGCGCACCGCGGAGCTGCCCGAGAACCTGGGCATCCCCGGCGGGCGCAACGTCGGCATCGAGATGTTCGGCCCCGGCGCCGAGGAAGTGGACGTCGTCCTCTTCCTGGACGACGACGGGCTGCTGCCGGGCGACGACACCGCGGAGCTGGTCAGGCGGGCCTTCGAGGCCGACCCCGAGCTGGGCATCATCAGCTTCCGGATCGCCGACCCCGAGACCGGGCAGACGCAGCGCAGGCACGTCCCCCGGCTGCGCGCCGCCGACCCGATGCGGGACTCGCGGGTCACCACCTTCCTGGGCGGCGCGTGCGCCGTGCGCAGCCGCGTCATCCAGCAGGTCGGTCCGCTGCCCGCTGAATTCTTCTACGCGCACGAGGAGACAGATCTGGCCTGGCGCGCTCTTGACGCGGGTTGGCTGATCGACTATCGGCATGACATGGTGCTGTTCCATCCGGCGACCTCACCCGCCCGGCACGCGGTGTACCACCGGTTGGTGGCCCGTAACCGAGTGTGGCTGGCCCGGCGCAATCTGCCCTGGCCGCTGGTCCCGGCGTACCTCGGCGTCTGGTTCGCGCTGACGCTGGTGCGCCGGCCGTCCGGGCCGGCGCTGCGAGCGTGGCTCGGCGGATTCCGTGAGGGATGGACAACTCCCTGCGGTCAACGGCGGCCGATGCGCTGGCGGACCGTCTGGAGGTTGACCCGGCTAGGCCGACCCCCGATCATCTGACAAGCTCGGACCTGAGAGCATCAGGCGCAGCCCGGGATTCCCCTGCCCCGGCGCGCACCTTGAGGACGAAAGTGTCAACTGTGAGCGAGACAACGCACAATGGTGCGGTCGCCGTCGGTGTCCCCCCGGCACCCACGGCCGATGACGGCCTCAGCCCCGCCCAGGTAGCGGCCAAGTACGGCTTGTCCGTCAGTGGCGCCCGGCCTGGCCTGGTGGAGTACACGCGGCAGCTCTGGGGCCGTCGACATTTCATCAACGAGTTCGCCAAGGCGCGCACCCAGGCGCAGTACACCCAGGCCCGCCTCGGCCAGCTCTGGCAGGTGATGACGCCCCTGCTGAACGCGGCGGTGTACTACCTGATCTTCGGTCTGCTGATCGGCACCAGCAAAGGCATCGACAACTTCATCGCCTTCCTGGTCACCGGCATCTTCATCTTCACCTTCACGCAGTCCTCGGTACTCAGCGGCGTGCGCGCGGTGTCCGGCAACCTCGGTCTGATCAGGGCGCTGCACTTCCCGCGCGCCTCGATGCCGATCGCCTTCACGCTGATGCAGCTCCAGCAGCTCATCATGTCGATGTTCGTCCTGCTGGCGATCGTGCTGATGACCGGTGAGGTGCCGAACGCCTCCTGGCTGCTGATGTTCCCCGCGCTGATCACGCAGTGGGTCTTCAACACCGGCCTGGCGCTGATCGTGGCGCGGCTGGGCAGCAAGATGACGGACCTGGCGCAGCTCATGCCGTTCATCCTGCGCACCTGGATGTACATGTCCGGCGTCATGTACAGCATCGAGAAGCTGACCAGCGACGCGCCGCACTTCGTACGCATCCTGCTCGACATCAACCCGGCCGCGGTCTACATCGATCTGATGCGCTTCGCGCTCATCGACAGCGTGACCTCCTCCCAGTTGCCGCCGCACGTGTGGGCGTCCGCGGTCGGCTGGGCCGTGCTGGTGGGCGTCGGCGGCTACGTCTACTTCTGGAAGGCGGAGGAGCAATATGGCCGTGGCTGAGCAGCAGAGCGTCGAGAGGGCACAGCAGCCCTCCGACAGCCGCGTTCCCACCGTGATAGTGGACGACGTGCACATCGTCTACACGGTGCACGGCGCGGGCACCGGCAAGGGCAGCGCGACCGCCGCCCTGGGCCGGCTGATCTCCCGCAAGGGCTCGCCGAACGTCCGCCGGGTGCACGCGGTCAAGGGCGTCAGCTTCACCTCGTACCGCGGTGAGGCGATCGGCATCATCGGTTCCAACGGCTCCGGCAAGTCGACGATCCTGCGCGCCATCGCGGGTCTGCTGCCGCCGGAGCGCGGGAAGATCTACACCGACGGCCAGCCGTCGCTGCTGGGCGTCAACGCGGCGCTGATGAACGACCTCACGGGTGAGCGCAACGTCATCCTGGGCGGTCTGGCCATGGGCATGACGCAGGACGAGGTGCGCCGCCGCTACCAGGGGATCGTCGACTTCTCGGGCATCAACGAGAAGGGCGACTTCATCTCGCTGCCGATGCGGACGTACTCCTCCGGCATGGCGGCGCGCCTGCGGTTCTCGATCGCGGCGGCCAAGAACCACGACGTGCTGATGATCGACGAGGCGCTGGCCACCGGCGACCGCGCGTTCCAGCGCCGGTCAGAGGCCCGGATCAGGGAACTGCGCAAGGAAGCGGGCACGGTCTTCCTCGTCAGCCACAACAACAACTCCATCCGCGACACGTGCGACCGCGTGGTGTGGCTGGAGAAGGGCGAGCTGTTGATGGACGGTCTGACCGATGACGTGCTCAAGGCGTACGAGGAGCACACCGGCAAGTAGCGTTCCCTGCCTGCTCGCAGGCGTACGAGGTCCCCGTCGGACGATCCGGCGGGGACCTTGTATGTCAATCCCACCACGTGTCACGCCCCCGGCGTACGCCGCAGCATCACCGGTCGTAAGCTGTACCGGTGCTGGGAGCCTGGAGATGATCGAAACCGCTGACCGACACCCGGGTGCGACACCCGGTGCGGCGTGTCCGAAATGGGAAGTATCTGCTGGGCGGTGTAGAACGGGGGGTGTGGCGGCCATGATGATCGGGACCATCCTGCTCCGGGGCACGCTCGCCGCCTGTGTGCCGGGAAGAGCATGGTGACCGGGGACGCCGAGTCCCGGGCCGTCCTGGACAAGGCCGCGCGCGAGAACTTCCCCGTGGCACCGGTGTTCCTGCCGCGTGCCTGGCGCCGGGACCTGATGGCGGTGTACGGATTCGCCCGGCTGGTGGACGACATCGGCGACGGCGACCTGGCGGGGGGCGGCCGGGAGGACGCGCTGCGACTCGGACTGTCCGCCGACTCCGCCGACGACCGGCTCGCGATGCTGGACGCCTTCGAGGCCGACCTCAACCGCGTGTTCGACGGCACTCCCCGGCACCCGCTGCTGCTCGCGCTCCAGCCCACCGTCCGCCGCCACGACCTCAGCCCCGAGCCCTTCCTCGGTCTGATCGCCGCCAACCGGCAGGACCAGCAGGTGCGGCGGTACGCGACCTACGACGACCTGCTGGCGTACTGCGAATTGTCCGCCAATCCGGTCGGCCGACTGGTGCTGTCCATCACCGGCACCTCGACGCCCGAGCGCGTCCGGCGCTCGGACGCGGTCTGCACCGCGCTCCAGATCGTGGAGCATCTCCAGGACGTGGCCGAGGACCTCGGCCGCGACCGGATCTATCTGCCCGCCGAGGACATGAAGCGTTTCTCGGTCGAGGAGGCCGATCTCGCCGCCGCGACGGCCGGCGCACAGGTGCGCGCCCTGGTCGCGCACGAGGCGGAACGCGCCGGATACTTGTTGGATGAAGGTACCCCCCTGGTGGGCAGCGTCCGTGGCAGGCTCAGGCTGCTGCTCGCCGGATTCGTCGGCGGCGGCCGTGCCGCGCTGAAGGCGGTCGAAGCGGCGGGGTACGACGTACTGGCGGTATCGCCGAAAGCCACCAAGCCCAGCCTGCTGCGCGAGGTGGGGTCGACATTGCGAAGAGAGGGGTGAGCCGGACCGTGAACGGTTCCGCCCACACGTCCGGTCCCGTGCTCGCGGCCTACCGCTACTGCGAGGCTGTGACCGGCCACGAGGCCCGCAACTTCGCGTACGGCATCCGCCTGCTGCCCGCCCCCAAACGGCAGGCGATGTCCGCGCTGTACGCGTTCTCCCGCCGGGTCGACGACATCGGCGACGGTGAACTGCCGCCGCGGGAGAAGGCCGAGCGGCTCGACGGCACCCGCGCGCTGCTCACCCGCGTCCGCGCGGGAGAGGTCGCGGAGGACGACACCGACCCGGTCGCGGTCGCGCTCGCCGACTCCGCGCGCCGCTTCCCGCTGCCGCTCGAAGGGCTCGACGAACTCATCGACGGCGTCCTGATGGACGTCCGCGGCGAGACGTACGAGACCTGGGACGACCTCGCCGTGTACTGCCGTTGCGTGGCCGGCGCGATCGGACGGCTCTCGCTTGGCGTGTTCGGCACCGCGAATGGGCACGATCATGCGCGTGCCGCAGAATATGCCGACACGCTCGGCCTCGCCCTACAACTCACCAACATCCTCCGGGACGTCCGCGAGGACGCCGCGAACGGACGGACGTACCTGCCCGCCGAGGATCTCGCCAAGTTCGGCTGCGCGGCCGGTTTCCACAGCGATACCGCGCCGCCCGGCTCCGACTTCCCCGGCCTGGTGGAATTCGAAGTACGGCGCGCCCGCGCCCTGTTCGCCACCGGATACCGGCTGCTCCCCATGCTCGACCGGCGCAGCGGCGCTTGCGTCTCGGCCATGGCCGGGATCTACCGCAGGCTGCTCGACCGGATCGCCGCCGACCCCGAGGCCGTCCTGCGCGGCCGGGTGTCACTGCCCGGACGGCAGAAGGCGTACGTCGCCGTCCGCGGCCTCGCGGGGCTCGACGCCCGCCGTACCGCCCGCTCCCCACGAGGTGACGCGTGAGACCGTCCCGCGACGGCGCGGGTCCGCGCGCACGGCACGGGGCACGGTACGCGCACGACGAGGCAACCACCGGGACACGTACGGCGTCACTGCCAGCAACGGTTCGCCGTGCTGGACACGGCGGGGCCGAAGGGGGGAGGACGCATGACCGCGCATGAGCGGATCACCACCGACGGCGGCGGCATGCGCACCGCCGTCGTGGTCGGCGGCGGACTCGCCGGTACGACGGCCGCGCTCGCGCTGGCCGACGCCGGGGTGCGCGTCACCCTCGCCGAGGCCAGACCCCGGCTCGGCGGCCTCGCCTTCTCCTTCAAGCGCGGCGAGTTGACCGTCGACAACGGCCAGCACGTCTTTCTGCGCTGCTGCGACGCCTACCAGTGGTTCATCGACCGGATCGCGGCCCGCGACCTGGTGACCCTTCAGGACCGGCTGGACGTACCGGTGCTGGAGGCCGACACGCTCCGGCTGGGGCGGCTGTCCAGGACCGCGCTGCCGGTGCCCCTGCACCTGGCCGCGAGCCTGCTCCGCTACCCGCATCTGAGTCCGCGTGAGCGGGCCTCGGTGGGCCGCGCCGCGCTCGCGCTGGGCCGCCTCGACCTGGACGACCCGGCCCTGGACCGTACGGACTTCGCGAGCTGGCTCAGTGCGCGCGGGCAGTCGGCGCGCACCATCGAGGCGCTGTGGGACCTGGTCGGTGTGGCCACGCTCAACGCGCGGTCGGCCGACGCCTCGTTGGGCCTGGCCGCGAAGGTCTTCAAGACCGGACTGCTCTCCGACCCGGGGGCCGCCGACATCGGCTGGGCCTCGGCGCCGCTGGGCGACCTGCACGACGGCCGGGCCCGCGCCGCGCTGGACACCGCGGGCGTACGCACCATGCTGCGCTCCCGTACCACCGGCATCAAAGAGGCGGCGGACGGCGGCTGGCACGTCTCGATCGAGACCGGACCGGGACGCGGCGAGCAACTCGACGCGGACATCGTGGTGTTGGCGGTCCCGCAGCGCGAGGCGCACGGCCTGCTGCCCGCCGGATCGCTCGAAGATCCGGAAAAGCTCTTGCGCATCGGTACCGCTCCGATCCTCAATATGCATGTGATCTACAACAGACAGGTGCTCCGACAGCCGTTCTTCGCGGCACTCGGCAGCCCCGTCCAGTGGGTCTTCGACCGCACCGTCAGTTCCGGGCTCACCGGCGGCGGTCAGTACGTGGCCGTGTCCCAGTCGGCGGTGGAGGACGAGATCGACCTCCCCGTGGCCGAGTTGCGCGCCCGCTACCTGCCCGAGCTGGAACGGCTGCTGCCCGCGGCCCGCGGCGCGGGCGTCCGCGACTTCTTCGTCACCCGGGAACGCACCGCGACCTTCGCGCCCACTCCGGGTGTCGGGAGCTTGCGGCCCGGTCCGGTGACCCGCGCCCCCGGCCTCTACCTGGCCGGGTCGTGGACCGCCACCGGCTGGCCCGCGACCATGGAGAGCGCGGTGCGCAGCGGCCTGCACGCCTCCCGAGAAGCGTTGTCCGCGCTCGGGATGCCATTCGACAACGGCGTCCTGGAGGCGGCATGAGTGCTATTGGTGCAACCAGAGGAGAGAACGTGACCGCCACCGGCGTCATCGAACTGCTGGAAAACGGCCGCATCCTGACCACACCCGTACTGCGCGCGGCCGTGGCCCGCCTCGCACCCCCGATGGACACCGTCGCCGCCTACCACTTCGGCTGGATCGACGAGGCGGGCCGCCCCGCGGACGGCGACGGCGGCAAGGCCGTACGCCCGGCGCTGGCCCTGCTGTCCGCGGAGGCCGCGGGCGCCTCGGCCGAGACGGGCGTACCCGGCGCCGTCGCCGTGGAGCTGGTGCACAACTTCTCGCTGCTGCACGACGACCTGATGGACGGCGACGAGCAGCGACGGCACCGCGACACGGTGTGGAAGGTGCACGGTCCCGCCCAGGCGATCCTGGTCGGCGACGCGCTCTTCGCGCTCGCCAACGAGCTGCTGCTGGAACAGGGCACGGTCGACGCCGGCCGGGCCACCCGCCGGCTGACCACCGCCACCCGCAAACTGATCGACGGTCAGGCGCAGGACATCTCCTTCGAGCACCGCGAGCGGGTCACCGTCCAGGAGTGCCTGGAGATGGAGGGCAACAAGACCGGCGCGCTGCTGGCCTGCGCGTCCTCCATCGGCGCGGTGCTCGGCGGGGCCTCGGAGTCCGACGCCGACGCGCTGGAGGAGTACGGCTACCACCTGGGGCTCGCCTTCCAGGCGGTGGACGACCTGCTGGGCATCTGGGGCGACCCCGCGGCCACCGGCAAGCAGACCTGGAGCGACCTGCGGCAGCGCAAGAAGTCGCTTCCCGTGGTCGCCGCGCTCGCCGCGGGAGGGTCCGCGTCGGAGCGCCTGGGTGAACTGCTCGCGGCGGACGCGAAGAATCCTGAAACCGGTGCCTTCAGCGAGGAAGAGTTCGCTATGCGCGCGGCGTTGATCGAAGAGGCCGGTGGACGTGAGTGGACCTCCCAGGAGGCCAGGAGGCAGTACGCGACCGCCATCGCCGCGCTGGACAAAATGGACATGCCGGAACAAATTCAACGTAAGCTCGTTGGTCTCGCGGATTTTGTGGTGGTCCGCGAGAAATAAAGAGAACGACAGAACGAAACGTGGAGCGCTAACGTCGCCGGTCCCTCTTATGTGACGGCCGACGGCCGCCCCAACACCGCAGATAGTCTCAACTGCAAAGGGGAAGCCATGACAGCGACGACCGATGGCAGTCCAGGGACGCCAACCCACCGGACACCTTCGGCCAGCAGCACCTCGGAGCCGGACCCTGTTCCAGCCGACGGCACCGAGGCGGCGGCGCAGCGTGCCGTGCAGCGCGCCGCAGACCACCTTCTGGCACGGCAGCACCCCGACGGATGGTGGAAGGGCGACCTCGAAACGAACGTGACGATGGACGCCGAGGACCTGTTGCTCCGACAGTTCCTGGGTATCCAGGACGAGCAGACCACCGCGGCCTCCGCCCGGTGGATCCGCTCGCAGCAGCGTGAGGACGGCGCCTGGCCCACCTTTCACGGCGGGCCGGGCGACGTGTCGGCCACCATCGAGGCGTATGTCGCGCTGCGACTCGCCGGGGACTCCCCGGACGAGGCGCACATGGCACTCGCCGCCAAGTGGTCGCGCGGCGAAGGGGGAGTGGCGGCCAGCCGGGTCTTCACCCGCATCTGGCTGGCCCTGTTCGGCTGGTGGAGCTGGGACGACCTCCCGGAACTGCCGCCCGAGATCATCTACCTGCCCAAGTGGATGCCGCTGAACATCTACTCGTTCGGCTGCTGGGCGCGGCAGACCATCGTGCCGCTCACCGTCGTCGGAGCCCACCGCCCGGTCCGCCCGGCGCCGTTCGGCATCGACGAGCTGCACATCAACCCCAAACAGCCCAACCCCAAGCGGCGCAGAGCCTCCATCAGGACCTGGGACGGCGTCTTCGAGCGGCTCGACCAGGTGCTGCACGTCTACCGCCGCTTCAGCCCGCGCATGGTGCGGCGCAGCGCCATGCACGCCTGTGCCCGCTGGATCATCGAGCGTCAGGAGGCCGACGGCTGCTGGGGAGGAATCCAGCCACCCGCCGTCTACTCCGTGATCGCCCTGCACCTGCTGGGCTACGAGCTCGACCACCCGGTGGTCAAGGCCGGTCTCGACTCGCTGGATCGTTTCGCCGTATGGCCGGAAGAGGGCGTCCGGATGATCGAGGCGTGCCAGTCCCCGGTCTGGGACACCTGCCTCGCGGCCATCGCGCTCGCCGACGCGGGCGTTCCCGCGGACGACCCGGCGCTGGTCAAGTCGGCCGAATGGATGCTCGGCGAGCAGATCACCCGGCCGGGCGACTGGTCCGTGCAGCGGCCCCAGCTCGCCCCGGGCGGCTGGGCGTTCGAATTCCACAACGACATCTACCCCGACATCGACGACACCGCCGAGGTCGTCCTCGCCCTGCGCAGGATCGACCACCCGGACCGGGCGCGCGTCGACTCCGCGGTGGAGAAGGCCGTGCGCTGGAACGTCGGGATGCAGTCGCGGAACGGCGCGTGGGGCGCCTTCGACGCCGACAACACCAGCAGGTTCCCGAACCGGCTGCCCTTCTGCGACTTCGGCGAGGTCATCGACCCGCCGTCGGCCGACGTCACGGCGCACGTGGTGGAGATGCTCGCCGCGCTCGGTCTCGAGCACGACGAGCACGCCCGCCGCGGCATCGAGTGGCTGCTGGCGGAACAGGAGGACAACGGCGCCTGGTTCGGCCGTTGGGGGGTCAATTACATCTACGGCACGGGGTCCGCCGTCCCCGCGCTGGCCTCGGCCGGTCTGCCGTCGAGCCACCCGGCGATCCGCAAGGCGGTGAGCTGGCTGGAATCGGTGCAGAACAACGACGGTGGCTGGGGCGAGGACCTGCGCTCCTACTCCGACCGGGAATGGGTGGGCCGCGGTGCCTCCACCGCCTCGCAGACCGCGTGGGCCCTGATGGCGCTGCTGGCGGCGGGCGAACGGGACGGTGACGCGGTCGCGCGCGGGGTGCGCTGGCTGACCGACACCCAGCTCCCCGACGGGTCGTGGGACGAGCCGTACTTCACCGGTACGGGCTTCCCCCGCGACTTCTCGATCAACTACCACCTCTACCGCATGGTCTTCCCGCTGACCGCCCTCGGGCGATACGTACGCGACGAGCCGTTCGGTACCGCGGGTGCCCCGGCCGTCACCGCCGGAACCGCCGCTGGAAAGGGGGCCTAGTTCGTGGGCCATACAGGACCGCCGCTGCTGGTGGTGTGCGCCCTGCGCATCGAGAAGGTCGCGCTGCGCAGGGGAGCGGCCCGGAACGCCGCCGAAAGGGTCACCGTGCTCAGGACCGGCATGGGACCCACGGCCGCCGACCGGGTGGTCCGTGAGGCCCTGCACCAACCGGAGCTGCGCGGCTCGGCCGTCCTCACCACGGGCTTCTGTGCCGGGCTCGCGCCCGGCATGCGCCCCGGTGACGTCGTGGTCGCCGAGGACGGCCACGAGAGCGAGGCGCTCGCCGCCGCGCTCAAGGCGGCCGGTCACACCGTGCACACCGGCCCCCTCGCAGAATCCGACCATGTCGTGCGGGGCGCCGAGCGCACCGCACTGGCGGCGACCGGTGCCATCGCCGTGGACATGGAATCGGCCGCGATGCGACGCGCCGCGCTCGCCGAAGGCGCGCGCCACATCGCGGCGGCCCGAGTCGTCGTCGACACGCCCGAGTTCGAACTCGTACGTGTCGGAACGCTTCGCACCGGGATCATCGCATTCCGGGTGCTCAGAGATCTTGTTCCTGCCTTTCTTGATTGGCACCGCACTACCGTGCTCCCCTGGAGGTGAGCTAGATGGCTATGCCGCTCCGTCAGACCATCCGTGTCGCGTCGTACCTCTTCGAACAGAAAATGGTCAGGCGCCGCGAAAAGTTCCCGCTCATCGTCGAGCTCGAACCGCTCTTCGCCTGCAACCTCAAATGTGAGGGCTGCGGCAAGATCCAGCACCCCGCCAACGTGCTGAAGCAGCGCATGCCGGTGGCCCAGGCCGTCGGCGCGGTGCTGGAGTCGGGCGCGCCGATGGTGTCCATCGCGGGTGGTGAGCCGCTGATGCACCCCCAGATCGACGAGATCGTCCGGCAACTCGTCGCGAAGAAGAAGTACGTCTTCCTCTGCACCAATGCCCTTCTGCTGCGCAAGAAAATCGAGAAGTTCACACCTTCTCCTTACTTTGCCTTTACCGTTCACATTGACGGTATGCGCGAGCGGCACGACGAGTCCGTGGCCAAGGAAGGTACCTTCGACGAGGCCGTGGCCGCGATCAAGGAAGCCCAGCGCCGCGGTTTCCGGGTCACCACGAACTCGACTTTCTTCAACACCGACACGCCGCAGACGATCATCGAGGTGATGAACTACCTCAATGACGATCTGAAGGTCGAGGAGATGATGCTGTCTCCCGCGTACGCCTACGAGAAGGCGCCCGACCAGGACCACTTCCTGGGCGTGACGCAGACCCGTGAGCTGTTCAAGAAGGCGTTCGACGACGGCAACCGGCGCAAGTGGCGGCTCAACCACAGCCCGCTCTTCCTGGACTTCCTGGAGGGCAAGGCGGACTTCCCCTGCACCGCGTGGGCGATCCCCAACTACTCGCTCTTCGGCTGGCAGCGCCCCTGCTACCTGATGGCCGACGGGTACGTGGCCACGTACCAGAAGCTCCTGGACGAGACGGACTGGGACAAGTACGGCCGGGGCAAGGACGACCGGTGCGACAACTGCATGGCGCACTGCGGTTACGAGCCCACGGCCGTCATGGCCACCATGGGCTCCCTGAAGGAGTCCATCCGCGCCGCCCGTGAGACGGTCGCCTCCAACAGGGCGAAGTGACCTGACGATGACAGCAGTCGAGCCGGTCGCGCTCGGCCTGCCCTCCCTGCCGGCCCGGCCTCTGGCGACGCGTCGTGTTTCGCGTCGTATCCAGGTCGGGTCGGTCCCGGTGGGCGGGGACGCGCCTGTTTCCGTCCAGTCGATGACGACGACCCGTACTTCTGACATCGGTGCCACTCTTCAGCAGATCGCGGAGCTGACGGCTTCGGGCTGTCAGATCGTGCGGGTGGCGTGTCCGACGCAGGATGACGCCGACGCGTTGGCGACGATCGCGAAGAAGTCGCAGATTCCGGTGATCGCGGACATTCATTTTCAGCCGAAGTACGTGTTCGCGGCGATCGATGCCGGGTGTGCGGCGGTTCGGGTGAATCCGGGGAACATCAAGCAGTTCGACGACAAGGTGAAGGAGATCGCGCGGGCGGCTTCGGACGCGGGGACGCCGATCCGGATCGGTGTGAACGCGGGGTCGCTGGACGCGCGGCTGCTGAGGAAGTACGGGAAGGCGACGCCTGAGGCGCTGGTGGAGTCCGCGCTGTGGGAGGCGTCGCTGTTCGAGGAGCACGGTTTCCGGGACATCAAGATCTCGGTGAAGCACAACGACCCGGTGGTGATGGTCAACGCGTACCGGTTGCTGGCCGCGCAGTCGGACTATCCGCTGCATCTGGGTGTGACGGAGGCGGGTCCGGCGTTCCAGGGGACGATCAAGTCCGCTGTGGCGTTCGGTGCGCTGCTGTCGGAGGGTATCGGGGACACGATCCGGGTGTCGTTGTCGGCTCCTCCGGCGGAGGAGGTCAAGGTCGGGATTCAGATTCTGGAGTCGTTGAATCTGCGGCAGCGGCGGCTGGAGATCGTGTCGTGTCCGTCGTGCGGGCGTGCGCAGGTGGATGTGTACAAGCTCGCGGATCAGGTGTCGGCGGGTCTTGACGGTATGGAGGTCCCGCTGCGGGTCGCGGTGATGGGCTGTGTCGTCAACGGTCCGGGTGAGGCCCGTGAGGCCGACCTCGGTGTGGCGTCGGGCAATGGCAAGGGTCAGATCTTCGTCAAGGGTGAGGTCATCAAGACCGTGCCGGAGTCGAAGATCGTCGAGACGCTGATCGAAGAGGCGATGAAACTCGCCGAGCAGATGGAGGCCGACGGCACCACGTCGGGTGAACCCTCCGTGACCGTCGGCGGCCAAGCCGTCGCGGGAACGGTCGGCTGAACATAGCAATCCCGGCAGGGGGAACGAGGTCCACTTATGTCGATGCTGGAGAACATCCGAAGCCCGCGCGACCTGAAGGCACTGCCCGAAGGCCGGCTCGACGAACTGGCCGCCGACATCCGGCAGTTCCTGGTCCAGGCCGTGGCCAGGACCGGCGGCCACCTGGGACCGAATCTGGGGGTGGTGGAGCTGACGATCGCGCTCCACCGCGTCTTCGACTCGCCCGCCGACCGGATCCTGTGGGACACCGGCCACCAGTCCTACGTCCACAAACTGCTCACCGGCCGCCAGGACTTCTCCAAACTGCGCAGCAAGGGCGGCCTGTCCGGCTACCCCTGCCGCGCCGAGTCCGAGCACGACGTGATCGAGAACAGCCACGCCTCCACCGTCCTCGGCTGGGCCGACGGCCTCGCCAAGGCCAACCAGATCAAGGGCGGCGACGACCATGTGGTCGCCGTCATCGGCGACGGCGCGCTCACCGGCGGCATGGCCTGGGAGGCGCTGAACAACATCGCCGCGGGCCGGGACCGCCCGCTGATCATCGTCGTCAACGACAACGAGCGGTCGTACGCCCCGACCATCGGCGGTCTGGCCAACCACCTCACCACGCTGCGCACCACCGACGGCTACGAACGCTTCCTGTCCTGGGGCAAGAGCGTCCTCCAGCAGACCCCGGTCATCGGGCAGCCGCTCTACGAGTCGCTGCACGGCGCGAAGAAGGGCTTCAAGGACTCCTTCGCCCCGCAGGGCATGTTCGAGGACCTGGGCCTGAAGTACGTCGGCCCGATCGACGGCCACGACATCGCCGCCGTCGAGACCGCGCTGCGCCGCGCCAAGCGGTTCAGCGGCCCGGTGCTGGTGCACTGCCTCACCGAGAAGGGCCGCGGCTACCCGGCCGCCGAGCAGGACGAGGCGGACCGCTTCCACACCGTCGGCGCGATCAACCCGCTCACCGGCCGCCCGCTCGCCCCGGTCGGCGGCCCGTCGTGGACCTCCGTCTTCGGCAAGGAGATGGTCCGGGTCGGCGCCGAGCGGCCCGACGTCGTGGCGATCACCGCGGCCATGCTGCAACCGGTCGGACTCGAAGCCTTCGCGAAGGCGTACCCGCACCGGGTCTACGACGTCGGCATCGCCGAACAGCACGCCGCGACCTCGGCCGCGGGCCTGGCCACCGGCGGACTGCACCCGGTGGTCGCGGTCTACGCGACCTTCCTCAACCGCGCCTTCGACCAGGTCCTGATGGACGTGGCCCTGCACAAGTGCGGAGTCACCTTCGTCCTCGACCGGGCCGGGGTGACCGGGGTCGACGGCGCCTCGCACAACGGCATGTGGGATATGTCGATCCTCCAGGTCGTGCCGGGGCTGCGGATCGCCGCGCCGCGCGACGCCGACCAACTGCGGGCCCAACTGCGCGAAGCCCTCGACGTGGACGACGCGCCCACCGTGATCCGCTTCCCGAAGGAGACCGTCGGCGAGCCGCTGCCCGCCGTCGACCGGGTCGGCGGCATGGACGTGCTGCACCGGCCGTCCGAGGGCGAGACGTCCGATGTGCTGCTGGTCTCGGTCGGCGCGCTCGGCGCCACCTGCCTGTCGGTCGCGGAACTGCTGGCCGGCCGAGGTATCGGCGTCACCGTCGTCGACCCGCGCTGGGTCAAGCCGGTCGACCCGGCGCTGCCCGAACTGGCCGCGCGCCACCGCATGGTGGCCGTCGTGGAGGACAACGGCCGCGCGGGCGGCGTCGGTTCGACCGTCGCGCAGGCGCTGCGCGACGCGGGTGTGGACGTGCCGCTGCGCGACTTCGGCATCCCGCAGCAGTTCCTCGCGCACGCCAAGCGCGCCGAGGTGCTGGCCGACATCGGACTGACCCCCGCCGAGATCGCGGGTCGGATCGGCGCGGCCCTGACCCGTATCGACACCCGTACCGACACCCGGAACGGCGGCGCGCGTACGGTGACGGTCGGGGAACCGGCCGGGGCCGCGGACGACACCGCGCGGGAGGCCGTACCCATTCACGTACGCAAGGAGCAGGTGAGCGATGACATCGTCTGAGAGCAGCGTGGGCGAAGGGCCCGCCCCGCAGGCCGGCGGCGGCGAAGTGCCCGGCCCGGCCAAGGGGTTCGACCTGGCGACGCTGCTCGCCGAGCGCGGCGGCGAGCGCTACGACCTGCACGCCAAGCACCTGAACCACCAGCTTCCGCGGATGCTGCACACCATCGGCTTCGACAAGGTCTACGAGCGGGCCGAGGGCGCGCACTTCTGGGACGCCGACGGCAACGACTACCTGGACATGCTCGCCGGATTCGGCGTGATGGGCGTCGGACGCCACCACCCGGTGGTCCGCAAGGCGCTGCACGACGTGCTCGACGCGGGGCTCGCGGACCTGACCCGCTTCGACTGCCAGCCGCTGCCCGGCCTGCTCGCCGAGAAGCTGCTCGCCCACTCGCCGCACCTGGACCGGGTGTTCTTCGGCAACAGCGGCACCGAGGCCGTCGAGACCGCGCTGAAATTCGCCCGGTACGCCACCGGCAAGACGCGCGTCCTGTACTGCAAGCACTCCTTCCACGGGCTGACCACCGGGTCGCTGTCCGTCAACGGCGAGGCCGGATTCCAGGACGGCTTCGCACCACTGCTGCCCGACACCCCGATCGAGGTGGGCGATCTCGAAGCGCTCGCACGGGAGTTGAAGCGCGGCGACGTGGCCGCGATGATCATCGAGCCGATCCAGGGCCACGGCGTCTACATCCCGCCGCCCGGATACCTGCGCGCCGCCCAGGAGTTGCTGCACAAGCACAAGGCGCTGCTCATCTGCGACGAGGTGCAGACCGGCATCGGCCGCACCGGCACCTTCTACGCCTACCAGCAGGAGGAGGGCGTCGAGCCCGACCTGCTGACCGTCGCCAAGACGCTCTCCGGCGGATACGTGCCGGTCGGCGCCACGCTCGGCAAGGACTGGATCTTCAAGAAGGTCTACTCCTCCATGGACCGGGTGCTGGTGCACTCCGCCAGCTTCGGGTCCAACGCCCAGGCGATGGCGGCGGGACTGGCCACGCTGTCGGTGGTGGAGGACGAGCGGCTGGTCGAGAACTCCCGGCTGATGGGCGACCTGCTGCGCACCCGGCTGGCCGCGCTCACCGACCAGTACGAGTTCCTGAAGGACGTCCGCGGTCGCGGCCTGATGGTCGGCATCGAATTCGGCCGCCCCAAGTCGCTCGGCCTGCGCAGCCGTTGGACGATGCTCCAGGCCGCCCGCAAGGGGCTCTTCGCGCAGATGGTCGTGGTGCCGCTGCTCCAGCGGCACCACATCCTCACCCAGGTCTCCGGCGACCACGTCGAGGTCATCAAGCTGATCCCGCCGCTGGTCGTGAACGAGGCGGACGTCGACCGCTTCGTGACGGCCTTCACCGCCGTCATGGACGACGCGCACGGCGGGGGCGGCCTGATGTGGGACTTCGGCCGCACGCTGGTCAAGCAGGCGGTCGCCAACCGCTGAGGCGCACCGCCGGGACACGGACGGGGGCCCGTACGCCGCGCGTACGGGCCCCCGGAGATCTCTCAGTCCGTCAGCAGCACGTCCCGCAGCCGCTCGCGCCGCTCCTTCGTCAGGCCCAGGCCCTCCTCCAGATAGCGGTCGACCGAGCCCCACTCCTCGTCGATGGTCTCGAAGGCGGCCCGCAGGTACTCCGCCCGCGCCTCGAAGAGCGGGTCGAGCAGCGCCATCACCGCCGGGTCGATCTCGGAGCCGGTGCTGCCGTCGCCGCGGCGCACCCGGTAGCGGCGGTGCGGCGCGTTGCTCTCCAGGTAGTCCGCCTCGATGGCGGCGCGCTCGACGCCCAGCGCCAGCAGGATGATCGCGATCGACGTACCCGCGCGGTCCTTGCCCGCGGCGCAGTGCAGCAGCGCGGGGACGGCCGGGTCGGCGGGCTCGGTGAGCAGTTCGAGCATCCGGGCGTGCTCCGCGGTGCGCTCGCGGATCAGCGTGCGGTAGGACTGCGCCATCCGCTCCGCGGCGCGCCCCTCGCCCAGCACCTCCTCCAGCGCGGCCAGGTCGCCGTTGCGGACGGTGTGCCAGAAACCGGCGTTGTTGTTGTTCGCCGGGTCGCTGAGCGGGAGGTTCACATTGACGGTGCCCGGCAGGTCGACGTCCGGGCCCTCGACGCGGATGTCGTCCCGGTTGCGGAAGTCGAAGATCGTGTGCAGGCCGAGCCCGGTGAGGAACGCGATGGCGTCGGCGTCGGCGTGCGCGAGGTGACCGCTGCGGAACAGCACGCCCGGCCGTACCCGGCGCCCGTCCGTCGTGGGCAGACCCCCGACGTCCCGGAAATTCCGCACACCGGTCAGTGCGGGCTCTGACAGCGCCTCGGCTATCGGCTCGGATCCGGTCGGGTCGGTCCGCGGCAATTCCTGCGTCACCGGTGATCCTCCTACCTCTCATACGTCGCGACCTGGGGCACTGCCGACGATACGGCAGCGCGGAGCACCACGTACCGAACGGTATGTGTCCGGTGCGCCGTCACCCGGCGGCGTATTCCTTCCTGGCGGCTTTGACCTGGTGGGATGAATCACGTCGCGTCAACCCCTCCTTACGGTCGCGTAAGTCACACCCGGAGGAGAAAGATGGTCCGACGTGGCTGACGATTCGCAAACAGACGACAACGGTGCGATCGGGTCGTACACCGCGGTGGGGGACAGCTTCACCGAAGGCGTCGGCGACCCCGGTCCTGACGGTATGTACGTGGGCTGGGCCGACCGCCTGGCCGTACTCCTCGCCGACCGGCGCGAGGAACACACCTTCCGCTACGCCAATCTCGCGGTCCGCGGCCGGCTGCTCGACCAGATCGTGGCCGAGCAGGTGCCGCGCGCCAAGGAACTCGCTCCCGACCTGGTGACCTTCTGCGCCGGGGGCAACGACATCCTGCGCCCCGGCGGTGACCCCGACGCCATCGCCGAGCGCTTCGAGGCCGCCGTCGCCGATCTCAGCGGCGCCGTCGGCACGGTGCTGGTCTGTACGGGCTTCGACACCCGCGACGTACCCGTGCTGCGGCACCTGCGCGGCAAGATCGCCACGTACACCGCGCATGTCAGGTCCATCGCCGACCGCTACGACTGTCCGGTGCTCGACCTGTGGTCGCTGCGTTCGGTGCAGGACCGCAGGGCCTGGAGCGACGACCGGCTCCACCTGTCGCCCGAGGGGCACACCAGGGTCGCGCTGCGCGCCGCGCAGGTGCTCGGCCTCGACGTGCCCGCCGACCCCGACCAGGCGTGGCCGCCGCTGTCCCAGCGGCCGGCCTCCGCGGTGCGCAAGGACAACATCCAGTGGGCCAGGGAGTATCTGGTGCCGTGGATCGGACGGCGGCTGCGCGGGGAGTCCTCCGGCGACGACGTCGAGCCGAAGCGGCCCGATCTGCTGCCGCTGTAGCTAACACGAGGGCGCGGGGTGTACGGCCAGTTCGGCCCACACCACGCGCCCTGTCCCGTCTTCCGCGGGTTCCGATCCCCAGGCCGTCGCCAGCACGCTCACCAGGAGCAGTCCGCGACCGCCCTCCTCGTCCGCGCCCGCGTCGCACGGTTCGGGCCTGCTGGAGCCCCGGCCCTGGTCGGTCACTTCCAGCCGTATCACCGCGCCGCGCTGGTGCACGACGCAGGTGATCTTCTCGCTGTCGGTGTGCCGCACCGCGTTGGTGAACAGTTCGGTCACCACCAGGCTCGCGTCGTCCACCAGTTCGGGGCACACGTTCCACTCGCTCAGCCGGTCGCGTATCCGGCCCCGGGCGTCGGCCACCGAAGCGCTCTGCGCGGGCAGCCGAAAGACGTCGTGGCGGCCACAGCCGCCACCGGTGTCATGGCGCTCGCGTCGGAGAGCGTTGGGTGAAGGAACCACTCCGTAACTATGGGGCTCGTGCCGGACACATGGCAAGGTCCGTTCTGTAATTTGCAAATTCAACAGAACACGCTGTCGCTGACGCTGACGACATGCCACACTGCTTATCAGTCAAGGGAGTTGGGGGTTGAGCCACGTGATGGACCCGCGGCCGGGCGGCGCTCCGACCGTCCTGCGCATGGTGCTCGGCAAGCGACTCCAGGACCTCCGCGAGCGGGCCGGGCTCAGCTTCGAACAGGCCGGGCAGGCCCTCGATGTCACCCACGCCACGATCCGGCGGATGGAAAAGGCCGAAGTCGGGCTGAAGATCCCCTATGTCGAAAAACTCCTGATCACCTACGGAATCACCACTCCCGAGGAGATCGGCGGCTTCCTGGCCCTGGCCCGCGAGGCCAACCGGCCCGGCTGGTGGCACAGCTTCCGCGACGTCCTGCCGGACTGGTTCAGCGCCTTCGTCAGCCTGGAGGGCGAGGCCACCGTCATCCGCGCCTACGAGCCGCACTACGTGCCCGGCCTGCTCCAGACCCCCGCGTACGCGCGCGCCGTACTGCGCGCGGGGATGCCGCACGCGGCGGCCGAGGAGATAGACCGCCTGGTCGAACTGCGCGTCGAGCGCCAGACGCTGGTCCGCAAGCACGAGGCCCCGCTGCTGTGGGTCGTCATGGACGAGACCGTGCTGCGCCGCCCCATCGGCGGCCGGCGGGTGATGCGCGAGCAGATCGACGCCCTCGCCGAGGCGACCGAGCTGCCGAACGTGCGCCTCCAGGTCATCCCGTTCGCCTCCGGCCCGCACCCCGCCATGTACGGGCCCTTCCACATCTTCCGGTTCCAGCTCCAGGAGATCCCGGACATCGCCTACGCGGAGAGCCTGGTGGGCGGCGTCTACTTCGACGAGCGGGACGACGTGTCCACCTTCCTGGAGGCACTCGACCGGATGTGCGCGCAGGCCGCGCCGGCACAGAGCACCAAGGCCATCCTCGATGGCATGCGCAAGGAGATCTGAACCATGGATCGCGTCAGCAACGACGGCGTGTACGGGTACGGCGACATCTACGACACCGTGCACGACGCCGCCCACGGCAGACATCACGACGGCATCTACAACGGAATGCCCGCCACCGAACTCGGTCCCGACGGGTGGCGCAAACCCTGGAGCGGCGGCAACGGCGGCTCCTGCGTGGAAGCGAAACGCCTGAACGACGGACGGGTGGCGCTGCGCCAGTCGACCGACCCCGACGGTCCGGCGCTGATCTACACCAATCACGAGATCACCACCTTCATCCAGGGCGCCAAGGCGGGCGAAGCGGATTTCCTCCTCGGATGAGCACCACGCACGAAGGACCGCGTGTCACCCACGCGCGAAGCGCCGCGTACGACGCGGGACGCACCACCTATGACGCACAGAACACAGCGGCACAGCAGAAGCGAAGGAAGCGGAGGACGGCGTGACCGACCAGGGATTCCCCGTCGACGAGATAGACACCAGCAAACCGCATCCTGCCCGTATGTACGACTACTTCCTCGGTGGTTGGGACAACTACGAGGTGGACCGGGAAGCCGCTCAGCGTGTCCTCGACGTCGCCCCGGACGTGGTCCTGGGCGCCCGCGCCAACCGCGCGTTCCTGAGCAGAGCCGTCCGCCACCTGGTGGAGGGCGGAATCCGGCAGATCATCGACATCGGCACCGGCATACCCACCTCGCCGAACACCCACGAGGTCGCGCACTCGGTCTCGCCCGACGTCCGGATCGCCTACATCGACAACGACCCGATCGTGGCCACCCACGCCGGGGCGCGGCTGATCGGCACCGGCAACACCGGCTTCTTCCTCGGGGACATGCGCGATCCGCGCACGATCCTGGAGCACCCCACCATCAGCGAACTGATCGACTTCGACGAGCCGGTCGCGCTGCTGCTGGTGTCGGTGCTGCACTTCGTCACCGACGCCGAGGACCCGGCAGGCATGCTCGGCACGCTGCGCGAGGCGCTGCCGGCCGGCAGCTACCTGGTGCTCTCGCACGCCACCGCGGACTTCCACACCGACGTGGCGCCCGAGGTGATGGAGGTCTACAAGAAGGCCACCGCCTCGCTGACCGCCCGCAGCCACGCCGACGTGCTCGCCTTCTTCGACGGGTACGACCTCATCGAGCCCGGTCTGGTCCAGGTCCCGCTCTGGCACCCGGAGGGCCCGGAGCTCAAGCCCGCCGAGCTGCGCAAGATCGGGGTCTACGGGGGCATCGGCCGCAAGCGCTGATCACCGCGGGTTTTTGCCTCTGAGGTAACTCGTTTGCCTGAGAGGCAAGCCGTGCTGTTCCATGGAAGACATGGACGCCACCCACGGCACGGACATCCTCGACTCCGTGGACAGTGCGCCACCCCCGGGTGCGCTGTCCACGGACCATCTCGTCCTCGCGCCCCGCCTGCGGGACCGGCGACGCGCCAGCGGCCTCACCCTGGAGACCGCCGCCCGACGGCTTGAGCTGTCCGCGGCCCATCTGTCCCGGCTGGAGTCCGGCCTGCGCCAGCCCTCGCTGCCGGTCCTGCTCGGCCTGGCCCGGCTCTACGGCACCACCGTCTCCGACCTGCTGGGCGAGACGGAGGCCGAGCCGGATCCCATCGTACGCGGCGACCGTATGACGGCCGTGCCCGCGGGCGGCTGGACGTACTGGCGGGCGGGCGGCACCGGCCGCGCGATGCAGGCGCTGCGCGTGCACATACCCTCGGGCGCCCAGCGCGCGCTCGTCCGCGTCCACCCCGGCGAGGAGTGGCTGTACGTGACCGGGGGCACGCTGCTGCTCAGCCTCGGCGACCGCGGCCACACCCTGGGTGCGGGGGACTCCGCGCACTTCGACTCGCTGGTGCCGCACCGGCTGGAGGCGGCGGACGCCGGGGGAGTGGACCTGCTGTTCGTCCACACCCTCATGCAGAGCGAGACCTCCGCCCTGTGCGTCAGCCCGCAGGACGCCGCCGCGGGCCCCGCGCCCGCCGACGCCCCGCGCATCGGTACCGGCCGCGCCGACCCCACGCGCGGCACCCACCAGGACCGTACGGATCAGCCCCGCGCACGTGCCCGGGGCGACGAGACCAGAGGAGCCCGGCGATGAGCGGCCAGAACCCGGCACCCGCCCCGACCCCCGAGCAGGTGCCCCCGCCCCGCTCGCTCGTGGTCGGCACCACCAACGGCAGCGAGAAGCGCAAGGAACGCGGCGTCGTCCTGCGCGTCCTGGTCTACGTCGTGGTCGCCCACGCGCTGGCCTTCTTCATCTGGCTGCTGTTCCTGGTCGGCAACCGCGGCTGAGCGGCCCCTGCGGGGTGGGACCGCCCGCCGTGTGAGGACACCGCGCCGCGTCAGGACACCGCGCCCGGCGCCGCGCTCAGCCCAGCGCCTCCACCGTGACCGTCACCCCGTCCAGCGTGCCCGCGTAGTCCGCGCCCAGCGCCAGCGACGGGGTCTGGAAGCCGGTCGGCAGCCCCGGCAGCCGCCCGATGATCCGCAGCACGGAATCGGCCGTCATGCCGTACGGGCCGGGTCCGGTGAGGGTCGCGGTCACCGTGTTGCCCGCCGCGTCGCGGGCACGGCCCCACACCTCGCTGCGGCTCCCGCTCAGGGCGCGCTCGCCGGGACCGCGCACCAGCTTGCCGACCACGCCCGCCAGCGCCCCGCGCAGCGGCCCGACCCGCAGCAGCCTGCTCGCGGCGAGCGCGGGCGTCGGTACGGGCACATAGGTGTACGTGGTCACGTCGGGAATGCCCGTCGAGTAGTAGGCGGTGCTGACATCGCCCCACGGGATCGACACGACCTTGCGGGTGCCGGAAGGGAAGGCGGCCTGCACCTGTCGGGAGCCGACCGGCACCGTACGGATCTCGCCGCCGGTACGGATCCTGCCGCCCACGCCCATGCCTTCGAGCGCGGTCCGCGCGGTACCGGGACTCGCCCCGCCGCCGATCAGGAAGGCGAGGTCGAGCTGGGTCGCGTCCGGCAGCCGGGCGGCGAGCAGCGCGGCGACGCAGTCGGTCGGCACCACGTCGAAGCCCGCGCCGGGCAGCAGGGTGATCCCGGCCTTCTCCGCGGGCGCGTCGAGCGCGTGCAGCGACTCGAAGACATCGATCTCACCGGTGATGTCCACATAGTGGGTACCGGAGTCGAGACAGGCGGTCGCCATCGGCAGCGCGGTGCGCGCGAACGGGCCCGCGCAGTGCGCCACCGTCTCCACGCCGTCCAGTCCATGGCGTATCGCGGCCGGGTCACCGAGACCGAACACCCGGTGTTCCAGGCCCAGTTCGGCGGCCAGCGGCACCAGTTTCGCGGCGTTGCGACCGGCCAGCACAGGGCGCTGTCCCAGTGCTGCGGCGCGGCGGGCGATCAAGCGGCCGGTGTAGCCGGTGGCGCCGTACAACAGCCAGGTCATCAGTCTGATCCTCCCCGGAAGTGGTGAACGGAACCGTACACGCGCCGTGTGCCCCGGCGATATCGGGTGGGCCGACGCCGTCCGGCATGCGACTCTGGTGGCATGACCGACCAAGAGCAGGAGGCCACCGTGGCCGCTGAAGCAGCACCGCAGGACGCCGCGGCGGAACCGGAGACCGATTCGGACGCCGAGGCGCAGGCGCCGGACGAGGACGAGGTGAAGCGGAAGTTCCGCGAGGCACTGGAGCGCAAGCAGAGCGCGCGCAAGGGATCCGCCTCGGGCGGCAACAACCAGTCCAAGATCCATGGCGCGCACGGCAAGGCCGGAGGACAGCGGGAATTCCGTCGCAAGAGTGGCGGCTGACACCGGGACCGTAGCCGCACGGCACCGCAGTCCCACCGTCGTACCGGCAGCACATCACCGTCCCGCCGCCGTACCGGCATCACATCGGCGCCCGCACAGGTCAGTGACCTGTGCGGGCGCTTTTCACGATCCGCGCGAGCGCTCGTCACGGCCTGACGGCGGGCAGGGCGCCGCGTAGGGTCGACGGGGTGACGACGAATCCGTTCCTCAGCCCGAGTCCGCTGCCGTACGAGCTGCCGCCGTTCGCCGACATCAGGGACGAGCACTACCTGCCCGCCTTCGAGCAGGGCCTGGCGGAGCACCTCGCGGAGGTCGAGGCCATCGCGGCCGACCCGGAGCCCGCGACCTTCGAGAACACCCTCGTCGCGCTGGAGCGTTCGGGCGCGCTGCTCGCCCGGGTGAGTGCCGCCTTCTTCAACCAGGCGTCCGCGCACATCACCCCCGCCGTGCAGGAGACCGAGTCGCGGATCAGCCCGCTGCTCGCCGCGCACAACGACGCCGTCCGCCTCAACCCCGGCCTCTACGCCCGGATCACGTCGCTGTACGAAACCCGCGACTCCCTCGGCCTCGACGCCGAGTCGCTGCGCCTGCTGGAGCGCTACCGCACCGCCTTCCAGCGCTCCGGCGCGGAGCTTGACGCGGACGGCCAGCGACGGCTGCGCGAGCTGAACGCCGAGATCGCCGCCGCCTCCACCGCCTTCGGCCAGAACATCGTCGCCGCCAGCAAGGCCGCCGCCCTCGTCCTCGACGACCCCGCCCAGCTCTCCGGCCTGTCCGCGGGCGCGATCGCCGCCGCGGCCGAGAACGGCACCGCGCTCGGCCACGACGGCTCCTACGTACTGAGCCTGCGCAACTTCTCGAACCAGCTCGAACTCGGCTCGCTGGACGACCGCGACGTGCGCCGCCGCCTGCTCACCGCGTCCCTGAACCGCGCCCAGGACACCAACGGCCCGCTCGCCGTCACCATCGCCACCCTGCGGGCCGAACGCGCCGCGCTGCTCGGCTACCCCAGCCACGCCGCGTACGTCGTCGCCGACCGCACCGCGGGCACCCCGCAGGCCGTCACCGACCTGCTCGACCGCCTGGTGCCGCCCGCTCTGGCCAACGCCGAGCGCGAGGCGGACGCCCTCACGGAACTGGCGGGCGGACCCGTCGAGGCATGGGACTGGTCGTACTACGCGGAGAAGGTCCGCAAGGAGCGCCACAACATCGACGAGGCCGCGCTGCGCCCGTACTTCGCGCTCGACAAGGTGCTGCACGACGGGGTCTTCCACGCCGCCCACGAGGTCTACGGCATCACCGTCACCGAACGCCCCGACCTGGTCGGCTACCACCCCGACGTCCGGGTCTTCGAGGTCTTCGACGCCGACGGCAGCCCCCTCGGCCTCTTCCTCGGCGACTTCTTCGCCCGCGCGTCCAAGCGCGGCGGGGCCTGGATGAATTCCCTGGTCAGCCAGTCGGAACTGCTGGGCAAGCGACCGGTGGTGGTCAACAACCACAACATCGCCAAGCCCGCGGCGGGCGAGCCCGCGCTGCTGACGTTCAGTCAGGTCGACACGCTCTTCCACGAGTTCGGGCACGCGCTGCACGGCCTGTTCTCCGCCGTCCGCTACCCGTACTTCTCCGGCACCAGCGTGCCGAGCGACTTCGTCGAATACCCCTCCCAGGTCAACGAGATGTGGTCGCTGTGGCCCTCGGTCCTGGAGCGCTACGCCGTCCACCACGAGACCGGCGAGCCGATGCCCGCCGACGTCGTCCACCGCATGCGGGACGCCGCCCGGTTCGGACAGGGCTTCACCACCGTCGAATACCTCGCCGCCGCCCTGCTCGACTGGGCCTGGCACACCCTGCCCGCGGGCACCGACCCCGGCGACGCGCTGGCGTTCGAGGCGGCGGCGCTCAAGAAGGCGGGACTGGCCCACCCCGCGATCCCGCCGCGCTACCGGACGACGTACTTCCAGCACATCTTCGCCAGCCAGTACAGCGCGGGCTACTACTCCTACATCTGGAGCGAGGTCCTGGACGCCGACACCGTCACCTGGTTCGAGGACAACGGCGGCCTGCGCCGCGCCAACGGCGACACCTTCCGCCGCGCGCTGCTCTCCAGGGGCGGCAGCGTCGACCCGATGGCGGCCTTCGCCGCCTTCCGCGGCCGGCCGCCGCGCACCGAGCCGCTGCTGGAGCGCCGGGGGCTGCTGACGCCGTGACCGCCCCGCGCGGCCGACGCCGGAAAACGGCGTGCGCGCGGCCCGGGGGCGGGGCCACCATGGGCCGATGAGCTGGACGATCACCGCGGACCTGACCGCGTTCGAGACCGAGGCGGGACCGTTCCTGCGGGAGCGCCCTGTGGAGAATTCGGTGCCGGTCACCGTCACCGCCGCGCTGCGCCGCCGCGGGCTCGACGCGTACGGCGGGCAGCCGCCGCTGTTCGGCTGGTGGCGCCCCGAACCCGGCGCCGCGGTCGCCGCGGCCTTCCTCCGTACGCCGCCGCATCCTCCGCTGCTGACCGGCGGCCCGCCGTCCGCGGCCGGTGAGCTGGCCGAGGTCTGGCCCGGCGAGGCTCCTGGCGGGGTGCGCGGCGAGCGCGAGAGCGCCGAGGCGTTCGGCGCGGCCTGGGCCGCGAGGACCGGCGCCGAGGTCACGGTCGAGCGCGCCATGCGGCTCTACCGGCTCGGGGGCCTCACCCCGCGCAGCCCCGCGCCGCCCGGCCGCGCCAGGGTCGCGGGCCCCGCCGACCGCGAGCTGCTGCTGCGCTGGCACCGCGCCTTCACCGTCGACATCGGCGAGCCGCCCGTGGACGACGAGCGGGCCATGGACGACGCCATCGCGCTCGGCGGACGCACCTTGTGGGAGCGGGACGGCGAGCCCGTCGCGATGGCCGGGAGGGCCGCCGACGCGGCGGACCCGTCGGGCACCGTCCGGGTGGTCGCCGTCTACACCCCGCCCGCGCACCGGGGCCACGGGTACGCGGGCGGCGCCACCGCGGCCGTCTCGCGCGCCGCGCTCGACGCGGGCGCCCGCGATGTCGTGCTCTTCGCCGACCTCGCCAATCCGGTCAGCAACGCGCTGTACCGGCATCTGGGGTTCCGGCCGGTCCGCGACCACGTGTCGCTGGCCTTCGGTGACGGGGATCGGGACGGGGACGGGGACGTGTCGGGCGGCGGGGGCGTGGAGTGCGGCGGGGCCTTGGTCGGCGGCGGGAGCGGCGAACCGGGGGAGTGACGCGAAACGGCCGTCGCGGCGGCCGGGCCACCGTAGGCGGATATGACGGCAGATGTGACACCGGGGACGGGGGAGAACCGGTGAAGGCGGCCCGGCCCGGGGCCTCGGCGCCCCGGCGGACGCGGCGGACCGCCGCATAATGGGTGGTGGCGGGACCCCGCCGCTCGTCGTCATCTGCTCTGGAGGACCCGTGACCGGCGCCGGCCGACAGCCGTCCCGCCTCGTGAAGATGCGCCCCCCGTCGTTCGGCGCGGACCCCACGGGCGCCCGGCTGGAACGCATCCTTTCCTCACCGAATTACGCGGACGGCGCCTTCGTCAACCCCGTCGGCGCCCGCAGCGTCCCCAGCGGCAGCATGTTCAAGGCGCTTCCGGCCAGTTTCCGCAAGGAGGCCAGGCAGCCGCGCAAGCCCGCGGGGCCGGTGCCCCTGCACCCCACCACGCTCGCCGACATCGCGCGCCCGCCCGCCTCCGGGCTGCGGCTGACCTGGATGGGCCACTCCACGGTGCTCGCCGAGATCGGCGGCAGGCGCGTGCTGTTCGACCCGGTGTGGGGCGAGCGCTGTTCGCCCTTCGCCTTCGCGGGCCCCAAGCGCGTGCACCCCGCGCCGGTCCCGCTGGAGTCGCTGACCGGCCTGGACGCGGTCGTCATCTCGCACGACCACTACGACCACCTGGACATGCCCTCCATCGTCGCGCTGGTCCGCAGCGACGCCGTCTTCGCGGTGCCGCTGGGTGTCGGCGCGCACCTGGAGCACTGGGGCGTACCGCCCGAGCGGCTGCGCGAGCTGGACTGGAACGAGTCCACGGAGATCGCGGGGCTCACCCTGACCGCCACCCCGGCCCGGCACTTCTGCGGACGCGGCCTGCGCGGTCGCCAGCAGACCCTGTGGGCGTCCTGGGCCGTCACCGACGGCACCCACCGCATCTACCACAGCGGCGACACCGGCTACTTCCCCGGCTTCGCGGACATCGGCGCGCAGCACGGCCCGTTCGACGCCACGATGATCCAGATCGGCGCCTACAGCGAGTACTGGCCCGACATCCACATGACCCCGGCCGAGGGGCTGCTGGCGCACAGCGACCTGTCGGGCGGCACGCCCGCGGGCACGATGCTGCCGATCCACTGGGCCACCTTCAACCTGGCCATGCACTCCTGGGCGGTGCCCGCCGAGGGCAGCGTCGCCGCCGCGCGCGAGACCGGGGCGAAGATCGCCACCCCGCGGCCCGGCGCGCCCTTCGAGCCCGCCGACGAACAGCCCGAGGACTGGTGGTGGCGGGCCGTCGCCATGCCGCCCGCGGGCGGCTGGCCCGAGCGGCCGGAGCACGCGGAGGGGACCGAGCGGATCAACGCACCGGACGGGTCGGAGACCGCCGAGGCTCCCGAGGCCGCCGGAAGCGTGGACGGGGACGCGGCGGCCGAGTCCGGGTCCGAGTCCGCTTCCGGGTCCGAGTCCGCTTCCGGCTCCGATTCCGAGGACGCCGGTCGTACGGACAGCGGCGACTACGAGGTGGCGCGGCCCAAGTAGGTCAGCTCCCCGGCGTCCGGCACCGCGATCTCGTGGAAGCCGAGCCGGTCGTAGAAGGCCCGCGCGGGAGCGTTGGCGGTGAGCATCCCCAGATGCACCGCCGATACGCCCCTGGCGGCCAGGGCGCCGAGGAACGCCTCCATCAACGCCCGCCCGTGGCCGCCGCGTTGGAAGTCCGGCAGCACATCGATGTGCAGATGCGCCGGATACGCGGCCAACTCCGGCTGCTGCGCCATCCGTTCCGGGTGGTGCAGCAGCACGGCCATCGTCTCGCTCGGCGTCCCCGGCTCCCCGGCCGGTTCGGGGAAGCGGTCCGCGACCGTCGGCAGCCACTCGTCGCGGAAGCGCTCGACGAAGGCCGCCGTGTCACCGGTGCCCAGCACGTAACCGACCGCCCGGCCGCACCCGTCGTCCAGCACGAAAGCCGCCTCCGGCTCCAGCACGGCGTACGGCGCCGCGAAGATCGCCCCCAGCAGCTCGTGGTCCCGCTCCGGATACCGCGCGCTCGCGTCCCCGCCCGCGTCAGCCGCGCGCAGGCAGATGTCGTACAGCGCGGGCAGGTCCTCCGGCCTGAACGGGCGTACCGCGGTGGTCACTCGGTCTCCAGAAGCGGGAGGTCCGCGGGCTCCTCGGGGTCAGCGGCGGCGGGCAGGCTCATGAAGGTGAACGCGAAGGCGGCGGGAGCCGCGCGCAGTTGGTGCCGGGGGAGTACGTCGGGGCCGCAGGCCGCGCTGCCCATGCCGTGCAGCGCGTGGTCGAGGTGCACCCACAGCACCTCGGAACGCGTCAACTCGTGGGTGTGCGTGGCCCGGTCGAGTTCCCCGGTGCTCCACGGACGGGCGGTGAACCAGAACGGCGGTTCGCCCTCCACGTGCAGCCCGGTGCCGTCCGCGCGGCGCAGCCGCGCCCACCGCACGTCCGCGCGTGCGCCGTTCTCCTGGGGGCGTACGTACGGCGTCTGGAGCCCGTCCACGGTGCCGGTGTACCGGCCGATCCGGGACGCGGCGCGCGTGTCGGGGTACGCCTCGCCGGGCCCGCCGCCGTACCACTCGACGCGGTCCAGGGTCCGGCACAGGCCGAGCCGTACCCCGAGCCGGGGGAGCGGCAGCGTCCAGTCGCCCTCGGGCGTGACCTCGACGCCCAGGCGCAGCCGGTCCCCGGTGGCCGTCCAGGTGTAGACGGTACGCAGCGCCAGGTCGGAGGAGGCCGGGGCGACCCGGGTGGTGACGGTGAGCGCGTCACCGCCGACGGCCACGGAGACGATCCGGTGCCGCATCCGGTCGAGACCCAACTCCCGCCACAGCCGGTCCAGTTGCCCCTCGGGATTCCAGTCCGCGCCGCGGTCGTTGTCGGTCGGGGCACGCCACACGTCCAGCACGGGTCCGGTGACCGCCGCGCCCTCCAGATAGCGCAGCGTGCCGTCCGCCGCGTCGAAGACGCCGGGGCCCAGCACGATCAGACCGCCCTCGGCGAGCCGCGGGGAGTGCGGATCGCCGACGCGCGCGGAGGCCGCGTCCGCCGGCGCGGGGGCCGCGAACTGCGTCCACGCCACCTCGTGACCCGACGGCGCCCACGCGGTGTCCTCGGCGAGCACCGCCCGCACCGTCCACCACCCCTCGCCGCGGCCCACCGTCCGCGCCGCCCGCGGCAGTTCGAGCACCGCGCTCTGCCCGGGGCTGAGCGACGGCACCTCGAACCGGCCCGCGTCGCTCCGCGCGCCCGCCACCTCGTACGACCAGCGGAACGCCAGATACGACAGGTCGGTGAAGTCGTGCAGATTGGTCACCGTGACCGTGCCGCGCTTCGCGTCGCCCTCGATCCTCACCGGCTCGACGACCTTCTTGTACTCGGTCAGCCCCGGTGACGGCGTGCGGTCGGGGAAGACCAGCCCGTCGCAGACGAAATTCCCGTCGTGCATCTCCTCGCCGAAGTCGCCCCCGTAGGCGAAGTACGACGTCCCGTCCGCGGTGCGCTGCCGCAGCCCGTGGTCGATCCACTCCCAGACGAAGCCGCCCTGGCAGCGCTCGTATGCCTCGAACAGCCGCTGGTACTCGCTGAGCCCGCCGGGCCCGTTGCCCATCGCGTGCGCGTACTCGCAGAGAATGAGGGGCAGTTCGCGCCGGTGCTTGTCCAACTCCGCGTCCGCCAGCGGCGGTTCCTCGCGGCGGCCGATCAGCTCGGTCTCGGCGTGGTTGGCGTACATCCGGGAGTAGACGTCGGTGTCGGCGCTGGTGAGGTCGCCCTCGTAGTGGATCGGCCGGGCCGGGTCACGGCGCCTGATCCAGTCCGCCATCGCGGAGAGCCCGGCGCCCGTGCCGCACTCGTTGCCCAGCGACCACATCACCACCGACGGATGGTTCTTGTCCCGCTCCACCATCCGCGCGGCCCGGTCCAGCAGCGCGGGCGTCCACCGCTCGTCGGCGACCGGGTTGCCGCGCCAGCCGACCACCTCGAAACCGTGCGTCTCCAGATCGCACTCGTCCATCACCCACATGCCCAGCTCGTCGCACAGGTCGAGGAAGGCCGGATGCGGCGGATAGTGGCTGGTGCGGACCGCGTTGATGTTGTGACGCTTCATCAGCAGCAGGTCGCGGCGCATCGTCTCGCCGTCCACCACCCGGCCGTGGTCGGGGTCGAACTCGTGCCGGTTCACCCCGCGCAGCAGAATCCGGCGGCCGTTGACCTTCAGCACACCGTCCTCCACCGCGACGGTCCTGAAGCCGATCCGCAGCGGTATCCGCTCGCCCTCGGTCGCCAACTCCGCGTCGTACAGCCGCGGTACCTCCGCCGACCACGGCTCCACCGGCACCGTCACCTCCTCACCGGTCGCCAGGTCGAGCCCCAACTCCGGTACGGTCACCGTCCCGCCCGGCTCGCAGTCCACCCGCAGCGTGCCCGTGCCGCTCGCGTGGTCGTAGCCGCAGTGCACGAAGAAGTCGGTCACCGCGCCCTCGGGCCGCTCGATCAGCGTCACATCGCGGAAGATGCCGGGCAGCCACCACTGGTCCTGGTCCTCCAAGTAGCTTCCGGACGACCACTGGTGGACCCGGACCGCCAGCACATTGCCGCGCGGGCGCAGCAGTTCGCCGACCTCGAACTCCACCGGCAGCCTGCTGCCCTTGAAGGTCCCCAGCTCCTGCCCGTTCAGCCACACCCGCGCGCACGAGTCGACACCGTCGAAACGCACCACCGCCGCGCCGCCCGGCCAGTCGTCCGGCAGGTCGAAGGCGCGCAGATGGTCACCGGTCGGATTCTCCGTCGGCACGTGCGGCGGGTCGACCGGGAACGGGAAACGGACGTCGGTGTACGCGGGCCGCCCGTACTCGTGCTCATGGGTGTGCCCCTGGAGCGGCCAGTGCGACGGCACCGTCACCGCGCCCCAGCGCGTCGCGTCGAACCCCGGCTGGGCGAAGGAGTCGTCCTCCGCGTCCGCCGTCGCCGACAGCCGGAAGCGCCAGGCGCCGCCGAGATTCACCCGCCGCGCGTCCGACACCGCCCACCACGCGCGCGGCGCGAGCGCGCCGGTGCCGGGCGACACATCCTCGTAGTACGGAACTACCCCGGACTGTGACGCGTCGCGCATCGTGCTGCTCCTCATGAGGATGCTGGTGGTGTGCCCGCTGTATCGCATGCGGCTGTACGGGTATGGGGCGGTATCGGGCTGTACGGCCGCCAGGCTCCGCGGCCCCCAACGGCGTTGGGACATGCCGGTGGCCTGGTCGGTCACGGATGATTCTCCTGAGATGAGGGCCCGCGTGGCTAGGGCCTGTCCGGGGGAGCGGGTCGGCTCCGCGCCGGGCGCGGCGGTGACGTACTGCCTTCCGCCGTAAGGGAGTTGGCGGTACCTGCCGATTTGACCGGCGTACGGCGGCGCTGGGAGCATGCCCGCCCGGGGCGCGGGGGGCGGACCCGTGGTGCGGACGAGGGGGGCGCTTCACCATGACGGACTTCACGACCGTTCACGTCGCGGCGGCGAATGCCGGGACCGGCCGGGGGCCGGCCGCGGCGGCCGAGCCGATCAGCGGGCTCAACGGCGGCTCCGCGCTCGTCCTCATCTCGGTGGTGGTCGTGGCCGTCGCAGCGGTCGCGGTGATACCGCTGATCATGGATGTGCGGCGGGCCACGGCCTGGCGCCAGCAGATCACCGACCGGCTGCTCGAGGACGCGGCCCGCGACCACGAGGTACGCGACCTGCTGCGCGACCTCCGCGAGCCGCGCGGCGTCCGCGGTCTGACCCGCAGCGTCATCGCCGTCCTCATCCTCGCGCTCGTCGCCTTCGCGCTGGCCGTCGCGATGCTGTCGTCGGGCGCCGACTCCGGCGACCTCCGCAAGACCATCGTCACCTCGCTGATGACCGTCCTCGCCACCGTCTCCGGCTTCTACTTCGGCTCGCTCGGCGCGCAGAACAGCGCGGAGGACGCGCGGCGGCAGGTGGGGCGGTCTTCTGCGGCGCCGCCGAAGCCGGGCGCCTCCGGCGGGGGTGCCGCCGGGGGGAGCGGCAAGGGGGCGGTGCCGCCCGCGCCGGGGTCGGGCGCGCCTGGTGGTCCGGGCGCTGCCGGGGCTCCTGGCGGTCCGGCTGCTCCAGCAGGTGCTGGCGCTTTCGAGGGCGGGCCCGCCGCCGCGCAGCCGACGCACTCGGCGGGCGTACCGCGGCAGGGGGCCGTACCGGCGCCGGACGGCGGGCACGGGGCCTGAGGGGTTCTCGCCGAGTCGACTCTAGGTCGGGAGCCGGGAGCCGGGAGCCGGGACCGGAGCCTGGCCCGGGACCGAGGCCGGGCGCGTACGGGCCGAGGCTTTCCCGACCGCGGCCGGGGCGGTACGGGGCCCCGAACTTTCCGACCGCGGCCGGGGTCAACGGCCCTCAGCTCCAGGCATTCGGACCGCGCCCCGGCTTTGCCGCCCGCGCCCCGGTCGTACGGTTCCGGCCTCGGTCCGCGGGCGGGCGGTGCCGCCCTCCGCCACGTCCCCTCGCGGGTCAGACCCGCAGGAACGCGTCGATCCGGGCCCGTAGCGACCGCGCGTCCAGGCCGTGCCCGGCGACATGCTCCTGCCAGGTGCCGTAGTGACGCAGTTCGGCGCGGCGGGTGCCGAGCGCGAGCACGCGGTGCGGGACGTCGGCCAGCGCCTCGGCGGCGTGCGCCGAGGACGTACCGGTGAGGTAGGGCTCCACGACGACGAGGTCGGCCGCATCGGTCCGAGCGGTCGCCTCCCGTACGGTCGCCGCGTCGAACGGCCGTACCGTCGAGGCGTACAGCACCGTCACATCGCGCCCGGCCGTCGCGTCGAGGACGGCGTCCAGCATGGGCCCGACGGCCAGGACGACCCCGGCGCGCCCTTCGCGCAGCACCTGGAAGCGGCCGGGCGAGACGGGTCGCGGCGCCACGTTCGAGTGATCGCTGAGCCGTACGTAGACGCGGCTGTCACCGTCCGCCGCCGCGTGCCGCAGCAGCGCGTCGGCCTCGTCGGGGTGCCCCGGCACATGGACGGTCCAGCCGTCGAGCGTGTCGAGCAGCGCGACGTCGCCCGGCGCCTGATGCGTACGCCCGCCCGCGGCGACGTCGTACGAGGCCCCCGCGCTGACCAGGACCGCGCCCACGCCCTGGTGCCCGATGTCGAGCTTGACCTGCTCGAAGGCCCGCTCGGTCAGGAAGCTCGCGAAGGTGTGCGCGATCGGCCGCAGCCCGGCGAGCGCCAGTCCGCCCGTCGCGCCGACCAGCAACTGCTCCCTGATCCCGACGTCGATCACCCGGTCGGGGTGGGCGCGGGCGGCGTCACTGAAGCGGTCCGAAGAGATCACGGCGAGGACGACGGCCAGCCGCGGATCGGAGTCGAGCAGTTCGGTGGTGACGGCGGCGAACCGCTCCCGCATGGTGTCCATGGAATCCCCAGTCATGTCGTTTCTTCGCCTGCCCTCAGTTGCGGTCTCGGTCGCGGTCGCGGTGTCGGCCTGTCCTCGGCCTCGGTCTCCGCATCGGCCTCGGTCTCGGCCGCTGTCGCTCGGGTGTCGACCTTCGGGTGACGTCGCTTGTCGTCGCCCGTGGACCCGGCGGTCACTTCGGCTCGACGCGGGCGACCACGGCGTGCGGCCGTCCCCGATGCGGCGCGGTGAACGCCTCGTACAGCGCGGCGTGGTCCCGGCCGTCCACGGTCACCGCGGACCAGCCCTCGGCGGCGAACCGCGAGGCCAGCCCGCCGGGCCAGCCGTACGTGGCCGAGGCGTTGTCGACCGCGACGACATGGAGCCGGTCGAGGCCGACCGCCCCCGCGTACTGCACGGCCTCGTGATTGCTGCCCTCGTCCATCTCGGCGTCGCCCACGAGCACCCATACCGCCGGTTCGTCCAGCCCCTGGGCCCGCAGCCCCAGCGCGCTGCCCACCCCCAGACCGAGCCCGTGCCC
Organism: Streptomyces sp. NPDC008317; assembly: GCF_042955955.1. Taxonomy (NCBI): domain Bacteria; kingdom Bacillati; phylum Actinomycetota; class Actinomycetes; order Kitasatosporales; family Streptomycetaceae; genus Streptomyces; species Streptomyces sp. NPDC008317. The sequence goes on from NZ_JBIBFQ010000010.1 coordinate 331,770, forward strand.
GAGCGACCCGGAACCGATCTCGACGCCCGGTACGAGCGTGCGGTCCGGGTGGTGGCCGAGCGGGGAGTCGTACGTCCCGAAACCGGCCAGCCACTCGTACGGGATGAAGCCCTTGGCGGCGAGAACGGCGTAGTACGCCATCGGGCCGTGGCCCTTCGACAGCAGGAAGCGGTCCCGGTCCGGGGCGTCGGCGCTCTCGGGCCCGACCCGCAGTACCCGGTCGTACAGCACCCACAGGACGTCGAGGGTGGACGTGGCGGCGGTGTCGTGCTTCTCGTCGCCGGTCATCCGCGACATCAGGTGGCGCAGGTCGTCGTACCCGTAGCGCTCGGGCTCTTCTGAGTGGCCGGACGGCCCGGTGCGGTGCGTCATCGTCATGGGACGACCTTGCAACTTCAAGCCGACTTGAAGTCAAGCGTATGCTGGGCCGATGTGACCCTCTCCACCCGTGACCTGCTGCCCATCGGCGAGCTTTCGGCCCGCAGCGGCATCGCCGCCTCCGCGCTGCGCTATTACGAGGACCTCGGGCTGATCCACTCCGAGCGCACCTCGGGCGGCCAGCGCCGCTACCGCCGCTCCACGCTGCGCCGGCTCGCCTTCATCCGCGCCGCCCAGCGGATCGGGCTCTCGCTCGACGAGGTCGGCGCGTCCCTCGCCCGGCTCCCCGTCGACCACGTCCCCACCACCGCCGAATGGAACGGCGTGGCCCGGTCCTGGGAGCAGCGCATCGACGACCAGATCGCCGAGCTGCGACGCCTCAAGGCCAAGCTGACCAGCTGCGTCGGGTGCGGCTGCCTCTCCCTGACGCGCTGCGGTCTCTACAACGTCGACGACGCGGCGGGGGCGGCGGGCCCCGGAGCCCGCTATCTGCTGGGCGACACGCCTCCTGAAACGGCTTCCCCGCCCCCTCCTTCTTCCGCCCCCTCCCCGTCTTCCGCGCCCTCCCCGTGCGACGCGTCCGACGCCCCCGTTACGCCCTGAGGGCCCCCGCCGGGGCGGTCCCCGTGGAGGCCCCCGACCGTCGGAAGTCCCGCACCCGCACGCGTCACGCGCGGGCCGCCGACTAGATGCCCTCCATCTTGAAGGGGTCGTGCTCCGCGAGCAGCTTGTCGAGCCGCGCCTGGTCCACCCGGCTCACGACCTGCCCGACCTCCTGCCGGTCCCGCACCACCTTCGCCAGCGTGAACGCCGCCGTCACCACATACAGCAGTCCCAGCCCCAGAAACGCCCGCTCCCATCCCCCCACCGGCAGATACGCCACCCCGACCACCATGGCCCCCAGCGCCACCGCGAACGAGATCGCCGCCTGCGCCGCATACGCCGCCGTCGTCTCCTGCTGAATCGGTTTCGTCATGCCCCGACCTTCCCCCCGCCCCGCCCCACCCCACATGAGTACCCCTACTCAACTCCCCCCGCCCCGGCCCCCACCCCCTCTGCGCACAAACACCCCCCGAGGTGCGGTATCGTTCTCGTGCACGGTCACCCGGGGCCACCACCCCGACCGACCAAGCACCGGGACGTGGCGCAGCTTGGTAGCGCACTTGACTGGGGGTCAAGGGGTCGCAGGTTCAAATCCTGTCGTCCCGACGGTGCACGAAGGGCCCGCTGGACTGGCATTTAGCCAGGTCAGCGGGCCCTTCGGGTTTTTGGCAACCGTTTCCATGTGATGGAGCGTCAGGTTCCTGGGGACCACCTGGGGATCACGGTCGTGGAAAAGCCGCAGGTCAGCGTGATTTCGCCGGGGGCCATGTTCATCTCAGCCCTACGCGGAGTTGTCTGGTTCCTACAATCTCCGCAGGGTCGCGGACATGCCGGGGGAGGGCGGCGGGAGGCCGGGGGTAGTGCTCAGGTGGTTGCTGAGGGTGCGGCCGGCGTGGATCACGGACTGCAGGTCGGGGTGGAGGTAGCGCTGGGTGGTCTGCAGGGAGCCGTGGCCGGCGATCAACCGGAGGACGTGCAGGGGGACTCCGGCGTCCGCCGTCTAGGTCGGGCCGGTGTGTCTCAGCTCGTGTCGGCGCGGGTGTTCGTAGCCGAGGGTCTGGACGACGTCGTCCCAGTGGGTGGCGTCGCGCAGCACGGCGGTGGTGATCCGTCCGCCGCGGGGGCCGGTGAAGACGCGGGCGTCGGGTTGGTCGCCGATTGTCAGCAGGCGTCGGGCGACCATGGGCCGAATTTCTTCGATGAGGGGGACACGGCGGGCGGTTTCACTGTGTCGACAGAAGGCGGGTCAGCCTTCAGATGGCGACGAAGGCTGACGTACTGCTCGGGTGCCCACTCCGGCGAGGCAGTGAGCTGCTCCCGGACCCAGGCGTCCACCTTGCGACTCAGTTCGTCGTCATACGTGTCCATTTCCCGCCTGGATCCAGTAGCCGTGGAGGAGGCGGCCATGACGCAGGACCTGGTGACCATGACTACGCGGACCGGGACACGACAGGCTCCTTGTTCGGACTGCAGCTGTATGTCCGAGCGGGTCCGTTGCGGGTACCGACGATGCCTGGCTGGCGCGGTGGGTGATCGGCTACAGCGGCCAGCAACGGGCGGATCTTGTGGACGGCCCGGGTGACCGTGGAGCGTCCACTGGCAGCAGAACCGCTCCAAGTCGGCGCACCCGGCCGCCTGGCGAACCGGCCACCCGCCCGCCATAGACACGGAAGAGGCGGTCGGGCCCCTGGCGGTGCTTGGCGTGGTGCATCCCGACGATCTGCTCGCATCGGGACAGGTCCTCGAGGGGGCCGCCGAAGTGGGCGAACCCCCAGTCGACCACGGCAGTGACCTGGAAGGCCACCCGGTCCACGGGAAGGTTGTTGGGCCCGAAGTCGCAGTGGGTAAGCGCCATCGGCGCGGCCTCCGGCGAAGACGCGCCCGCACCCGGCTGGGTGCTCCATGTCGGGGTCGACGAGGTCGCCGCGGTCGGCGGATCCGTGCTGCTGCCTCCGTCCCCCGACAGCACCGGCGCCGTCACTGCGCTCGTCGCCGACTCCGCGGGCACGCGCTTCTCGCTCCGGGAGGCAGGGGACGCCGCGGAGCCAGGCCGCAGCGACCAGCCCAGCACGTTCGCCTGGGCCGAGCTCATCACGGACGACGCGCAGGCGAGCGCAGCCTTCTACAGCTCCGTTCTCGTCTGGACGCTGACCGCGTCCGAAGGGCCGCTGGGCCGCCGAGCACGGCAGATCGACGGCGTCTCGGTCTGCGGCCTGCTGCCTCGCCCAGCGGCGATGGCAAGCCCGTATCTCGTCCGCACCCAGCAGACAGCCAAGAGGAAGAGTCCGGTCAGCGACTTCTGGCTCAAGCGCCTGTTCAAGGGGCTGCCCGCCACGGCCGACAGCCTCCGCCAGGACCAAGTCCTCGAAGAAGCGACCGCCGCCGGACCCAATCCCCTCCGCATCGCCACCATGTTCAACCTCAGCGCCCAGGCCAGCTTGCGCTACACCCACGCAGCCGGCCCGTCAGATACGGAAACGACGATTGTGTAAGCTCGCTGGCGGCGACGTGCGGTCTGTGCGCTCAGGTCACGATGGGAGTGGTCGCAAGGCGCTGGCGATGACGGTGGTCACCATCTTGTGGACGGCGGCGGTCTGCGGTGGGGCGCTTGTCCGGTCGGCGAATAGCAGGTGCCCGGCCCCGACGAGGGTGGGGGCGAGTGTGTCGATGTCGGCGTCACCGGCCAGTCGCCCCGACTCCCGCTCGGCGGTGAGGTATGCGGCGATCATGGCGGTGCCCTGCATGGCGAGTGGGATGCCGGTCAGACCGGCCTCGCGCAGCCGGGCACGGAGGCCGTCACGGAAAGTGATGAGCGCGACGATCGCCACCGTGACCGGCCCGAACAGATCCTGCAGCGCGTCGGCGAGGTTGTCCACCACGCTCCCGGTGCCGGCGGCCGCGCGCAGAGTCGTGGTCCGGTCCTCGATGTCGCGGACGCGGTCGAGGACCAGTTCTGCCAGGAAAGCGTCGAAATCGGTGAAGTGCCGGTGCAGCACACCCTTGGCGCAGTTCGCCTCCTCCGTGACCGCCCGGCTGGTCAACGCGTAAGGCCCGTCCCGAAGCAGGACACGCTCGGCGGCTTCGAACAACTGACCGCGCACGTTGTGAATGTGCACCCCTGACGGCATTGTCTCCCTCTCCGCGCCGCTCTGCCTTAACAAGTGGGCATGTGCCCACTAGTGTGGGCGCATGCCCACTTTATCGCAGGGACAGCCGGCCGAGTCCGGCCCCGAGCCCCACCGCCACCGGCAGACAGCCGAGTCGTTCGGAGTGGATGCCGAACGCTATGACCGCGCCCGACCGCCGTATCCCCAGGCCCTGGTGGACAGGATCGTCGCGGCAAGCCCCGGCCGGCACGTCCTCGACGTCGGAGCCGGGACCGGCATCGAGGCCCGGCAGTTCCAGGCGGCCGGCTGCACGGTGCTCGGTGTCGAGCCCGACGAGCGGATGGCCGCCTTCGCGCGACGCAGCCGTATCGAGGTCGAGGTCGCCAGGTTCGAGGACTGGCAGCCGGCCGGGCGGCAGTTCGACGCGGTCATCGCCGGCACCGCCTGGCACTGGGTGGGCCCCGTCGCCGGCGCGGCCAAGGCGGCCCAGGTGCTTAAGCCCGGCGGCCGACTCGCCCCCTTCCACCACGTCCCCCAGCTCCCGGCCGAGGTGATCGACGCCCTCGCAGAAGCACTCCAACGGGTCGCCCCCGATTCCCCGTTCAACCCCGGCCTGCTCAGGGGCTCGGCCGTGGACGCCTACCAGCCGCTGTTCGCGAAAATCGCCGACGGGATCCGGCAGACTGGCAGCTTCAGCGAGCCCGAACAGTGGCGCTTCGCCTGGGAGCGCACCTACTCCCGAGAGGAGTGGCTCGACCAGCTCCCCACCTTCGGCGGCCTCACCCAACTCCCCGCAGACAAAATGGCGGAGGTCCTGGACAGCGCCGGGACCGCGATCGACAAGCTCGGCGGCCACGCCACCATGCCCTACACATCCATCGTGATCACCTCCACCCGCTCCCAGACGGCGTGACCGCCGCAACGCCGGGCGCGAGTACACCGATGAGCACAGCAACGTTCCCGGGGGAAGCGGGAAGAAGACTCGCAAGAGGGGAAGTTTCTCCGGCCCTTTGCCCCGGGCCGCGGCCATCATCATCAGCAGCGCCCCTATCGCGCGCATCGAGGCGGAACGCCGACACTCAGGGAGTAAGGGCTGTCCCGCAATTGATCTTGTGCGCTCCTGGTTGCCGGTCGGCCGTCCGATCAGCGGGCCTGACGAAGATTGTGCAGGTGGGCGATACCCAAGATCGCGTAGTGGCCACCGTCACCCTTGAGTCGGCAGTCGCGAAGGATCTTCCAGGTCTTCATGCGCGCGAAGACGTGCTCTACGCGAGCCCTGCCCTGTTTGTGGGAGCGGTGGTGCTCATGCTTCCATCCGCACAGTTCGCCGCCCGCGGGCCGACGATGCGGGACCGCCAGGCCAGTGCCCTGGTAGCCGCCGTCGGCGATGGTCGTGGTCCTGCCGACGGCTGCCTTCGCACCCGATTCTGCCCATGCCTTGCAGTCGTTGCGGTTGCCCGGCACTGGTCGTCCGACCGCAACGACCAGCCGTGTGTCAGCGTCGACGACCACTTGGTGATTGGTCGAGTACCTGTAGTTCTTGGACTGCTCGGCGATGCTGTGATCGCGGGTAGGCACCAGTGCGCCGTCCACGATGAGCACGGTGCCGGCGTGGAACCGCCGCCGCTGCTTGAGTGCCAGCAGCGGCCCGATGTGGCCGACTATCCGGTCGGCGGATGACTTGGAGATACCGAACAGTGGAGCGAGCTGCCGCAACGTCAGGTTGGTCCGCCAGTACGCGGTGACCAGGAGTACCCGCTCTTCCAGCGGCAGTGACCAGGGACGCCCGCGGCGAGTTCGATCGGCGCCTTCTCGGCGCAACAGCGTGACCAGCTTTCGAAAGTCGCGCGAGCGCAGCCCGGTGAACGGGGGTATCCAGGACGGCTCCGCTGCCGTGATCATTCCAGCCACAGCGGGATCTTCTCAAGGCGAACCACGCCCTGACCGCTCACATGGCCAGCGCGGCTTGCCGCGTCGCCGCGGCGCTCAGGTCGTATCGCGCTTCGCGGCCGACGGAGAGGGCGGTTGCTCGTCGCGGCTCTCTGAGGTGAAGGCGTCGCGTCGAGCGAGAGTCACCGACAGAGGCAGGCCCAGCCGCTCGGCTGCGCGGCGCCGGACACGCACCTGAGCTCGGGTCCGGGGCCGGAAAGAGGGGAGCCATGAGCAGCCGCAGCCGGGGCGGTGATCGTAGGTCAGCCCCTCCGCGAGCACAGTCGCAACAACTGACCATGCCTTCGTGTCGCGTCGCCGGGGCGCAGCAAAGTCGTAGCCGGCGAAGACGAGCTGTTCACGACAGCCAGGACAGATGCGCTTCCGGATCGGCCATGTGGTGCCTTTGAAGGAGAGCCGGCACGCGATGCATACGTAGTGCCGGAAGGCACCGTTGAACGCGTGGTAGCACATGGTCCGAGAGGATACGCATCGTCCGCGGGCGGGCCCAACCGGATTCCTAGAGCCCGATCTGGCCAGTCGGCCGCCCGGTCAGTGTCCGCGCCACCACACGATGGGCCGGACGCACAAATAGCGGGACAACCCTTACGAGCTCGTGCATGGTTGGCGGTGGCGCGTCGAGGACCGTGGGTCGGCGGTTGTGCTCACCTTTGCGTGCTGATCGCCGACGTGGCGGCCTGCTGGTGGGAGAGCAGTGCGGCGACGGCTTGGATGATGTCGCTCATGTCTTCGCGGCGGCCGTGGTGGCGGGCGAGGGATCTCCAGTTCTTCATATGGCCGATGCCGTGCTGGACTCGGATGCGGCGTGAAGAATGGGCCTTGCGCTGACGCTCGTGCATCTCCTCGTACCACTCGGGCGGGTTCTTCTTGAACTAGCCCACTCCTGTGCACAAAACCTCAAGAGAATCGCAATCGCGTGCGATTCCCGGATTGAGTGGGCTTATGCCGTGAAGAACGTCACCCCGGGCGATGACGCGGTCGAATCCTCGGTCGACACGCCAATTAGCGCTGCGACATGTTGGATTGGAGCACCATTGCTCCGTCGAAACCGCGGTGCATCGCGCGAAAGATCTTGAGGTGACCGAACGCCATCGCTGTCACGCATCGCATTCGTTTGCCGGAGGACAACGTTCCACTGCCGGGCCCCTCCAGGATGTTTCAGGCGTGCCCGCCGACTGGTGCGGCACGGACTGTGATGGGGGTGGACTGCAAGTGCGGAAACGCATACTCGGACGCTGGGGCTCGGTGCTCGGCGTCGCGACCACGGGGGTGGTCATCGCGGCGGGTGCGCCGGCGGTGGCTGCCGCGCCGGACGTTCCGACGCAGGCGGTGGCGCTGGTCGACAGTGTCAAGCCGGTGCTGACGGCGAAGGTGTCGAGCTCGTCGGGCGGGCAGGTCACGGCGAAGTTCTTCGCGGGGACGTATGCCGCGGGCGGGGCGTGGGA
>NZ_JBIBFQ010000011.1:0-68461 GCF_042955955.1 Streptomyces sp. NPDC008317
GTTACATTCCGAACCCGGAAGCTAAGCCTTTCAGCGCCGATGGTACTGCAGGGGGGACCCTGTGGGAGAGTAGGACACCGCCGAACAATCTTTATCAATGCCTTGGCCCCCGAGCTTCGACTCGGGGGCCAAGGCATTTTTGTTTTCCGTTACCCTCTGTTCACGTCGCTCCGAGACTCTGGGCCTCCCGATAGGCGGAGGTGTGGAGACGTGCAGCAGATGACGACTGCCGGACGACGGCACAGGATCGCTTCGGACGCGACGGCCGCCGCGCTGCGCACGTCGCTCGAGGAGCTGGGTATCGGGACAGGGGACGAGGTCATCGTCCCGTCGTTCGGACCGGGCGCGCCGGCCGACGCCGTCCGACTCGCGGGCGCCACACCGGTGTTCGCGGACATCGACCCCCGGACGTTCTGCCTGGCCCCCGAGGCCGTCGCCGCGGGCGTCACGGCGCGGACGGCCGCGATCGTACCCGTCCACGTGTTCGGGCACCCCGCGCCGATGGCGCGGCTCGACGACCTGGCGTCGCGCCGTGGTCTGGCGCTCGTGGAGCAGGGCACCGAGGGCGGTGTCGAGGAGGACGCGGGAGTGGTCGCCCGGCGGCGGGCGCACGCGCGGTTCCTGGACTCGGCGCTCAAGGGCGTGGTCGTGCCGTACACCGAGCCGGGGGCGCACCACCTCTACCGGCAGTACGCGGTACGGATTCCCGGCAACGGCCGGCCGGACCGGGACGCCTTCGCCGCGGCCCTGGCGGCACGGGGCGTGCGGGCGACCGTGAGCGTGCCCGTACCGGTGCACCGGATGCCCGCGCACCGGTCGGGGGCCGTGTTGCCGCAGACCGAACTGGTGGCCGCGGACAGCCTGTCGCTGCCGGTCCACCCCGGCATCACCCAGCGGGAGTTGACGCACATCGCGGACGCCTGCAACGCGCTCGGCGGACTGCTGTGAACCGCCGCTGAACGACCCCTGAGCGTGCTTCGAGCACCCGCGTTCATGGGATAGGATCTTCCCATCGACGCGCCCCAATAGCTCAGTCGGTAGAGCGTCTCCATGGTAAGGAGAAGGTCTACGGTTCGATTCCGTATTGGGGCTCGGCACAGAAGGCCCTCACCGTCAGGTGGGGGCCTTCTTCATGTCGTCGCGCATCAGGACCCGCGCCGAGGACCGCGCGAAGAATCCCCGTGCGAAGAATCCCCGTGCGAAGAATCCCCGTGCGAAGAACCCGCGCTACTCGGACTTCTTCGGAACCCGCATCGACAGGATCGCCATGTCGTCGGACGGCGCGTCAGAAGCGAAGCGCTCAACGGCCCGTTGGATACGGGCGGCCACGGCGCCCGCGGTCAGGCCCGTACAGGTGGACAGGACGTCGGCGAGGCCGTCGTCGCCGAGCATGCGGGTGCCCTCGCGGCGCTCGGTGACGCCGTCGGTGACGCAGAGCAGGACATCGCCCGGGTCGAGGGAGACGGTCTGCTCGTACAGTTCGAGGTCGTCCATCACGCCGAGCAGCGGCTGCGGTTCGGCGGCGGGTTCGACAGTGCCGTCGGGGCGCAGGCGCAGCGGGAGCGGGTGGCCGGCGCAGACCATGCGCAGGACGGCGCTGCCGTCGTGCTGGGGCCACAACTCGCCGTACAGGAGCGTGAGGAAGCGGCTGCGGGCGCCCTCGTCGAGGATGGCGGCGTTGAGGCGTTCGAGGACGGCGGGGCCGCCGAAGCCCTCGCGGGCCAGCAGGCGCAGCGCGTGCCGGGCGAGGCCGGTGACGGCGGCGGCCTCCGGGCCCGTACCGCAGACGTCGCCGATGGCGAAGCCCCAGCAGCCGTCGCGGATCGGGAAGAGGTCGTAGAAGTCGCCGCCGACCTCGTTGCCCTCGCCCGCGGCGCGGTAGACGACCTCGACCTCGACGCCGGGGATGTGCGGCAGCTCCGGCGGCAGGAGGCTGCGCTGGAGGGCCTGGCTGATCGCGGTGCGCTCGCTGTAGAGGCGGGCGTTGTCCAGGGCGAGCGCCGCTCGGCGGGAGAGGTCTTCGGCGAGTTCGAGGATCTCCTGGCGGAAGCGTTCGTCGGCGGGCTTGCCGAGGGTGAGCATGCCGATGACCCGGTTGCGGGCGACCAGCGGCAGGACGACCGTTTCGCCGCCGACGGCCGCCGCGGTGGCGAGCGCGACACCGGGGGCGCTCGGCGCGCGCCCGCCCTTGCCCGAGGTGGGCGTGGCGGCGTTCGGCGCGGACGAGGAGGGCGCGGAGCGCGCGCCGACCCCGAGGCTGCGCAGAGAGGCCCGCAGGGCGCTGGAGTGGGCCGCGTCGGAGGGCGCGGTCCACATGCGGGCGCCGGGTGTCGGGTCGGGCTCCGGAGGCCGTACCTGGGACAGCAGCGCCTTGATGCCGTCGATGCGGTCCTCGTCCTCGTGCAGGACGAAGGCCAGCTCCGGCTCCGACTGCTCGGCGATCGTGTAGACCGCGCACCAGCTCGCCAGCGTCGGAACCGTCATCTGGGCCATGAGGGCCAGCGTCTGGTCGCGTTCCAGCGTGCCCGCGAGCAGGTCGGACGCCTCGACGAGGAAGGACAGCGAGCCGCGGCGCAGCCGTTCCAGCTCGGTGAGCCGGGCGCTCTCCACGGCGAGCGCGATCCGGTCGGCGGCGAATTGGAGCCGCAGCGCTTCCTGGTTGTTGTAGCGGCCGGGGGCCTCGGCGGCGACGCCCAGCGAGCCGGTCAGGCGGCCCTCGACCTTGAGCGGCACGGTGACCACCGAGCGCATGCCGGTGCCGGACAGCAGCGGTACGGCGCCGGGGACCGCGGTGAGGTCCTCGTGGACGGCCGGCATACGGGCGCTGCCGTAGCGTCCGGTGCCCGCTTCGACGGGGACGCGGGCGAAGCGCTGGCGGGCGGACGGCAGGCCGGTGGAGGCGCGTACTTCCAGCTCGGTCTCGTCGTCGGTGGCGAGCAGCAGGTAGGCGGCGTCGCCGTCGAGCATGTCGCGGGCGCGTTCGACGGTGCGCTGGAGGAGGCTGTCGAGGTCGTCGGGGGCGGGGGAGCCGATGAAGACCTCGAAGGCGTCCGTGGTCTTGCCGCGCTGGCCGAGGCCGGATTCCGCGCTGCCGGAGCCGCGGGACGGCGTCTGGAGCACGGCCCGCTCCTCGGCGCGCACCAGCAGGATGACGGTGGAGGGCTCGCCCTCGCTGTCGCGGACCCGCAGGTGGGAGCCGTACACGGGCAGGACGCGGCCGTCGGCGTCGCGCAGGCCGTAGGTGCCTTCCCAGCGGGAGTGCAGCAGGGCCTCGGCGAGGCCGATGCCGGTGCCGGGGGTCTGCGGCCAGGCGGTGAGGTCGGCGAGCGGTTTGCCGACGACGTCGGCGGCGGGGTGGCCGAAGAGCTCGGCCGCGTCGTCGTTCCAGCGCGTGATCGAGCCCATGCGGTCGACCTGGACGACGGCGACGCGCACGCTCTCGTCGGTGAGCGGGAGGTCGGCGGCGGGCAGGACGGGTCCGGCGGAGCGGGTGCCCGCGGGGCGCTCGGGCAGGTCGAGCTGGAACCAGACGTGCTTGCCCGCGCCGGTGTACTCCACGCCCCAGCGGCTGGCCAGGGCGGCGCACAGCAGCAGGCCGCGCCCGCCCTCGTTGTCGGGGTCGCGGAACTGGCGGCCTCTGCCCTGGATGGGGATCTCGCGGTCGGGGTAGTGGTCGGCGACCTCGACGCGTACGGCCGTCTCGTACCGCAGACACTGCACGTCGGCGGCGGTGCCCGCGTGCACGACGGCGTTGGTCACCAGTTCGCTGGTGAGCACCACCGCGTCGTCCACGACGTCGGCGAAGCCCCAGCCGTGCAGGGTGTCGCGTACGAAGGCACGCGCGACGGCGACCGACCGCCCCACCGGTTCGAAGCTGGCCGCAGCGCGCGCCGTGATCACCGGTCTCCTCGTTGCTCGTCCGTGGGCGGGTCCGCTGACCGGTCCCGCCGCCCGTGCCGCCGCCGTCCTGCCCGGTCCTCGTCGGCGGCCCCCTGAGGTGTACGCCTGGCAAGGTGCGGCGCCGCCGACACAAGAGCCAGGTTACTTACCCACGCGGACACCGCGTGCGCCGGTTGCGGGTGTTTCCACCCCGAACGTGCCACGGGTTATCAGCGTTGCCGCCGAACTGTTATGGCCGGGTGGGGCCATGGTGAAACACTGGGCATGCTCTCAAGGCAGCAATCTTGCACTTTTGCAGGTCGGTCGACCCTCCAGGAGGGACACGGTGGAGTCTGGCGCATCGGCGCGGGGCACGAGCACGCGCACGAAGAACGGGCGATCCCGCGCCAGTGGGACCGTAGAGGTCGATTCGGCCGCGCTGGTCAAGCTCCTCGGAGCGCTGGCCGCGATGCGGGACGGGAACTTCCGCAAGCGGCTGACGGTGTCGGGTGACGGCGTGATGGCGGAGATCTCCGCCGTCTTCAACGAGGTCGCGGACCGTAACCAGCACCTTACCGGTGAGCTGGCCCGGGTCCGGCGGGTCGTCGGCCGGGAGGGAAAACTCACAGAGCGGCTGGAGACCGGTGCCTGCGAGGGCGCCTGGGCCGCCGCGATCGAGGCGTCCAACGCGCTGGTGGACGATCTCGTACGGCCGGTGTCGGAGGTCGGGCGGGTGCTGTCGGCGGTGGCCGAGGGCGACCTGGAACAGCGGATGGACCTGCGGTCGCAGAACGCGGACGGGTCGGCGCACCCGCTGCGCGGTGAATTCCTCAAGGTCGGCCGGACGGTCAACGGGCTGGTGGACCAGCTCTCCGCGTTCACCGACGAGGTGACGCGGGTGGCCAGCGAGGTCGGTACCGAGGGCAAGCTGGGCGGCCAGGCGAAGGTCCGGGGCATGGCGGGGTCCTGGAAGGACCTCACGGACTCGGTCAACACCATGGCGTACCGGCTGACCGCCCAGGTGCGGGACATCGCGCTGGTGACGCAGGCGGTCCTGAAGGGCGATCTGTCCCGCAAGGTCACCGTGCACGTGGCCGGCGAGATGCTGGAGCTGAAGAACACCGTCAACACGATGGTGGACCAGCTCTCCTCGTTCTCCTCCGAGGTGACCCGGGTGGCCCGCGAGGTGGGCACCGAGGGCGAGCTGGGCGGCCAGGCCCAGGTGCCGGGCATGGCCGGTGTGTGGAAGGACCTCACGGACTCCGTGAACCTGATGGCCGGGAATCTGACGGCCCAGGTGCGGGACATCGCGCAGGTGACGACGGCGGTCGCCAACGGCGACCTGTCGCAGAAGATCACCATCGGCGCGCGCGGCGAGGTCGCGCAGCTCGCCGAGACGATCAACGCGATGACCGAGACGCTGCGGACGTTCGCCGACGAGGTGACGCGGGTCGCCGGTGAGGTCGGCGCCGAGGGTCTGCTGGGCGGTCAGGCGCAGGTGCCGGGCGCGGCGGGTACGTGGAAGGACCTCACCGACTCGGTGAACACCGCCTTCCGCAACCTGACCGGCCAGGTGCGCGACATCGCCCAGGTGACCACGGCGGTCGCCAACGGCGACCTGTCCCAGAAGGTCACGGTGGACGTCTCCGGCGAGATGCTGGAGCTGAAGAACACCGTCAATACGATGGTCGACCAGCTCTCCGCGTTCGGCGCGGAGGTGACGCGGGTGGCCCGCGAGGTCGGCGTCGAAGGTGTGCTGGGCGGTCAGGCGCAGGTGCCGGGCGCGGCGGGTACGTGGAAGGACCTCACGGACTCCGTGAACACGGCCTTCCGCAACCTGACGGGCCAGGTCCGTAACATCGCGCAGGTCACGACGGCGGTCGCCAACGGCGATCTGACGCAGAAGGTCACGGTGGACGTCTCCGGCGAGATGCTGGAGCTCAAGAACACTGTGAACCGGATGGTCGACCAGCTCGGTTCCTTCGCCGCCCAGGTGACGCGGATGGCGCGTGACGTGGGTACGGAGGGGCGGCTGGGCGGTCAGGCGCGGGTGGACGGGGTGGCCGGCACCTGGAAGGACCTGACGGACTCCGTCAACTTCATGGCCGGCAATCTGACGTCCCAGGTGCGGCAGATCGCGCAGGTCACGACGGCTGTGGCGCGCGGTGACCTGTCGCAGAAGATCGACGTGGACGCGCGCGGGGAGATCCTGGAGCTGAAGAACACCATCAACACGATGGTCGACCAGCTCTCGTCGTTCGCCGAGCAGGTGACCCGCGTGGCCCGTGACGTGGGTACGGAGGGGCGGCTCGGCGGCCAGGCGCAGGTGCCAGGCGTCGCCGGTGTGTGGCGCGACCTGACCGACTCCGTGAACGGCATGGCGGGGAATCTGACGGCCCAGGTCCGCAACATCGCCGAGGTCGCCACCGCTGTGGCGCGCGGTGACCTGTCGCAGAAGATCGACGTGGACGCCCGGGGCGAGATCCTGGAGCTGAAGAACACCCTGAACACGATGGTCGACCAGCTCTCCGCGTTCGGCGCGGAGGTGACCCGGGTGGCCCGCGAGGTGGGCACCGAGGGCATCCTGGGCGGGCAGGCCGAGGTGCAGGGCGTCAGCGGCACCTGGAAGGACCTGACGCAGTCCGTCAACTTCATGGCGAACAACCTGACCAGTCAGGTCCGCAACATCGCCGATGTCACCAACGCGGTGGCGCAGGGCGACCTGTCCCGGAAGATCACCGTCGACGCCAAGGGCGAGATCCTGGCGCTGGTGACGACGGTGAACCAGATGGTGGACACGCTGTCCGCGTTCGGTGACGAGGTCACGCGCGTGGCCCGCGAGGTCGGTACGGAGGGCCAGCTCGGCGGCCAGGCGCGGGTCCGTGACGCGTCGGGCATCTGGAAGGACCTCACCGACAACGTCAACCTGATGGCCAACAACCTGACCAGCCAGGTGCGTTCGATCTCGTCGGTCGCCACGGCCGTGGCCAACGGCGACCTGACGAAGAAGATCACCGTCGAGGCGCGCGGCGAGGTCGCGCAGCTCGCCGAGACCATCAACACGATGGTGGACACGCTGTCGGCCTTCGGTGACGAGGTCACGCGCGTGGCCCGCGAGGTGGGCACCGAGGGCATCCTCGGCGGCCAGGCGCGGGTGCCGGGCGTGGCGGGCACCTGGAAGGACCTCACCGAGTCGGTGAACGGCATGGCGTCCAACCTGACCGGTCAGGTGCGGCAGATCGCGCAGGTGACCACGGCGGTCGCCCGCGGTGATCTGTCCAAGAAGATCGACGTGGACGCGCGCGGCGAGATCCTGGAGCTGAAGACGACCATCAACACGATGGTCGGGCAGCTCTCCGCCTTCGGTGACGAGGTGACCCGCGTCGCTCGCGAGGTGGGCACGGAAGGACGTCTGGGCGGTCAGGCGCGGGTGCCCGACGTCTCGGGCATCTGGAAGGACCTCACCGAGTCCGTGAACCTGATGGCGAACAACCTGACCAGCCAGGTCCGCAACATCGCGCAGGTCGCGACCGCGGTGACCCGCGGCGATCTCAATCTGCGGATCGACGTGGACGCGGCGGGCGAGATCCTGGAACTCCAGGACTACATCAACACGATGATCGTCCGTCTGCGCGAGACCACGCTCGCCAACAAGGAGCAGGACTGGCTCAAGGGCAACCTGGCGCGGATCTCCGGCCTGATGCAGGGCCGCCGCGACCTCGGCGACGTGGCCGCGCTGATCATGAGCGAGCTGACCCCGGTCGTCTCCGCGCAGCACGGCGCCTTCTTCCTCGCGGAGGACACCCAGGAGGTCGGGGAGGAGTACGAGCTGCGGCTGATCGGCGCGTACGGCTTCTCCAAGCGGACGATGTCGTCGGTCTTCCTGCCGGGGGAGGGGCTGATCGGCCAGGCCGCGGTGGAGAAGCGCTCGATCCTGATCGAGAACGTGCCGCCGGGTTATCTGAAGATCACCTCGGGGCTCGGCGAGGCACCTCCGTCGCACGTCATCGTGTTGCCGGTGCTCTTCGAGGGCCGGGTGCTCGGCGTGATCGAACTGGCCGCCTTCCAGCCGTTCACCCAGATCCAGAAGGACTTCCTCAACCAGATCACCGACATCATCGCGATCAGCGTCAACACCATCTCGGTCAACACCAAGACCGAGGGACTGCTCAAGCAGTCCCAGGAGCTGACCGAACAGCTCCAGGAGCGCTCGGCGGAGCTGGAGAACCGGCAGGCCGCCCTGGAGATGTCCAACGGCGAGCTGGAGGAGAAGGCCGAACTGCTGGCCCGGCAGAACCGCGACATCGAGGTGAAGAACACCGAGATCGAAGAGGCCCGCCAGGTGCTGGAGGAGCGCGCGGAACAGCTCGCGGTCTCGATGCGCTACAAGTCGGAATTCCTCGCCAACATGTCGCACGAGCTGCGCACCCCGCTCAATTCGCTGCTCATCCTGGCGAAGCTGCTCGCCGACAACGCGGACGGCAACCTCTCGCCCAAGCAGGTCGAGTTCGCCGAGACCATCCACGGCGCCGGTTCCGACCTGCTCCAGCTCATCAACGACATCCTGGACCTGTCCAAGGTCGAGGCCGGCAAGATGGACGTCTCGCCGACCCGTATCGCCCTGGTGCAGCTCGTGGACTACGTGGAGGCCACCTTCCGGCCGCTGACCGCGGAGAAGGGCCTGGACTTCTCCGTCCGGGTCTCGCCCGAACTGCCGGTCACCCTGCACACCGACGAGCAGCGGCTGCTCCAGGTGCTGCGCAATCTGCTGTCGAACGCGGTGAAGTTCACCGACAGCGGCTCGGTGGAGCTGGTGATCAGGCCCGCGGGCACCGAGGTGCCGCAGTCGATCAAGGAGCAGTTGCTGGAAGCGGGCACGATGCGCGAGCCCGACCAGCCGCTGATCGCCTTCTCCGTGACCGATACGGGCATCGGCATCGCGGCCAGCAAGATGCGGGTGATCTTCGAGGCGTTCAAGCAGGCCGACGGCACCACCAGCCGGAAGTACGGCGGTACGGGCCTCGGTCTGTCGATCAGCCGCGAGATCGCCCGGCTGCTCGGCGGCGAGATCCACGCCGACAGCCAGCCGGGACGCGGCTCGACCTTCACGCTGTATCTGCCGCTGTCCCTGGGCGACTTCCCGCAGGCGCTGCCGCAACTGCCCGCGGGCGGCCACGGCGGCGACTTCGAGCAGGGCTCGGCCGGCGACCGGGCGCGTCCCGGCAGCAGCCTGGCCCGGCTGCGCCGCCGTTCCGCGCAGCCCCCGCAACTGCCCGAGGGCGGCGGCCAGTCCAACGGCTCTGCGCCCTCGAACGGGTCGGGTCCGCGCGGCGGGTCCGCGAACGGCTCGGCCAACGGCTCCGCGCAGTCGCGGGGTCCGGGCGGAGCGGGCACCGAGGACACCTGGTCCGACGAGGGGCACCCCGACGCGTACACCGGCTTCTCCGGCGGCTTCAGCGGCGAGAAGGTGCTGATCGTGGACGACGACATCCGCAATGTCTTCGCCCTCACCAGCGTCCTCGAACAGCACGGCCTGACCGTGCTGTACGCCGAGAACGGCCGCGAGGGCATCGAGGTCCTGGAGCAGCACGACGACATCGCCGTGGTGCTGATGGACATCATGATGCCGGAGATGGACGGCTACGCGACGACCACGGCGATCCGCAAGATGCCGCAGTTCGCCGGGCTGCCGATCATCGCGCTCACCGCGAAGGCGATGAAGGGCGACCGGGAGAAGAGCATCGAGTCCGGGGCGTCGGACTACGTGACCAAGCCGGTCGACACCGACCATCTGCTCACCTTGATGGAGGAGTGGATGCACGCCCGGTGACGGCCGGGCGCGGGCCCGGCGACGCCATGGGCCCGCGCCCGCGATCGTGCGCCCGATGAGGTGTGAGGGCGCCGATTAAGGGGAACCTTCTGGTCTCCGCCTACGTTTGCGGTACGTGTTGAGTGACCTGGCGGTGACAGGGTGTGGCGAACGGCGGGGTGCGGCTACCATGACCGGCACAAGGACGGGCGGCACGACGGAGTCGTCCCCGGGGGCGGCGACCGGTGTAGTGCCGGGGCGAGGAGGGCGGGCCATGGTGCAGAAGGCCAAGATCCTCCTGGTCGATGACCGGCCGGAGAATCTGCTGGCGCTTGAGGCGATCCTCTCTGCGCTCGATCAGACGCTGGTACGGGCATCGTCCGGGGAGGAAGCGCTGAAAGCGCTGCTCACCGATGATTTCGCGGTGATCCTGCTCGATGTCCAGATGCCGGGCATGGACGGGTTCGAGACCGCGGCGCACATCAAACGGCGGGAGCGGACCCGGGACATCCCGATCATCTTCCTCACCGCCATCAACCACGGCCCGCACCACACCTTCCGGGGGTACGCGGCGGGCGCGGTCGACTACATCTCCAAGCCGTTCGACCCGTGGGTGCTGCGCGCCAAGGTGTCGGTCTTCGTCGACCTCTACACCAAGAACTGCCAGCTCCGGGAGCAGGCGGCGCTGCTGCGGCTCCAGTTGGAACAGGGCGTGCCGTCCGCCGCGGGCGCCAACGGCAGGGGACGGGGCGCGGGCGAACCCGCGGGGCTGCTCGCCGAACTGTCCGCGCGGCTGGCCGCCGTCGAGGAGCAGGCCGAGGCGCTCACCAAGCAGCTCGACGAGTCCGCGGACGCCGCGGCCGTCGCCACCGCCGCCCACCTGGAGCGCAAGCTGACCGGCCTGCGCCGCGCCCTGGACGCGCTCGAACCGGGCACCGGCAACGGCGTCGTCAAGCTGCCGAATCAGGAGTGAGCCGTACGGGGAAGGCCGCGCGCCGCTTTTGACGTCGCGTCAGTCCCCGGCCCCGGCCGGACGACACGAACGGGCGTACTCTCAGGCACGCGTGTCACCCGATCACAAGGGCGGTAACCTCGGCACCATGGCCTCACGTACGTCCGGCACCGCCAAAAAAGCCCCGGCGAAGCCTGCGGCCAAGAAGACCGCGGCGAAGAAGCCCGCCGCCGCGAAGAGCGCCGCGGGGAGACCGCCCGCCAAGAAGGCAGCGGCGGCCAGACCCGCGCCCCGGCCCGCACCGTCGCCGACCAGCGGGCTCTTCCGTATGGCGCGCGCCGTGTGGCTCGGCCTGGCGCACACCGTGGGCGCCGTCTTCCGCGGCATAGGGCGCGGCGCGCGCGGCCTGGACCCCGCGCACCGCAAGGACGGCCTGGCGCTGCTCCTGCTCGGCCTGACCCTGGTGGTCGCCGCGGGCACCTGGTCCAACCTCCAGGGCCCGGTCGGCAACCTCGTCGAGGTCCTGATCACCGGTGCCTTCGGCCGCCTGGATCTGCTCGTGCCGTTCCTGCTCGGCGCGGTCGCCGTACGCCTGATGCGCCACCCGGAACAGCCGGAGGCCAACGGCCGGATCGTGATCGGCCTGTCCGCCCTCGTCATCGGCGCGCTCGGCCTGGTCCACCTGGCCTGCGGCGCCCCCGGCCGCGGCGAGGGCGCGACCGCGATGCGCGACGCGGGCGGCCTGCTCGGCTGGGCCGCCGCCTCCCCGCTCGTCTACACCGTCGGCTCGGTGCTCGCCGTCCCGTTGCTCCTGCTCTTCACCGGCTTCGGCCTGCTCGTGGTCACCGCCACCCCGGTGAACGCGATCCCGCAGCGGCTGCGCCAGGCCGCCACCCGCCTCGGCGTGTACGAGGCGCCCGCGGACCCCGAGGCGGTCCCGCTGGAGGACTTCTTCGAGGACGAGGACGACCCCCGCACCGCCGACACCACCGACGAGTCGCCCGTACGGCGGCTGCCGATCCGCTTCGGCAAATCGGCCGCGGAGCCCTACGACGTCGACAGCGACACCGACCCCGACGAGCGCTCCGCCGTCGCGTCCGCGGCCGGGGGCGACCCGGGCGCCGACGAGCCCAAGCCGCGCCGCCGCCCCAGGCGCCGCTCCGAGGCGCTGCCCGGCGACCGGGACGAGGACGGCAGGGACGCGGTGGACGTGGCCGCCGCTGCCGCCGCCGCGCTGGACGGCGCGGTGCTGCACGGTGTGCAGCCCTCCCCGCTGGTCGCCGACCTCACCAGCCGGATCAGGAAGCCGGTGCCGGCCGCGCGCGCCGAGGACACCCCGGAGGAGTCCGGCGGGGTCCCCGCGGAGTCCGGCGGCGTCCCCGACCTCACCAAGAAGTCGCCCGAGACCACGGGACCGCCGCTGCCGCCCCGCGCGGAACAGCTCCAGCTCTCCGGCGACATCACCTACGCGCTGCCCTCCCTGGACCTGCTGGAGCGCGGCGGCCCCGGCCGTACCCGCAGCGCCGCCAACGACGCGGTGGTCGCGGCGCTCGGCCAGGTCTTCAAGGAGTTCAAGGTCGACGCGGTCGTCACCGGCTTCACCCGCGGCCCGACGGTCACCCGCTACGAGGTGGAGCTGGGCCCCGCGGTCAAGGTCGAGCGGATCACCGCGCTCGCCAAGAACATCGCCTACTCGGTCGCCAGCCCCGACATCCGGATCATCAGCCCGATCCCCGGCAAGTCCGCGGTCGGCATCGAGATCCCCAACAGCGACCGCGAGATGGTCAACCTCGGCGACGTGCTGCGCTCCGCGGAGGCCGCGGGCGAGGACCACCCGATGACCGTCGCGCTCGGCAAGGACGTCGAGGGCGGCTACGTGATGGCCAACCTCGCCAAGATGCCGCACGTCTTGGTCGCGGGTGCCACCGGCTCCGGCAAGTCCTCCTGCATCAACTGCCTGATCACGTCGGTGATGGCCCGCGCCACCCCCGACGAGGTCCGGATGGTGCTGGTCGACCCCAAGCGCGTCGAGCTGACCGCGTACGAGGGCATCCCGCACCTGATCACCCCGATCATCACCAACCCCAAGCGGGCCGCGGAAGCCCTCCAGTGGGTGGTGCGCGAGATGGACCTGCGCTACGACGACCTCGCCGCGTACGGCTTCCGGCACATCGACGACTTCAACGCCGCCGTGCGCTCGGGCAAGGCCAAGACGCCCGAGGGCAGCGAGCGCGAGCTGACGCCGTATCCGTATCTGCTGGTGATCGTGGACGAGCTGGCCGACCTCATGATGGTCGCGCCGCGTGACGTGGAGGACTCCATCGTCCGCATCACGCAGCTCGCGCGCGCCGCGGGCATCCACCTGGTGCTGGCCACCCAGCGGCCCAGCGTCGATGTCGTGACCGGTCTGATCAAGGCCAATGTGCCCTCCCGGCTCGCCTTCGCGACGTCCTCGCTCGCCGACAGCCGCGTCATCCTGGACCAGCCCGGCGCCGAGAAGCTGATCGGCAAGGGCGACGGGCTCTTCCTGCCGATGGGCGCGAACAAGCCGATTCGTATGCAGGGCGCCTTCGTCACCGAGGACGAGGTCGCCAAGGTCGTCGACCACTGCAAGGCGCAGCTCACGCCCAGCTACCGCTCCGACGTCACGGTCGGCAGCGGCCCGAAGAAGGAGATCGACGAGGAGATCGGCGACGACCTGGACCTGCTGTGCCAGGCCGCTGAGCTGGTGGTTTCCACCCAGTTCGGCTCCACGTCGATGCTCCAGCGCAAGCTGCGGGTCGGTTTCGCCAAGGCGGGCAGGCTGATGGACCTGATGGAGTCGCGCGGCATCGTCGGCCCCAGCGAGGGCTCCAAGGCGCGCGACGTGATGGTGAAGGCCGACGAGCTGGACGACGTCCTCGCCGAGATCCGCGGCGGGGGAGCGTAGGAGCGGCCGGTCCGGAGCCGGGCGTCGGCAGGTCGAGCGCGCGGGAACGGCCGGTCCTGTACGTACCGGGGGCCCGGACGGCCCACGGAAATGCGTAAGTCACGGGACTCGGGGAATGTGTTGGGGCAACCGTTTCTCCTGTTCGTACGTCAAGTTGATACAGGGGGGCTCGTATCGATGCACACGGGTGAACCTGTCGGCTTCCGACGACGATCCTGACCGCGATCCCGATGGCAACCCCGACCGCGATCCCGATGGCAATCCTGATGGCGGACAAAAAGTGATCGTCCGGTTGCCGCCGCGTTTCGTACCCCCCCTAGACTGAACTTCCAGCAGGTGGCTGCACCCTCGAAAGGCGCCCTCGTGTCCGTCGGCAACTCGCCCTCCGAAGACCGGCCTTCGGTCGGTCACGCCCTCGCCCAGGCCCGTATCGCGGCGGGGCTCTCCATCGACGAGGTCAGCACCAGCACGCGGGTGCGCGTCCCGATCGTGCAGTCGATCGAACAGGACGACTTCTCGCGGTGCGGCGGCGATGTCTACGCCCGCGGGCATATCCGGACCCTGGCGCGCGCCGTCGGCGTTGACCCCGAACCGCTGGTCGAGCAGTACGTCGCCGAGCACATCGGCGAGGAGGCGCCCGCTCCCGTCGCGCCGCTCTACGAGGCGCAGAAGATCCGTTCGGAGCCGCGCCGGGCGAACTGGACGGCGGCCATGGTCGCGGCGATCGTCGCCGTGGTGGGCTTCGTCGGCTTCACGGTCTTCACTGGCGGCAGCGGCGGCGACAAGACCGCGGCGAACTCCCCGAGCCCGTCCGCGACCACCAGCGCGCCCGCCGTCACCCAGTCGCCGCAGAGCAACGGCGCCGATCCGAAGACGGACCCGACCGACAGCGCCATCGCCGCGGCCCCGCCCGGCAAGGTCACCGTCAAGATCAGCGCCGAGAGCGGCACGAGCTGGGTCCAGGCCAGTGACGGCAACGGCAAGCAGCTCTTCCAGAAGTCGCTGAAGAAGGGCGAGTCCCAGACCTTCACCGACGACAAGAAGATCAAGCTCGTCGTCGGCAACGCGGGCGCCGTCAAGCTCTTCGTCAACGGCAAGGACCTCGGCGCCGCGGGCACCGACGGTCAGGTGGTGCGTCTCACCTACACGCCGGGTGACCCCACGCAGGGCTGAATTGTGCTTCCCCGCCGTCCCGGCACCACCGCGAGCACCGGTGGCGCGGGGGCGGCGGCGACATGGCCGGGTACGCTGAGCGTATGCCCGAACCCCGTACCGTCGCTCTTGTCACGCTCGGCTGCGCCCGCAATGAGGTGGACTCCGAGGAACTCGCCGGCCGGCTGGCGGCGGACGGATGGCAGTTGGTCGACGACGCCTCCGAGGCCGATGTGGCGGTCGTGAACACCTGCGGCTTCGTCGAGGCGGCCAAGAAGGACTCGGTGGACGCGCTGCTGGAGGCCAACGACCTCAAGGGGCAGGCGCGCACCCAGGCCGTCGTCGCGGTCGGCTGCATGGCCGAGCGGTACGGCAAGGAACTGGCCGAGGCGCTGCCCGAGGCGGACGGCGTACTCGGCTTCGACGACTACGCGGACATCTCCGACCGGCTGCGGACGATCCTGGCCGGCGGCGTCCACGCGTCGCACACCCCGCGCGACCGGCGCAAGCTGCTGCCGATCAGCCCGGCCGAGCGGCAGGCGGCGAGTGTGGCGCTGCCGGGGCACGCGCAGGGGCACGGGACGTCGGGCGAGGAGCCGGTCGAGGCCGCCGTGAGCGCTCTTGAGGCTTCCGAGGACTTCGCGGCCCAGGCGCCCGCCGATCTGCCCGAGGGCGTCGCGCCCGCCTCCGGCCCGCGCGCGCCGCTGCGCCGCCGCCTGGACTCGGGACCCGTCGCCTCCGTGAAGCTCGCCTCCGGCTGCGATCGGCGCTGCACCTTCTGCGCGATCCCGTCCTTCCGCGGCTCCTTCATCTCCCGCCGCCCCTCCGACGTCCTCGGCGAGACCCGCTGGCTGGCCGGAGAGGGCGTCAAGGAGGTGATGCTGGTCAGCGAGAACAACACCTCGTACGGCAAGGACCTCGGCGACATCCGCCTGCTGGAGACCCTGCTGCCGGAGCTGGCGGCGGTCGACGGCATCGAGCGGGTCCGGGTCAGCTACCTCCAGCCCGCCGAGATGCGCCCCGGCCTGATCGACGCGCTCACCGGAACTCCGGGCGTCGTCCCGTACTTCGACCTGTCCTTCCAGCACTCCGCGCCCGCCGTGCTGCGCGCCATGCGCCGCTTCGGCGACACCGACCGCTTCCTCGAACTGCTGGACACCATCCGGGCCAAGGCCCCGGAGGCGGGTGTCCGCTCGAACTTCATCGTCGGCTTCCCCGGCGAGACGGAAGCCGATCTGGCCGAGCTGGAACGGTTCCTGGGCTCCGCGCGGCTGGACGCCATCGGCGTGTTCGGCTACTCGGACGAGGACGGTACGGAGGCGGCGACCTTCGGCGACAAGCTCGACGAGGACGTGGTCGCCGCCAGGCTCGCGCGGGTCTCGCGGCTGGCCGAGGAGCTGACCGCGCAGCGCGCGGAGGAGCGGCTGGGCGCGACGGTACGGGTGCTGGTCGAGGCGGTGGACGAGGAGACCGGCGAGGTGACCGGCCGGGCCGACCACCAGGCGCCGGAGACCGACGGGCAGGTCGTGCTGGCGGTGCCCGACGGCGCTCCCGCCCCGCTGCCGGGGACCTTCGTCATGGCGAAGGTGACGGCGACCGAGGGCGTGGACCTGATCGCGGAGCCGCTGGACATCCCGACGGTTCCGGCGAGCCGTGCGGTTCCCGAGATTCCGGCGGTTCCTGAGGTTCCTGAGGATACGACCGGGACCGCGAGTGCCGCGGGGGGCGTGACCGACGCCCCGCGCGGCCTGCAGGAGGTGGGCAGATGACCGGAGCCCCCGCGCCCGCCGCCCCGGCCTCCTCGGCCCCCGACCACCTCGGGGACCCGGTGCTGCCCAAGGCCGACCTGTGGAACATCGCGAACATGCTCACGATGGCCCGGCTGGTCCTGGTCCCCGGCTTCGTGCTGCTGCTCGTGCACGGCGACGGGCACGACCCGGCCTGGCGCTCCTTCGCCTGGGCCGCCTTCGCCGTCGCGATGATCACCGACCTCTTCGACGGCGAGCTGGCCCGCCGCTACGGCCTGGTCACCGACTTCGGCAAGATCGCCGACCCCATCGCCGACAAGGCGATCATGGGTGCGGCGCTCGTCGGCCTGTCCGCCCTCGGCGACCTGCCCTGGTGGGTCACCGTCGTCATCCTCTTCCGCGAGCTGGGCATCACCGCCATGCGGTTCTGGGTGATCAGGCACGGCGTGATCCCCGCCAGCCGGGGCGGCAAGCTCAAGACGCTCACGCAGGGCATCGCCGTCGGCATGTACGTCCTGATCCTGACCGGCCCGCTGGCCACCGTGCGGGCCTGGATGATGGGCGCCGCGGTCGTCCTGACCGTTGCCACCGGCTTCGACTACGTACGGCAGGCGGTCGTCCTGCGCCGCGCGGGACTGGCGGCGGAGCGCGCCGCGGTCGCGGCGGCCTCCGAGGCGGTCGCGGAAGCGGCCGCCGCTCCGGCCCAAGCTCCGGCGGGCGCTCCGGCGGGCGCGACCGCGGCGGATTCCGTGGCCGGCGTCGAGCTGGAGGCCGAGGCCGGGGCCGAGCGACCGCAGGGCGTATGACCGCCGCTGGGCGGGCGGACGCGGCGGAGGTACTGCGGCTGCTGGACGAGCGCGGCCGGACGCTGGCCGTCGCGGAGTCCCTGACCGGCGGTCTGGTGGCCGCGGAGCTGACCGGGGTGCCCGGCGCCTCCCGGACCTTCCGCGGCTCGGTGACGGCGTACGCGACCGCCCTCAAGCACGAGCTGCTCGGCGTGGACGCGGCCCTGCTGGCCGCGCGCGGCGCCGTGGACGCCCAGGTGGCCCGCGAGATGGCCGAGGGCGTACGGGACCGGCTCGGCGCCGACTGGGGCGCCGCGACGACCGGGGTGGCGGGACCCGACCCGCAGGATGGGCAGCCGGTGGGCACGGTGTTCGTGGCCGTCGCGGGTCCCGGCGGTGCGGTGGGCGCCGCGCTCAGGCTGGCGGGCGACCGTACGGAGATCCGGCGGGCGACCGTGGCCGCCGTATTCGAACTGCTGACCTCGGAGCTGAGGAAGACCCGCCCCGAGAAGAGTCCGGAGGCGAAGGATAGGGAAGAACACGGGGGGAAGGGATGTTTGCAGCCCTGAGTGAACACGACATCGCTCCCCGCACGGCCGGTGCCCGAGGCGGTACGGTGGGGCGAAGAGGATGCGGATTCGCGGTCCGAGGAGGGAGCCACCGATGATCCTGCTCCGTCGCCTGCTTGGTGACGTGCTGCGTCGGCAGCGCCAGCGCCAGGGCCGCACCCTGCGTGAGGTCTCTTCGTCCGCCCGGGTTTCCCTGGGCTATCTGTCAGAGGTCGAACGGGGGCAGAAGGAAGCGTCATCCGAGCTGCTCTCGGCGATCTGCGACGCCTTGGACGTTCCTATGTCCGAGGTGATGCGGGAGGTCAGTGACGATCTGTCGCTTGCCGAGCTGGCACAGTCGGCGGCGTCCGAGACCACTGCCGCGCCGATGCGGCCCCTGCTGGGTGCGGTCACTTCTGTCACGTCCATGACGTCCACACCGGACGAACGGATCACTATCAAGGCGCCCAAGAAGTCTGCCGAGGCTGTCGACGTGGTCGCCGCCTAGCCTTCTGACCTGCTTGTTCCGACGGCCCCGACCGGCTCGCTCCCGGTCGGGGCCGTCGGCGTGTGCCCGACGTCCGCCGGGCTTCGGCCGTTCCGCTGCCCTTCTCCCGGTGTGGTTCGGGCCGCCCTTCGCCCTTCTCCCGCCGAGCTTCGGGCCGCGCTTTCGTCCGCGCTGTTGTTCGTGCTTTTGCCATGTGTGCGAGCCCGAGGCAGGGTAGGCGGGGAGGGTCAAGGGGGGCGAAACGGACCTCATGGTGTCGATCCGCTAGGAGAGAACCGCATGACTGTCGTCAAGAGCCCGCTGTCGGAGCCGGACCGGAAGACCGTCGGAGACGCGCTGCAAGGCGCCCTGGTGGACCTCCTGGACCTGTCGCTGCTCGCCAAGCAGGTGCACTGGAATGTCGTCGGCCCGCGCTTCCGCTCCGTCCATCTCCAGCTCGACGAGGTCGTCGACACCGCCCGGCTGCACTCCGACACGGTCGCCGAGCGGGCCTCCGCGATCGGCGTGACGCCCGACGGGCGGGCCCGCACGGTCGCCGAGACCAGCGGGATCGACACGGTGACCGACGGCTGGGTCAAGGACACCGAGGTCGTCGAAATCCTGGTCGCCGCGCTGGACGCCGTGATCGTGCGGATGCGCGAGCGGATCGAGACCACCGAGCAGCCCGATCCGGTCAGCCAGGACATCCTGATCGGGATCACCGCCGACATCGAGAAGTTCCACTGGATGTTCCAGGCCGAGAACGTCTGACGCGCGGCCGGAATGTCGCTTTGCGTGCATATGTCGCAGCTGGTCGTGGCCGTGCGGCGACCCTTTCGGGTGAACGTTGCCCGGGGCCTGCCGGCGCGCGGCTAGCGATCTTGGCGGCAGGGCATCGCACCTGAGTACGGGACCCGCCGCGGGCGGCCTCCCGCCGCAACCTCGGGGGTCCGAAGGAGGCGGCCATGCGCGCACTGCGAGTTTTCGTGCTCCAGGCCACGGACCGGGTGGGGGGCTGGTCATGGGACGGGTCATGGGGTCGGTCATGGCGCCGAACATCGGTGCGGCCGCCGGGCCGGGAGACGCCGGACGGTTCTCCGGTCCGCGGTAGGGGATTCGCGGGCCGCGGTGCTGAATCCGGTGTCCGCCGTACGGGATCCGGCCGGGGCGTACGCTCCGCCGCCGTTGTGTTCGCGCTCGCCTGCGGGCTGCTGTGGTGGTGGGCGGTGCTGCGGCTGTGGATACGGCCGGAGGCCGTCGGGCCGTGGGAGGGCGCGATGGCCGCGGGCGGCTGGAGCCTCGGGCTCATACCGCTGCACGCGGTGCCGACGGTGAAGCGGCGGATGCGGGCGGCCGTCGCGGGTGACGCGGACGGGCCGTCCTTTCCGCGGGGGCCGATGGAACGGGTGCGGACCGGACGGCTGTCGCCCGACGCCGGATTCCGGGGATGCGTCCTACCAGGGCATGGCCACCCCGCCGTTGGGGCGGAGGATCTGGCCGGTGACGAAGGCGGAGGCGTCTGAGGCGAGGTAGAGCACGGCCGGGGCCACGTCCTCGGGCCTGCCGACCCGGCCCAGCGGGGACATGCGTGCCAGCGACTCCTCGGCGCGGGCCTGCGCCCTCTCGTCGAACACCCCGTCCGCGCCGGTGCCGTAGTGCGCGGTCATCGGGGTGCGGATGAAGCCGGGAGCCACGGTGTTGGCGCGGATGCCGAGCGGGCCCAGCTCGGTGGCGAGGGTCTTGGTGAGCTGGACGACGGCCGCCTTGGACACGCTGTAGCAGAGCAGGCCGCGCGCGCCCGTGTCGATCGCGCTGGACGACATCGTGATGATGCTGCCGCCGCCGCGGTCGGCCATCGCGCGGGCCGCCTTCTGGGCGCAGTGCAGCACCCCGCGGAAATTCACCGCCAGGACGCGGTCCAGGTCGTCGTCGCTGGTGTCGAGGACGCCGCTGCTGTGCATGATCCCGGCGACGGCCGCCAAGATGTCGAGGCCGCCGTGGTCCCGGACGATGCCGGCGACGGTGCGGGCGATAGCCGCTTTGTCGGTGACGTCGAGCGCCCTGGGCTCGGCCCGGCCGCCGGCCTCATCGATCAGCGCCGCCGTCTCGCGTACCCCCGGCTCGTCCCGGTCCGCGCACACCACGACCGCGCCCGCTGACGCCAGCGACCGCGCGCTGGCCCGGCCGATCCCGCTCGCCGCTCCGGTGACCAGGGCGACCCGCCCGCTGAGGTCGTACGCCGTGACCGTCATGAGTCCGACCGTACGACCGTATCTGACGGTGCGTCAATTGCCGTGCGGGGGCGGACCTTTCTGACAGCTCGGGCACCAGTACGCGACCCGGCTCTGGTCCGCCCTGCCGTGCCGGTCGGTCCTGACCGTGGTGCCGCAGCGCAGGCACGGCCGGTTCGCCCGGTCGTAGACCCAGTGCGTACGGCCGCGCCGCGTATCGCCCGTGGTGATGTGGCCGGGGCGCTCCTTGTTCGCCTCCAGCAGCCGCTTCGCCAGCGCGACCACCTTCTCCGGCGCCCTGACGTCGCCGACCGCCGTCCACGGTGTCACCCCGCGCAGAAAACACAGCTCGACCACGTACACATTGCCGAGCCCCGCCATATTGCGCTGGTCGAGCAGCGCCTCGGCGATCTCCCGCTCCGGCTCCGCGACCAGCCGCGCCAGCGCCCGCGCCGGGTCCCAGTCGGGCCCGAGCAGATCGGGGCCCAGGTGGCCGACGGCCTCGGACTCCCGCGCGGTCGGCAGCAGCGCCAGTACCGGCAGCCGGTAGCCGACGGCCGTCCTGTGCTCCGTCTCCAGCACCGCCCTGATCTGGTGGGCGGGACCGCCGCGCCAGCGCTCACCGGGCGCGTACAGGTGCCAGGAGCCCTCCATCCGCAGATGCGAGTGGAGCGTCGCGCCGCCGTCCAGCCGGGTGAGGAGGTGCTTGCCGCGGCTCACCACTTCGAGGACCCGGCGGCCGGTCAGATCGGCCGTGGCCAATTGCGGCACCCGCAGGTCGGCCCGCACGAGGGCGCGCCCCGCCAGCGCGTCATGCAGTCGGCGGGCCGTCAGCCAGACCGTGTCTCCCTCGGGCATCTGTCCATGATGACGCGGGGCGGGGGCGGGGGTCACGTCGGGGCGGCGGCGGTTTCGGCGCGCCCCTGGGGGCGGGGTGCTGGCGGTTCGGGTGCGGGATCAGCCGAGCAGGCGGCGTTCGGTCGCCGCGGCCACCGCGCCCGCGCGGGTGTCGACGCCGAGCTTGTCGTAGATCCGGCCGAGGTGGGTCTTGACGGTGGCCTCGCTGATGAACAGGGCGCGGGCGATGTCGCGGTTGCCGAGGCCGCGGGCGAGCTGGCCGAGGATGTCGCGCTCCCGGGCGGTCAACTGCGGTCCCGGCGCGCGCATATGGGCCATCACGCGCCCCGCGACCGGCGGCGACAGCGCGGTGCGGCCCTGCGCGGCGGCGCGGATCGCGGAGAACAGCTCCTCCGGGCGCTCGGCCTTCAGCAGGTAGCCGGTCGCGCCCGCCTCGATGGCGCGGGTGATGTCGGCGTCGGTGTCGTACGTGGTGAGGACGAGGACGTACGGGCCGCCGTGCGCCGTGCCTGTTCCGTGCGCCGTGCCTGTTCCGGGCGCGGCGGCTGCTCCGGGCGTGGCGGCTGTTCCGGGCGTCTCCGGCCGAACGGATTCGGCCGGTGCGTGGGCCGCTGCGGCGGCGATCCGGCGGGTGGCCTCGACGCCGTCGATGCCCGGACCGAGCTGGAGGTCCATGAGGACCACGTCCGGCCGCGTCTTCGCGGCCATCGCGACGGCCTCCTCGCCGCTGCCCGCCTCGCCCACCACCTCGATGCCGTCCGCGCTGGCCAGCAGCGCCATCAGTCCGGCACGCACCACGGCGTGGTCGTCGCAGACCACGAGACGGACGGGTCGGATCTCGGTCACGGCGCGGCCTCCAGGGCTTCGAGGGGGACGGCGACGGACAGCACGGTGCCCTCGCCGGGGGCTGACTCGATGCTCAGGGTGCCGCCGAGCTGGCCCACCCGCGCGCGGATCGCGGGCAGCCCGTGGCCGCGTACCCCGGTGGCGGCGACGGCGGCCGGATCGAAGCCGCGCCCGTCGTCGGAGACGTCGAGCAGCACCTGGTCGTCGAGATACGTCAGCGTGAGCGTGGCGTGGGCGGCCCCGGCGTGCTCCGCGGTATTGGCGAGCGCGCCCTGCGCGATCCGCAGCAGCGCCGACCGCGTACGGTCCGGGAGCGGTACGGGCGAGCCCTCCACGTGGCAGCGGACCGTGAGGGCCGACGGCCGGGAGCGCGGAGCGTGCTCGGAGTCGTGAGAGCCTTCGGAGCGGTCGGAGTCTTCGGAGTGGTCAGAGTCTTCGGAGTGCTGCGCGGCGAGCGCGCGCAGGGCGTCGTCCAGGTCCTGTCCGACGAGCGCGGCGGGCGCGAGGTCGTGCACGAAGCGGCGTGCTTCGGCGAGATTCTGCTCGGCCACGGCGGTGGCGGTACGGACGTGGCCGCGGGCGGTGTCCGGTGCCGTCTCCCAGATCCGGTCCGCGGCCTGGAGCAGCATCCGCTGGCTGGACAGGCCCTGCGCGAGGCTGTCGTGGATCTCCATCGACAGCCGCTGCCGTTCCGCGAGGGTGCCCTCGCGCCGTTCGGTGGCCGCCAGTTCGCGGCGGGTGCGCACCAGGTCGTCGATGAGGGCCTGCTGACGGCCGGTCTGCCGCCGCATGTGGACGAAGACGGCGGTGGCGAGGGTGGCGACGGCGGGCGGCAGCAGCACCAGATTGGGGTCCGTCCCGTCCGCCAGCCGCAACTCCGCGATGACGACGAGTATGGCGAGCACCGCCACGAGCGCCACGGCCGCCCGGGTCGGCAGCGACCGCAGGCCCGTGTAGATGAGCGGGACGGCGCACCAGGCGAAGCTCGGCGCCAGCAGGACGACGACGGTCCAGCAGGCGACGAGGGCGGCGAGGCGTGCCAGCTCCCACCTGCGGGGGAGCGGTTCGCGTCGCCGTCCGGGCCGACGGCCCGCGAACTGGAGGACCGTGAGCGCCACGCTCAGCCCGATCACCCACGGCAGGCGACCGCTGTCCGGGTGCCGGTCGACGAAGCGGATGAGGGCGCCCGCGAGGAGGACGACGAAGGCGCCGTTCATGACCGCCGCCAGCCACCAGCCGTCCGGATCGGGGCTCGGCTCCGGGTCCCGCTCCGATGCGGGCTCTGGCCTCAGCTCCCATTCCGATTCCGATTCCGGCTCCGGCTGCGGCCTCCGGTTCGGCTCCGGCGTCCGGTTCGGCTCCGGGGTCGGGACCGGGGGCGCGTCCCGGTCCTGGCCGGGCGGCGGCGAGCTGTGCATCGGGGCTCCTGGTCGAGGGCGGGGTCGGGGCGCTGCGAGCGGTGCGGGAGGCGACCCGGTGACCGGCCGCCATTCGCAGCGTGACCTGCCGGAACGGCCCGCGCATCGACCGATCGGATGACCCGCCTGTCCTCCATCATGCCCGCGCGGGCGAGCCGTATCGCGGACCGGCGCGGCCCCGGTCCGGCCCGAGGATCGAAGGCAGAGGCGGGAACGCGAAGGCGGTCCCGCAGACCCGAGGAGTTGGAACGTCCATGAAGAAGATGTCCTCCCGTACCCGCGTCCTGACCGGTGCCGTGGCCGTCGCAGCCGTCGGCGCGGCCACCTTCGGCGCCGTCTCCGCGACCGCCGCCGCCCCGGCCGCGTCCGGCAAGGCCGCCCCTGCCTCGGCGAGCGCCGCCGCGTCCGGCAAGGACACCCGTCAGGTCGACCGGCTCACCACCGCCGCCGCGACGAAGGCCGCGCAGGCGGCCCTCGACGCCGCGAACCGCGCCGGCCAGCGCGTCACCGTCGCCGTCGTCGACCGGGACGGCAACACCGTCGTCACCCTGCGCGGCGACGGCGCGGGACCGCAGTCGTACGAGTCAGCCGAGCGCAAGGCGTACACCGCCGTGTCCTGGAACGCCCCCACCTCCGAACTCTCCCAGCGCCTCCAGCAGACTCCGCAGCTCAAGGACATCCCCGGCACGCTCTTCCTCGCGGGCGCCGTTCCGGTCACGGCCAAGAGCGGGCCCGTCGCGGCCGTCGGCGTCGCGGGCGCGCCCAGCGGGGACCAGGACGAGCAGTTCGCCCGGGCGGGAGCGGCAACGCTCGGCCATTGAAGGCCGACGGGCGGGAGGACACTCACCCCGGCGCCCGACAGACATGAGACGTGCGGGAAGCCCGAAGCACCGGAGAAGCCGGAGAAGCGGGAAAACCCGGAGAAGCTTTCCGGAGAAGGAGGAGACACCGGCATGGCCGACCTGAACACCAGGCTGCTGGACGCCGCCCACTGCGGCGACGCGGAGCAGGTGACCGCCCTGCTCGACGCGGGCGCGGACATCGAGACCCGCGACGACCAACGGCGCACCCCGCTGCTGCTCGCCGCACTCGCCGACCACCCCGAAGCGGCCCGCAGGCTGGTCGCCGCCGGAGCCGATCCCAACGCGCGGGACTACCGCCAGGACACCCCCTGGCTGGTCACCGGCGTGACCGGCAGCGTCGAGATGATGCGCGCCCTGCTGCCCGCGCACCCCGACCTGACCCTCACCAACCGCTACGGCGGCGTCTCCGTCATCCCCGCCTCCGAACGCGGCCACGTCGCCTACGTCCGCGCCGTCCTCGCCGAGACCGACATCGACGTCAACCACGTCAACCGCCTCGGCTGGACCGCCCTCCTCGAAGCCGTCATCCTCGGCGACGGCGGGGCCGACCACCAGGAAATCGTCCGACTCCTCCTCGCCGCCCACGCTTCCCCCTCCCTCCCCGACGCCGACGGCGTCACCCCTCTCCAGCACGCCGAACGCCGTGGCTTCGACGCCATCGCCCAACAACTCCGCGCCGCGACCTGACGCAGGCCCCGGCCCCGGGCCCCTCGCCGGTCCCCGCCCCGCCGGGGCGGGGACCGGCTGAGGCGAGCCCGCGACCGGTCGCCCAGGGCGGGGCGAGACGCGCCCGACGGCGGGTGCGTCCGGGCGGCCCGCAGACCGGGGCGACTCCCTGGGGGCCAGGTCGAGGTCCCGGCCGGCCACGACTGCCCCTCCCAGTTGCCCGCCGCTTCCGCCGCCCTGCGTCCGACCGGGCTCTATCCGCCGTCCCGCAGGCGCAGGCCGCGCGGAGTGGCGTGGAAGCCCGCGGCTTCCAGGGCACGGCCGAGGGGCGAGGTGAGGGCCGACTCACCGTTGGTCCGCTCCACCGTGAGGCGGCCCAGCGCGCCCTCGCGGACGGCCAGCGCCAGCGCGTCCGCGGCGGCCTGGAGACGTATCTCGTCGTCGGGCCACGCCAGCAGCGTCTTGCCGCCGCGCTCGACGTAGAGGGCGGGCTCTCCGTCGATGAGGACGACCAGGGCGCCGGCCTTGCGGCCCGGTTTGTGGGTGACGCCCGCGGGCTGCTCGGGCCAGGGGAGGGCCGCACCATAGGCATTCGCGGGGTCGGCGGCGGCGAGCACCACCGTACGGGCGCGGGAGGCGTGCTCCTCCTCGCGGTCGCGCGCCGTGCTCAGGGCGCGCAGCCGGTCGACGGCGCCGTCCATGGCGAATTGGGCCGCCCCCAGTCCCTCCACCACGTAGCCGCGCCGGGCCTGCCCGGTCTCCTCGAAGGCCGCGAGCACCCGGTAGGCCGCGGAGAAGCCGCCCGCGACGCCCTCGGCGGCCACCGCGCCCCGGGTGACCACGCCGTGCCGGTCGAGCAGCGTGTGGGTGAGGGCGTGCGCCCGCAGCGTCGGGTCGGGCTCGGCGGACGGTACGAGGGACCAGCGGCCCGCGGTGGTCGGCGGACCGGAACGGGACGCCGTCGCACGCGGGGCGCGGGTCGCCAGCGAGCTGTACCGACCGCGCGGCACGGCCCGCGGTGCCCGGTGCGCGGTGGAACCCGCCGTGCGGCCCGAGCCGAGGAGCGCCCTGAGCGGCGACAGGGTGTCGTTGGTGAGCCGTCCCGACCAGGCCAGGTCCCAGACGGCGTCTGCCAGTTGGGGATCGGTGGTGTCCTGCCCCGCGGCCCGCACCTGCTCGGCGATCTGCCGGAAGAAGAGACCGTAGCCGCCGGACAGCGCGGCCAACACCGCCTCGTGCAGCGGGGACAGCTCCAACGGCTGCGGGGCGGGCAGCAGCAGGGGGGCGCTGTCGGCGAGGTAGAGCGACACCCAGCCGTCCTTGCCCGGCAGGGCGCCCGCCCCGGCCCACAGGATCTCGCCGGAGGCCGTCAACTCGTCCAGCATCGCCGGGTTATAGCCCGTCACCCGGGACGGCAGCACCAGCTTCTCCAGCGCCGACGCGGGTACGGACGCGCCCTGCAACTGCTCCACGGCCCGCACCAGCCCGTCCGGACCGCGCAGGCTGTGCGTGCCCACGTGCTGCCACTGCGGGAGGAAAACGCCGAGCGTGGCGGGCGGCACGGGCTCCAACTCCTGCCGCAGCGCGGCCAGCGAGCGGCGCCGCAACCGCCGCAGCACCGTCGCGTCGCACCACTCCTGGCCCGCGCCGCCCGGCCGGAATTCGCCCTGCACCGTACGGCCCGCCGCCGTCAGCCGTTGCAGCGTCCCGTCCGCCACCGCAGCGCCCAGGCCGAATCTCCCGGCCGCCTCCTTGGTCGTGAAAGGCCCGTGCGTGCGCGCGTACCGGGCGAGCAGATCCCCCAGCGGGTCCTTCACCGGCTCGGTGAACGCCACCGGCACGCCCACCGGCAGCGCCGTACCGAGCGCGTCCCGCAACCGCCCCGCGTCCTCGACCGCCGCCCAGTGCTCCGCCCCGGCGATCCGCACCCGGATCGCCCGCCTTGCCGTCTCCAGCTCCTCCGCCCAGCCCGGCTCCGCGCCCCGCGCGGCCAACTCCGCGCCGGTCAGCGGTCCGAGCACCCGCAGCAGATCCGCGACCCCCTCGGCGCTCTTCACCCGCCGGTCCTCGGTCAGCCACTGCAATTCGGTGTCCAACTCGGCCAGGACATCGGCGTCCAGCAACTCGCGCAGCTCCGCCTGGCCCAGCAGTTCCGCCAGCAGCCGCGAGTCCAGCGACAGCGCCGCGGCCCGCCGCTCCGCCAGCGGCGAGTCGCCCTCGTAGAGGAACTGCGCCACATAGCCGAACAGCAGCGAGCGGGCGAAGGGCGAGGGCTCGGGTGTGGTCACCTCGACCAGCCGCACCCTGCGGGCCTCGATGTCGCCCATCAGCTCCACCAGACCCGGCACGTCGAAGACGTCCTGAAGACATTCGCGGACCGCCTCGAGGACGATCGGGAAGGAGCCGAACTCCGAGGCGACCTGGAGCAGTTGCGAGGCTCGCTGGCGCTGCTGCCACAGCGGGGTGCGCTTTCCGGGGTCGCGGCGCGGCAACAACAGGGCGCGTGCGGCGCACTCGCGGAACCGGGAGGCGAACAGGGCCGAGCCGCCCACCTGATCGGTGACGAGCTGTTCGACCTCGCCCTTGTCGAACGCGACATCCGCCGCGCCCACCGGCGACTGCTCGGGGTCGAACTCCGCTCCGCGCAGCACCGGATCGGAGTCCAGCAGGTCCAGGCCCATCAAGTCGGCGTCCGGCAGCCGCAGCACGATCCCGTCGTCGGCGTGCATCGCCTGGGCGTCCAGGCCGTAGCGCTCCTGGAGCCGCGCGCCGAGCGCCAGCGCCCACGGCGCGTGCACCTGCGCGCCGAAGGGGGAGTGGATGACGACCCGCCAGTCGCCCAACTCGTCGCGGAACCGCTCGACCACGATCGTCCGGTCGTCCGGCACATGACCGCACGCCTGCCGCTGCTCGGCCAGATACGACAGCACATTGTCCGTCGCCCAGGTGTCGAGACCGGCCGCCGTCAGCCGCTCCCTGGCCCGCTCCGGTGCCAGCGCGCCCACCTCGCGCAGGAACGCGCCCAGCGCACGGCCGAGTTCGAGCGGGCGGCCGAGTTGGTCGCCCTTCCAGAACGGCAGCCGTCCCGGCACTCCCGGCGCGGGCGAGACCAGGACCCGGTCGCGAGTGATGTCCTCGATGCGCCACGAGGTGGTGCCCAGGGTGAAGACGTCCCCGACCCGGGACTCGTACACCATCTCCTCGTCCAGTTCCCCGACCCGGCCGCCGCCCTTCTTCGGGTCGGAGCCCGCCAGGAACACCCCGAACAGCCCGCGGTCGGGGATCGTGCCGCCGGAGGTGACGGCGAGCCGCTGGGTGCCGGGGCGTCCGGTCACCGTGTTCGCCACCCGGTCCCACACCAGGCGCGGGCGCAGTTCGGCGAA
Organism: Streptomyces sp. NPDC008317; assembly: GCF_042955955.1. Taxonomy (NCBI): domain Bacteria; kingdom Bacillati; phylum Actinomycetota; class Actinomycetes; order Kitasatosporales; family Streptomycetaceae; genus Streptomyces; species Streptomyces sp. NPDC008317. Next base: position 28,555 of record NZ_JBIBFQ010000011.1, read on the forward strand.
GGCGTCCGAGGGGTAGCGCCCGGCCAGCATGTCGAGGACCGCGATGTAGGCGGAGTGGGGCAGCGCCGAGAACGGCGCCGCACGCCGCACCAGGGCCAGCAGGTCGTCCACGTCCCAGGTGTCGAGCGCGGTCATCGCCACGATCTGCTGGGCCAGCACGTCCAGCGGATTCGCGGGCACCCGCAGCGACTCGATCGCGCCCTGCCGCATCCGCTCGGTCACCACGGCGGACTGCACCAGGTCACCGCGGTACTTGGGGAACACCACCCCGGTGGAGACCGCTCCCACCTGGTGCCCCGCGCGCCCGACCCGTTGCAGACCGGAGGCGACCGAGGGCGGCGACTCCACCTGCACCACCAGATCGACCGCGCCCATGTCGATCCCCAGCTCAAGGCTGGAGGTCGCGACGACCGCCGGCAGCCGCCCCGCCTTCAGGTCCTCTTCCACCAGGGCCCGCTGCTCCTTGGACACCGAGCCGTGGTGTGCCCTGGCCAGCACCGGCGGCGTGCCCTTGGCGGCACCGGACTGGGCCATGATCTCGGCGGGGGAGTGCGCCTCGGGCGGCGCCTCGCCCTCGGCCCGCTCGTAGGCGATCTCATTGAGCCGGTTGCACAGCCGCTCCGCCAGACGGCGCGAATTGGCGAAGACGATCGTGGAGCGGTGCGCCTGCACCAGGTCGGCGATCCGCTCCTCCACATGCGGCCAGATCGAGGCCCGCTCGGCGGGACCCGCCGCCGGCCCGGTGTGCTCGGCCACCGGGGAGCCGCCCAGCTCGCCCAGATCCTCCACCGGCACGACCACCGACAGGTCGAACCGCTTCTGCGACGGCGGCTGGACGATCGTCACCTTGCGGCGCGGCGACAGATAGCGGGCGATCTCGTCCACCGGCCGCACGGTCGCCGACAGCCCGATCCGGCGGGCGGGCCGGTCAAGGAACTCGTCCAGCCGCTCCAGGGAGAGCGCCAGATGCGCCCCGCGCTTGGTGCCCGCGACCGCGTGCACCTCGTCCAGGATCACCGTCTCGACCCCGCTCAGCGCCTCCCGCGCGGCGGAGGTGAGCATCAGGAACAGCGATTCGGGGGTGGTGATCAAAATGTCCGGCGGCCTGGTCACCAGCGCCCGCCGCTCCGCCGGAGGCGTGTCGCCCGAGCGGATGCCGACCCGGACCTCGGGCTCCGGCAGTCCCAGCCGTACCGACTCCTGCCGCAGCCCGGCGAGCGGGCTGCGCAGATTTCGCTCGACGTCCACCGCGAGCGCCTTCAGCGGCGACACGTACAGCACCCGGCACCTGCGGCGGGCCTCGGCGGGCGGCGGGGTGCTGGCCAGCCGGTCCAGGGCGGCGAGGAAGGCCGCCAGCGTCTTGCCGGAGCCGGTCGGCGCGACGACCAGCACGTCGGAGCCCTCGGCGATGGCCGACCACGCCCCGGCCTGGGCGTCGGTGGGCTCGCTGAACGCCCCCGTGAACCACGCGCGGGTGGCCGGGGAGAACGCGTCGAGACTGCTGCGACTGGACATGGCATCCATCCTGCCTCGCCGCACCGACACCGCGCGGCGGCCGGCCCCTCAGCCTGTGGATAACTCGCTGGACGCCCCGGCCCGCCACCGGTCCACAATGGCCGTGTGACGGTGCGAGAGCAGGCCAGGTACTGGGAGCACCCCGGACTGCCCGGAGTCGACCTGCTGCGTGCCCGCTATGTCCGGCACACCTTCACCCGGCACGCCCACGACAGCTACGTGATCGCGGCGGTCACCGGAGGCGTCGAGGGCATCGGGCTGCCCGGCGGAGCCGAGCGGGCGGGCGCGGGCGGAGTCGTCCTGATCAACCCCGAGACCCCGCACACCGCCTACGCGGGCGTCGAGGAGGGCTGGAGCTACCGGGTCCTCTACCCCTCGCCCGCCGTGGTCGCCGCCGTCGCCGCGGAGACCACGGCGCTGCGCGGCACCCCCTCCTTCAACGCCTCGGTGCTCGACGACCCCGTGACCGCCCGCATGATCGCCGACGTCCACCGCGCCGCCGAAGGGGACAACGCGCTCGCCGCCGACACGCAGCTGCGCCTCGTCGTCGCCCGGATGCTCGCCCGCCACGCGAACTCCGCGGCCCTCGGACCCGCGCCCGTCGCGGGCGCGGGCGTCGCGGCCCGTGCCCGTGACCTGCTGGCCACCCGCCTGGCGGCCCCGCCGAGCCTGGAGGAACTGGCCCGTGAGGTCGGCACCGGCCCCTTCGCCCTGCTGCGCGCCTTCAAGGCCGCCTACGGGCTGCCGCCGCACGCCTGGCTGACCAGCGAGCGGGTCAGGGCCGCCCGCCGCCTGCTCGACACAGGCGTCAGCCCGGCCGACACGGCCGCCGCCGTCGGCTTCACCGACCAGCCCCACCTCAACCGGCACTTCGCCCGGATCGTCGGCGTCCCGCCCGGCGCATACCAACGCGAGCGCAAGAACGTACAAGACCCGCCGTCCCGCCGTCCCTAACCTCATGCGGGTGACGGGACATCCGATAGCCACAGAACCCGCGGAATCCGCCGACCGCAGAGAATCCACCGGGCCGGCGGACCGGCAGCCACGCTCCGCGCGCGCCCAGGTCGTCCGCGACGCCCTCGGGGTGGGCGTTGCCGTCGGGCTCTCCGGCTTCGCCTTCGGCGTGACCTCCGCCGGAGCCGGGCTCGCACTCGCCCAGACCTGCGCCCTGTCCCTGCTGGTGTTCACCGGAGCGTCGCAATTCGCCCTGGTCAGCGCCCTGGGGGCGGGCGGCAACCCCTTCGCGGCAGCCGCGGGAGCCTTCTTCCTCGGCACCCGCAACGCCTTCTACGGGCTCCGGCTCTCCCAACTCCTCCGCCTGCCCGCCGCGATACGGCCGCTGGCCGCGCAGTGGGTCATCGACGAGACCTCCGCGGTCGCGCTGGCGCAGAAGGACCGCGCCTCCGCGCGGCTGGGCTTCACCGTCACCGGAGGCAGCCTCTACGCCCTGTGGAATCTGACCACCCTCATCGGCGCCCTGGGCGCCTCGGCGCTCGGCGACCCCGCTTCCTGGGGGCTGGACGCGGCAGGCCCCGCCGTCTTCCTCGCGCTCCTCGCCCCCATGGTCAAGGGGCGCGCCGAACGGGCGGTCGCCGCGGTCGCCGTCCTCCTCGGCCTTGTCTGCCTGCCACTCCTGCCTGCCGGAGTCCCGGTCCTGGTCGCCGCCCTGGCGGCGCCCCTCGTCCTGGCCGTCACCCGCGCGAAGCGCACCGGAAAGGACGCGTCAGGAACCGTACGGAAGCCGGAACGGACACCAGCAAAGGCACCGGCACGGACATCGGCACCAGCACGGGCATCGGCATCGGCGCCGGCACGCGAAGAGGGAGAGACAGCGGAATGAGCACAGGAGCGAGTACCTGGATCGCCGTCATCGTGACGGCCCTCGGCTGCTACGCGGTCAAACTGCTGGGCCTGTCCGTACCGGCGGGATTGCTGGAACGCCCCGTGGTCAAGCGCCTCGCCGCGCTCGTGCCCATCGCGCTCCTCGCCGCGCTCACCGCCCTCCAGACCTTCGGCACCAGCGGACTGCGGCTGGCCGTGGACGCGCGCTCGGCCGGGCTCGCGGCGGCGGCCGCAGCCCTCCTGCTGCGGGCGCCCTTCCTCGTGGTGGTGGCCGCGGCCGTCGTCGTGACCGCGGCCGTACGGGCCGTCTCCGGCATGTGAGCCACGGGCCGGTCCTCCGCGACATCCGGTGCCCGGTCACCGGCGTAAGGACCGGGCACCTGGATCAGCGCCCCATACCCGCGCGGCCTCGCCGTCAGCCCAGACGGCCGTACGCGCGCAGCGTCCGCAGCGCCTCGATCGTCACCATGGGCCGCCCTTCGAGGGCGGAGCCCGGCGCCCACTCGCGCCAGGTGATCGGCCAGCCGCCGTCGTCGCCCTGCTGCCCCGCGAGATGGTCCAGCGACCGTTCCATCTCGGTGTCGGTGAACCACGACCGGGCGGCCGAGTCGGGGGAGGGCGCGAAGTCGTGGGCGAAGTGGTGTTCGCCCGGCGCGTATCCGGTCGGCGGCGCGACCCGCCCGGCGCGCTCGGGCTCCAGCAGCGCCAGACCCTGCTCGCGCACCAGTCGTCCCAGCCGCTCCACCGCGCCCTGCGCACGCGGCCGGTCCTGCGCCGAGGCCAGGAACGCCAGCGAGGCCAGCACCTCATAGGGATGCGTCCGGTCCAGGGCGTCGATCGCCGCCCAGCAGAAGTCCGTCGACCTGAACAGCCACGCGTGCCACACCTCGTTGCGCCGCAGCAGCCCCACCACGGGCCCGGTGGCGAGCAAATCACCGGGCGGGTCGTCGGAGATCCGCATCCAGGGCGCGTACGGATAGCCGCGCAAGGACGCGTCGACCGCGGGCAGCGCGCCCTCCGCCGTCGAGCACGCCGTCAGATAGCGGCAGATGCGCTCGGCCCTGCCGCCCCTGCACCGGTCGATCTCGTCCAGCACCCGCAGCGCGTACGCCACGTGCAGCGGCTGGCTCACCGGGCCGCGCAGGTCGGGCTCCAGCGCGTGGCCGTATCCGGCGTCGTCATTGCGGTACGCGTCGAGCGCGGTCTCGACCGCGTCCCCGTCGCCGTCGAGGAAGTGGAAGGCGAACCTGCGCTGCTCGAGCACACGGGCGGTGAGCCACACGAACTGCTCGGCGCGACCTAGCGGGGTTGCTGGCATGCGCGCACCCTAGGGCGTGCGCGGCGGCCTGGAACACGGCTGAGCCGAGGAGCCACCCGGCTGTGTGACGGTACGCGTGCGGGCGCGGGATACTGGCAGTCATGCGGTTGACGATTTTCTGGGAGCGGATGCGCGCGCACTTCGGCGACGCGTACGCCGATTCCTTCGCGCGGGACCATGTGATGGCCGAATTGGGCGGCCGTACGGTGCATCAGGCGCTGGACGACGGCTGGGAGGCCAAGGACGTCTGGCGCGCGGTGTGCGCCTCGATGGACGTGCCCGCCGCCAAGCGCTGACGCGGCGTCGCGAGCGGAGCGACGGATTCAGGAGCGGCCCGACACCCCCGGCGGGTCGCTTGACATCAAATTCGAACATCCATTCTTATGGCTTGTGCCGGGTGGATTTCCGTGGTGACGAAGCGTGTTTCCGCCGGAGTTATCCACAGCACGGGGCGACGGCCGGGCGCGTTGTCAGTGCCAGGCGCTAGCGTCGTGGACGTGAAGCGATCGAACCAGACATCCCGGGTGGAGCCCATGGCAGGAAACGACCGCGAGAAGGCGCTCGACGCCGCGCTCGCGCAGATTGAACGGCAGTTCGGCAAGGGCGCGGTCATGCGCCTGGGCGACCGGCCGAACGAACCCATCGAAGTCATCCCCACCGGATCGACCGCTCTTGACGTGGCACTCGGCGTCGGCGGCCTGCCGCGCGGCCGAGTGGTGGAGGTCTACGGCCCGGAGTCCTCCGGTAAGACGACCCTCACCCTGCACGCGGTGGCCAACGCCCAGCGGGCGGGCGGCACGGTGGCGTTCGTGGACGCCGAGCACGCGCTGGACCCCGACTACGCCAAGGCGCTCGGCGTCGACACGGACAATCTGATCCTGTCCCAGCCGGACACCGGCGAGCAGGCGCTGGAGATCGTGGACATGCTGGTCCGCTCCGGCGCTCTCGACCTCATCGTGGTCGACTCCGTGGCAGCCCTCGTGCCACGGGCCGAGATCGAGGGCGAGATGGGCGACTCGCACGTGGGTCTCCAGGCCCGCCTGATGAGCCAGGCCCTCCGCAAGATCACCAGCGCGCTCAACCAGACCAAGACCACCTGCATCTTCATCAACCAGCTCCGCGAGAAGATCGGTGTGATGTTCGGCTCGCCGGAGACCACCACCGGTGGCCGCGCGCTGAAGTTCTACGCCTCCGTCCGACTCGACATCCGCCGGATCGAGACCCTCAAGGACGGCACCGAGGCGGTCGGCAACCGTACCCGCGTCAAGGTCGTCAAGAACAAGGTCGCGCCGCCCTTCAAGCAGGCCGAGTTCGACATCCTCTACGGCCACGGCATCAGCCGTGAGGGCGGCCTGATCGACATGGGCGTGGAGCACGGCTTCGTCCGCAAGTCCGGCGCCTGGTACACGTACGAGGGCGACCAACTCGGTCAGGGCAAGGAAAACGCGCGCAATTTCCTGAAGGACAACCCCGACCTGTCGGACGAGATCGAGAAGAAGATCAAGGAGAAGCTCGGCGTCGGCGTGCCGAAGGTCGAGGCGCCGGGCGCACAGCCCGGGGCGGACGCGGCAGGACCCGCGGCCGTGGCCAAGACCGACGCGCCCAAGGCCGAGGTCCCCGCGCCCAAGGGCGCGAAGGCGACCAAGGCGACCGCCGCCAAGGCCTGACGCCGTGGCGCGCAGGTCCCCTGAGCGCGGCGGCTCTTCCGAGTCGAGGGCCTCGCGAGAGCCGCCGCTCGATCCCGAGGAGCAGGCGCGGGCGCTGTGCCTGCGCCTGCTCACCGGGACGCCCCGCACCCGCAGGCAGCTCGCCGACGCCCTGCGCAAGCACGAGATCCCGGACGAGGTCGCCGAACGCGTCCTGGAACGCTTCCAGGACGTGGGGCTGATCGACGACCAGGCGTTCGCCAACTCCTGGGTGGAGTCCCGGCACCGCGGCCGGGGTCTCGCCCGCCGTGCCCTCGCACAGGAGCTCCGCCACCGCGGAGTGGACGCGGAGCTGGTGAACGAAGCGGTCGGACTGCTCGACCACGACCAGGAGGAGCAGACCGCCCGCGAGCTGGTACGCCGCAGGCTGCCGGGCACCCGCGGGCTGGACCGCGACAAGCGGATCCGCCGCGTCGCGGGCATGCTCGCCCGCAAGGGCTACTCCGAGGGCCTGGCCCTCCGGGTGGTGCGGGAAGCGCTCGCCGCCGAGGGCGTCGAGGAGGAGCTCGAAGAGGAGCCGTGGGAGTGACGGCGGCGAGGACGGCGGAATCCTGGAAGGCGAGGGAGTACGAAGGCCCCGCCACCGGACGTCGCCCTGCCGCCAGGGCCTCCCAAAACCGCCCCGCCGTCCGGCACCGGGACCATCCGCCAAGGGAGACGGTGCCGGTGACCGGCAGCCCCGGCGGGCTGACGGTGACCGTCCGGCAGGGCGTGCCCGGCCCGGCTGCTACCGGGTGTGCCCGCTGACCCGCGTGCCCGCCGCGCCGCCGGGCCCGCCGCCTTCACCGTCACCGTCGTCGGAGTCCGGCTCCGTACCTTCGCTGCCCGCCGGCACCGGCGGACCGCCGCGGGCCAGGTCGGCGTACGAGTACAGCTCCGCGGGGCGGCAGCCCACCATCGCCGTGACCAGGCGTCCGTCCGGCCGGATCAGCAGCACACTGTGCGCGGTCGCCCCCGGATACGTCTCGGCGACGACCAGCTCCGCGCGGGTCGGCAGCGCGGCGACCGCGGAGGCGAGCCGGGGCATGAGCCCGGCGGTCAGCCAGTGACGGCTGTCCCACACCCCCGTACCCGGCGCGATCAGCACCACGATCAACCCCCGGCCGAGCCGGTCCCGCAGCCGTCCGACGGTGCCGTCGAGCGCGGTCACCGACACATCGGTCACCGCACCGCCCGGCGGCGTGTCGCACCCGGCGACCAGCGGCGACGGCCCGGACTTGCCGCCACCGGAGCGCGGCGCGGGCAGCGCGAGCGGCGAGCGCCCGTAGACCGAGGACGCGGCGGCGGACCCCCGGCCGAGATGGCTGTCGGTCAGCAGCTCCGCCTGGCCGCGCGCCGAGCCCGACAGCACCGCGTGCCGTACCGTCTGCCACGCGCCACTGGCCCGCAGCAGCGGAAGCGCCTGGTCGGTGGCGCGCAACCGGGCGCCGACCGCCCCGCGCCGCTCCGCCTCGTAGCTGTTCAGCAGTATCTTCGACGCGCCGTCGTGCCAGGCCAGCGAGAGCTTCCAGGACAGATTCTCCGCGTCCCGCAGCCCCTCCTCGACGCTCTGCGCTCCGAGCGCGCCCATCAGGTGTGCGGCGTCCCCCGCGAGGAAGACCCGCCCCCTGCGCCAGCGCCTGGCCAGCCGCTGGTGCACCGGATAGTCGGCCGAGCCGACGAGTTCGTACGGGACGACGCTGCCGCACCAGGCGGTGAGCGTGGACCGCAGCCGTTCCACCAACGCGTCGGACGTGAGCAGCCGTCCCTGCGGGGGCAGCAGCCAGTCCAGCCGCCACAGGCCGTCCGGCAACGGACGAGCCGTCACCTCCTGGCCCGCGGGCGCCCCCGGCGGGTCGCGGTGCAGCAACGCCACACCCGGTTCGGGGAGTTCCGCGCGGATCACCGCCACCGCGTGCCGGTCGACGGCGGTGCGGCCGGGGAAACGTACGCCCGTCAGCTTGCGGACCGTCGAACGGGGACCGTCGCAGCCGACCAGGAAACTGCCGCGCCACCAGGTGTCGTGCGACCCGCGGGTGTGCACGGTGATCCCGAGACCGTCCTGCTCGAACGCGTCCACCCGGCAGCCCGGCACGATTCGCACCGACCCGCAGGCGAGCAGCGCGTCGCGCAGGCCGCGCTCCAATTGGTGCTGCGCGATGTGCGTGGGGGAGTCCTGCGGTCCGAATTCGACGCGCAGCACTTCCGTACGACGGCGCAATGTGCGCCAGGCCGACCAGGAGGCTCCGTCGCCGCGGACACCGGCGTAGCCGAGCCGTTCGACGAACGCGACCGTGTCGGGGCCGAGGACCGCGGTGCGTGGGCGCCGTAACCCGTCGGCATCGGTCAGTGCCTCCGCCTCGTCGAGGACGATGACGGGGACGTCGCGGCGGGCCAGAGCGAGGGCGAGGGCCAGGCCCACGGGACCCGCCCCCGCGACGATCACCGGGTCCATGGAGAGGCCCCCGGAAGAAGTGCGGTCACAAAGCGTATGCAACCCACTGCGCCTTCCCACGTCAAGCGACGGTCCCGCCTCGGCGCGGTGCGCCGCTCCACGCGCCCTCCGTGCCCCGTGCGCGCCCTCGGGCACCTCCGGTGCGTACCGGGTCGGTAACGGTCCACCGCGCGAGCCGGTAGGGCCTTGACGCACCCCGTGCCGATCGGCGTGGATTCGGTCCACAGGTACCGCTACCGCACACGAACAACACGATCAGCCGAAATGATCATAAGACCGGATGAACAGGGAGGTTGACGATGCGACTGCTCCTCGTGGAGGACGACGACAGGGTCGCCTCCGCCCTCTCCGCGGTCCTCGGCAAGCACGGCTTCGACGTGCGGCACGCCCGCAGCGGCGAGGAGGCGATCCAGGCGCTGCTGCCCGGCGACGGCCCCGCGTACGACTGTGTCCTGCTCGACCTGGGGCTGCCCGACCAGGACGGTTTCGAGGTGTGCAGCCGGATACGCCGCCGTACCGCGACCCCGGTGATCATGGTGACCGCGCGGGCCGACGTACGCTCCCGGATCCACGGCCTCAACCTGGGCGCGGACGACTACGTGGTGAAGCCGTACGACACGGGCGAACTGCTGGCGCGGATCCACGCCGTGAGCCGCCGCCCGCCGCTGAACGCGCAAGGCGCCGCCGGGCCGACGGCCACCGGCGCGACCGTCGCGGGCACCGGAGTGCTGGCCGCCGCGCGGACCGGCGAGACCGGCCCGCAGGAGAGCGCCAAACTGCTGCTCGGCACGGTCACCATCGAACTGTCCACCCGCCGCGTCACCGTGGAGGGCGATCTGATCGCCCTCACCCGCAAGGAGTTCGATCTGCTGTCGCTGCTCGCCAAGCGGCCGGGTGTCGTCTTCCGCAGGGAGCAGATCATCAGCGAGGTGTGGCGCACCGCGTGGGAGGGTACGGGTCGCACCCTTGAGGTCCATGTGGCGTCCCTGCGCTCCAAACTGCGGACCCCGGCGATGATCGAGACGGTGCGCGGGGTCGGATACCGGCTCGTCGTCCCCGTCGGCTGACCCGTCGAGGCCACCACCTTGCGCTCCCGCCTGCTCCCGCTGCTCATCGTGCTGATGGCCGGTGTCCTGCTGGCCCTCGGCTTCCCGCTGGCCGCCAGCCAGGCCGCGTCCCAGCAGCAGCGCGTCGTGGTCGACCGCATCGACGACACCACGCGCTTCGCGGCGCTCGCGCAGTACGTCACCGCGCGGGACGAACAGACCGCCGTGGACAGCGCCGACGACGAGCGGCTGCACACCCTGCGCACCGAACTCACCCGTTACAAAGAGCTGTACGGCATCGACGCCGGAGTCTTCTACCGCGACCGCACCGCGATGGCCGCCGCGCCCGGCGACTGGAAGGTGCCGGACGAGGGCGAGCTGTTCGACGCCTACAACTCGGCGCTGCTCGGCCGCCGCACCCACGACCCCCGCCAGGTGTGGCCGTGGCAGACCCGCAAACTCGCCATCGCCTCGCCGATCGTCCGGGACGGGGACGTCGTCGCCGTCGTCGTGACCGATTCGCCGACCGGCGCGCTGCGCTCCCGCATCCTGCACGGCTGGCTGCTGCTGGCGGCCGGGGAACTGGCGGCGATGGCCATCGCCGTGCTCTTCGCCGTCCGCCTGACCGCCTGGGTGCTGCTTCCAGTCGCCACCTTGGACCGCGTCACCCACGACATCGCGACCGGCCGGATGAAGTCGCGTGTCGGAACGGCGGGCGGCCCGCCGGAACTCCGCCGCCTGGTCCGTTCGTTCAACGAGATGGCCGACAACGTCGAGGAAGTCCTCGACCAGCAGCGGGCCTTCGTGGCGGACGCGTCGCATCAGTTGCGCAATCCGCTCGCCGCACTGCTGCTGCGGATCGAATTGCTCGGCCTGGAACTGCCCGACGGCCACGACGAGGCCGAGGCGGTGAAGGAGGAGGGGCACCGGCTCGCCCAGGTGCTCGACGACCTGCTGGGCCTGGCGCTCGCCGAACGCTCCGGCAGTCATCTGGCCGTCACCGATCTCGCCGCGCTCGCCCGTACCCGCTCGGCGGCCTGGCGCCCCGTCGCCGACCAGGCGGGAATCTCCGTGGAGTTCACGGTGGAGGGGGAGGACTCGGAGGACCGGGGAGGTGAGAGCGCGGGGGAGCGGGCGGGCGAGAGCCCGGAGGAGCGGGCGGCGCTCAAGGTGACCGGGTGGGCCGACGCGGTCGCGCTGTCCAGCGCCTTGGACGCGGTGATCGACAACGCGATCAAATTCACCCCGCGCGGCGAGGCCGTCCATGTGCGCGTGGCGGCGGACGACCAGCGCACCGCGATCTCCGTCGCCGACAGCGGTCCCGGCCTGACGGACGAGGAACTCGCCAGGATCGGCGATCGTTTCTGGCGCAGCGCCCGCCACCAGAATGTGCACGGCTCCGGCCTCGGCCTGTCCATCGCCCGCGCCCTGCTGAGCCAGGGCGGCGGCGCCATCAGTTACGGGCGGCGCGACCCGCACGGCCTGGAGGTCATCCTGACGGTGCCGAGGACGGCGCCGGTCGGGGTGTGACCGTCCGGTTGTCGGATCGTACGACCGTCTGATCATGACCACGGAGTGCGCGGCGGGGTGAGCGCGCGGCGCGGCCGAGGTCGCGGCGGAGCACCCGCTACGGCTTCACCGACCGGTAGTACCGCTCCGCGCCGACATGCAGCGGCAGCGGATCGGTGAACACCGCGGTCCGCAGGTCCACCAATTGCGCGGCGTGCACCTCCTTGCCGATCGCGTCCCGGCTGTCGATCACCGCACGGGTGAGCCGTTCGACCAGGCCGGTGTTCGCGCGGTCCGTGGTGACCAGCAGATTGGCGACGGCGATGGTGGCGATCGCCTGCCCCTTCTGCGCCTGCGGATACGCGTCGGCGGGCATCACGGCCTGCCGGTAGTACGCCATCTGCGGTCCCATGGAATGCAGCTTCGCCACCAGGTCGCCGAGTTGGACGAGCTTGATGCCCGGCGAGGAGTGCGCCATCTCGGCCACGGCGGCGGTCGGCAGCCCGCCCGACCAGAAGAACGCATCCAGTTGCTTGTCGCGCAGCATCGCGGGCGCCTGGTCGATGCCGACCGGTATCGCGTCCACATCCTTGGTGATGTCCAGGCCCGCCGCCGCGAACAGCCGCCTGGTGATCAGATTGACCCCGGAGTCCGCCTGGCCGACCCCGACCCGCAGCCCGCGCAGATCGCGCGCGGACCGCACAGTGGAATCGCTCGGTACGACAAGCTGCATGTAGTCGTCGTAGAGCCGGGCGCAGGCGCGCAACTGGTCCTTGCCTGGACCGTTGTAATCGGCGACGGCGTCGGCCGCGGCGATGGTGAAGTCCGCCCGTCCTGACGCCACCCGCTTGATGTTGTCGACCGAGCCCTCGGTGTGCACGAGATTGACCCGCACTCCCGGCAGCGCGGTGTGCAAATCGCCCTTGAGGAGCAGCCCGTACTTCTCGTACACCCCGTTGGCGACCCCGGTGGCCAGCGACATCGGCGCCCGCGGATACGAAGGCCCCGCGTTCGGCAGCAGCCACCACAGCAGGAGGGCGAGCACGGAGACCCCGGCCAGCAGCGCCTGGAGCACGCGCCGCCGCCTGCCCAGCGCGGCATCGCGCAGGCGTACGACGGGGCGGGGGAGGTCCATGCATGGGGATCCTGCCAGCCGGGCGGGAATCGGGGAAGGGAGGTCGGCGGCGGCCGGTCCCGGGAAGGCGGGGGCGCCGGGCCCCGGCGACCACGTACTCTGGGTGATTGTTATGAGCGCGCGTACTTACGAGGTCCGCACCTACGGGTGCCAGATGAACGTCCACGACTCCGAGCGGCTGTCCGGCCTTCTGGAGGACGCGGGGTATGTCCGCGCGCCTTCCGACGCCGACGGCGCGGATGTCGTCGTCTTCAACACCTGCGCGGTGCGGGAGAACGCCGACAACCGGCTGTACGGCAACCTCGGCCAGCTCGTACCGAAGAAGGCCGCCAGGCCCGGCATGCAGATCGCCGTCGGCGGCTGCCTGGCGCAGAAGGACCGCGACACCATCGTGAAGCGGGCCCCCTGGGTCGACGTCGTCTTCGGCACCCACAACATCGGGCAGCTCCCGGTGCTGTTGGAGCGGGCCAGGATCGCCGAAGAGGCCCAGGTCGAGATCGTCGAGTCGCTGGAGACCTTCCCCTCGACGCTGCCCTCGCGCCGCGAGTCCGCGTACGCCGCCTGGGTCGCGGTCTCCGTCGGCTGCAACAACACCTGCACCTTCTGCATCGTCCCCGCCCTGCGCGGCAAGGAGAAGGACCGCAGGCCCGGCGACGTGCTCGCCGAGGTCGAGGCCCTGGTCTCCGAGGGAGTCGTCGAGGTCACCCTGCTCGGCCAGAACGTGAACGCGTACGGCTCCGACATCGGCGACCGCGAGGCGTTCGGCAAGCTGCTGCGCGCCGCGGGCACCATCGACGGCCTGGAGCGGATCCGCTTCACCTCGCCGCACCCGCGCGACTTCACCGACGACGTCATCGCCGCCATGGCCGAGACGCCCAATGTGATGCACCAGCTCCACATGCCGCTCCAGTCCGGCTCCGACACGGTGCTGAAGGCGATGCGCCGGTCGTACCGGCAGGATCGTTACCTCGGGATCATCGAGAAGGTGCGCGCCGCGATGCCGGACGCCGCCATCACCACCGACATCATCGTGGGCTTTCCCGGCGAGACCGAGGAGGACTTCGAGCAGACCCTGCACGTGGTGCGCGAGGCGCGCTTCGCGCAGGCATTCACCTTCCAGTACTCCAAGCGGCCCGGCACCCCCGCCGCCGAGATGGACGGCCAGATCCCGAAGGCCGTCGTCCAGCAGCGGTACGAGCGGCTGGTCGCGCTCCAGGAGGAGATCTCCTGGGAGGAGAACAAAAAGCAGGTCGGCCGCACCATCGAGGTGCTGGTCGCCGAGGGCGAGGGCCGCAAGGACGACGCCACCCGGCGGCTGTCCGGCCGCGCGCCCGACAACCGCCTCGTGCACTTCGAGCGCCCGGACGAGCCGGTCAGGCCCGGAGACATGGTGACCGTCGAGATCACCTACGCCGCGCCGCACCATCTGCTCGCGGAGAAGCCCGCCGCCGCCGTACGCCGTACGCGGGCGGGCGACGCGTGGGAGCGGCGCAACGCGGCCCCGGCCGCGACCGGCACGGGCGTGATGCTGGGCCTGCCGACGATCGGCGCGCCCGCCGTGACGGAGCCGGTGTCGCTGGGCGGATGCAGCGTCCAGTGACGCGCGCGGTCCCGGACACCGGTGCGCGGCCGAACGTGCCGACGCCGTTGTCCGGCGACGGCCGTCTATCCGCGAGGCCGCGCCGGTAAGGTTTCGATCATGCTGGTCGCCGCTGCCGTCTGTCCCTGCCCGCCGCTGCTGGTCCCGGAGGTGGCGGCAGGCGCCGCACCCGAACTCGACGCTCTGCGGGCCTCCTGCGCCGACGCCATCGGCGTCCTGGCCGCTTCCCGGCCCGACCGGCTGGTCGTGATCGGTCCGGCGGACCGGCCGCACCGCGGTGCTTTCGCCGAGGGCTCCACGGGCTCTTTCCGGCCGTTCGGTGTCGCGCTGGAGGTCCGCCTCGGATCGGAACGCGGCGCGGACGCCGACGTCACGGCCGAGCCCGCTGCTGAGCCCGCACGCACATTGCCGCCCTCGCTCGCCGTGGCCGCCTGGTTGCTGCGCGGCTGGCACGCCGCACCAGTCGAGGGGCTGGGGGTCGGCGAGCAACTGGAACAGCCGCACTGCGCCGCCGCGGGCCGCGCTGTCGCCGAGGCCGCGGGACGCGTCGCCCTGCTCGTGATGGGGGACGGCAGCGCCTGCCGTACGGTCAAGGCGCCCGGCTACCTGGACGAGCGCGCCGAGCCCTTCGACGTGGCCGTGACCGCGGCCCTGGCGGCGGCCGACACCGACGCGCTCACCGCGCTGGACGCGGAGTTGGCCGATGCGCTGAAGGTGTCCGGCCGGGCGCCGTGGCAGGTGCTCGCGGGCGCGGCACAGGGCGCGGGCCTGGCGGGGGAGCTGCTGTACGAGGCGGCGCCGTACGGCGTGGGCTACGCCGTGGCGACCTGGACCTGAGCCGGAGGGCTATGCGGATACCTGACCCGGAGCCTCCGCCCGGACGCGCGACTCGGACGTCCTACGGCAGGGTGCCGCGCGAGCGCTCAGGCGGTCGCGTCGCCGTCCTTGTCGCTCTTGTCCTTGAGGTTGTCCAAGGCGCCCTTGGCCTTGTCCACCCCGGTGCCGATCTTGTCGCTGTACTTGCCGCCGGTCTTGGAGTCGACGGTGTGCGCCGCCTTCTCCAGTCCCGACTCGATCTTGCCGCCGTGCTGCTGCGCCAAGTCGCCGGCCTTGCTCTTCGCCAAGCCCAGCTTGTCCTTGAACGTGTCCTTGAGGCCCATGCGGCACCTTCCCAAGCATCGTGAATCCCCCGCCCTGTTTCCGACCATACCTGTGCCCGCCCTGGCCTGCTTCACGCCAATCGATCGAGGTCAGCGGCCAATGTTTGCGAGACTGGCCACGTGAAGAACCGTGTGATCGCCGTCGTCGGCCCGACCGCAGCCGGGAAGTCCGATCTGGGCGTGGCCCTGGCCCGGATCCTGGACGGCGAGGTGATCAACGCCGACTCCATGCAGCTCTACCGCGGTATGGACATCGGGACCGCCAAGCTCAGCCCGGACGAACGCCAGGGCGTGCCGCACCACCTGCTGGACATCTGGGACGTGACACAGGCCGCCAACGTTGCCGACTACCAGCGCCTCGCCCGCGTCGAGATCGACCGGCTGCACGCCGAGGGCCGGGTCCCGGTGCTGGTCGGCGGCTCCGGCCTGTACGTACGCGCCGCGATCGACGCCCTGGAGTTCCCCGGCACGGACGCGGCCGTCCGGGCCCGCCTGGAGGCCGAACTCGACATGCGCGGCTCCGGCGCCCTGCACGCCCGGCTGGCCGCGGTCGACCCCGAGGCCGCCCGCGCCATCCTGCCCAGCAACGGCCGCCGGATCGTCCGCGCCCTCGAAGTCGTGGAGATCACCGGCCGCCCCTTCGCCGCCAACCTCCCCGGCCCCGAGGGCGTCTACGACACCGTCCAGATCGGCGTCGACGTCCCCCGGCCCGAACTCGACGAACGCATCGCCCTGCGCGTCGACCGCATGTGGGAGGCCGGTCTGGTCGACGAGGTCCGCGCCCTGGAGGCCGCGGGGCTGCGCGAAGGACGTACGGCCTCCCGCGCGCTCGGCTACCAACAGGTGCTCGCCGCACTGGCCGGTGAGTGCACCGAGGACGAGGCCCGCGCCACGACCGTACGCGCCACCAAGCGCTTCGCACGCCGTCAGGACTCGTGGTTCCGCCGCGACCCGCGTGTGCACTGGCTCACGGCCCGCGGCACGGAACTCGCGCACCAGGCGCTGACGTTGCTCCAAGAAGCGGTTACAGCCTGATCACGTGATGGCATCGGGACGCTCCGGCGTCCCGGACCTGCCGGTCGACCGTGCCATCATCGAGCATCTAGCTACGGTGTCGGAGAATCGGGAGGGCGCGTGGCGATGGAAGCCGGCCCACGCGACACCCCAGCCGGGCGCGACCCCGCGGCGGAAGCCCAGATTCCCCCGGAGTTTCCGCGCAATGGCGCGATCCCCGAGTCGAGGAACACCCTGGAGCCCTTCGAGCCCCTGGACTCCCTCGGCTCCCTGGAAGCGATCGAGCCCCTTCCGCCGATGGAGGAGGGCCAGTCCTTCCGCGAGCTGCGCCCCCAGCGCCGACTGCGGATCTGGCAACTCGCCCCGATCATCGCCCTCGCGGTGAGCGGATCGCTGATGTTCGCCTTCCCCCTCGCCTTCGAATCCGGCGACGCGGGACCTGTCGTCGCCATGCTCGGCCTTCTGCTGTGCTGCTGCTCCGCCGGGTGGGGCCTGATGGCCGCCCGCCGGGTCGGCTACACCTGGCCCGGCCTGCCCGCCCGCGGCTCCGGCGCCCGTGTCGACTGGCGCTACGTGGCCGGATACACCGCGCTGATCGCCCTGCTGGCGGTGCTCGCCGTATGGCGCGTCGCCCGGCTGCGCTGACGGCCCCGCCCACCAGCCCGTCCCCCTCCGTCGCCCGCGTACGATCGATGACGTGACTGACGCGCGCCACGACACCGCACTGCTCGCCTTCCTCAAGGGCCACGGCACCGAGAACGACTTCGTGATCGTCCCCGACCCGGACGGTCTGCTCGACCTATCCCCGGCCGACGTCACCCGCCTGTGCGACCGGCGCGCCGGAATCGGCGGCGACGGCCTGCTGCGCGTGGTCCGCTCCGCCTGCCACCCCGAGGCCGCGGCACTCTCCGACCGGGCCGAGTGGTTCATGGACTACCGCAACAGCGACGGCAGCATCGCCGAGATGTGCGGCAACGGCGTCCGCGTCTTCGCCCGCTACCTCCAGCGCACCGGCCTCACCGACGCGGGCGACCTGTCCGTCGCCACCCGCGCCGGCGTCCGCGACGTCCACATCGCCAAGGACGCCGACGACGGCACTCCCGGCGACATCACGGTCCGCATGGGCCGCGCCACGCTTCCCGAGGGCGCCGTCACCGTCACCGTGGGCGACCGCAGTTGGCCCGCGCTCCACGTCGACATGGGCAACCCGCACGCCGTCGCCTTCGTCGACACCCTCGACCACGCCGGTGACCTCCTCCGTGCCCCCGCGGTCGCCCCCGCCGACGCCTACCCGGCGGGCACCAACGTCGAATTCGTCGTCGACCGCGGGCCGCGCCACGTGGCTCTGCGCGTCCACGAGCGCGGTTCCGGCGAGACCCGCTCTTGCGGCACGGGCGCCTGCGCCGTGATGGTCGCCGCGGCCCGCCGCGACGGCGCCGACCCGGCCGTCACCGGCCGCCCGGTCACGTACACCGTCGATGTTCCCGGCGGCCGACTGGTGATCACCGAGACCGCCGACGGACAGATCGAGATGACCGGACCCGCGGTGATCGTCGCCGAGGGCGTCATCGACCCGGCCTGGCGCGGCGGTCCCTCCGCCGACCCCGGTGCCTGAACCACCACCTTTCCGGCGGTATCCGACCGGGATTCCCGCACACGTTCCCTCGAACGGGTGATGGGGATCACTCTCGGCGAGAGCGTGACTGCCGCACGTGGTGGGCTCGGTAGCATCAATCACCGGCGCGGCCCCACGGGGCGTGGAGAGCGTCCGCAGCCGGTTCAGGCTGCTGGAGGTGCCCGATGAGCGCAGACAACGCGGTGGACGCCGACCGCAGTGCCGGGGCCCCGCGCCGTGGACTGCGCCGGATCGACCTGCTCAGGCTCGGCCGCGCGGCGCTGCTCGGCCCCAGCGGCCGGGACCGCGTGCCCGACGCCATCGAGCACCTCACCAAGGTGCACCGCGCGCGCCACCCCGAAGCGGGCCCCGAAGCGATCGAGACGCTGCGGCGGGCGTATGTGCTCGCGGAGTCCTCGCACCGCGGTCAGATGCGCAAGAGCGGCGAGCCGTACATCACCCACCCGCTGGCGGTCACGCTGATCCTCGCCGAACTGGGCGCGGAGACCACCACCCTCACCGCCTCCCTCCTCCACGACACCGTCGAGGACACCGATGTGACGCTCGATCAGGTACGGGAGGAGTTCGGCCAGGAGGTCAGCTATCTCGTCGACGGCGTCACCAAGCTGGAGAAGGTCGACTACGGCGCCGCCGCGGAGCCTGAGACCTTCCGCAAGATGCTCGTCGCCACCGGCAACGACGTACGCGTGATGTCGATCAAGCTCGCCGACCGGCTGCACAACATGCGGACCCTCGGGGTGATGCGCCCCGAGAAGCAGGTGCGGATCGCCAAGGTCACCCGCGATGTGCTGATCCCGCTCGCCGAACGCCTCGGTGTGCAAGCCCTGAAGACCGAGCTCGAAGACCTGGTCTTCGCGATCCTCCACCCCGAGGAGCACGCCAGGACCCGCGCCATGATCGCCGCGAACGCCGCCGGACCCGACCTCCTCGCGGCTGTCGCCGAGGACCTGCGCAAGGTGCTGCGCGAGGCGGACATCGCCGCCGAGGTCGCCATCCGCCCGCGGCACGCGGTCTCCGTCCACCGCGTCCTGCTCAAGCGCGGCGGCGCGGAACTCGGCAGTTGCGACTTCGGCCGCCTGCTCGTCGTGGTCGCCGAGGACGCCGACTGCTATGCCGTGCTCGGTGAGCTGCACACCTGTTTCACCCCGGTGATCGCGGAGTTCAAGGACTTCATCGCCGCCCCCAAGTTCAACCTGTATCAGTCGCTGCACACCGCCGTCGCCGACGAGCGCGGCCGGATCGCCGAAGTCCTGGTCCGCACCCGGCGGATGCACCGGGTCGCGGAAGCCGGGGTGATCGCGCTCGGTGACCCGCACGCCGTGGAGGAGACTCCGCAGGCCGCCGAGGCCGAGCAGGGGGCGAGCGCGGCGGAGACCTGGGGGAGGGTGGACCCGACCCAGCCCGGCTGGCTCGCCCGGCTGTTGGAGTGGCAGCGCGACGCCCCCGACCCCGACACCTTCTGGTCCGCTCTGCGGGATGACCTCGCCCAGGACCGCGAGATCACCGTCTTCGCCACCGAGTCCGGCGAGTCCATCGGCACGATGCGGCTGGCCGCCGGGGCGAGCTGCGTGGACGCCGCCTACGCGGTGCACGGCGAGGCCGGTCACCAGTGCGTCGGCGCCCGCGTCAACGGGCGGCTGGCGCCGCTGGGGACCCGGCTGCGCGACGGCGACACCCTCCAGCTCCTGATGGACGACTCCGCCACCTCCGGCCCCGACGCCGACTGGCTGGAGCACGCCATCACCCCGGCCGCCCGGATCGCCATCACCAGGTGGCTGACCCAGAACCCGGCGACGGCAGACGAGGACAAGCCGGCGTCGGCCCCTGCGGTACGCCCGACCCACGCCGCGGGCCAGGCGCGCGCCGCCGAACCGGTGGCGGTCACCGACCTGCCGCACGCGACCGTGCGGCTGGCCCGCTGTTGCACGCCGGTGCCTCCGGACGGCCTCACCGGATTCGTCATCCGCGGCGGTACCGTCGCCGTCCACCGCGTCGAGTGTCCGAGCACCGCCCGTATGGTCACGGCGGGACGGGCGCCCGTACCCGTCCGCTGGCGCGACGACGGCACCGCCAACGGCTTCCGGGCCACGATCCTCGCCGAGGCGCTGAGCCGCCCGCGCCTGCTCGCCGACCTCACCGAGGCCATCGCGGCCCAGGGCGTCGGGATCGTCTCGGCCGCGGTGGAGCCCCCGCAGGAGCACCGGGTGCGGCACACGTACACGGTGGAGCTGCCCGACCCACAGGCGCTGGCGGTCCTGATGCGGGCGATGCGGTCGGTGCCGGGTGTCTATGACGTGTACCGGGCGCGACTGGCCGTCACGGCGGCGCAGCCCTGAGACCAGGGCGTACACACGCTTGGACGCGCGCGAGGACTCTCGTGGGGACGCGGGCGCGGAAGCCCGGGTGGGCACCTGCGGGGACTTCGGGAAGCGGGTCATCACTGTCTCCTTCGATCGTTACTCCCAGTGAACGTCTGGTGGCAGATCGTAGGTTCCGGGGTGATCGTCACCCACACGAGTGATTCCGGCGACGGCCGCCGGAGATCCGGTCCTGTCGGCCGGCGGACAGCCCTCGCGGGTATCCGCGGCGAAACTCGCGTGACCGCGAGTGTCCGGCGTGCGACCATCGTAGTAACGGCAGAAACACCGCCGATTCGTTGACCGCTCGACCAAAGGATCCAATGACCTCCTCTTCTTCTTCCTCTTCGAACAACCGCCAGCGCCTCCCCGAGAGCCTTCGGGCCGACGCCCTGATGGAAGAGGACGTCGCCTGGAGTCATGAGATCGACGAGGACCGGGACGGCGACCAATTCGACCGCTCCGAGCGTGCGTCGCTCCGCCGGGTCGCCGGACTCTCCACCGAACTCGAGGACGTCACCGAGGTCGAGTACCGGCAGCTCCGACTGGAACGCGTGGTGCTCGTGGGCGTCTGGACCACGGGGACCGTCGACGACGCCGAGAATTCGCTGGCCGAGCTGGCGGCGCTCGCCGAGACCGCCGGAGCACTCGTCCTCGACGGCGTCATCCAGCGCCGCGACAAGCCGGACCCGGCCACGTACATCGGATCCGGCAAGGCACTGGAGCTGCGCGACATCGTCGTGGAGACCGGCGCCGACACCGTCGTCTGCGACGGTGAGCTGAGCCCCGGCCAGCTCATCCATCTGGAAGACGTCGTCAAGGTCAAGGTGGTCGACAGGACCGCGCTGATCCTCGACATCTTCGCTCAGCACGCCAAGTCCCGTGAGGGCAAGGCGCAGGTCTCGCTGGCACAGATGCAGTACATGCTGCCGAGGCTGCGCGGCTGGGGTCAGTCGCTGTCCCGGCAGATGGGTGGCGGTGGCGCCGGTTCGTCCGGCGGCGGCATGGCGACGCGTGGTCCCGGTGAGACCAAGATCGAGACCGACCGTCGGCGTATCCGCGAGAAGATGGCCAAGATGCGCCGGGAGATCGCGGAGATGAAGACCAGCCGCGACCTCAAGCGCCAGGAGCGCAAGCGGCACAAGGTGCCGTCGGTCGCCATCGCCGGATACACCAACGCGGGCAAGTCCTCGCTGCTCAACCGGCTCACCGGTGCGGGCGTCCTGGTGGAGAACGCGCTGTTCGCCACCCTGGACCCGACCGTGCGCCGCGCGGAGACCCCCAGCGGACGGCTCTACACCCTGGTGGACACCGTCGGGTTCGTGCGGCACCTGCCGCACCACCTGGTCGAGGCCTTCCGGTCCACGATGGAGGAGGTCGGCGACGCCGACCTGATCCTGCACGTGGTGGACGGCTCGCACCCGGTGCCCGAGGAGCAGCTCGCGGCAGTACGCGAGGTGTTCCGCGATGTCGGCGCGCTGGACGTGCCCGAGATCGTGGTCGTCAACAAGGCGGACGCCGCGGACCCGCTGGTCCTCCAGCGTCTGCTGCGCAACGAGAAGCACGCCATCGCGGTCTCCGCCCGCAGCGGCATGGGCATCGACGAGTTGCTGGAGATCATCGACCAGGAACTGCCGCGGCCCGATGTGGAAGTCGAGGCGCTGGTGCCATACACGCACGGCGGTCTCGTCTCCCGGGTGCACGCCGCGGGTGAGGTCCTCTCCGAGGAGCACACCGGCGACGGCACGCTGCTCAAGGTGCGGGTGCACGAGGAACTGGCCGCGGAACTGGCCCCGTTCACGCTCGTCGCCAGGACCTGACAGGGCTGAGGCGCCACGGCAGTTCGACGCCGGGTCGCCGCCGCGCGCACTGACATGGGTAAGGGGCCGCCTCCTGGAGGCGGCCCCTTACCCATGCGTCGTCCGCTAGTTGAACTTCTGGCTCACCCCGTCGAAGACCTTCTTCGCCTCGGAACCCAAGTGCGGCCCCGCCAGCCAGGTGTTCGTCACCGGCCCGATCGACGTATTGCTGACCAGCGCCGTCGTCCCGTCCGGCCGCTCGGCGAACCAGCCGCCGCCCGACGAACCACCCGTCATCGTGCAGCCGATCCGGTACTCCGTCGGCGCCTGGGCGCTCAGCGACAGCCGGCCCGGCTTGCCCACGCAGTCGTACATCTGCTGCCCGTTGAAGGGGGGCGCCGCGGGATAGCCCCAGGCGCCCATCGTCCCGATCCGCGTCGCGGACGGCGCGTCGAACCACACCGGCATCGCCGTACCGACCGTCTCCTCCAGCGACTTGCCGCCCGCGCCCTCCTCCGGCTTCACATGCAGCACGGCGAAGTCGTACGGCGAACCGCTGCCGCCGGACTCGGCGCCCGTGCTGATCCACTGGTCGGAGGTGCTGGCCCAGTCGGCCCAGAACACGCCGTACGGCGCCAGCACATCACGCGAGGCGCCCTCCAGGGCCGCGGCGCTCTTGCCCGTGTCGTTGTAGGCGGGGACGAAGGCGATGTTGCGGTACCAGCCACCGGACGCGCCCGCGTGCACGCAGTGGCCCGCCGTCCACACCAGATTCGACTTGCCCGGATGCGCCGGGTCCCGGACCACCGTCGCCGAGCAGACCATCGAGCCCTTGGGCCCGTCGAAGAAGAGTTTTCCGACACCAGGTGCGGCCTCGTGGTAGGGCGCCGTGACCCGGCTCGCCTGCACCGGATCCGGCGCAGGGTCGCTCTCGCCCTGGTCGGCCGACACGTTGGTCGGCACCTTCTTGTCGCTCTGGTCCGCGCCCTTCATGCGGTCGTCGCTCCACAGCCCGTTGATCACCGGGTTGACGAAATCCGCCGCCTTGCGCAGCCACTTCGCCTTGTCCCAGTTCTTCCAGCCGCCCTTCTTGTACGCCTGCTCCCACTTCTTCAGGTCGTCGAGGCTCGTCGGGAAGGACGTCGGCAGACCGAGGTTGTTGCCCGCCGTCACCGACGAACTGGGCTTGGCGTCCGCGGAGTCACCGGACGACCCGCACGCGGTGGCGGTGCCCGCGAGGAGAACGGCTGCCGCCGCCGCGGCCACCAAGGGCCTTCGTATGGATGACATGGACTGCTCCCCCTGAGATGTCTTCGGCTGTACGGCAGTTGCCGCCCCCGATGCGCGGTGGCCACCACTATGCCGCTGGTGTGAGGGACGGCCGGGGGTGTTCGCCGGTTCCGCGCCGAAAGTCTCCGGGCCGCCCGTGATCGAGCCGTCACCCAGTCGTTAGTACGGACGGGGGACGACTGCCTGGACGCCGACCCGGAGGAGTGAGCACGTGGCCGCCATTTCGAGCGCGCCGGGACAACGACTGGCGGCATCGGCCGAGGTGTCCGCCGAGGGACCGGCCGACGAATCCATGACGGGGGAGGCGATTCTCCGCAGGCAGGCGCAGCGCGAGTCGGCCGCGCGCACCTATGCGCGGTCCCTGCCGGTGGTACCCGTCCGCGCCCGCGGGATGACCGTGGAGGGCGCCGACGGCCGCCGGTATCTTGACTGCCTGTCCGGTGCGGGAACCCTCGCTCTCGGCCACAATCACCCCGTCGTCCTGGAGGCCATCAGGGGCGTCCTGGACTCGGGCGCTCCTTTGCACGTCCTGGACCTCGCGACCCCGGTCAAGGACGCCTTCACCACCGCGCTGTTCGAGACGCTGCCGCCTCAACTCGCCGAGCACGGCCGCATCCAGTTCTGCGGGCCCGCCGGGACCGACGCGGTGGAGGCGGCCATCAAGCTCGCCCGTATCGCCACCGGGCGCGGCGGACTCCTCGCCTTTTCCGGTGCCTACCACGGCATGACGGCCGGCGCGCTCGCCGCTACGGGTGACACGGCGGTCCGCGGCGCCGTCGGCGAAGCGGACGCGCGGATCACCCGTCTGCCGTACCCGTACGACTACCGCTGCCCGTTCGGCATCGGCGGCGACCGGGGGGCCGAGCTCTCGGCGCGCTGGACCGCGCATCTCCTCGACGACCCCAAGGGCGGGGTGCAGCCGCCCGCCGCGATGCTCCTCGAACCGGTGCAGGGCGAAGGCGGCGTCATCCCGGCGCCCGACACCTGGCTGCGCAGGATGCGTGAGATCACGGCAGCGCGCGGCATCCCGCTGGTGGTCGACGAGGTGCAGACGGGCGTCGGCCGTACCGGCACCTTCTGGGCCGTCGAGCGCAGCGGAATCGTGCCCGACGTCATGGTGCTGTCCAAGGCCATCGGCGGCAGCCTCCCGCTGGCCGTGATCGTCTACCGCGAAGAGCTCGACGCCTGGCAGCCGGGCGCCCACGCGGGCACCTTCCGCGGCAATCAACTGGCCATGGCCGCCGGCACGGCCACGCTCCGCTTCGTACGGCAGCACGCGCTGCACGAGCGCGCGGAGACCGTCGGCGCGCGCATGCTCAGCCGCCTGCGCGGACTCGCCGCGCACCACGACTGCATCGGCGACATCCGAGGACGCGGCCTGATGATCGGCGTCGAACTCGTCGACACCGAAGCCGAGCCCGACGACTACGGAGCGCTTCCCGCCGCGCCCCGGCTCGCCGCCCGCGTCCAGCAGGAGGCCCTGCGCCGCGGACTCATCGTCGAACTGGGCGGACGGCACGGCGCCGTGATCCGGCTGCTGCCGCCGCTGACCATCACCGACGAACAGGCCGAAGCCGTGCTCGACCGGCTGGCCGCCGCCATCGACGCCGCGCGGACCGCGACGCGAGGCGGCCCGGCATGACCCCGGCGGACCGACCGCGAGAAGCCGCGCCGCCGCGCGGTACCGACGAGTGGAGCCCTGGCATGACCGCACCCGTGGACCCCGGCCCCCCCATGCCGCCCGGCGCGGCGGTGCCGCTGGCCGCCGCCGTACCGGTGCAGCGACCGCGCGCCGCCGCGGCCGACCAGAATCCGGACCCGTTGGAGCACCCGGACCCGTACCGTGTCGCCGACGCGGCGGGCGCCGAGAATCTGCTGCGCTGCTGGGTCCGGGAGACGGGCCTCACGGAGCCGGCCGACAGCCTGCTGCGGATCTCTCTGCCCGCCAGCGGCACGCAGGCCCAGGCGGTTGTTCTGCACTGGTCGGCCACCGGTCACCACCGCTTCGGACCGGTCCGCCTCACAACCGCCCCGAGCCGCCCGCTGACCGCGGTCGCGCTCGCCGCGCTGCTGGCCCGTGAAGGCGGCGGCGCGGCGGCCGAGGGCGACGACCTGGTGGCGAGGGTGGCCGATTCGGTACGCAGGACCGCCGTATTCGTCAGCGAGCGGCGTGCGCGGCCCGGCAGGCCCGAGCCGGAGCTGCCCTTCCTGGAGTCGGAACAGGCCCTGCTCCTCGGTCACCCGACGCATCCCGCGCCCAAGGCCCGCGAAGGGCTCAGCGAGAGCGAGAGCGCCGCGTACTCGCCCGAGACGCGCGGCTCCTTCGCGCTGCACTGGCTCGCCGTGGACGCCGCCGTCCTCGCCACCGACTCCGCGTGGACCGACCGCGGCCGACCCGTACCGGCCGCCGATTTGCTGACCGCGATGGCCGGGCCAGAACTCGCGTGCCCCGCAGGCACCGCGCCGCTCCCGCTGCACCCCTGGCAGGCGCGCGACATCCTGCACCGGCCCGCCGTCCAGCGGCTGTTGGACGCCGGGCTGCTGCGTGACCTGGGCCCGGTCGGCGACCCGTGGTACGCCACCTCTTCCGTGCGGACCGTCTACCGTCCCGACGCGCCCGCGATGCTCAAGCTCTCCCTGGCGCTGCGCATCACCAACTCCCGCAGGGAGAATCTCCGCAAGGAGCTGAGGCGCGGCACCGAGGTGCACCGGCTGCTGCGCAGCGGGCTCGTCGCGCGCTGGCACGCCGCCCATCCGGGCTTCGACATCGTCCGCGACCCGGCCTGGCTGGGCGTGGACACGCCGGACGGCACACCGGTGCCCGGCCTTGACGTTGTGCTCAGGCACAGCCCGTTCGGCCCCGGCGACCAGGCGCACTGCGTGGCGGGACTCACCTCGCCGCGCCCGTGGCCCGGCGTTCCCGCGCCCGCGCTGCGCTCCCGGCTGGCCATGCTCGTCACCCGCCTCGCGGAGCGCACCGGAAGGCCCGCGACGGCGGTCGCCACCGAGTGGTTCCTGCGCTACCTCGACGCGGTCGTACGGCCGGTGCTGTGGCTCGACGGCGAGGCGGGCATCGCCCTGGAAGCGCATCAGCAGAACACTCTCGTCCTGCTCGATGCCTCCGGCTGGCCCTGCGGCGGGCGCTACCGCGACAACCAGGGGTACTACTTCCGCGAGTCGCACCGCGGGGAGCTGGAACGCCAGCAGCCGGGCATCGGGGCCGACAGCGACACCTTCGTCGCCGACGAGATCGCGGACGAGCGGATCGCCTACTACCTCGGCGTCAACAACGTCCTCGGCCTCATCGGCGCCTTCGGCTCCCAGCGGCTCGCGGACGAGCAGGTGCTGCTCGCCGCGTTCCGCCGCTTCCTGGCCGCCGCCGCGGGAGGCCGCAGCAGCCTTCCCGCCCGGCTGCTGGACGCCCCGGAACTGCGCAGCAAGGCCAATCTGCTGACCAGGCTGTACGGAATGGACGAACTCGTCGGACCGGTCGACACCCAGTCGGTCTACATCACCATGCCCAACCCGCTGACCGTCTGAGCGGACCGTCCGGCCGCGCGCCCGTCCCCGGTCCTCGCCCCCGGACCCGCACCGGATCCCCGCCGGGAACCGGCCCGGATCCCCGACGAGGACCGGACCCCGCTCAGGAGAGGAAGGAGCTTCCGTGACACCCGCCGACTCCAGTACCGAGGACACCCTCGACCTGAAGCTGCCGCCCGAGGTCCTGGCCCTCTTCGCCGCGACGGCGTTCGACGCCGCCGAACCGGACACCGAGGACCCGGCGGGCGCCGCGAGGCCAGGACTCCTCGGCGCGGCCGCCTCCTGGCCGGCCGTCGAGACCCCCGCAGGCTCCTTCCGGCTGGTGCCGGTCCGCGTCGACCGCGACCTGCCGCTGCTCACTCGCTGGATGAACGACCCGGCCGTCGCCGAATTCTGGGAACTGGCCGGCGACGAGCGCGTCACCGAGCGGCACCTGCGCGGCCAGACCGAGGGTGACGGACGCAGCGTGCCCTGCCTCGGCGTGCTGGACGGCACGCCGATGAGCTACTGGGAGATCTACCGCGCCGATCTGGACCCGGTCGCCCGTTTCTATCCGGCCCGGCCGCACGACATCGGCGTCCACCTGCTCATCGGCGGCGTCGCCGACCGGGCACGCGGCCTCGGCGGCACGCTGCTGCGCGCCGTGTGCGACATCGTCCTCGACCACCGCCCCGGCTGCCCACGAGTGATCGCGGAACCCGACCTGCGCAACACTCCCTCCGTCGCCGCCTTCCTCACCGCGGGCTTCCGCCTGTCCGCGGAACTCGAACTGCCCGGCAAGCGGGCGGCCCTCATGATCCGCGACCGTTCGCTGCGCCACCGGCTCTGAGCCCGGCCGGCAACGCCTGCGCCCCGACACCGCGTCCTTCGGGCGCTGCCTCGACGGCGGTTCCCCGAACCCTCCTCACCCCTGCCTTCCAGGTCACCAGGTCCCCACCGCAGGAGCCCCACTGTGCTCACCCCCTCCGTATCCGACTCCGCCGCCTGGCAGCACGCGGCCAGGCGCCTGCTGGCCAAGATGCTCGCCGAGTTCGCGTACGAGGAGGTGATCGTCCCCGAACCGGAGCCCGCCGAGGGCCCGACCGCGTACCGGCTACGGCTCAGCCCGGACGTGACCTACCGCTTCCGTGCCCGCCGCGGCGCGTACGGCAGTTGGTACGTGGACGCGGACAGCGTCACGCCGACCGGTGACCCGCTGCACTTCCTGCTGCACGGCCACGAGAGCGTGCTCGGCCTGAGCGGTGACACCACAGGGCACCTGATCCAGGAACTCCTCGCGACGCTCCGCGCCGACGTGCGGCTCGACAGCACCGCGCTGACGGCGGCCGAACTCGCCGACCTGGACTACGCCGACCTCGAAGGCCACCAGACCGGCCACCCCTGGCTGGTCGCCAACAAGGGACGTATCGGCTTCTCCGCCGCCGACGCCGCCCGCTGGGCACCCGAGGCGCGCAAGCCGGAGCGCCTGCCCTGGATCGCCGTACACCGCGACCTCGCCCAATACCGCGGTATCTCCACGCTCGCCACCCCCGATCTCCTCTACGCCGAAGAACTCACCCCCGGCACCCTCGACACCTTCCGGCACACCATCGCCGACCGGAACCGCGACCCCGCCGACTACCTGCTGCTGCCCGTCCACCCCTGGCAGTGGGACCAGGTGATCGCGCCGCTCTTCGCTCCCGCGATCAGCGACGGATCCATCCTCCACCTCACCACTGACAACGACCTGCGGCTGCCCCAGCAGTCGATCCGCACCTTCCTCAACACCAGCCGCCCGCACCGGCGCACCGTCAAGCTCCCGCTGTCCGTCCTCAACACCCTGGTCTGGCGCGGCCTGCCGACGGAACGCACGCTGGCCGCCCCGGCCGTCACCGCCTGGGTGCGAGGACTGCGGGACGCCGACCCCTTCCTGCGGGACGAGACGCGGGTGATCCTGCTCGGCGAGGTCGCCTCCGTCACCGTCGAGCACCCGCAGTACGACCGGCTGCCCACCGTCCCGTACCAGTACCGCGAACTGCTCGGCTGCATCTGGCGCGAGCCGCTGGCCGCCCATCTGGAACCGGGAGAACACGCCCGTACCCTCGCCGCGCTGCTGCACACCGACCCGAACGGGCGATCCTTCACCGCCGAACTCGTCGACCGGTCCGGTCTCGCGCCCCGCGTCTGGCTGCGCCACCTCTTCGCGGCGCTGCTGCCGCCCCTCCTGCGTTTTCTCTACCAATACGGCACGGTTTTCTCCCCGCACGGCGAGAACACCATCGTGGTCTACGACGAGCACGACATCCCGGTACGCCTCGCGGTGAAGGACTTCGTCGACGACATCAACGTTTCCGCGGACCCACTTCCCGAACACGACGGCATGCCGGACGACGTACGCCAGGTGCTGCTCACCGAACGGCCCGAATTCCTCACCCAGTTCATCCACGCGGGCCTCTTCATCGGGGTCCTGCGCTATCTCGCGCCCCTGTGCGAGGCACAACTGGACGTGCCCGAAGCCGAATTCTGGACCCTAGTGCGGGACGAGATCATCCGGCACCAGGAGCGCTTTCCCGAACTCAAGGAACGTTTCGCCGCCTTCGACCTCCTTACGCCCCGCATCGACCGGCTCTGCCTCAACCGCAATCGGCTGCACCTCGACGGTTACCGCGACCGGTCGCAGCGCCCGCACGCCGCCGTGCACGGCACGGTCGCCAACCCCCTCCACCTTCCCCGTCCCTGAGGCGCGCCGCGGCCGAGCCGATACGATCCGAGCACGGGGACCCGGTACGGAATCCCGTACGGAACGCGTACGGGAATCACCGCGGAAAGGTGGGGGCGGCCATGCGGGAGGCAGCGGGCGCCGAACCCTGCCCGGAGTGCGGTACGGCCGTGCGGCCGGGACAACTGCTCTGCCAGGGCTGCTTCGTGCCCTTCTCGCTGATGGCCGCGGCCCGCGCCGCGCAGACCCCGCCGCAGGGAGCCGCCCCCGAGGCATCCCCGGAACCGACCGCGCTGCTGCCGAGCGCCCACGGCGCCGACTCCGAACACACCCGAGTGATCAACGTGATCCCCGGAGCGCTGCCCCGACCCCTGGAGACGCGCAGGGACGCACCGCCGCGGGCGCTGCGACTGCGGTTCCCCAGCGGCGAGATCGTCGCGGTGGAGCCGGCCAACTCGATCCGGCTCGGCCGCGACCCGAAGCACTGCCCCGCCGTGCCCTTCCTCGCCGCGCACGACAATCTGTCCCGTATCCACGCCATGATCGGCGTCGAGCCCGACGGCTCCGCCTGGATCTCCGACGAGAGCTCCACGAACGGCACCTTCGTCCACGGCTACCGGCTCGCGCCCGGCGAGCGGGCACCCATACGCCCCGGCGACACCCTCCGGCTCGCCGCCGACGTCACCGTCCGCGTACTGCTCTGACCTCCGCGTAGGCGGCGATGCAACGGGCCAGCGGGTGCTCGGGGCCCAGCGCCTGCGCGGCGTCGGCCGACAGCTCCTCGAAGCGGCGGACGACGGCGGTCGTGCCGTTCAGACCCTCCAGGGCCCGCGCCCGGCCGAATAGCGCCGCAAATGGTGCGGCCTCGTTTTCCGCACCCTGGCGCGCGATGTGCTGGAGCGCCTGCCAGTAGCGCTCGTCCGCGTCGGTGAACCGGTCCGCGGCGAGCAGCCCCTCGGCGTCCTCCAGCAGCGCCCACAGCACATGGCCGGCGCTCTGGTCCAGCACCGTGGGACTGCGCCGTACGGGAGCGGGCCGCATCAGCGCGCGCAGCCGCTCGGCCACCTCCCCGGCGTCGGCGGGCCGGTCGTCCGGCTTCTTGGCGAGCATCCGGTGCACCAGGCGCGCGAGTCCGGCGGGCACCTCGGGGCGCCGCCGCTCGATGGGCTCCGGCGCCTCGTGGACGTGCATGTACGCGTATCCCACGGATGTCCCGGCCGAGAAGGGCGGTCCCTCGGCGAGCATCGCGTACAGCACACAGCCGAGCGAATAGAGGTCGGACCGCGCGGTCACCTCGGCGCCGCGCGCCTGCTCGGGCGAGAAGTACGGCGGTGAGCCCATGACCGCCCGCGGATCGGTGTACCGCGTGGCGCTGTCGTCGCGGTGCGCCACCAGGCCGAAGTCGCAGATCTTGACGACGCCGTCCGGGAGAAGCATCAGATTCTCCGGCTTGATGTCCCGGTGGACGAGCCCGCGCTCATGCGCGTGCCGCAGCCCGGCGCTGATCTGCATGCCATAGGCGATGACATCGGCCACCGGCAGTCCGCCGCGGTCCAGCAGCACTTGGCGGAAGTCCGCGCCGCGCAGCAATTCCATGACGATGAACGGCCTGCCCTGGTGCTCGCCCGCGTCATGGACGGTGGCCACATTGGGATGGCTCAGCGCGGCGGCGGCCATCGCCTCCCTGCGGAACCGGCCCTGGCGCTCGTCACGCTCCCCGTCGCCCCAATCGGCGCGCAGCGTCAGCACCTTCACCGCGACACGCCGCCCCAGGCTCCGGTCGAGAGCCGCGTAGACCTGCCCGTACCCGCCGCCGCCCAGCGACTCCTCCAGGAGGTACCGGTCGCTGAGGACCGTACCGATCCCGATCTCCCCCGACACGTCGTCCTCGTCCCCGCTCGTTCGCCGTCGCGGCCCGGTTCACCCGGGCTCCTGCCCCGGCGGCCACGGTACGGCCATCATGGTGGGACCCGCCGCGTCCGCGCTCACCCGCGGTCCGACGGTACCGTCCGCCGGGTCCTCCTCGAAGACGAACTGACGGCCGCTGGGCAGCAGTTCCAGCCGTTCGTGCAGGACGACGGAATCCCCTTGGCGTAGATGCCACAGCGCGCCGTGCGGCAGCGGCACCAACTCGTCACCAGTCGGGCGACGGCGCCGCACCCAGGTGCCGTTCGCACTGCGCTCGTCCACCACGCTCAGCCCTGTGCCGTCGTAACTGACCATCACATGGGTACGGCTCACCGACTCGACCTCGGTGTCGTCGATCCAGGCGCCGAGAACGACACCGCCGTCGGCGGGCGCCCGGCCGACCGCGAGCGGCTCGCCCGCCGTCACCATGAAGCGGCCCCGCACCGTTCCGTCCATGACCACCTTCACCTGCGCGCGGGACGGACGGGGACCCGCGTCCGCCAGGGGCAGCCCGTGCGTCGGGCAGAGAACCTGGGATTTCCGGCGGCGGGGGAGCGCGGTGCTCGGCCGGTCGGCGGCGCCGAACAGCGGGCAGTCGGCCTCGGGACAACGCCAGTCACGGCTGAGGACCGCCCGGTGCGCCGACCGGTCCCAGCGGCGGTACACGCCCGCCTCCAGGAGCAGCCCTTCCTCCTCTTTGCGGGAGACCTGCCACTCGGGAGGCACCGGCATGATCCGCGGCCGTACGCCGATCACGCCGTCCGGCTGGAGGAAGGGCCGCAGGAAACGGTCCCGGTTGCCGGGAATCCACGGATAGGCGCGGTGGAAGTCCAGGAAATTGTCCGCGCTGACCACCCGCAGCTCCAGCGCGTCGGCCAGCTCCAGGATGCGGTCGTCGGCCCTCGGCAGGACCTCCAGCAGCCCTTCGAGATACCAGCGGTCCAGACTCTGCCGCTCCTCGGGCGTCAGACGGCCGTCGGTCAGCAGGGAGCGGTCGGTGATCGCGTACACCTGGACGGCGGGATCGCGGGTGAATTCCGCCAGCGCGTCCAGCAGACCCGACAACCGGGCCAGATCCGCCGCCCGTTCCCCGCCGAGCGCCGGTTCACGCACCACATTCGCGACGTCGATCACATATTCCGCGGCGGAGGCATCCAGAGTCAGGCGGCGCTCGAACGGCATGTGTCCAGAAGCTATCACCGCCCGACTTGAACGGTCCGCCGAACGATCCGCGGCACCTGGCGCGGACGGCGATGTCAGTGCGGCCCTCTAGGCTTGCCTCCCTATGACTGCCACGCCCCCACCCGCGCTCACCGACCTGCTGCACGCCGCCGTCACCGCCGTCGGAGGTGTCGAGCGGGCCGGTCAGGTCACCATGGCCCAAGCCGTCGAGGCCGCCGTGGACGACCAGTCCCATCTGCTCGTCCAGGCCGGTACCGGCACCGGAAAATCGCTCGGCTATCTGGTGCCCGCGCTCGCCCACGGCGAGCGCGTGGTGGTGGCCACCGCCACCCTCGCGCTCCAGCGCCAGCTCGTCGAGCGCGACCTGCCGCGCACCGTCGACGCGCTGAAGCCGCTGCTGCGCCGTGAGCCGCAGTACGCGATGCTCAAGGGCCGCTCCAACTACCTGTGCCTGCACCGCCTGCACGAGGGCGTGCCGCAGGACGAGGAGGACGGTCTCTTCGACCCCTTCGAGGCCGCCGCGCCGACCAGCAAGCTCGGCCAGGACCTGCTGCGGCTGCGCGACTGGGCCGACGAGACCGAGACCGGCGACCGGGACGGCCTCACCCCCGGCGTCTCCGACCGCGCCTGGAGCCAGGTGTCGGTCACCTCGCGCGAGTGTCTGGGCGCCACCAAGTGCGCCTACGGCGCCGAGTGCTTCGCCGAGGCCGCCCGTGAGCGCGCCAAACTGGCCGACGTGGTGGTCACCAACCACGCGCTGCTGGCGATCGACGCCATCGAGGGCGCCCCGGTGCTGCCGGGCCACGAGGTCCTGATCATCGACGAGGCGCACGAACTGGTCTCCCGCGTCACCGGGGTCGCCACCGGCGAGCTGTCCCCGGGCGCCGTCAACCGCGCGGTGAAGCGGGCGTCCCGGCTGGTCAACGAGAAGGCCGCGGACGCCCTGCTCACCGCCGCCGAGGGCTTCGAGCGCGTGATGGAGCTGGCCCTGCCGGGACGCCTGGAGGAGATCCCCGAGGATCTGGCGTACGTCCTCGCGGCGCTGCGCGACGCCTGCCGCCAGGTCATCACCGCCATCGGCGACACCCGCGACAAGTCCGTGCAGGACGAGGACGCGGTCCGCAAGCAGGCACTCGCCGCGGTGGAGCACATCCACGGGGTCAGCGAGCGGCTGGTGCTCGGCTCCGAATTCGACGTGGTGTGGTGCGAGCGGCACGACCGGTACGGGGCCTCGCTGCGGGTCGCCCCGCTGAGCGTGTCCGGACTGCTGCGCGAGAAGCTCTTCACCGAGCGCTCGGTGGTGCTCACCTCCGCCACCCTCAAGCTGGGCGGCGACTTCAACGGGGTGGCCGCCTCGCTTGGCCTGGCCCCCGAGGGCACCGAGGGCGAGGACGTCCCGCAGTGGAAGGGCATCGACGTCGGCTCGCCCTTCGACTACCGCAAGCAGGGCATCCTCTACGTCGCCAGGCACCTCAACCAGCCGGGCAGGGATAGCAACCGCGAGGACATGCTCGACGAACTCGCCGAGCTGATCGAGGCGGCCGGCGGCCGTACCCTCGGGCTGTTCTCGTCCATGCGCGGCGCCCAGGCCGCCGCGGAGGCCATGCGGGGCCGCCTGGACCACCCGGTGCTGCTCCAGGGCGAGGAGACGCTCGGTGAGCTGATCCGTACGTTCTCGCAGGACGCCAAGACGTGTCTGTTCGGGACGCTCTCGCTGTGGCAGGGCGTCGATGTGCCGGGTGTGAACTGCCAGTTGGTGGTGATGGACCGGATCCCGTTCCCGCGGCCGGATGACCCGCTGATGAGCGCCCGGCAGAAGTCGGTCGAGGAGCACGGCGGCAACGGCTTCATGGCCGTGGCCGCCACCCACGCGGCCCTGCTGATGGCGCAGGGCGCGGGACGGCTGATCCGGGCGATGGGCGACCGCGGCGTGGTCGCCGTACTCGATCCACGGCTGGCCAACGCCCGCTACGGCAGCTTCCTGCGGTCCTCCATGCCCGACCTCTGGTACACCACCGACCGCAATCAGGTCCGGCGTTCTCTGGCGGCGATCGACGCGGCGGCGACGGCGGCGGTCGTCGGCTGACAGGACGGGGAAAGGGCAGGGACGGGGCGGGGACAGGGCCGACGGGAGCGGGGCTTCAGGCTGGCGGCCCACGGGGGAGTCGTACGGCTCAGTCGACAGGAGGACGGCCGCTCAGCGGGCATGGCGGGGCCCCGGAACCGGCGCAGAGGTCCCGGGGCCCGTTCGTTGGGGTCGGTCAGACCCGGCGGAGCACCGCCACCACCTTGCCGAGGATCGTCGCCTCGTCGCCGGGGATGGGCTGGTACGCCGCATTGTGCGGAAGCAGCCACACGTGGCCGTTGTCCCGCTTGAAGCGCTTCACCGTGGCTTCGCCGTCCAGCATCGCGGCGACGATGTCCCCGTTCTCCGCGACGGGCTGACGGCGTACCGTCACCCAGTCGCCGTCACAGATCGCCGCCTCGATCATCGAGTCGCCGACCACCTTGAGCACGAACAGCTCGCCGTCGCCGACCAGTTGGCGGGGGAGCGGGAAGACGTCCTCGACCGACTCCTCGGCGAGGATCGGGCCGCCCGCCGCGATCCGGCCGACGAGCGGCACATACGAGGCGGAGGGCTTGCCCGCTGTGTCGGTGGGCTGCGGGTGGCCGCCGTCGGAGCCGCGGACCTCGTACGCGCGGGGACGGTGCGGGTCGCGGCGCAGGAAGCCCTTGCGCTCCAAGGCCATGAGTTGGTGGGCCACCGAGGACGTGCTGGACAGGCCGACGGCCTGGCCGATCTCGCGCATGGACGGCGGATATCCGCGACGCTGCACGGAGTCCCTGATGACCTCGATGACACGGCGCTGCCGCTCGGTGAGCCCGGAGCTGTCGGCACGAATACCGGGGGGCCGCCCGGGGAGCGATCGTGCGGGCTTCGGGCTGTTGTCTTCGCCTGTCACGTCCAACGGGCCGATCCGATCCTGGGAGCGGTCATGGGCGGTCAATGTGGCGCTGTCTGCGGTGGTGGTCACGGCGGCCCCTTTTCGATGTTCTCCCACCGCATGGACTGCGGCCGGCCCGCTTCGCAGTCGCGGGCAGTTAGTACAACGGTAGTGGGTTTCGAAAGGTTGCGCCAAACACACGTTCGAGTGAATCTGCGTAAATCCGCTGACGTGATCAAGATATCGGGTGTATTGGTCGAATGGAAGTTCGATTATCTACGGCCTGCCGAGCGTCCCGGGGGCTCCGTGCGGCTCAGTCTGCCACCCGTGCCCCGGCGGCGGGCCGTCACGACACTTCCCCTAGGCTCACCTCCGGCCGCGTGCGCGACACGCGGAGCGGCGGTGTTTGCCCGCCGCCCCCAGATCTAGTGGTTGTATATGCACCAGCCACCACCCGTAGTGGTTTCGCGGGGGGCCGGCGGCCCCAAACTCCGCGGGATCGCCTATGCTTGGGACTGCTTCGAGGGGCCGGCAAGGCTCCCCGAAGGCCATTTTGTCGTGCGCTCACCGCGGGTGAGGAAGGGAGCCGGGAACCATGCACTGCCCCTTCTGCAAGCACCCCGACAGCCGCGTCGTCGACAGCCGCACCACCGATGACGGCACCTCGATCCGCCGCCGTCGGCAGTGCCCGGACTGCGGTCGCCGTTTCACCACGGTCGAGACCGCGTCACTGATGGTCATCAAGCGCAGCGGAGTGACCGAGCCTTTCAGCCGCAGCAAGGTCATCGCGGGCGTGCGCAAGGCATGCCAGGGCCGCCCCGTCACCGAGGACGCCCTCGCCCAGCTCGGGCAGCGCGTCGAGGAGGCGGTCAGGGCCACCGGCAGCGCCGAGCTGTCGACCCACGACGTGGGACTGGCCATACTCGGTCCGCTGCAGGACCTCGACCTGGTCGCGTTTCTGCGCTTCGCCTCGGTCTACCGGGCGTTCGACTCGCTCGAGGACTTCGAGACGGCCATCACGGAGCTGCGCGAGCAGCTGCCACCCACCACTCCCGGCGGGCTCGACGAGGACCTCGGAGTCCCCGCGCCCGCAGTCGCCGCCGACTGAGCGGAACGGCGGGGACCCACAGATTTGCCGGAGCGCCAGGTGCGCCGAGGCGGCAGACATCACCGTGTTGCGGGAAGATCCGCGCACATTAGGGCGTTTTCGCCCGTATAGGGAGGCGGAATGACAGAGACGACGAGCGGCCCGGCACGCGGTTCCCGTACCAAGGGATCCAAGGCGAGCAAGGGTCTGCGCATCGAGCGCATCCACACCACCCCCGGCGTGCATCCGTACGACGAAGTGGTCTGGGAGCACCGTGACGTCGTCATGACCAACTGGCGCGACGGCTCGATCAACTTCGAGCAGCGTGGCGTCGAGTTCCCCGACTCCTGGTCGGTGAACGCGGTCAACATCGTCACCAGCAAGTACTTCCGCGGCGCGGTGGGCAGCCCCAAGCGCGAGAAGAGCCTGAAGCAGCTCATCGACCGAGTGGTGCTCACCTACCGCAAGGCGGGCGAGGACCACGGATACTTCGCCTCCCCCGCGGACGCCGAGATCTTCGAGCACGAGCTGACCTACGCGCTGCTGCACCAGGTGTTCAGCTTCAACTCCCCGGTGTGGTTCAACGTCGGCACCGCTCAGCCCCAGCAGGTCTCCGCCTGCTTCATCCTGTCCGTCGACGACTCCATGGAGTCGATCCTCGACTGGTACAAGGAAGAGGGCATGATCTTCAAGGGCGGTTCCGGCGCCGGCCTGAACCTCTCCCGGATCCGCTCTTCCAAGGAACTGCTCTCCTCCGGCGGCAACGCCTCGGGACCGGTCTCCTTCATGCGCGGCGCGGACGCCTCCGCGGGCACCATCAAGTCGGGCGGCGCCACCCGCCGCGCCGCCAAGATGGTCGTCCTGGACGTCGATCACCCCGATGTCGAGGCGTTCATCGAGACCAAGGTCAAGGAAGAAGAGAAGATCCGCGCCCTGCGCGACGCGGGCTTCGACATGGACCTGGGCGGCGACGACATCACGTCGGTGCAGTACCAGAACGCCAACAACTCCGTCCGTGTGAACGACGAGTTCATGAAGGCGTACGAGTCCGGCTCGAAGTTCGGGCTGCGCGCCCGGATGACCGGTGAGGTCATCGAGGAGGTCGACGCCAAGGCGCTCTTCCGCAAGCTCGCCGAGGCCGCGTGGGCCTGCGCCGACCCGGGCATCCAGTACGACGACACGATCAACCGCTGGCACACCTCGCCGGAGACGGGCCGGATCACCGCCTCGAACCCGTGCAGCGAGTACATGCACCTCGACAACTCGAGCTGCAACCTCGCCTCGCTCAACCTCATGAAGTTCCTGCGCGACGACGGCAAGGGCAACCAGTCCTTCGACGCCGAGAGCTTCGCCAAGGTCGTCGAGCTGGTCATCACCGCGATGGACATCTCCATCTGCTTCGCCGACTTCCCGACCCAGAAGATCGGCGAGACCACCCGAGCCTTCCGCCAGCTCGGCATCGGCTACGCCAACCTCGGCGCGCTGCTGATGGCGACCGGCCACGCGTACGACTCCGACGGCGGTCGCGGCCTCGCTGGTGCCATCACCTCGCTGATGACCGGCACTTCCTACAAGCGCTCCGCCGAACTGGCCTCGGTCGTCGGCGCGTACGAGGGCTACGCCCGCAACGCGGACGCCCACAAGCGCGTCATGAAGCAGCACTCCGACGCCAATGGCGCCGCCACCCGCGTGGACGACCTGGACACCCCCGTCTGGGCCGCGGCCACCGAGGCCTGGCAGGACGTCGTCCGGCTGGGCGAGAAGAACGGTTTCCGTAACGCGCAGGCGTCGGTGCTCGCGCCGACCGGCACCATCGGCCTGATGATGGACTGCGACACCACGGGCGTCGAGCCGGACCTGGCCCTGGTCAAGTTCAAGAAGCTCGTCGGCGGCGGCTCGATGCAGATCGTCAACAACACGGTGCCCGCGGCCCTCAAGCGGCTCGGATACCAGGCCGAGCAGGTCGAGGCGATCGTCGCCCACATCGCCGAGCAGGGCAATGTGATCGACGCCCCGGGTCTGAAGCCCGAGCACTACTCGGTCTTCGACTGCGCCATGGGTGAGCGCGCGATCTCCGCCATGGGTCACGTACGGATGATGGCCGCCGCCCAGCCGTTCCTGTCGGGCGCGATCTCCAAGACGGTCAACCTGCCGGAGACGGCGACCGTCGAAGAGGTCGAGGAGGTCTACTTCGAGGGCTGGAAGCTCGGCCTGAAGGCGCTCGCGATCTACCGCGACAACTGCAAGGTCGGCCAGCCCCTCTCGGCCAAGAAGAAGGACGAGAAGCCGGCCGAGGCCGCCGCCGAGGCGCCCGCCGCAGTCGAGAAGGTCGTCGAGTACCGTCCGGTCCGCAAGCGCCTGCCCAAGGGCCGTCCCGGCATCACCACGTCCTTCACGGTCGGCGGCGCCGAGGGCTACATGACGGCGAACTCCTACCCGGACGACGGCCTCGGCGAGGTCTTCCTCAAGATGTCCAAGCAGGGCTCCACCCTCGCGGGCATGATGGACGCCTTCTCCATCGCCGTCTCGGTGGGCATGCAGTACGGCGTCCCGCTGGAGACCTACGTTTCGAAGTTCACCAACATGCGCTTCGAGCCCGCCGGTCTCACCGACGACCCGGACGTACGGATGGCGCAGTCGATCGTCGACTACATCTTCCGCCGCCTGGCGCTGGACTTCCTGCCCTTCGAGACCCGCTCCGCGCTGGGCATCCATTCCGCGCCCGAGCGGCAGCGCCACCTGGACACCGGCTCCTACGAGGCCGCCGAGGAAGAGGTCGACGTCGAGGGCCTGGCGCAGTCCGCGCCGCGCGAGGTCCGCGAGGCAGAACCCCGTAAGCCGCTGGCCGTGGCCAAGCCCGAAGCGGGTGCGGCGGCGGTACCGGCGCCCAAGGAAGCGCACAACTCCACGGAACTGCTGGAGATCCAGCTCGGCCTCAACGCCGACGCGCCGCTGTGCTTCTCCTGCGGCACCAAGATGCGCCGCGCGGGGAGCTGCTACCTGTGCGAGGGCTGCGGATCGACGAGCGGTTGTAGCTGACATCCGGGCGCGGCCCGTTTGTTGAACTGACTGGTCAGGGCGGTGGGGGCCGGGGGGCCCCGGGGCCCCCCCCCCTACCGCCCCACCGGGGCCCCCCCCCCGTTCCCCCCCCCCCCCCCCGCCAACAACCGCGGGCAACCCCACAAC